>CAJUSP010000001.1:0-160680 GCA_910589165.1 uncultured Adlercreutzia sp.
GGATGTGCAGTCGCTTCTGCTGCTGAGCAATCTGTTCGGCGTCTCCATCGATTCGCTTGTGAAAGGAGACGTGGAAACCATGAAAGAGACTATCGTTAAGGATGCGGTGAGGATGGAGCGCCTTTCCATCGGGATGGTCGGGCTTCTGCTTGCCGGGGTCGCCTGCCTGGTGGGCTGGGACCTCATCTGGGACGAGCCGGTGGCGGCGGTGCCGTGGCTCACCCGGGGCGTGGTTGTGGGGATGGCGCTTTTCGCCCTGTGCGCCGCGCTGGCCATGGTGTGCGCCTGTCGCGTCGAGAAGCTGAAGAAGGATCACGACCTCGTCACGTTCCGCGAGATCAGCGCCTTCATGGACGGCGAGGACCCCGAGGCGATCGCGCACCTCAACCCCGATGCCTTCTCGAGAAAGCACCCGTGGGTTGCAAACGTGGTGAAGGTGTTGGCAGGAGCCGCCGTTGCCCTCGCTCTCGGGTTCGTTATCGGCAGCATCGTTTCCAGTTTGCATTAAAACTAACGATGCTCCTGTCGCCAACGTAATTGCCCCACAGAAGGCTTAGGGGGTCCCGACTTCCCCCAGAACGAGACCGCCCCGCGATACTGCCTCAAGATGACTAGCAAGATCATAGACATAAGTTGCGCACAATTTCTCTGCGATAGGCTGAGAGAGAAGTTGAGTCTTGCCTGCTCAACTTTACTTGCGTTACCGCAGGTGACGTATGAGTTTTCGTTTGGCAACAGAAAAGGGCTGCCACCAAACTGGCTCATAAAAGAGCGTATCGTGCGACGAAGTGAGTCTTTCTCACTGAATGACGTTGAGGAAACTTGACAGTATGAGACTCAGGTTTTATACTGCGCTTCAACATCATTCATCTGTATGCGAAACTGTGAAAGCGAGGCATTACACAATGGCTAAGATTCTTGGAATTGACTTGGGCACTACCAACTCCGCCATGGCGGTCATGGAGGGCTCCGAGCCTGAAATCCTGGTGAACGCCGAGGGCGACCGCACCACCCCGTCGGTCGAGGGCTTCCGCAAGGACGGCGAGCGCGTCGTCGGCAAGGCCGCGAAGAACCAGGCCGTCACCAATCCGGAGAACACCGTTTCCTCCGTGAAGCGCTTCATCGGCCGCTCCTTCGACGAGACCCCCGAGGAGCAGAAGACCGTCTCCTACAAGGTGCAGAAGGGCAAGGACGGCCGCGCCGTCATCGACATCGACGGCAAGGACTACACCCCCGAGGAGATTTCCGCCATGGTGCTTCAGAAGCTGAAGACCGATGCGGAGAAGCAGGTGGGCCAGCCCATCACCCAGGCCGTCATCACCGTGCCGGCCTACTTCAATGACGCTCAGCGCCAGGCCACCAAGGATGCGGGCAAGATCGCGGGCCTCGAGGTTCTGCGTATCATCAACGAGCCGACGGCTGCGGCTTTGGCCTACGGCCTTGACAAGGTCGATCACGACGAGAAGATCCTCGTCTTCGATCTGGGCGGCGGCACCTTCGACGTGTCGGTGCTGGAGCTCGGCGACGGCGTGTTCGAGGTAGCCTCCACCGCTGGCGACAACCACCTGGGCGGCGACGACTGGGACCAGCGCATCATCGACTGGATGGCTGACAAGTTCCAGGCCGAGAACGGCATCGACCTGCGCAAGGACCCCATGGCCCTGCAGCGTCTGAAGGAAGCGGCCGAGAAGGCCAAGATGGAGCTGTCCTCCACCACGCAGACCAACATCAACCTGCCCTTCATCACCGCTGACGCCTCCGGCCCGAAGCACCTGGACCTCACGCTCACCCGCGCCGAGTTCGAGCGCATCACGAAGGATCTGCTGGACCGCTGCAAGAAGCCGGTCGAGCAGGCGCTGAAGGACGCCGGCCTGAAGATGGGCGAGGTCGACGAGGTTATCCTGGTCGGCGGCTCCACCCGTATGCCGGCCGTGCAGGAGCTGGTGAAGCAGCTCACCGGCAAGGCCCCGAACATGTCCGTGAACCCGGACGAAGTGGTGGCCATGGGCGCTGCCGTTCAGGGCGGCGTGCTCGCCGGCGACGTGCAGGGCATCCTGCTGCTCGACGTTACTCCGCTGTCCCTGGGCGTTGAGACCATGGGTGGCGTGATGACCAAGATGATCGAGCGCAACACCACCATCCCGACCCGCAAGACGGAAATCTACTCCACGGCGGCCGACAACCAGACCTCCGTTGAGGTGCACGTCCTGCAGGGCGAGCGCGAGATGGCCGCGGGCAACAAGACGCTCGGCCGTTTCCAGCTCACCGGCATTCCGGCTGCCCGCCGTGGCGTGCCGCAGATCGAGGTTACCTTCGACATCGACGCCAACGGCATCGTGAACGTGTCCGCTAAGGATCTGGGCACGGGCAAGCAGCAGCAGATCACCATTTCCGGCTCCACCGCCCTGTCCGACGACGAAGTCGATCGCATGGTGAAGGACGCCGAGCAGCACGCCGAAGAGGATGCCGCTCGCAAGGAAGAGGCCGAGGTGCGCAACAACGCCGACGCTCTGGTGAACGCCACCCAGCAGACGCTGGACGAGCTGGGCGACAAGGTGCCGGCCGACGCCAAGACCCAGGCCGAGGAGGCCATCGCCGAGACCAAGAGCGCTCTTGAGGGCACCGATCTCGACGCCATCAAGGCGGCTACCGAGAAGATCCAGCAGGCTGGCTACAAGCTCGCCGAGGTTGTGTACTCCACCGAGGGTGCCGCCGCGGGTGCTCAGGCCGCCGCTGCCGAGACGGCTCCGGCCGATGACACCATCGAGGCCGACTACGAGGTCGTCGACGACGAGAACGAAGGGAAGTAAGAACGATGACGACGCCCGATAAGGACAAAGTCGCCTCTTCTACCCCTGCCGATATGGAGGCTGCCGCTGAGGCGGCGGCCTCCGTGGCCGCCGGCGAAGGCGCGCACGACGCTGAAGTGGTCGCCGACGCCGAGGTCATCGAGGCCAACGAGGCCGGCAAGCTCGACGACGAGCTCGAGCGCGCCGCTGCCGAAGCCGTGGCCGGCGTGATCGAGGAATCCGATGCGGTGGCCGCTGCCAAGGCGGAAGCCGCCGACTGGCAGGACAAGTACGTGCGCCTGCACGCCGAGTGGGACACCTACCGCCGCCGCATGGGCGAGCAGCGCGAGGCCGAGAAGGCCCGCGCCACCGAGAAGCTCATGGAAAGCCTGCTTCCGGTGCTCGATGATTTCGTTCGCACGGTGGACTACGCCGAGCAGAACGGCGAGACCGGGCTTCTGGGCGGCGTGAAGGCCGTGCAGACGAAGCTCATCGACACCCTGGCCAAAGGCGGTCTTGCGGTGATCGACCCGGCCGGCGAGGCGTTCGACGCCTTGGCCTGCCAAGCCGTGGGAACTGTGGACGACCCGAGCGTTCCCGACGAGACGGTCTCCCAGGTATACCAGCTGGGATACCGCATGGGCGACAAGGTGCTCAGGCCCGCCATGGTAACCATCACCACGGGCGGCCCGAAGCGGGAAAAGCCTGAGGACACGGAAGAGTAAGACTGATCGGGGCGCACTTTTACGGTGCGCCCTTGTATTCGATAGATGAAAAGTAACGGAGGTGGAACGAATGGCGTCCACGCCTGATTATTACAAAACGCTAGGCGTTCCGCGCACCGCCACGGCCGACGAGATCAAGAAGGCGTTTCGCAAGCTGGCCCGCAAGCATCACCCCGATGCCGGCGGCGACGAGGCCAAGTTCAAGGAGCTCAACGAAGCCTACGAGGTGCTGAGCGACGACAAGAAGCGCGAGCTCTACGACCAGTACGGCACCGCGAACGAGAACCAGATTCCCCATGGATGGGGCGGTGGCCAGGGCTTCAACGTCGAGGATATCTTCGGCGGAGGCGGTGGCTACGGCGGTGGCGCTGGCGGCGGCTTCGGCGGCAGCTGGGCCGACATTCTGGAGAGCATCCGCCACGGCGAAGGTGCGTTTGGAAGCAATTGGGACTTCGGCGGCGGCTTCGGCGGCCAACCGCAGCCCCGCAAGGGCCAGGACATGAAGGTCACGCTCAACGTGACCTTCGACGAGGCCATGAACGGCACGGAGAAGAAGATCACCGTGCGCATTCCCGGCAAGGGCGAGGCCGACACCCATACGGTGAAGGTGCCCGCCGGCGCCGTCGACGGCGGCCGCGTGCGCTTGAAGGGGCAAGGTGCCCCGGGTGACAATGGCGGTCCTGCGGGCGACCTGCTCATCACCACGAAGATCGACGCCCACCCCTACTTCAGCCGCGAGAAGGCCGATGTGGTGGTGGAGCTGCCGGTGAACGTGGCCGAGGCAGCACTCGGCGCCTCTATCGTGGTGCCCACGCCCGACGGCAAGAAGATCAAGGTGAAGGTGCCCGCCGGTACCCAAGATGGCAAGGTGCTTACCATCAAGGGCAAGGGCGCGCCCGACCTGAAGAACAAGGGGCAGTTCGGCAACTTGAAGATCGTGATCAAGGTCGACGTGCCCACCGACATGAACGACGAGCAGAAGAAGGCCATGGAGGACTTCCTCGCAGCCAGTGAGGAGGAGAAGCGGCCATGGCAGTAGACGATCGCAACCGGCCGCTGTACATGATCAGCATCGCTGCGGAACTGGCCGGCGTGCATCCGCAGACCCTACGCTCCTACGAGCAGAAGGGCCTGGTCACGCCCCAGCGAACCGGCGGCAACACCCGCATGTACTCCCAGGCCGACATCGACCGGCTCAACCTGATCAACGAGCTGACGAGCGAGGGCATCAACCTCGCCGGCGTCACCCGCATTCTCGATCTACAGGGCCGGCTAAACGACCGCGAGGCCGAAGTGGAAGATTTGCACGCCCGCGTGCGCCGCTTGGCCGATCGCGTCCGAGAACTGGAAACCCGCGCGACCATCGGCACCATCGTCCACGTAACGCCGACCCGTCGCTTACCTTAGCAAAGGTTGAGTCCGGCGAAGACGCCGGGTGTTTCGACCGAGCGAGTTCCACAGCGACTGAAACAGCCCAGTGGGCTGTTTCACAAAGTGAGGACTGTCTGAGCGAATCGGAATACCCGGCGGCTTCGCCCCCCCCCAAGGACTTTCGAGAAGGAGATATATATGAGACTAGATAAATTGGCGGTGACGGCGCAGGAGGCGTTTCAGGCCGCCATGGGCGTGGCCGGAGAGGCCGACGCCGCCGTCATCGAGCCCATTCACTTGCTGAAGGCGCTGCTCGATTCCGACGAGAACAACCTCGCCGCCATCATCAAGCGCATCGGCGCCGATCCGGTGTGGCTGGCGCAGAACGTCAGCGACGAGATCGCCAAGATGCCGAAGCAGACCGGCGCCACCCCCATGGCCATTCCCGGCCAAGACCTCATCAAGGTCATCGACAACGCGGTGAAGATCGCCGAGAAGCTGGGCGATTCCTACGCCACGAGCGAGCATTTGCTCATCGCCCTGTCCGAGGACAAGGGCGCCGCGGGCCGCATTCTTACCACGGCCGGCGTCACCCGCAAGAACATCGAGGCGGCCTACGAGAGCCTGCGCGGCGACACCCGCGTTACCTCGCAGACCGACAAGACGCAGTTCGAGGCGCTCGAGCAGTACGGCGAGAACCTCACTCAGAAGGCCCGCGAGGGCAAGCTGGACCCGGTCATCGGCCGCAATGAGGAAATCCGCCGCACCATCCAGGTGCTTTCGCGCCGCACCAAGAACAACCCGGTGCTCATCGGCGAGCCCGGCACCGGCAAAACGGCCATCGTCGAGGGCCTGGCCCAGCGTATCGTGGCCGGCGACGTGCCCTCCAGCCTGAAGGACCGCGAAATCGTGTCGCTCGACCTGGGCGCCATGATGGCCGGCGCGAAGTACCGCGGCGAGTTCGAGGACCGTTTGAAGAACGTGCTGCGCGAGGTGAAGGAAGCCGACGGCAACATCATCCTGTTCATCGACGAGCTGCACACCATCGTGGGTGCCGGTGCCGGCGGCGATTCGTCGCTCGATGCGGGCAACATGCTGAAGCCCGCCCTGGCCCGCGGCGAGCTGCGCGCCATTGGCGCCACTACGCTCGACGAGTACCGCAAGTACATCGAGAAGGATGCCGCCTTGGAGCGCCGCTTCCAGACGGTCATGGTCAGCGAGCCTACCGTTGAGGACACCATCGCCATCCTGCGTGGCCTGAAAGAGAAGTACGAGATCCACCACGGCGTGCGCATCACCGACGGTGCCATCGTCAGCGCGGCCGAGCTTTCCGACCGCTACATCACCGACCGCTTCCTGCCCGACAAGGCTATCGACCTCATGGACGAGGCGGCCAGCCGCCTGCGCATCGAGATCGACTCCATGCCGGAAGAGGTGGATGCCGCCGAGCGCAAGCTCATCCAGATGCAAATCGAGGAGCAGGCGCTCATGAAGGAGTCCGACGACGCTTCCAAGGAACGCCTGGAGAAGCTGCGCCACGATATTGCCGCAGCTCAGGAGTCTCTCGATGCCCAGAAGGCCGAGTGGCAGAACGAGAAGGACGCCATCGTCGACGTGCAGAACCTCAAAGCCGAGCTGGAAAGCGCCCAGCTCGACGAGGAGCGCGCCACCCGCGAGGGCAACCTGCAGCTGGCCTCCGAGATTCGCTACTCGCGCATCCCGGGCCTGCAGCAGCAGCTGCACGCCGCCGAGGAAGCCGTGAAGCTGAAGCAGCAGGACGGCGCCATCCTGAAGGAAGAGGTCTCCGAGGAGGAGATTGCCTCGGTGGTGGCCGCTTGGACGGGCATTCCCGTGGCGAAGATGATGCAGGGCGAGATGGAAAAGCTTGTTGACCTGGAGGAAGTCCTCAAGGGTCGCGTCATCGGCCAGGACGAGGCCGTGGGTGTGGTGGCCGGCGCCATCCGCCGCAACCGTGCGGGCCTGTCCGACCCGAACCGCCCCATCGGTTCCTTCCTGTTCCTGGGCCCCACGGGCGTGGGCAAGACCGAGCTGGCGAAGACGCTGGCCGAGTACTTGTTCGACTCCGAGAAGGCCATGGTGCGCATCGACATGTCCGAGTACATGGAGAAGTTCTCCGTGCAGCGCCTGATCGGAGCGCCTCCGGGATACGTGGGCTACGACGAGGGCGGTCAGCTGACCGAGGCCGTGCGCCGCAACCCCTACTGCGTTGTGCTGCTCGACGAGATGGAGAAGGCTCACCCCGACGTCTTCAACATCTTGCTGCAGGTGCTCGATGACGGGCGGCTCACCGACGGCCAGGGCCGTGTGGTGAACTTCAAGAACACCATCATCATCATGACTTCCAACGTGGGAAGCCAGATCATCCGCGAACACGCTGCCGAGGGCCGCGCCTTTGACGAGGCCCAGGCCACGGGCGGCGAGACCATGGGCGAGATGGCCGAGAAGATGATGAACATGACGCCGGAGCAGGCGGCAAAGCGTATGCAGGAATTCACGAACAAGATCCAGGACGCGCTTTCCACCACGTTCCGCCCCGAGTTCCTGAACCGTATCGACGACGTGATCACCTTCAACGAGCTGTCCATCTCGGCTATCGAGCCCATTGTGGACCTGCAGCTCGAGGAAGTGCGCGACCGTCTGCAGGCGCGCCGCATCACGCTGGACGTAACGCCTGCGGCCATGGAGCATTTGGCCATCGACGGCTACGACCCGGTCTACGGTGCCCGTCCGCTCAAGCGCCTCATTCAGCGCGAAGTGGTGGACCGCATTGCCGAGAAGGTCATCAACGGTCAGCTGCATGATCGCAGCCACGTGCTCATCGACCTGGATGCGGAAGGCAACTACACCGCCCGCATCGAGGCCAACATGAGTCTGGACGACGCCGACTTCGACGCCCTGCTCTCCGGCGAGCCCCACGAAGGCCAAGGCCCCAACGGCCACGACCTGCTTGAGGATCTCGACACCCTAAGCAACGGCGACCTCGGCGAAGACCCCATCGCCTAACAACAGCCCACTCTTTCACAGTAGCGCCCCCGGCCCAGCCATTGCCGAGGGGCGCTTTTGTGCGCTGGGGTATACTGCCTTGAAAAATGGGAATGGAGGAAAAGATGATTGTTTCTAGCGAGGCAGGGGTTCGGGTTGGGTTTGAGGCGCTTTCTGGGGAGGCACAGGAGGGTGTGGATGTTCGGCGGGCTACGGCTTATCGGTTTCTTGACGAGTTTGCAGCTAAGCGGACGGCGTACTATCGCGACCCTTCCAAATTGAACCTCAAGAAGCTGCTTGCCAAGGACATCATCATGTTCGCAGCCCGCGGTGTGACCTCGGCCGAGGAATTCGTGACCGAGGCGTTCCATGCTTGCGAAAGCTCGAGCGAGGAAACAGTCATAGGAAACACCTGGCAGGCGGTGGTCGCAGCTATTTCGTCGGACACCCTGGATACCGGCGATATGATGACGGTGCGTGACGGCGCCTTATACGTATGCGAGCTGAAGTCCCAGACCAACACGACGAACTCCTCGTCGTTTCCCCAGGAGCTGCGCGAGCTGAAGGACAAGTGCGAGGCCCAGCGCCGCTTTCGCCGGGCAAGCAACCAGGAGGTGCGCGCGGCCTTCTGCGTTCTTCGCGACAAGAAGGCAGTCGACGAGGTGCGCACCTATGAGCCTTCCGAGCGAGATATGGCCAACCGGGATATCGCCGGCTTCCAGTATCGTTACCTTACCGGCGCCGCCTTCTGGCAGTGGCTGACGGGCTACGATTCCGTTGAGGGCCTCATCGATGACGTGACCCTCATCCATACAGGCGACGTGCGCGCAGCCCGGGAGGAATGTCTTGCGCGTCTTCAAGAAGAGATGCGGGCTGCGCTGGCCGAACACGGTCTTGACGGTTCCATGAACTCGGTGGTGGCGCTGAAGCGGCTCTTTTTCTAGAGGGTGCCCTGTTGCCAGGTTTCGTCGCTGGTGCGGCGGTAGCGGGAGTGGCGGAAGCTTTCGAAGCGCGGGTCGGGGGCGGTGCCGTTCATGTCGTCGAGTAGCGCGCGGCCGATAGCTCGCCCCAGGGCCACGGGCACGGCATTGCCGATTTGCTTGTACTGATCCATCACATCGCCACAGATACGCCAATCGTCGGGGAACTCCTGCACACGCTTGTACTCCTCCACGGAAAGGGGACGGTTCTCGGTGGGGTGACATAGGTCGGTCGCGGGCATGGTGGGACTCGTAACCAGGGTGGGGCACGGGCGGTCGAACCAGATGCGTCGATAGAAGCCTGTCTTGCCGCCGCCCAAGTCGTAGGCCTTCCCCATGGCTTCACGCTGCATCGGCTCGGGCAGGTACTTCCAATACTGGCCTTCCGAGAGCATCTCGAAGTACTTCAGGCGTTTCGCCGGGAAGTCGCTGTGGTGGGCGTCTTCGGGGTCGAGGCCTTCGACCGCCTCGCGGAAGGTGCGCCAAGGCAGCAGGCCGTCCTCGGGGTTGCCGCTATGGGTGGGAGTGAGGTAGGGCACCTTCTCGCTGCCCCGTTTTGCGATGAGCACGACGCGCTCGCGAATCTGCGGCGCGCCAAAGTTGGCGGCGTTGTACAAGTTGAACGCCACGGTGTAGCCAGCCTCTTCCAAATGTTTCAGAATGAGCCGCAGGGCGCCCCCCTTCACGGATGGGCCGCCTTCCTCAAGCGGGTAGGGGGTAGAAAGTAGCCCGCGTACGTTCTCGATGACCAGGTAGGTCGGGCGAATTTCCGCCGCCAGTTCCAGGTATTTCAAAAACACGTTGCCCCGGGCATCGTCGAAGGCGCGGCGAGCGCCCGCCGTGCTGAAGGCCTGGCAGGGCGGCCCGCCGAACATAACATCGACATGCGCCCCCTCGGGCAGCCCCGCCTGCTTGAGGATATCGGCCGCCGTGTACTCGTTGATGTCGCCGATGAGCGCCACGTCGGGCCGGCACGCCTGGATGGTCATCCGACACTTGCGGTCGTTCTCGCAGTAGAGAACCGGGCTGATACCAGCTTCCTCCATGCCCAGATCGAGGCCAAGGGCACCGGAGAAGAAACTGAGCGCGACGATGTCGGGTATGTCGTCGCTAACGCGCCCATGGTCTTTCGGCTCGGGTACGAGGTTGTTCTCATCCAAGTACGCTTGAAGCGCCTTGGCGTAGAGCACCCACTGATTGCCTACCTTCTGGGCCGGCATTTTCTCCTCGCGAATAAGCCGCGTAACCGTCTGCTTCGTTACCCCCAGCTTATCCGCAGCATCTTCCACGGACAGCAGCTCTTCGGTTGGCATAATAAGTACACCAGTTCTTTCTATTCGGAAAAATTTTTAGACCATTGTACCCGAGAAGTTGCAGCAAAGCGGCAGAAAAGGGCGGGAGGCAAGGGCAGAGCTCTTGCCCTACGGAGGAGTGGAAGGGTCGGGCGGCAAGGGCATGGCCCTTGCCCTACGGAGGGGTTTCCCTGAGGGGACGGAGGGCATAGAAAAGCCCGGCGGCGGGGCCGGGCTTTGGGAGGTCGTGCTTGGGGGCGCTTTTTACAGGTTCAGCGCCTTTTTCAGGGAGCTCACGCGGCGGCGGGAGACGGGGATTTTTTCCTCGACGCCGTTCAGGGTGAGCAGCAGGGTGCCGCCGGAAACCGATTCGATCTCCTCGACCATGGACAGGTTCACCAGGTAGCCGCGGTGCACGCGGAAGAACCCGTGGCCATCGAGGCGCTTCTCCAGCTGAGCCAGGCTCACGGTGCTGAAGTAGCGGTCGGTGTCGGTCTGCAGGTAGGCGTAGTCGTCGCGGGCCATGACGAAGCGGATCTTGTCGATGCCGATGAGGATCTTCTTGCCGCCCTTCTCCACGGGAATGCGCTCGGACTTGTGGGCCTGCAGGTGCAGGGCCACCTGCTCGCGCACGCGGGCGATGGCCTGGGCCAGGCGCTCGGTTTCCACGGGCTTCACCAGGTAGTCGATGGCGCTCACCTTGAACGCGTCGATGGCATGCTCGCTGTAGGCGGTCACGAACACCACCGCGGGCGGGAACTTCAGGTGCTGCAGGGCCTCGGCGAGCTGCAGGCCGGTGGCCTCGGGCATGTTCACATCCATGAACATGACGTCGCAGGGGTACTCCTTCAGCTTCTCAATGGCCTCGCGCACGTTGGCAGCTTCGGCCGTCACTTCGACCCCGCCAACCTCATCGAGGAGAAAGCGCAGTTCGGAACGGGCAGGCGCCTCGTCGTCAACGATAATTGCGTTTAGCACGTCGTCCTCCAATATGACCTCGGTATTGCTTCGCCCTATTCTATAGCACACCTGACGTGCCGTCATGAACCCGCAAGAATAAACCACGGTCTGTTTTCTAAGGCCCATTGTTTTCCCCGATGACGGAGCGGCGAGGGCTGCCGGTGGAAGGCGGCTGGAACAACAGAGAGGGCGCAGGCCCGCGGGGAACCTGCGCCCTCTCAAGTGAGCAGCGCGGAATCCTAGCTCAGGTCGAGCGCCTGCAGCTCGGCCAGGGCCAGCACGTAAATGACGAAGGAAGTCTTCAGCAGCTCCTCGGACACGCCCTCATCGGGGCCGTGCTCGCCGCCGACCCACTGCGGGTTCTCAATCCAGGGCATGTTCACGCCGAACGAGGCGCCCTTCGCGAACTCGCGGGCGTAGGTGCCGCCGCCGATGGTGAAGGGCTTGTGCTCGGTGTCGCCGGTGACGAACTGGAAGGCATCCTGAAGCACCTGAATTTCCTTGTCGTCGGGCTTCACGAGGAAGGGCTCCATGAGCAGGGTGTTCTCGAAGGTGCCGCCGATGGCGTCGGTGAGCTTCGTCATGGCCGCGATGATCTCGTCGGCGGTGATGGAGGTGGGGAAGCGGCTGTCCATGGTTTGGATGAGGTGGCAGTTGTCGATGTGGATGGTGCCGCCCACCACGGTCAGCGGGCCGAAGTACTCGTCGGCGGTGGCAATGCCCACGCCCGAGCCGTCGGTGGCGCTCACGAGCTTCTGGTCGAGCTCCAAAAACTCGCGCTCCTGCTGGTTGCACAGGCCGTTTTCCAGCAGGTAATCGACAATGAGCTTGATGGCCGACATGCCGCGCTCGGGCCACGCCGCGTGGGCCGTGACGCCCTCGGCGGTAATGCGCACGAGCCCGTCGCCGAGGCCCGCAATGGTGAGGCGGTCGGCCTGGGGCAGCGCGTCGATGTCGCCGCGCACGAGGGCCGTGGCGCTGCCGGGTACCGCGTTGGTGGCGCCGCCGCCGTCGAACTCGAGGATCACCGGGTCGATGATCGTGGGGCTCGTGATGCGCCCGTCGAAGCCGCCCTTCTCGCCGTAGCAGACGGGGAAGTCGGCATCGGGCGTGAACAGGAAGGCCGGGTCGGCGTAGCGCTCGCGGTAGTAGGTCACGTCGGCCATAGAGGTTTCCTCGTTGGCGCCGAAGATGAAGCGCACGGTGTAGGGGCGCGCCACGTTGAGCCCCTCGAGGCACTTCACCGCATGCAGCGCCACCATGGACGGCCCCTTGTCATCGAGGCAGCCGCGGCCCATGAGGAAGCCGTCCTTTTCCGTCACCTGGAAGGGCTCGAAGGTCCACCCGGGGCCGGCGGGCACGACGTCCATGTGGCCGATGATGCCGATTTGGGTTTCCGTGTCGCCGGGCAGGTCGGCAAAGCCCACATGCCCCTCGCAGTTCGTGGCAGAAAAGCCCATGCCCTCGGCAATTTCCAGCGCCTTGGCCAGCGCTTGGGCGGGCCCGGGGCCGTAGGGCGCGCCGGGCGCGGCCGCCGCCAGGTCCTCGGTGCTCGGAATTTCCACCAGTTTCGCAATGTCGGCCACAATGGCATCGCGGTTCGCGTCCCAATAAGATTCGGCCGCCGCTACGATTTCTTCGCGCTTCATAGTGCGATCCTTTCAGCTTTCTCGCCCCTGCGGGCTCGTTTCCCCCAAGTGTCTCTCACCCACTTGATTGCGTTCCGCCTATTATGCCTGCTGAAAGCCGATTTGTCTCTACTTATTGTCACTTTGTTGAGCGCCCGTTAGGTTGCGCGTGGGGGCCGTGCGGGCCCCTGCGGGAACTCATGCCCGCGTAGCTATGCTTTTGCTGCCGGGCGTCGGTCGAATTTGCCGGCGCGATTGCTTATAATGGCTCCACAAACACGGTTTGGGGAAAGGACGCGCGCCTATGAGCGATCAGACGACCACATTGGCTCCGGAGACGGGGGATACCTCCGGCAGCCAGAAGCCGAAGCCTTGGTTCAAGCGGCTCTCGCTGACCACCTGGATTTTCATCGCTCTCATTTTGGGCGTGCTGGTAGGCATGGCGCTGCAAGGGGCGCCGGATATCGCCGACACCTACATCAAGCCCTTCGGCACCATCTTCTTGAACCTCATCAAGATGATCGTCGTGCCGCTCGTGCTGTTCTCCATCATCGCCGGCGTCGTGTCGCTCGACGACGTGAAGAAAGTGGGCGCCATCGGCGGCAAGACCATCCTGTTCTACCTGGTCACCACCGCCTGCGCCGTCACGCTGGGCCTCGTGTTCGCCAACGTGATGAACGTGGGCGCCGGCTACACCATGGAAGCCCAGGACCTCTCCTACGAGGCCACCGATCCGCCGTCGTTCATCGACACCATCGTGAACATCTTCCCGAGCAACTTCTTCCAGCCCATGGCCGATGCCACCATGCTGCAGGTTATCGTCATCGCCGTGGTGTTCGGCTTCGGCATGATTGCCGCGGGGAAGAAGGCCAAGCCGGTCATCGACATCTGCAACTCGCTGTCCGAGGTGTGCATCGCCATCATGCGAGGCATCATCCTCGTGGCGCCCTTCGGCGTGTTCGGGCTCATCTGCCCCGTCATCGCCAACAACGGCATCGATGTGCTGCGGCCCCTGCTGTGGCTCATCGTGGTGGCCTATCTGGCCATGATCTGCCAAATTGCGCTGGTGTACTCGGGCATCATCAAGGTGTTCGCCCGCATGAGCCCGCTGAAGTTCCTGAAGGGCGAGATGCCCGTCATCGGCTTCGCCTTCGCCTCGGCCTCCTCGGTGGGCACGCTGCCCATCAACATGGAATGCACCGAGAAGCTGGGCGTGTCGAAGGAGGTCACGTCCTTCGTGCTGCCGCTGGGCGCCACCATCAACATGGACGGCACCGCCATCTACCAGGGCGTCTGCGCCATCTTCATCGCCCAGGTGTTCGGCATCGACCTTACCATCGGCCAGCAGTTCACCATCGTGATGACCGCCGTACTCGCCTCCATCGGCACCGCCGGCGTACCCGGGAGCGGCATGATCATGCTCGCCATGGTGCTGCAGTCGGTGGGGCTGCCGGTGGAGGGCGTGGCGCTCGTGGCCGGCGTGGACCGCATCCTCGACATGATGCGCACCACGGTGAACGTCACCGGCGACGCGGCCGTGGCCACCTGCGTGGACGCCATGCAGAAGCGCGCCTACGCCCGCAAGGCGAAGAAGGCGGCCAAGGCGGCGTAGGGGGCCCTCGTCCATAGAACCGCCACAAGGCTGTGGGGTTCTGCGCAGCAACCTTTGCGCACGGGCGCCCTTTGGTAAAATGTTTCGAACAAGTTAACGAGCGCGGCCGCGGCTGAGGAGGTGCGGCCCGCTTTCGTTTCGGCTGGCATATCCCCGAGGAAAAGGAAGCCTATGCTCTCCGCAGATATCGAGAAGATGTATCCAGCGGCCAAAACGCTGGTGAAGGCCCATGCGGCGAGTCGCATTCACGCCAAAGACGCGACGCTGTACGATTTTTCCGAAGACGCCCAGGCCTGCGCGGCCGACTATATGGGCTGGGCCGATTTGGCCACGAACCCGCCGTGCGATCTGGCCGATATCCAGGCCTTCGCCGATGAGGTGGTGGAAGCCGGGCTCGACACTATTTTGCTTATCGGCCAGGGCGGTTCCACCCAGGCGCCCATGACCATCACCAAGTACAACAAGCACGATTCCACCCGCGTGAAGTTCCGCACGCTCGATTCCGATTCCCCCGTGCGCGTGCGCGAGATGCTCACCATTTGCGACCCGCACCGCACGCTCGTCATCATCTCCTCGAAAAGCGGCGGCACCATCGAGCCGCGCATGCTGCTGGAGGCGGTGCGCGCCTCGTTCGAGAAAGAGCTGGGCGATCATGCGGTGAAGCATCTGGTGGCCATTACCGACCCGGGCTCCGACCTGGAGAAGATGGCCCGTGAAGAGGGCTGGCGCGCGGTGTTCTCCGGCGAGCCCACGGTGGGTGGGCGCTTCTCGGCCCTGTCGGTGTTCGGGCTCGTGCCGGCGGCCCTGGCGGGCATCGATATGGAAGAGTTCATGGCCCATGCGCGGGCGGCCGAGGAGGCCTGCTCGGAGGACGCCATCGACAACCCGGCCATCAACCTGGCGGCGTTTCTGTACGACAATTATCTGAAGGGCCGCAATAAGTTCTCGTTCCTCACGCCGAAGCGCGGGCGCGTGCTGGGTCTGTGGATCGAGCAGCTGGTGGCGGAATCGCTCGGCAAGGAGGGCCAGGGCATCCTGCCGAACATCGAGATCGACTCGCTGCTCTTGACCGAGGATCCGGGCGACCGGTCCATCATCATGTACCAGACCCAGACCGACCTGTGGGACGAGCGCCGCAACTTCGAGATGTCGCTCGCCTACATCGACCCGGCCATTCCGCGCATGAACTACCGTATCGATACGGTGGCCGAGCTGGCCGAGCACTTCGTTATGTGGGAGTACGCCATCGCCATGTGCGGCTACCTCATGCAGGTGAGCCCCTTCGACCAGCCCGACGTGGCCTCCGCCAAGGCCGAGGTGCTGGAGATTCTGGAGAACGGCCAGCCGGAGCCGAACTTCACCGAGGTGTTCACCAACGAGGTGGACATGGGCACGGTGGAAGTTACGTACGCGCCGGCCTTCGAGGGCTGCGAGGATTTGCACGAGACGCTTTACGCGCTGCTGTCGTCTATCCAGCCTGGCGACTTCTTCGCGCTGAACGCGTTTCTGCCGTTCACGGGCGAGGGGCGTCGCGAGGCCATCGAGCAGATGCGCCACGGCGTGGCCGAGTCCTTCGGCGTTGTGTCGTGCCTGGAGGTGGGCCCGCGCTACCTGCACTCTACCGGCCAGCTGCAGAAGGGCGGCCCGAACATGGGCGTGTTCCTTATTCTGTCGGCTGACGAGCTGAAAGACATCGCGCTGCCCGAGGGCGCCACGGCCCCCAGTCTGGGAACGCTGGCGAAGGCCCAGGCCGCCGGCGACCTGGTGACGCTGGCCAAGCGCGGGCGCCGCGTCGTGCACCTGCATCTGCCCGACAACTCCGGCGTGACGTTGCGGTTGTTGGCCCAGGTGGTCGACGACGTGATTGCCGACATCCTCACCGACCGAGCCCTGGCCGAGGCGGCTGCCGCTGCCGAGGATGCCGAAGAAGCAGAGACGGGCGCCGCGGAGGCAACCGCCGTGGTGGAATCCGTAGACCCCGCCCCCCAAGGCGAAACCGAGTCCAGCACCGCCGACTCCCTCGAAGGCGCCCAACTTTAGCTCGCTCGTCCGCGCGGGAGGGCGGCGCATTCATCGTCGCTCCTCCCGCTCCGCTGTTCGCCTTCGGCTCAGGCGCTCCGCTCCCTCATGCATTTACTTGGCGACCTTCGGTCGCCTTTTTCAATTTGGTGTTCAGAGAGGATCGCCGACGAACGCCCCGCCCTCCCGCGCTACCCGATGTGGTTCGCGTTACCCTGTTACGGCCGCCGCCCCGATGGGGCGGCGGCCTACGAGCTAGCGAGATGTGCGGCGTCGGGCTAGGGCGAGAGTCGCGGCTGATAGGATGCCGGCTGCGAGAATTCCTACCGAGCCCACGATCCACGGGTCGCCGGTTTGAGCGAGACGGGTGCGAAGGTCGCTCGGTTTCGTGTCGCCTCCGGAGTTCTGCTTGTCGGTACCAGCGGAATTGTCTGCGGAACCAGCGACGGAGTCTTTGTCGCTATCCCCGTTTCCGTCGTCGGCTCCATTGCCCCCAGAATCGTCGTTCCCAGGAGCGTCGGGCTAGGGTTCCGTATCGGGACTGATGACGTAGTCGACGGTGACGGTAGAGGTGTTCCCCTGCTCGTCGGTGACCGTAAACTCCACGATCCAGTGACCAGGCGTTCCTGCGTCGATGCTATCCACGGGGTTGCCGTGCTCGTCCTTCAGCACCGGTGTGGATACGGTGCTGCCCTCGGGGATATCGTAATAGTCCTCAATCCAGTCCCTCACGCTGTCGGGAGTGTCAGTGACGCCGGGCCGCACGGGGCGCTCGACGCTGTCGGAGGATTCCCCATGCACCGTTCCCTGATTTGGCTCATGGGTCACTTTGTCGATGGGCAGCGGACGCTTTTCATCCGTTTCGGACCCTTCGGGCTTCGCTACCTGGGGCGGATTTACGACAGAGAAGTCCACTACGATCGTGGTGGTGTTTCCCGTGACCCTGTCTTTCACGGGAACGCGCACTACGTAGGATCCCGGAGAGGAGACGACGATCTCGCTTGCTGGAGTGCCGTCGGGGTTCTCGAGGACGACCGGTTCCAAAGTGCATCCTTCGGGAATGCCGTAGCGCTCTTCGGCCCATTTCAGCAGATCATCGGGCCCAAGGGATGCACCGTTCTCGTCGACGGGTATAGAGTAGCGGTCGTGCACTGTGGAGTGAAGGGTGTTAATGAGGTCTTTGTTCTCGGCCTCTGGATCGGGTGGGCCTACGGTGGGCGGCCCTTCGGGCTTTAGCTCGGGTACAGGCGGAGCATCGGGGTCGGGATTTTGCGGCTTTACCACCACCTCGGGTGTGTCGATGAAGGGAATGTCCTTGGCCTCATCCGCAGGGATCTCCGTGCTTAGCCCGTCGGAGGGGTTGTAGTTGGTGCCGCCCAGATACTTGCCCTGAATGATCACGGTGCCTTGCAGGTTGCGCGGAATTTGGTAGCGCTTGAAGTCAGACCAGCTGTAGGAAGCGGTGCTGTAGGCGTAGCCCTCAGGCGTCTTGTCTGTTGCGGGCTGCAGGGCCACGGGATCGCCCACGGACACGCCATTGGCAAAGAACTGGAGGAACCCGTCCGGCGAGGCGCAGGTGGTTTTCTCGGCGGGAAGGTCTCCGCTAGGCTTGGTGCGTGGCATGACGTTGGCAGTCAGATTCACGGCGGAAAGCTTGGAAGGATCTGTGCCGGTCACGTTGCCGTAGTCCAGCGTATGGGTGACAACCGAAACTTCCGAATCAGCAGGTTCGATGGCCGAAGAAAGGTACAGTTTGTGGCCCCAGAACGACCGGCTGAAGTTGACATCAGCGGCCCACTCGTCGGAATCGATGATCACCTCATAGGCTCCTGCATTGGCGTAGGAGCCGCCAGGCTGCACTGGTTCATTGGTCGCGTTGCCGTCGCGATCCGTGAGACGGTGGGAGCTGAGATGCATGGTGGCCGCGTTGTCGATCACCTCGCCTTTGGGCTCGCCGGCGGGCACCTTGAAGCCGGCGACGGTTTGTTTGAACTGATCGTCCAGGCTGATGGGGACGCCATCGTAGCGCTTGACGAGCAAGTTGCGCAGATCGGGCACCTTGGCCACATAGTCGTCGATGTTGATTTCCACGTAGCGCTTGGCGATGGCACCGTTGCCGGCGTTGGGCACGACGAAGGGGTAGTCCGAAGTGGTCTCATCGCGACTACCGTCGGGTTTAAGAGTAGAGACGGCGAAATCCTTGATGGAGACCTCTTTCCCGTTGGCGGTGTCCGGCAGCCAGAAATACACTTTGTTGGCGGAATCGACGCCATAGGGCAGGCCGTAGCGATGGGCATTGCCCTCGGCATCGGTAATGGGGGCTCCGTCGATGGTAACCGTGAGGCTTTTCAGCTGGGCCCCGGCCAACCCATCATAGCCGGCGAGATCGATCTCCACCATGGTGAGGGGGTTGCCGCGTCCGTCAGTGACCTGTGTCGTGGAAGGGTTGGTCGTAAAGCCGAAATAGGGGACGTTGAAGGATCCGCCCTGAACGATGACATCGAGGCCGCTGGCGCCAAGGTAGCCGCCTCCATCGTTGCCGCCAACGCCGTTGTTAGTTGTGTCTCGCGTTGTAGCGATGTTGCCTCCTGTGATAGTGAGGGCGTGACCCTGGCTGGACTGGCCGCCGCAGCCATCGCCGAGCGCGAATCCGTGCACGAATCCCTGGGCAACAACGTTTCCTCCATTGACGGTGATATCGCGGCACCTCTGCCCGTTTTTGTATTCGCGGGTGAGCATGATGCCGGGTAGGATGTCTTTATCGTAAGCTGGTACGCTATTGGTGGTATTGGCTGGCAGGCTGGTGCACCCGGCCCCGATTCCTGCGCCGTGGCACGATCCGACGGCGCGTACGACACCGCCGTTAATGGTGATAGACGTTCCGCCTCCTCCGTAGCTTCCGCCAATTCCCGCGCCGGTTTTATTCCACTCGTTGGTGCCCGCATTGTCGTTCCCGTAGGCCTGTGCCTCAATCACGCCGCCGTCGATGGTGATGTCGCCAGCGTTTTCGTGAGGGGCTGATCCGATGCCTGCGCCACCGGCTCCGCCCATGCTGACAAGCTTGCCAGGGTTAGCGCTGTCCATCGTGTAGAGAGGGTCACCTTTTTTGATGGAAGTGCCATTGCCCAAAGTGAGGTCAGCTGGCACGCGTCCTTCGAAAGGCGTAACGTGGTTTCCGTTTTTGTCGTAGTTCACCACGGAGTCGTCAATGACGAGAATTGAGCCTTCTCCGCACCGTAGACCTGGCGCGCCGGTCCCGCCGACGAGCGTGTTTGTGCTTCCATCGGCCAAGAGCAGGTGTAGCGAGGTTTTGTTCGCGATCTGGTTTCCCTCAGTCGCCGCTTCTGTGCGTTCGGTACCTCCTGTGTCCATGAGGTTCGTTGCGATGTTCAGGGGGATACGCCCCTTATCGGGACTAGCGATAAGATCGCGACTGAAAGCAATAGTTACGTTATCCAGGACAAGAGTTGCGTGCACGCCAGCTGCGATTTCCAAGGTATACCCCTGGGAGGTGCCGCTTACAGTGAGCGTTTTGGAAGACGTGATGACGATCTTCTTTTCGGCGGCATTAATCGTGTAGTCGGTGTTTTCGGTGCCACCGCTGATGGTCAGCCCAGTGTCGGAGAGCGCTTGAGGGCTGGGGGCGGTTGACGATGTTTGAGGGGCCTCCGCAGATGAAGACGCTGCCGTAACTTCGGGGGCAGAGGAGGTGGAACGGCGAAGGGGAAGAGTGAGGGAGGTGGCGGAAGCTTCGAAGGGCGATTCCGCGACAGGAGAGTCGCCCGATCCTAGAGCAAGGTCGGGCAGAAGAGAGACGTCAGAAACGTCGATGGGGGGGGGTCTGCGCATTCTGAGCCTCGTCGGCGGGAGATGCCGAAGCGGGCTCGCTGGCGGTGTCGGCAAGGGCTGAGCCTGGCACGAGGCCGAAGGCGAGGGCCAGAGCCATGGCGGTCGCGAGGGGCGCACGCCCTCGATGCCGCATACCGCCAGGCACGGAAAAGCTGGGTGCCATGGGGTCACTTCCTTTGCAACCGTTGTGGCGAAGCTGCGGCCGCCATGGGCGGTGCATTCGCCGTCTTATGGGGAAATACGGGCCGAGTATAAAACAATCAGGCAACAGATTCCAGCACAGAGGGTGAAATCGTCCAATAAGGCACTTCCTCTTAGGGAATGTGTTACACTGTAAATACATTAGGAAGGAGCCACCATGAGCACCACATATACTATGCGCATCGACGAGGGGCAGAAGACGCTCATCGCTGAATACGCCGCATCTCAGGGGCAGTCTATGGCTCAGTTCATGATCGGTGCGGCCCTGGATGTTATCGAGGACGCCATCGACTTGCGCGACTGGAAGGCGGCTAAGAAGGAATTCGACGCGGATCCGGCAACTTACAGCCACGACGAGATCATGCGTGAGTTCGGGCTTCGCTAATGTGGCAGGTTGAGTATTCTTCTCGAGTGCGCAAGCAGCTGCAGAAGCTCGATCCGAATCAACGGCGAATTATTCTTTCGTGGATTGACCGGCATCTCGACGGCTGTTCTGATCCTCGGGCTTGGGGGAAACCCCTGAAGGGTCAGCTTGCCGATGAGTGGCGGTATCGCGTGGGAGACTACCGCATTTTGTGCGACATACAGGACGATCGCCTCGTTATTCTTGCCCTCAACGTCGAGCATCGCAGCCGCGTCTATCAACGCTCGTAGCCCACACCCCTCCGGGGCACTGTCTCACGTCCTTCTGCGTTGGCGGCTTGCGGCCGTAGTAGAATGTTGCGACACTCGTTTTCTAAGGAGCAGGCATGATCGATGCGGTAGATATTTGGGTTAAGGGCATTGTGCAAGGGGTCGGCTTCCGTCCCTTCGTGTATCGAATGGCGAAGAAGTACCTGATCAACGGGTGGGTGCTGAACGCTACCGACGGCGTGCACATTCATGCCGAGGGCGAGAGCAAGCTGGTGGACGAGTTCATCATGGAGCTGTCCGACAACGCGCCGGCGGCGGCCCGCGTGGAAGAGATCGACATCAAGGAAGTGCCGCTCGAGCAGTTCGACTCCTTCGAGATTCGCTTCTCTGACGACGAGGACGTGGCCGAGACCACGCTCGTGTCGCCCGACTTAGCCACCTGCGACGACTGCGTGGCCGAGCTCTTCAACCCGAACGACCGCCGCTACCGCTACCCGTTTATCAACTGCACGAACTGCGGCCCGCGTTTCACCATCATCGACCATCTGCCCTACGACCGCGCTGCTACGTCGATGGCCGCCTTCCCCATGTGCGAGAAGTGCGCCGCCGAGTACGCCGACCCCCTCGACCGCCGCTTCCACGCTCAGCCCGATGCCTGCTTTGAATGTGGCCCCTCGGTGACGTGGCGGGTTGGGGCCGATGGCGAGGAGCTGATCGGCAAGACCCGCGAGGAATCCGACGCCATCTTTGCTGCGGCGGTGGAAATGCTGCTGGTGGGGAAGATTCTGGCGGTGAAGGGGCTCGGCGGCTTTCACTTGGTGTGCGACGCGAACAACGCCGAGGCGGTGGCCGAGCTGCGCCGCCGCAAGCGCCGCGACGGGAAGGCCTTCGCGGTAATGGCGCCGAGCGTGGCGGCGGCCCGGGCGCTCTGCGAGGTGTCCGCGGAAGAGGAGGCAGTGCTTACGGGGGCCTCGCACCCCATTGTGCTGCTGCGCAAGCGGCCCGACGGGGCCATCGGTGCCGGCGTGGCCGACAAGCTGTCCGAGCTGGGCGTCATGCTGCCCTATACCCCGGTGCAGCACCTGCTCATGCACGATTTCGCCGAGGCTTGGGAGGCGCCGCAAGGGGAATATGCCCCCGGGCGTCCTGTGCCGCTGCTGGTGATGACCTCGGGCAATGTTCACGACGAGCCCATTTGCATTGCTGACGAGGAGGCCCGCGAGAAGCTGGCCGACATCGCCGACGCCTTCCTGGGCAACAACCGCCCCATCCTCACGCGCTTCGACGACTCAGTAGTACGGTTGATCAAGGTGGGGGAGATGCTGGGTGAAAGCGGCCAAGCGACCCCCGATTGCGCCGTGCAGTTCCTGCGCCGCGCTCGCGGCTACGCTCCCGTGCCGGTGTCGGTGGCAACGAGTGAGGCGTCCGTGGCGGAAAACGAGGCAGCCGAGGGCGCCCAGGCGGAAGCCGGCGTGGTGGCCCAGGCTCAGGCCGACGCCGCTGCCCCCACAAGCGGCGTCATCTTCGCTGCCGGCCCCGAGCAGAAGAACACCTTCACGCTGCTGCGTGGCACCGATGCCTTCGTCTCCCAGCATATCGGCGACGTGGAAAACGCCGAGACCTACGACGCGTGGCTGGCCACGAAAGACCGTTTCGAAAGCCTCTTCGAAATGACGCCCACGCAGGTGGCCTGCGATTTGCATCCGGAGTACCTCACCTCGAAATGGGCTCACCACCAGGATCTTCCCGTCACCGAGGTGCAGCATCACCATGCCCACATCGTGTCCGTCATGGCTGAGCACGGCCTGGCCGACGCGGCCTGCGGTATCGCCTTCGACGGCACGGGCTTCGGGCCCGACGGCAACATCTGGGGCGGTGAGGTGCTGCTGGTGAATCGCCAGGCCTTCGAGCGCTTCGCCAACTTCGCCTACGTGCCCATGCCTGGGGGTGCGGCGGCCATCAAGCACCCGCTGCGCATGGCCTACGGTGTGCTGTGGGCCTACGACCTGCTGGATCACCCGGCCGCTGCGGAGGCCCTGGCGCCCCTGGGGGATGCGGCCGAGGTGTGCGAGACCATGATCGAGCGTGGGCTGAACACGCCCATGACCTCCTCGGTCGGGCGCCTGTTCGATGCGGCAAGCGCCCTGCTCGGCCTTTGCACCGAGCCCAGCTACGAGGGCGAGGGCGCCATTCTGCTGGAGGCGGCCATGGAAACGGCCGGCGCTGCCAGTGCCGGTGCAGCTGCGTTGGAAGAGGCCGCCGGCGTGGTCGGGGAAGACGAGCTGGCCGCTCGCGAGCGCTACGCCGTCACCGCCGAGAAGAACACCGCCACCGAGACGAGCACCGCCGAGGACACCTCGGTCATCCTGCTGGATGCCGAGGGCACCTTCCGCGCTCTGCTGGACGACATGGCCGCCGGCGTGCCGGTGCCGGTCATCGCGCGCCGCTTCCACGACGCCATAGTGTCGGCCATCGTCATGGCCGCCGAGCTCGTGCGCGCCCTGTACGGTATCACGACGGTGTGCCTGTCCGGCGGCGTGTTCATGAACCGCTACATCGTGGAGCACGCCCTGCCCGCCCTCGCCGAAGCCGGCTTCACCGCCGCCATCAACCGCGACCTACCCCCCAACGACGGCTGCATTTCGTGCGGCCAAGCCGTGGTAGCTTCCGCCAGGAAGGCGGGAGCCGACTAAACCAAGACCCGAAGCTGGTAAGGAGGACGGTTGTGTTTGAAAGCAGGCTTCAGCTCAAGCCTTCTCTGTTGGGTTTGGCGTTAACCCTGGCCTCGTTGGCTGTGTACGAGCCGGCGCTGCATTCCTTTGTTGAGGCCTCGCAGTTCGACGCTTTGATCCTGCCCTTCACGGCAAGTGCTCTCGGAGCGCTTCTCGTCGTTGGCATTGTCCAGGTTCTAGGGCGATCTGCTTCTTTCCCGCGCTTTGCCCTCGACGGCGTGGCGGCTATCGGCAGCGGAGGGTTTGCCGTTCTGTCCCTAGCCCCCTTCAGCGTATGGCTGCAGGTTGTTGTTGGAGTAGTCGCCGGTATCGCTGCAGCTTTTGTGCTGTTAGCCTGGGGGCGGCGGTATCGAGGACTGGCCATCCAGGAAGCGCTGCTGCATATTGCCCTGTCGTGTGTACTCGCGGCTTTGCTGATGAATCTTGTGGGAAATCTCCCTCTGCCCCTTGCCGCCGTATTCTTCGCAGTCTTCTCCGCGGTAGGGGCCGATATGGCCCAAGGGGGTTTTAGGAAATTCAGAGAAAAGCTGGCGGACGCTCCCGAGATTGACGGTCGAGACGAGATGTCCGGTGGTTCCACGAAGTCTGTCGGCGCCCTGCTGCTCGGTCTCGCCGAGCCCCTGACGGGCATCTTCCTTTTCTCGCTCATGTTCTCAACCATGGGAGATCATCACGAATACCTGTACTATCTGAGTTTTCTTCTGGGCACGTTCCTGTCGGGTTTGAGTATCATCCCCTTGCTGCTGCTCAGCCGCAAAAGGCCCCTTATGGATCTGACGTACCAGGTGATCATGCCGCTTCTCGGTTTGGTGCTCATCGTTGCGGCCCTCGTCGTGCCACCCGACACGCAGGGCCTGGTGGCACGCAACGGGTTTATGCTGTTCTACGCCTTCGCTGCCATGCTCTGTCTGGCGTCGCTGGTCGGGTATGCCACGGCGGGGGAGTACGCCGAGCATCGTATTATGGGGTCGGCTGTCGCGGCTTATGGCCTTGGCGGGGTGCTGGGAGCTGCCACGGTGGCGATTTTCGGACGTAGTGAGCTGATGACCAGCATTTTCCTTGCGCTTACCAGCGCTTATATCATTGCCTTGGCCATGAGGCCGAGCGTTCTCGCATGGGCGCGCGGGGGAAGCACGTCCGCGGAGGAGTCTGGCGTCGAGGCGGCGAAGTGCCAGGAGAGCGAGATTGCTGGAAATCTTGCCGAGCGGTTTGGCCTTACCGAGCGCGAGCGCGAGATACTCGCGCTGGTTGCCGAAGAGGAGCAGGTTGTCCAAATCGCGCGCGTGCTCTTCATCTCGGAAAGCACGGTGCGCGGACATCTTCACCATATCTATCAGAAGCTGGGCGTTCCCTCGCGGGAGGGTTTGGCACTTCTTCTGGCAGCGGAGCGCGAATCGGTGAGCGCGGCAATAGGGGAAGGCCCCCGCGCCGATGCGCAGGGGCCACAAGGGGAGGGTATGGTTCGGTAAGCGCCTAGGCCACTTCTTGGTTGGTCAGGAGCTTGCCGCACACGCGGCCTAGCGTGATGGCCGATCCCACGTTTTTGCCGGCCCAGGGATTCGGGTTCGAGAAGCCGAAGAGCCCTCCCAGGCAGCGGCCGACCGCATACAGCCCGGGAATGGGGTTGCCGTCAGCGTCGACAACGGCCATGTTGTCATCGCACTCCAAGCCGCCCATAATGCCCAGGCCCGTGTTCAGCCAGCGCTCGTTTACCGTGAAGGAGGCGTAGAAGGGCGCAGTCTCCACGGGGATCATGCATTCGGGATCTTTGCCGAAATCGCTGTCGAGGCCGCTGTGGCAGAGCTCGTTGTAGTGTTCGATGCTGGTCAGCGCGGCGGCAAGCGCATCGCCCTCATAGCCGAGCAGGCCCAGCAGGCCTTCCAAGGTAGCCGAGCCGAACACCACTTTGTGCGTGCGCTCGGCGATGCACATGGTGCGGCATTCGGTGCCGTCCGGGTTTTCCAGCTCCACCGCAGCGATATCGTCTTGCAATTCGGTGAAGTAGTCCACGCGCCCAAAGTTGGGGGAACCGTGGTCGGGTGCGCCGTTTTTGACACTCTCGGCCCAGTTCGCGTCCGTAATAGCGGCGATGATGCCCTTGGGTTGGCGGATGATCTCGGGGAAGTTTTGCTGCACCGATGCTTCGTTCATAAAGCGCTTGCCTTGGGCGTTCAGCCACAGCATGGGAGAGACGCCCCAGGGGCCGCCGGCGCCGCTGCCGTTCTGGTTGGTGGCGCGGGGCGACGCCTCGACGAAGCCGCCGGCCCAGCAGGCCATCTTTATGCCCTCGCCCATGTTCGGCGACATGCCTACCAGATCGTCCTTGGTCTTGCCGGCGCGCATGGCCCATTCGACGAGCTCGTCCTGCAGGCCCCATACCATGTCGGCGTTCTGGCTGTAGTCGCCCGTCGCCAGAACCACGGCCTTCGAGGCATTGTACTTCACGTAGCCGTCGGGGCCTTCGGTGATAGCGCCGATCACGGCACCGCTTTCGTCCTGAACCAGCACCGCGGCCGTTTCCTCGAAATGCCAGGTAGCGCCCAGTTCTTGTCCCTTCAAGATGGAGAACTGCTGAACCTCGTCGAGGCGAGAGAACGCTCCCACACCGTTGCCGTTCTCCTCGTCGATGTCGTGACGGAGTGTGCCCATGAACATGGCCGTTCCAGGCCAGCTGCGGTAGCCGCCGCGCTTCATGGGCCAGTCGGTATAGCCGTCAAGCGCGATGCCGGGAACTTGGCAGATGCATTGGCTCGGGTCGCAAGGGCTGATTTCGGGCTCAATGGTGGTCGGGCAAAGCTTGATGCGGTCGTCGGGCCACACCACCAGATCCATCATGTGGTCGACGGCCTCGCCAGAGTTCGCCACATATTTGCGGATAAGCTCGGGACGCACGCGGCCACCGCAGCGGATGCAGAACTCCTCGACGATCTCTCCCACGTCGAAGGGGCCGAAGCCCTGGTCAATGAGGAACTTGGAGTTGCAGTGCCCGACATCTTCTCCCTTCACCTTGCGGGTATCTTCGCTGCACTTTTCCACGACGTCGACCTTCGCGCCGCCCTCGGCTGCGGCGAGTGCGCACTGGATGCCGGCATGGCCGCCGCCCAAGACCAGAATCTCAGTGTCGACGGTGGCAACAATCTCGTCGTCTCCGATTTGGGGCGCCTGGCCAAGCCAATCAACGACGCTGGAGTACCCGTCGACCGTCGAGGCAGTGGCACCTGTGTCGCTCAGTGCTTCGGTGTTTGCCGTTTTCGCCTGCGGCGCGCATCCAAAGACGCTGCCGGCTGCGGCGAGCGCCCCTGTGGCGACGGCTCCGCTGAGAAAAGATCGACGATCCATGGCCATGCTACGAGTGTTTTTCATTGCTTTCCCTTTCTCCCTTTAAGGCTGCAGCGCTTGCGAGAAGAGCGCCGCGATGGGGAAAAGATGCCATGGAGGGGCGGTGTTTGGCTATAAACACGGGCGTTTGTTTCTGTTGGTTATGGCTAAACGGGATGCGTGAGCTGGCATTTTGCAAGCGAGCTATTTGAGTCTTGCGTGGGGCTGCTAAAGGGTATTGCAAACGCTTCTCTATTCCCTTACGCTGGCGAGCTCAGGTAAGCGGACTGCTTCTTCGTTCGGAAGGAGCAGCTATGTACGTTAGCTGGATGGAACTTCTCACGTTTTGTTTGGTGATCGTAGCGGTGGTCGAGTTGACGGCGCGCCTTCGGCAGTAGCCGGCGTGGCGGCAATGAAAAAGCCGCCCCTCGCATAGGAAGAACGGCTCTTCATCACATTTATACCGGAAATGTGAAGCAGTCGTGCCCGATTGCAGCGGGCCTCCGCTTGCCTGCATTTTACACGCTTGGTAGGGCAATGGCAAGCGCGGCGAACGTGCGTCGTGCGACAATGGGCGCAAGCAAAACGAACCGTAAACGAAGGCAGGTAGCTTATGTGTTTGGCAGTTCCGGCTAAGGTGGCGGCTTTGGAAGAGGGCAATTTGGCCACCGTTGACATTCTGGGTGTGAAGCGCGAGATTTCCGTCGACCTGACCCCGCAGGCGCAGGTGGGCGACTACGTGCTCGTGCATGCCGGCTTCGCCATCGAGGTGGTGGACGAGCAGTTCGCCCAGGAGACCATCGATCTCATCAAACAGTTCCCCGAGCTGGCCGACCTCGATACCGCGGCGGCGTAAGGCCATGGACCAGATGCAGGAAGAGCTGCGGGCGTTCAAAGACCCGAAGCTGGCCCGCGGGCTCATCGACTCCATCCAAGCGCTGGCCCCCGAGCACGCCACGCTTATGGAAGTGTGTGGCACCCACACGGTGGCCATCGCCCGCAACGGCATTCGCGGTCTCATGCCCGAGGGCACGCGTTTGGCGTCGGGCCCGGGCTGCCCGGTGTGCGTGACCAGCAACCACGACATCGACAAGGTCATCGCGCTGGCCCGTGTGCCGGAAGTGACCATCGCCACTTTCGGCGACATGACCCGCGTGCCCGGCTCGTCTTCCAGCCTTCTGGCCGAGCAAGCGGCCGGCCGTTCCGTGGAAATCGTCTACTCGCCGCTGGATGCGCTGAAGCTGGCGGCCGACAACCCCGACCGCGAGATCGTCTTCGTGGGCGTGGGCTTCGAAACCACTACGCCGCTGGTGGCCATGGCCATCAAGCGGGCGCGCGCCATGGGTCTTAAGAACTTCAGCGTGTACGGTGCCCACAAGAACATGCCCGGCGCGCTTGAAGTCATCATCAACGACCCGGGCGTGCAGCTGGATGCGCTTATTCTGCCGGGGCATGTGTCTACCATCATCGGCGTGGAACCCTACCGCTTCCTGGCCGAGCGGTACGGCATTCCCGGCGTCATTACTGGATTCGAGCCGGTGGACGTGCTGCAGGGCATCGCCATGATCATGCGCCAGCTGCACGAGGGGCGTGCCGACATTGAGATCGCCTACGCCCGCGGCGTCATGCCCGAGGGCAACCCCGTGGCGCTGGCGGCCATCGAAGAGGTGTTCGAAACCTGCCCTGCCACCTGGCGCGGCTTGGGCGAGATCCCTGGGTCGGGCTACCGCATTCGCGAGGAATACGCCGAGTTCGACGCCATGCGCCGCTTCAATCCGCCTATCGAGCCGACGGTGGAGCCCAAGGGCTGCCGCTGCGGCGATGTTCTGCGCGGCATTATGGCGCCGTCCGACTGCCCGCTGTTCCGCACCGTGTGCACGCCCGAGAACCCGGTCGGCCCCTGCATGGTCTCCAGCGAGGGCAGCTGCGCCGCGTACTACCGCTACTACTAAGCCGGGCGATGGCCGACGCGCACTATATGTATGTGTTGGAATGCGCCGACGGGTCGCTGTACACCGGCTATGCCGTCGATGTGCAGGCTCGGCTCGCGGTACACAACGCCGGCAAGGGCGCCAAGTACACTCGCGCTCGGCTGCCGGTGACGCTGCTTGCCTACGCCCAGTTCGAAACCAAGCACGACGCCATGCATGCGGAATACGTTTTCAAGCAACTCACCCGCAACGAAAAGGACACCCTTCTGGCCGCCGCGTCCCACACGAGCTTCGAGGAGGCGCTAGCTTCGCTCTTGTCCTGACGGAACGAGCTCCTCCAGGTAGTTGCTGGGGTTTATGGTGCAGAGGCGGTGGCCGTTGCGGAGGGCGATGCGGGCTATGGAGAGGTTCAGGGACTCGGCGGTTTCCAGGGGGCAAGTTTCGAAACTGGTGAACAGGAGGCGCTTGGCGGCGCGGGCTTGGGCCAGGCGGATGACGGCGCGGTCGGCGGCTTCGGCGCGCTCGCGGGCCGCGCCGACGATGACGCCGGGGTCGCACATATCGCGGGAGGGGATAAACCCGTTTACGAAGCCGCCGAAGATGACGAGGTCGAAGGTGCGGCCGAAGAGGTCTTCAGGGGCGGCAACGACGACGGTTTCGCAGAGGTCGTTCTCGCGGTCGCACGGGGAAGCGGACGCCGTATCGTCTTGCGTGACATCTTCCCGTGCGCTGAGTTTTGTCTGGATGGCCGCTTCTTCGTGCGCGCAGTTGGGCGCCATGTCCCCAAGCTGGCGTAGGGCTTCTCGATAAGATGCGAGGAGGCTTCGGGCGAAAGGGCCTTCCTGGGCCATGCCCTCCAGCGTGCCTGCGTCCAGGCGGCGAAGGGCTTCAGCCAGGGAGAGGCCCGAGGGCCCGACGGCGCGCAGTTCGGACACGGCGGCGCTGCGGGCGAGGGGGTCGCCGAAGCTTAGCCATTGGCGCCAGGCGGCGGAATCGTCGGGATCGGCCGCAAGTTGGGCGAGCACGCGAGAGCGGGTCGCCTCCGTATCGCGCGGGCCTTTGCCGCCCGGCATGCCCTGTCGCGTTGGGCGCAGCTCGGCGGCGGGAATGCCGCAGGCCGTGAGCGCCTGCAGGAGGTTGGCTCGCCAGATGCGATTCGTGCCCACGACGGCAATGCGCTCGGCGGGGGTTCCGTCTTCCAGCGCCTTGGCCACGGTAGTGGCGATGAGGCGCATCTCGCTCGGCAGGTCTTCGGCAGCTGACCAGCTAAGCTGAGCCGGCGCCTCGCAGGTATCGAGCGTGACGCGCTGCGCAGGCGCGTGGGCATCGAAGAACTCGTCGAGGCCCGCGGCGCAGGGGTAGGGCTCGAACGCGGGGGGCGCTGGCTCGGGATCGCCAGCGACGACGATTTTCTCCGTAGCGAGCAGGCAGGCCAACGACTGGGAAGCGCGGCTCATAAGCGGGTAGTCGTCGGCCAGCACGACGGGGGCGCCGAAATCGCGGCGCAGTGTGGGGCTTTTCCGCAGCACGCGCACCGCCAGGTTCACCACTTCTCCGGACAGCAGGGCGTCGTCGAAGGCGAGGATGGCGCGAGCCAGATCGAGCTGCGCCTGCTCTTCGGTGGTTTTGATCCAGGCGGGGTCGTCGTCATTCAAATTCGCCCAGCCGCACTGCAGGAACGCCCACAGTTCGCGCAGGCGGCGGCGCTTGAGGCCGCTCGTCTTCAGGTCTTCGAAGAACGTGGCCTCCTCGTCGCGGGACAGCACACGGGGGTTACGCCCGGTAAGGGCTCGGGCCCGCGGATCGGCCAGAATACGCAGGGCGTAGTCGAAGGGCGTCGTCACCAGGCCGCGCGGCCCGTCGCCCGCTGGCGCAGTGAACGCGGTTGAGCCGCATGCAGGGTCGACGACGTTCATGCCTCGATCAGCCAGGAGACGTGCCGCGGTCTCCGTAGCGCGGGGGAAGGCGCAGAAGAACAGGAAATCGGGCTGTTCCTGGGGGCGCGGAGAACGGCCTGCGGCCCACGCGGCGGCGCGCTCGGCCAAAGCGGTCGTCTTCCCCGAGCGGGGGTCTCCGTTGATGCAGAGGGCCTCGTTCGGTGTGGGCGCGGTGCTCATGACGGCCTCCTTCGGGAGGAAGAGGACGGCTTCGCGCAACAGATTCGGCGTTGCGCGACCGGCGGAATTCTCAGAAGCAGGGAAGCCCAGCGGTTCGAGGACATTGGGGAATCGAGACCGCCGAGCTCCCCCTGGGTGGCCTTTCGCAGAGGGGGTGAGGGAGGTGGGAAAGGCCATTCAGGGGGAGGCTGGAGCAAGCCGGGTTGAGGGAGGGGAAGCGGCGTGCTCCAGCGAATCCCAAGGAGGGGAGGGGCTGCAGCGGAAGGAGCCGCAGCCGTGGGAGGGCTTAGGGGGCCGGGTCGAGCAGGGGCTCGTCGAGATCGGCAGCTGCACCGACGCCCGCCGGGACATCGTCGGCAGCCGGAACCCCAGTGACCGCCGGGCGCTTGCTCAGCAGCGGAAACGTGATGGCGTTCCCGGGGCACGCGTCGGCGCAGGCCCGGCAGCGGGTACACTCGTTGAACGTGGTGCCCAGCTGGGGGTGGCGGGGGTTGATGGCCACCTCGCACACCTCGGCGCAGCGGCCGCAGGTGGCGCCATGGGCCGTTTCCAGGCACTTCTCGTCGTTGATGGCGGGCTGGAAAGTGCGGTTGGCCTTCGCCACCAGACTCATGAGCGAGGAAATGGGACACAAATGCGAGCACCACTTGCGGAAGAACACCACCTCGGCCAGAAGCAGCAGGGGGATAAGTACCACCGACCAGGTAACGTCTCCTGCGCCGAACAGGGCGATGAGCAGGAAAACGAGCGCGAAGGACAGGCCTACCGGGCACACCAGGCAAAAGACCGGAAAGCCGAAGATGGCGGCGGAAAGCAGCGTGCCGCCCAAGATGAAGTGGCGCGAGTCGGCCGGCTTGCGATCGGCATGGGACGCGCAGGAGGCGCAACCGCCCGCGCAGCCCTTCGAGAGCGCCTTCTTCTCGGAAGCGGTCAGCGGTGAAAGGGTACTTTGGGGCGCTGTCTCCCCTTCGGCGTTGCCGGTATCCTGCTTCTTGAACAGGCCGCGCAGTTTCTGCCATACGGGCACGGGGCACAGCCAGCCGCAGAAGGCGCGGCCCAGCACGAGGATGGCGGCCACGGCCAGCACCACGGAGATGACGGCCCGCGGCACCATGGTCTTGCTGGCGAGCATTGTACCCAAGGCGCCCACCGGGCAGATGAGCGAAATGGACTCCCACCCGAAGGCGGAAAGCGTGCCGACGCTCGCATGGGCGGCGTAGGCCACGCCGGCCACGGCCAGCAGCGCCAGCGGGATGATCACGCGCAGTTTCTGACTCTTCATAGCTTAGGCCTCGCTTTCGGGAACGACGATGATGGCGCGCGAGGTGGCGCCCACGGCATAGGAGCCCTCTTTCTGCGACACGCACACGTTCTGGCAGGCGCCGCAGCCATTGCAGTTATCGGGCACGACCACGGGGCGGCCGTACTCGTCCAGCTCGATGGCCTCGTAGGGGCAGGCGTCGTAGCAGAAGCGGCAGCCGTTGTCGCGGTACCAGGCCAGACACCAGTCGCGAATGAGCACCGCCTTGCCGAGAATGACCGACTCGGCCGTCGCGTCGGCCGGCAGTCGCAGCGCCTCGGTGGGGCAGGCCGCCACGCACAGGGGCGCACCGCCGTTAGCCTCCTCGCAGAAATCGCACCAGCCGTCGTTGAACCCGACGGTGGGAGTGCGCACGGTCACCACGCCGTCTTCCAAATGCGCCGGCCGCAGGGCATGGCTCGGGCAGGCTTCCACGCAGCGCTCGCAGCGGATGCACGCCGCCAGCAGCGCCTCCTCGTTCTGGCCCCCGGGCGGGCGCACCTGGGCCTCGGCGGGCACCGCCTTCAGGGCGCCCAGGGCCAGCAGCGCGCAGCCGCCGCCCACGCCCAGGGCGAAGGTGCGCCGCGACATGCCGGCGCCGGCTCGTTTCTTCTCGTCTCCCATCGTCTCTCCTCTGTGTCGCTAGTCCTCCGAGAGCATATCTTCCAAAAGCTCCCGGTCGGTCTCTAAAAAGCCCTCCGTGAGGAAGGCGAGTCCCCGGTAGAAATCGGTTTTGGCGAACTTGTCCACCTCGGCCGTCAGCAGCGGAACCCAGCCGGCCAGGTGCACGTCGATGAAGTTGTAGGAGCTGCGCACCCAGGCCAGGGCCTCATCGGCGTTGCCGGCGCGCAGGGCCTGCGCCACGCGGGTAGACAGCACCTGCAGGTACTCCAGCTCGAGCGCGATGTGGTCCTCGCCCTCTTTCCAGCTGTCCTTCTTGGAAAGCCCGGCGGCGCGGTAGAGCGCCAGCACCTCGTCGCGGGCGCTCTGCATGAGCAGGCGCTTCTCGGAGGTGTACACGCTTTCGAAGGGGTAGGCGGCGGCGTGGCCGGAATAGCCGTGGCCGAAGAACGTGCGCATGTAGTCGGCGGCCAGCTCGGTGAGCGTGTTCTCCCACACGCCGCTCAGGTAAGTGGCGATAAGGCGATTGCCCTCGTCGGCCAGGTCGTTGCCGGTGCGCACCGGCCAGGGCGTGGCGTGCAGCTCCTCAAGCAGCGCCTCGTCCACCTCGGCGGAGAACAGGCGGCTCATCAGCCCGTAGGTGGCCGCGCGCTGGTCGAACAGGGCTAGTAGCTCGGCGGTGTTCACGGTCTCTTCGGCGGTATCGGCGGCGTCGGTTGCCGCAAGCATCTCGTCGGTCATGATTGCCTCCTTACCAGCGCACGCCGTCGGTGGTCGTGGGCATTTCCACGACGTCCTCGAGCGCAGGAATCTCGTAATCGTCCGCTACCTCGGCCAGCTCGCCCTCAAGGGTCGCGCGGCCTGCCTCGGTGGTGCGCCAGGCGCCCCGCTCCCATGCCAGGGCACCGGCGCGCTCCAGGCTTTCCACGAAGTGCTGCACGTAGAAGCGGCGGTTCTCGGCTACGGCGGGGTCGGTGTCCACGGCCACGGACAGAAGCCCCATGGTGGTGCCTGTCTCGGCGAGCGCCAGGGTGAGCACGCGCTTGTACACGGGCAGGAACTCCGGCTCGCGAGCCAGCAGCGCCGTGATACGCTCGGAGGGATCGTCCTCGGCAATCATGGCGGCACCGGCCTCGGTGGTGCGCCAGCACACCTCGGGCGGCGTGGTGGGTTGGTAGAACTCCGCGCCGTCGATCTCGACGATGTCCGGGGTAGGCTGAGCGTCGCCATAGGGGGCGCCGTCGGCGGTCACGCGATCGAGGGCGCCGGCCACCTCCAGCATGGTGCAGAAGTTCGAAGGCGAGTACACCGAGAACTTCACGCGGCCCGAGCCTTCCAGCGTCTCGCGCACCTGCGCGGTGCTGATGGGGCTCGCCGCGGCTTCCAGAATGCCCAGCAGCGCCGTGCGGTGCGGGCGCATCTGGGCGAACAGCTCGCGGGTGCGCTCGAGGGCCGGGCGCGCGGCGTAGGCCGGGTCGTACTGGTTCACCGAGGCCTCGATCACCGGCACGCGGTTGGGGTCGGGGGGCAGAAACTCGCTGCGACCCTCGGTGTTGGGCAGAAAGATCTCCGACGAGTCCAGCTCGCTTTCGGGCTCCTGCACGGCCCAGATGTCAAGGGTCGGGTCGAAGCTGAAGTTGAAGGCGGAAAGATCCGGAGTATTCATAAAAGGCTCTCCTCTCTAGTTCAAGCCGGCGTCGCGCAGGAACTGCTGGCCGCCGACGGTGCCGGGGCGTGCGGCCCCCAGCGCGTCGAAAAAGCGCGAGGGCGCCACGCAGGCGAAAGCGACGCCGCCGATGGTTTTGGTGCGGCGATAGGGCACGTGAATCTGGTCGGCCAGGGGCGCCTCCATCACGGCAAAGCCGGAAAGCATGAGACGCCCTTCGGTTTGCAGAAGCCCCTCGAAGGCCGCTTGCTGACGGCGCAGCTCCCCGCTGTCAGCCAGGGCCGCGGCCGTGGGGATAAGGCCCTCCACGCAGCCGACGGCGAACAGCCAGTCGAAAGCGATCCAGGCGCGGCGGAAGTCCATGATGCTGGAGCGACGCACGCCGCGCTCGAGGGGGGCGTCGGTCAGGACGGCGGGCAGCCCCTCGGCGGCGCAGGCGCGCTGCAGCTGCAGGCCCCAGGTGCGGTTGGGCACCGCGAACCCGATGCGGGCCGGCGTGGCCTCGCCGCGCGCCACGGCTGCGGCGGCCACTCGGGCGAGCCCCATCAGCTCGTCGGTGGGGTTTTCCCACTTCACCATCGTCAGGTTTCCCAAAGCGCCCATGGCGTGTCCCTAGTCAGCGAAGGCCGCGTCGGCGCGGTCGTAGGTGCGCGTCGTGCCGTCGGCGAAGGTTACCGTCCACAGGCGGTAGTCCACGGGGAAGGTGAACGGGTCGGGCTCGTCCTCCTGCGGGCGGGCCGGCCGGGGCAAATCGGGCGCGTCGGTGGGCGCCACAGCGGTGTTCTCGTAGCTTTTGGCCTCGATATCCTCGGCAAGCAGCTGCTCGCGGGTTTTCTCGGGTACGGGCTCGTCAGCTTCGGCCTCGACCGCAGGCTCCGGTTCCTCCAGCGCCTCGGGGTGCTCGACCACCCAGGCCTCCCAGGCGTTCTCACGCTGGGCAGCGTAGGCCTCGGCCGTGGGTGCTTCCACCCGCACGGCGCCCGCGAAGGCGCCCTCGGCCCGCAGCGCCCGCGCCTCGCTGGCGATGGCGGCCACGTCCGGCTCAATGAACCCGCAGGGCTCCGGGCGCAGGGCCACCACCAGCTGGCCGCCCTGAAGCTCCACCTCCAGCGTGTCGAAGGCCACCTCTGGCAGCCCTATCTTGCGCTGGCGGTCGTTGAAGACTTTCATATTGTTGCCCACTTTGTGCAGCATGTTGCGCAGCCACGGGGCCACAATGTCGTCCCAGCGCTCGTCGGCGCCCTCAGCGGCGCGGTCGAGGTAGGCGTAGGTGCCCATATTCACGATCAGGCGCGCGGTATTGCGCACGGGAGCGTCCTCGGACTCCGCGGCGTGCGTGCGAACCACCGGCGTGCCGATATGGGCGTAGCTGCGGTTGATTTCCAGCACAGTGGCCTTGCCGGCAGCTCGCTCGTCCAAGTCGAGCACCAGCGTGAGAGACGGTCTCAAAAGAGCCATGAATCCCTCCTCTTCGTTTCTCGATTCCCCACAACGCGGTGCAGTATAGGAGGGCTTTCATAGGCCAAATAATATGATGCCTATGATTTCGCCTATGAAATGGCCGCTATGATGAGCCCCATCAGGACGAACAGGGGGGATCGCTATGGCACATTTGGCCGACATGCTGCAGCTTATTTCGAAGCTGGAAAGTCCGAACATCACCGTGCATCAGGAACGCTGCGTGCTCGTGCGCAACGGCAACGCCGACTGCCTGCGCTGCGCCGAGGCGTGCACGTCCGGGTGCATTACCTACGACGGCGAGGAGCTTATCGTGAGCCCCGAGCGCTGTATCGGCTGCGGTACCTGTGCGACCGTGTGCCCCACCTGCGCGCTGGAGGCCCACCACCCGACCGATGCGGCCCTGGTCGCGGCCTGCGAGCGCAGCGCGGAACTGATGGAGGGGGCTGTGGTTGTGGGCTGCGGGCGCCTGCTCGACCAGGCAGCGGACCGCTACGACGAGGAAAGGGCGGTGCGCGTGGAGTGCCTCGGCCGTGTGGACGAATCGCTGCTCACGCAGTGCGCCGCCCGCGGGGCCCGGGAGGCGGTGCTCATCCATGGCGATTGCGAGCGGTGCGATTACCGAACCGGCCGCGCCTGCGCCGAGGAGGTCTGCGACACCGAACAGGCGCTCATGGAGGCGTGGAACGTGCCGTTTCCCGTGCGTCTGACCACCAAGATTCCCGCAGCGGCGAAGCGGACGGAGCGCGTCGACCACGACGCCGACCGCCGGGCCGCCCTGGTCGGGGGCGGGCAGCAGGCAGCGCGTTTGGGGGCCCTTCTGGCCGAGGAGGCCGTCGCCGATGCGCTCGGGGAAGGGGGCCGCGACGCTGAGCCCGCGCCTAAGGCCCGCTACACCAAGGTGATGGACGATGGCACGCTGCCGCACTTCGTGCCCGATCGGCGCGAGCGGCTGCTGGACGCCTTGGCCGAGCTGGGAGAGCCCGATGATGTGATGGTGGCCACGCGCCTGTGGGGCCACGTGATCATCGATGCCGACCGCTGCGTATCGTGCCAGATGTGCGCCACGTTCTGCCCCACGGCGGCGCTGGCGAAGTTCCAGGAGCCCGACGGCACCATCGGCGTGGACCATCGCCCCTCCGACTGCGTGAAGTGCCGCACCTGCGAGGCTATCTGCCCCGCCGACGCCATCGAGCTATCGGAAGAGGTGTTCGCCCGCGATCTTTTGGCCGGTGTGACCGACCGCTATGTGATGGCCGGCCGCCCCATCAAGCACGGCACCCCCCACACCATCTGGCAGAAAGCTCAAACCATGATGAAGACTGACCAGGTGTACGAGCGCTAGCCCAGCTCAATGATGATTTTCTCCATCAGCGTTGACATCGTGTTAGAATACCCCGAGCAAAAAAGCTGCGGACAACATGGGGAGCAGCACGAAGAGAGATAGGGAGGGGTAGCCGCCGGGCCGCTGTCGGTTGGCGCTGCCGAAAACGAGGGGAACCCATGAAGCTTCCGCATATCAAGGTCGAGGTGGAATACCGCGAAGAGGACACCGGCGCGCCGGGCAAGATGTCTCCGGCGCTCATTGCCGGGTTCGGGCTGCACTGGGCCTGGGTGTATCTGTTCATGTTCAACGGCCAGTTCGTGCTCTTTCCCGAAACGGGCTTTCTGCAGACGATGCTCTCGACGGTGTCGGGCATTGTGCATGCCGCCGCCCTTCTGGCCTATGCCGTGTTCCTGAAGCAGGCGCGCTTGATGTTCGGCACGCCGCAGCGCATCCGGAACAACCGCGTGGTGGCCGCGGCGCTTATGGCTGTGGCGGTCGCGTTGTGCCTGCTGGGGAACTGCGCGGGCTCGGTGCCTGCCGCCATCACCTGCTTTGTGCTGGCCGGCGTGACGAGCGGCGTGGGGTCGGCGGCGCTGCTTATGAGCTTCGGCGTCTCCTTCAGCGTGTGCGACCTGCCTACCATCGCGCTGTGCGCGGCGCTGTCGGTGCCCGTGGGCGCGCTCGTGTTCGCCGCCGCCATCGTCGTCGGGGCCGTGGTGCCCCTGGCGGCCGGTGCCATCTGCTTCGCGCTGCCCTTCCTGGAGCTCGCCTGCCTGAACCGGTGCTCGGCCGACTTGGTCGATAAGCTGGAATTCTCGTACCTCACTATGCCCGTGCGCACCGCTTCGTTCGCCGGGCACATCGGCGTGCCCTCGGTGGTGTTGGGGCTGCTGCTCGGCGTGCTGCGCACCTGCGCGCTTATCGACCCCATCAGCAACCCCTTCCTTGCCGAAGGGGGCTCCACCAGCGTGTTCTCGTCGGCGGTGTTTGCGGCGAGCCTGCTTACCTGCGGGGCGCTGGTGCTGGCCATGCTCACCTTGCGCAAGACGCGCAACTTCGCCTTCCGCATGCTCGTGCCCATCATCGCGGTGCTGCTGGCCCTGCTGTGCTCGCCTTGGGGCTCCGACTCGTTCTTCCATTGCTTCGCCTTGTTCGCCAGCTACTTCATGCTGGAAGTATGCCTGTGGATGATGTACTCCGACATCGCCCAAACCTACCGCGTGAGCGCGTTCACCACTTTCGGCTTCGGCCACGGGCTGCTGTCCACGGGCTCCCTTGCCGGGTTCCTCATGCTGCAGCCGGGTGGCCTGTTGGAAGGCGTGGCCTTCAACGATTTGGGGCTCGTTATCGTGGGGCTCGTCACGCTGACGCTCGGCGTGGCGGTTCTTCCCAACGCGGCGGAAATTCGCAGCACGCTCATCCGCGGGCGCCGCTGCCCGGCGGTGTTCGAGGACATCAACGACCTGGTGGGCGATGCGCCCCTGAGGGTGCACCGCGGCATGGTCGAGGAGTCGAAAGCAGCGGCGGAACGCGCGGCCGTCGAGGCGCGGGACGGCGAAGATGCTGGGGCAGGCGCGGGTGATGAGTGCGCGTCCGAAAGCTCCGGGTTCGCAGACGTCCCGGTCTCCGATGGGGAAGCGGCGTCTTCCGACCATCAGCGCGAGGCTGCCCCGGTGTCTCCCGAGGGCGCTTCCGCAACCCCCGAGACCCCCACCGCCGAGCAGCAGGCCCAGCAGCTCGGCCGCTTCAAGCGCAAGTGCGCCGCCGTGGCCGACACCTTCCTGCTGTCGCGCAAGGAGACCGAGGTGTTGTTCCTGCTGGCGAAAGGCCGCAACTCCGCCGCCATCCAGGAGAGCCTCTACATCTCGGCCGGCACGGCCAACACCCACATGCGCCACATCTACCGCAAGCTCGACGTGCATTCCCAGCACGAGCTCATCGAGCTGGTGGAATCTATGGAGGCCGAATAGCGTATTCCCTGGTCACGGCCGCTCATATGACCTCGATTCCCCAGAAATAATAGCCTGAATCATAAGGCCCCTATGAAGGGGTGTCGCCTCTCGCTTCGTAGAATTGCGCCCGTAAGGCACCGGTCTTCAAGCGTCCCGGGGAAACCGCACAGGGCCCAGCTCGCCGCGGGGGACAAGCCGCCCAAGGCTCGGTGGAGAGAAGCATTGGGAAAAGGAATGAGAGAGAGGTGGGGATTTTATGGCACAGCTAACCATGTCGCGTCGCAACTTCATGAAGACGATGGCTATCACCGGTGCAGCTGCAGCAGTAAGTTCCTCGGCGGTCGCACCCCTGCGAGCCCTGGCCGAAGACGCCAACGCCTCCGCAGGAGAGCTGAAGCACGTTCGCACGTGCTGCCGTGCCTGCGGCAAGGTGGAATGCGGCGTGTGGGTGACGGTGCAGGACGGCAAGGCCATCAAGGTTGAGGGCGACGAGTCGGCCCCGCAGAGCCGTGGCCATTGCTGCGCCAAGTCGCAGTCGTCCATGCACGCGGCCTATCACCCCGATCGCCTGCGCTACCCCGTGAAGCGCACGAACCCCAAGGGCTCGGACGATCCGGGCTGGGTGCGCATCACGCTGGACGAGGCCTTCGAGCTGTCGGGCCAGGGCCTGGGCGAGTGCGTCGACAAGTACGGCGGGCAGTCCATCTTCGTGATGTGCGGCACCTCGCGCGTGTGGTCGCTTGGCCCCTACCAGGGCATGAAGCAGCTGTTCGGCACCCCGAACGCGCACTTGGCCTACCAGGTATGCAAGGGCCCGCGCCACTTCGCCGGCATCATGACCGACGAGATGGGCTCGCCGTGGATGGAGGTAGAGGCCGAGCCGAAGGTGTACGTGCAGTGGGGCACCGCCGTTGAGTACTCCAACTACGACACCACGAACCGCACCATTTCGGATGTGGCTCCGCACGCCACGGCGCACATCTGCGTCGACCCGCGCGTGACGCCGCTGTCCAAGGAGGCCGACCTCTGGCTGCCCCTGCGCCCCGGCACCGACGGCGCGCTGGCGCTCGGCTGGTTCAACTGGATCATCGAGAACGAGGCCTACGACGACACCATGGTGCGCCGCTGGTCCAACGCGCCGTTCTTGTTCTGCGAGGAGAAGCCCTGGAAGACCGAGGGCTGGCTCGTGGAGGGCAACGGCGGCATCGACATGCGCACGAAGCTCATCACCGAGGCCGACATCATCGAGGGCGGCAAGTACCAGCGCTTCATGGTGTGGGACGAGAACAACAACCGTCTGACCTACTGGGATGCCGAGGAAGGCAAGTGGGAAGGCGAGATGCACAAGATCCCGACCACGGGCTCGTTCATCGAGCACCCGCTGACGGGCCTTGTGTCCGCCGGCTGGCTGCCCGACCCCTCCACCTGGGCCGATCCGGCCGACGCGGCCTACGACGCCTACTGGGACGAGGGCAACGAGAAGGGCGCTACCACGAACCCGGCCGGCCTGCCCAAGAAGCCGGCGCTGTTCCCCGGCGAGGTGGCCGTTACGCTGAAGGACGGCAAGACCTACCAGTGCCGCACCGTGTGGGACGGCTTCCACGACCTGACGAGCCAGTACACCTGGGACAAGGTGGAGGAGATCACCGGCGTGCCCGGTGAGGCGGCCGAAGAGGCCGTGCGCACCTGGACCACCCGTGTGGACCCGCGCCACGGCAACGGCGGCATCCACTTCCAGCTGGCCACCGACCAGAACGGCAACTCCATCCAGAACTGTCGCGTGCTGCAGATGCTCTCCTGCGTGACCGGCAACGCCGACGAGCCCGCCGGCAACCGCGGCTCCTGCAAGAGCCAGTTCGACGGCAACCCGGGCCGTTCCAACATGCAGAAGGCGGCCCCCTACGGCGATGCCGCGAAGACCTGGCCCGGCCGCGACTACTCGCTGGAGCAGGTGGCCAAGCACATGCAGGACTTCGTGCAGTACCTCATCGACGAGCAGTCGCCTCTGGCCGAGCGCTACGGCAACAAGGTGCCCTCCGACGACGAGGCCATCGTCATTGCCAAGCGCATGGGCGGCGCCATGCTGCCGTCCCAGGGCTGGCCGAACCCCACCACCATCTTCATGCGCCAGGCCGGCCAGGTGGACGCCGACCGCTTCCCGCTCAACCGCTTCTGGGCGCGCTGGGCTGACGCCAACGCCATTTGGGACGCCTGCCTGCAGGATCCCGACTGGTCGAAGTGCATGGAGAACGAGAACAAGGAAGTGGGCTACAACGTCAAGGAGACGCTCTACGCCCTGCACGGCGGCGTGTGCCAGTCCGGCGACATCATGAACATGGGCAACATCGCCCGCGCCTGGGACGCCACCACCCAGCTCGACTTCTTCGTCGACATCAACATGTGGTTCTGCCCCAACAACGGCAACGCCGACATCATCTTCCCCTGCCAGCACTGGATGGAAGTGGACTCCACCCGCGTGTCCCAGGGTGCCGGCGGCTTCTTCGGCTGCTGCTGCGCCGCCATCGAGGCGCCGGGCGAGACCATCTACGACCCCGACTGGAACGTGGGCATGTACAAGGCCATGGGCGTGCCGTGGAACACGAAGGACCCCGACGCCGCGCCGGCCGAGAACCTCAACTACGCCCCGCAGTGCCAGACCTTCATCGACAAGTGGACCGAGACGCTGGGCGCCGACTACGACGCCTCGGGCGCCCCGAGCTACCTGTGGCCCGACCACGACCGCGTGCTGAAGGACAACGTGGACGCGTGGAAGACCGCCGAGTTCCCCGACGGCCCCACCTGGGCCGAGGCCAAGCAGTGGTTCACCGACCACGGCTGGATGGACTGCCGCGAGTGGCACCCCGAGCGCTGGGGTACCTTCCGCCGCCACGAGATGGGCTGGCGTCGTCAGCAGGGCGGCTTCAACCTGTTCCCGCTGGTGGACTTCCACCCCGGCTTCATGACCGCTTCCGGTCTGGTGGAAATCTGGTCGCTCGTGTGCGAGGCCTACATTTGCAACATGGGCGAGGTGCCGGAGGACTCCGACAAGTGGGCCCATTCCGACCTGCCGCAGTTCCAGGGCGACGACGACCGCTTCCCGCTGTACCGCGAGCCTACCGACTCGCCGGTGGCCAAGCCTGAGCTGTACGACCCGGCGCTGGTGGACCAGGCTGACGACACCTACTTCATGAACCATAAGTATGCCGAGACCCTGAAGGCGAACCCGGATAACATCTTCCTGATGACCACCGGCTCCCGCCAGCCCACCTACTTCCACTCCGAGCATCGCCAGCTGCCCTGGTGCCGCGAGGTGTGGCCGGCGCCCCGCATCGAGATGAACCCGAAGGACGCCGAGCGGTTGGGCCTCAAGCAGGGCGACTGGGTGTGGATCGAGACGCCGTGGGGCAAGGTGCGCGAGGTGCTCGACCTGTACTACGGCATTTCCCAGGGCGTGGTGAACGCCAACCACGCCTGGTGGTTCCCGGAGTTCGACACGGCCTCCCATGGCTTCGAACTGGTCGGCATCAACGTGGTGAACGACCCCTACGGACAGGATACGGTCGGCGGCTGCGCCACCATGCGCTCGACCCCGACGATTGTTTACAAGGCGACGGCGGAGAATTCCCCGTTCGGCAACCCGGTGCCGTGCGACCCGAATGGCGTGGAGTGCATCCACGACGCCTCCGACCCGCGTCTGCGCGAATGGGTTCCCACCGGAAAGGGCGTCCGTGCCCGCTTCCAGGGCGAGCCCGAATGGGATGGGAGTGTGATGTAGCATGGCCCGCTATGCAATTGTGACCGACCTGAACCGCTGCGTGGGCTGCCAGGCCTGCTCGGCCGCCTGCAAGACCGTCAACGGCGTGCAGCCCGGCAACTTCTGGATCAAGACCCTGCGCATCGGCCCGACCCCCAAAGAGGGCGGAAGCGGCGACTGGCCCGACGTGGAAATGTACTTCCTGCCGATTCAGTGCCAGCACTGCGAGAACCCCGAGTGCGTGAAGGTGTGCCCGACCCAGGCATCGCACGTGACCGAGGACGGCACCGTGCAGATTGACAAGTCGAAGTGCATCGGCTGCCAGTTCTGCGCCATGGCCTGCCCCTACGGCGTGCGCTACCTGAACGAGGAAGAGCGCGTGGTTGAGAAGTGCACCTTGTGCCAGCAGAAGACGGCCCAGGGCGAGCTGCCCCAGTGCGTCACCCAGTGCGGTTCGCGCGCCCGCTTCTTCGGCGACTTGGACAAGGGCATCGACAGCTTCGAGGCCCCGGCGCCCACCCAGGATCTGGCGACCTCCTACGAGGACATGCTCGCCTGCCGCACGACGCTGGCGGACTGGGTCGAGCCCTACACCGAGGCCGACGTGTACCACCTGACCGACGCCGGCAACGACCCGAAGCACTGCTACATCCTGCGTAACCGTAAGTGGCAGGGAGAGGAGTAGCACTATGGAATTGCAATGGCCCCTTATTTTGTTTACGACGCTGCTGGCGTGGTCGGCGGGCGTGTTCGGCGCCCAGTGCCTGTACCTGCTGCGCGGCCAGGGCAAGAAGGCCCAAATGCCGGCGCTCATCGTGTCGGTGGTGCTTCTGGCCGTGGGCGGTATCGCGGTGTTCTTCCACCTGGAGCACTGGGAACGCATCTTCAATGGCTTCGGCCATGTGACGAGCGGCATTACCCAGGAGCTTATCGCCATTATCGTGCTGTTCGTGGTGATGGTGGTCTACTTCGTGTACTTGCGCCGCTCCGGCGATGAGGCGAAGGTGCCGGCGTGGCTGGCCGTGGTGGGCATCGTGATGTCGGTGGTGCTCGTGGCCGTCATGGGTCACAGCTACATGATGGCCTCGCTGCCGGCGTGGGATTCCATCATGCAGATCGGCTCGCTTCTGGGCGCGGCTTGCGGCTTCGGCCCGGCCACCATGGCCATCCTCACGGCCTGCAAGGACGAGGCGCTCGACTACAACGCCAAGGTGAACCTCATCGGCCAGCTCGTGAACGTGGTGCTGGTGGTGGCCTACCTCATCGCCATGCAGATGACGGCGACGGCCTACACTTCGGTGGAGCTGTGGTTCGACCCGACGAGCCCCACCCAGGACATCACCGCCGACGGCTCCACCGAGCCCTTCGCCGGCGCGTCGATGATCTGGTCGGTGGTGGCCATCATCGCCGCCGCGGCGGGCGTCGGCTCGGCCCTGGCCGGCAAGGCCAAGGGCGACTGGAAGGTGTGGGGCGCCATCGGCGTGGTGTGCGTGCTCGTAAGCGCGCTCGCCCTGCGCACCGTGTTCTACATGACCGGCGTCTCCATCTACCCGTTCTTCTAGCGAGTTTTGCCCCTACGGGTCGACGACCCCTTCTGGGCAAGCTGGCGGAGAAACGATCGTCAACAGGAAGGCCTCCCATCGCGGGAGGCCTTCCTTATTCTGTGTTGCCAAGAAAACCGCACTTTTGCACGACTTTTTTACGAGAAACCGTACACGAACCCCAAATGTGTGGCTAATCGGCCAAAGAAAACGTGCAAAAGTATGGTTTTCTTGGCAGAAGTGTGGGGCTTAGGGTGGGGCGGCGCTTGCGTTCGGAGCGGCGTCGCGTGGACTGCCGAACGCTAGCTCAGTATGCTGCCGAGCTCTTTGGCGGCGGCTGCCTTGTCGAAGTTGCCGCCGGTGCGCTTGGTGAGCTCGCCCATGACGCGGCCCATGTCCTTCTTGGTGGAGGCGCCGGTATCGGCCAGCACCACGTCGATGAGGGCCACCAGTTCGTCGCCTTCCACCTGTTTCGGCAGGTACTCCTCAAGAATGGCCACCTGCTCGGTGAGGGCGTCGGTGCGCTCCTGGTTGTTGCCGGCCTTGATGGAGCCGTCCAGCGTCTCCTTCGTCTGCTTGATGGTGCGCTTCAGCATGGCGTCCACGTCGACCTCGGTCACCTCGCGGCGCTCGTTCACCTCGATGGCCTTCAGCTCGGTGTGCACCTGGCGCAAAATGTCGCGGCGAGCATTGTCCCGCGCCTTCATGGCGGCCTTGATCTCGTCCTGCAGCTGCTGGTATTCCATGGGTATCCTTTCTCGAAGGCGGCGCGTGCCCAAGGCGTGCCGCCGAGTCTGTTCACGTTCCATCATAGCTTTTCTTTCTGCGAATGGAAGAAAACCCAGGAAAACGGCTTCTCCCCCAAACGGGTGAAACGCAATTTGGCCCCGCTGGGTGATGGAAATCCGCTTTTCTTCTTCGCTATAACATCGATATGCCGTCGAGGGACGGCGTGGCAGTAACGCTGATACAGGAGGGATTGCTATGAGCAAAATGAACGAGAAGGCATCTCAAGCAAAGAGTGGTTTGTCCCGTCGCGCGTTTTTGTCGGGAGCTGCTTTGGCCGGTGCCGGCGTAGCGGCTGGCCTTGTTGGCTGCGCCCCGGCTGCCTCGGGATCGTCCGAGGGAGGCGACGGGTCGGCAACGGCTTCGGCTGGTGACGGCTCGGCCTCGGGTGCCGGAGCCATGACCGCCGCCACGTATTTCGACAAGTGGGCCTTCGAGATTCCCGACGATCCCATCACGGACATCGCCGAGACCATTGAAGCCGAGATTGTCGTGGTCGGTGCCGGTACGGGCGGTTTGGCGGTAGCCAATGCCGCTGCCGAAGAAGGGGCCAACGTGGTGCTCATCAGCGCCAGCAGCAAGCCTATTAGCCGCGGTGGCTCCAATCACGCTACCTACAGCAAGGCCATGAAGGCAATGAACATCGAGCCCAATTCGGCCGAGTGGTATATGAAGGAGCTGCAGGCCAACGGCGCCCGCGTGGACACGCGCAAGTGGTACAAGTATTTCAACAATTCCGAGGCCGTCATGGATTGGCTCATCGATATCATGGAAGAGCGCGGTTACTCCACGGGCATCGAGAACTTTATCCCGACGGTGGACAACGAGAGCGGCTCCATCTACTACGTGCCTGGCGCCCATGGCTGGTACAACGACGAGCATCCCGGCATGGGCTTTAATCAGACGCTTGTGGTGAACGAGCTGGCTACCCGTTTCGAGGAGCTGTCCGGTACGAAGATCTACTACAACAACATCGGCCGCCAGTTGGTGCGCGGCGATCAGCCCAATGGTACGAGTGGTCGCGTGACGGCTATCATCGCCGAGCGTGCCGATGGCACCTATGCCAAGTATGTGGGCACAAAGGCCGTGGTGCTGGCGACGGGCGACTTCTCCACGAACAAGGACATGATGGCCAAGTACGCGCCCGAGGCCGCGGCCTACGTCACTCCGGAGTTCTTCGATGAGCCCGTCGACTACGACAAGGAGCTGGTGTACGGCGGTCTGTACCCTGGCGATGGTCAGAAGATGGGTCTGTGGATTGGGGCTGCCTGGCAGAAGGCCTGGCCGGCGTGTCCCAATGGCGGCGGCGTGAAGGCCGGCCCCATGGACGGCGTGCTCCCCTTCACGGGCTTCACGGTGAATCGCGAGGGCAAGCGCTTCTGCAACGAGTACGGCATGTTGGGCACCTTGCCCTTCACCATCCAGATGGGCTGCCCAGGCGGCGTGGCTTATGCCATTTGGAACAAGGCCTATGCCGACGATTATCCGTTGCCCTGGGTTGACGGCAGCAAGCCCTATGGCCAGGCGGAGAACTTGCAGCCGGCCGATGTGGTCGCAGGCTGGGACGAGATGGTCGAGAACCGCGTGTATGTGAAGGCTGATACCCTCGAGGAGCTTATCGGTCTGATGGAGCTGCCCGAGAGCACGCTGGACGAGATCAAGACGTACAACGAGTACTGCGCTCAAGGCGATGACCAGGACTTCCACAAGTACAAGGGCTTCCTTATTCCTCTGGAGGAAGGCCCCTTCTACGGTGAGGTCAGCAACACCAGCTTCTTCCTGACTATTCTGGGCGGCCTGCGCACCGACGACTACATGCGCGTGTGCGACGAGGACGACAACCCCATCGAGGGCCTGTACAACGTGGGCTCTATGGCGGGCGACATGTTCTACGCGCAGTACACCTACATGATTCCCGGCTTTACCTATGGCAGCAACCTGACCCTGAGCTATATGACGGGCAAGTACATTGCCGCCAACGAGTAAGGTGCGAGGCCTGCTGTCTCGGAGCGTTTTCGGGCGCTTTCGGCGCCATCGTTGAAGGTCGCGCCCCGCTGTTCCTGACTCCCTCCCACAGGTTCAGCGGGGCGCCCATTGTTTATAATAGGGGAGGGAGGAAACGCCATGCCACTGCCGTCGTCAAGCTCGACGCTTCCTGAGCAAGGATCATTCGAGCAGTTCAAAGCCATGCTACTCAGCCATCGTTTTTTGGTGGCCTCACTGGCGCTGTTCAATAGCTGGGTCTTCGCCATGAGCTGGAGCGGAGCGTTCAGTACGCCCTTTGATATTCCGCTGGCCTCGGTGACCGTCAATGGATTCTGGATTGTTTCCCTGGGCGTATGCACGGCAGTGCTCGCCCTTTTCTTTTTAGTGCCTCCGTTAAGCCGGCGTATGAGCGCGCGAGGGCTGCTCGGCAGCGCACTCGCTATGGGTGCGAGTGCGGTGTTGATGGGGCTGGCCATGCTGTTTCCTTCGTTCGCCTCGCCCTTCTACATCGCGGGAGCGGTGGCTTCGGGCGTGGGCACGGGCTTGATGACGGCCTATTGGGGCATGCTCATTCCTCGCTATGACCCCAGTGTGGTGCTGGGGTTTATCACGGTTTCCTTGCTGATCAGCGCCGTGGTTACCCTTGTCGTGTCCGTAGTGCCCCTCGCGCTCGGGGTTTTGCTTATGGTGGTCATTCCCCTGGGGGCTTGGCGAACGTTTCAGCAGGCTCTTGGTGCCGAAGAGCTCAACTCGCCCTCGCGTACTGCTCAGGCGGTCAAAAAGGCGTCTGATACGGCAAGTGAAGACAAGGCGCGGCGCAGCAGGACAAGCCCCTCCTTGCTTCTTGCCTTTATGGGGCTCGTGGTGGTACTCAGCTTATCGGCTGGCTTGTTGCGCAGCTTGGTAGACGCCGACGTGCCGACCGATCAAAGCGCCCTCGTATTCAGCGTGTCGGCCCTTTGCGCTGCTCTCATGCTTCTTATCTCGAAAGTGCCTGACGAGGGAGCCTCGTTCGGGCCGTTTTACCGTGCCATTGTGTTTATTGCCATCGCCTTTATTGTGCTGGCCTTTGCCATTCCCCAAACGAACGAACGGGCCACCTTCACCTTGGCGGTACACAGTATCGGGTTCATGTACTTCTACGGTATGCTCTGGGTGTTCTGCGTTATTTACGCGCAGCGCTATGCCGAGGAAAGCCGCGTCTTCATCGGGGGCTTCCTGGCCAATCAGGTAGGGCAAATTGCCGGTTTCTTCGTCGGAGGCTGGCTTGGCGCTTCCTTCGGGGCTGCTGCCATTCTCTCGCCGGTTTCGAATGCCATGGTCTATCTGCTGCTCTTTGCCGTCGTAGCGCTTCTGGCCCGTTTGGGTACTGAGGTTAAGCCGCGACCGAGCATGACCAATGAGGCGACCATGGCGAAGGCCTGTTCGTTGGCGGCCGAGCGCTACGGTTTGACCCCGCGCGAGTCGGAAATTCTCGTTTATTTGATCAAGGGCTACGATCGCAACTATATTGCTCGCACCTTGTCGGTTTCTCCTGAAACGGTAAAGACCCATACCCAGCATATCTACGCGAAGCTCGATGCCCACACACGCCTCGAGGCGTTCAATGCTGTGGCGGCGTGCCTGGAAACGGCATGATGCTTTTGAACCTTTCAGCTTCGTAAGGCAACGGTAAGTTCAATCGATGGAACGCGTTCAGGCCCCTCTCTAGGATGGAATAGGTAAGAAAAGCCTGTCCGTCGAGAGAAAGGACTGTTGTGAAGACAGTGGGTAAAGTTATCATCGCGTTAGTGGTGGTGGGAGCTGTGAGCGCGGTGGCGCTGGGTCAGCTGCCGAAGATCGAGAGGAGCTACTAATGGCCGAAGTGTACACTGAGCCGTTCCCCGCAGCTTCCCCGACAGGCGCACCGCCGATCGACGCCTTCGCGCGCGAACAGTACGGCGCCCATGGGCGTACCGTGTCACAGCCGAGTGGTGCGGCCCCGAGCAGTGCCCCCATGCTTTCGGTGCGCAACGTCGAGAAGATGTTCGGCAGCCGCGATTCGGTCACTCGGGCCCTTGCGGGCGTTTCCTTCGACGTGGCGGCCGGCGAGTTCGTGGGCATCATGGGACCGTCGGGCTCCGGCAAGTCCACGCTGCTGAACTGCGTGTCCACCATCGACACGGTTACCAGCGGCCACATCCTTGTGGGCGGGCGCGACATCACTACGCTTTCGCGCCGTCAGCTGGCGAAGTTCCGCCGCGACGACTTGGGCTTCATCTTCCAGGATTCGAACTTGCTCGATACGCTCACCGGCTTCGAGAACATCTCGCTGGCGCTTACCATCAAGGGCGAGCCGGCCCGCGCCATCCCCGGCAAGGTGAATGCCATGGCCGCGCGCCTGGGGGTCGATGCCGTGCTGCAAAAGTATCCCTACCAAATGTCCGGCGGCCAGCGCCAGCGCATCGCCGCGGCCCGCGCCATGGTCACCGACCCGAAGCTCATTTTGGCCGACGAGCCCACGGGCGCGCTCGATTCGCGCAGCGCCGCCGTCATGCTGGAGATCATGGAAATGATGAACCAGCAGCTGGGCGCCACCATCATGATGGTCACCCACGACGCCTTCGCCGCCAGCTATACCAACCGCGTGCTGTTCATCAAAGACGGCGCCGTGTTCAACGAGCTGCGCCGCGGCGACGAGACCCGCGATGTGTTCTTCGCGCGCATCATGGAAGTGGTGGCCTTCCTGGGAGGCGAGGCGGGCCATGTATCTTAAGCTTGCCCTGCGCAACGTGCGCCGCTCGGTGCGCGATTACGCCATCTACTTCGTCACGCTGCTGTTCGGCGTGGCCGTGTTCTACGCCTTCAACTCCATCGGCAGCCAACAGATTCTGTTCGACCTGCAATCGTCCACCTCCGAGCGCCAGTTCGAGACGACGGCCCAGTTCCTCGGCATGTTCTCGGTGGTGGTGGCCTTCGTGCTGGGCTTCCTCATTTTGTACGCGAACCAGTTCCTCATCCGCCGGCGCAAGCGGGAATTCGGCACCTACCTGGTGCTGGGCATGAGCCCGGGGCGCGTGTCGCGCATCGTGCTGTACGAGACGGTGATGGTGGGCCTTGTGTCGCTGGCCGTGGGCCTGGTGACGGGCGTGCTGCTGTCCCAGGGCCTCAGCTTCCTGACAGCGGGGCTGTTCGGCACCACCATGAGCAACTACCAGTTTGTCTTCTCCCAGGACGCGTTCTTCACGACATTGGTCTGCTTCGCTGCCATCTATGTGGTGGTGGCCCTGTTCAACACCGTCACGGTTAGCCGCCAGAAGCTGATCAACCTGCTGCATGCCGAGGCGCAGAACCAGCGCGTGGGCGTGCGCAACCCCTGGGTGTGCCTCGTGGTCTTCGTGGTGTCCCTGGGCGTTCTGGCCTACGCTTACCAGCAGCTCATCGAGAGCGGCCTGGTCATGCTGGACGATCCGCGGTTCTTCCGCGCCACGGTAGCCATGTTGGTAGGGTCGCTGCTGTTCTTCTGGTCGCTGGCCGGGTTCGTGGTGGCGGTGATTACGCGGTTGCGCAACGTGTACCTGCGGGGTCTGCGTATGTTCACCGTGCGCCAGATTGCCAGCAAGATCAACACGGCATTCCTGTCGCTGTGGGCGGTGTGTGTGCTGCTGTTCTTCTCCATTACGGTGTTCTCCACGGGCATGGGCTTCGTGGAGGTGTTCGTCGGCGGCATCGAGAAGGCGAACCCTTATTCCGCCACGCTTTCGGCAGCCGTATGGTACGGGCCTGACGGTGACCCGCGGGCCTCGGCGGGCGGTGCGGCGCGCCACGACGAGATGGCGGCGGAAGCCCCCGAGCGCTTGGCGGCAGCGGAAGCGGCGCACTGGGACATGGCCGTGCCGCTGCAAGAGGCCGCGCCCGAGCTGTGGGCCGAGACCGTGGGCGACTATGCCCAGGTGGATGAGTACCTGCTCCCCCATTGCACCTACGATGCGCTTATCCTGCCGGCCCAGGAGGCTTCTCCTGGTGCCAATCTGCGCCTGGATGATCTGGAGAGCATCCGCACGACGGAAATCGGCGTCGTGGGGCTGTCGGACTTCAACGGCGCGCGCTTCCTGCAAGGCCAGGACCCCGTAACCCTGGAGGCAGGCCAGTACGCCCTGGCCAACAACATGGAAATTTCGGCCGAGCTGGCCCGCGCTGTCGCTAAGGCCGCCCCTTCCGTGGACGTGCTGGGGCAGACCCTGGCGCCCACGGGGGAGGTGCTGGACACCCAGCTGGAAGACAACGCCATGACCGCCGTGGGGCTCATCCTCGTCGTACCCGATGAGGTGATCGACGGGCTTGTGGGCGAGGGTCTCATCCCCTCGCGCTCGCTGCTGAACGTGAACTACGCCGACAACGGCAAGACGGTGGAAGAGAACGACGCCGCGCTGGCTGCCATCGTGGCGGCCGCCCAGCCGGCCGATATGGACGGCTTCGAGCAGGGTGCTGCGGGCGCCGATGACCAGTGGGCCAGCCTGTTGTGGCCGGTCACCCGCATCATCACCGCCAACGAAATGATCGTGCAGGCCGCGGGCTTGCGTCTGATGATCACCTACCTGGCGCTCTACATCGGGTTCATCTTCCTGGTGTCCACGGCGGCTATCTTGGCCATCCAGCAGCTGTCCCAGGCCTCCGATTCCAGCCAGCGCTACCGCACCCTGTGGAAGCTGGGCTGCGACCGCCGCATGGTGTTCCGCTCGCTGCTCGTGCAGGTGCTCGTGTACTTCCTCGTGCCCTTGGGGCTGGCGGTGTGCCACGTCACCTGCGCCGTCGGCGTCATGTCGGAAAGCCTGTTCAATGCCATGGGCGTGAGCACCTTCGCCCCCATCATGCTGGCGGCCATTCTCACCCTGGTCATCTACGGCGGCTACCTGGCAGTAACCTACTTCGCCAGCCGGGGCATCGTAAAGGGCTCCCTCCAGCAGGGGTAGGACTTGTAAGGGTCGAAATTTCTAACACTAACGCGGATAACGATCGAAATTTCGACCCTTAAGCATCATCGAGACCCGGCCAGCTCTTTGCGGGTGCGGTCGTGGGGGAAGGTGAGGATGACGCGGGTGCCGGCGTCTTCCTCGCTGGCGAGGCCCACGTGCAGGCCCATGGCGGCGCAGAGGCTGGCCACCAGGTACAGGCCCATGCCCGTGGCCGAGCCGTGGGCGCGGCCGACGTCGCCGGTGAAGCCGCGCTCGAACACACGGGGTACGTCCTTGGCGGGAATGCCGCAGCCGTTGTCGCGCACTTCCAGCACCGTGCGGCCGCGGGGCGTGCCGGCCTCCTCTTCCCAGGCGGCGAAGGTGAGCGTGGTGGCGTCGTACTTCGCGGCGTTGGCGGCCAGCTGCCCCAGCATGAACACGAGCCAGGGCTCGTCGGCCAGCACGGTAAGCCCCTCGGGAATGTCGAAGGCAGGGGTGCAGCCGCGCTCCACGAGGAAGCGCACGTTGCGCTTGCAAGCCTCGCGGCAGGCGTCGGCCACGTTTACCTCGCGGATGGCGTAATCTTGCGTAAGCGACGTGGATCGCGCGTAGTACAGCGCCTGGTCGACCTGGGACTCCACCCGTTCCAGCTCGCGCGCGAGCTTGCCGGATTCCACGGTAGGGCCCGCGGCCAGCATGAGTCGCATGGCGGCGATGGGCGTCTTTATCTCGTGAATCCACAACTCGATGTAGCGGCGGTAGGCCTCTTCATCGGCGGCCAGCCCGTCTACCTCGCGGGCGGAAAGCTGGCCGGTGGCCGCGCCCGCTGCATAGGCGATACGGCCCTCCAGGAACTCCGGCTCGCCGACGAGCGAGGCGAAGGCGCTCGCCCGACGCAGCGATGCCGTAAGCGACGCCAGCTCGCGGTACCACGCGGCCTTGCGTCGGTAGTCGACGATGCCGGCCGTAAGCGCGCACAGGGTGATGAAGTCGGCCACGAGCAAGGTGCCGTGACCCGACACGCCCAGCACCGGCAGCATGAACGCCACGCCCGCCAGGCACACCACGAAGGCCGCCAGCGCAAACCCCCGGTCGCGCACGTAACTGCCCGGCGTAAAAGCCGGCACCTCGATGCCGCCGTGCTCGGTCATACGGCGTAGCCTTGGCCGCGGCGGGTGATGAGGAAGTCGTCGGGGACGCCGATGCGCCCCAGGGTCTTGCGCAGGCGGTTCACGTTCACCGTGAGGGTGTTGTCGTCGATGAATGCGTCCGATTCCCATAGCGCGCACATGATGTCGCTGCGGGACACCACCACACCGGGGTTCTTCATAAGTGTCTGCAGAATGCGCAGCTCGTTGCGCGTAAGCTCGGCGGTACGGCCCTGGAAGGTGACGCTGGCCTCGCCGATGTTCAGGGTGACGCCCTTGTGGGTAAGGGCGAGCCGTGGAGCGGGGCCGGCCGAGGCGCGGCGCAGCTGGGCCTGAATATGCGCCAGCAGCACGGCGGGGCGGTAGGGCTTCACCACGTAGTCGTCGGCCCCCAGGTTCATGGCCATGACCTCGTCGAACTCGCTTTCCGACGACGTGAGCATGATGATGGGCACGCGGCTTTTCGCCCGCAGGTCGCGGCAGATGCTGTGGCCGTCGGCACCGGGCAGCTTCAGGTCGAGCACAATGCAGTCGGGGCGCGCCGCCAGCGCCTCGTCGGCGGCGCGTGCGAAATCGCCCTCGCAGGCGGCGGCGCGGTAGCCGGACAGTTCCAGCAGGTGCGCCAGCTCGCGGCGCAGGGCCGTGTCGTCCTCGATGATGTAAATGAGTTGGGCCATGGGATCCTCGCTTGCCAACAACGGAATGCGGTTGCTGCCATTGTAGCGCCTTGCCGCCAGCGCGCCGAAGCCGATGCGGCAACCTTACGCGAACGTAAGCCGCCTTGGTTCGCGGTTCCCCGAGCAGTCTTTCTTCGTATAGTGTTATCCTTTAGAAAAAATAAATACCGGGAAGAGAGGGGGCGCTGTGGGCGCTGCTGGAAACGGGCCGTGGGATTTGTACGACGAGCTGATCGAGGGAGTGCCCGCTGATGTGCGGGTGGCTGACTACGCGCTGGGCCTGAACTGGTCTTACGTGCAGGCGGAAAGCGGCTGCGGCATCGCCTACACGGCCCGCGGGGGCGCCAAGCGCACCGAGGTGGCCGATTGGCGCGGGCGCCCGCTGCGCGACATGGCCGCGCTGGCGAAGTCGTGGTGCTTCGAGGAGGCCACGCTGGGCATCGCGGCGCTGAATGCCTGGTACGGTCGGGAAGAGAACCTGCGCGCCATGGGGGCCGTCATCGAGGACGACGGCGCCAGCGCAGACGAGGCTGCCGCGGCCGGGGAAGCCGCCGACGCCCTGGCTGTCGCCGCCGCCTCGGTTCGCGGCCCGGGCCACATACCCTGCGGCTGCAACCTCGGTGGCTTCGAGCTTGTGCGCCCGCAGCTTGAGGCCTTCGCCGCCGAACAAGGGCGCCTGCCCCGCGTCGTGGTGGTGGGCCACTTCCCCCACATGGAAGAGCTGGCCGCCTACACCGATCTCACCGTGCTCGAGCGCAACGTGCGCGACGCCTTAGACACCCCCGACCCGGCCTGCGAGTACGTGCTGCCGACCTGCGACTTCTCGTTCATAACCGGTGTCACCCTCATCAACAAGACGGCCCCGCGCCTGCTCGAGCTAGCCGCCGGCCGCCCGCTGACCATGGTGGGCCCGACGGTGGTGGCCTCCCCGGCCCTGCAGCGCCGTGGCGCCACGCTCCTGGCCGGCCGCTACGCCGTAGACCCCGACCGCGTCCGCTTCGCCTGCACCACCGGCTTCCCCTTCGGCAGCGCCCTAAAGAACTACGCCATAACCCAGGCTTAGCGTGATGTTGGTTCCTGTCCTCTGGGAACTTCCATGAAAGCGGGCAAGTCTTCGATGCCATGGTGAGCGTTGGCAACTAATCGCCGCCGCTGATTCTGGCATTGGCATTAAACGACACGCCGCACTAGCCCATCAGTAGGATCTGACGGGCTTGGTCGGGGGTGATTTCTCGCCGGTAGCAGGTGGCGCAGAAGTTGCGAAGGGGCGGTCGAAGGCGATAAGTTGCGATAACGGAGCGGCGATCAGCCGCAGCCTCAGCACTCGTAGACGATGGAGCCCAGGGCGCTTGTGTCGCCGTGGACGATGCGGGCGTATTCGCGCTTGAAAGCGGCGTCGTCCAGCGCGTCGCGCAGGCAGCGGGCCAGCCGCCGGTCGCTGCCGCGCTTGGCGACGGCGATATCGACCCACTCGTGCTGCAGGGGTACGAACGTGACGCCGCTTGCCTGGGCCGCCGTGCTCTCGTCGGCCACAGCGGCGTCGGCCGCGCCGTTCGCCACGGCCTCGGCGGCTGCCAGGGCGGTGGGGTGCGGCCGCCGATAGCCGGCTATAAGGAAGGGGTTCGCCTCCATGGCCAGAAGTTTCGCGTCCAGCAAGATGCGCGAGGCGCAGCCAAGCGGCCGGTTGGCGATACGTATGCCCTCGCGCAGCAGGGCGCCCCACGAGGCGATGCCCCGGGGATTCCCCTCGGCCACGAGCAGCCCCACCTGTCGCCGCACCAGCCGGTAGACCACCACGGGCAGCCCGGGCGCCAGGCACTGCACATAGGGGATGTTGTAGCTGTTGGATCGCTGGTCGTACAGGTGCACCACGGCCGCATCCACCGTGCCCTCGTACAGCGCCACCAGGGCCTGGTAGCCTGTGGCGGCCACGCGCTGGGACGGGAACTTCTGCTGCTCGAGCCGCTCGACGATCAGGTCGCAGGGCACTCCCTGGCCGGCGATGAGGAAGGAGCCGGCGTCCGCCGCGGCGGCGAGCCGCCTGAGGGTGCCGCTTTCGTTGCGGTCGGCCTCAGCCGACGCCGGCTCGCTGCCAGAGCGCCGCCGCTGCCGGTAGGCCTCAAGGTCGGCAGGGTCGAACAGCAGCTTGCGCCCCAAGCGGTACGAGGGCAGATCCCCCGACTTCGCGAGGGCGTACACGGCATTCCTGCCGATATGCAGAAGGCTCGCCGCCGCTTCGGCGTTGAGCAGGTCGCTGCCGGGCATAATATCCTCCTTTAAGGATATTATAGTTCAATGAGAATTAAACAGAAGAGGAAAGGGATGAAGCGGGACGAATGGGTACGGCGATTGTGAAGTCGGGCTTCATCTGCTCCTTCGCAGCTGCCCGCCCGCTATAGTTCCCCTTGCAACGAAACGCCCGGCACACCGGGCACCGCACGCCCGACCACCGGGCGCGACCGAAAGGAACTGACTGCTATGAAGATCTCTGCTCGCAACATCCTGAAGGGCACCGTCGAGAACGTGGCCGAGGGCGCCGTCAACGGCGTGGTGGCCATCAAGGTCGGCAACGACACCGTGAAGGCCGACATCACCATGGACGCTATCCGCGACCTGGGCCTGGAGTACGGCAAGGAGTGCTTCGCCATCGTGAAGGCCACCTCTGTGATGTTCGCCACCGGCGAGGAGCGCCTGACCTGCCTGTCCGCCCGCAACCAGCTGGCCGGCACCGTGGTTGAGGTGCGCGAGGGCGCGGTGAACGGCCACGTGGTCCTGGAGACCGCCTCCGGCCTGCGCATCAAGGGCTCCATCACCAACGAGGCCATCGAGAACCTGGGCCTGAAGGAGGGCGTGCGTGCGCTCGCCATCGTGAAGTCCACCGACGTGATGGTGGGTGTGGAGTAACTCCTCCACCCATAAACGAAGAAGCCCTCCCTGCGGCAGCGGGGAGGGCTTCTCGCGTATAGGGCCGGGGCCGCTTACTTCACGTTGGCGGCGATCCAGTCGAGCAGGGCGGCCTTCTGGTTGGCGCCCAGACCGCCGAGGCGACGGGTGTCCGGAATGCCGCAGATCTCCAGCGCCTGGGCGGCCTTGACGGCGCCCACGCCGGGAAGCTTCTTCAGGAAGGCGAGGACCTTGACCTTGGCGTACACCGGGTCGGAGTTATCTATGAAGTCCTTCGGGCTCATCTTGCCCTCGGCCAGCTGCTTCATAGCGGCGGAACGGGCCTCGCGCACGACGCGGGCCTTCTCCAGCGCGGCGGCGCGCTGCTCGGGGGTCATCTGGGGGAGTGCCATTACATCGGCTCCTTTCCAAGTCGCGAATAATGCATACGGATGATAAGGCCTGCTCGCGCAAAGCAAAACCGCAGGGCGGGGGTTCGGGCGCCTAAAACGCGCAGACGGCGCGGTGAGCGGCGCGAAAGGGGGGCCGCGAAGGCGCGGGCGAAGGGGCGCAGACGGGGACATCAGGCTGTGCCCAAAGGGGGAGAGAGCGGGCCGTGAGCAGAGGGGGATGAGCTCACGGCCCGTAGTTTCCTTGACGCTCGAGGGGGATGAGCGCCTCAGAAAAGAGAAGAGGAGGGAGGCCGACCGAGAGGGGGGTTTCGATTCTTCGGTCTCCACGGGATTCATTATAGTCCGATATTATCCTAAGTCAAGAATAATTTTGGAAAGAGAATAATTTGGGCTCTGGCCAGGTGATACGTTCCGAAAAACGTGTCTGGTGCGGAAAATCGAAGAAGAAAGCCCGGCGCGACTGCGGCGCCTGAAGCCGGAGGAGGCGGCGGGGAATCCTTAAGATTCGCTGAGGGTGCGCGCCGATTTCCCGCGAGCGGGGGAAAGTGGGGTAGTATGGTGGGGAAGAGGCGGCGTCTGCGGGCGCCGGCGCAGCAGCTACGCGAAAAGAAGAGGAACCCCCATGCGAGACATGCCGACGAATCAGCTGAACCCCCGCATCAAGAAGGTGTGGCGCATCAACGACAGCATCTGGATCATCATCTGCTTTCTGGCCTGCTTCGTGCCCTTCGCCCTGGTGGCGGCTATCGAGCCGGCCGAGGCCGGCTGGGCCGGCGCTGTGGCGCTTATCGTGGCCGTGGTGTTCGCGGCCCTGTTCGTGCTGCTCGTGGTGGTGCTGCCGCCCATCCGCTACGCGCGTTGGCGCTACGAGCTAACCGACGACTACTTGGATATCGCCCGCGGCATCTTCTGGCGCAAGCGCTTCATCATCCCGTTCATCCGCGTGCAGAACACCGACACGCGCCAGGGGCCCATCCTGCGCGCCTTCGGGCTGTCCAGCGTGACGGTGGCCACGGCCGCCGGCGAGCACGAGATTCCCGGCCTTGACAACAACGAGGCTGACGTCCTGCGCGACCGCGCCGCCGAGCTGGCGCGCCTCGCCCGAGAGGACGTGTAATGAACCAGCAGCCGAATTATTCCCCGGGCCTTCCGCCCCAGCCCCCGATGCCCGCGCCCGTCGCGCCTCAGCCTGCGCCGCAACCGCAGCCGCCTGCGCAGCCCATGCCCCAACCCGAGGCGCCCCTGCCCCGCCACCACGTGCACCACTCTTATATGTGGTTGGAAAGCATCCGCACCTGCGTCATCGTCATCGTGATGGTGGTCATTGCGAACTTCTCTACCATCGCGGGCCTTATGGCCGATGGCGAGCTGGACGGCCTATCCGCCGGCCTCATGCTGGCCATCGTCGGCGGTGGCACCCTCGTGCTGCTGCTGATCATCGTGGCCATCGTGGTGGTGACGCGGCTCGTCAGCTACAAGCACCTGTATTTCACCGTGGGGCCTTCCGAGTTCACTCTCTGCTCGGGCGTATTCAATAAGAAGAAGGTGCACGTGCCCTACCAGCGTGTGCAGTCGGTGGATCAGCGGGCCACGCTGCTGCAGCGCATCTTCGGCGTGTGCACCGTGGCCATCGACACGGCCGGCGGCGCGGCGAACAAGGCCGTGGTGGTGCCCTACCTTACCAAGGCCCAGGCGGAATGGCTGCGTGCCGAACTCTACAATCGCAAGGCCGCGCTGGCGGCCGGTGCGGTGCCTAGCGCGATGCCCGGCACGAGTGTCACTCCCGCGGCCGTTGCCCCCGGCGCCCCCTCGGCCGTGGCCGGTGTGGCAGCAGTCGTGAACGACGTAGCCGCCCTTGATCCCGCCGCTATCGCCGCGGCGGCCACCTCGCCGGCGGGCAACGTGCTCGATGCGGGCGCTGCGGCCTGGGGCCAGTTCAGCGGCGTCTTCGGCGGCCCGGCCCAAGACACGGGCGCCGTCTCCTACGAGTACGGCCTCACCAACAAGGAGCTGTTCCTGGCGGGGCTTTCCAACACCACTTCCGTGGGCCTTATCGCCCTCGGCTTGATCGTGGGCGTCCTCCAGGCGGTGGGCTTCCTCTTCGACGCCTTCGGCGATGCAGCCAACATCGCCGTGGAAGAGGCGGCGATCTACTTCAGTTCCGAGGTCACGGCCTGGATGATCGGCGGCATTTCCGCGGTTGTCGTCGGCATCGTGCTCGTGCTGTGGGTGCTCTCGGCGGTGGGCTCGTGCATCAGCTACGGCGGATTCAAAGCGCGCCGCCGCGGCAGCCGTATCGAGGTGGAGTATGGCCTGCTCCAGCACACGTTCCAAGGCGTGGCCGTGGACCGCGTGCAGTCGGTGGTGGTGAAGCAGAGCTTCATCCGCCGCCTGTTCGGCTACTGCGAGCTGTCCCTGGGCAAGATCGACGCCGCCGACGACTCGGACGACGCGAGCAAGAAGGGCTCTCTCGCCCAGCAGGGGCTCATCATCCACCCCTTCGTGAAGATGAGCCGTGTGCCCGAGATTCTCGCCGGCATCGTGCCGGAGTTCGCGGAGCTGCCGACCGAGTCGCGCCCCGTGGCCCGGGTGGCCCTGCGCCGCGCCATCGTGCGCCGGGGCATCATCCAGGGCGGCGGCTTCTGGCTGGCGGTGCTCGCGGTCGCTGGGTTTGCGGGCATGGCGTGGTTCAATGGAGCGCTTGAGTCGGGGATGTTCGATCTGGACTGGCAGGAGCTGTGGATATCGGGTATGCTCGCCTCCTTCGGTCCCTCGGTTCTCGCCATCCTGCTGGCCCTCGCCCTCATCCTCGTCATCATCGACATTGTCGGCGCGGTGCTATGGGCCCGCGAGTCCAGCTTCGCCTTCAACCGGCGCTTCATGCAGGTGAGCAACGGCGGCTTCTCCCGTGAAACGGTCAGCTTCCCGCGCCAGAAAATCCAGTTCGGCTGCGCGCGCACGAACCCGTTGCAGCGCCGCGCCGGCACCGACACCCTGCTCGCCACCACGGCGGCCGGCTCCGGCGGCACCACGACGGTGCTCATCGATGCCGCCCACGAAGACGCCATGGCCTGGCTCGACTGGCTGAAACCCGGCGGGAATATGGTAAAGTAGCGCCCATGAGCAAAACAGACAGAACAGACGACGCGGTGAGCAAGCCCACCTTCCTCGATTTTTTGCGCGCGAACCGGCGCGAGAACGTCTCGGAAGACGAGATCAAGGACATGGTGGCCGAAAACGCCGAGCTTCTCGACGACGAGAAGCGCATGATCAACGACATCCTCGACCTGTCGGACATGACGGTGCGCGAAATTATGAAGCCCCGGGTGGACATGATCATGGTGGAGGACACCGAATCGGCCCGCACGGCTCTGGACCGCATGCGCGGCACCGGTTACTCGCGCCTGCCCGTCTACCACGAGGAAATCGATGACGTCATTGGCATTGTCTATTACAAGGACCTCATCTCCCCGCTGATGGACGGCCGCCTGGAAGAACCGGTCATCGACTACATGTTCGAGCCTTACTACGTGCCCGAGACCAAAAACGTGCTGCCGCTGCTTTCCGAGCTGCAGGCCGAGCACCAGCAGATGGCCATCGTGGTGGACGAGTACGGTGGCACCGACGGCCTTATCACCATGGAAGACATCGTGGAGGAAATCGTCGGCGAGATCATCGATGAGTCCGACAATGACCGCGACCTGGTGATCCTTCTGAACCCCGATCAGTGGCGCGCCGACGGGCGCCTGCCGGTGGAAGACGCCATGGAGCTCGGTTGGCCGCTGGAGGAATCCGACGACTACGAGACGCTGGCCGGCTGGATCATCCACACGCTGGACTCCGTTCCCAAGGTGGGCGACGAGCTGGTGGTCGCCGGCTTCGCCTTCAAAGTCGAGAAGATGCGCCGCTCGCGGATATCCATCGTCCGCGTGACGCGCCTTCCCGAGGCAAGTTGTGAAGAGACGGTAACGGCTTCATAACGCGCCTTTCGGGGTCTTCCAATGCGACCTGCGGGAACCCAGCCGACGGGCTTTGTCAAGCGAACAAAACGTGGACATCGGCGCACGCCGTTTTCGCCTTTCGGCCAACTTAGGGTAGAATAGCCGCGTTGAAAAACAGCATAGATTTCCATGCCTGCAGCAAACTCCACTCATTAATCCAACACGCTGCTGCCGCTTATGCGGTTGGTTTCGTGCTGTCGAGAAAGGAAATGAGTGGTTACAAGGCGCAAAAAAAGTCATCGCGGCATCGTTGTGGCAACGATGCTCGCCCTGTGCGTGCTGCCTATGCTAGCCGTCAGCTTCCTGGGCTTCGATTGGGCATCGGCCGGTTCCCACGATACGAACGCCACCACCTTCGGCCTCGATCAGCAGAGCGCCGAGGCCCGCGAGGCCAACGGCGTGGATCCCGATACCGTGCAGGATAAATCCGACGCCGACATTCTCGCCGTGGAAGACGTGGCCGAGGAAGCCTCGCTGCGCACCGCCTCGTCGCGCGATGTGAGCGCCGGCGTGCAGGAAATTGCCGAAGAGCAGGAAGCGGCGCGCATTGCCGCCGAAGAGGCCGCCCGCGCGGCCGAGCAGGAAGCCATCGAGCGTGCCGACGCCACGCGCTCCCGCTACTACGCCACCTACGGCTCGCTGCCGGCGGGCGATGTCGATTTCTCTGTGGGCCGCGACGCATTCATCGCCGAGTGGACCGAGCGCATCAACAACTACCTGGCGGGCAGCCCCCTGGCCGGCCACGGCGAGACCTTCGCCACCGCCGCCTGGGAGGCAGGCATCGACCCGCGTTGGTCGCCGGCTATCTCGAACACCGAGTCCACGAAGGGCCGCGTGTGCTTCAAGTCGCACAACGCCTGGGGTTGGGACCAGACGAACTGGCCCGACTGGGATACCGCCATCCGCGCCCACGTGCGGGGCCTCGCGCGCGGCTACGGCTTCACCATCAGCTACTCCTACGCCCAGCGCTACTGCCCCCCGAACTACGACAACTGGTACCGAGATACTTTAAACCAGATGACGCTCATCTAAATTAGTGAGAAAATGCCGCAAGGCATTTTCTTTTATAGGGAGGAAACGCGACTATGAGCAATGTCATTGTGGTGGGATGCGGGCGCGTGGGCTCGCAGCTGGCCAACATGCTCTCCGATAACGGCAACAACGTCTGCTGCATCGACAAGAACGCCGATGCCTTCGCCAACCTTGGCCGCAACTTCAACGGCAGCACGGTCCAGGGCGTGGGCTTCGACGAGGACGTGCTCATCCGCGCCGGCGTGGAGGAATGCGACGTGCTGGCCGCTGTCACCCAGTTCGACAACGCCAACCTCATGTGCGCGGAAGTGGCCAACCACCTGTTCGGCGTGCCCCATGTTATCTCGCGCCTGTACAATCCCGACCACGAGCGCGCCTATATGCAGCTTGGCATCGACTACGTCTGCGGCACGTCGCTCGTGGCCGAGGACGTGTTCTCGAAAATCGTGTCGGGCCACGGCTCCCACATCGAGACCTTCGGCGAGTTCGAGGTGCTGCGGTTCACCTTGGACTTGGCCAGCCGCGACAACGCGAAGACCATCCGCGTCTCGGAACTCGAGCGCGACCACGAGGTGCGCATCATCGCCTTCGAGCGCGCCGACGGCTCGGCGTCCTCCATTCCCACCCCCGATTCGCTGCTGTACGCGGGCGATTCCATCCTGGCCTGCGTGCGCCACGACGTGATCGCGCAGTTCTCGCGCTACATTCTTGATTAGGAGAGGCCATGTACATCGTTATTGCGGGCGGCGGGAAAATCGGGTCCTACCTGGCGGGCATCATGCTGAAGAGCGGCAACGACGTGGCGGTCATCGAGGAGAAGCTGGCCACGGCCGACCGCCTATCGGTGCAGCTGACCGGCCGCTACCTGGTCATTCACGGCGACGGTTGCGACTCGCGCTATCAGGAAGACGCCGGCATCCGCGGGGCCGATGTGTTCGTGGCCACCACCGGCCAGGATGACTCGAACCTCGTGTCCTGCGAAATCGCCCAGCGCGTGTTCCACGTGCCCCGCTGCATCGCCCGCGTGAACAACCCGAAGAACGAGCGCATCTTCCGCGAGGTGGGCATCGAATGCGTGTCGTCCACGACGCTCATCGCGAACCTTATCGAGGAGGAGGCGCTGCTGGGCTCGGTGTCGGTTGTCTCGTCGCTGACCCATGGCAACGTGGCCCTGGCCGAGGTGATGGTGCCGCGTATGCGCCATTTCTCCAACGAGGATGGCGTGCTCATTGAGGAAATTCCCCTGCCCGACAACGCGCTGGTGGCTGCGGTGGCCAGCGGGGGCGACGTGGAGGTGGCGAACGCCGAGACGCTGCTGTACCCCGGCGATAAGGCCATCGTGGTGGCCGATGAAGATGTGCTCGACGATGTGCGGCAGGCGTTTCGGGGGCTGTGACGTGGGGAATTTTTTCCGCTGGGCTCTCTCTTGTCTGTTGCTCTGCCTCATAGTTCTTGTTTGCGCTCCTCGGGTTGCGTTTGCGGCTGATTATGCTTGCTCTGAGGTTGATCTGACGGCTCAGGTGCAGACTGACGGGGCCGTGGCGATTACCGATCAGCGCATCTTCGAGGTGACGGCGCAGGGGGGCGGGCGCGAGACGCTCAAGTGGCTTTACGACGGGTTCATCGATGGGGCCGAGGTGACGATCGAGCGGGTGCGTATGGCGCCGGTCGATGCCGATGGGGCGCTCACGGCCGAGTGGACGGAGCTGGTGGAGACCACCTTCAACCTTTCGTGGCGCTCGGGGGCGGGGCCCGCGCACGATGCCTGGGCTTACGACAAGTTCCAGCACTCGCTGTACGCCTTCGTGGGGAACCTGCCCGATCGCGTGGTGTTCGAGGTGACCTACCGCGTGACCGGTGCCATCGAGGCTTTCGACGACGCGGCTGACTTCCAGTGGCTCTACGTGCCGCAGGATTACGCGGTGGCCCTTGAAGATGTGCGGGCCGAGGTGATTCTGCCCGTGGCCGCCGATGATACCGTGCGTCCGATGGAAAACGTGTACGCCTGGGGCCACGGGCCGGCCGATGGCACGGTGGACATTCGGCCCGACGGCACCATCATCTTCGATGACCCGCAGGTGGAGCCTTCCATGTACGCCAAGGCCCGGGTGATGTTTCCCGTGGAATGGCTCACGAACTTAAGCGAGGCCGCGCGTCTGGCGAATCAGGGCACGCTGCAATACTATTGGACGAGCGAGTACGAGGCCGGCTGGGTGGATACCGACACCTCGCGCGAGGTAATTCGCCTGGGGCTGGTCATGGGGCTTTTGGGCCTGGCGGCGGTGTTGCTGGTGGCAAGCCTGCTTGTGTGGCTGCGCTGGGGCCGCGACCGGTCGCCCGAGTTCCGCGGCGATTACTGGATGGATGAGCCGGAAGAGGGCATGGCGCCGGCGGTGCTCGGCCGCCTGTGGCGCTGGAACCACGAGAGCCCCGACGACATCGTCGCCACCGTCCTCGACATGGTACGCCGCGGCGTGCTTGTCGCCCGCGACGGCAGCCTTGCTGTGGGTGAGACGGTGCCCCGGAGGGGTGTCTCATCTTCAGAGGCGTCTGCGGCGCTTCGCGCAGAAGGGGTGGGCGAAGATGAGACACCCCTCCGGGGCGCTGTCTCACCGTCGTGCGATGCCGACGTTGCGGCTCTCGATGAGGCCACTCTCCGCTTGCTGCGGGTGTTGGCGCCGGGCGGGCGCGCCCTGTCGGCTGCGCAGCTTTCCGCTGTGGCCCACGAGCATCCGCGCGACTTCCTGACGGCGGTGCTGTCGTGGCAGCGCACGCTCACCGCCCTTGTGGAGCCCTGGCACTTTTTCGACCGCGCCAGCCGCCGGGCTCAGCACGTGGTGCTCGGTGCCGCTTTGGCCCTGGCGCTCCTTTCGCTGGCTGCGCTCATCTGGCTCGATGTGCAGGCCGGAGTGCTGGGACTTCTGGCCGCGGTAGGCTGCGGCGTGCTGGGAAACTACACCATGCGCCGCACTTCCGAGGGCAACGAGATTGCCGCCCACGCGAAGGCCCTGCGCAACTGGATGCGCGACGGCGGCTGGGTGCTGGAAGGCGATCGCCTCACCCCCGAGGAGCGGGCCGCGCTTGTGCCCTACGCCTACCTCTTCGGCGTCCTGAAATGTTTAGGCCCCCTCGCATCCGATGGTGACGAGGCAGCCCGCGCCCTCGCGACGCTCGCCCCCGCGCTTTCGAAATCCTTAGACGAAGCGTTACGCGTCGCCCACCAGCGAGCCGAGGTATCATAGAGAACACTCGAGAAAGGAAGACATCATGCAGGAGAAATCGTTCGAACCCGGCCGCGACAACATCGTGCTCATCGGCATGCCCGGCGCCGGTAAATCGACCCTGGGCATCGTGCTCGCGAAAATCCTCTGCATGAGCTTCGTCGATGCCGACCTGCTCATCCAGCAGTCCTGCGACAAATCGCTCCAGCGCCTCATCGACACGCTCGGTCCCGACGCCTTCCTGGAAATTGAGAACCAGGTGCTCTCGGAAATGTCTTTCGAGCACTCCGTTATCGCCACGGGCGGCTCGGCCATCTACAGCGAGCCGGCCATGACTCACCTCGGCGAAATCGGCCGCGTGGTGTATCTGAAGATCAGCTTCGACGAGCTGAAGACGCGCCTGGCCGACTTCTCCGAGCGCGGCGTGGTCATGCGCGACGGCATCGGCATGAGCCTGCGCGAGCTCTACGACGAGCGCCTGCCCCTCTACGAGAAGTACGCCGACATTACCGTTGACGTGAACGACCTCTCCATCACCGCCGCCGCCCGCAAAGTAGCCGCCGCCCTGAAGTAGGGCGTCGCGCGCTCAAGATCCCGCGAGAGGGCGTCTTTGCGGCGCCCTCTTCCGCATAGCGGGCAAAAACCCTGACAATGCCGCATCACTTTAGCGCGCTGTAGGGTAGAATACTGCCATTGTCTTGCGTCGGTTGGGGCCGGCGCGTATCCATGAGGCCGTTTTCCTGCGACGAATCGGCGCGAAGCGCTCGCCACGGTTGCCAGCGCGCACCGCATGCCCGACCGGATTCGCCCGCAGAAAGACGCAGCCCCGTCCGGAAAGGAAGCATCCATGGCCGATATCAACCAGATGCTCATCGACTGGACCGGCGAGATCGACACCTTTATGTACACCTACATTCTGGTGATTCTGCTCGTGGCCGTCGGCATCTACTACACCGTGCGCACCAAGGCGGTGCAGATCCGCTACATCAAAGACATGTTCACCCAGCTCACGGAAAAGAAGCACGTGGAAGGCGAGAAGTCCATCTCGTCGTTCCAGGCCCTCATGGTGTCCACCGCCTCCCGCGTGGGCACCGGCAACATCGCCGGCATCGCCACGGCCATCGCCACCGGCGGCCCGGGCGCAGTGTTCTGGATGTGGCTCATGTCCATCATCGGCGCGGCCTCGGCCTTCATCGAGTCCACCCTCGCCCAGATCTACAAGATCCGCGGCAAAGAGGGCGAGTTCCGCGGCGGCCCGGCCTACTACATCCAGCAGGGCTTGGGCGCCCGCTGGCTCGGCATTATCTTCGCCGTTGCCCTTATCCTCTGCTTCGCCTTCGGCTTCAACGGCCTGCAGGCCTTCAACATGACCTCGGCCCTTGAGTACTACATCCCCGACTACGCCACCAACGGCACGGCCATCGGCGTGGGCATCGTGCTCATCGTGTTCACCGCCTTCGTCATCTTCGGCGGCGCGAAGCGCATTTCGGTTATCACCTCCATCATTGTGCCCATCATGGCCATCGCCTACATCCTGTTGGCCATCTGGACCACGGTGACCAACATTGGCGAGATTCCCGCCGTGTTCGCCCTCATCTTCACCAACGCCTTCGACTTCCAGTCCATCGCCGGCGGCTTCGCAGGCTCGGTGGTCATGCTCGGCATCAAGCGCGGCCTGTTCTCGAACGAGGCCGGCATGGGTTCCGCGCCGAACGCCGCCGCCACGGCTTCGGTGTCGCACCCGGTGAAGCAGGGCCTCGTGCAGAGCCTGTCGGTGTACATCGATACGCTGCTCATCTGCACCTGCTCGGCCATGATGGTCCTCATCTTCTGGGTGCAGGACCCGCAGGCCGCCCAGGCGCTGAACGGCATGCCGCTCGTGCAGCTGGCCGTGAACAATTCCGTGGGCGAGGTGGGCATCCACTTCATCACCTTCGCTATCTTCGCTTTCGCGTTCTCGAGCCTCATCGGCAACTACTTCTACGCCGAGACGAACTTCCGCTACATCTTCAAAAACACGAAGTGGGGCATGGTCGTCTTCCGCGTGCTGTGCCTGGCTGCCATCTTCTACGGCTGCGTGAACAGCTTCGATCTGGCGTGGAACCTGGCCGACATCTTCATGGGCTTCATGGCCATCATCAACCTGATTGCCATCCTGCTGCTTGGTAAGTGGGCCCTGAAGGCGCTCGACGACTACACCGCCCAGCGCAAGATGGGCAAGGACCCGGTGTTCTTGGCCTCGAGCGTGCCCGGCATGCCGGCTTGCGAGTGCTGGACCACCGAGGACCTGCAGGACTTCGGCGACAGCCCCATCGAGGAGTACATCGAGGAGGCGGCGAACTTCGATGTCGAGGGCTTGAAGTAAGTCGCTCGGTACAAGGGTTTCAACAAGGCGGCGGCTCTGCGGGGCCGTCGCCTTTCTTTTTAGTGCTATACTTTGCGCTCGAAAAACACGGGCGCCGTTGGGGCGCCATTGGGAGGGTGGCTGGTTATGATTGATATTCCGAGTCCCGCTGTTGCCATTGTGGGGCGGCACAATTCGGGGAAGACGACGCTCATCGAGCAGCTTATCGCCGAGCTGTGCGGCCGCGGGCTCGATGTGGGGTCCATCAAGCATCATTCGCACCGCGGGTTCGACATCGACTATCCGGGGAAGGACTCCTACCGCCATCGCGCCGCCGGGGCTACCGAGACGGTTATTGCCGCGCCCGGCCAGGTGGCGCGCATTAAGACGGTGGAAGAAGAAGTGGAGTGCAGCGAGCTGGTGCGGTCTATGCCCAACCACGACATCATCGTGGTGGAAGGCTACCGCAAAAGTGGGCTGCCCTCTATCGAGATCATGCGCGCGGGCAACGAGGCCGACTGCCGCGCCGCCGCCCTGTTCGTGGAAGCGGCTCGCGCCGGGCTGCCCCTGACGACGGACTTCACCCAGCTCGGCCGCGCGGCCGACAAGGATGCTTCTGGCGCCTCGCCGACAACCTATTCTGCCGAAGCTGACGCGGCGTCCAAGATGCCCTCTTCGAACACCGTGGCCGTGGTGACTGACATTCCCGACGCCCGCGAGGCGACCGCGCTCTACGGCATTCCCGCCTTCGACCTTGCCGATGTGGCCGGTCTCGCCGATTTCCTGGGCGAGCACTACGTGCGCCCGCGTGTGTCGGTGGTCATTCAGGCCGGCGGCGAGTCGCGCCGCATGGGCCGTTCGAAGGCGACGGTGCCCTTCGCCGGGCGCCCGCTCATCTGCCGCTTGGTGGAGCGCTTGGCCCCGGTAGCCGACGAGCTTATCATCACCACCAACGAAGCTGACAACCTGGGCTTTTTGGCCGAGGAGTATCCCGAGCTGGCCATCAAACTTGTGCCCGACGCCTATCCCGAGCGCGGTGCGCTGCCCGGCCTGTACACGGCGCTTTCCGCCGCCGAGAACCCGTACGTGGCCGTAGTGGCCTGCGATATGGTGTTCGCCAGCGCGCGCCTGGTGGTGGCCGAGGCGCTCGCCATGCACGAGACCGGTGCCGACGTGGTGGCGCCCGCCAACAAGCACGGCTTCGAGCCACTGCACGCCCTGTACCGGAAAGACACCTGCGCGCCGGCCGTGCACGCCCGCACCGAGCGCGGCGAGAAACGCGTGCAGAGCTTCTTCGACGACCCTGACATTACCGTGCTGCCCTTCGCCCAAGAACGCGTCTTGGAGGCGGAGCCGCGCGGCGGGTGCTTCATCAACGCCAACACCCCCGAGGAACTTGCCCGTATCGAGCATTCCTACCTGGGTGAATAGAAGGGAGGCGCCGACCTATGCCAAGCTTGAACGACCTTATGGAGATGATGGACGCCCTGGAAACCAAGGCGGTCATCACTATTCCCACCTTCTGCGTGGCCGTGCGCAACCGCCATTCTTCCTGCCGCAAGTGCGCCGACGCGTGCCTGGCCGACGCCATCACCATCGATAAGAACAACCTCGAGATCAGCGCCGGCGCCTGCGTGGGCTGCGGTGCCTGCGTGGCCGTGTGCCCCACTTCGGCCCTTGTGCCCATGGATCCCATGCCCGACGATTTGGCGGCGGCCGTCGTGGAAACGACCCAGGCCGCCGGCGTGCCGGTTATCGCTTGCGCCCGCAAGGCGGCCCGCAACGTGGGCGACCCGGACAAGTACGCCGTGGTGCCCTGCCTCGCCCGCATGGAGGAGGAGTTCCTCCTGGAGCTGCTCTCCCACGGTATCGAGGAGGTGTTCCTCGTCGACGGCGACTGCAGCACCTGCAAGTACCGCGCCGCCGTGCCCGCCATCGACGACACCGTCGAGTCGGCCCGCGCGCTGGTGGCCGCCATGGGCGCCGAAGCCCGCATCACGCGCACTTCGGAGTTCCCCGAGGCCGCCCGCGTGGCCGATATGCGCAAGGCCATGGGCGCCGCCCGCCGCGAGTTCTTCACCTCGTCGGGCCACTACGCCAAAGATGTGGCGAAGTCGGCCGCCGAGAAGGTGGTGAACGACAAGCTGAAGCAGCTGCATCTGCAGAAGCAGGAGCAGTCGCTGCGCGAGAAGCTCGGCGTGAAGAACGGCGCGGGGAAGATGCCCACCATTACGGCCGAGCGCAACATGAACATCCTCGATGCCATGACGCGCCTGGGCAACCCGGAGGAGCCGGCCGAGCCCGAGATGTTCACCCGCATCTTCGGCGATGTGGAGGTGGATGCCGAGAAGTGCTCCGGCTGCGGCATGTGCGTGATGTTCTGCCCCACCGATGCCTTGCGCAAGAGCCTCGACAAGCACCCCGACGAAGACCGCGCCTACATGGAGTTCTCGGCGGCCGACTGCGTGCAGTGCAACCTGTGTGCCGACGCCTGCCTGAAGCACTGCATCGAGGTGATCCCCGTGGTGAGCACCGCCGAGCTGTTCGATTTCGAACCGCGCCTCGTAGAAATCGGCGTCGCCAAGAAGGGAAACAAGCTTTTCAACCGCAACCGCTAGCCCCCTGTGCTATACTCTGCAACACTTTCGTGCTTTAGCACGGTAGAGTCATAAAGTGAGGGAGGCGACGGGTCTCCCTACGTGTTAGGGAGGAACCTATGAAGAAGTTCACCAAGATCGCTGCCGTGGCGGCGGCGCTGTGCCTGGGCGTGTGCCTGCTGGCCGGCTGCTCTGGCAGCAACGACGCGGCGACGACCGACGCCAACGGCGAGGGCACCACCACGCTCATCGTGGGTCTGGACAACGCCTACCCGCCCTATGGCTTCATCGGCGACGACGGCAACTTGACCGGTTTTGACATCGACCTGGCCACCCAGGTGGCCGAGCGCAACGGCTGGAACCTTGAGCTGGAGGCCATCGACTGGGACGCCAAGGACGCGCTGCTGAACCAGGGCACCATCAACTGCATCTGGAACGGCTTCACCATGGAGGGTCGCGAGAATGACTACGCCTTCTCGAAGCCCTACATGCACAACGAGCAGGTCGTGGTGGTGCGCGCCGATTCCGACGTGAAGAGCCTTGCCGACCTGGCTGACAAGAACGTTCTGACCCAGGTTGACTCGGCGGCACTCGACGTGCTGGAGGGCGACCAGAAGGAGCTGGCCGATACCTTCGCTGGCGGCAAGGTCCAGACGGTGAGCGACTACAACAACGCTTTCATGCAGCTGGAGTCCGGCGCGGTTGACGCGGTGGCCTGCGATCTGTCCATCGCCGATTACCAGATGGCGGCCAAGCCCGACGTGTTCGTGAAGCTGGAGCCGCTGTCCACCGAGAACTACGCGGTGGGCTTCGCGAAGGACGGCGACGCTTCCATGATCGAGGCCGTGAACAAGACGCTGAAGGAAATGTACGACGACGGCACCATCAAGCAGCTGTGCGAGAAGTGGGGCGAGTACGGCATCTCGATCGACAACTGGGTACTCGTCGATTAATTGCTTTCGCAATTAATCGACCCGACGCTGCGGGTCCGACGGGTACCTGGCCTCGCACTTCACCGCTTACCTTCGCGGCACAAAGGCCGCTCAGCCGCGGTTCAGCACGATTCCAGGCACCTGTCGGCCCCTCGCTGACTTCCTTGGGCGCATCCCGGAGTTGGTGGAATAAATATTAGGGAGGGTGAGGCTCTTTTGGGCCTTGCCCTTTCGGTCGCTTGAGGGCGATGATGAGAGGACGTGGAGATGGAATTCTCGGTCATGATGGGCATTCTCATGGAGGGCTTCGCGCTGACCGCGGAGATCTTCGTGATCACGCTGGTGGGCTCGCTGCCCTTGGGCGTGGTGGTGGCCCTGGCGCGTATGAGCAAGTTCAAGCCCCTGGCGTGGCTCGCTCAACTCTACATTTCCATCCTCCGCGGCACGCCGCTCATGCTGCAGCTTATGGCCATCATGTTCGGCCCCTACTACCTGTTGGGCCTGAACATGGGATCGGACTGGAAGTTCTGGGCCTGCGCCATCGGCTTCATCCTGAACTACGCCGCCTACTTCGCGGAAATTTACCGCTCGGGCATCCAGTCGATTCCGCGCGGCCAGTACGAGGCGGCCGAGGTGCTTGGCTACACCAAGGCGCAAACCTTCATGAAGATCATCCTGCCCCAGGTCATCAAGCGCATCCTGCCGGCCATGGGCAACGAGATCATCACGCTCGTGAAGGACACCTCCCTTGCCTTCGTGTTGGGCATCATGGAAATGTTCTCCGCCGCCAAGGCGCTCGCCGCCAGCGAGGTGTCTATGATTCCCTACGCCATCGCGGCGCTCATCTACTGGGTGTTCTGCCTGGTCATCGAATTCATCCTGAACCGCGTCGAGAAGCGTCTCGACTACTATCACGACTAGGAGGCGCCCCATGGAGAACAAAGCAGTTGTCACCCTTGAGCAGGGCAAGAAGGCTTTCGGCGACAACGAGGTGCTGAAGGACATTTCGCTGACGGTGAACGCCGGCGACGTGCTGGCCATCATCGGGCCGTCGGGCGGCGGGAAGTCGACGCTTCTGCGTTGCATGACGCTGCTGGAGACGCTGGACTCGGGCGACCTTTCCTATGGCGACCTAGTTGTATGCTCCAACGATGCTGCCGGGCGCGCCGTGTACGGCGGCAAGGACGTCATCGCCCAGGCGAAGACGCGCTTCGGGCTCGTGTTCCAGAACTTCAACCTGTTCCCGCACTATACGGTGCTGCAGAACGTGACCGATGCGCTCATCAGCGTGCAGAAGATGCCGAAGGACGAGGCGCTGGCCCGCGGGCGCGACCTGCTGGCGAAGATGGGCCTGGCCGACAAGGAAGACATGGTGCCGTGCGATTTGTCCGGCGGCCAGCAGCAGCGCGTGGCTATTGCCCGTGCACTGGCCATGAACCCCGATGTGCTGTTCTTCGACGAGCCGACGAGTGCCCTGGATCCGGAGCTTACGCGCGAGGTGCTGAAGGTCATTCGCGACTTGGCGGCCGAGCGTATGACCATGGTGATTGTCACCCATGAGATGGGTTTCGCCCGCGATGTGGCCGACCATCTCATCTTCATGGACGGCGGCGTCATTGTGGAGCAGGGGCCGGCGAGCGAGGTCATCAACAACCCGCAGCACGACCGCACCCGCGCCTTCCTCTCGAACTACGACCGCGACTAGCAACCCGAAGCCGCGTGTGGTGAGACAGTGCCCCGGAGGGGTGTCTCATGTTCGGTAGCCGCCACTGCGCGAACGCGCCGCAAAACTTTTGGAACATGAGACACCCCTCCGGGGCACTGTCTCACGGGACTTGCGTTATTCTTGGGGCGTGGGGTCGCGGCGGAGGCAGCGCTCGTAGATGGAAACCTTCGGGTCGCGGAACACGTGCACCTCGCGGAACCCGAAGGCGCCGAAAGCGTCTTCCAGGGCGTCGGAGTACACCTCACAGAACACCGGCAGCTGGGCGGCATCGGCGTAGGCGCACACGGCCTCGACCATGCGGCGGAAGTTGCCCGTGCCGCGGTGGTCGGAATCGACGGCGGTAAGCGCAATCTGCAGGAAGTCGCCCGGCGTTTCCTCGCGCAGCACCCAGTCGCGCACGTTGATGGTTTCCATGCGGCGCAGCTGCGCCTCGTAGGCGTCGGTTTCCTCATCAGAGAACACCGAGGCAATCAGGTTCGCCGAGGCGTCCTTCATCAGCTGGTCCCAGGTGGTGCCGTTCAGCTCGCTTTGCTGGTAGGCCACGATAAGGCCGTTGCCGTCGTGGGTGCAGTGGACGGCTTGGTAGGGCGCGGCCATGATGCACTCGTTCAGAATGAGGGCGCGGGCCAGGTAGCGCTCGCGGTCGGAGCCTTCCGAGCCCGAGGGCAGGCCGGAAAGCAGCTCGCGCACGTGGAGCTCTTCCAGGTAGGAATCGCCGCCCATGTTTGCCAGGTTAATCAGCAGGTGCTTGTCGTCCGGTTCTACCGTGACCAAATCGGGAAGTAGCATAACGGCCTCCTCAGGCGCGAGGTTCTAACGAATGCCCCCATTCTCGCACCGCGTTTCGGGCGGCTGAGGTTCCGCGGAGCATTGTTGAAAACCCGTTCGCTTTCCTGCATGGCTGCAAGGGGTACACCAATTGGTGTATCTCTGTGACGCACGCGTGACGGGGGGTTGCCGAGTCGGTGGATTTGCGCAGCGGCGTGCTAAGGTTTGCGCCAGCACAAGGAATTCCTTCGAAACAAGGAGAACGACCATGACCGATATGAACCCCAATTCCATTCCCCCGAATGGCAACGGCTCGCAGCAGCCGGCCCCGCTGCAGCCGTCGCACCCGGCAGCTCCGGCACCGTCGGGCACGCAGCCCTACGGCGGCCAGCAGGCCTACGGCTACGGTGCCGGCCAGCAGGCCCCGGGCACTGCGCAGCACAACTTCAACGCGGGCCAGACCTACGAGGCCGAGCCTGTCGCCACCCATGCGCAGCATGCGGCCCCCAAGGGCAACGGCGGCAAAACCTTCCTCATCGCCTTCGCCGGCGCGCTTGTGGCCTGCGTGCTCGCCTTCGGCGTGTGGGGCGTGACGGGGGCCATGGGCGGCTCGTCCAACCATACCGAGACCATCACCGACCCGGTAACCGGCCAGCAGACCGTCATCAACGCCAGCGAAGATGCCACGCTTGCCGAGGCTGTGTCCGCCAAGTGCCTGCCCTCGGTGGCGGCCATCACGGTGTACGCGCCCGCTTCGGCTTCCGACCCCATGAGCCAGTACTTCGGCTACGGCTACGGCTATGGCCAGGGGCAGGGCGACGAGACGCTGCAGGCGTACTCGCAGGGTTCCGGCGTGGTGCTAACCGAGGACGGCTACGTGATCACCAACAACCACGTGGTTGAGGGCGGCAGCGCCTTCGACGTGATGATTGCCGGCGAAACCTACGAGGCTGAGCTGGTGGGCACCGACCCGTCCTCCGACGTGGCCGTGCTGAAGTGCAAGGACGCCGGCGGCCTGACGGTGATGGAAATCGGCGACTCCGACAACCTGACCATTGGCGAGTGGGTTATGACGCTGGGCAGCCCCTTCGGGCTCGAGCAGTCGGTGGCCACGGGCATCGTGTCGGCCACGAGCCGCTCGCAGATCATGGATGCCAGCGAGTCGACCCAGGCCGGCGGCACCGGTGAGATTACCATCTACCCGAACATGATTCAGACCGACGCGGCCATCAACCCCGGCAACTCCGGCGGCGCGCTGGTTGATTCCGAGGGCAAGCTCATCGGCATCAACACGCTGATCACCTCGTACTCGGGCAACTACTCTGGCGTGGGCTTCGCCATTCCGGTGAACTACGCCATCAACCTGGCGCAGCAGATTATCGCCGGCGAGAACCCCACCCACGCTCAGTTGGGCGTGAGCCTCTCGACGGTGAGCGCCCAGAACGCGGCCCGCTACGGCCTGTCCGTTGACACTGGCGCCTACGTGGCTGCGGTTTCGCCGGATTCCGGCGCGGCGGCGGCTGGCATTGCGCCGGGCGATATCATTACGGCCTTCGACGGCGAGCCGGTGGAAAGCGCGTCCGACCTGATGCTCGATGTGCGCACCAAGAACCCGGGCGACACCGTGACGCTGACGGTGAACAGCTCCGGCACCGAGAAGGAAGTTCAGGTGACTCTCGGCGACGATTCTGCCACCCAGCAGCAGAAGCAGGAGCAGCAGGGCAACGAGCGCTCGATGGATGGTTACAACCTGAACGATCTGTTCGGCGGCCGCTAGGGTTTCGGGCGGTGTGTAAGGCACCGGCGAGACTCTAGAATGCGCGGAGCCTGAGACGCAGGGCCTTAGGCGCGCAAAGATTGACGATAGGCGATCCCTCTTCGGAGGGGTCGCCTTTTTCTATGGCTGACCAGCAGGAATAGGTGTCAACAGGTAAATAGACCATCGAAAGGCAATAGGAATGTGTTGCTAGCGGTCGCTATTCATGTGTAATAGGACATAGAGCGTACTCTAGGAGTTTCATACTAAGCTGACCGAATTACGAATAAAAAGAAAGGAGGAGCGCCATGCTGTTCTATGGAGATGTGGAGCCCCTGGATGTTTGCATTACGATTGGCCCAAGTGGAAGCTGCATTCGTCTGGGACTTTAGAGGAATGCCGCCCCAAAGGGCATTCTGGCTCCTGTGTAGAGAGGCGCAAGATGCAACAAGATGAAGAAGCCGAAGCTGATCGAGTGTTCGAGCGAGAAAATAGCTACGACAAGGTGCTCGAGCAAGTTAGGCTGAAGTGTCAAATAGTCAGAGCAATATGCTTCGTAGTCGTGGGCGTATATGTTTGCATATGCGGGGCAGCTTTGTTCGCGATTTTGGGCGACGCAGAATCGATGTCGGAAGTGCTAAGCATCGCGGGCTATGCTATTGCCCACAGTTTGCTGATGTCAGCAATGCTTGTGTTTTTCGCTATGCTGTTCGGTGATGTCGTTGAGAGCGATGAAGTCTTCTCGGAAAAACAGGCTGATCGTCTGAGAGCTATCGCGCTGTTGGCCCTTGCATCGTTTGCGGTGGATCTTCTTCAGGGTTTTGGGGCGGCTTTTCAGCTATTGCCAGCGATGGGCGTCATGGTTGACGTGAATAATGGAATGTCGGTAAGCGCGAGTGACATTAATATTGGCATGTTAGTTTTCTCTGCTATTATGTATTCACTGTCGGTCATATTCCGCTATGCCGCACTTTTGCAGCAGCTCAGCGACGATACTGTGTGAAGGGGTTTGATATGCCGATTATCTCTCGTCTCGACCGTGTGATGGCGGAGCGCAAGATCTCCGTGAACGAGCTCTCTCGCCTCATCGAAATCTCGCCGGTCAACATCTCGCGTATGCGCCGCGGCCACATCAAGGCTGTGCGCTTCTCTACGATGGAGCGCATCTGCGACGTGCTGGATTGCCAGCCGGGCGACCTGTTCGAGTACATCGCCGAAGAGGATGTGACGATGCCCATCGCCTACACGCCGAAGGCCCGCTCCAAGAAGCCTAAGAAGGCCGAGGAGGGTGGCGCCGAGCTTAAGGCCGAGGCCGCTACCAACTAACGGCTCCGTCTTCTGAGTCACCGAAAGCCCCGCGTCCGGTTCGCTGACTGGCGCGGGGCTTTTGCGTGGGCATTTCCTTCCGTTCGCTCATTGTTTGATGTTGACGGGCTGACGTATTGTCGACTAGGTTTTTCGGGTAGTATGTATCCGTTTAGAGAAAACCTGCCGACGAAGGGATTGGTTCGATGGCGAACGAATACAAGTACGACCGCGTGCTGCTTAAGCTGTCCGGCGAGGCGCTGGCGGGCGATCAGGGCTACGGCATTGATCCGAAAGTGGTAGATGATCTGGCCGAAGAGATCGCCGAAATCGTCCACGACGGCGTGCAGCTGGCCGTGGTCGTCGGCGGCGGAAACATCTTCCGCGGCCTGGCCGGCTCGGCCGAGGGCATGGACCGCTCGCAGGCCGACTACATCGGCATGCTGGCCACGGTGATGAACGCGCTGGCCCTGCAGGACGCGTTCGAGCGCCACGGCATTTTCTCGCGCGTGCAGAGCGCCATCACCATGCAGGAGGTGTCGGAGCCCTACATCCGCCGTCGCGCCATCCGCCATCTGGAGAAGGGCCGTGTGGTCATTCTGGCCGCCGGCACCGGCAACCCCTACTTCACCACCGATACGACGGCCGCCCTGCGCGCCTGCGAGCTTGACGTCGATTGCGTGATGAAGGCCACCAAGGTCGACGGCGTCTACGATGCTGACCCCATGAAGAACCCCGATGCGCACCGTTTCGACCACATCAGCTACATGGACGTGCTCTCCCAGGGGCTGCATGTCATGGACGCGACGGCCACCTCGCTGTGCATGGACAACGACGTGCCCATGATCGTGTTCGATCTCACCAAGCCGGGCAACATCAAGGCCGCCCTGCAGGGCGAGCCGGTGGGCACGGTGGTCGAGTAGCCGCCCGCGGCATTGCATCAGACGTTACGGGAAACGCCCCGTGGACTATTAGGAGGAACCCTCATGGCAGATATTGACGAGATTTTGATGAGCGCCGAGGAGCGCATGGAGAAGGCCCTGGTGGCGCTGAAGGAGAACTTCGGCGGCGTGCGCACCGGGCGTGCCAATGCCATGGTGCTCGACCGCATCAAGGTGGACTACTACGGCGTGCCCACCCCCATCAACCAGATGGCCGGCGTGAAGGTGCCCGAGGCGCATCTGCTGGTTATCGAGCCTTGGGACAAGGGCGTGCTGCGCGCTATCGAGCAGGCTATCCAGGAAAGCGACTTGGGCGTGACGCCGAACAACGACGGCTCGGTCATCCGCCTGCCGTTCCCGAGCCTCACCGAGGAGCGTCGCCGCGACCTGGTGAAGCAGTGCAAGGCTTACGCCGAGGAGGCCCGCGTGGCCGTGCGCAACGCCCGCCGCGACGCCAACTCCGCCGTGGAGAAGGCCGTGAAGAACGACAACCTGCCCGAGGACGAGTCGAAGCGCGCCGAGGCCGAGATTCAGAAGATGACGGACAAGTACGTCGCCGAGGTTGACGAGGCCCTCAAGCACAAAGAAGCCGAGGTCATGGAGATCTAGGGATGGAGAAGTCCCTCGACTACATATTTCCGGATCCGCCGGCGGGGCTTGATCCGTCGGCGCTTGATTTGGCGCGGATTCCCGAATCGGTGGCCGTCATTATGGACGGCAACGGCCGTTGGGCCAAGAAGCGGGCGCTCAATCGCCTGAAGGGGCATAAGGCCGGCATCGAGGCGGTGCGCGAGACCATCCGCTGCGCGTCGGACTTGGGCGTGAAGTACCTGACCATCTACTCGTTTTCCACCGAGAACTGGAAGCGTCCGGAAGACGAGGTCGTGGGGCTGATGGACTTGTTCGCCAAGACCATGCTGGCCGAGGTGGACGGGCTCCACGAAGAGGGCGTGCGCGTGCGCACCATCGGCGACTTGTCGGCCCTTCCCCAGGAGACGCGCGATGCTTTCGATGCCGCCTGGGAGAAGACGCGCGACAACGACGGCATGACGCTGGTGGTGGCTGTGAACTACGGCGGCCGCCAGGAGATTCTGCGTGCCACGGAAGAATGCATGCGTCGGGCGGTGCTGGAGGCCCAGGCCGGCCTTGAGGTGCCCGCGCCCACGGAGCAGATGTTCGAAGAGGGCCTGTACACTTTCGGCATGCCCGACCCCGATCTGGTCATTCGCACCTCGGGCGAGATGCGCATCTCGAACTTCCTGCTGTGGCAGATCGCCTATTCCGAGTTCGTTGTCACCGATGTGCTCTGGCCCGACTTCAATCGCTACACCTTCCTCGAGTGCCTGCTCGACTACCAGGGGCGCGACCGCCGGTTCGGAGGGGTGGCCTAAATGAGCGGTGGCATCTCCGAAGACGAGAAGAAAGACCGCGCCCGCCGGGCCCGCGAGCGCCTGCGCGAGGGTTCGCGCGGCAAGCGCTCGTCGCGCACGGGCGAGGGCTCGAAGGCGTCTTCGGAGGCCGAGCGCGAGATGCCGCCCATCGTATGGGATGCCGAATCGGCCCCCGACGGCCCTCCGTGGCACTACGACTTGTCCGATGAGGAGCGCCACCTGCGCGAGGAGAAGCGCGAGACCCGTCAGGAGAAGCGCGATCGGCTCAAGCGCAAGGCCCTCGATAAAACCCCCCAGAAGCTGAAGAACCCCTCCGACTTGCAGGTGCGCTTCCGCACCGGTGCGGTGTACGCCGCCGTTACCGTCATCTGCGTGCTGGCGGGTAATATCCCCATGGTGCTCATGCTTATGGCCGTGGCGGGCATTTGCGCCGGCGAGTTCTTCTACATGCTGCGCTCGGATGCGAAGCTGCCCAACGAGATGCTCGGCATTATCGCCGCGGTGCTCTACCCGCTCAGCGTGTATGTGGCCGGGCTTATCGGCGCTATGCTCGTCAGCCTCGGGCTGCTGTTGGCGCTGCTCGTGTGGTACGTGTTCTGGCTGCGCGCGCGCATTCCCGATGTGGGAGTCAGCTTCTTCGGCGCCGCCTACACGGGGCTTCTGCTGTGCGGCCTTATTGTCATTCGCATTTCCCTTCCCGATCCGTGGGGCGGCATTCTCGTGCTGCTGCTGTTTCTGTCGGTGTGGGCCAACGACGCGTTCGCCTACCTGGTTGGCAGCAAAATCGGCAAGCACAAGCTGGCGCCGCGCACGAGCCCGAAGAAGAGCTGGGAGGGCTTTATCGCTGGGCTTGTGGGCTCGGTGGTGTTCTGGTGCGTCATGACCTTCGTGCCCGGTGTGACCATGTCTATTCTCCAGGCGGTGTGCTTCGGGCTCATCTCCGGCTGCATGGGCGTGCTTGGCGACTTGGCCGAGAGCCGCATCAAGCGCAACTCCGGCTTCAAGGACTCCGGCACTATCATGCCGGGCCATGGCGGCCTGCTCGATCGCAGCGACTCGCTGTTCCTCACCTCCATTACGGCGGCCATCCTTCTGGTGGCCGGCGGTTGCATTCCCTACACGTTGTTCTACACCTTGTTCTAGGTGCGGGCGGGCGTGCCCGCTGCATCGCCTTCGCGAAAGGGGCTCCTATGGCCAAGCGCCGCATTGTCGTTCTCGGCTCCACCGGCTCTATCGGCACCCAGACGCTCGACGTGGTGCGCCAGCATAGCGACGAGCTGGAGATCGTGGGCCTGGCGGTCCATAGCTCCCTCGACAAGCTTATGGCGCAGGCCCGCGAGTTTAAGGTGCGTCATCTGGCCGTGGGCGACGGGGCCTTGGCGGCCGACCCCCGCTGCGACGAGGCTCGTGCGCTGGTGGCCTCGCTGCCGACGCCCCCCGATGCCGGCCCGTGCGATGCGCCCTCCTTCGGCACGGGTGCGGAAGCGGTGGTGGCGCTCACCCAGTTGCCCGAGGCCGACGTGGTGGTGAACGCGCTTGTGGGAGCCGCTGGCCTTGAGGCGAGCTATGCGACCCTTGCCGCCGGCAAGGTGCTCGCCCTGGCCAACAAGGAGTCGCTCGTGGTGGGCGGCGACCTTATCATGCCGCTGGCCGCCGCCCTTGACGAGCGCCGCCGCGCCGAGGGGCTGGCGCCGGCCTTCGGCCCTGCCGGCGCCCTTATGCCCATCGATTCCGAGCACGGGGCCATTTACCAGTGTCTCATCGGCGAGAGCGCCTGCGAGGTGTCGAAGCTGTGGGTGACGGCCTCCGGCGGCCCCTTCCGGGGAAAGACCGCTGTCGACCTTGCGGCGGTCACCCCGGCCGAGGCCCTGGCCCATCCCACGTGGAACATGGGGTCGAAGATTTCCATCGACTCCTCGACGCTGATGAACAAGGGCCTTGAGGTCATCGAGGCCCATCACCTGTTTGCGATGCCCTACGACCGCATCGAGGTGGTAGTGCAGCCCCAGAGCGCCATCCACTCCATGGTGGAGTTCACCGACGGCTCGGTGAAGGCGCACCTGGGAACGACTGATATGCGCATTCCCATCCAGTACGCGCTGTCGTACCCCGACCGGTGGGCGGCGCCGGTGGCCCCGCTCGACTTCCGCACCCTGGGCACCCTCGAGTTCGCAGCGCCCGACACCGACACGTTCCGCTGCCTGGCCTTGGCGCGCCGTGCCGGAGAGACGGGCGGCACGCTGCCGGCAGTCATGAACGCGGCCAACGAGGTGGCCGTGGCGGCGTTCCTGGCCGAGCGCATCGGGTACTTGGACATTGCCCGATGCGTAGAGGCGGCCATGGAGGCCCACGAGCGCGAGGGCGTGCAGGCGGTCGAGAGCATCGAGCAGCTGAGGGCCGTCGATGGCTGGGCCCGTTCCGTGAGCGAGCAGTGGGTAAGCCGTCAGGGACAGCCGAGTTAGCCGAGCTGCCCCTGGGCAATGCCCCTAGCGGCGCTTGCGGTACGAGGCCACGATGAGGCTAGCGCCCACCACGGCCAGCACGCCGGCCAGGCAGAGCGGGACGAGCAGATCATCGCCGGTCTGCGCGAGGCGCCGCACCGTCGTGGCAGGCTCGGGGGCCGGCGCATTCTCCTCGGGCTCCTCGCCGCCAGTGGGCGGCAGCGGCAGATCCGGGTAGGCGTAGGTGACCGTTTGGCCCTCGTCGTTAATGTCGGCGTGAATGGCCAGCTCGAAGTTGTCGCGCAGAAGCGATTCGAAGACCACGAGGCTCACCCCGTCCAAATCGAGGCCGGGCAGCGTGATCTCCACCTCGACGGAACCGGCCGAAGCCTCGGCGATGAAGGTCTTCTCCACGGTGACCATTTTGTCGTCGACGAGCCAGGGGGTGTTTTCCTCTTTGTTCATCAGCAGCGCATAGAGCTGGTATTCGACGCCGGGAGTGAGCCCCTGGTAGGAGACCGTGTCGACAATGGTGACCTCGTCGGCTGGTGTGCCCTCGTGGGTTCCCGTAAGGCGGTCGGCTGCGGTGGTGCCGATGGCGATGGGATTCACGGTGATGGTCTGCTTTCTGTCGTCGATATCGCGGTGCGCGGCCACTTCGACCCCCTCCTCGTACAGCGTCTCGAAGACGACGAGCTCGGTTTTCTCGTTCACGAAGGAGGCGTCGAAGGCAAAGGTCACGTTAACGTACCCATTGTAATCTTCTGGAGTGAACTCAAGATCGGCAGTTATCATCTCCTCATCTTCGCCCACGTAAACGGGCTCACCGGTGGCCTTGTCCATAAGGACGCCCTGCAGGGTGTAGGTGGTTTCCGGGTTCAGCCCCGAGTAGGTGACACGGTCGACGATGACGGCCTCGGTGTCGGCGCTGATCTCGGAATCGTACAGGTCGTTGCTCAGCCCGTCGTAGGCGCTCGTGCGAATGACAGGCTTTCCCGTAGCGGTGTTGTTGAGGGTACCCAAATCGATGGTGAGCCCCTCGTCGCTCTCGTCCACTACCACTTCGTCGCGGATCATCTGGAACAGCTGGTTGGCCGGGCAGCGCAGCTCCTCGATCTCGTAGGTATCGAAGGGCAGGGCGCCGAGGCTGTCGCTTGCGGGCACGGCCTCGCCTTCGGCGTTCAGCCCGAACCAGGTGCCCGCGGTGGCATCGAGGGCCTCGGTATCAAGGGTGAGAGGCATCTGGAAGCTGCCATCGGGGGCGCGGAACTGCTCGTCGTTGGCATTGGTGTTGGCGCTGTGCGGATGGGCCAGGGTGGCCTCGGTGGAGGCAAGCCCGTTCTTGTCGGTGACAAGGATGTGCCACTCCCCGGTGGTCTTCGAGGTTATCTTGAACGGGATGCCCGCCAGCTTGGTGGCTCCGTCGGCGCGTTTGGTAAGGCGCAGGTCGGCTCGGGCGACGCGGTCGGTTACCAGGTCGCCGTTCTGCTCGGCGTCGAAGGTCTCGACGATTTCCGTGTTGGCGTCGGCGTCGGCGATGTGGCGCAGGTGCACGGTGTCGTCGAGGAGGTAGCCCCGGGGTGCCTTCACTTCCTGAATCGTGTAGGTGCCCAGCGGCATGGCAACCTGCCCGGTGCTCAGGTGGTAGAACTCCGAGCCGCTTACCTTGTAGGGAACTTCCTCGGAGGTACCATCGGCGTTTACGTGCGTGAAGGTGCGCTCGGCCTTATCGAGGAAGAAGGCGCCCTCGTCGTTGGTACGCACGACCCAGCTCGCCGTGGGCGCAAGGGCCGCTACCTCGTCAAGCGTCGCCTTTTTGGCCGCGTAGTAGTTGATGAGGAAATGGGCGTCGTAAAGGCTGGCGGCTCCCTGGGCGTGGTTCTGGGCGCTCTGCGCGTCCTTCTTCTGGATGAAGAGCGATACCGGGTCGAGCTTCGCCTTATCGGTGACGGCGGTGGTGTTCACGCGGGTGACCGTTTGATCGGTGACAGTGACGGCGTAGGCCCGGGTATCGAGGGCGAAGCCCTCCAGCGGCCGCTTGATCTCGCGGACCCAGTAGGAGCCGATGGGCACTTCGTTTATGCGGGCGTAGCCGTTGGCGTCGCCGTTAAGCTCGCAGCGCAGCTCGCCGAAGAGCTTCGTGCAGGCGGAATCGGTGTAGACGCCGTAGGTGGCCCCCAGTAGCGAGTAGCTGGGGTGGCCGACGGTCACCTCGGGGCTGGCCGACTGCTTGAGCAGGTCGATGGAGCCGCGCTGGGGCTCGTCGGCGAAGGCAATCTGGCAGACGTCCTCGTCGTTGCCCGTCGCCTCTACCGTGGCGGTTTTGATCTCTCGGTTGAGGCGGAAGCCGGCCGGGGCGAACAGCTCGCAGACGTAGTAGTCGCCGCCTTCGATGTCCTCCACCACAGGGCTTGTGCCGTCGGCGCCGGTGACGAGGGCGAAGGCGCTGTTGGCGGCGGCCCAGTCGCGGGCGGCCTGCCACGAGCCCCAGGTGCTCTCGCCAGCCAGCTTCACGGCCGCCTCGGCACTTGCGCGGTCGGCGAACGCCGCGAACACGGCGTGCTCCAGCGAGTAGTTGCCGTTGGCATTTGAGATAGACGGATCGGCGGAGTTCTTCACCACCTGGGCCGAGCCGGTGTTCACGGGCTCTACGAGCAGGTAGCCCACCACGTCCTGGAACTCCTGGTGGGTGGCGGCAGAGCGGGCGTCGATCTTGTAGTAGAACTTGTACCAGCCGGCGTACTGGCTCTGCGATCCGGTGTAGGTGCCCTTGTAGACGATGTAGTTGTCGCCGTTCGGGTTGCTGGCTACCGCACCGTAGCCGTTGGAGGTGCCGGCGGTGCCGCAGGTGGCATGGGCCATGGCGCGGTTGGTGGGCGCCTTGCCCGCGCTGTAGCTGGCGTCCTTGTACTCGTTGCCCGTGGTGACGTAGCGGTCGCGGTAGGTGGTGCCGGTGCGCGAGGTGGCGAAGGGCGCGTCGGCCCCGTTACGCCCGGCGATGGTCTCGTAGAGGAAGGCGTCGACGACGGCGTCGAAGGAGCTGTGCTCGGTGTTGAGCACCCAGTCGTTGAAGTTGGTGCCTTGGGAGACGCCGCCCTCCCAGTGCTGGGAGGTGCCGAAGAACACGCCGAAGCCGTAGGATCCCACCAGGTCGCTCGGGACGCCGTAGGCCTCCTGCTTGCGGGGCATGTCGACGTCGAAGGTCTCCAACCGCGTGTAGGGGTTCAGGCGGTAGTGCTTCTCGGCGGTGCCGGGGAACGCGGCCGAAAACGACACGATGCCCTCGTCGAGCGCCTCGGCAGCCAGAATGTCGGGAATGTCCGATTCCAGCGTGGTCTGCTCGCCCTGGAACTCCAGCTCGACGGGGGAGGTGTCGAGGTCGGCCAGCACGAAGCGCTCGTAGGCCGGATGGCTCGGCTCGAGCTCGACTACGATGGCAACGGTGCCGATGGTGTCGCGGTAGGCGCCCGGCAGTGCCAGGGTGCCCTCGTCGGGCCGCCAGTCGCATTCGGCGGTAATGTCGCGCTGGCGGTCGCCGAAGGTGGCGTAGTGCTCGTAGACCGCCACCGACAGGGCGTCCTCAAGGCACAGCGACCCGTCGGGGTCCACCAGGGCCTCAAGGGTGTCGCCGTTGTCGACATAGGAGGCGGTCGTGCTCGAGAAGTCGACGGTCTCGCCTGCAAGGTCTTTGAAGTGCAGAAGCACGGGCACCGACCCGGCTGCCTCGGCCCGCGTTGGCGTCGATGTGACGGTTAAGAAGGGCATGAGCCCCGCGAACAAAAGAAACGCCAGTAGCATTGAGACAACGGCGCGGACGCGCCCCGCGGGTGGGCGCATGGGACGGGAATGGGCGATACCCATGGTGGCTCCTCTCTGCGCGGGTTTGGGCGACCGCGCGAACGGCAATGGGGAGTTGGGCTCAAGGCGCACGTGACGTCGCTGAGTCAAGGGGAGCAAGGTGTAAGCGTTTGGCGTACGGAGCCTTTCGCCCGACGCCGACAACCTTAGCCAGTCAGAACCGTCAAAACGTCGGGGGGATTTCCCGTTTCCGACCGTCCGCAAACCGTCGCCGCGCCGCATAAGTGCCGTCCGCAAACCGCGCCGCCGCCGTCGCAGAGTCGTTGCGCTGTCCCGTTTCGGCGTGCGCGCTCCGCGCACGGCCGCCTTCCGCACCCTCGCCGACGCCTCTCGTGGAAGAGCCGTGTGGGCCTTGTAGTTATTTCACGGGAGCCGCTCGCGCCCTGCAGCGGCTGCCCCGCGGCCTTTCTATAATAAGCGGGAACTTCAAGCCCCGCCCAGCGAGGTGGGGCACCCCCTCCGATATGCGAAGGAGTACCTGCGTGGATATTCTCATCATGCTGGTGTGTGCGGTTATCACCATCGGCTTCCTCGTCTTCATTCACGAAGGCGGCCATTATCTGGCGGCGCGCCTGTTCGGCGTGCGCGTTACCGAGTTCATGCTGGGGCTTCCGGGCCCCTCGGTTGGTTTCACCAAAGGCGAGACCCGCTTCGGCGTGACGGCGGTGCCCCTGGGCGGCTACGCGAAGGTGTGCGGCATGGAGGCCGGCCCCTTGCAGCCCCACCTGACCGAGGTGCTGGCGGCCACCTACCGCCGCGGCACGGCCAATATGGAAGACATTGCCCGCGACTGCGGCATCACCGACGACGAGGCCTACGAGGCCCTGGAAGAGCTCGTGGAATGGGGCTCCATTGCCGGCCCCACCAAGCAGGACCAGTACAACACCTACCGCGCCCCGCGCGTGACGCCGACGAAGCGCGCCCTTAAGAAAGCCGCGGCCGCCGGCGAGCCCGCCCCCCGCGCCTTCGAGCTCGGCGAGGCCCGCGAGGTGACCGACCCCCGCGCCCTCTACGAGGCCGAGTACGCCCAGCAGTACCGCTCGCTGCCCTTCTGGAAGCGTTCGGTCATCCTGCTGGCGGGCATTGCCATGAACCTGCTGTTCGCCATCCTTGTGTTCATCCTCGTGTTCTCGGTCATCGGGTTCACGGTGCAGCACCCGGAAACCGGCGAGATGGTCACCATTCACGCCTCGGTGCTGCAGGCGCTGCAGGCCGGCTTCGCCTACATCGGCATGGTCATTCAGGCGGTGGCGGGGCTGTTCAACCCGGCCACGGCGGCCCAGACGGTGTCCGACTCCACCTCGGTGGTGGGCATCGCCGTCATGTCGAAGGACTACTTCCAGGCCGGCCTTGTGGAGGCGCTGGAGTTTATGGCCATGATCTCGGTGTCCCTCGGCATCATGAACCTGCTGCCCATCCCGCCGCTCGACGGCGGCCGCTTCGTGGTGGAGGTGTTCCAGAAGGGCACCCGCAAGATGGTGTCGCAGAAGGCCATGAACTATATGTCCATGGCCGGCATGGCGCTGTTCCTCGGCTTCTTCGTCATCATGTTGAACCAGGATATCCAGCGCTTCGTCTTCGGCAACTGGGGATAGGAAGAGGGGAGCGCTATGGCTGAGAACGTGAGGCCGCACGAGCGGACGCGGCAGATTATGGTGGGGCCCGTGCCCGTGGGCGGCGGGGCTCCCGTGGCGGTGCAGTCGATGCTGAACGCGCCGGCCGACGACGTGGCTGCCAACCTGGCCCAAATTGAGGCGCTGGCCGAGGCCGGCTGCGAGATCGTGCGCATGGCCATTCCGCGCCGCAACTGCCTCGATACGTTCGAGGCCGTGTGCGCCGCGTCGCCCTTACCCGTGGTGGCCGACATCCACTTCGACGCCACCATCGCCATTGAGGCGGCCCGCCGGGGGGCAGCCAAGCTGCGTATCAACCCGGGCAATATCGGCGGCCTGGAGGCCACCCGCGAGGTCATCGCCGCCGCCCGCGAGGCGCGCATTCCCATCCGCATCGGGGTGAACGCCGGCTCGCTCGACGACGCCATCGCTGCTCGTCAAGACCTCACCCTGCCGGAAAAGCTCGTGGAATCGGCTCGCCAGTACGTGCGCTTCTTCGAAGACGAGTGCGATTTCCGCGACATCGCCGTGTCTGCCAAGGCCCACGACGTGCAGACCACCATCGACACCTACCGCCTGCTGGCTGCCGAGCTGCCCGCCGTGCCGCTGCACATCGGCGTCACCGAGGCCGGTACCGCCTTCCAGGGCATCATTAAATCGGCCGCCGGCCTGGGCGTTCTCTTGGAAGAAGGTATCGGCGACACCATGCGCATCTCGCTCACCGACGACCCATGCGTGGAAGTGCGCGCCTGCTGGACGCTGCTGGGCGCGCTCGACTTGCGCCGCCGCGCGCCAGAGCTTATCAGCTGCCCCACCTGCGGGCGCTGCCAGGTGAACCTCATCGGGCTTGCGCAGGAGGTGGAGGCTCGCCTCGCCAACGTGCAGAAGCCGGTGAAGGTGGCCGTCATGGGATGCGTGGTGAATGGCCCCGGGGAAGCCGCCGATGCCGATATCGGGGTGGCTTGCGGCGCGGGGTCGGGCGTCGTTTTCTCCCATGGTAAAATCGTCCGCAAAGTAAACGAGGCGGACATCGTGCCCGCTCTGATGGAGGAACTGGAGAACCTATGAATCAAGTACTGCGCATGAGCCAGCTGTACGTGCCCACGCTGAAGGAGGACCCCTCCGACGCCGACATCGATTCCGCGCGCCTTTTGCTGCGCGCCGGCATGCTGCGCAAGACCGCTTCGGGCCTGTACACGTTTTTGCCGCTCGGCTTCCGCGTGCTGAAGAAGATCGAGGACATCGTCCGCGACGAGATGGACGCCTCCGGTGCCCAGGAGATTCTCATGCCGGTGCTGCAGCCGGCGGAGCTGTGGGAGGAAAGCGGCCGCTTGAACGCCTACGGCCCCGAGCTCATGCGGCTCACCGACCGCCACGACCGCGAGATGTGCCTCGGCCCCACCCACGAGGAGATCATCGTGTCGCTGGTGCGCAACGAGCTGCGGTCCTACAAGGAGCTGCCCCAGAACCTCTACCAGATTCAGACGAAGTACCGCGACGAGATTCGCCCGCGCTTCGGCCTTCTGCGCAGCCGCGAGTTCGTGATGAAGGACGCCTACAGCTTCAACGCCACCCAGGAGTCGCTGCAGGAGACCTACGACGCCATGGGCCGCGCTTACAGCGCCATCTGCGAGCGTTGCGGGTTGGAGTACCGCGAGGTGGAGGCCGACGGCGGCCAGATCGGTGGCAAGGTGACCACCGAGTTCATGGCGCTCGCGGAATCGGGCGAGGCGGACCTCGTCTACTGCTCCTGCGGCTATGCGGCCGACGCCGAGGCCGGCGCGTGCCTCGCCCGCCCCACCGTCTACGAGGTGGAGGCCATGGAGAAGATCGCCACGCCCGGGGTGCACACCATCGCCGAGCTGGCCGCGTTCCTAAACATTCCCGAGTCCTCCACGGTGAAGGCGCTTTCCGGCAAGGACGCCGAGGGTAACCTCGTGTGCCTGTTCATTCCCGGCGACCACGAGCTGAACGAGCTGAAGATCGAGGGCGTGGTGCCCGGCTTCACGCTGCTGACCGACGAGGAGATGCTCGCATTTGGCCTGTGCAAGGGCTCCATGGGCCCGGTGGGCCTGCCCGAGGGCGCGCGCGTCATCGCCGCGAACAGCCTGCAGGCCATCCCGCAGTGGGTCGTGGGCGCCAACGAGGACGGCTTCCACTACGTGGGCGCGCGCCTCGGCGAGGACTTCTCGGTGGACGAGTGGGCCGACCTGTGCGTGGTGCAGCCCGGCGACAGCTGCCCGACCTGCGGCCTTGCCCTGGAAGGGGCCCGCGGCATCGAGGTGGCGCAGATCTTCCAGCTGGGCGACCGCTACTCCAAGGCCATGGGCGCCACGTTCATGGACGAGGACGGCGAGGAGAAGCCCTTCATCATGGGCTGCTACGGCGTGGGCATCAGCCGTACGCTCGCGGCCATCGTGGAGCAGTACCACGACGAGCACGGCATCATGTGGCCGCTTTCCGTGGCCCCGGCGCACATCTGCGTCATCCCGCTGACTGTGGGCGACGACGAGGTGCAGCCCATGGCCGAGAAGATCGCCCGCGACCTGGTGGAGCTGGGCTTCGAAGTGGTGGTGGACGACCGCGACGAGCGCGCCGGCGTGAAGTTCAACGATGCCGACCTCATCGGCTGGCCGGTGCAGATCGTGCTCGGCAAGCGCGGGCTGAAGGAGGGCAAGGTCGAGATGAAGCTGCGCCGCACCGGCGAGAAGAAGGACATCTCGCTGGACGCCCTGGCCGAGATGATGGGCTTCGCCCGTCGCGCCATGCGCGACAACACCCTCCACGGCGCCGGCACCGGCAGCTTCGAGGCCATCTTCGGGTAGGGAAGGGCCCCAGGCAAGGGCGCTAATTCTCACCAACTTCATCAACCTTTGACGGGGCGGTAACACTACCGCCCCGTTCGCGTTTGGGGTTGTGGTGCGCGCCTAAGATAGAGAAGCTAACTCACAAAGAACGGGAGGCTTCGAAATGACTACGAGCACACCGAACATCGCCGACGGGCTGAAGGACATCTTCCTGGCGGGCGTGGGCGCCATGGCGCTGGGCGCGGAAAAGACCCAGGAGCTGGTGGAGCAGCTGATTGCCAAGGGCGAGATCACCGTCGAGCAGGGCAAGCAGATCAATTCCGAAGTGCTGAAGCAGGCCCAGGCCACGGCCGAGCGCGTGGGCCAGCAGGCCCAAACCGTTGCCAGCCATATGGGCGAGCAGGCCAAGACGGCCGCCGAGCTTTTGAAGGAGCAGGGCGAGTCGGCGGTGTCCATGGCCCGTTCCCAGGCGGAAATTGCCGCCGACGAGGCCAAGAAGGATTCCGCCAGCTTCGCCGACGCCCTGAAGCACGACGTGCTGGAGGCCCAGATGGCCGTCATGACCCCCGAGCAGCGTGCCGAATTCGCCGCCAAGGCCGCCGAAATAGCCGCCCGCGATGCGAACAAGGCAGCCGAGTAGGAGCGCCCCGAACGGCGGCTCTCGCCGAAGGGTAAGGCATCCGAAACGCAAAGCGCCCCGCAAGTGCGGGGCGCTGATGTTTCTGGAGCTAACGAGCGGATTCGAACCGCTGACCTACGCATTACGAGTGCGTTGCTCTACCAGCTGAGCCACGTTGGCGTTGCGGCTTCTTGCTACTCAGGCGCAAAAGTGCACCTCAGATTCCCTTGGTGAGTTCGCGGTCGAGACAAACAACGCAAAACATGGTATAAACAGCCCGTCAATCCAATCGAATACTGTTCCAGAGAAGCAACTACTTGCTTTCTTATGCTCGTCTGCATCGCGGCGTGAGGGTACTCGCTTATATCGATGCAGGCATATTGCCGTGTTCGATTGGATTGACACTCTGCAAGTGGGTACCCTCTATCGAGGGCATCCTGACAAGAAGGAGTGTCCTGTGTTTTGTTCGAATTGTGGCTCTCAGCTATCTGGCACAGAGCAATTTTGCTCCTCCTGCGGCAAGGCAGTTGCCGGTCCGATCGCGGTTTCGGGCGCGCCAGAGACTGCGATAGCGAGCGGATCTGCAACAACGGTTAACGCCGGTATGCCGGGGAGGTGTACATCTGCTGGATATCAATCGTCTGCAGCGGGAGGTTGGGCGGCTCCGGCAAATGCTGGCGTCCCTGCGCCTGGTGTCCGGTGCCCTCGCTGCGGATCCGAGCGAGTGGGCCTTCGGCCTGCGTGCGACACTAGTAAGATCGAGGCTCTTCAGAAGAAGCGAAAAAACCTTCTCATTGCGGCCGGCGTTCTATTCGTAGTCGGCCTTGCTGTTGGGCTCGGTGGAGTTGTCGTTCTGGCGAAGCCGTTGTGGATTGTTGCCGTTGGCTGCCTACTCATGTGCGTCGAGCCTAGCTCGAAAATCAAGAAGCTAAAACAAGAGGGAGGCCCCCAGGTTTTTTACTGCACAGAATGCGGAAGCGTCGTTGGCGCTTCGGGTCAATAGTTGAGCAAAGGAGAGAGAATGTTTTGTTCTGTTTGCGGAAATGCTGTGCCGGAAGGCTCTTCGTTTTGCGCGACCTGCGGCAGTCCAGTGCAGTCCCGAACTGCTGCGCCAAGCGCCCAAGTACCGTCAGCTTCGGCGATGCCTACGGAGCCTCCTGTTCCTGTGGCTCCCGCAGGTTCCGCGACGCCTGCAACACCCCAGCCGTCTACAGTCTCAACGGCTCAGGTGACCGGGGTGCCGCCATACGTATCGAATGTTCAAGCTTTTCAGCAACCCTGTCAGCCGGTAGCTGCCGCGCCTGCAAAGCCGAAGAAGAAGCCGGTCTGGCTATTTATCCTCGTGGGGATTCTTGCTGTGCTGGCGCTCGGAACCCTGCTCGTGAATTTTGCAGCCTCTCAGGATACGCCGAGCTCTACTGGACAGCCTTCAGCGCCGGTTACCGAGCCTTCTCAGACAGATTCGGAATCTGATCTTGCCAATGCTTTTTCCGGGCAGTGGCAGATGATCGCCATGATGGTCGAGGGGGCGATGCTCGATGCTTCAGATTTGGATGATGCAGGGTTGACTGCAGTGATGGTACTGTCTCCGGATGGAACCTGCGGCATGCAGGTGCAGACGCCTGATGGGGCAGAGTCAGATTCGGGAACTTGGACGATTGAGCGGAAAGGCGATACGGCGCAGCTCTCATTTTATTGGGAGGGCGACGGATCCGAGGGCTATGCGGAATTCGACGTTGAGAACAACGTGCTTTATTACGAAGAGGAGCTTCAGAGCGTTTCGCTGGGCACCCTCTATTTTGCGCAGTTGGCATAGGGGTAGCTTCGACCGTTAGGAGGTTTAGACGTTCATGTATTGCAACAAGTGCGGAGCGCAGCTTATCGACGGCGCTCGCTTCTGTTCCGGATGCGGGGCGCCGACGGTTGCCTACGTAGGAGCCGTAGGAGTTGGCACCGCGCCGAGTGCAGAGCAAGAGAAGTACAAGGTGATGGACGATGTAACGAGTCGCCTTAACTCTTTGGCAGGTGGAACCGGGTCGGTGAAGCTTCGTTTCGGGGACTTCTTCGACTCGATTTTAAAGAAGCACACGAGAGAAGAGGCGGAAGAGTTGTTCGTGTGCGGCACAAATGCAACGACGCCTCCGGTTAATGAGGTGTCTGCCGACTGGCCGCATCCTTGGCTCTACTCGCGCGTGTTCTTGGTACTGCTTGCCACCTTTATTGGGTGCGTTGTGCTTGGCTTTGAGCTCGAAAACCTTAATGCTTTCCCAGGCATTATGTTTGTGGGGGCTATGGTTGTACCCTTCTCGCTGCTCATCTTTTTCTTTGAGACCAATGCGCCGCGAAACATCAATATGGTTGACATAGTAAAGATCTTCTTTATCGGCGGCATCTTCTCAATTTTATTGATTTACCCTCTCTCGTCGGTTCTCCCAGGAGGAGGAGTGGGCTTGATTGTTCCCTCCATGATAACGGGAATTGTCGAAGAGCTAGCCAAGATAGTGTTGACGGCATTTTTTCTAAGCCGCGTTCGCGGTAGGGGCTATATTCTCAACGGCCTACTTATCGGGTCGGCTGTTGGAGCCGGTTTTGCGGTGTTCGAGTCGGCGGGGTATGCGTTCAATGCGCTTTTGTCTGGTGATTCAGCATCGATGCTGGAGAATATTGTGCTGAGAGCCTTCCTCTCCATTGGTGGTCATACAGCCTGGGCTGCAGTGGAGGGGGCCGCTATGGGTCTATGCGAGAAGGATGGTGTATTCGATTGGCGCATATTGGTGGATAAGAGGTTCTTGATTTTTGCGGCCAGCATGATTTTGCTTCACGGTATTTGGGACATGTATGTCCTCTTTCTCGATAACTTCGGAATCATAAAGTACCTTATCCTCATTGCTGCTGTCTGGGTGTTCGTTATCGTGCTGCTTAATCGTGGCCTTGAGCAGGTTAATGAGCTGGCTGATCGCCCGAAGGGGGTCGATGCAGAGGCTTCGTCAAATGTAGCTCAAGGGGGCATAAGTCCGACGGCGGTCGAAAGCGTCGTAGCTGTTGCTGGCTCAAGCGACGCGCAGGTTTTAACGGGTATCTATTGTCCCAAGTGCGGCACGAAGCACGCTGAGGGGGAGCGTTTTTGCCGGGGATGCGGGATGGTTTTAAGCTAGAAGGGTGAGCTGAGATGTTTTGCACATTCTGCGGCCAGGAAATGAAAGCGGGATCCTTTTGTCCGTTTTGCGGTCATGCGGTGGTTGCTTCGGTGGGGACTGGCAACTCAGCGGCAGTGCCAGCGGGGGCTACGCGAGCAAGCAATCGGCAGCGCCGACTCGTTGAGGTACTGCCTCCGATCTTGCTGTATGCAGTTGCTTTTGTCGCCACGCTTGCTCCTTGGGCGACGATAGGATCGATAGCGAATATACCGGCGCTGGATTTCGTTACGCGGCTCTTCAATATGCCCGAATTCTACGTATGGGATTTTGGCACAGTTCTGGAAGTGGCGGGAATGGTTGAGGACAGCAATCTGCTAGGGCTTACGGTGCCCTCGTGGATCCGTGGGCTACAGTGGTTTGAGGGGGCGTGGATAGCTTCTCTGGCAATTTTTGCGATTGGTTGTCTTGCGGCCTTGATCACGAGGGGAAGATGGCTGGTGGGTGTCGCCATCTCCTCATTCCTCATCGCAGCCGATGCGGGTATATTCGTATGGTTTGTGGTGCTGTTTGCTGCTAAATATGGTGTGTGCGCGTCGCCCTCGCTTTATCTGTGCATTGCCTCAGGCTTGGTGGCATTTGCTTGGTGCGTCGTCGTAATAGGTGGCGCGAAGGATGATCAACGGGCGTAAGCGCCTTGATCTATTCGTCTTAGGATGAAGGCGAATGTGCTTGAGCCCTCGGGGGGCTTTCGCTGTCTATTTTCAGCGTCGCCCCTCTACAGTCCGTCTTCCTGCTTGCTGCTGATCTGTCAGATGGAAGAAAGCGGCTGGAACGCAAAGAGTCGCCGAAAATGGCGGCTCTCACGAGCCGGGGCGGACGCGCTGCCTCACAGTGTCTTCGATTTAGTCAAGTAGCTTTTCAAGATGCGCTGCGAGGGCGGGGATATCGGATTGGATGGTGTTCCATGCCCAAAGGGAATCGACGACGCCATAATCGTGAGCGATTATGTTGCGAAAGCCGTTGATGGCATGCCAAGGCATGCTGTCGGCATCGGTGAACTCGCGCGTTAGGGCGTTGGCAAGCTCGCCAATTTGAAAGACCGGCATGAGAAGCATGTCAAAGTAAGCCGAATTCTCGACGAACAGGTTCTCGTCGATGCCAAACTCTTCGATGCGCGAGGCAATGCTGTCGCAGTATTCGAGGATTTGCTGCAAGATGAGGCGGTCAGATTCGTTCATATAAGAGGATCCTGTCTTTGAGGCATTGGTCTTTGACGAAGTCATAGAGTGAGGCTTCGGTGGTCATGTCGATGGGAACGTTCAGGGCGTGGCCGAGCGACTGCGAAAAGGCACCTGCGCTAAAAAGGGAGAACGTCGGACCGGTTTCGAGACAGAGGTCGACATCGCTCTGCTCGTTGGCGGTTCCTCGCGCATAGGAACCGAAGAGATACACGCGGCTGATATCGAATTCGGAAGCGACGTCACGAATGGCGGTTTCGATGCTTGAAAGCGTAAGCATGACTCCCCCTTCCGCGCGAATAGGCCAAAAAGCAAGCAGGCTGGAAGGTTTCGCTTCCAGCCTGCGGCAATTCGTGGAGCCAACGAGCGGATTCGAACCGCTGACCTACGCATTACGAGTGCGTTGCTCTACCAGCTGAGCCACGTTGGCGTTGCGGCTTCTTTCGAAGCGACTGCAAAGTATAGCGAAAGCGACCACCCCGCGCAAGGAGGGATGTGGCGACAAATCGCGAATTCACGAGATGACCGCCGACCTACGCCCTCGTAATGCGTAGGTCGGCGGTTGGCGTTGGGTTGCTAGCAGCCGAACAGTTCGGCGGTCTGTTCCATGCGTTGGGCGATAGGCACGCCGAAGGGGCAGTTGGGCTCGCAGGCTTCGCAGCCGGTGCAGTCGCCGGCCTTCGCATCGAGTGCCTCGTAGTGCTCGCGCACCGAAGGCGGAATTTGGTCGTGGGCCAGGGCCAAGTCGGCGTACTTGTTCACCGTGGCGATGTTGATGCCCACGGTGCAGGGCTGGCAGTGGCCGCAGTAGATGCACTGGCCGAAGTAGGCGTGGGCCGGTGCGGCGGCCAGCACGCTCGCGTAGTCGAGCTCTTCGGGGGTAGCGTCCAGATAGCGTAGGGCGTCCTCCAGCTGGGCTACGCTCTCGATGCCGGCGAGCACGCTGGCCACGGCCGGGCGCGTGAGGCAGTAGTGCAGGCACTGGGCTGCCGTGAGGGCCGAACCGAAGGGTGACTTCTCGGCATCCAGCAGCCGACCGCCCGCATAGGGCTTCATCACGGTAAGCCCCACGCCCCGCGCCGCGCAGGTGGCGTACAGCTTCTCGCGCGTGGGGTCGATGCGCTCGCCGGCCTCGGCGAAGTCGCCGAACAGCGTCTCCAAATCGTCGCTGGCAGGCATAAGGTCGTAGGCCGGGTTCAGGCTGAACATGATCATCTCGATCTCGCCGCATTCCGCCGCTGCCTGCGCCACCTCGGGGTTGTGGGTGGATAGCCCGATGTGCTGAATGCGCCCGGCCGCCAGAAGCTCGCGCACGTAGGCGATGAAGGGGCCGTCCATGATCTCGCGGAACTCGTCCACGCGGTCCACATAGTGAATCATGCCCAGTTCCACGTGGTCGGTCTGCAGCCGTTCGAGTAAGTCGTCGAAGGCAGGCCGTACCTGGGCCAAGTCGCGAGTGCGCACGTACTGGCCGTCCTGCCAGGTGGATCCGATGTGCCCCTGGATGATCCATCCGTCGCGGTCGGGGGCAATCACCTCGCCCAGTCGGCTGCGCACCGCCGGGTCGGCCATCCAGCAATCCACGAGGTTCATACCCGCGGCGCGCCCGCGCTCGGCTACGGCGCGCACCTCGTCCATTTCCATGCCGCTGATCCATTCGGCGCCGAAACCGATCTCGCTTACTTCCAAGCCGGTGTTTCCCAAGGTGCGGTAGTGCATGGCAGTCCTTTCGTCGCGAGTTTTCGCCCATCTTATCAGGTTGGAGTGAACTCAAGGCAAGCGGCCCGCTCATCTTTGGGGATTCCGCATGGGGCCCGTTCCGGTCACCGTCCCACGGTATACTGGCATCCGATGTTCGACGCGCGGCGGATGCGTAGGGCGCCCGACGGTGCGGCGGCCACGACGCGGGCCGCCCGACCAGCGAGGTGTGTTCATGACGGTGCGTTATTCTGTGGCGAAGGCGGCCAGTGCGGCGACGACCTGGGGCTTGCGCCATGTGGCCCATCGGCCGGCGGCCAACCTGCCCGGCAAGCTGGCGCTGAAGATTGATCCGGCGCTGCTGGACGAGCTGCGCGCCAAGTGCGTGGAGGGCTCCGTCATCACCGTGGGCACCAACGGCAAGACGTCGACGAACAACCTGTTGGCCGACGCGTTCCAGGCCGCGGGCCGTTCCATCATCTGCAACCGAACCGGTGCGAATTTGGCCGCGGGCATCGCCTCAGCGCTGCTCCAGCAGCCCCGGGCCCAGTGGGGCGTCTTCGAATGCGACGAGCTGTGGCTCGCCCACGTGCTGCCCCATCTGCGCTCGAACTACGTGCTGCTGCTGAATTTGTTCCGCGACCAGCTGGACCGCTGCGGGGAGATCGACCGCATTCAAACTTCCATCGCCGGCGCCCTGGCCGCCTCGCCGGAAACGGTGCTCGTGTACAACGCCGACGACCCCCTGTGCGCCCGCATTGCTGACGAGGTGCCCAACCGCACCATCGCCTTCGGCCTGGCCGAGTCTATGGGCCTGCCGCAGAACACCGTGGCCGATGCGCAGATGTGCCAGAAGTGCGACGGCATGATCGCCTACCGCTTCCGCCAGTACGGCCAGCTGGGAGACTACTACTGCGAGTCGTGCGACTTCGCTCGCCCGGCGCTTGACTACGCGGCCCGCGATGTGCGCATTGCCCCTGCGGGCGTGACGCTGGAGGTAGAAGGCCCCGACGGCACCCAGCCCCTTTCGACGCCCCAGGCCACGCCGTACGCGGCCTACAACCTGGTGGCGGCCTACGCGCTCACCCAGCAAGTGGCCATTTCCGCCGCCGACCTGCAGAAAGCCGTGCGCGCCTTCAACCCGCGCAACGGGCGCCTGCAGCGCTACGACATCGACGGGCACCCGGTGCTGCTGAACCTGGCGAAGAACCCGACGGGCTTCAACCAGAACCTGAAGATCGTGGAAGCTGACGAGGCGCCGAAAGTGGTGGCGTTCTTCATCAACGACCAGGTGGCCGATGGGCGTGACATCTCGTGGATTTGGGACATCGATTTCGAGGAGCTGGCCGGCCAGCCGAACACCGTTGTTGTTGCGGGCGGCTCGCGGGCCAACGACTTGCAGGTGCGCCTGAAGTATGCCGGCATCCGTGCCACGCTCGGCGATATCCACGATGCTTTCGCCCTGGCCCGGGCGCTCGGCGAGGCCGACGAGGCGTGGAAGGGCTGCGGGGTGTATGCCATCGCGAACTACACGGCTCTGCCCCCGGTGCACGAGGCCCTGGACAAGATGGAAGCCGCCGGCGGTGCGAGCGGCGTTTCCGAAGAAGCGGTGGCCCGCGCGGCTGATACGGTGAGACAAGGTTCCGCGGTGAGACAGTGCCCCGGAGGGGTGTCTCATTCCGCGGAAGTCGTTCGCGGCGAAGCCGAGGAAGGGTCAACCGAAATGAGACGCCCCTCCGGGGCACTGTCTCACTCTGGCGAAGCCCCGGTGGTCATCGTGCATTTGCTGCCCGACCTGCTGAACCTGTATGGCGACGGCGGCAACGTACGCGTGTTGGAGGAGCGGCTGCGGTGGCGCGGCGTTCCCGTGGAGGTGCGCCGCGTGCCCCATGGCGGCACCGTGAATTTGGCCGAGGCCGACCTCGTCTTCATGGGCGGCGGCCCCGACCGCGAGCAGAAGCTGGCCAGCGAGCAGCTGCTCGCCATGGCCGACGACCTGAGCGCCTACGTGGAAGACGACGGCCCGCTGCTGGCCATTTGCGGCGGCTACCAGATTCTCGGCCGCCAGTGGCTGTGGGGCGACGAGCTCGTGCCCGGCCTCGGCCTCATCGATATGGAAACGCGGCGCCCCGGCACCTCGGCCGACCGCCTCATCGACAACATGGTGCTCGCATCGCCCCTGGCGAGTCACCCGGTGGTGGGCTACGAGAACCACGCCGGGCGCACCTACCTGGGCGAGGGCGTGGAGGGCTTCGGCCGCGTGGTTTCCTCCTGCGGCCGCGGCAACAACGACGACGATCGTGTGGAAGGCGCCCGCTACCGCAACGTCGTGGGCACCTATTCCCACGGGCCGCTGCTTTCCAAGAACCCCGAGGTGGCCGACTGGCTGCTCGCCCGCGCCCTCGAGCGCCGCGCCGCCCGCACGGGAGCGCCTGCGCCCGAGCTCGCCCCGCTCGACGACGCCGAGGAGCTGGCCGCCAACGCCCATATGGTGAAGCGTCTCTCCTAGGCGCTGCCGGCAGGCCCCGCCGCCCCCGATCCGTCTCGCTATTGGCGCTCCAGCGCACCGCGGGCGGCAAGCGCTGCGGCCTGCAGCCATTTCCCGACCCGCCCGCTTCGAATTTTTCTGCATAAGTTGTGGACAAACCACCGCTTCAGTGTGGCTTTTCGCTGGGAATGCCCCTCGGTTTATTGCGCCGCAGGTCGATTTTCACCAAAATGTTACTTCTATAACTGAAGTGTCAAAGTCCGCGCTTCGCCGCGGGCCCCGACCACGAAAGCGAGCACGCACCGCATGGCCGAAGCTTCTGGCAACAACAATCCTCGCGCCCAGCACGCATCCCAGCCCGTGGGCAAGTCGAACAACCCCCGCCACTCCCAGCCTATCGGGCAGGGGAGCGCGTCGGCGTCGCAGCCTTTGGGCCCCACCAATAACCCGCGCCATTCCCAGCCGGTAGGGAAGTCGAACAACCCTCGCCACTCACAGCCTGTGGGCGGGTCGAACAACCCGCGGCACTCGCAGCCTGTGGGCTCGAACAACCCGCGGCATTCCCAGCCGCTGAACTCGCAGCCGCTTATGAGCGGCACCACGGGTTACGCGCCCGTGCTTCCCGCCGGCGCCGAGCCGAACCCCTACTCGCGCGGTGCCACTGCCGACGAGTACGCCCGCGACCGCCGTCGCAAGAAGCGCCGCCGCGTGCTGCTGGGGGTGCTCGCCTTCCTGATGGTGGGCGTTCTGGGTGCCACCGGCGCGGCCTGGGCCTACATCAGCGGCATCGAGCAGGAAATGAACGAGGACATCACCCCCGAGGTCGTCGAGGCGCTGGAGCCCCCGGCCCAGTACGACGGCGGCACCTTTTACATGCTGCTCATGGGCACCGACAAATCGGCCTACCGTGAGCAGAGCGCCCAGTACGCCGGCGACACGTTCCGCTCCGACTCCATGATCCTCACGCGGGTGGACCCGCAGAACAAGAAGGTCACCATGGTGTCGATGCACCGCGATACCGAGATTGAAATCGACGGCTACGGCCTGCAGAAGCTGAACGCCTCCTACGCCATCGGCGGCCCGGCGCTCGCCATTAAGACGGTGTCCCAGATGGCTGGCGTGCCCATTTCCCACTACGCCGAAATCAACTTCGACGGCTTCGAGGAAGTCGTCGATGCCTTGGGCGGCGTCGAGGTGGATGTCCCCATGGAAATCAACGACGATGAAGCTGGCGGCCATGTGGACGCGGGTCTGCAGACGCTTTCAGGCGAAGAGGCGCTCATCCTGTGCCGCAGCCGCCATTCCTACGACGAGTACGGCGACGGCGACCGTTATCGCGCCGCCAACCAGCGCCTGGTGCTGGGGGCCATCGCGAAGAAGATTCTCTCTTCCGACCTCACCACCATGACGAACACCATCAGCGCCCTGTCCCAGTACATCACCACCGATTTCAAGGTGGGCGACATTGTGGCGCTGGCCACCTCCATGCAGGGCATCGATCCCTCCACCGATATTTACTCGGCCATGGAGCCCACCATCAGCGAGTACAAGAACGACACCTGGTACGAGAAGCTTGATGTGTCGGCGTGGAACACCATGATGGGCCGCGTGCGCGAGGGCCTGCCCCCCACCGAGGCCGACGAGATCGACGAGCTGAACGGCACGGTGCTTGCCAGCGTGGGCGACGGCGCCGGCGCGGCCAGCGATGCCGAGGGCGTGGAAACCCCCGGCGGCGTGCGCCAGACCTTCGGCGAGACGCGCACGGGCATCGTTACCATCAAGAACGGCAACGGCATCAACGGCGTGGGCGCCGAGGCCCTCGAGCGCATCAAGCCGCTCGGCTACACGGCCGACGCCTCCAACGCCAACAGCTTCAGCTACGAGGAAACCGTGGTCGTGTTCGACACGCCGGATCAGCGCGTGTACGCTGAGGAGCTCATCGACGCTCTCGGGTGCGGCCGCGCCGTGCAGAACACGAACAACGAGTACGTCTACGACGGCGACTTCCTCATCCTCATCGGCAGCGACTGGCAGTAGCGGGTCGGGCCGGCACAACGTTTGCGGAAGGGGCTTTCGGGCCCCTTCTTCTATTTATGGTAGGGCTCGCCGCGGGATATTTTGAAGGCGCGGTAGATTTGCTCCACTAGCACGACGCGGGCCAGGTTGTGGGGCAGCGTGATGGGGCCGAAGGAGAACGTCTCGTCGGCTCGGGCGCGCACCGCGTCGCTTACGCCGTCCGACCCGCCGATGATGAAGGCCACGTCGCTTTCGCCCCGCAGCGCCAGCTCGTCCAAGTGTTGGGAAAAGCCCACGCTGGAGCGCTGCTTGCCCTCGATGGCCATGAGGATGACCCGCGCCCCCTCGGGCACCGCGGCCAGAATGCCCTCTCCCTCGCGCTCGCGGGCTGCTTCCACGCCGCCGGCCCGCGCTGGATCCACGTCGGGCACTTCGGCCACCGTCACCTTGGCGTAGGGTCGCAGCCGCTTCAGGTACTCGTCGCACGCGGCGACCCAGAACTTCTCCTTCAGCTTGCCGACGGCGACCACGGTAATGCGCAGCATGGAGCTCCTCTCCCTGGGCCGCAGCGCCGCGCGAGCGAGGTGCCCCGCGCCGCGGCCCCGCGATGTTCTAAATGTCCAGCTCGAGCCCCACGGGGCAGTGGTCGCTTCCCTCTACGTCGTCGTAGATGCTCGCGGCCACCACGGAGTCGGCCAGCGCATCGCTCACGAAGAAGTAGTCGATGCGCCACCCCGCGTTCGTCGACCGCGCACGGTATCGGTAGCTCCACCAGCTGTAGCGACCCGTCTCGTCGGGGTGCAGCAGGCGAAACGTGTCAGTGAACCCGGCATCGATGAGCTCGTCCAGCTTGCCCCGCTCCTCGTCGGAAAAGCCCGAGGCGCCGCGGTTGGGGCCGGGGTTCTTCAGGTCGATGTCCTCGTGGGCCACGTTGAAGTCGCCGCACATGACCACGGGTTTCGGATCGGTGGTGGTGCCATCGGGCAGCACGCCCTCCTCGAGCCCCTTGCAGAAGTCGCGGAAGGCATCGTCCCATTCCATGCGGTGGTCGATGCGCGCCAGCTCCATCTGGGAGTTCGGCGTGTACACGTTCACAAACCAAAACGCGGGGAACTCGCAGGCCACGATGCGCCCCTCGGCATCCAGGTAGTCGTTGCCCAGCCCGTGCAGCACCCGCAGCGGCTCCTCGCGGGTGAACACCGCGGTGCCCGAGTAGCCTTTCTTCTCGGCGGCCGACCAGTACTGGTGATAGCCCGGCAGGTCCAGCTCCACCTGGCCCACCTGGCACTTCGTTTCCTGCACGGCGAAGATGTCGGCCCCGAAGGCGTCGAACACCTCCAGAAAGTTCTTCTTCAGCACGGCGCGAATGCCGTTCACATTCCAAGAAACAAAGCGCATGGGTCTCCTTCGACAGCGAAAAATGGCTTGGACCTCAGGGTGAAATCCAAGCCAATTTTCGCATTTCCCGATGAATTTGTCGAAAGCGCGCCCCTCGCTGCAGGGCGGAAGGCCGCGACGGGCGGCGTTACTCGGCAGGCTTGTAGGTTACCTCGGCGGGGGCGGGCAGCTCGGCGGTGCAGTGGGGGCAGCGGGTAGCGCCCACGTTGATTTCCTCCAGGCAGAAGGGGCACGTGGGGGGAACTTCCTCAAGCTCCTCGCCGTTCTTGCCGCGCATCAGGTGCTTCTTGCCGCCGTCCTTCATCTTGTTGAAGGCCTTCACCATGAGGAACACGATGAACGCCACGATAAGGAAGTTGATGACGGCGCTGATGAACGCCCCGAAGTCGATGCCGGTATCCGACCCGGGCACGGGAATGACGAGCCCCGACACTTCGGTGCCGTTGCCGCCGGTGATGAGCATGATGAGCGGGTTCACGATGTTGGTGGTCAGCGCTGTGACGATGGCGGTGAACGCCGAGCCGATGATAATGCCGACGGCCATATCGATGACATTGCCGCGGTTGATGAACTCCTTGAACTCAGAGACGAGGTTTTTCATGGTCGGATCCTTTCCTGGGTGCCGCCGGGCGGCCTGGCCTGTGCCGCGGCTTGCGAGCCGCGTGCCTTTAGTCTGGTCGATATGACGTAGTTTGCCCGCGCCGCTGCCGCGCCGTGCTAACATGGCCCCAACCGTTAACAAGGAGTTACAACGACTGTGGATACCAAGAAGATCGAAGAGGGCGTCCGCCTTATTTTGGAAGGCGTGGGAGAGGACCCGACGCGCGAGGGCCTGCTGGATACGCCGGCGCGTGTGGCCCGCATGTACGAGGAAGTGCTCGGCGGCCTCACCGAGGACCCGGCCCGCCATTTCGACGTGACCTTCGACGAGGGCCACGAGGAAATCGTGCTCGTGGGCGACATCCCCTTCTACAGCATGTGCGAGCATCACCTGGCGCCGTTCTTCGGGAAGGCGCACGTGGCCTACGTGCCCGGGGCCGACGGGCGCATCTGCGGCATCTCGAAGTTGGCGCGGCTCGTGGACGGGTTCGCCAAGCGCCCCCAGGTGCAGGAGCGGCTCACCGGGCAAATTGCCGACACGCTGGTGAAGGCGCTCTCGCCCGCCGGTGTCATCGTGGTGCTGGAGGCCGAGCACATGTGCATGTCCATGCGCGGCGTGAAGAAGCCCGGCTCGAAGACGACCACCCGCGCGGTGCGCGGTCTGTTCGAAACCGACGCCGCCGCCCGCGCCGAGGCACTGTCCCTTATTTTCCGCAAGTAGACTAACCGCGGCGCCCCGGCGCCCGATACGGGCGGCCTGCGCGCCGCCAACGAGAAGGAGTTCCCTATGAAGTGCGTTATCTCCGTTCTGGGCAAGGACCGCTCCGGCGTGGTGGCCGCCATCGCCACCGTGCTGGCCGATTGCGGCGCCAACATCGACGACATCTCCCAGACCATCCTGGGCGAGGGCCGCATGTTCTCCATGACCATGATGGTCACCCTCGCGCCCGAGGTGGCCGACTTCAACACGGTGCAGGAGCGCCTCACCGCCACCGGCGAAGAGCTGGGCATGCAGGTAATCATCCAGCGCGAAGACGTCTTCCAGGCGATGTACCAGATTTAAACCCGCTTACTGCTCCTCGGCGAGGCGGCTGGCGCCTACCCAATAATACCTTCTCGTTCTTTGTTTGCCGTCGGGTTGTATGAGGCCTTCTTCCGCCAATTCTCTGAGGTATTTCGAGGCGGTTTTAGTCGAGACGCATGCCGCCGCCGCTGCTTCTGGCGCTGACGCCGACCCATGCTTCTCCATGAAGTTGAGTATGGTAAGTCGAGTGCTGATGCCGACTTTGCCGGCATTGGCGCTAATCGCGGTTTTCGTCTGGCGCGGCAGGGACGTCACAAAGAGGTCGCCTTCACGCAGAATCGGCTCGCCGCCAAGAAAGGGTCTTGCGTATTTTTCCAAGTTGCGCAAACCGCTCCCTAGTTCCTCGGCAAAGCCTATTTGAGTAAAGAAATTAGCTATGATTGGGTTCTTCGGCATGGGGTTGAAGTCGCCGAGCGTGAGTCGTCCCTCAAAGAGAGCCCTGCTGGCATTTTCGGTACGCAGCCCAGCTTCGTCGATTATGAGCTTTGCGGGAACGGGACTGGTAAATTCGCGGTGGATCAGAGTGTTGGAAACCACTTCTCTCACAACAATGTCGCGTACGCTAATACGGTAGTCTCCCTCTAGGTAAAACGGATCGGGAAGATGCTTGGCGCAGAAAGCGCAAAGACGATCGTAGGCTCTCACGAGATTAGTTCTTACTACGTCTCGATCATCGTAGCGATCGATGTTGACTTGCCGAAATACGGCATCAGTCTTGTAGGTGGGGCAGGCCGAAAGAATTACTTCCTCTTTTCCTAGAAGAAGCGCGGCGGCGCGGGTCAGCCCCTCTTTGCCCGTTTCGATGTCTCGCATGTAAAGCTGTGCGCTCTTCAGCAGCTCTTCATCGCTCATGGATCCCCATGGATGGTTTGGTCTTCGTGCGACAGCCTTTTTGCGGCATTCGGCAATAATCCCCGGCTCAAGATCCTCTATCCTTAAATAGGGATAGATGTGTTGTTCGGTGAAGATGGAGTATTTCCTCAGGTAAAGCGAGGCGATTTGCGAATCGGTCTTTAAGACGATATCAGCGTCGGATAACCGATCATATACGCGTCCCTTAAAACGAAATACCCCCTGTGTGGGCGGCACCCACACCCGCAGAACCCACGCGTTTTCATACTCAATGCGTTCGAACTCGATACTTGGTGGCATATTGAACAAGTTGGGATTGCATGTGCAGTTGATGAGGTTGCGCTCTATCTCAAGTAGCTTGTCCGCAGGCAGTCCCTGCACGTTGCCTTCATCGGTGATGCCTAAAAAGAGGTTACCCCCACTGCGGTTCGCGAAGGAGCAAAGAGTCTCGAATACATCTTGACCGGGAGTTGAGCCGCAGCGTTTAAACTCGACGGTGGTCGACTCTCCCTGGCGAAGGAATTCTTCGAAAACAGAACGATCCACGGAGCCTCCTCTGGTTAGGTAGAGACCGTATTCTAGGCTATTAGAAGAAGAATAGGGGAAAAATAGAGGAAGAATAGGGGAAATACGGGCTTTCGAAAAAGAAGAGGCGCGCCGCAATGGTTGGCAGTGCGCCGCTTACTGCTCCTCGGCGAGGCGGCGGTCCAGTTCCCGTTGGTTGCTGACGCCCATCTTGCGGTGGATGCGCGCGATGTGGGTGCGCACGGTGTTCACGGAGATGACCTCGCTCTCGGCGATGGCCGGGGCGTTCTGCCCGTGGGCAAGGAGCACGAGAATCTCCGCCTCGCGCTTGGTGAGCCCGAAGCGCGCCGCCGCCTTGGCGCAGCGTTCGGCGATGGCGCTGTCTTCGAATCGTTTCGGCGAGAGCTTCTTCTCGAGCCCCCAGGCCAGAGAGGCCTGGCGGTCGTCGCCCACCCAGAACGTGCCCGCCACCAGCAGCAGGAAGGCGAGAACGGAGAGCCCGTTGTACAGCTGAGGCGTGAGCTCGGCAAGTACCTTCAGGCTGTCGCCGGCGATAACGCCCGCAATGACGAAGGGCGTGGCGATCAGCGCGCCGACGGCTGCCGTCTGAAGCACCGAGCCGTGCATCTTGCGGGCGATGACGAAGATGGCAAGTCCGTAAAACGCCAGGTAGGTGTCCATGGCGCACTGGGCGAACCCGATGGAGACGAACGTGAGCCCAGAGTTCGCGAAGGCGAGCAACAGGAAGCTGAGCATGGCTAGGGGGAAGATACACAGGCGCATCTTCGGCCAGATTTTATCGCCGGGCTGCAGCTTCCCGAACACAACGAAGAAAAGCCCGGCGGCAGCCAGCGACCCCAAATAGCAGACGATCAGCTTATCGTGGCCGACGGGGATGACGCCGCTGGCCAGGGCGTGGGTCGTGCCGAAAACGAGCCAGTAGGCCCCGGCGCTGAGAACGATCTGCCAGGGAAGGCGACGGCGCGCGGGGCGCGCGTCGGCCGGTGGGGCGTCGGGGGCGGCTTCCAGCTGCCACCCCGCGCGGGAGAAAGCTGTCCAGGCGCAGAGAGCTGCAGCGGCCCAAAGACCGATATGGGTGGCAAGGCGGACGGCGATTCCGGGAAAGGCGAGGGCAGCGCCCCACGCCGCGCATTCCACAACCGCGTACAGGGCTAAGGCCAGCGCGATAAGCCGCGGCAGGCAGGGAAAACCGCAACCGCCAAGCTGCGGCAGCATCAGGAAGATGGCCGCGAAGGCCATGGTGCCGAGCAGCACCTGCAGCCCGACGATAAGCCCATCGCCCCCAAAGGCCACGGCGCCGTAGAAGCCGAGCCCGCAGACCGCCTGGGCCGCAAGAAGCCCGAAGAAGACCGGCCGCAGCGCCGGCGTTTTCCGCCGCAGTACCGCCAGGGCCGCCGCTGCCACGAGGATGCCCCCGTAGCAGGCCACGCAGCTGGCTATCTGCGCATCGAGGTTTCCCAGGAACAGAAACCCCTCGTCGTGGTATAGGTTCCACCACGCGAGCTGCAGCCCGCAGGCCGCTGCCGCATAGCGCTCGGCCGTGGTTCCCGGCATCTTCTCCCGCGCGTCCGTCGCGCCCATGTTGTCCCTCCTGAGTGCGATTCCTCCCTTGTGGGTACAGCATAGCATTGAAGCTGCCGACCATGAGTGCGGGCTTGGGCCTCCAGGGGCGCGCAAGGTCAAGATACTCAACTTTTGATGACGAATTTAGCGCTTCTACCAGGCGGATGCTCGTCAGATGATGACGCGCCGACCACTCCTTTTTGGGATAGTTCCAAGTGTTCGAGGAGGGGGCACCGAAGCCCTCTCGCCCCTTGAGGAGAGGAGATAACATGACTCGAAGGGAATTAGCTGAAAGCACGCCGGGTGGTGAGAAGCGGCGCCATCCGAAGGCCGTGCTCGCGCTGGCCGTAGGGTTGCTGGCCCTCGCGCTGAGCCTGGCCGCCTGTGCGCCCAATGCGACGACGGCCTCCATGCCGGCCACGGGCGATGCGGCCGAAGAGCAGGCGGCTGACGCCGACGGCGCCGACGACGGCCTTTCGTTCTCGACGGCCAAGGACTTCACCGAGCATTCCACGGGCCTGTACCCCGACATCCAGCGCAACGCCGAGTTCCAGAACTCCGGCAACCGCGGGTGCGCCGCCTGCCACGAGGATCTGTTCACGCTTGATAAGAACAACGGCACCTTCGTGCACATCACCAACCAGGTGGGCATGAAGAAGGGCACCTACAACGGCGACTGCGCCGTGTGCCACTTCTCGAAGGCCGGCACCGCGGGCAACATCATGTCCGAGAACATTCACGTGCGCCACTACGGCAGCACGGAGTTCGTGAACGCCAACGGTAACTGCTGGAGCTGCCACGTGACTGACACCGATGAGAACGGCAGCATCGTCATGAAGCTGTTCGAGGACATCCAGTACGACGCCCGTTACGGCGGCTACCCGAACGAGGACGACGTGGACATCGACTGGCTCGAGCGCCACGGTTGGGAAGAGGGCACCTTCAGCGGCGTCGTGCGCCTGGCCGAGCCCAACGTGAGCTTCGAGGTCGATCAGGCCGCGAGCGCCGAAGAGAAGGAATTCAACATCCTGAACTTCGAGCTGATCGACGGCGAGGACACCTACGACCAGCTGGAGAAGGCGGTTCAGGACGGCTCCTACACCCTGAAGGTGACTGGCGTCGGCAAGCCCGGTGAGTACACCCTCGCCGACCTGAAGGCCATGCCCCAGACCGAGTTCACCGGCGCCCAGATGTGCCTCGTGGCCGGCTACAACACCGCCATGCTGGACAACATGCCCATGAAGGGCGTGCGCCTGGCCGACTTCCTGGAAGCCGTGGGCGGCGTGGAGCCTGGTGCGAACACCATCACCCCCGTTGCCTGCGACGGCTGGACAGCCATCTTCCCCGGCGGCTCCACCGACCTGCAGGCTTACCTGGACAACGACGCCATCCTCATCACGGAGGCCTATGGCCACGACCTGACCATCTACCAGGGCGGCCCGGTGAAGATCTTCGTGCCCGGCACGGGCGGCACGGCCACCGTGCGCAACCTGACCGAGCTGAACTTCAGCAAGACCGACGACCCCCAGAGCTACAGCGATGTGGCCGCCGGCCTGCTGGAAGTGAACAAGACCATCAACCTGAACACCTCCTGGTTCGATAACGACGGCGTGCAGGCCAAGGTGGGCCAGCCGCTCACCTTGGAGGGCGCTGCCTGGGGCTGGACCTTCGGCGACGAGTTCGACTACGCCGTTGACAAGATCATGTTCTCCTTCGACTACGGCAAGAACTGGGTGGAAGTGGATTCCCCCGACGACTTCGATCCGTACCAGTGGACCCACTACACCATGACGTGGACGCCCGATAAGGCCGGCACCTACGTGGTGAAGGCCAAGGCCGTGACCGCCGACGGCGTCGAGCAGGGCAAGCATGCCAACCTCATCGTCCAGGTGAGCGAGTAGGGGAAAGGAAGCAATCATGACCAGTTCCGTTAAGACTTGGGGAGCGACGGCCGGAAGCCTCCTGCTGCTCAGCTCCGCCGCCCTGGCCGCAGCGCCGGCCGTCATGGGCATCACCGCCGAGGCGGCCCCGGAGGCCCCGGCCTGTGAGGCGGCCGCCGAGGGCGCCCGCGATGCGGCCGAGGCCCGCGCCGTGGAGGGCCAGTTCAGCTACGACCAGGGCGCGGTGACGCCCAACGCCGAGATCTCCTCGGTGTTCGCCAAGGCGGCCGCCACCCTGTGCGACGGCACCCACGAGCCCGCGCCGGGTGTCATCGCCCAGGCCATCAAGGTCACCTGCGCGACGGGCGGCTGCCTGGAGGCTACCGTGGCCGACCTGGCCGAGGAGGAGGGGGCCGACTCCTACATGATCGGCTGCTCCTGCGCCTCGAACGCCCCAGGCGGCGGTGCCATCGCCAACGCCGAGGTGTCCGGCATCACCGTGGCCACCCTCATGGCCCTGGCCGCGGCCTAGGCCCTGCGCCACCTTACCATCCCCCGCACGAAGGGGCCGCGCCATCCCTCCCGGCGCGGCCCCTTCGCTGTTTTCGCGGTTCGGCGGTGGGATGCTATACTGGGGAAAACTAAGGGGAAGGAAATGCTTATGACCGAGGAGCAGCTGCAGAGTTCGGAACGGGGAGCCGACGTGGCCGAGGGGCAGGTGCCTGCAGCGCCTGAGGGGTGCAACACCGTTACGTTTACGGCTACCGATGGCACCGTGGTGGCGTTTCCGCTCGACTTCCTCATTGAGCGCGGGGCTATTATCGCCGACAAGATCAACGGCGAGAACATCGCGGATGTGATGGGCTGCACGAACCAGCTGTGGATTCCGGGCTTTCCGGCGAAGTACTTTATCCGCGACATCGCGAAAATCGACTTCACCCGTGAGGACGAGATGCCGCCGCTGCCCGACTTCACCGACGACGGGCACGACTACACCAACCGCCCCAACGTCTCCTGCAAGGCCGAGTACGTTGGCAGGGTCGGCGAGCCCATGGTCTTCGAAGGCTGGGCTGACGACTACGACAAGCGCATCGTGGCCGTGGAATTCTCCCTCGATGGCGGCACCAGCTGGACGCGCCACGACACCGCCGGCACCGATGCCGTGCGCTGGGTCTGGTGGACCTTCGAATGGACGCCCACGGAAGAGGGCATGTTCCAGATGATGGTCCGCGCCATCAACGAGGACGAAAAGCACAGCCCCATAGCCGCCGTCCACAACTTCCAGGTGCTGGAATAGGCGGTCGACCATGGGGCAGGAGGCGCAGAGGGGGTCGCATCGGTTCAACCGGCTTGTGATGTACGTGGGGACGACCTGCTGGATCGCGTGGAATATGTACATGCTCGTCCTCTGCCCGGCATCGTCGGTAGCCATGCCCCACCCCCAGGCGCCGTGGGATCAGTCGGCCCTCGTCGTGGGATATGCGGCGGGCGCGCTCGTGCTGCTGGGAGGGTCGAGGTTACTGACGGGGCGGCTGCCGCTGTCTCGCGCCGTTACCGTGCTTTCGCTGGCCTGCGCTATGGCGGCGGTGCTCCTTTATGCCGCTTCCCCGTTGCCTTCCTGGACCCACACGCTGCTTCTCGTCGTGCTGGGATGCTTCACGCTGGTGATCACCGTATTGTGGATGTGCGTCGTATGCGTGCGCAGCAGTGCTACCATCTATCGGTCGATGGGAGGCACCACGGCATGCGGTGCCCTGCTGGCTTTGGCGGTGTCGCTGCTTGAGGGTGTTGGCCTGGAGTTGGGTTTGCTTATCGGCATCGTGCTCGCCTCGTTCGTCTGTTTCATTTTTGCCACCGACTCGACGCTGGGCGCCGATGTGAATCTGACGCCACAGGGGGAGGGGCGCGACCGGAAGAAGCGCATTCTGGTTCCGCGGGAGGCCCTGGCGGCTGGTGCCGTTATCTGGGGCGTCGTGGGATGCGGTGTGGCGCTCTTCGGGCCGGTGACGTCTGGCTCGGCTAACGCCGGGTTCTTGGTTGCGGCTGTGGTCGGTGTCGGTGTGGCGGCTCTGGCGTTCATGCTCGTGGGCCATCGCTTCCGCAAGGCCGACAAGCTGGGCTACGTGGTGTTGGCGCTTATGCTGGTCGCCCTGGGATCGGGGCTCTATATGCTGCAGGCCATTCCGCCGTTTTCTGTTGAGCTGGCGGTGGCGTGCGTGGCGGCGGGGTGCATGTTGTTCCACCTGTATTGCAAGGTGCTGTACCTCGACATTGCCTACGTGGCCGAGGAATCGCCCCTGCTTGTTTTCGCCCAAGGATCTCTGGCCAACTACCTAGGGGCGCTTGCGGGCGCGGCCGTAGGATCGCTGGTGGCTACGGCTGTCGATGGTCCCGGGCTGTCTGTTCCGGTGCTCGTGCTGCTTGTGGTGCTGCTGACGGCCAACGCGCTGTTCTTCTCGCGCAAGAGCATGGGAACGCGATGGGGTTTGGCGGCCCGGCAGCTGGCAACGCTTCGCCCTGCGCAGACAACCGACCTGGAGCAGTTCGCGGCCCAGGCTGCCAGCGTGGCGCAGCGCGCCGGACTCACGCCGCGCGAGGTTGAAGTTTTCCAGCTGCTGATGGAGGGGTACCGCGCCAAGCAGATTGAGGAGAAGCTCGGTATCTCGCTGGGAACCGTGCGCAACCATCTCAACCGCGGCTATGCGAAGCTGGGCGTGCACTCCTACGACGAGGCTCGCGCGTTGGTGCGCGCCGAAGGGGACGCTTCCTAGACACTGCAAAACCCCAGATAAACAGCCCTGTGCAAATATGTCACAGGGAGAATTTTCCTCTGGTGCCCCCAATTTGTGCACTTTACTTAGATGCGCCCGGCTGGCTCGCTCCCTATGCTCGAAACGAGCTCTGGCGAGCGGGCAGGCGTTGGGCCGACCCTCTTCGCCGAGGAGGATCGGCTGGTTCCGAAGTGTCGAGTGGCGTTATCGCCCTCCCCCCGACTCCCCCCGAGGCAAACAACTCCTCTCGCTTATGCCAGAGCTCCCGTTTCGAGTAAGAAGAGAGAGGAGATGCGACATGAAGGCAGAAAAGGAGTTGCGCCAGCCCTCCCCGAGGAAGGGGTGGCGGCGTCGGGTGCTGATGGCGGTGTTCGCCGGGTGCCTGGCCGTGGGGCTGTTCGCGGCGGCGGGCTGTCAGCCGACGGCTACAGAGCCGACCGACGCGGAGACGGAGTTGGCCGATACGGGCACCGACCCGTTGGCGGTCACCGATTTCTACACCATGAATGCCGGCGATTTCACCAATACCGATGGTTTCAATGGGCGCAACATGAACGACGGCAATCGCGGATGCACGTCGTGCCATTCCGATTTGTGGTCGACGATCAGCGGCGATGTGGCGCCTATCCAGCATGTGCTTGCCAGCGCTCCGGGTTACGGAAAGTCCTACGGCTGGACCGACTGCACCACGTGCCATACGTTCAATGCAGCTTTGGGCGCCCCGCGTCTGGACGACCGCATTCACAATACTCACTACGCGAGCGCTACGTTCGTGGAGTCGGAGCACGGCAACTGCTTCAGCTGCCACGACACCGACGCCGAGGGCAAGTGGGTCATGTACGACGAGTTCAAGTACACGGCCCAAGCGAGCGGCTATGTCGATGCGGCCGATGCCAAGCTCGACAACTGGCTGCGCCTGCGCGGCCGTTCGGCCCACAGCGCCAACGAGGTGGTTATCGAGTCGGAGCCGAAGATTGACGTCGAGCTGTCTCAGCCGGTGACCGACGAGGCCGATATGTACGTGGCCAACAACTACGTCGTGCCGGAGCTTTCCGCCGACACCTACACGCTTTCCGTGACGGGTGTGAACAACGAGCGCACGTTCACGCTGGACGACCTGAAGGCGCTGCCCCAGACCGAGATGACGGTGACGCAGGACTGCTTCACCAACGCGAACAACAGCGTGCTCATCGGCAACATTCCGGTTAAGGGCGTGCTGCTGAAGGACCTCATCGATGCCTGCGGCGGCCTGAAAGACGGCATGACCACGCTTTCCAATCATGGCGCCGACGAGTGGGGCCATCGCAACGACGTGAACTTCCTTATCGAGCAGAACGCCATCATCGCGCTGGAGTACTGGGGCCACGAGCTGACGGTGAACCAGGGCTACCCGGTGACCTTCGTGCTGCCGGGCGTGAGCGGCCTTATGTGGGATAAGTGGGTGGTCTCCATGGAGTTCACCGACGAAGACCCCGACAACAACCCGTGGATCCTCTATGACGTGGTGGGCATGAAGCGTCAGTTCCAGGGCACTATTTGCGCTGGTTGGCTGACGCCGGTGAAGGATGGCACTGAGGTGAAGGTGGGCGACGCGGTTCCGGTGAACGGCTACGCGTATCTTGACAACTACATGGGCCACAGCCTCTCCGAGATTGCCTTCAGCGCCGACTACGGCAACACCTGGACGACCGTTGCCGTTCCCGAGAACTTCGACCAGAAGCAGTGGACCTACTTCGAGGGCACCTGGACGCCTGAGGAGGCCGGCACCTACGTCTTGCAGGTGAAGGCCATCGATGCGGCCGGTTCCGAGCAGTATGTGCCCGCATCGGTCATCGTGAAGGTGACCGAGTAGCCCGCGTGTCGCGGAGACTGGAAAGGAGTTATGGAAATGGATGCGAAGAAAACGTTGAAGACGGCGGGCTCGGTTGCCGGAGCCGCCGTGATGATGGGCGGCACGCTGATGCTGACCCCCATGGCTGCCCTTGCCTTGGACGCCGATGCGCCGACGGTTCCCGCTCAGGAGGCGGCGGCCGAGCAGGACGCGACCATTGCTGAGCAGGATGTTGCGCCGGCGCGTGTTGAGGGCATGTTCGCCTTCAGCCAGGATGCCCTTACGTCCAACGGGGACATCGCGAGCCTCTTCAGCAAGGCGGCTGCTACGCTGTGCGAGGGGCTTCCGGTGTACGATACGGGGCTGTCGTGCGATGCCGTGCAGGTGACCAACGTGGATGCCAACACGGTATGCGAGGCCACCATTGAGGAGCTGACCGAGCAGACCGATGTGGAGAACCTGGTCATCGGCTGCGCGTGCTCGTCGAATATGCCCGGTGGCGGCGCCATTGCCAATGCCGAGGTGTCGGGTATTCCCGTAGCCGCCGTGGCGGCTCTGGTGGCAGCGTTCTAAAGGAAGCCGCTAGTTATACATGCCTGAAGAAGCGCGCCCGCGGATTACGGGCGCGCTTCTTGTGTGCAGGACGGATTGGTTGCGGCGATTGGCCGCAACCGACCGCAATCGACCGCAAATGATCGCAAGCGTCTCTTTGATACTGAAGTGGCCCTAGCTGCCGAAGGCGGACAGGATGGTGCGGAGCTTGAGGTTGATCTCCTCGTATTCGGCATCCGTGTCGCTTTCGGCCACGATGCCGCAGCCGCCGTACACGTAGCCCATCTCGCCGTCGAACACGCCGGTGCGCAGGGCCACGGAGAACTCGCCGTCGCCGGCGCCGTCCACGAAGCCGCAGGCCCCGGCGTAGAAGCCGCGGTTGTAGGGTTCGATGGCGCGCAGGAGCATCTTCGCCTCGCCGACGGGCGTGCCGGCTACAGCGGGGGTGGGGTGCAAATCTTCCATGAGGTCGACCAGGGTCACGCCCTCAAGCGCCCGGGCACGGGCGGGGGTGAACAGGTGCTGCACGTGGGCGAGCCGCATGATCTCGGGGGTGGCGGGAACGTCGACGTCGTAGCAGACGCGTTCGAGCACGCTGCGAATGAGCTGCACCACGTAGTCGTGCTCGGCACGGTTCTTCTCGTCGGCCATGAGCGCCGCCGCCAGCGCGTCGGACTCGGCGGGGGTCGCGCCTGCGGGGCAGGTGCCGGCCAGACACATCGATTCCACGTTCTCGCCGCGCTTGCGTACGAGCAGTTCGGGCGTGCAGCCGCAGAAGAACACGTCGGCGTAGCGGTACAGCAGCACGGTGCCCCGCGCGTCGCCGTCGATGAGGTTCACCAGCAGGTCTTTCGATGAGAAGGGGTGCGCCGCCTGCACGCGCAGCCGTCGCGAGAGCACCACCTTGCTCACGCGCCCGGCCGCGATAGCCGCAAGCGCCGCGTCCATTTCCCCGTTCCACGCCTCACGGGAGTCGGGCTCAAGGGTGTAGGGGATGGCCACGGTCTGGCGCACCGGGGCCTCGGCGATCATGCGGGTGAAGCGCTCGACGCGCCCGGGGTACACCGGCCCCAGCGAGTTCACCTGCAGAAAGCGCCCGCGCTCGTTCTCGATGAGCACGATTTCCGGCAGCATGAAGCGCAGCCGCGGAAACGATGCCATCAGCTCGTCGGCCGGGGCGGGGTTGGTGGCGTCGAAGCGGTTGAGCGAGAAGAACACCGGCGGCTGATCGGCGCCGGCTTCCCCGACGAAGTGCGCGCCGCTGCCGGCCTCCCACTCCACGTCGCGCAGGCTCGGCAGGGCGATACAGCGGCCGAGGCCCAGGTAGCGGCAGGCGCGCGCCTTGTCGTAGTAGACGAACTGGTCGGTGAACCCTTTCTGCAGCCAGCAGAAGGCATCGACGATATCGCCCTCGATGGGCACGTTGCAGGTGTAAATTCGCGTCATGGGCTGGCCTCGCTCACCGGCCGCTTGGGCCATCATCGTTCGTTGGCGAAATTCTACCATCCTGCCCTGGAGTTAGGATGCTCTGTTCGCGCGATGGTGCCGACGCGGGGTGCTTCGCGGTATGATGGAGGCAGCATTTTCGCGAAAGGAAGCATTCGTGGCAACAACTACTTCCCAACAGGATACGGCGCTGTTTGTGGCGGCGTTTTTCGACGAGCTTACGCGCTGGGGCGTGCGCGATGTGGTGGTGAGCCCCGGGTCGCGTTCGACGGCCCTGGCCATGGCGGCCTTCGAGCTGTCCTGCCGCCGTCCCGACGCGCTGCGGGTGTTCGTGGATATCGACGAGCGCGGCGCGTCGTTTCTGGGGCTGGGCATGGCGAAGGCATCCGGCCGCCCCGTGGCGCTCGTGTGCACCTCGGGCACGGCCCTAGCGAACTACTACCCGGCGGTCATCGAGGCGGAAACGTCGCGCGTGCCGCTCATCGTGCTTTCCGGCGATAGGCCCCCGCAGCTGCAGGGCCTGGGCGCCCCACAGACCACCGACCAGCTGAAGGCCTACGGCGGCCACGTGCGGGCCTTCCGCGCCATGCCGCTGCCCGGCGGCCGCGATAGCGACATCGCCTTCGCCCGTCAGGCGGCCCGCGAGGCCTGTCTGGCGGCTTTGGGGCCGGCGGCCACGCTGGTGCCGGGCGCATCCGACGAGCCGGCGCCGGTCACGGGCAACCCGGAGGCCGATGCGTACCTGGCCTCGCTGGATGCGGCGGCCTTGAACTATGACCCGAACCTGCAGGTGGCCTCGCGCGCGTCGTCCCACGCGGCCGGTCCCGTGCACCTGAACTTCCCCTTCGATGCCCCGCTGAAGCCCGATTTCGAAGGGGCCGATGTGCAGGCGGCCCTGCGCGGCGCCCGCGATTGCTTCGGTGTAGGAGCGCGCACCCTGCCGGCGCCGCGACGCAAGGGGGCTGAGGCGCCCGATGCCGATGCCGCCCCCACGCTGCCGACGGTCGGTCCGCTGCTGGGGCCTGCGGGCCAGCTGCCGCCGGCTGCCGTGGCCTCCCTGGAGGATGTGTGGCACAAGCGGCCGACGCTGGTGCTGGTGGGCGAGGGCGCCTGCGCCACCTTGGCCGAGGCCGAGGAGATTGTCGCCTGGGCGCGCCGCCGTAACTTCCCCCTTCTGGCCGACCCCCTTTCCGGCCTGCGCGCGGTGGACGACCCGCTGGTCATCGACAACTACGACAACCTCTGCCGTCGCGGCGCCTGCCCGCGCCCCGAGGTGGTCATCCGCTTCGGCCGCTACCCCGTGTCGAAGAGCGCCACGGCCTTCCTGGAGAAGGGCCGCCCCGTCTCCATCGTGGTGGACGTGGCCGAAACCCGCGACTTCAACCTGTCCACGGACTTGTTCGTGGGCACCACGCCCCTCGGCTTCGTGCGCAGCCCGTGGCACACCGAGGGCCGCAAGGTGCAGCGCGCCTTCGCCGAGGAATGGGTGACGGCCAACGACGAGGCGCGCCGCCGCATTCTCGCCGTCGTACCCGAGACGGCCGAGCACCCCGTGGAAGGCGCCTTCGTGCGCACACTGCTGGAGCTTATCCCCGAGGGGTCGTGCCTGTTCTCGGCCAATTCCATGGCCATCCGCGCGTTGGACACGTTCTACCTGAAGGACGGCAAACCCATCGCCGTTATGGCCAACCGCGGGCAGAACGGCATCGACGGCGTGGTGTCCACGGCCATCGGCGCGGCCCAGCATTTCACGCAGACTACGTTCCTCACTGGCGACTTCACCATGCTGCACGACCTGAACGCCCTTGCTCTGCAGCGCGAGATTCTGAAGGAACACGGGCCAGCGAAGAAGGGGCGCCACGGCGCCGATGACGGTGCGCCCGATGCGCCCGTGCCCTCCATCGTCATCGTGCTGCTGAACAACAACGGGGGTGCCATCTTCGACATGCTGCCCCAGGCTTCCGACGACCCCTATTTCGAGCGGTTGTTCCTGGCGCCGCAGGATGTGGATTTCCAAGCCGCTGCCGACGCGTTCATGGTGCCCTCGGCCCGCGTGAACACGCTTTCCGCCTTCCGCGAGGCCTACGCGGGGCTGCTGGGCAACCCGGGCCTGAACCTCATCGAGGTGCAGCTGCCCCTACGCGGCGTCCGCGACCGCTACGCGCCGTATCAGGCCTAAGATGGCGGTGCCAGTCATCCTGCTGCACGGCTTTGCCCAGACGCCCGCGTCGTGGAATGAGGTGTCAGCAGCTTTGCAAGAGAGGGGCCATCGCGTTTGCGCCGTGGATTTGCTGGGAAGTGTAAGGCCAGGCTTTGGGGGAACACCTTGTGAGCGGGCCTCCATGGCGGGCATCTGCGCACACGTGGCTGATCTGGTGCGGCATATCGCGGCGGGGGAGGGCGCGCCGGTGCTGGTCGGCTATTCCATGGGCGGGCGCTTGGCGGCGGAAACCCTCGTGCGGCATCCCGGCCTTCCCCTGGCGTCCTTCGTGCTGGAAAGCGCCGGGCTGGGGCCTGCCGACGAAGAGGCCCGGGCCGCCCTCGCGCAGCGCAACGGGGAATGGGCCGCGCGCCTGCGCACCGAGGGCGTGGAAACTTTCATGGACTGGTGGGAGACGCTGCCCCTGTTCGCCACCCAGCGCGACTTGCCCGCTGCGGTGCGCGCCGCCATCCGCGCCGAGCGTACGGCCAACGACGCCGAAACCCTCGCTCGCGTTCTCGAGGCCTGGGGCGCCCAGCGCCAAGCCGCAGAATCCGACACCCTGGCAGCCCTGGTACGCGCCCGCGATGCTGGCACTCCGGTGCTCTATGTTGCCGGCGAGCGCGACACGAAGTACTGCGCCGCCGCCGACCGCGTTCGCGCCGCCGGCCTCCCTACGGCCGTCATTCCCAGCACCGGCCACAACGTGCACTTGGAGCGTCCCGACGCATTCTGTGCCGCCTTGGCGTAAATTATGACTTGCGCCCTCTCTTTATTGTGCTAAAGTGTCGGCCATGGTTAACGCGATGGGACATAACGTCAACAACGGCGAGGCGGCCTGTGCCGTCATGAGCGCCCGTTGGGCCGAGCAGTGCTGCTGCGGCGCGGCCGAGCGTGCCCTCATGAGCGCGCACAAGGCGGCGCAGTGTATCGCCGAGGCCGCTCGCGCCGTGGCCAGCCAGCACCTGGCCCAGCAGTCCCAGCGCGCTACCTCCCCACAATTCGAGTTCCGATACCAATAGCACACGGGTTTTCGCCCGTGGCTATTTTTTTGTAGCCGCCGGCGAAAAGTCGTGTGCGCCAGAGGTGTCGGCTCTAAGGGGCCGAAGGCGGCAGGAGCCTTCCTGCCGCGCCGCATGGCCGCCTGCCATCGGGCAGCCATGCGGGTTAGTATCCGCGCGACGAAGAAGGAAACGAACATGATCGCGAAAATTCTCCTAGTAATCGCCTTTGTGGCGGTGGCCGTGGCGGTGGGCCTGTACTGCCGCAAGCACACGGGCACCGTCGACGGCTTCATTCTGGGCGGCCGCAACGTCGGCCCGTGGATGAGCGCCTTCGCCTACGGCACGAGCTACTTCTCGGCTGTGGTGTTTGTGGGCTACGCCGGCCAGTTCGGCTTCAAGTACGGCATCTCGGCTACCTGGGCCGGCATCGGCAACGCCATTCTGGGCTCGCTGCTCGCCTGGTGGGTGCTCGGCCCCCGCACCCGCGAGATCACCCACCGCCTGAAGGCCTCCACCATGCCGGAGTTCTTCGGCAAGCGCTACGATTCGCGCGCCCTGCGCATTGCGGCGGCAGCCATCATCTTCGTGTTCCTCATTCCCTACACGGCGTCGGTGTACAACGGCCTGTCTCGCCTGTTCGGCATGGCCTTCGCGCTGCCCTACGACGTATGCGTCATCGGCATGGCGGTGGTCACCTGCATCTACGTGGTGCTCGGCGGCTACATGGCCACGGTGATGAACGATTTCATCCAGGGCATCGTCATGCTGCTCGGCATCATCGCTGTCATTGTGGCGGTCATCATCAACAACGGCGGCTTCTCCGAGGCCATCATCTCGCTGTCGCAGATTCCCGCCGAGGGCTCGGCCATGCAGGGCCCCTTCGTCAGCTTCTTCGGTCCCGACCTGTTCAACCTGCTCGGCGTCGTCATTCTCACGTCGCTGGGCACCTGGGGCCTGCCGCAGATGGTGCAGAAGTTCTACGCCATTAAAACCGGCCCCGCCATCAAGCAGGGCGCTATCATCTCCACGGTGTTCGCCTTCGTGGTGGCCGGCGGCTCCTACTTCCTCGGTGGCTTCGGGCGCCTGTACGAGAGCCAGATCGAGTACGCTGCCAACGGCACCCCCATCTACGACTCCATCATCCCGACGATGCTGTCCACCCTGCCCGACGTGCTTATCGGCCTGGTGATCGTGCTGGTGCTGTCGGCCTCTATGTCGACACTCAGCTCGCTCGTGCTCACGTCGTCCTCCACGCTGACCATCGACCTTATCAAGGGCAACTTCGTGAAGGACATGTCCGAGAAGAAGCAGCTGCTGTGGATGCGCGGCCTGCTGGTGGTGTTCATTGCCATCTCGGCGGTTATCGCGCTGTTCCAGTACCACTCCAGCGTGGTGTTCATCGCCCAGCTTATGGGCTACTCGTGGGGCGCGCTGGCCGGCTCGTTCCTCGGCCCCTTCCTGTGGGGCCTGTACTCCGGGCGCATTTCGAAGGCGTCGGTGTGGTGCTCGTTCGTGGTCGGCGTCGGCCTGACTGCGGTGAACATGGGCCTGGGCCTGGCCGGCGGCACGCCGCTTATCGCGAGCCCCATCAACTGCGGCGCGCTCTGCATGATCCTCTCGCTGATCATCGTGCCGGTGGTGAGCCTGTTCACGCCGGCGGTGCCGTTCCAAATTAAGGCGCCCACGCCGGAAAGCGCCATCGACCGCGAGTATGACCGCGAGCTCGAGCAGGAGATGGTCGAAAGCGCCAACGCCGGAGCCGCCGCCGACGTGTAGGCGCGCGATTCTGCGCTTGTCACAAGGGCCGATTCGTCGGCCCTTTTTCGTTTTGGAGGGAAGGCCCGGTGAATTAGGCCGCCTTAAGCGCTTCTTCGTCGCCGAATTCCTTACTAACTCGGATATACTTAACCCCATCTGTAATCCGAGCGTGCGGCCACTGAGGAGGGGCGTGCGCGGAAGGAGTGTCATGGAAGGATTCGAACTTATTGCCACGGGCCTGTGGTCCATTGTGCCGCCGATTCTGGCACTGGTCCTGGCGCTCATCACCAAGGAGGTGTACTCGTCGCTGACCATCGGTGTGTTCACGGGGATGATCATCTACCAGTTCACCCTCAACGGCGCCGGCGGCGAGCAGCTCATCGATGCGTTCACGATGATCCCGCAAATGATGGCCGAGCAGATTGCCGGCAACGGGGCGCTGCTGCTGTTCCTTGCACTGCTAGGCGCGCTGACGGTGGTCATTGCCACGGCCGGCGGCTCCCGCGCCTATGCGGAATGGGTCACCACCCACGTGAAGAACGCCCGCGCGGCCAGCATCCTGACGGCGCTTCTGGGCATCATCATCTTCGTGGACGACTACTTCAACTGCCTGACCGTGGGCGCCGTCATGCGCCCGGTGACGGACAAGTTCCACGTGAGCCACGAGAAGCTCGCCTGGATCATCGACTCCACGGCGGCCCCGGTCTGCATTATCGCGCCGGTGTCCTCGTGGGCGGTGGCCGTGGGCGGCTACATGGGCGAGGACGGCTTCAACACGTTTGTGGCCTCCATCCCCTACAACTTCTACGCGCTGCTTACCATCTTCTTCGTGTTCTTCATGCTGTTTCTGCAGAAGGACTTCGGCCCCATGGCGGCGGCCCAGGCCGAGGTGGCCGGGCGCATCCCGCCCGAGGGCTCGAAGCTTGAGGCCGTCTCTCTCGTGGGCATTGCCGACAAGGCCCAGGTTGATTTGGAAGGCGCGCCGAACCTGCCCACTCAGGTGACCGAGGAGGGTGACATCGACGACGCCGCCGCGGGCGCCATCGAGGAGTACAAGGGCCTGAACATCTCCGAGTGCGGCACCATTTGGGATCTTATCGTGCCCATCCTGGTGCTTATCGTGTTCTCCATTCTGGGCATGATGTACGCCGGCGGCTTCTTCCAGGGCGTCGACTTCGCGACGGCTGTGGGCGAGAACCCGGTCATGGGCCTGTGCATCGGCGCCTGCGTGGCGCTCGTGGTGGCGGCCTGCATGTTCCTGCCGCGCAAGCTGATGAACCTCGGCGGCTTCGTGGAGGCCATGTCGGAAGGCGTGCGCTCCATGATCGGTGCCATTATGATTCTCGTGCTGGCCTGGTCGCTCGGCGGCTGCTGCCGCTACCTGCTGGGTACCGGCGAGTTCGTGTCCGGCTTCCTGAACGGCCTGGGCGTGGGGCTCGATCTGCTGCCGGCCATCATCTTTTTGGTGGCGGCGTTCATCGGGTTCGCCATGGGCACCTCGTGGGGCACCATCGCGCTTATCCTGCCCATTATCATCGGCGTGTTCGACGGCGGCGACCCGCTGTTCCTCGTGGCCGTGGGCTCGGCGCTGGCCGGCGCGGTGTATGGCGACCACATCTCGCCCATCTCCGATACGACCATCCTGTCCTCGGCGGGCGCGAAGTGCAACCACCTGCGCCACGTGGCCACGCAGATTCCCTACGCCACGCTGGTCATGATCATCTGCTTCGTGGGCTACGTTATCGCCGGCATTCTGAAGACGCCGTGGGTATCGCTGGCCTTGGGCATCGTGCTCATCGTGGTAGCCGTGCTCGTGCTCACCCGTATGGAAGCAAAGAAGGCGAAGGCGGAATAGCGACTGTCTCACCTCGAGCGAAAAGGCCCCGAGTGATCGGGGCCTTTTCTGTAGGTGATTGTGGGCGCGTTGGCGCTAGGCCGCGGCGGCCGCCTCGGCGAGCAGGCGCTGGCTTTCGGCGATAAGCCGTCCGGCCAGGAATTCCTTGCTCATCTTCTCGTCCTGGGAGCAGTTGAGCAGCATCTCCAGCGTAATGCTGTCGAAATAGGCGTCGTACCCGGAAAGAACCAGGTCGTAGGCCTGCTTGATGCCCTGCACCATGGATGCGTCGGCGCGATCCTTGCGGCGGGCGCGCGTGGTGTCCTTGGCGTCGTCGTCAAGGGCGTTCACCACTTGCAGAAGGGTAATCTGCGAGGGTTCCTTTGCCAGCCGGTATCCGCCGTGCTTGCCGGGTCGTGCCTCGATGATGCCGGCGTTGCGCAAGAGCTGTGCAAGCTGAATCAGGTAGTCACGGGGGATCGACATGTCCTGAGCGATATCTTTCGACGAGCAGGTCTGCCCCTGTGCGGCCAGGTACAAAACGGCGCGCAGTCCATAATCTGTTGAAGCTTTGAGTTGCACTGCAGCCTCCTTACGTCTCTACGCCTGCGAGCTGCAGCTTGCGCTCGCCGACGCGACCGTACGACGATGCCGTCGGCGCGCGTCACCCGCAGGTGTGCCGGAAGCGGTCTTCGTTTGCCTCCGACAATTGCAGTATGCGAGCCAGAAAACTCAAATACAAGGGATGTACCAAACGATGAGCGCACCGATTCGCTTACGTAAACGCCCCGTAAGAATTGGCGATTAAGCAGCATATATAAGAGGGAAGGTGAGACAGCGTCTTACTTACGCGAGGCCTATCACCTGCATGACGAGGAGCGCTACGGTCAGCGCTGCCACCACCACGACGGTCGCCCAAATGAGCACCTTCGCCACACGCCCGCTGCGGTACTCGCCCATAACGCGCTTGTCGGCGGCGATAAGCGCCATCAGCGCCAGCAGAATGGGCAGGATGACGCCGTTCACGAACTGGGCGGTCAGCATCATGCCCAGCAGGTTCACCTCGGGAATAAGCACCACCACGGCCGAAAACGCAATCACGAAGGTGAAGATGCCCTTGAACGTGGGCGCTTCCTTCCACTTGAACGACACGCCCGCCTCCCACCCGAAGGCCTCGCAGATGACGAAGGCCGTGGTCAGCGGCAGCACGCACGCGGCCAGAAACGATGCGGCGATGAGCCCCACGGCAAACAGCGCCTCGGCATAGGGTCCGGCGAAGGGGGCAAGGGCCGCGGCGGCATCGGCAGCCGACTCGATGGTGATACCGGCGGGGAAGAGCACCGCGCCGGTGGTGACGATGATGAACCAGGCCACGAGGCACGCGGCAATGGTGCCCGAGATGGCGTCGGCCTTCTGCGAGAACAGATCCTTCACCGTCAGGCCCTTCTCCACCACGTTGCTTTGCGAGAAGAACATCATCCACGGGGCAATGGTGGTGCCGATCATGGCAATGACGAGCGAGATGAAACTCACATCGCCGACAAACGTGGGCACCACGGTATCGTGCAGGGCCTCGCCCCAGTTCGGCCCGGCGAGAAAGGCCGCCACCACGTAGGTGATGAACACGAGCGACAGCGCCAGAAACACGTTCTGCACCCGCTTATAGGACCCGCCCACCACCAGAAGCCACACGGCGAGCGCCGCCACCGGCACGGAAATGTACTTCGACACGCCGAACATCTCCATGCCCGAGGCAATGCCGGCGAATTCCGAAAACGTCGTGGCCACGTTGCCGATGAGCAGCGCCAGCATGGCGAAGGCCGTCAGCCGTATGCCGAAGCGCTCGCGGATGAGCGCGGCGAAGCCCTTGCCCGTGACGGCGCCCATGCGCCCAGCCGTGGTTTCCACGACGGCCAGCAGCACGCACATGATGGGGATGACCCACAGCGTGGCGAACCCGAAGTTCGCGCCGGCGGTGGAGTAGGTGGAAATGCCGCCGGCATCGTTGCCGGCCATGGCCGTGACAATGCCCGGCCCCATGGCCGCCAGCACAAGCCACAGCTTCGAGGGCTTCTTCGCCGCGTCGGGCCCCACTTGCTCCTCGGGGGGCAGTCCGCTGTCGGCCAGCTCCAGGGCGGCCTCGTGGCGGCTGCGCTCCTCGGCGGAAAGCCGGGTGGTCTTCTTCGCGTTCATCGGCGCCCCCTAGTAGTGAAGGCCGCCGAGGTGCAGCGATCCGGCTAGCTGCAGCAGGATAATCGAGTATAGGAACAGCCCGATGAGCGCCGCCACGGTAATGCCGGCGATGGACAGCACGCTCATCTTCGTCTTGTCGCCGGACACGTCGTCTTCGATGGCGTCCCAGGCGTCGTCGGTGGTGACGATGCCCAGCAGCGTGCCGTGCTCGTCCACCACGGGCATGGCGGGAATGTCGTACTTGAAGATGTCGGCGGCCACATCCTCTTCCTCTTCCGAGGGCAGGCAGCTGATCATGTCGTCGTACATGATGTCGCCCATAAGGCGGTCGGCGTTGTACAGCACGAGCGTGCGCAGGGAGTTTACGCCCAGCAGCTTGCCGTACTCGTCGGTGACGTACACGTAGTGCACGGTAGGATGGTCCTCGGGCAGGGCGCGCAGCACCTCGATGGTGTCGGCTACGGTGGCGGTCTTCGGCACGGCCACGAACTGGGTGGTCATCATGCCGCCGGCGGTGCCGTCCTTGTAGCCGAGCAGGCGGCGAATTTCCGTGGCGTCCTCCACGCCCATGAGGCGCAGCAGCGTTTCCGCCTTCTCGTAGGGAAGGTCGCGCACGATGTCGGCCGCGTCGTCCGGATCCAGGTTGCCGATGAGCTGGGCAGCCCGGGCGTCTTCCAAATCGTCGATGAACTCGGCCTGGTATTCGTCTTCCATCTCGGAGAACGACTCGATGGCCCGCTCCTCGTCCAAGTGCTCGAACACGCTGGCGCGCTGCTGGGGGTCCAGCTGCTCCAGAATGTCGGCCACATCGGCCGGGTGCAACTCGTCCAGGCGCCGGTGGGTGACCGACAGCTGCACCTCGGACAGGTCGCGATCGAGCAGGTCCATGTAGTTCCACGCGATCAGCTGCTCGTCGATCTTCTTGCCGAAGAGCTTCGCCACCGCCACGGCGGCGCGCTCGAGCCACGGGTGCAGCCCGCGCAGAATGCCGCGCGCGCCCACCTCGGCGCCCAGCAGGCGCAGCTGGGTGCCCGACTGCGACAGCTTCAGGTCGTTCACGCGCACGACCTTCATGCCCTGGGTGTCGACAATTTGGCGGTCCATGAGGTCGCGGGCCAGCAGCACCTCGTCGGGCTGCAGGTAGCTGAAGCGAATGTCGTGGGCGTCAACGGCCAGCGTGATGCCGTCTTCGTCGAAGGTGTCCACGTACTTGCGCCACGAGATCATGAACGGCACCTTGCCCGGGCCCTGGAAGGCCAGGCTCGTAATGCGCGGAAAGACCTCTCCGGTGGAGATGGCCAAATCGGATATGGTGCCAAGGCGCTCGCCAGTGGCATCGACGACGGGCTCGCCGATCATTTGGGAAAGATAGAGCATGGAGTGTCCTTTGGGCAGTAGTCGTCACTTCCGACCACGCGCCAAAGGCTTGAGGGCCGGAAGTCTACATACTGTGAGGTTTCGAACTTCGAACCTTCAAGTACGTTCCTTTCATCCGGCTGATAGAAAAAGAACCGCACGCTGGCGGCTCTTGAGCAGTTCAAAATGGTGCGCCGTGAGGGATTCGAACCCCCGACGTACTGATTCGTAGTCAGTCCCTCTATCCAGCTGAGGTAACGGCGCACTTCAAACAGCGCAGATTATTTAACCATGACCTTTTTGGCCTGTCAACCACAAATTTCAAGTTTTTTGAAAAGGGCGCCGCTCACCGCGCGAGGGGCAAGGGCGGCGCGGCGTTACCTCCGTGTAACGCGGCTGCAAGATAGAATAGGCCAAACACTTGAGGGAGAGCCCAGCGCAAGGTAATTCGGGAGGAGCCGCCCATGGCTATGGAAATCGACGAGGCTGTCATTCGCGTGAACAACCCCGCGGAAATCGACGAGGTGGAGCCCATCGAGATCAGCGAGGAAGAGGCCGCCCGGGTGCGCCTGTATGATAACTTCTACCAGGTGAACTCCATCGACCCGGCGTTCTACGCGCAGTACGACGTGAAGCGCGGCCTGCGCAACGCCGACGGTACCGGTGTGCTCGCTGGCATGACCAACGTGTCCAACGTGCACGGCTACGTGGTGTCCGACGGCGAGAAAATGCCCGCCGAAGGCTCGCTGCGCCTGCGCGGCTACGACATCTACGACCTGCTGGGCGATTTGGACCCGGCCCGTCGCTTCGCCTTCGAAGAGGTGGCCTACCTGCTCATCATGGGCGAGCTGCCCACGCAAGAGCGCCTGGCGAAGTTCGTGGAAGTCATTGATTCCCAGCGCGAGCTGCCCGACGGCTTCACCGCCAGCGTGCTTATGAACGACACCTCCGCCGACATCATGAATATGATGCAGCGGTCCATCCTGCGCCTGTACGCCGCCGACGAATCCGCCGAGGACCGCTCGCCCGGCCACGAGATTCACACGGCGCTGTCGCTTATCAGCCGCCTGCCGCGTATCATGGTGCTGGCCTACTACGCCAAGCGGGCCACCTTCAACCACGATTCCATGATCATGCACCGCTTCATTCCCGGCCAGTCCACCGCCGAGACGATCCTCTCCATGCTGAGGCCGGACCGCGCGTTCACGCCGGAGGAGGCGCGCATGCTCGACATCATGCTGTGCCTGCATGCGGAGCACGGCGGCGGCAACAACTCCACCTTCACCACGCGCGTGCTGTCCTCGTCGGACACTGACCCCTATTCCACCTACGCGGCGGCGTTCGGGTCGCTGAAGGGCCACCGCCACGGCGGCGCCAACCACCAGGTGCGCGCCATGCAGGCGGAAATCAAGGAGAACGTCGCGAACTGGGAAGATGACGATGAAGTGGCCGCCTACCTGGCGAAGATCGTGAACAAGCAGGCCTACGACCAGACGGGGCTCGTCTACGGCATGGGGCACGCGGTGTATACGCTGTCCGACCCGCGCGCCATCATCGGCAAGCGCTTCGCCGAGCAGCTGGCAGCCGGCACCGAATACGAGGCCGAGCTGAACTTGCTGAAGTCCATCGAGCGCCTGACGCCTGAGGTGTTCGCTCGCGAGAAGGGCTCCGCGAAGGAGCTGTGCGCCAACGTGGACATGTACTCCGGCTTCATCTATTCAATGATGGGCATTCCCGAAGACCTGTTCACGCCGCTGTTCGCCTGCGCCCGCATGGCCGGCTGGGCCGCGCATCGCTTCGAGGAAATCGGCGCCGGCAAACGCATCATCCGCCCCGCCTACAAAAACACCGCCCGAACCACCAAGCCCTACATCCCCATCGACCGCCGCTAGCCCGCAAGCGCGGGCGGCGCGAACCAGCCATCTGGTTCGCGTGCAACTACGCTTCCAAAGCTGTCTTGCGGGGGCGGCCGGGGGTGCGACGGTTCTTTTGGTAGGCCTCGATGCTGGCGAGGGCGACGGTCGTCCCAACCGCAGAGCGGAGCGCGCGCAATTTGCCCTCTGCTATGAGCTGGGAGACTCGTCCAGGCGATACGCCGAGCATCCGAGCTGCTTCGGCTGCAGACACCTCAGGCTCTCCCAGCGTTGCGCCGTCCGTGTTCGCATATACGTACACGACGCGTCCGTCGTCTGCTTCAACGGCACGAGGCTCTGGGGGAACGAGTCCATAATCTACTAAGGAAGCCAGATGCGTTTCCAGGGCATCGGATATGCTGCTCACGGCTTCCATGAAGCTGTCTCCCTGTCCAAAGCATCCCGGTAGATCGGGAATTTCGGCCCACCATTCGCCGTTGTCGGATTCGCGGATGACGGCCCCGTAAACATATTTCGTCATTGCAATCACCTTTGTCTTTCTATTTCCAACCGGCGATCCGCTTGATCTTCCGATAGATGTTCGCGTCAACTTCCTTGGGCCCTGTGTCGATGGTTATGAGCGCCGGAGTGCCCGGCTTGAAGAAGTTGACGTGGTCGCCTTTGCCAGCTCGCATGATCCAGCCCTCGCTCGCTAGTCGCGCCATAACTTTGCGAGTGTCCCGCGTCTCTTTAGGCTGCTTTGGCATCGAGGTCACCTCTATAATACACTAAATACTTTAGATTTAAAAGTGCCAGTAGCGAGACTTTGCACTGCACGCAATCTTAATGTATTAAAGATAGTGAATAATCTAATTTAAAATAATGTTATATATTGGTTATACCGCTGGGAAAATTTCACAGCATCCGGTCGAGGAGGTAGCCTTCTCGGATGCCGTGTTTGCAGAGGGTGATTTTCTGCACGTCGAGGCGTTCCATGAGGGTGCGGGCGATGGCCATGCCGGGGGTGAGGCTGTGCACGCGGTCGGGGGCGGCTTTCACGACGGCGTGGGCGTAGGCGCTCGGGTCGCGTTCCAGCAGGGCGAACAACTCGTCGATGTCCTCGCGCGTCACCGTCGTCGGTCGCTCGCTTTCGCGCACCTGGGCGAGCAGCTTGCTTACGGCGCGCAGCGAGCCTCCGATGCCGAAGGCGTCCGGCGTGCGGTAGGGGGTCAGGTCGCCGGCCTCGTTCAGCAGCTCGTTGAACGCCTCGGCCATGGTGCGGCACTCCTCTACCGTCGGCATGACCAGCCGTACGTACCGCGCGTAGAAGGCCACGCAGCCACCGGGCAGGCTGATGCCCGCGTGATCGCCGTCGGGCCGCAGGGCCGTGAGTTCCGCCGAGCCGCCGCCGATATCGATGAGCGTGCCCGCGTCCAGATCGCGCCCGATGGACGCGCCGACGAACCCGAGGTGTGCCTCCTCCTCCGCGGAAAGCACGTGCACCTTGTGGTCGATGGCCTCTTCGATGATCTGCGTCGCCGCCCGCGAGTTCGCGCAGTTGCGCAGCACCGCCGTGGCGAAGATGCCCACGTGCTCGCACTTCAGGTTGTCGGCCAGCCGCAGCAGATCGCCCAGCACCGATGCCGCCTTGTCGATGCCCCCCGCGGTCAGCACGCCGTCTTCCACGTAGGACGAAAGCCCCGCCATCTTCTTCTCGTCGACAAGCGTGCGAAACGGCTTGCCCTCGCGACGGCCCTCGCGGCCGCCCTTCACCTCGTACACCACGAGCCGTACCGAATTCGACCCGCAATCAATCACACCAAGCCGCATAAGACAACCCTTTCCTTGCTAAGCCATCAGGACTTTCTTCGGTCTTCCGGCGGCTACGGGGACGGCTTGGCGCGCCTCGATGCTCTTGACGGTAATCCATGTGCGACGACCCTCGCGATACCCTTCTAAGATGCCGGCATCCAGCATGTGGGTAATGCGGCCGGGCGACAGACTGAGCCGCCGCGCCGCCTCCGCCGCCGACACCACTTCACCTGTCACCAAGTAATCCGGCGTAGCTTCGAAGAAAATGAGCACGCTCTCTGCTCCCTCAGGGCAGTCGACCTTTGTGGGACGGGGAACGGAGTCGCCATGGGCTAAAAGCGAGGCGACGTAGGTTTGCGCAGCGTCGGCCGCTTGGGCCGCAGCCTCCGTGAAGGTGTCTCCCTCTGAAACGCAACCCGGCAGGTCGGGGAAGGTGACCACATAGCCGCCCTCCTCATCGGGGCTCATAATGGCCTGGTACAAATACTTTCCCATAGTGTTCCTCCGTCTATTCCGACAGCCATATTGCGGGTTGCTAAAGCGCCTATGAAAAAGAGAAACATGGCGGAGGCGGTAGGATTTGAACCCACGGTACCTTTCGGCACGACAGTTTTCAAGACTGCTTCCTTAAGCCACTCGGACACGCCTCCGCTTGAAAACAGCTCGCCGTGCGGGCGAGCCGTAACAGGATACCACAACGAGCGGGCGCGCTACAGGGCGGCGAGGGGGTTGTGCTCGGGCGGGGCTGGGTCAGTGGGGACGATGTCGCAGGTGACAGTGCCCGCGGCTTGGTTGCCCAGGGTGTCTACGGCGAAGGCTTCGTAGGTGCCCGAGGGCAGCGCGAACGTCCAAGTGCTGCGGCGCCCGTCGGTCGCATCGCGCTCGGAATGCGCCGGCGCGTAGGTGGTGCCGTCGGCGCCCACGCACCACACCTTCGCTACGGCGGTTTCGTCGTGGAAGGTGAGCACTGTGGCCTCGCCTTCCACGGTCACGTCCAGAAGCTGCGGGGCCTCGGTGTCGCCTGCGGCAACCGGCTGCTCGGCCAGGGGCGTCGGCTCGGAGGCGGGTGCCTCGTCGACGGGCGCGGCCTCCCGGGGCGCGGTGACCGCAAACCCCACGGCCCCCACCACGAGTGCCACCGTTGCGGCCCCCACCAAAGCCGTGCCCACCGTCGGCTTGCGTGTCCGGCCCGAACCGGTCTCGCGCCCCGCGCCGTCGCCCAGCCCCCGCAGCGGGGGCGCCGCCGGGTCGCCCACCACGGGAGCCAGCACGCTGCCCAGCCCCCAGCCGAAGGGCAGCACCGTCAGGTTCTGCCGCAGTGTCAGCAGCGCGCGCGAAAGCGTCCGCTTCACGGTGTTGCGCGAGGTGTCCAGTGCCTCGGCAATCTCGTCGATCTTCATCCCCTGGTAGTAGCGCATCACCACGGCCGCGCGCTCGGTGTCGTCCAGCGATTCCCGCAGCGCCCGCGCCAGCCGCGCCCGCTCGTCGGCGTCCACTACAGTGTCGGCCGGGTCGGCATCCGGGTCGCGCAAGTCGGTGCCGGCCTCGGAATTCAGCCAGTCCTCCACCGCCTCCTCGTGATCCAGCGACAGCGTGTCGTCGTTGCGCGCCTTCTCGCGCAGGTACTCGCGGCACAAGTTGCGCCCCACGCCGTTCAGGTACCCCAGAAGCGCGTAAGGCTGCACCGCCTGGATGTTGCGCCACGTGACCAGGTACAGCTCCTGCACCAAATCGCCCGCCGCCTCCAGCCCCACCTTGTGCGACAGCAGGAAGAACTGCGCCTGGCCCGTCAGCTCGTAAATTTCCGCGAACGCCGCCTCGTCGCCCGCCTGGGCGCGCCGCACGAGCGACGCCAGATGCGCCCGCGACTGCTTTCCTGCCGCCATAGCCTCACCGCCTTTCATGTTGGAAGCATCATACCGTGAAGCCCGCGCCCCGCCGCCGAAGCCGCCAAAATCGGCCCCCGAACGCCCCCGAGCAGCATCCGATCACCCCCCTGAAATGGGAAAATCGTGAACCTCCGCTAATCTCCCCGCAATTCTGGGCCACGTCGCCCCCATGGGGCATTCTTATCAATTCGCCATCGACTCGTCCCACTCAGCGCGACGAATGCGCCTCGCGGCTCCTTCGCCCCAAAGTCGTCGTCTATCGCCATCCCCGACCATGATATGATGTAAAAATCATATTAAGGAGGAGCCATGGAAGACATCTGCGCCCCGCTGCAAGATTTGCGGCATCTGCGTTGGGACGAGCGCACGGTTACGTCGGGCACCTCGGGCACGTTCCCGAAAGCGCGGCGCAGCGCACCAGGGGTCACCTATTACTATAAGCTCTCTTGCTACGACAGCTACCGGGGCATTTACGGTCACGAGTGCGTCAACGAGGTGGTGGCGGCTCGCCTGCTGCGCGAGCTGGGCATTCCCCACGTCGATTACCGTCTCGTGCACGCCCGCGTGACCCTCGACGGCGTTGAGCACGAAACATGGCTCAATATCTCCACCAGCTTCCGCGAGCCTGGCGAGCGCAAGATGACCCTCGAGTTGTTCTACGATTTCGAACGCGCGCCGGGCGAGTCGCCTTTCGAGTTCTGCCGTCGCAGGGGCTGGGGCCAGCGCATCGCCGAAATGCTCGTCTTCGACTTTCTCATTGCGAACCGCGACCGCCACGGAGCCAACATCGAGGTGATCATCGCCCCCGATGGCGCCATCCGCCTGGCGCCTCTGTTCGACAACGGGCTCTCCTTTGTGTTCTCGTGCTACGGGGACGCGGCGCGCGCGGCCGAGTTCGACGCGCTGCGCAATGTGAACGCCAACAACTACCTGGGAACGCGCTCGCTTCAGGAGAACCTGCGGTTCGTGCCCGAGCTGGCCGACGGGCCGCTGCGGCTTCCCGCCTTGGGTGCCGCTGCCCTCGACCGGGTGCTCGACGGAATCGGCGAGGCCCTTCCCTCGGTGACCCATCTCTCCAAAATGCGAGAAATGGTCGAGTGTCGTTGGTTCTGGCTGCAAGAGAGCGGCGTGGTGGCCTGCGGAAGCGAGATGGCGAAGGGGGAGCGCAAATGATCGCCTTCGATATTGTCGACGGCCGTCATCGTGCTGCGCGCCCCTGCGGGCGGCTTCTATGGAATGCGGCGGACGAGAGCTGGCGCATCCGTATTGCCGAAGACGCGCAGCCGGCCGATGTGCCCTTCCTGCTAGCCCTTGCCCTTAAGCGGGGCGAGCGGGAAATCGGCATGCCGTGGGCGGCGCGCTGGGTAGAAGAGCGACTGGTGCCCGCCGGCCGCCAGAACCTCGGTGAGATTCTGCGCGCTCACGGGCTGAGGGAATACGATGCGGTGGCCCTTCTTGCCGAGGGGCGCGGTGCGTGCTCCCACGACGATTTCGTGTTGCGGGGCCCCTATGACCCGGAAACTCGGCCCTCCGCGCCCGATGCCCGCAAAGCTCTTCGCCTTTCGGTGGGCAGCGCCATCGCCCAGTGCCGCAAACGCCAAGGCCTCACCCAAATGCAGCTCGCCGAGCGGGCGGCGGTGGACCAGGCCATCGTAAGCCGCATAGAGCGAGGCCGGGCCAACCCCACTCTCGATCTGATAGCCGACCTAGCAACCGCCCTAGGGGTAGAGTCGAAAATGATCCTGGAGACTTCGCAAGGCGGGGAGTAGCGCGCAGAATGAAACGCAGCAACCTTTGCGCCAAAGGCACCACTCGGGCTATCTGGCGAAAAGTTGGAAAATTTTTTGGGCCGTTTTGACTTGGTGTCACATTCTTGGTTGGTATAACTGTATCCAGTTGCGGTTTGGTGCCCCAAAAACCGCAGTGACCGAGGGAGAAGACGCCAGTGAAAGCGAGAGAAACGGCCACAGAGTTCCAGGGGGAAGGTGGAGGAAAGCGCGGTCGACGCTCGAGGGGCGCGGGTGCTGACTTGCTGAGAAAATGCTTCGGGGGGGGGGCTTCCTAGAAGAATTGCGCGCGGTGCTCTCGCTGTTTTTCTGGCGGTGGCGCTGGTGCCGACGGTTCCGTTTGTGCGCGAGGGAGAAACAGCTGAGGGGCTTGAGGGCACTACGGACTATGAAAATTATTTTGACTTAAGTAATAGATTCGGAACGGTTGTAGGGTTCGAGCCGTTTAGCGCAGATAAAACTATTCGTGTTGCAGATACTTCGGCACAGTCCTTTGGCCAGCTGGTGGGCAATGATTGGATAAGCAGCAGTGGTCTGGCGAGCAAGAAACATGTCAGCCTGAACCACGACTGGGAGGTGGTGCTCTCATTCTACTGTAGCCCTATTGTGTCGATCAATACACTATCATTTATGAATAGTTATGTAGCAATAGGACTTACTCGAAATGCTAATGTAGGTAAAGTTACTGGGCCGGCTGCAGGGATCGGCCAGCAATGGGGATCAGCAAGCACAATTCAAAACTATGTTGCTGCTAGCTGGATGTCGGAGGGCCAGACTCAATATGACTACTCTCGAGTTCTCGACACTCAGTCTTGGAACTCGTCATCATATCTCGTGATGAGGCTAGACGCCTCTGAGAACAAACTCTATCTGAATCAATATAACACGACCTATCAAATGCAGCAGAATCTAGCGGTACGCTCGACTAGCATTGATAACGTACGTGGGAAAGCAGGATCAAGCGCGTTCATCTTTCTATTTGGAGGATTTAATTGGACCTATGCCAACAACCCAACGCAGTATCAATCCTTCGCAAATTGCGCCGCAAAGATCACCTTCAGATCTATGTCTCTTCCGAATCTAACTCCCGAGATTTACGACATCAGTCTCTATCGCGCAGACGGGACGCGCATTGAAAAAGATGATGCCGTCCAGACGGGCGAAACCGTACAGGTTCGTTGCACGGTTCGCAACTCTAATGCGTCCGCGATGTCTGGAGGATTCGTAGAACAATATCCTGTGCACCTCAAGCTCGCCAACACAGCGCAGTATCCGACTTCGGGACTCGATCCCTTTGTCGATTCCTCTCATCCGGTGCGAGTGGACGAGACGACGGTGGCCGCCTCTTCTAGTGCCGACACGCCCACGGGTGCCAACGGCGTGCCCGTTACGCTTGCGGGCACTACGCCGGTTACTGTGTCGTACTGGGCCACTGTATCCGGTGAGGCGGGAGACGCTGTCATGCTTTCGCAGCAGCTCATTGAGGACTCTTTTCAGGGGTCGCATTACGCAACGACGAAGCTCGTGAACGAGCGGCCGCTTGAGGTGGCGCCGGATGGGGCTGATCCTTCCGACCCCTCCAGCGGCGCTGGCACGGCTTGGCATTACACGCGGCTTCCCAAGGCTAACGAGAATGGGTGGAATGTGTCGCCCGTTACGCTTACTTTCTATCCAGGGGACTACGACGTCATGGAGCTGACTCCTTCCGAAGGGTCCGCTACAACGCTTACGGCTGCTTCTCCGGCTTGGACTCGTTCTGCCGACACCGAGGGGGTGTCGCTGGAGGGCCGCGCGAAGAACACGGCGACGAGCACGGTGTCGGTGCAGCGCGCGGGCAAGGTGAAGATCGACTCGTCGGCGCCGCGGGTGTCTGCCGATGCGGCGCTCTCGGCGCTTACGTTGGACGATCGGCCCTCGGATGCTTCCAAAGCTACTTCCGGCATTTGGCGGTTGTACCGTACTAACGCCGCAGGAGCGGTCCCGGCCGATGCCCGCGCTGCCGCGTTCCGCGAGTTCTCCCTGACTGGCGACGAGGGCGACCGCAAGGGCGAGGCGACGCAGACGGTGGCCAACGTTCCCAACGGGTACTATGTGGCCGAGGACGCAGCGGGCAACCTGAGCGACCCCTTCAAAGTCTGCTCCACCGAGCCGCCTGCGGTGGATCGCCCGGGCGGCAGCATCGTCGACCCGGACAACACGCCCGACCCCAGCGATCCCGACGCACCCAAGCCCGTTGGGCCGCCCATCGGCCCCGACGACCGCGTGCCCGCGCCGACCGTAACCGACGATGACGAGGGCCTGCGCCACGCCGTCATCGACGAAACCATCAGCGAGATCATCGACCCGGCGAACCCCGCCTTCGGCGGCTCGCTCGACCTGGACGACGCCAAGGCGCTTGTGGCCTACCGCTACGACCTCTCCTCGCAGGCCGGCCCCCTTACGGAAACCACCGAGCTGCTGGCTGCGGACGGTTCGCCTCTCGCGTCGCTGCCCACCGACGTGCCCGGCGAATGCCTCATTCGCCACGTGGCCACCGATGCTCAGGGCAACACGACCACCATCAACTTGCGCTACCGCTTCGTGCGCGACAACTGCCCGACGGTAAGCCCGCTGGAGCCGGTGGACCCGAACGACCCGACGGGCCCCACCCAACCTGGCGACCCGCTAACGCCCACGGGTCCCGTGGTCACCGACCCCGATGGATCCCAGTCGGTAGAGGTGGCCTGCGACGTCACCGAGGCCGTCACGCGCGGCACCATGGACGCCGCCGGCGCCATCGACCTGCTGGCGCGCCACTTCGCCCTGGCCGATGCCGACGGCAACCAGCCGACGGTGACGGTGCAGTCGATGCGCGACGCCGCCGGCAACGAGCTTTCGATGATCGACCTGTCCCGCGTGGCCGACTACGCCATCACCTACCTGGTGCGCGACGCCGCCGGCAACGCGACCACGGTGCGCATGGCCTACCACCTGGTGTCCTCCCGCGTGCCCGGCGTCATCGTGGCGCCCGACCCCGGCACCGACCTCACGCCCCAGCCCGGCGACGACCCGCTGAACCCGAAGCCGCGGCCCATCGACCCGGTGGAGCCGCCGCAGGTGGCCCCCGACGGCACCCAGCACGCCGTCATCGAGGACGCCATGAAGGTGCCCGTTGAGGAGGGCAAGTCGCTCGGTCTGGCTGACGTGCGGTCGCTTATGGATCGCCGCTACACGTTCACGCCCGAGGGCGGCGGCCGTATGACCGAGCTCTCCCTGGTGGTGACCGACATGGCCGGCGCGCCCGTGAGCGCCATCGACCACGCGCGTCCCGGCGCCTTCCGCATCACCTGGAAGGTGGCCGACGCCAACGGCAACACCGTGACGGTGAACCTGCGCTACCTAGTGGTGTCCGACGCGCCCACGGTGACGCCGACCGACCCCGATGGCTCCGGCTCCGGCAACGGCAGCGGCCCCGACGGCTCGGGCACCCCGGGCAACGGCGGCTCCAGCGGCAGCGGCCCCGGCACCACGCCCAAGCCCCTTGTGCCCTCGCAGGTGACCATCGACGAGAACACCGGCCTCACCCATGCGGTCGTCAACGACACCGTGGTGGCGGGCACGTCCGACGAGCCCATGACGCCCGAGGCCATGGACGCGTTCATCGCCGAGCACTACCGTGTGGCCGACGCCATGGGCGGCGAGGTGACCCGTTCCGCCCCGCGCCTGTTCGACGCCGACGGCAACCCGGTGGACGCCATCGACCGCTCGAAGCCCGGCCGCTGGCTGGTCGAGCAGGTGCTGACCGACCAGTTCGGCAACACCACCACGTTGAAGCTCGTCTACGAGGTGCGCGAGAGCACGGCCAGCGGCTCCATGAACGGCGCCGGCGACGGGGACGGCGCGGACGGCTCTGGCAATGGCGCGGGCGACGGTTCGGGGGCCGGCAACGGCAACGGCGACTCCAGCGGCACCGCCGGCAAGGGCACCGACTGGGCCTCGCGCCTGCACGACCTGCCCCAGACCGGCGGCATCCTGGGCCCGTGCCCGCTGCACATCGTGTTCGTGCTCATGATGCTGCTGACGAGCGCCTACACCCTCATGCGCCTGCGCCAGGAGAAGGACAACGGGGAGGAGGTGCGCCATGGGATGGTTCGATAGACTCTTCTACGCCTTCGTCATCGTAGGGGCCATTCTGCTGGCCGTCTTCGGCTTCTGCCTGGCCGACTGGCTCTTCGCCATAGCCACCGTGGCCGTGGCGCTCCTATGGGCCTGGCTCCTCTACTGCCGAATCCGCAACGCCCAACCCCCCAAACGCTGGGACGACTAGCCTCTTCGCGCAGTTCTCGTTGAGCGCGACCGCTTGGTTCGGTCGCGCTTTCTTCTTTTGTCTATAATGGCCCCATGAACGAACATCGGACAGCAGAAGAGCAGCGGGCGCTTGATGAGCGCTTTATGGGCCTGGCCTTGGAAGAGGCGCGGGCGGCTGCGGCGGCGGGCGAGGTGCCTATTGGCGCTGTGGTGGTGCACGAGCCCATCGACCGCGGCACGAGGCGCCCCCTGGCCGAGCCGCAGGTGATCGCGCGGGCGCACAACCGGCGCGAGACCGACCGCGACCCGGCGGGGCATGCGGAGTTCATCGCCATGAAGGAGGCGGCCCGCGTGCTGGATGCGTGGCGGCTAGCCGACTGCACGGTGTACGTGACGTTGGAGCCCTGCATTATGTGCGCCGGGCTCATGCATCAGGCGCGCGTGGCCCGCTGCGTGTACGGCGCGCCCGACCAGAAGGCCGGGGCCGCGGGAACCCTGTACGACATTGGCGCCGACACGCGTCTGAACCACCAGTTCGAAACCACCCCCGGCGTCCGTGAGGAAGAATGCGTGGCGTTGCTGCAAGAGTTCTTCCGCGTTCGCCGCAAGAAGAAGTGAGAATGGGCACTGTCTCACCAGGAAAGGAAACCAACATGACCGAGAACGTGCAGCGCAATCGCGAGGCCGAGGTGAATTTGCTGGCGGCGGCGCGCGAGGCCCAGTGGTCGGCGACGACGTTCATGGGGCCGAACACGATGAAGCTCGTCTCACCGGCGAAGGTGAACCTGCTGCTGGCCATTGGCGAGTGCCGGGCCGACGGCTACCACGATGCCGATACCATCATGCACGCCCTGGCCCTGCACGACACGCTGTACCTGCGCTGCGAGGAGGTTTCCGCCGACGAGCTGGCGAAGCGCGTGGCTGAGGGGGCATCCCGCCCCGATATGGCGGTGGGCGGCCCGTCCGGTAACCTGGTTATGACGATCGATTTGGCCGATCGAACGGGTCAAGATCTCGCGGTGCCGGCAGAGGACAACCTTGCCTTCAAGGCGGCCGATCAGCTGGCTCGCGCGGTGGGGCGCGACGTGGCCGAAATCATCCAAGTGCGCATCGAGAAGCATATTCCCGCCCAGGCCGGTCTTGGTGGTGGCTCGTCGAATGCGGCAGCCGTGCTCGTCGGTCTCGCGAAGGCGTGGGATCTTGCCGCCGATGACGAGCGCATCGTCGAAGTCGCCCAATCGCTCGGCGCCGACGTGGCCTTCTTCCTGCAGGGCGGCTGCGCGCGACTTTCCGGCGTGGGCGGCACCTTCGAGGCGGCTCTTGCCCCCTCCAACCGCGCCGTGGTGCTGGTAAAGCCCGATGCCGGCGTCTCCACCGCCGAGGCCTACCGCCGTTTCGACGAGAGCCCCATTGCCCCCGATGCTGCCATTTTGTCCCACGATGCGGCCGCCACCGAAGCAGCCGATGTGCGCCTGCTGAACAACCTCGCGCCCGCCGCCGAAGAAATCTTGCCCGAACTGGCCGCCGTGCGCGCATGGCTCGCCGAGCGCACCGCGCCTAGCGCCGTGCTGCTTTCCGGCAGCGGCTCGGCCACCTTCGCCCTGGTGGATACCTTCGCTAAGGCCAGCGCGCTGGCCACCGAGGCCACCTCTCGCGGCTGGTGGGCGCGCCCCACCACTCTGTGCGCCCTTCGCGCCGCCATGGTCCCCGGAAAGTAGAATCTCAGTGCGCGAATCGGCGTCAGGGGCAGTGCGCGGTAACAAGCTGGCGCGCAACGCAAATTGGCGCCACGCCACACCGCTTTTCCCGCTACAATAACGGCCACAGCATCTGAAGGAGGACGAAGTGGGCTTGCTTGCACGGCTTTCGCGCGTGGTGCCGCTGATTCTCGCGCTCGCGGTGGCAGCGGGGCTCATTTACGTCGTGGTCACCTACCGCCATTCCCCGGCCCGCGCAAAAGAGGTGCTCATCCGCGTGTTCACGTGGCTCTGTGGCATTATCAGCGGGTTCTTCGCCCTCGTCTCGCTCTACGCCTTCTTCGACGACGCGCCCCCGGTGCTCGACCTTGCCCTCAGCTTCATGGCCGTCGGCCTCGTCGGTCTCGCCATTACGCGCCTATGCAACTGGCGCTTCCTCAAGCACAACCCCCACTACCGCAAAAAGCGCCTCACCGCCACCACCCGCCGCCGCTGGCCGTGGGAGAAATATACAAAATAGTTTAAATACAAGAAGAAGAAAGCTACTTAGTTGGCAATGTCAGCGAGGGCTTCTGACGCGTTCCAGATTCGCCCGCCTTTGGCCCAAGCGTACTCCGGTACGCGCCGTGGCCAAAACAAGGGTGAAGATGGAATGCGGCAGAAGGCCGCAGCGTCGAGAGGTTCGTTCGTCCCGCAAGGGCGAACGAAACGAAAGAAGTGGCGGAGGAGTAGGGATTCGAACCCTAGATGCCCTTGTGGGGCATACTCACTTAGCAGGCGAGCACCTTCGGCCTCTCGGTCACTCCTCCGCGTAATGCTGTATCTTACCCGACCCTTGGGCCTTTCGCAACGAAGAATTCCGCGTTTCTGGTAATCTGCGCAATAAGGAAAACGCAGGCGGCGCGGCTCGCGAAGAAGGGCCGTCGCCGGCAGGATGGGCGCCCCCGGCCGGGCACCCGCCGCGCTACGGGGAAAGGAACGCGCATGATCGGTCGCTACACCCGCCCGGAGATGGGCCGCATCTGGGAACTCGAGAACAAGTTCGCCATTTGGAAGGAAATCGAGGTGCTGGCCTGCGAGGCTCAGGCCGAGCTGGGCCAGGCGGGCATCACGGCCGAGGAGGCCCAGTGGATTCGCGACCACGCGAACTTCACCGTGGAGGAAATCGACGAGATCGAGAAAGTCACTAACCACGACGTCATCGCCTTCACCACGTGCATGGCCAACTACATTGACGCCGACATCCCCGAGGGCGCCGAGAAGCCCAGCCGCTGGGTGCACTATGGCATGACCTCGTCTGATCTGGGCGACACCGCGCTGTCCTACCAGGTCACCCAGGCCTGCGACATCATCATCGAGGACATCAAGCGCCTGGGCGAAACCTGCAAGCGCCGTGCCTTCGAGTTCCAGAACACGCTCTGCGTCGGCCGCACCCACGGCATCCACGCCGAGCCCATGACCTTCGGCATGAAGTTCGGCAGCTGGGCCTGGGCCCTGAAGCGCGCGCTCACCCGCATGGAGGAGGCTCGCGCCGTGGCCGCCACCGGTGCCATCTCAGGTGCTGTGGGCACCTATTCCTCCATCGACCCGTTCGTGGAGCAGTACGTCTGCGAGAAGATGGGCCTTACCCCCGACCCGCTGTCCACCCAGGTGCTCGCGCGCGACCGCCACGCCCAGGTGATGGCGGCCCTGGCCGTTACCGCTTCCACGCTGGAATCCATCGCCATGCAGGTGCGCCTGCTGCAGCAGTCCGACGTCATCGAGGCGGAAGAGCCGTTCACCAAGGGGCAGAAGGGCTCCTCGGCCATGCCCCACAAGCGCAACCCCATCACGGCCGAGCGCGTGTGCGGCCTGGCCCGCGTGGTGAAGGCGAACGCGCAGGTGGCCTTCGACAACGTGGCGCTGTGGTTCGAGCGCGACATTAGCCACTCCGGCGCCGAGCGCGTGGTGCTGGCCGACAGCTTCACGGCGCTCGATTATATGTTCTCGAAGATGCAGTGGATGCTCGACGGCCTGCAGACCTACCCGGCCAAGATGGAGCACAACCTGTGGCGAACGAAGGGCCTCATCTTCTCTAGTAAGGTGCTGTTGGCCCTGGTGGACGCCGGCATTTCCCGCGAGGACGCCTACGTCATCGTGCAGCGCAACGCCATGAAGGTGTGGGAGGACATCCAGAACGCGGTGGACGGCCCCACCTATCGCGAGCGCCTCGAGGCCGACGACGAGGCCATGGCGTTGCTCAGCCAGGAGAAGCTCGACGAGATCTTTGACCCGTGGGATTTCCTCACCCGCAAGGACATCGTCTTCGACCGCCTGCAGGCCCTCGAGTTCTAAGCAGCGCGGAAAGGCGTAGGGCAAGGGCCGTGCCCTTGCCGCCTGATGGGGAATGGGCGACAAAACGCGGAAAGGGCATGGCCCTTTCCCTACGGGGTGATCCCCTACGGGGGATGGTTTTCGTAGGGCAAGGGCCATGCCCTTTCCGCGTTTTGCTGCTACTGGGCGCTGGCGGTGAGCATGCTGATGCCCTCGGCGAGGACCGACGACGTCATGGCGCCCATGTAGCCGCCGATGATGTTGCCCTCGGCATCGATGAGGTAGGTCTGCGGAATGGAGCTCACGCCGAAGGCCGCCTGCGCGCTGCTGTTCTTGTCGAAGTACGCGGGGAAGGTGTAGCCGTTCTCGCTGAGGAACGCCTTGGCGGTGGTCTCGGTTTCCCCGCTCATGCCCGTCATGTTCACAATGACGAACTGCACGTCTTCGCCGTTGGTTTCCCAGCTGGCCTGAATGTCGGGCATCTCGCTGGCGCAGGGGCCGCACCAGCTGGCCCAGAAGTTCAGCAGTACCGGCTTGCCGCGGAAGTCACTCAGCTGAAGCGTTGCGCCGTCGGCGTCGGTCATGGTGAAGTTGGGCGCCTCCATGGTGGGGGAGTCGGCGCCGTCGGTGGTGTCGCCGGTTTCCACCTCGGTGGTGTGCACGGCATCCATGCCGGTCACTTCAGGGGCCTCGTCGGCGGCGGTCGGGGCTAGCACGCTGTAGGCGATGCCCGCGCCCACCAGCAGCACGGCGAAGGCCACCACGGCCACAATGACGCCCACGTGCTTCTTGCGCTCGCTGGTTTGGCCGGCCGGCGTGGCCGCCGCCGCTGCCGCCTCGGCGCGCTCGGCCTCCAGGGCCTCGCCCAAGCGCTCGCCCTTCGCCTCGGGGCTCTCGGCGCCGGCCTCCTCGGCCGCGGCCTGCTCGGCAGCCTCCTCGGCCGCCCCCTCCAGCATGGCGTCCTTCAACTCGTCGGACGCCGAGGCGCCCGTGGTGTTCTCGTTCTCGGTCATGTTCGACCCCTTTCTTCCGCGCCGCCGGCACCTAGCTCAACAGCCGCAGGAACCCGCCCAAAAGCCCTGTGGCCATGAGCACGCCCACGGCCACCAGGAACCAGCCGCAAACTTTGTTGATAATGTCGTAATGCCGCTTAATGGCCGCAAAAGCGCCCTTCAGCTTGTCGATGAGCACCGCGGCCGCCACAAACGGAATGCCAAGGCCTGCCGAGTAGCACAGAAGCAGCAGCACCCCTTGAACCACCGACGCCTGCTGCGAGGCCAGCATAAGCGCCGACCCCAGAAACGCCCCCACGCAGGGCGTCCAGCCGATGGAGAAGATGACGCCGAACAGCACAGACGAGAAGAACCCCAGCTGGCGCCCGGCCAGCGGGTTCTGGCGCCCGTGGAACAGGTTCACCTTGATGAACCCCAGAAAGTACAGGCCGAAGGCGATAACCACCAGCCCGCACACCACGTTCACCACATTCTGGTACTCGATGAAGAACGCGCCCACCGACGAGGCGGCTGCGCCCATGGCAATGAACACGAGGGTGAAGCCCAGCACGAACCCGAGCGCGTTGCGCAGCACCACCGGCGTGCGCACCTCCTCGCCCGCGGCGAAATAGGTCACGTAGATGGGAATCATGGGCAGAAGGCACGGCGACACGAAGGTGATGATGCCTTCCAAGAATGTGATGAGGTAGGTCAACGCCGCTCCCGTCTTCGCCTCGTGCCGTACAAGGGCCTATTATTCCCCAGCGGGGCGCCCCGATGCCGTACAGCCAGCAAATAGTAGGAAAACTGGCGAAAACGCCTCGGCCTACCCCTTCCAGAACAGCTGGGTGAGCTGCTGGCGGGTGGAGGTGCCCGTCTTCTTCAGGATGTTGTGCACGTGGGCCTTCACGGTGCCGAGGGCCACCTGCTGGGCGCTGGCGATGTTCTGGTTGTCTTTGCCGGCGAGCACCTCCTCCAGGATGACCCGCTCGCGCGCCGTGAGCCCGTAGCGCTCGCAGAACGCGGGCAGCAGCTCGTCCACGTAGGCCTGGGTGTCGGGCGCGTCGGCGGCCGGGGGCTCCTTGAAGCGCAGGCGCAGGGTGTCGGCGGCGGCCCGCATCGTAAAGAAAGCGAAGGCCAAAAGCAGGAAGTTCTCCGAGAAATTGCGCTCACTGATATAGAGGGGCAGCAGCGTGGCGTTGTTGAAGGCGTCGACGTCCACCACCAAAATCATGGCCACGTCCTCGGCGATAATGCACAGGCACAGCGCGAACGTGACGAAGTACAGCGGCTCCTGGCGGCGCATGCGGGCCTTGTCCACCTCGCTTTTCGTGGTGGCGTAACGGTAGGCCGCAAAGGCCAGGCACCACACGAGAAACGCCTGGCGCAGGGTGTAGAAGAGCCACTGGCGAAACTCGTTCACCGGCAGCGCCAGCACGACGATCTCGCTGACAGCCACGAATACGACGGCCGGCCCCAGCCTCACCCAGCGGCGACGCTCGCCCACGAAGTCGCACAGGATGAGCCACAGAGGCTCCAGCACGCCCAGGGCCAGCAGTGTCTTCAGCTGCGGGTGGTCTATCTCGTAGAACAGCGTGAGCGAGTACTCGGTGTTCTGGCCCAGGTACTCGTACTGGAATATAAGGGCCAAATCCAGGAAGTAGAACAGCAGCATGGCGGCCGCGTACAGAAACGAGCGCCGGCGCGAGACGAAGTAGGCGGAAAGCGAAACGGAGCCCGATGCCACACAGGCAAGCATGATGACGATGGTGTAGAGGTAGAACGCCGTTTCCATCGCTTGGCTCCTCGGCTCGTCGGCGAAACTGGGTAGAGGAAGGATTAGAAGGCCGCAAAGCCGCTTCGATCCCCCTCGAAAAAGCCCGCTGATATTCATACCATAGACGCCCGTTCAATAGGCCTAAACGGGGGGATTATTTCGGATTAGGCAAGTTGCTTCCTCGGCGTTTCGAAAAATAATCCCGGTTAATTCTTCCTAAATCGGTCAGCGCATCCCAAGATGGCGCCAAGAGCTCCGCCCCGCCGATCCCGGGGCGGTACATCAGGGGTACGGCGTCGCAAGGGGCGGCGCCGGCCGCGCGAACCTTAAGGAGGGTTCCATGGTCAAGGATTACATCGATACCAACGACTTCACGAAGGAAGAGCTGCTGGGCATGGTGGATCTCGGCATCGCCATGAAGAAGCTCATCAAGGAAGGCGGCGAGTACCCGCTGCTGCTGAAGCACAAGACCCTCGGCATGATCTTCCAGCAGGTGTCCACCCGCACCCGCATCTCCTTCGAGACGGCCATGACCGACCTGGGCGGCCACGCGCAGTTCTTCGGCCCCGGCTCCATCCAGCTGGGCGGCCACGAGTCCATCGAGGACTCCGGCCGCGTCATGGGCTCGCTCGTTGATATCCTCATGGCCCGCGTCGACCGCCACAAGGACGTGGTGGATCTGGCGAAGTACTCCGCGGCGCCCGTTATCAACGGCATGAGCGAGTTCAACCATCCCACCCAGGAGCTCGGCGACCTCATGACCATGATCGAGAACCTGCCCGCCGGTAAGAAGATCGAGGACTGTAAGTTTGCCTTCATCGGCGACGCCACCCAGACCTGCGTGTCGCTCATGTTCATCTGCTCGAAGATGGGCATGGACTTCGTGCAGTTCGGGCCTAAGGGCCATCAGATCTCCGACGGCGCCCTGCACGTGGGCACGCCTGAGGAGCGCGAGGCCTTCGGCAAGAAGCTCATGGCCATCGGCGAGGAGAACTGCAAGGTCTCTGGCGGCACCATCACCATTTCCGACGACATCTCCAGCATCGAGGGCGCCGACTTCGTGTACACCGACGTGTGGTACGGCCTCTACGACGAGGAAGTGTCCGGCGCCAACTACATGGACGTGTTCTACCCGAAGTACCAGGTGACCATGGACATGATGAACGTGGCCGGCCCGAACTCGAAGTTCATGCACTGCCTGCCCGCCACCCGCGGCGAGGAAGTGGTGGACGAGGTTATGGACGACCCGGCGCGCAGCCTGTGCTGGGACGAGGCCGAGAACCGCAAGCACTCCATCCGCGCCATCCTGGCGACGCTGTGCCCCCAGAGCGAGCCCAACGAGCAGGTGGCAACCGGCTACCGCGCCACCATTGACGAGTGCATGGCCAAGCTCGGCAAGCACGGGCTGTAGGTTCCGTTCGAACAGGGGAGGTCTCGCTGCCTCCCCTTCCATCTTCTATTCTTAAAGGAGCTACCCTATGAGTGGTAAGAAAAAGTTCTCCTTCGTAAGCGTTATCCTTTCCGTTATCTGCGTTGTGTTCGTGTGCGAGGCCGCGGCCCCTGCCGCCGCCATCGGCAACCAGCAGTTCTTCTGGTGGATCTTCCTCATCATCACGTTCCTTCTGCCCTACGGCATGGTGGTGGCCGAGCTCGGCACCACCTACGATTCGGAAGGCGGCATTTACGACTGGGTCCGCGACGCCCTCGGCGACAAGTGGGGCGCGCGCATCAGCTGGTACTACTGGATCAACTTCCCGCTGTGGATTGCCAGCCTGGCCACGCTGTTCCCGCCGATCCTGGGCATGATTTTCGGTGTCGACATCGAGGCCAACATCTGGATCACCCTGCTCATCGAGCTCGCCTTCGTGTGGATCGTCGTGTTCATGAGCTTCTCGAAGGTGTCCGATTCCGAGTGGATCCTGAACGGTGGCGCCGTGCTGAAGGTGCTCGTGGCGGTGTCCGTGGGTGTGCTGGGCATTTGGTTCGCCGTGCAGAACGGGTTTGCGGGCGATATGGCCCCGGCCACCTTCCTGCCCGACCTCACCAACACGGCGGCGCTGGGCTACCTGTCCATCATCATCTTCAACTTCATGGGCTTCGAGGTGGTCTGCACCTTCGCCAAGGACATGGAGAACCCGGCCCGCGACATCCCCAAGGCCATCATCATGGGCGGCCTGGCCATCGGCGCCATCTACCTGTTCTGCGGCTTCGGCATCGGCGCGGCCATCCCGGCCGACCAGATCGACCCGGACTTCGGCATGATTGTGGCCGTCATGACCATGGTCGGCGAGGCGAGTCCCATCTTCATCATCATCGCCGTGGTGTTCCTCATCACCCTGTTCGCGAACATGGCCTCCTGGTCCTTCGGCGTGAACGCCGTGGCCGAGTACGCTGCGAAGAACCAGAACATGCCGAAGGTGTTCGCCCACGAGAACCCGAAGACCGGCATGCCCACCGGTGCTGCCGTGGTGAACGGCATCGTGGCCTCGGCCGTGCTGTTCATCCAGCTCATTCCTGACGAGAGCATCTCCCAGGGCCTGTTCTGGACGCTGTTCGCCACCTCGGTTGTGTTCCTGCTGCTTACCTACATTCCCATGTTCCCGGCGTTCATCAAGCTGCGCAAGGTTGATGCGAACCGCCCCCGCGTGTATCGCTTCCCCTTCCAGGGCACCGCTATGAAGGTGATTCTGGCCATCCCCGTGATCGAGCTGGTGCTGGCCATCGTGGCCACCATCGTGCCCCTGTCCGGCGATGAGGTGGCCGACAAGCTGCCCATGCTGGTGATCTTCATCGTATTCCTCGCCCTGGGCGAAGTGGTGCGCGTGGTGTCGGCCCGCGGCCGCAAGGAAGAGTTCAAGGGCCTCACGCCCGAACTCGCCGCCGAGCGCCTGGCCGAGGAAGCCGCTGGCGAGCCCGACCAGCTCGAGCCCGCCGACCCGGCGCAGATCGAGCAGATCCTTGCGGCCGATGGCGGTAAAAGTGAGAAAGTCCTCTAACTTCCTTCTCTTCGAAAAGGTTCTGTAGGGCAAGGGCCATGCCCTTGCCGCCCCAGCGGGGTCGTTACGACCTCCGGCCCCGCCCCCTGTCTTTCGAAAACTCCTGAAAGGATTTCCCCATGAAGACCATTTACGAGAGCGAATCTACCCCTGCTGCTGACGGCTTCTTCATGCCGGCCGAGTTCGCCCCGCAGGATCGCGTGTGGATGGGCTGGCCCCATCGCACCGACACTTGGGCCCACGGCGCCAAGCCGGCCCAGGCCCAGTACGCCGCCATCGCTCGCGCCATCGCCGAGTTCACGCCGGTCACCATGTGTGCCAACCAGGCCGACTTCGCCAACTGCAAGGCCGTCTTCGAGGACGACGAGAACGTCACCGTCATCGAGATGACCACCGACGACGCCTGGTTCCGCGACACCGGCGCCACCTACGTCATTAACGGCAAGGGCGACAAGCGCGCCTGCCACTGGCACTTCAACGCCTACGGCGGCCTCATCGACGGCCTGTACTTCCCGTGGGACAAAGACGAGCAGATCGCCGAGAAGATGGCCGAGCTGTCCCACTGCCGCCGCTACCGTCCCGACGACATGATCCTCGAGGGCGGCTCCATCACCGTCGACGGCGAGGGCACCCTCGTGGTCACCGACCAGTGCCTGCTGTCCCCGGGCCGCACCGCTTCGGCCGTGCTGCTCGAGGAAGAGGACGAGGACACTATCTGGCCCGCCTACGCCAAGAAGTTCCAGCCCTGGAGCGAGGAGCTGCGCGAGTACATGACCGACGAGCTGAAGAAGTACCTGGGCGTCGAGAAGGTCATCTGGGTGAAGGAGGGCATCGACCCCGAGGAGACCAACGGGCACATCGACGACGTGGCCACCTTCATCGCGCCGGGCGTTATGGCCTGCATTTGGACCGACGACCCCGACTACCCCTTCTACGACCAGTGCCACGCGGCCTATGAGACGCTGTCCAACGCCGTGGACGCCAAGGGCCGCCAGATCAAGGTGTACAAGTTGCCCATGCCGGTGAACCCGCTGTACATGGACCAGGCCTCCTGCGACTCCATCGACGCCGACGAGAACGCCGAGCCGCGCGTGGCCGACGAGCCGCTGATCGCCTCCTACATGAACTACCTGGTCACCAACAACGGCGTGATCGTGCCGCAGTACGGCGACGAGAACGACCAGCTGGCCGTGGATACGCTGCAGGAGATCTACGACGAGGTGTGGGGCAAGGACGTCTACAAGTGCGTGGGCGTGCAGTCCGAGCAGGTCGTTTACGGCGGTGGCAACATCCACTGCATCACCCAGCAGGAGCCGAGCGCCTAAGGCGCCCGTCCGAGGGGCGGCCAAGGTGCCGCTCGGCCGCCCCGCATAGGCGAACTCCAGGATCCCTGGCCGCAAAACAACGGTTTAGCGTAGTCCGGGAAGGGCGGAGGGCGTTTTCTGGCCACGAATTGACGGTTCTACTTAATCGCCGAGTGTCCCCGTTAAGCAGAACCGACTTTTCGGGGGCAATTCACCCTCATTCGCCTACACCGATTAAGCAGAACCGAACTTTTGCGGCCAGAAAGCCTTCCCAAGCACTCGGTGGCGCCCCTTAACGGCGCCGTTGTTCGCCCGCCAGTCCCCTTGCAGCTGGCGGGCGAACTATCTAACCGGCGCGTATTCTTGCCAAAAGGCGGGGGGTGGCCTATGCTGAACGGGCACGTTTCGAAGGATCGGGCGTGCCCGTTCTCGCATTCTAAGGGGGAAGCCATGGGCTCCTTGTCTGAATTCACCCGCCGTCGTTTCGTCTGGCTCTCGGCCGTGGCCGCCGGCACGCTCGCCCTAGGGGGCTGCAGCGACGAGGAGGCCTCCGAGGCGCCCGGGACCCCGGCTTCCTCTACCACTTTCGACGAGCCTGGCCAAAGCGGCGAGGGCGAAGGGACGGAAGGCGCCAGCACGACCGACGTTCAGGCGGTGGTGAACGAGCGCGTGCAGGCCATGACCCTCGAACAGAAGGTGGCCCAGCTGTTCGTGGTGGCCCCCGAGGCGCTGGTGGAAGACGTGGCCCAGGTCACGCAGGCGGGCGAGATGACCCATGCGGGCATTACCGCCTACCCGGTGGGCGGCATCGTGTACTTCGCGCAGAACCTGCTCGACCCGGACCAGACTACGACCATGCTCGCCAACGTGAAGCAGTTCTACGCCGAAGACGGCAGTGTGGCGCCCTTCATCGCCGTTGACGAAGAGGGCGGCACGGTGGTGCGCATCGCCGACAACGAGGTGTTCGGCGTCCAGGACGTGGGCAACGCCTCCGACATCGGTGCTGCTGGCGACACCGAGGCGGCCAAGCAAGCGGCCGAATCCATCGCCGACTACCTGACCCCCCTCGGCTTCAACCTCGATTTCGCCCCCGTGGCCGACGTTGTGGATCCTTCGCGCAGCGACACCATGGGCCTGCGCTCGTTCTCGTCTGACGCCGCTGTGGCCGCCGACATGGTGCGTGCCGAAGTGGAGGGCTTCCGCGCGAAGAACATGCTTTGCTGTGCCAAGCACTTCCCCGGTATCGGGGCGGCGGCCGGCGATTCCCACGACGACTCCATCACCATCGAGAAAACCATCGACGAGCTGCAGGAAACCGACCTCGTGCCCTTCAAGGCCGCCATTGAAGCGGGCGTGCCTATGATCATGGTGGGGCACCTGAACTTGCCGAACGTCATCAGCGACGGCGTGCCCGCGCCCCTCAGCTCGGTGGTGGTGCAGGACCTGCTGCGCGACACCCTGGGTTACACGGGCATTATCGTCACCGACTCGCTTTCCATGGGCGCCATCGCGAACTACTACACGCCCACCCAGGCGGCGGTAGGCGCGCTGAAGGCCGGCTGCGACATCCCGCTCATGCCCGAGCGCTTCGGCGAGGCCTACCAGGGCGTGCTTGACGCCGTAGCCGCCGGCGAGCTCACCGAGGAACGCATCGACGAGTCCGTCATCCGCATCCTCACCGCCAAGCAGCAGTATTTCGGCAGCTTGTAAATCTGGCGGCGCACATAGCTAAGGGTTCGCGACTCGGCAGGCTCGACAAGGAAAAAATCGAGGACTCGACAAACGTTGTCGAGTCTGTCGAGTCCCCTGCGTGCTGGGGTCTGCTAGCTTGCGGGTTCCCAGATTCTTACGAGGCAGCACTTCTTTTGCTCGCCGCCGATGGGGGTGCGGTCTACGTTGCAGTAGGTGACGGCGCGGTTGCCCACGTGGGTGGAGGCGAGGAAGTCGTTGTAGTCGCCCGAGCCTTCCTCGAGGGGCAGCCTCGCGTAGCGGCGCCCGGCCAGGTCCACGGCCAGCACCCAGCCGCTGCCGCGGGCCACCACCCAGCTTCCGCACCAGCAGGGGGCCGAAAGCGGGGTAGAGGCGAAGCGGAACCAGGGTGCGGCGCTGTAGGCCTCGGTGCCGGCGGCGGTGTCGACCACGGGCAGGTAGGGGGCGTCTCCGGCCGCAGCCGCATCGGCCGCCTCGGCGCTTACCGTGCCGCCCTCGGGCAGCTCCATGGGCAGGTAGGTGCCCAAATTCGCGATGCCGTCGCCGTAGTTGTAAATGCCGTCGAAGGCGAAGGTGAGCCCCGTCGTTCCCCAGCCGCACTCCATGGGTTTCATGGAGGAGGGCAACACGAAGGCATCGGTTACTCGGCCGGTAGCGCCGTTCATGCGGCTGACCTGGTAATAGGTGCCGTTCGTGCGTGCGCGGGGCGTGAAGACGACCGAATCGCCGCAGGACGTAGGCGGGCAGGCCATGCGCCCCTGCGAGGCGTATACCACCTCCGCATCGGTCGTGCCGAACGCGGCGCGCTTCAGCAGCGAGTTCTCCACGCGGGCGTTGCCGTCAAGCTGCGGCAGGCACTGCCAGAAGCCGTAGCCCCCGGCTGCGGCCAGCGTGGGCATCTCCCAGTTTACATCGCCCTCGTCAAGCAGCTGCGGGGTGCCCACCGTGGTGCCCGACAGCGTGGCGCAGAACACGCGCCACACCCCGTCGAGGATGTCGGCCTCGGTCCAAATGAGCCCGGCGCTGTTGCCGCGCACGTCGTAAATCTCGAAGCCCTCGTCCTCGCCCACGGCGTGCTCGATGACCGTGGTGCAGGTGCCCGCGGCCAGGTCGATCACGCCCACCTGGGCGAGCGGCTTGGCGATTTCCGTCGGCAGCAGGCACACGGCCACGGCATCGTCGGAGCACCACAGAAGCGAGCCGAAGGGCAGCTCCACCGACCCGGTCAGGGTAAGCGCCTCGGCGGCGTCTTCCATCTCCTCGAGCGACGTGCTCTGGGTGACGGCGGCCTCGGGCACCTTCAACGTGTGGAGCGCGTCGTCGTCCTTCGTCTGGCCGGCGGCCCAGGCCGCGCCTCCGCCCAGGGCGGCGATGGCGGCCACGCCGGCGGCGCCGTACAGGAAATGGCGGCGGGTGAGCGTCATCTCATAGCCGCCGGGCAGCGGCAGCTTCTTGGGTGCGCGGGAGCCCTCGGCCACCCGGCGCGTGGGGGCGTCGGCGCGGCCGGTGCGCACGTTGCCCACGGTGGGGGCGGCGCTCGAACGCACGGAATGGGCCACGCCCTTGGGCGCAGCGGCGGAATTCTTCTTGGTATGGGAAGCGCGGGCCGGGGAAGAGACGCGACCGGTGCGGGCAGTGCCGCCGGCCGCGTGGGACCGCGTGTGGGGGGTTCGTCTCTGTGGCATGGGTGTATTGTGTCATTTCGCATACGCCTCGGCGACCGTAGCGGGGCAAACGCTACAATAAACGCAAACACGACTGCCGGGCTTATACTTGCAGCAAAGACGGCAAAACCGCAGGTCAGCGCAAAGCGAGTCTCTGGCGACAAGAGCAAGTAAGCGATACCGAAGGAGCAAAGCCATGAGCAACGAGACGCGACGCATTCTGCTCGTCGAAGACGAGAAGAACATCCGCGACGCCGTGACGGCCTACCTCGAGCGCGAAAACTACTGGGTCACCGCCGTGGGCGACGGCCAAGATGCCCTGGAGGAATTCCAGAAGCACCACTTCGACCTGGTCATTCTGGATCTCATGCTTCCCCGCGTGCCGGGCGAGCGCGTCTGCCGCGTCATCCGCGACACGTCGGACGTGCCCATCATCATGCTCACGGCCAAGGGCGAGGTGGAAGACCGCATCATCGGCCTGGAGCTGGGCGCCGACGACTACCTGGTGAAGCCCTTCAGCCCCCGCGAACTGGTGGCCCGCGCCCGTGCGCTGCTGCGCCGCGTGCACGCCGATTCCGAGCCCCAGCGCGAGGTGCTGGAGTTCGGCGAGCTCACCATCGACGTGTCCGGCCACAAGGTGCTCGTCTCCGGCGAGGAAATCGACCTCACCGCCAGCGAGTTCAAGCTGCTCACCACGCTGTCGCGCTACCCGGGCCGCGTGTACTCGCGCATGGAGCTCGTGGAAAAGGTGCTCGGCTACGACTTCGAGGGCTACGAGCGCACCATCGACTCCCACGTGAAGAACCTCCGTGCCAAGATCGGCGACAACCCGCGCAACCCGAAGTGGCTGCACACCGTGCACGGCGTGGGCTATCGCTTCGAAGACCCCACCAAGAACGGCCAGTAGGCAAGGAGTCCCATGACAGAGGCTGAAACCAAGCCCCGCATTCTGGAAACTGCCGAAGAGGTCGCCCAACCGGCGGCCTCTTCGCCTTCTCCCGAGCGAAAAAGCAAGAAGAAGCGCCTGCGCTGGGCGAACTTGTCCTACACCACCCGCGTCACGCTGGCCTTCGCGCTTATCGCCGCCATGACGGCGCTCGTGGCCATCGGCGTGGTGTCGTTCGTGTGGGAGCAGCACTTCCGCACCTACACCGCCGACAACATGAACACCCTGTGCAAGACCACCGCTAACCGCATTGCCGCGAACTACGAGGTCACGGGTGATTTGTGGAACCCGGAAACCTGCAAGCCGGCCGCCCAGGCCACCGAGCTCACGAGCGGCGTGGGCGTGAAGGTGATCGACGCCAAGGGCGCCACCGTGTTCGACTCCTCCATCATCGTCAACGAGCAGGACGGCCACACCTTCACCTCGTTCGCGCCCACCGACGAAACGGAAGTGGTGCAGGCGCCCATTACCGTGGACGGTCAGAAGGTGGGCACCGTGCGGCTGTGGGTCTACGGCTCCGAGGCCCTCATGCGCCAGCCCGACCAGGAGTTCCGCGACAATTCCTACCAGGCCATGTTCATCGCTGCCGCGGTGGCCATCGTGCTGGCCTCGTGCATTGGCTTTTTGTTCGCGCGCAACTTGGTGGCGCCGGTCAACCGCATCATGGGGGCCGCCCGGGCCATCGGCGACGGCGACCTGTCGGCCCGCACGAACCTGCGTGGCGAGGACGAGATCGCCCGCCTCGGCGAGACCTTCGATGCCATGGCCGAATCGGTGGAGAAGGACCGCGACCTGGAACGGCGCCTCACCACCGACGTGGCCCATGAGCTGCGCACTCCGCTTATGGCCATCCAGGCCACGGTGGAGGCCATGGTCGACGGCGTCTACGAGGCCGACGAGGAGCGCCTCGTCACGGTGAATTCCGAAATCCAGCGCCTGAGCCGCCTGGTGAACGCGCTGCTGAAGCTCTCGCGCCTGGAAAACCGCGCCGAGCCCATGAAAGAGGAGGTCGTGAACGTGGGCGACCTCATCGCCGGCATCATCTCCACCCACGAGATGTTCGTCTCCGATTCCGGCCTCACCCTGGAATACGACGCGCAGCCCGACGTTATGGTGGTGGGCGATGCCGACATGATCCGCCAGGCCACGGCCAACCTCATCTCCAACGCCGTGCGCTACACCCCTGAGGGCGGCCGCATCGCCGTATCGGTGAAGAAGGGCGACATCATGGCTTCCATCGCCGTGCGCGACACCGGCATCGGCCTTACCAAGGAAGAGGCCCGCATGGTGTTCTCGCGCTTCTGGCGGGCCGACGCCGGCCGCAACCGCGAGCAGGGGGGCCTCGGCATCGGTCTGGCCGTGGTGAAGGAGATCGTCGACCGCCACGGCGGCTGGGTGCAGGTGGAAGGCGAGAAGGACAAGGGCGCCTGCTTCACCATCCACATTCCGCTGTACGACGAAGAGGCCGCCAAGAAGCGCACCCGCACCAAGAAGCACGCCGGCCACAAGAAGACGCGCTAGGCCCCGCGGGCGACCGGTGCGGCGCGGGCTTTTGGCGCCCGTTTGCCCTTCCCGTTCTTTTCTGCTGCTGAAGCCTGCGACCTCGGTGGTCGCAGGCTGTTTTATGCCATAATGGCGGGTACGACAAAAGGCGCGCGAGGCCCCGGGGAAATGGGGCGCGGCGCGCGGCGAATTCGGGAGAAAGGGCGTTCATGGCGGGAATCGACATCACCCCTGATGCACAGGGCAAGGTTCGCGATCTGTACGATTTGGGGGACTCGCTTCTGCTGGTGGCCACCGATCGCATCTCGGCCTTCGACTACATTCTGGAAGACGAGATTCCCTACAAGGGCCAGGTGCTCACCCAGCTTTCGAAGTTCTGGTTCAACCTGCTCGACGGCGTGGTGGAAAACCACCTCATCTCCACCGACGTGGCCGACCTGCCCGAGCAGTTCCAGCCCTATGCCGACTATCTGCGCGGCCGCTTCATGCTGGTGCGCAAGGCCGACATGTTCCCCGCCGAGTGCATCGTGCGCGGGTATTTGGCTGGCAGCGGCTTGAAAGAGTACCAGCGCGAGGGCACGGTGTGTGGCATTGAGCTGCCGGAGGGCCTGGTGAACTCCTCGAAGCTGCCCGAGCCCATTTTCACCCCCTCTACCAAGGCGGAAATCGGCGATCACGACGAGAACATCTCCTATGAGCGCCTGGTGGAAATCCTCGGCGAGGAGGACGCTTCGGCCCTGCGCGATTTGGCTCTGAAGGTGTACACCACCGCGGCCGACCATGCGGCCGAGCGCGGCGTTATCATCGCCGACACGAAGTTCGAGTTCGGCCGTATCGGTGACACCATCATTCTGGCCGACGAGGTGCTCACGCCCGACTCGTCGCGCTTCTGGCCCGGCGACACTTACGAGGAGGGCGCCGACCAGCCCAGCTTCGACAAACAGTTCGTGCGCGACTGGCTCACCGCCAACTGGGACAAAACCGGCAACCCGCCGCGCCTGCCCCAGGAGGTCATCGACGCCACCTCGGCCAAGTACATCCAGGCTTTTGAGACCATCACCGGCCAGAAGTTCGACCCCGCCACGTTCTAGCGAACGGGAAATGAGACACCCCTCCGGGGCACTGTCTCACCCCGACCTACCAAAGGAGAAAGATGTCCCAGCGTAACCCCATGAACGAGCGCTATACCTCCGAGGAGCGCCAAGGCAAGACGCGCAAGAGCGCCGCGTCGGCCAAGCCCAAGACGAAGGCGGCGGCCACGGTCACCGTGAAGTCAGCCAAGAAGACGCCCGAGCAGAAGAAGGCCGAGGAGAAAGCGGCCCGCAAGGCCGCCGCGGCCAAGCAGCGCGAGGTGGAGCGCAAGTACTACAAGCCCGACACGCCGCGCTACAAGCGTATGCGCATCATCTGGTGGGTTCTGCTGGTGGCTGCCATCGGCTGCACGACGCTGTCGTTTGTGGGCCAGGCCTGGCTGCCCCCGGCGGCGGCCGTGGTCACGCTGGTGCTGGCCTACGTGTTCATCATCGGCGCCTTCGTGCTCGACTTCGTGGTCATCAAGAAAGAGCGCGTGGCCTACCAGGAGCGCATGCTGGCGCTTGAGGAGAAGAGCGCCAAGGCCGAGAAGCAGGCGCGCCGCGTGCAGCAGACCAAGCAGAAGGGCTCGGGCAAGAACCAGAACCGCCATGCGGCCCCGAAGGGCGGCACGTCCGCCGAGGCTTCCGAGGCACTCGCCTCTGACGAGCCGCCGGTGAAGCCCCAGCGCCGTGGGCTCTTCGGCAGCGGCTTCCGCCTTTCCAACCGCGAGAAGATGCAAGCCGAGAAGAAGGCCGCCAAAGAAGCCAAGGCCGCCGAGAAAGCCGAGTAACCGCCGCAAGTCGCTGTCTCACCCCTGAGAGAGAGGTATGAACATGGTATCCCGCGTCTATGTTGAGAAGAAGCCCGGGTTCGACGGTGAGGCGCGCGCCCTGGCCGCCGAGCTGCGCGACATCGTGGGCATCGTCGGCCTTACCGGCGTGCGCATGGTGAACCGCTACGACGTGGAGGGCTGCTCCGACGAGCTGTTCGCCGCCTGCGTGCCCACGGTGTTCTCGGAGCCGCAGTCCGACGTGGCCACGTTCGATTTGCCTGAGGCGAATGGCGCCGCGGTGTTCGCCGTGGAATTTTTGCCCGGCCAGTTCGACCAGCGCGCCGATTCCGCCAGCGAGTGCGTGCAGCTTATCAGCCAGGGCGAGCGCCCCGCCGTGCGCTCGGCGGTGGTGTACTACCTGGAGGGCGATCTTTCCGCGGCCGACGTAGAGGCCGTGAAGGCCTACGTCATCAACCCGGTTGAGGCCCGCGAGGCCTCGCTGGATGAGCGCGACACCCTGGCTATGGAGTTCGAGCGCCCGGCCGACGTGGAGGTCATCGAGGGCTTCACGGCCATGGACGACGCGGCCCTGGCCGCCTTCATTGCCGAGCGCGGCCTGGCCATGGACCTGGCCGACATTCAGTTCTGCCGCGCCTACTTCGCCGACGAGGGGCGCAACCCCACCATCACCGAGATCAAGATGATCGACACCTACTGGTCCGACCATTGCCGCCACACCACCTTCGGTACCGTGCTTGACGACGTGGCCATCGCCGACGCCAACGTGCAGGCCGCCTTCGACAAGTATCTGGCCATGCGCCACGAACTGGGCCGCGACGAGAAGCCGGTGTGCCTCATGGACATGGGCACCATCGGCGCCAAGTGGCTGAAGAAGGAGGGCATCCTCACCGGTCTCGACGAGTCCGAGGAGATCAACGCCTGCACCGTGAAGGTGAAGGTCGACGTGGACGGCGAAGAGCAGGACTGGCTCTACCTGTTCAAGAACGAGACCCATAACCATCCCACGGAAATCGAGCCCTTCGGCGGCGCGGCCACCTGCGTGGGCGGTGCCATCCGCGACCCCTTGTCGGGCCGCTCCTACGTGTACCAGGCCATGCGCGTCACGGGCGCGGCCGACCCCACGGTGCCTGTGAGCGAGACCATCCCCGGTAAGCTGCCCCAGCGCAAGCTGGTCACCACGGCGGCGGCCGGCTATTCCTCTTACGGTAACCAGATCGGCCTGGCCACGGGCCGGGTCGATGAGCTGTACCACCCCGGCTATGCCGCCAAGCGCATGGAGATCGGTGCCGTGGTGGGCGCCACGCCGGCCGACCATGTGCGTCGCGAGACGCCGGCGCCCGGTGACGTGGTAGTGCTGCTGGGCGGCCGCACCGGTCGCGACGGCATCGGCGGTGCCACGGGCTCGTCCAAGGCCCACTCCGTGGAGTCGCTGGAAAGCTGCGGGGCCGAGGTACAGAAGGGCAACGCGCCCGTGGAGCGCAAGATCCAGCGTCTGTTCCGCCGCGGCGATGCCTGCCGCATGATCAAGCGCTGCAACGACTTCGGCGCCGGCGGCGTGTCCGTGGCCATCGGAGAATTGGCCGACGGCCTGCAGATCAACCTCGACGCCGTGCCGAAGAAGTACGACGGCCTTGACGGCACCGAACTGGCCATTTCCGAATCCCAGGAGCGCATGGCCGTGGCCTTGGCCCCCGAAGATGTGGACGCCTTCATCGCGCTCGCCCATGAGGAGAACCTGGAAGCTACGCCGGTGGCCGTGGTTACCGAGGAGCCGCGGGTGCGCATGGACTGGCGCGGGAATACCATCGTGGACGTAAGCCGCGACTTCCTGGCCTCCAATGGTGCGCCGAAGCATGCCGCCGTGTCCGTGCCCCAGCAGGGCGCGTGGGCGCCAAGCTGGGAGGGCGCTACCTTTGCCGACCGCATGGAGGCGCTCGTGGGCGATATCAACGTGGCCTCGAACAAGGGTCTCGTGGAGCGCTTCGACTCCACCATCGGCGCGGCCACCGTGCTCATGCCCTTCGGCGGCGCGCGCCAGCTGACCCCGGCCCAAGCCATGGTGGCGAAGCTGCCCGTGTTCGGCGAGACCACCACGGTGTCGGGCATGGCGTGGGGCTTCAACCCGTACCTTAGCAGCGCCAACCAGTTCACCGGTGCCTATCTGGCCGTGGTGGAGTCGGTGGCGAAGCTCGTGGCCACGGGCTTCCACCGCGCCGATATGTACCTCACCTTCCAGGAGTACTTCGAGAAGCTGCGCCAGGACCCGGAGCGCTGGGCCAAGCCCATGGCGGCGGTGCTCGGCGCGCTCATGGCCCAGGTGGATTTGGGCGTGGGCGCCATCGGCGGCAAGGATTCCATGTCCGGTTCCTTCGAAGAGCTTGACGTGCCGCCCACGCTCGTGAGCTTCGCCACGGCGGTGGGGAAGATCGACCGTATTACCTCGCCGGAGTTGAAGGAAGCGGGTAGCCGCGTTATCGCCATCGCCCCGGCGCTCAAGGCCGACGGCATCACGCCCGAGCCCGAGGCGCTCATCGCGGCTATGAACCTGGTAGAGTCGCTCATCGGCGCGGGCTCCGTGCGCGCTGCGGCCACCCCGGGCTACGGGTGCGCGGCCGAGGCCCTGTTCAAGATGGGCGTCGGCAACGGCCTGGGCATCGACTTCGACGAAACCTACGACGTCGACGGCCTGTTCGCCCCCGCCTACGGCAGCTTCCTGCTGGAAGTGCCGGCCGAGACGTCCCTGCCCGAGGCACCCGCCGGCGTCACCGTGGCCTCGGTGGGTACCGTCACCGCCGAATACGTGTGGACGACCGCCGACGACCAGGTGGACCTGCGCAGTCTGCAAGAGGTGTGGGAGCGCGCCATGGAAGGCGTCTTCCCCTACCGCACCAGCGCCGAAGAGCGCGCCGCGGCCGAGCGCGTGCCCGCCATCGACTTCCTCGGCGAGCCGGCGCCGGCCTACCGCGGCCCGGCCCTGCTGGGCGAGCATGCCGGCAAGCCCCGCGTGGTCATCCCCGTGTTCCCGGGCAACAACTGCGAGTACGATTCCGCCGCTGCCTTCGAGCGCGCCGGCGCCCTGCCGACGGTGTACGTGGTGAACAACCTTACGCCTGAGGCCGTGGCCGAGAGCACCCGCGAGCTCGCGCGCCTCATCCGCGCGTCGCAGATCGTCATGATCCCCGGCGGCTTCTCCGGCGGCGACGAGCCCGACGGCTCGGCGAAGTTCATCACCGCGTTTTTCCGCGCGCCGGAAGTCACCGAGGCGGTGCGCGACTTGCTGCAGGCCCGCGACGGCCTCATGCTCGGCATCTGCAACGGCTTCCAGGCCCTGGTGAAGCTGGGCCTGGTGCCCTTCGGCGACATCCGCCCCATGGATGCCGACTGCGCCACGCTCACGTTCAACCATATCGGGCGCCATCAGTCCACCCTCGTGCGCACCCGTGTGGCCAGCGCCATGAGTCCCTGGATGTCGAAGATGGAGGTGGGCGACATTCACACGGTGGCCATCAGCCACGGCGAGGGCCGCTTCGTGGCGCCCCAGCCGCTGCTGGATGATATGATCGCCCACGGCCAGGTGGCCACCCAGTACGTGGATGCCGAGGGCCAGCCGTCGATGGACCTGGCGGTGAACCCCAACGGCTCGGTGCTCGCCATCGAGGGCATCACGAGCCCGTGCGGCCGCGTCCTCGGCAAGATGGGCCACACCGAGCGCTCCGGCGCCGGCCTCTACAAGAACGCCTTCGGCAACACCTACCAGCCCCTCTTCGAAGGCGGCGTCAGCTACTTCAGCACGAAGTAGCAGGCCCGAAGGCGCGCCGGAAAGGAAAAGTCCGACAATTTCGGGCGTTTTGTTGTGGGTTTTTGGCAAAAGAGGGGACTT
>CAJUSP010000001.1:160780-246918 GCA_910589165.1 uncultured Adlercreutzia sp.
TGCTGCGGTTCGGTTCGTGAAAACCGCAGCAAAGTCCCTCATTTTGCCCAACTTTCCGAAAGCCCCGGCATTTTCAGCCGTTTTGCTGCGGGTGCCTGACAAAAACGAGCGTTTTGCTGTGGGTGCTTAGCGCGAGACGCCCTGCTGGGATACCCTCTGTTGGAGACACCTCGCTGGAAAACACTGCTCCAGGGAAGTTCTCGGCGCGGGGCCCTACTGGGAGAAGCGCTGCTCCATGGCGGTTAGGAACTCCTGGCGCGACGACACGCCCAGCTTCTGATAGATGTGGCGAATGTGGGTCCAGACGGTTCCCTCGCTGATGACGAGTTCTTCCTGAATGTACCGCGCGCTGCGGCCGCCGGCCAGCAACAGGGCGATCTCCGACTCGCGGTTCGTCAGGCCGCAGGTCTCCTTCAGAAGCTGCATGCGCCTCTCGCGTTCGTCGGGGCCGGCGCCTCCCGCCTCGGCATCGGAGGGCGCGCCCTGGTCGTCCCCGCAGAAAGATCCACCGCCTCGGCAATCGCTTTGGGCGTCGGCGCTCGCGCCGTCCCTACTGGTCGTAGCGACGCATCCTTCTTCGGAGAACGCAGGGCGCGGCACCGTGGCAAACAACGCCTGCACCGCCTCGGCGGGCAGAAGCCAAATGATGGCAGCTGCCGTAAGAACCAGCGTTACCAGCACCAGAGGCGTGGCGGCTAGCGTGTCAGGTGCCGCAAGTGCCACCAGCGAGCCGACGCCCTGCCCGCCAATGGTGAAAGCGAACGTGAGGCCCAGAAAGCGCAGCGGGGCCGACTGAGAGTACTTGGCCAAATCGACGGTAGCAATCCACAGGGCATATTCGAAGATGCCGTAACCAAGGGCGACGACCGTAAATGCCGCAGACAGCAGGCTCTGCTGAAGCACCAGCAAAAGAGCCAGCCCGATAAGCATGATGAAGCTGATGACGCGCCACGCGAGAGAGTAGCCCTTGCCGCCTGCGCGAAACAAAATGGCAAGGACAACGGCGGCGAAGAGGCCCACGACAAGGTTCTCGCTCGACGAAAGCGTGACGCCTGTGGCCAGCCCGAGGAACTTCAGCACGCCGAAGCACAGCGAGATGGAGGCAATGCCCAGCACGTAAGCGGGGCGGATCGAAATCGAGCGGGGGGCCAGGCGCGGCTGCTCGTGGCCGAAGGCCGGCACGGCGCCGAGGGAGGCGCGCAGGCAGCCCGCGCTGATAAGCGGCATGAGTGTGAGAAGTACCCAAAGGAAGGGCACCAGGGCGAGAAGCTCCATGACGGGAGGCTGCGCAAAAGCCACGGCGAGGATGACGATCCAGGTGCCGTGCAGCGGTATGTCGACATAGAAGGAGCCCCACGCCATCATCAGCACGCCGAACCCGAAGCCGGCGCCGACGATGCCGGCAAAGTAGACGGCATCGCCCAGGCCAAGGGCGGCAAACGCGCCTGCTGCATCGGGCGAGAACAGGCACCAGCAGGCGACGGCCGTACCGACGGCATACAGGGCAGCAGCTCCCAGGGCGAGCGGCGCCGCGACACGGAGAGCCTGGGGGCGCGCCACAACGAAAAGCAGCACGGCTGCCGTGGCCGCCAGAAGGAAGGCGGGGTAGGCAAGCGACGCATCGAGCGCAGAAAGCGGCAGCGCGGGGGCGCCCGCATCAAGCAAGACGACCTCCGGCGTCCACAGGCAGAGAGAGCCGATGACGGGCGCGGCAAGCGAGGCTGCGGCCTTTTTCACGAGAGCATCCTTCTTATCGGTTCCAGCGTTAGGGGCAATTATATCGTGGCCGCGGCGAAGGCGGCCCACACAGGTGCGAATCTTAGGCGAAGTCCCCTCATCGAAAATCTATGATAGGGCTTCTGATCGGGGAAATCAGCGGCTTTCCATGATGTATTCGAAGCGGCGTCCGCGTAATCTCGGCAGCGTCGAGAAACAAGGAACGACCTTTTGGAGGAGGAACCTTATGGAAACCGCTATGAATCGCCGAGATTTTCTGAAGGGGGCTGCGGCCTCGGGCCTTACGGCCGCTGCCCTCGGGCTTTCCGCCTGCGCGCCGCAGAAGGCGGGCGATACGGACAAGCTGGCCCAGACGAGCCAGACGGGCTTCGCGTGGAACAACGCGCCTGAGCCTATCACCGACATCGCGAACACCTACGACTACGATATCGTCATCGTCGGCGCCGGCGTGGCCGGTCTGGCCGCCGCCGAGGCCGCCGCGCGCAACGGCGCGAAGACCGTAGTTATTGAGAAGTCGCCCCAGGCCAACGCCCGCGGCGTCGATGTGGGCAACGTGGGCAGCCGCGTGCAAAAGGAAGCCGGCATTGAAATCGACCCCCACGAGGCCACGCGCCTGCTGCACCAGTGGGGTCAGCAGGTTCCCAACTACGACCTGATTTACACCTGGGCTTCTCGTTCGGGTGCCGTGTTCGACTACTTGGAGGAACTGGCCGCTGCCAACGGCTACAAGATGATCCAGGCCGACGGATCGTCCGGTACGGCGAAGCTCGATTGGAAAGACCTGCCCGAACGTTACCGCGTGCTGCAGACGGCCGTGTCGTTCGTGGGCGATGACGGCATCTCGGACAACACCAACCTGGGCCGCATCCTGCAGGCCTCGGCCACAGACAACGGCACCGAGTTCGTGTTCAACGCCAAGGGCGAGCAGCTGGTGGGCGACGCTGCATCGGGCATCACCGGCGTCGTCGTCTCGCTGGAAGACGGCAGCTACGCCCAGTACAACGCCAGCAAGGGCGTCATTCTGGCCACGGGCGACATCGGCAGCAACGACGAGATGATGCAGGAGTTCAGCCCGCTTTCTCTGCGTGCCGACGTCAACGCCTACACGCCCCAGGGCTGCAATACCGGCGACGGCCTGCTGATGGGTGTGTGGGCCGGTGCGGCGCTGTCCAACTGCGCGCCGGCGCCGATGATCCACCAGTTCGCCTACGACAACTACAACTTCCCGCTCACCTCGTTCTACATGTCGTGGCTCTCGGTGGACCGCCGCGGCAAGCGCTATGCGGCCGACCTTCCCTACGAGCCCTACCTCACCAATGCCCGCATGGCCACCCCGGGCAACGTAGCCTGGTCCATCTTCGATGCCGATTACGTCGACTACGTGAAGCGCCAGATGCCGGAAACCTACGGCACCATCATTGACTCGGGCTGGCTCGAGCACTCCTTCGAGGAATACCGCGGCTCTGAATTCCTCTTCGAGGCCGACACCCTTGAGGGCCTGGCGGAGCAGCTGGGCGTTCCCGTCGATGCGCTTGCGGAAACGGTCGATCGCTACAACGGCATGTTTGAGGCCGGCGCCGATGCCGACTTCGGCGTTCCCGAGCAGTTCCTCACCCAGGTGAAGACACCTCCGTTCTACGCGACGCCGAATCTGTGCAGCCGTCTTGTGGTGCCCTACGGCCTGCACGTGAACGAAGATTCCCAAGTGTGCACGGCCGAGGATGAGCCCATCGAGGGCCTCTTCGCCATCGGCAACGTGCAGGGTGACTTCTTCGCGTTCACTTACCCGGTGCACTGCCCCGGCGTGAGCCACGGCCGCTGCGTCACCTTCGGCCAGCTGGTGGGCGAGGCCCTGGCGAAGGACACGGTCATCAGCCAGACGGCTTAGTGCGCGAAATCGTAGAAGCTCTCACGGGAATTGCGCCCCCCTCAAAGCGCCTGCGTCAGCGATTCGACGCAGGCGCTTCTCGTTATTCTTCCGACCCACAGCAAAGTGGCTTGTTTTGCCAGCGAGGGAAAAGTCCGACAATTTCGGGCGTTTTGTTGCGGGTTTTTGGCAAAAGCGGGGACTTTGCTGCGGTTCGGTTCGTGAAAACCGCAGCAAAGTCCCTCATTTTGCCCAACTTTTCGAAAGCCCCGGCATTTTCAGCCGTTTTGCCACGGGTGGGCGTGGCAAAAACGAGCGCTTTGCTGCGGGTGGGGTTTCGAAGCTACCTCGAAACCACCTTTCAGCCCTCTTCCTCGAGAGTGGTGTCGGCTCATTCAGCAGGAAGCAGCGACTTTGAAAGCGATTTCAGGGTGGAGCGGGGTCGCAAAGAAGCGCCCAAGGGCCGACTAACTCCACAGCCTTACTTCGGGCTCCAACGACACGCCGGAATCGGCCAGGACGCGGGCTTGCACCTCGGCGATGAGGGCGAAGACGTCGGCGGCGGTGGCGCCTCCCGTGTTCACGATGAAGCCGGCGTGCTTCTCGGACACTTGGGCGCCGCCGACGGAAAGCCCCTGCAGCCCCGCGTCCTGGATGAGCTTGCCGGCGAAGTGCCCCTCGGGGCGCTTGAAGGCCGAGCCGCAGCTGGGAAGGTCGAGCGGCTGCTTCTCCTCGCGTCGGCGCGTCAGGTCGTCCATGCGCGCGCCTATGGCGGCGGGGGAGTCGGCCTCAAGCTGCAGCGTGGCCGACAGCACCACCCAACCCTCGCTCATCATGCGGCTTTCCCGATAGCCCCACGCAGCCTCAGCGGCGGGTACCTCGCGCACCTCGCCGTCCCCCGTCAGGCAGCGCACGCCCGTGCACACGTCGGAGAACTGCCCCCCGTAGGCGCCGGCGTTCATGTAGGCCGCGCCGCCGATGGTACCGGGAATGCCGCAGGCGAATTCGAACCCGGCCAGCCCCGCATCGCGGGCGAAGGCGGCCACGTCGGCGTCGGTGGCCCCGGCCTGCACGCGCAGAAGGCCTCCCGGCAGCTTCTCGATGGCGGCGAAGTTCCCGGCCAGCTTGATGGTCACGCCGGGCAGCCCCTCGTCGGGCGCGAGTACGTTGGACCCGGCCCCCAGCACGCGCCAGGCAACCCCGGCCGCGCGGCACGCGCCTGCGACCGCCGCCACCTCGTCTTCGGTGCGGGGCATCGCCAGCCACTGGGCCGGGCCGCCGATGCGAAACGTCGTGTGCGCGGAAAGCGGCTCGTCGGCCCGCAGGCCCTCGGCCCCCAGCAGCATCTGAAGCTTGTGTGCGAAGTCGTCGGTTCTCACGGGGCTCCTTCCCGAAAATGAGGCTCATGGCGGCGCGCACCGGCTCCGAGCGTGCCGTATGGGTAACCGTTGGTGACCCTTTCGGCCCATTGTACTAGAATACGCCCATGACTATTTCGCTCACATATGGGGCTGCCGCCCGTGCGGCGCGGAAGGCCTAGGGGCCCATGGCGCGCAAGCATCCGGACATAAAGCCCGCATCCCCGGCCATGGCCATCACGCTCATGCTGCTGTTCATCGCGTGCTTCATTATCGGCCTGTGGGTGCTTATGGCGCTCACCCGCATCGTGCTGGGCTAGGGGCGGCGTATGTGGCAGCGATTCACTCTTTACGACCTGCGCGTTATCGGCCATTACCTGGGAACGCTCATTTTGTTCTTCGCAGTGCTCATGGTGGTGCCCTTCGTCACGGCGCTTATCTTCCAGGAATGGGAGCCGGCGAGCCGCTACCTTGTGTCGGTGGGCATTGCGCTGGTGGCCGGCTGCAGCCTGCGCTTTCTGCGTATCGAGCCGGGCCGCCTCGACCGCCGCCAGGCGCTTGCCGTCACCGGGTTCGCCTGGGTGGTGCTCGCCCTGTTCGCCTCTATCCCGCTGTACTTCTCGGGCCACTACACCACCTACATGGACGCGGTGTTCGACGGCGCGTCGGGCCTGACCACCACCGGCGCCTCGCTTATCGTGGATCTCGACCACCTCTCCTACGCCGACAACATGTTCCGCTTCGCCATGCACGGCCTGGGCGGCTTGGGTCTTATCGTGGTCGCGCTGTCCTTCGGGCTCTTCGGCCGCGGCGGCGGCGCGTCGCTGTTCTCGTCGGAGGGCCGCAGCGAGCACGTGGTGCCCAATGTCGTGCAAACCACGCAGTTCATCGCCCGCATCACCGTCGTCATCGTCGCCATCGCCACCGTCATCATCACGGCGGTGTGCCTGACCATCGGCATGGAGCCGGTGCGCGCGTTCCTGAATGCCCTGTGGGTGTCCATCTCGGGCTTCCTCACCGGCGGCTTCACACCCATGCAGCTGTCTATCATGTACTACCATTCGCTGCCGCTCGAGCTGGTGCTCATGGTCCTTATGATTCTGGGGTCCATCAGCTTCGTGCTGTTCGCCGAGGTGTGGCGCGGCCGGGCCCGCATGTTCTTCCAGGATTTGGAAACGAAGACCATGATTCTCTGGGTGGGCGCCATGACCTTCGTGTTCACGGCGACCCTGGCCTCGTGGCCCTACTTCAACGACATGCTCGCGCTTCTGCGCCGCGGCCTGTTCATGATCATCTCGGCGTTCACCACCACGGGCTTTCAAGTGGTCACCACGAACCAAATTACCACGGCGCTTTCCAACGGCGCCTTCCTCACCCTGGCGTTCATCATGGCCGTGGGCGGCAGCTCCGGGTCCACCGCCGGCGGCATCAAGTTCTCGCGCATGGGCATCATCTTCAAATCCATCGTGGCGAACGTGAAGGAGGCGCTCGCGCCCGATTCGGCCCGCGTGGTGGTGTCCTACAACCACATCGGCCGCCGCACGCTCACGCCTGACGTGGTGAAAGAGGCCATGACGGTGTTCATCCTGTACGTGGTCACCTACGTCATCGGCGCGCTTGTGGGCATCGCCCACGGCCACGAGGCCATTCCCGCCATCTTCGAATCGGTGGCCATGACCTCCAACGGCGGCATCGTCACCTCGCTGGCTACCCCGGGCATGCCGCCCACCTTAGAGCTGTTCTATATCTTCCAAATGTGGGCCGGCCGTCTGGAATTCGTGACGCTGCTCGCGCTTATCGTGGAAGTGGCGGCCACGGTGCTGCCCCGCCGCAAGCCGAAGGGGCGCTCATGAGGTGGCGGGGAGAGGGCCCCGCGCGGGCGGCTTCGAAGAACGCGGCGGCTGGCCGGGCCCGCGGCCGGGCGGCTGCGGGCGCGCTGTTGGCGTTAGCGCTCCTGTTCGCCCTGACGGCATGGCCGGCTTGGGCCGACACGCCCACGAACGAGGACGTTCCCACCGACGAGACCGGCGTGGTGGACCCTTCGGCGAAAGACGACAACGACCAGAACACGGGCGAGACGGAGGCGGCCCCCGACGGCACCTTACCCGGCGCCCCCCTCGCGCCCGACGGCGCGGCCACCGACGGCCTGCCCCAGGGCGACGCCCCGCTCGAGGGGGCCGACGAGCCGGCAGCCTCGGAAGACGACGGCAACCAGCCCCCGGTGAAGCAGCCCGCCCCGAAGCTGCCCGACCCGGTGTTCGGCGAGAACACCAGCGAGGAGAACCGCGTCAACCCCCAGCAGAAGCCCGACAGCTCGTTCATCTACGACACCGCCATCGCCGACCTGCAGGAAGCCGACTCCTATCTGAACGACCAGACGGTGCAGGTAACCGGCGAGGTGGTGGGCGACCGCATCAAGGCCGAGTTCGACCCCGGCTTCTGCTGGATCGTTTTGCAGGGCGACAACTTGAACCGCTCGGAAATTCCCGTGTTCCTGGCTATGGAATACACCGACCTCATCGACATCTACGGCGCCTACGGCCGCAAGGGCACCACACTGCAGGTGCGCGGCACCTTCCACCTTACCTGCCCCGAGCACCAGGGCCTTACCGACTTGCACGCCGATGCCGTGTCGCTCGTGGAGAAGGGCTCGGTCACCGAGCAGGTCTTCGACATCGGCGCGTTTCTGCCGGGCATCATGCTCGTGTTCACGGGGCTCGTCATGCTGCTCGTGTTCCGCCATATGAGGGAGGGGCAGCGCTGATGGCTGACGAGCAATTCTCGGGCGAAGTGGTGAAGCTGGACCGCGGCTATCCGCTCGTGCGGCTGGAAAGCGGCGAGCGCGTGCGCTGCGAGCACGCCACGGCCCTCGTGAAGGAGGGCGCCTGCCGCGCCGTTATCGGCGACCACGTGCAGGTGTCGGTGCCGGCCGCCCACGACAAGGGGGTCATCGAGGCCATCGCCCCGCGCACCCGCGAGTTCGTGCGGAAAGACCCCACCGAGCGCGCCGTGCCCCAGGTGCTGGCGGCCAACTTCGAGCGGGTTATCGTGGCCCAGCCCGTAGGCGAGGTGAACCTGCGCCGGCTGGAGCGGGAACTGGTGCTCGCCTTCGAGACCGGGGCCGCCGTCACCGTGGTGCTCACCAAGGCCGACCTGGCCGACGATGCCGCAGCCACCGAGGCGACCCTTGCGGCGGTACGCGCCCTGGCCGGCCCCGCCGCCGAGGTGCTGCTCGTCTCTGCGGCCGACCCGGCGTCGGTGGATGCCGTGCGCGCCCTTCTGGCCCCGGGCACCACCACGGTGCTCATCGGGCGCTCGGGGGTGGGGAAGTCGAGCCTGGTGAACATGCTCGTGGGCGACGAGGTGCTCGAGGTGGGCGCCGTGCGCGAGGGCGACGGCAAGGGCCGTCACACCACGGTGAGCCGCGAGATCGTGGAGGTGCCCGGCGCCGGCCGCATCGTCGACATGCCCGGCGTGCGGGGGCTCGGGCTGTGGGACGCCGAAGCGGGCATCGAGGCCGCCTTCCCCGACATCGAGTCGCTGGCCGAGGGCTGTCGCTTCCGAGACTGCACCCATCACGAGGAGCCAGGCTGCGCCGTGCGTGCCGCCGTGGAAGCCGGCACCCTGCCCCGCGAGCGCTACGACTCCTACCAGGCGCTCCAGCAGGAAATGGCCACCGTGCGCGACCGCCGCGAGCAGGCGCGTCGCATGAATAAGGAAAAGGCGAGCGACCAAAAGCGCTACAATAAGAAAACCCAGGGCCGCAAACGCCGCTGAAAGGAACCCTATGAATCCCGTCGTCGTCATCCCCACCTTCATCTACCCGCGTCGCCACCGCGGGGGCACCGATGTGGTGAGCACCTACGACCACCCCACCGCCCCCAACCAGCCCGGCGAGCTGGGCCGGTGCCTGGAATCCCTCGAGAAGGTGGAGGGGCTCGGGCTCGTGGTCATTCTGGTGTCGGCCGACGTGTCCCTTGAGGTGCAGGCGGCCGAGAAAGTGCAGGCCATCGCCAGCGAGCACCCGAACATTACCACCATGGTCATCGGCGCGCCCGAGCTCGCGCTTATCGAGCAGCGCATGGCCCAGCAGAACATCGAGCGGCTCTCCAAGGAAATCGGCCTGCAGGGCTACGGCGCCATCCGCAACCTGGGGCTGCTGGTGGCCAACGTCCTCGGCTTCGACGCCGTGGTGTTCCTCGACGACGACGAGGTCATCGACGACCCCCATTTCTTGCAGAAGGCCATGTACGGCCTCGGCAAGCTCACGCGCCAGGGCGTGCCCATAGTGGCAAAGACGGGCTACTACTTAAACGACAAGGGCTCGTACCTCTCGAAGTGGGAAGACAAGTGGTACAACCGCTTCTGGCAGCAGGGCCGCGCCTTCAACGAGTGGATCACCGGCGCCATGAAGGGCCCGCGCCTGTCCCGTTCCAACCACGTGTGCGGCGGCTGCCTGGCCATTCACAAGGAGGCCTTCCGCCGCCTGGCCTTCGACCCCTGGATTACTCGCGGGGAAGATTTGGACTACATGCTGAACCTGCGCATGTACGGCTCGGATATCTGGTTCGACAACCAATGGGTGCTGCGCCATTTGCCGCCGCGCACGGCCAGCGAGGGCACGCGCTTTCGCCAGGACATCTTCCGCTGGCTCTACGAGTACCGCAAGCTGGAGTACTCCCGCGCGCTCATCGACTTGCAGCAGGTGAAGCCGGCCTCGCTCGAGCCCTACCCGGGGCCGTTTCTGGAGCCGGGGCTGCTGCGGCGCATCCGCCTTACCGCGTGGCTGCGCAGCTTCGCCTGCGCCGACAAGAAGGCCTACCGGCTGGCGGCCAAGGCGGCCACCGGCGCCGCGTCGGCCTATGCCGAGGCCCACTGCGCGAAGTACTTCGAGTTCCAGTACGTGTGGCCCGAGGCCATGAACCGCCTGGAAAGCGACGCCATGCTCTCCGAGGCCCTTGTGCGCTCCAGCATGCTGCGTGCCCAGGATGTGGAAGCGGCCCGCGCCGAGCGCGAGGCGGCGTCCGGCCAGGGCCAGCGCCAGGGTGCGCAACCGGCGCCCGCGGCGGCCCCGACAAGCCCCGCGGCCATTCCCCAGGCGGCCATCGATGCCGGCATGACCACCCAGATCCGCCTCGATATGGCTGAGTAGGAGCGCGCCGTGGAAATGGTGGGCATGTTCGTCGTCTCGCTGATCGTCGGCCTGGTGGTCGGCGTGCTGGCGGGGCTTTTGGGCGTGGGCGGCGGCATGATTTTGGTGCCCGCTTTCAAGCTGGGCTACGCCATGGACTCGCTCATGTGCACGGCCACGTCGCTGTTCACCATTATTCCCACGTCTATCTCGGGCGCCGTTTCCCATATTCGGAACAAGACCTGCCTGCCGCGCCTCGGCATTGCCGCCGGCGTGGGCGGGGCGTGTCTCTCGCCCGTGGGCGTGTGGCTCGCCTCGGTGTCGCCCGACTGGTGCGTCATGGGCGCCGCAGCGCTTATCATCGCCTATTCCAGCATCACCATGTTCAGAAAGGCTCTGAAGGCCCCGAAAGTGGGGAAGCGCTCGGACGTCCAGAGCGTGGCCTCCGAGGACGCGGCAGCCGAGGTGCGGCGGGCGGAGATCGCCGCGGCCTGGGAGGCGGCGCCTTCCATCGGGCTGCGCGAGATGGCCATCGGCGCGGGCATTGGCCTGTTCGCTGGCCTCGCCTCGGGCTACGTGGGCGTGGGCGGCGGCTTCATCATGGTGCCGCTCATGATGGCCCTGCTGCACGTGCCCATGAAGCTCACCTCGGGCACTTCACTTATCGCCGTCATGATCCTGGCCGTGCCCGGCGTTGTCACCCAGGCGCTGCTCGGCAACATCAACTGGATCGCCGGCATCGCCGTGGCCTGCGGCTCCATCCCCGGCGCCACCCTCGGTGCCAAGCTCATCCCGCGGGTGCCCGAGCGCACCCTGCGCTTCATCTTCGCCGGCTTCCTCGTAGTAGCCGCCGCCCTGCTGGTAATAAACGAGCTGGGCCTCTGGGGCTAGCCCCTTTTCTGTCCCTTCCGTTTTGCTATACTTCCTGTCAATAGTACAACGATCAGGGGGCATGTCATGGCGAAGCGCGAATCGGGCACCGTTTCCACTCGGGGCATCGGGGTGCCGAAGTTCAACCAGGAAATGCTGGCGGCCACCATCGCGGCCCTGGCGGCCATCACGCTCGTGTGGACGTTCTCCCAGCCGGAGTTCCCCGTGCCCGTGCTTGTGGCGGCCGGCGCCGTGTTCACCGTGTCCATTGTGGTGGTCATCCGCCTGATGATGGACCCCGATTCCGTGCGCGCGCTGCAATCCGATGCCATGCTGCAGCTGGCCTCGTCCATGATCGACGCCATGGGCGACGGGCTCACTGAGGAAGCCTCCCAAGAGGTGTGCGAGCTGCTGCTGCCGAACACCTCGGCCATCGCCGTGGCCCTTACCAACCGCGAAAATGTGCTCGGCTACGCTGGCTACCAGGAAGCCCACAACCCCGCGGGTATCGCCATCCGCACGAGCGCCACCCACGAGTGCATCGCCACGGGCAAGACCCTCGTGCTGCTGGCACCCGAGGAAATCGGCCTGCCGGTGCCCAGCGACCAGAGCCGCATCAAGGCCGCCATCGTCGAGCCGCTCATGGTGGCCGACCGCGTAGAGGGCACGCTGAAGTTCTACTACCGCGACGCGGGGAAAATCACCGAGACCCAGCGCTCCATCGCCCACGGCTTCGCCCAGCTGCTGGCCACCCAAATGGCCGCCGTGGAAATGGAAACCCAGCGCAAGCTGGCCGCCTCCATGGAGCTGAAGATGCTGCAGACGCAGATCAACCCGCACTTCCTCTTCAACACCATCAACACCATCGCCTCGTTCATCCGCACCGACCCGGCCAAGGCGCGCACGCTGCTGCGCGAGTTCGCCGTGTTCTACCGCCGCACGCTGGAAGACTCTACCGAGCGCATCTCGCTGGCCCGCGAGCTGGACCAGGTGCAGCGCTACTTCAACTTCGAGCTGGCCCGCTTCGGCGAGGCCCGCGTGGCCCTGGAGGTGCAGGCGAGCCCGGCGCTGCAGGATATGCTCGTGCCGCCGTTCCTCGTGCAGCCGCTGGTTGAGAACGCCATCAAGCACGCTATGCCCTCGGAGGGCAAGCTCACCATCACGGTAAGCGCCGAGGCCGACGGCGACGACGTGGTCATGGTGGTGGCCGACGACGGCGTGGGCATGAGCGAGGAAACCTGCGCGAACATCACCCAGGTGGAGTCGTCCACGGGGCTCGGCATTGCCGTGAAGAACGTGCACGACCGCATGATCGGCTTCTTCGGCCCCGATGCGCAGATGGTGTACACGAGCGTGCTCGGCGAGGGCACCCAGGTGACCCTGCGTTGCCCCGGCTGCGCGAAGGCCCCCGCGCCGGCCGTGGTCGCCATGGAAGCCGCCGACGCCGCCCCCGATGCCGCCGCCGCCGAAGCCGCCAAGAAGAACCAAGCCACCGTAGCCGAACTCACCGAACTCGTCGCCCAGGTATCCGAATAGCCAGCAGGCTTCCAAAACCTAAGGTCGCGTGGGGAAAATGAGGGGCCATTCTTGGGTTTGACTTATCGACAACGGCGGGTGGGTCGTATATCATCCCTAGCAATAACGTTTTTAACCCGCAAGGTGGGAGGGGCTCGCCCGTGTTTGAGTTTTTGTCGTCGCCGTTCGGCCTGGTGGCTGTGGGGCTTGGCGTGCTGGCGGTGGCTGTGCTGGCGCTGTGCCTGTGGATCACCGCTCTCGATCGCCGCATGCGCGGCATGGCCGACGGGCTCGAGGCCGAGCGTCGCAAGGTGGCCGAGATGCAGATGGTCATCGGCCGCCGCGCCAATGCCGCTCGCAGTTACGGCTCGCGCCGCCCGGCGGCTGGCGTGCCGGCTGGTGCCCCCATGCCCACGCAGCCCCCGGTAGCGCGTCCGCAGCCCGGTCGCGGCGCGCCCATGCCCGGGCAGGCGCCCGCGGGCCAGGTGCCGCAGGGTCGTCCCGCCGCCGCGCCTCGCGGAGGCCAGGCACCGCAGGGCCGCCCGATGCCCCAAGGCGCTGCACCTCAGGGCGCCCCGCGCCAGGGCCGCCCCGCTCCCGCCGGTTACGGCGCCCCGGCGGGCGCTCCGGCCACCGCGCCGCGCCCGGCTCCGGCCCCCGGCGCCGGCTGGACGCCCAGCTCTATCCCCATGCCTTCCGGCCGCGAGGTAGATGCCTGGGTGCAGAACGGCTCGGCCAAGCCCTTCGATATGCCCGAAAAAAAGATGTCGCGCAAGGCCCGTCGCGAGGCTGAGCGCGCCTTCGCCGCCCGCGCCGCCGCCGAACTGGAGGCCCGCCAGGCCCGCCGCGCCCAAGAGGCCGCCTACGCCCAGCGCGCCGCCGCCCCCGGCCAGCCGCCCCGCGGCGCGTACCCCGCTGCCGCCCCCGGCGGCCGCCACGCCCGCTAGAAGCCGCAGCGCCGCCGAACGTGGGCGGCGCTCCCATTCCGCGCCGTATGCTACGAAGGGCGCCCCTGGCCGGTCGGCCGAGGGGCGCCCTTCTCGTTCGCCTCAGGCAATACGCTTAGGGTTCGCTAGCCCTGGTAGGCTTCCTGGAAGCGCGCGATGTCGTGCTCGTAGATGACCAGCGTCGAATCCGGCTCCTCGAGGTAGAACGGCACGTTCGCCAGCCGCGGGTTGTTGATCATGGCCGCCAGCGCCTCAAACCCGATCTTCCCCTCGCCGATGCGCGCGTGGCGGTCCACATGGCTGCCGCGCTCGTGGGTGGCGTCGTTCAGGTGCACGGCCCGCAGCTTGCTAAGGCCGATCACGCGGTCGAACTCGTCGAGCACGCCGTCCAGGTCGCCGACGATGTCGTAGCCCTCGGCCCACACCGCCGCCGCATCGAGGCACACGCCCACATGGTCGGCCAGCTTCACCTTCCCGATGATGGCGGCCAGCTCTTCGAAGCTGCGTCCCACCTGGGTGCCCTCGCCGGCCATGGTGTCCAGCAGCACGCACACCTTCTGGCTGGGCTCAATCACGTGGTTGAGCGCTTCGGCCACATCGGCGAGCCCCTCCTCCACCGAGGCGGCAAGGCGGCTGCCCGGGCGCACCAGGTACAGCGAGCCGTCCGCTTCGGCCAGCCGCGCCAGGTCCTCGGCGTACACGGCCAGGGCGAAGTCGCGCTTGGCCATCTCGTCGGTGGCCGGGTCGGTGTCGTAGGGGGCGTAGGCCAGCACGTCGTGCAGCCCGTGCTCTTTCTTGTAGGCGAGGTAGGCCTCCACGTCTTTCTCCTTCAGCTCGGCCTGAGCGCTGCCGCGCGGGCTGCGAGTGAAGTACTGGAACGTGTTCGCCTTGATGGAGACGGCCTCTTCGGCCATTTTGAGGAACCCTCCGCGGCGGGAGAGATGACATCCGAGGGTGAGCATGGAAACCCCTTTCTTTCGATTGAACGCCTCGATGCTAGCACGCGGCAAAAACGCCCGCGCCGCTGGCCACCGACCGTCGCGAACTCGTTGCCGCAATGGTAGAATTGCCTCGACTCAAACGCACCTCAAACGAACCAGGAGAATGGCATCCTATGGCACGCTCCCCGCTCATACTCGATCGTTACCGCGTCATCGGCCAGGCCGGTGCCGGCGGCTACGGCACCGTTGTGCACGCGTTCGACACGCACCTCAAGCGCGACGTGGCCATCAAGTCCATCGAGCTTTCGGAAGACGAGGTGGCCCGCGCGCGGCTCGTGGCCCTGGAGGCTCGCATGGCGGCCGACTTGGAAGGGGCTGCGGAAAGCGCTCCCTCAGCTGCTGCCACGGTCACGCCGCACGCCTCGGCCGCCCGCGCAACTTCCGCACCCTCGGCCTCGCGCGCCGTTCCCACGTGGGACGAGCAGTGCGCCGCCGTGGCCGCCGAGCGCGCCGGCGCCGAAGTGCCCCCTTGGGATGATGAGGCCGCCGACGGCGAAGAAACCTGGGAAGAGACCATGATCCCCTGGTCGGCCACGACCACCGACTTCGCCGGCGCCGCTGCCGCTGCCGGCCCCGCGCGCCTCGAGGGCCGCGTGTCTCGCAAGACGCGCCACGCGCCCGAGGCGCCCTACGAGCCGACCGCCGAGGTGGATGCCACCTCGGGCTTCACGTCGGTGGCCCCGGCCGCCGAAGAGGTGGACGTGCGCCACCTGCGCGGAGTGCGCGCCAGCCGCGTCATCGCCGAGGAGCCCCCCGAGCCCGAGGAAGTAGACCTGTTCGAGCACATTCCGGGCCTGGAAGAGGCGCGCTCGGTGGCGAAGCTCTCCGACTCGAACATCGTCACGGTGTACGACTGCGCGGTGGAGGACGGCTGCGCCTACGTCATCATGGAGTACGTTGAGGGCAAGACCCTCGCCCAAATCATCGACGAGGTGGACGACAACATCACCCTCGACGTGGTGGCCGCCGTCTTCACCGCCGTGGCCCACGCGCTTGAGGTGGCCCATGGCGAGAACACCCTGCACCTGGATATCAAGCCGGAAAACGTCATCGTGAACAGCAAGGGCGTGGCGAAGGTGACCGACTTCGGCCTGGCTGCCCTCATGGACGCCTCCGGCTCGGGCACCACCGGCGGCGGCACCATCGGCTACATGCCGCTCGAGCAGATGCGCCAGGAGCCGCTCGACGTGCGCACCGACGAGTGGGCGCTCGCGAGCCTCACCTACGAGATGCTCACCGGGTCGAACCCATTCTTCGCCCCCGATTTGGACGCCGCCGAGGAGGTTATCGAAGACGCCGAGCTCGTGCTGCCGTCGCTGTGCTGGGACGAGTTGGACGCCGAGGCCGACGATATCATGTTCACCGCCCTCGACCCCGAGAAGGACGAGCGCTTCGAGGACGTGGCCGCCTTCGCCGAGGCGCTCACGCCCCTGCTCGGGAACGCCAAGAAGGGCAAGCGCGCCCTGGCCGATATCGTGAACGACAAGGTGGAAGTGGTGGAAGAGGAGGAGCCAGCCGAGCCTGCGCCCCCGCTGCCCCCGCTGGTGGACCGGCTCGGCCTGCGCGGCGTGGCCGTGGTGGGACACCTGTTGGCCGCCGCCGCCGTGGCGCTGCTGGCCGCGGCCGGCATGGCGAATTTGCACCTCACCCCCGATTCGGCCCTGGGCCTGGCCACCGACGCCCCCATCGCCTACTGGGCCGTTGTGGGCGTCTGCGCCGTCGTGGCGCTCATCCGACCCTCCATCGGCGCGCTGTTCGGCTATGCCGCCTTGGCCGTGGGCCTGGCCGGCGCCGGGGCCTGGGTGCTTACGGCGCTGCTGGTGGCCGCGGTGGCAGCCTGGTGGTACTTCGTGGGCTGCCGCGGCACGCGCCAGGTGGTGCCGGCGCTCATGCAGCCGCTATTCGGCTCCTTCGGGTTCGCGGCCATATCTCCGATAAGCTGCGGCGTGCTGCTGCCCGTCGTGCAGTCGATGATCACCGCGGCCTTCGCCTTCGTGGTGGCGCTCATTATGGCCGGCTGCGGGTCCATCAACCTCATGAACTGGGACATCATCATGCACCTCGGCTTCGCGAGCAACCCCCAGGCCGGCTGTATGGCCCTGGCGAGCCAGGGCGGCACGTGGCTCATCGGGCTCTCGTGGGTGGCCGCTGCGGGCCTCTACAGCCTCTGCTGCGTGCGCGGCACCCGCACCTTCGACATCTTAGGCTCGGTGCTGGCGGCCGTGGCCCTTATGGTGGGCGTCTGCGCGGCGGCGCACCTGACGAACTTCGGCGGCTCGTACCTGCCTGATGCCGCAGCCCTTCTGGGCGCGCTCGTGCCAGGGCTTCTCGGCATTATCGCGGCGCTCATGAACCTGCCCGACCGCGCCCGCTGGGCCCAAGAGGAGTGGTTCGTGGACGTGGACGCCGAGGCGCCCGAAGAACTCCTGTGACCGTTTACCCCCACGCGGCGCGAGCGGGGCGTGGTGGTGTATACTTGCCCCGTTAGCGACGAGAACCTGCGCCGCGCGCAAGCGGCGTTCGCCCATGAAGAAAGCGGAATTTCATGAATATCGAAGAGCTGTACCACTTCCTGTTCGAAACCATGCCGGGCATCGGCATCTTGGTCGGCGGCGGCCTCATCATCAGCATCATCGTGTGCCTTATTCTCGAGCGCAAGACGCGCAAGCAGTACAAGAACCACGAGAAGACCGAAGACGACTGGTCGCTGTTCGACGATGACGACGACGAGGAAGAGAAGTAGAGGAGCCCCCATGCTGGACATCAAGTACGTACGCGAGCACCTCGACGAGGTGGCCGAGAACATGAAGAACCGCCACGCGTCCTTCGACCCCGCCGAGTTCACGGCGCTCGATGCGCGCCGCCGCGAGGTCATCGCCGAGGAGGAGGCCCTCCAGGCCGACCGCAACCGCATTTCCAAGGAGATTGGCGCGCTCATGGGCGCCGGCAAGAAGGACGAGGCCGAGGCCGCCAAGGAACAGGTGCGCGCTATCAACGAGAAGCTGGAGGCGGCCGCCGCGGCCCGCGCCGAGGCCGAGGCTGCCATGGACGCGCTCATGATGTCCGTGCCGAACCTGACCGACGCCACCACCCCGGTGGGCGCCGACGAAGACGACAACCCCGAGGTGCGCCGCTGGGGCACCCCGCGCGATTTCGCCGCCGAGGGCTTCGAGGCCCAGGCCCACTGGGATTTGGGCCCGGCGCTCAACATCATTGATTTCGAGCGCGGCGTGAAGCTGGCCGAGAGCCGCTTCTACGTGCTGGGCGGCGCCGGTGCCCGTCTCGAGCGCGCGCTCATCTCGTTCATGCTGGACCAGCACACCTCTCGCGGCTACAAGGAGTGGTGGGTGCCGGCCCTGGCCAACACGGCCACGCTCACGGGCACGGGCCAGCTGCCGAAGTTCGAGGAAGACCTCTTCCACACCACCGAGGGACTTTACCTCATTCCCACGGCCGAGGTGCAGCTGACGAACCTGCACGCCGGCGAGGTGCTTGAGGCTGACCAGCTACCGCTGCACTATTGCGCCTTCACCCCGTGCTTCCGCGAGGAGGCCGGTTCCGCTGGTCGCGACACCCGCGGCATCATCCGCGTGCACCAGTTCTCGAAGGTGGAGATGGTGAAGTTCGCCACCCCCGAGACCGGCTTTGCCGAGCTGGAGTCCATGGTGGAGGACGCCGAGAACATCCTGCAGCAGCTGAAGCTGCCCTACCGCGTCATCTCGCTGTGCACCGGCGACATCGGCTTCTCGTCGGCGAAAACCTACGACGTGGAGGTGTGGCTGCCCAGCTACAACGCCTACAAGGAAATTTCCTCCTGCAGCTGCTGCACCGACTTCCAGGCCCGTCGCGCCGGCATCAAGTACCGCGACCCGGCCAACTTCAAGGGCAGCCGCTACCTGTACACGCTGAACGGGTCCGGTCTGGCTGTGGGCCGCACCATGGCCGCCGTCATCGAGAACTATCAGAACCCCGATGGCACCATCACCGTGCCCGAGGTGCTCGTGCCCTACATGGGCGGCAAGACGGTGATCGGGCCGGAAGAGGTCTAGTTCGCCATGGCCCAGACGACGCCCGCAAGGCGGCCTGCCTCGCGGGTTGCGCGCCCCGGCGCCGACGACGGTACAACTGAAACCCCCTCGCGTGTGCGCACGCCGGCCGAGGCCCGGCGCCGTCGGCGGCTGCGCCCGGCGCACGTGGCGCTTATCGCCGTGCTCGTGGTGGTGCTCGCGCTGGCGGGTGCGGCGGCGGGCGGCTTCGCGTGGCTGCGGTGGTTCTCGGCCGACGATGCGGCCGACATTCAGGGCACGTGGTACCTGGCCGGCACTTCCACGCCCATCACCATTACCGAAGACCGCATCCGCCTGACCGACGACGTGTCCTACGGCTACACCCTCGACCCCGAGACGAAGACCTTCGAGCTGGGCTTCGGCAACCTTGCCGGGGGAGGGCGCTACCGCTTCTCGCTCGACCGCGACGAGCTGGCCCTGGTCGACGGGCGCTTTACCGGGGGTGACACCCTCGGCGCCGATGCGGGCTGGACGGTGCGCGCGCTCATTGAGAAGATCCAGGGCAACGAGCTGGCCCCCGAGGTGCAGGCCGAGAAGGGCGTCACGCTGCTGTCGCGCACGCCTTCCACGCAGGTGGCCACGGCGGCGTCTGCTTCTTCTTCGGGAAGCGCGGGGTCTACGGGTACGACGGGCGCAGAAGGCTCGGGTGCGGGTACGGGTGGTTCCGGCGCGGGCGCGTTCGACAACGACGTGTCTGACGGTGCAGGTGCGGAGGCCGAGGGGCCCGATACGGCCGACGCGTCCGATATTGCCGAAGAGTCCGATGCGGCCGATGCGTCCGACGCGACCGACGCCGCCGATGCGTCCGACCCCGCCGAGGACCGGTAGCTTCCATGGCCGCGCTGGCCGTCGCGCGCATCGCCTTCGAGCATAACCGCATGGTGCTGCTCGTTCGCGTGGCCGCAGGGCCTGAGGCCTGCCTCGGCGAGGCGGCGGCGGAACGGCTGCTGGCGGCGCGCCCCACGCTGCGCCAGCACCGGTGCCTGAACGACGAAGGCCTGCCGTTCGCCGCTTACCTGCCGCGCACCTCGCTTCCCCACGTGCTGGAGCATCTTATCATCGATTACCAGGTCAGCGATGGAAAAACCGTGACCGACCACACTTTTGTAGGTACCACGGAATGGCTTTCCCCCGCCGAGGGTTTGGCCCGCGTTGCAGTAAACTTTACCGATGACCTCATCGCTTTGGCGGCTGTGAAGGCGGCCTTGGCGCTTTTGGAAGGGATGGTCGAGTAGCCATGTCATCAGCCCACATTACCTTCGACACCACCGGCGACAAAATCGCCCGCCGCGTGCGCAAGATGCGCTCCTCGGCCGTGCGCGACCTGTTCGCCGCCGCTACCCGCGAAGACGTCATCTCGCTGTCGGGCGGCATGCCGGCCGTCTCGCTTCTGCCCCCCGAGGATGTGCGCGCCGCCACCCTGGCCGCCGTGGACAGCCCCGAGGCCCGCGCCCTGTCGCTGCAGTACGGCCCCACCAACGGCGCCCCGGGCCTGCGCGCCGTGCTGGCCGACATGATGCGCGACCTGGGCATTCGCGTGAAGGCCGACGAGATTCTCGTCACCACCGGCGCCCAGGAGGCCCTAAGCCTCATCGCCGAGGCCTTCATCGACCCGGGCGATATCATCATCACCGAGGGCCCCACCTACCTGGGGGCGCTCCAGGCATTCTCCGCCTTCGAGCCCGACGTGCGCGCCATCCCCTTCGACGAAGAGGGCATGCGCATGGACCTGCTGGAGGCCGAGCTTGAGCGCATCGGCAAGGGCAACCCGCGCCTGAAGTACTGCTACGTCATCCCGAACTTCCAGAACCCCGGCGGCGTCACCATGACCGCCGAGCGCCGTCGCCGGCTTCTGCAGCTGGCCCACGAGTACAACTTCATGGTGGTGGAAGACGACCCCTACGGCCGTCTGCGCTACGACGGCGGCCACCAGGTGCCGCTGAAGGCCATGGACGACAACGTCATCTACCTGGGCACCATCTCGAAGATGCTGGGGCCGGGCCTGCGCACCGGCTGGATTGCCGCCCCCGAGGCGGTGCTCGCGCGCATCAATTTGGTGAAGCAGGGGGCCGACCTGTGCGGCAGCTCCTTCGACCAGCTCATCGTGCAGCACTACTTCACCGACGTGAATTGGCAGCGCACCCTGCAGAAGTTCGTGCAAGTGTACAAGGAACGCCGCGACACCATGTTGGCGGCCCTCGAGGAGTTCTTCCCGCCCGAGGCCACCTGGACGCACCCCGAGGGCGGCATGTTCCTCTGGGTAACGCTGCCGGACTATATGGATACCGATTCGATGCTTGCCGAGGCGCTCGAGGCGGGCGTAACCTATGTGCCGGGGAATTCGTTCTTCCCCGATGGGAAAACCGGCCGCAACTCGATGCGCGTGAACTTCAGCTTCGAGGAGCCGGCATCCATCACCGAGGCGATCCGCCGCCTGGCCGGCGTCATCGAGGAGCGCCTCGAGCTGTACCGCGTGTTTATCAATGCCGGCGCCCTGCCGGGTTACGGAAAGGAGGCCATCATGGCCGACGAGAAAACAGCCACCCCCTGGTCGGAGATCATCGCCGATTCCGAGCAGAACGAGGAGGCCGTCATGCAGGCGCGCGAGGGCGACGCCGCCCAAATCGACATCGCCGAAGAGAAGACCGTAAGCGCCCAAGAAGCCGCCGCACCGGCCGAGGAAGCGGCCGGAGAATAACGGTAGCAAGTCCCCCGGGATCGGGCCACGGGGTAGTGCTCAGTCGCTCAGACAGTCCTCGCTCGGCGAAACAGTCCACTGGACTGTTTCGTTCGCTGCGGAACTCGCTTGGTGAGCACCACCCCATGTCCCTCTGAGCATTGCCGCAGTTGGACAACGGCTCCGACCGGCGGGGAGGAACAAAGGAGAAGGTATGAAAGTAGCAGTGCTGATGGGCGGCAAGTCCTTCGAGCGCGAGGTGTCGCTGGCATCGGGCAAGGTGGTCTGTGCCGCGCTGGAAGAGGCCGGGCACAAGGTGGTGCCGCTGGACACGAACGCCGACCTCGTCCCCACGCTGCGCAGCGAGCGGCCCGACGTGGTGTACAACGCGCTGCACGGCAAGCACGGCGAGGACGGCACCATCCAGAGCCTGCTGGAGTTCCTCGGCATTCCGTTCGTGGGCTCGCCGGCCAGCGTCTGCCATCGCGCGTGGAACAAAGACGCGCTGCACTCGTCGCTGGCGAAGTACCGCGACCTCACCGGCGAGGACGGCGTGGCCTCGTGGCCCCAGGGCGTGCTTATCACCCGCGATGCCTTCAAGGACATGGGCGCCGCCACGGCGCTCGACATGGTGGCCGACCGCGTCATCGGGGGCTACCCGGTGTGCGTGAAGCCGGCCCACGGCGGCAGCGCCCTGGGCATTCACAAGGTGGAAAGCCAGGAAGAGCTGGGTGAGGCCATTCTGGATGCGCTGTCCTACGACGAGGCCGTGAACATCGAGCAGTGGGTCGACGGCGTAGAGCTGTCCGTGGCGGTGCTCGGCACCGGCTGGGACGCCCATGCGCTGCCTCCAGTGGAAATTGTCGCCCGCGAGGGTTTCTACGACGCCGAGGCCCGCATGCACGAGGACGCCGTGGAGTTCTTCTGCCCGGTGCGCCCCGCCTCGCTTTCCCCGGATCCGGCCGTGGCCGAGGCCATGCGGGCGGAAATCGAGCGGGCGGCGCTGGAGGTGTACCGCGCCTACAGCGTGCGCGACTTGGGCCGCATCGACCTCATTTGGGACGGCGGCCAGGCCCGCTGCTTCGAGGTGGACGTGTCGCCGGGCATGACCGACCGGTCGCTGTTCCCCGTGGCCTGCGGGGCAGCCGGCCTGTCGCTGCCGGCGGTGCTCGACTCGCTCGTCAACGAGGCCTATGCCCGCGGCGCCAGCTTCTAAAGGAGTGGGGCAGCGCCCCGGTGAGACAGTGCCCCGGAGGGGTGTCTCATCTTCAGGGGCTCCTCCTGCGCGAAGCGCCGCATGGCTTTCGGAAGATGAGACACCCCTCCGGGGCACTGTCTCACGTCAAGGAGTCACGCTAAGATTTTTTATAAGAGATTCGCTCATCGATGATCTGTGACGGCTAGTTTACCGTAAGGTGAGGGATGAGCATCGAGGGCCCCGATGGCGGGGCTCTCCTCCTATAATGAGCCAACTTGATAGTCCGTCAATGAAGGAGGCAATCATGGCCAACAAATTCGGAATGTTCTTGATCGGTGGCGTCGTAGGCGCCGTCGCCGCGCTTCTGGCAGCCCCCCGTTCCGGCGTGGAGACCCGCGCCATGGTGGCCGATAAGGCCAGCGACGTGTTCGGCAACGCCCAGGAGTGGGGCGAGGATGCTGCAGCCAGCGCCCAGCATATGTACCAGCAGGCGGCCACCAAGGGCGCCGAGATGGTGAACAACATGACCGCCAAGGGCCAGGAGATTGCCTCCGAGGCCGCGGCCCGCGGTGCCGATGTGGCCGCTTCCATCCAGGAGGCTGCCAGCAACCTGTCGCCCACCATCAACGAGAAGGGCGACGAGCTGCGCGAGAAGATCGAGTCGGCCCGCCAGCGCATTGCCGACCAGGTGGCCAAGAACGTCGGCGACGACTCCGATGCCGCCGATGCCGTAGACGCCGCTGCCGATGCGGCCACGGATGCCGTCGATGCCGCCACCGAGACGGCCCACGAGGCCGTAGAGGCCGCCGAGGAGGCTGCCGGCAACGCGAAGGACAAGGCCGACAAGAAAGCCAAGAAGGACGAATAACACCCCCATGGCACAGAAACTCATCACCACCTCCGAGCTTGTCGGCAAGCGCGTGTTTGCCGACAAGAGCTCGGCCAAGAAGCCCGACGCCGCGAAGAAGCTGGGCAAGGTGCGCCACTGCGTGTTCCATCCCAGCCAGCGCCGCTGCGTCGGCTTCATCGTCAAGCGCCCCGACCTTCTGTGGATGTTCCGCCGCCGCGATGTGTTCGTCGCCCTGAACGGCTACGACGTGGTCGATGGCCGCATCCTCGTGAAGCGCGCCCCCGAGGCCACCGACAAGGGGGCCTGCAAGGCCCTCGGCGTGAACTGGGACGACTGCGTGCTGTGGGTGGGGCTGCCCGTGGTGGGTGAAGACGGCACGGCCTACGGCCTGGTGGGCGATGTCACCTTCGACCGCCGCACCGGCGAGGTGGAGAGCCTGCAAATCACCCAAGGCGCCACGGCCAACGCGCTGCTCGGCGTGAAGGAGATTCCCGCCTCGATGATCCGCGGCTTCAAGCGCGGCATCGGCAGCGCCCTGAACGTCACTGGCGAGGGCGAGGAGCCGGTGCTCGGCGCCATCCTCGTGGGCGATGAAGTGGCCGAGCTTTCCGCCGAGGGCGGTCTGGCCGCGAAGGCCGGCGAGGCCACGGCGGTCGTGGCCGAGCGCGCCCGCGAGACGGTGGAGTCGGTGAAGCCGGCGGTGTCGAGTGCCACCAAAGCGGCCGGCAAGGCCGTGAACAAGGGAGCCTACGCCACGGGGCGCCAAATTAAGCGCGCCAGCGGCATGTTCGCCGCCTTCAAGGAAGAGTACGACAAGGCCCGTCACGAAGACGACTAGCCTCGCCTGCTTCGCCCTTACGATTTCGTCACGAACGTTAAGAGTGTCTGAAGGGCACCCCTTTGCCCGGCGCGCTCTGGTAAGCTGGAGACTATGAGCCGAACCGACCACACCCACCACTCCGAGCGCCTTCAGAAGCTGGAGGCCAAGGCCCACGAAGAGAAGACCGTGGCCGGGCACCCCATGCCCGCCGCCGATATCTTCAAGTTCGTGGGCCTCATTGTGTTCTTCATCATCATGATCATCGTGTGCGTGGCGCTGTGGCCCATGATCCACGAGCTGGCCGAGCCCGGCGGCATCGAGCGCGTCACCACCGAGGTGCGCAACGCCGGCCCCTGGGGCTTCCTCATTTTGCTGGCCATTCAGTTCCTGCAAATCGTGGTGGCCTTCATTCCCGGCGAGGTGGTGCAGGTGGCCGCCGGCATGATCTACGGGCCGTGGCTGGGGGCGCTTATCATCTGGCTGGGGTGCATCATCTCCAGCTCGTTCATCTTCGCGCTCGTGCACAAGCTGGGGGCGCCGTTCGTTCAGGCCATGGTGCCCGAGAAGTACATGGGCAAGTTCCGCGAATGGGAGAAGTCGCCGAAGTTCAACGCCATCGTGTTCATCCTGTTCCTCATTCCGGGGCTGCCGAAGGATGTGTTCACCTACCTGACGCCGCTGACCCACATGTCCATGCGCTCGTTCGTGCTCATCTCGAACTTCGCGCGTATCCCGGGCATCGTGCTTTCCACCTACGCGGCCAGTGGCCTGGTAACCGGCGACATCGCCCAGTCGGTGGCCATTTTCGCCGTCACCGCCCTTGTCGCCGTCGTCGCCCTCGTCATCTACAGCCGCATCACCAAGAAGAAATAGGGAAGGCGTCCGTTTTCCGGCGCGGCGGCTTAGGCCGTCTCGTGGTAGTAGATGAACATGTCCTCGTAGACGCCCTTGCCGTTGAGGAAGCCGCCGGGAATCATGCCGATGCGCGTGAAGCCGAGGCTCTCGTAGAGCGCCTGGGCCCGCGTGTTGCTAGCTACCACGGCGTTGAACTGCAGGCCGCGAAAGCCGCAGGCCGCCGAGGCGCGCAGGGCGTCTTCCACCAGCAGGCGCCCGATGCCCTCGCCACGGCTGTCGGAAGCTACGGCGAAGCTGGCGTTGGATACGTGCCCGCAGCGGCCCACATTGTTCGGGTGCAGAATGTAGAGCCCCCTCACCTGGCCGTTCACGGTGGCCACCGCCGTGTGCGACTGCTCGGCGAAGAACGTGCGGGCCTCCTCAAGGGTGAGGGGCTCGGTCTGGGGGAACGCGTTGCCGGCTTCCACCACCTCGTTCCAGATGGCCGTCATGGCCTCCAGATCGGCCTCGCGATAGGGCCGTGTCACCTTCACCTGCATATTGTCGAGCGTACCCACCGCCACCGTGCCTCCTTCTGCCTTGCCTGTGCGCCCATCTGCCGCGCCGCTGCCGCGTTGGTGCGCCTGATTATAGCGCGCGGGCGCCGCAAGCCCCCCGGCGTCGGCGCCTTCCGGCAAAGTTCCCCGTCTCAGCCCACTTTCTTTGTGAAACAAGGCGCGCTAGCCGGCCGATTCGCTACAATGGGCAGCGTTGTTTATTTGCGAATCAAGGAGGATACCCATGCCGAAGATCACCCGTGATCAGGTGCGCGTTCCCGCCGACGTCATGCCCGATATGCGTGACGAGTACATCTCCAACTACATGAAGGCCACCCGCGAGACGGGCCGCCTCATGCTGTTCGCCTGCGATCAGAAGATCGAGCACCTGAACAAGGACTTCTACGGCGAGGGCATCGACATCGCCGACCTCGATCCCGAGCATCTGTTCAAGATCGGGTCCGAGGGTGTGTGCGGCGTGCTCGCCGGCCAGCGCGGCCTGGTGGCCCAGTACGCGGCCGACTACCCGGAGATCAACTACCTGGTGAAGATGAACTCCAAGACCAACATCGTGGGTACCAAGCAGGAGGACCCCTATTCTCCGCAGCTCTACGATTTTGACGCCATTTTGGCCATGAAGGAGGCCGGCGTGAACATCGTGGGCCTCGGCTACACCATCTACCTGGGCTCCGAGTACGAGGCCACCATGATGGCCGAGGCCGGCGAGCTCATCGCCCAGGCCCATGCCAACGGCATGATCGTCGTGCTGTGGATTTACCCCCGCGGCAAGGCCGTCACCGCCGAGAAGGACCCGGACCTCATTGCCGGCGCGGCGGGCGTGGCACTCTGCCTCGGTGCCGACTTCGTGAAGGTGAACCCGCCGAAGCCCGAGGACGGCCGTTCCGCCGCCGAGGCGCTGAAGGTGGCCTCCACCGCCGCCGGCCGCTGCGGCCTGGTGTGCGCCGGCGGCTCCACGGTCGATGCCGAGACGTTCCTCACCCAGCTCTACGACCAGATTCACGTGGGCGGCGCCGACGGCAACGCCACGGGCCGCAACATCCACCAGCGCTCGCTGGACGAGGCGGTGCGCCTGACCAAGGCCATTTCTGCCATCACCCTGGCCGACTGGTCGGTGGCCGACGCCCTGGCTGTGTTCAACGGCGAGAAGGATTTCACGCTGGCCGACATCTAAAGGCTGCTGGAATCGCTACTTGGGGCTGTCCATAGGGGCAGCCCCTTTTTCTTGCCTGGGAGCGCGATGGATGAAGCCGGGCGATCTATCGGGCCTTCATGCGGCGATCGAGTACCGTCAGTGAACGATTAGTCGGACGCACTTTTTGGCCTATAGCCCTCTGGTCTTCCGCGCCGCGAATGAAGGCAGGCGTAATCGAAAACGGCTCCCCGAGGGGAGCCGCTGCGTTTTTAAGATGGTGCCCGAGGCGGGATTTGAACCCGCACACCTTTCGGCAACGGTTTTTGAGACCGTCGTGTCTGCCGTTCCACCACTCGGGCATCAGGCACCGAAAGGCAGTATAGCGGAAGCCGGCAGCACCGTCGAGAAGAAAACGCCGCCCGTCCCGACAAGTGCGCGGGACGGGCGGCGCCGGTTGCGTCGTGCGGGGCTTAGGTCCTAGCCGATGCCCGCCCACAGCATGATCTTCGGCACATAGCCCATGATGAAGATCACGATGATAAGCGCCGGCAGGCCGAAGGTGAGCCAGCCGCGGGCCCAGCGGGGGAACTTCGCGCCGACGCCCGTGTCGGCCTCGGCCAGGAAGTTGTTCCAGCCCCAGCCCTTCTTCGAAATGCAGAACACCACGTACAGAAGGCTTCCCAGCGGCAGGAGGTTGTTCGACACGATGAAGTCCTCGATGGACTGTATGTCGCCGATGCCGGGGATGGTGACGCCGGCCCACAGGTTGAAGCCGAGCGCGCAGGGCAGCGACAGCACCGTCACCAGAATGGCCGTGCGCTTGATGGCCTCGCGGCGGGTGAGGTCCCATTTCTCCATGGTGAAGGTGATGAGGTTCTCGAACACGGCGATGATGGTGGACAGCGCGGCGAAGCTCATGAACACGAAGAAGAGCGTGCCCCACAGCTGCCCGAGCGGCATCTGCTCGAAGACGTTGGGCAGGGTGACGAACACGAGCGAGGGGCCCTGGTCGGGCGCCACCGAGAACGCGAAGCAGGCGGGGAAGATGATGAGGCCCGCGAGGATGGCCACCGCCGTGTCGAGCCCGCAGATGCGCAGGGCCTCGCCGGTGAGCGAGTTCTGCTTGCCGATGCGGCTGCCGAAGATCTCCATGGCGGAAATGCCCAGCGACAGCGTGAAGAACGCCTGGCCCATGGCCGCGTACACCGCATCGCCGAAGCCGGGCAGCCCGCCGGCGAACATCTTGCCGAAGTCGGGCACTAGGTAGAAGGCGAGGCCCTCGGCGGCGCCGGGCAGGGTGACCGAGCGCACGACGAGCAGGGCCATGACGCCGAGCAGGCAGAGCATCATCACCTTCGTGATACGCTCCACACCCTTCTGAAGGCCCAGGCTGCACACGAAGAAGCCGATGACGATGACGGCGAGCATCCAGCCGATCATCTCCGTGGGATTGGCGAGCATGGCGCCGAAGACGCCGGCCACGCCGTCGGGGTCCAGCCCGACGAAGGTGCCCGTGGCCATTTTCGCCATATAGGCGAGCATCCAGCCGCACACCGTGGTGTAGAACATCATGAGCAGCATGCAGCCGATGTATCCCCACCACGAGAACCAGTTCCAGCGGCCCGAGGGCTGCAGGCGCTCGAAGGCCTGGGCGGCCGAGCGCTGCGAGGCGCGGCCTACGGCAAACTCCATCACCATGACCGGCAGGCCCAAAATGACGAGAAAGATGAGATACAGGACGATGAAGGCCGCCCCGCCGTACTCGCCGGCGATGTAGGGGAAGCGCCACACGTTGCCGAGGCCGATGGCGCAGCCGGCCGAGATGAGGATGAAGCCGAGGCGCGAGGCGAAGTGCTCGCGGGGTACGGCGGGGGTTTCAATGAGGTCGCCGGTGTCGGCAAGATTGGTGTCGTGGGCCATGAGGTGCTCCTGCACTTTGAACGAAATTGCGGAAGCCAGTATACCCTAAGCCCCAGGGTCATAGAATGAGAAGCATGGCGCGACGTCGGCATAAGTGCGAGCGCACGACAAAAGGCGGCAAGGGCATGGCCCTTTCCCTACGATCTGCTGTGGTTGCCTCCGTAGGGCAAGGGCCATGCCCTTGCCGCCCTGCTCCTAAATCCAGTGGACGCGCGTCTCGTCGTAGCGCGAGGGGCCCTTCGGTTCGGGCTTGCGCTCGGGGTGCCCCACGGCGATAAGCGCGAAGGGCTCGACGGTTTTCGGCAGGCCGAGGGTCACAGCTACGGCATCCATGCGCGCCTGCTCCGGGGCGATGCCGAGCCATACGGCGCCGAGTCCAAGGTCGGCAGCCTCAATGAGGATGTTCTCCACGGCGGCACTCATGTCAAGCGGGGCGTCTTCTGGGGCGCGCAGGCCCTCGGTACGGGTGCACGGGACGATGACGCAGGGGGCGTTCTTGGTCGGCCCCGCATAGGGGCTCGTGGTGGAAAGGGCCATGCGGGTAGCCTCGTCGCGGGCGACGTAAAACTCCCAGGGCTGCTGGTTCACGGCCGAGGGGGCAGCCATGGCGGCGCGCAGCAGCTTCTCGATGTCGCCGATGCTCACGGATTCGCTGGTGAATTGGCGCACGCTGCAGCGCTGATAGATAGCATTCATAAAAGCCTCGATCCTTGCAATCTGGTACAGATCGGCCCGCGCGATCCGGTGATCGGGCGGCCCAAAAGCGCGGTTCGGGCGCGGTGTCCTCATTCGGATAGAGCCACCATAGTAAGAATCAGCCCGTTGCGGCGACAGCACAGAAAAGCTGCGGCCAGACTGCCACGAAACCGAAAGTCAATTGTGAGACAGCGCCCCGGAGGGGTGTCTCATGTTCCGAAAGACGCGCAGCGCATTCGCGCAGTAGCAGCGGCAGAACATGGACACCCCTCCGGGGCGCTGTCTCACGGGCGGAGCCGAAGGGGCTCGATCTCGCCGAGTTGAGCCCCGTTTCCTACAAATCGCGCTGGTAGAGGTCGGCGTAGGTCTCGCGGCGGGTGACGACGCGGGCCACACCGTCGCGCACGAACACCACGGCCGGGCGCGGCTGGCCGTTATAGTTGCTGGCCATGGTCATGTTGTAGGCGCCGGTGCCGAACACGCACACGATATCGCCCAGCTCCGGGGTCTGTAGCGGCATGTCGATGACTACGGCGTCGCCGCTTTCACAGTGCTTGCCGCACAGGGTGACAATTTCCGTGCGCGGCTGCCCGGCCTTGTTGGCAATGGTGGGCTCGTAGTCGGCGTGGTAGAGCGCCGTACGGATGTTGTCGGACATGCCGCCGTCCACGGCCACGTACTTGCGAATGCCCGGCAGCGTCTTCAGAATGCCCACCGTGTACAGCGTGACGCCGGCGTTGGCTACCAGGCTGCGGCCGGGCTCCACCAAAAGGCGCGGCAGCGGCAAACCGTGGATGCCGCACAAATCGCGTACCGCCGAGCAGGTGACCTCGGCGAAGTCGTCAATTGTGGAGGGCTCATGCTCGGCCAGGTAGGCGATGCCCAAGCCGCCGCCCAAGTCCAGCTCGGTGATCTCGTGGCCGTAGGTGTCGCGGATGCGCGCCATGAACTCTACCATCACGGCCGCCGCCTCGCGGAACGAGTGCAGTGCGAAAATCTGCGACCCGATGTGGCAGTGCAGGCCCACAAGGCGCACGTTTTCCGCCGCCAGCACATCGGCCACGCACTTGAAGGCGAAGTCCTCGCGCATGGTGAAGCCGAACTTCGAGTCCTCGCAGCCGGTGCGGATGTACTCGTGGGTGTCGGCCTCCACGCCGGGGGTGATGCGCATGTACACGTCCTGCACGACCCCGAGTCGCCCGGCAATCTCATTCACGCGGGCCAGCTCGATGCGGCTGTCCAGCACAATGCGGCCCACGCCGGCCGCGATGGCCTCTTCCAGCTCCTGCGGCGTCTTGTTGTTCCCATGCACGAACACGCGCTCCATGGGAAAGCCCACCGCCTGGGCGCAGGCCAGCTCGCCGCCGCCGGACACATCGAGGCACAGCCCCTCGGCCTCGGCGATGCGCACCACTTCCTTATTGAGGAACGCCTTCGACGCGTAAATGACATCGGAGTTCTCGTAGCGGCTGCGGAAGGCCTCGCGGTAGGTTTCCATGCGGTGGCGCAGGTCGGCCTCATCGAACACGTAGAGTGCCGTGCCTTGCTCGCGGGCCAGTTCCACCATGTCGACCCCGCCGATGAACAGGTGGTCGTCGCGCACCTCGGCAGTCTCGGGCAGCACGGCGCCCAGGTCCATGGTGGTGCGGTGGTCGGGCTGCTTGGTCAGGTCGGATGCGGGAAGCGACATCGTGCTCATCCTTTCGCAATCGGGGCCGAGGGGCCTATCTGCGCTCGAGGGGCGGCGGCCATTTCGCGCGTGCCCGCGTCGTGCGAGTTTTCGTCGGTTCGTCAAAGATGGCGCCTATGGTATCAGCTGCGAGGTCATTGTTGTGTGTCTGTGCCGTTAAATTACGGTAGGGGAAAACGAGCGGTCTGGATGGAGCGGCGCGGGCGAAACGTGATAGCATTCTCAGCGCAAGATAAACTGCGCCACCCGCGCCGCCGTACGGCCGCTGTTGGGCTGGCTTGCGAGAAAGGTGCCTCCATGGCAAAGCAAGAACCCTCCGTCGATCAGTGGCTGCGCGAGGCCAAGGCCGATCCGGCCGCTGCCCAGTGCGGCATGTTCCTTACCCATAACGGCGTGGTGCGCGTGACGCCGAAGGCCCAGGTGCGCGAAGGCGTGGAGGGTCTGGGCGACGTGGTGGCCGTCGAGTTCTCCTACGACGCCGAGGGCCTGGCCGCCGCCGAGGCCGAAGCGCTCACCTGGCCCGGCGTCTATTACGTGCGCACCTGGCTGAACGAGGGCCGCTGCGAGGTGGGCGACTCGCTCATGTACGTGCTCATCGGCGCGGATATCCGCCCCAACTGCATCGACGCCCTGCAGAAGCTCGTCGGCCACATCAAGAACAACCTGGTGGTGGAAAAGGAAGTCTTCGCCGCAGCCTAGCCAAGAGGCGCTGCTTTGTTCGCCGGCGAGCGGGTATGGCAAAACAGGGGGATTTGCTGCGGGCGGGTGCGGTTTGCGGGGAAACCGCTATGATGGAAGCACGAGCAATTGATGGCCCTCGGAAGAAAGGGAGCCCTATGGGTAAAAAGGACGTGGAAGCCCTCGAGATCACCGTCGAGGAGCTGCCGGCCTACTTGCACGCGAACCATTCCGTCTACATGGAGGTGGCCGACGGGCTGTACTACTTGACCGACGTGAACGACCGCTACTGGCGCGCTCAGGACACCAACCAGTTCAATGAGAAGGGTCACTACGTCGATTGCAGCGCGCTCGTGCCCACCATCGCCGAATTCTTGGAGCTGCCCTTCTGCGACGGCAAATCGGTGCAGGACCTGTTCGCCGAGGCCACGTTCTACGCTTCTGGCGACGGCAAGGACATGCCTGAAAATTTTTAATCTCTGAGCGGCCGGCTTTCCGGAACGCAGGGAATGTGCAGACTTACAACGACGGCGCAGTGATGCGCCGTTGTGCTATGATGCCCAACGAACTTACTTGGGGGCGGCGGAAAGCCGCTGAACAGAGACGAGAAAGAGGAAAACTATGGCAGAAGAATGCTCCCACGAGTGCTCCAGCTGCGGCGTGTCCGGCTGCGGCGACCGTACGGCTGAGTCCGGCCCCTCCACGCTGGCGCCGAACAAGCGCACCAACGTCAAGCACGTCATCGGCGTGGTGTCCGGCAAGGGCGGCGTGGGCAAGTCGCTGGTGACGAGCCTGCTTGCCTCCGAGATGAACAAGCGCGGGCACAAGGTGGCCATTCTGGATGCCGACATCACCGGCCCCTCCATCCCGAAGTCCTTCGGCGTGGACAGCCGCCTGACGGCCGACGCCGACGGCATCAACCCGGCGAAGTCGGCCAGCGGCATCGAGGTCATGTCCGTGAACCTCATGCTTCCCGAGGGCGATATGCCCGTGGCCTGGCGCGGCCCGGTAGTGACTGGCGCCATCAAGCAGTTCTGGCAGGAAGTGAACTGGGGCGATGTCGACTACATGTTCGTCGACATGCCTCCGGGAACCTCGGATGTGTTCCTGACGGTGTTCCAGTCGCTGCCGGTGGACGGCATTGTCACGGTGTCGGCCCCGCAGGAGCTCGTGGCCATGATCGTGGGCAAGGCCGTGAACCTGGCCAAGTCGCTGGAGGTGCCGGTGGTGGGCCTGGTGGAGAACATGGCCTACTTCAAGTGCGACGACTGCGGCAAAGAGCACCACATCTTCGGCGAGCCCCAGGGCGCGGCCGTGGCCGAGAAGTACGGTATCCCGTCGGTGGCCACGCTGCCCATGGACCCGAAGTTCGCCCGCCTGGTGGACGAGGGCAAGGTAGAGGCCTACAACGTGGAAGGCGCGCTCGACGGCATCATCGACCAGATCGAGGTAACCGCCGCCATGGCCGAGGCCACCGCCTAGCTGAGCGACAGCTCCCCAGCATCAAGCACAAGCCGAAAGCGCCCGCAGCTCTGCGGGCGCTTTTTTGTGCCGCGGAAGAGGGCGGGCACCCGCGTTGACTTCGCGAAACGTATGTCCGAGGGTGTGAAATGCAGGGTCGCGGAAGGGTGCGTTTCGGTAGGATAAAGGCTGATACACGCCAGCTGCGACCTGATAGTCGGTCGGCAGCTGAAACTACCGACGCCCAAGGGCCATCGGGGCAACCGTGCCGCCGATGCGCTACCGCATAACACCGAGGAGGCTCCCCGTGCCCCGCTGCCACATATATCGCGCTCAATCGTCCGGTGCCGGCCGGAACTGCCGGCACCGGCTGCCGCGCGGCCTGGCGGCCGTCTTCCTGGCGTGCGCCCTGACCGTTGCCCCGCTGGCTGCCTCGGCCGCCGAGGGCGAAAGCTCCACGCCGGCGCAGGTGTGGGCCGATCGCCTGACGGTGGTGAAGCCCGATTCGCCCCTCGCAACGCCCAAGGGCGTCTTGCATGGAACGACGAAATCCGACGCGTCTGCGGCAGTCCCGTTAGCGGCCGCCGCGCTGCCCGACAAATACGATCTGCGCGACTACGATCTCTCCACCTCGGTAAAGAGCCAAGGGTTTTTCGGCACCTGCTGGGCCTTCGGCGATGCGGCGGCGTTCGAGAGCGGACTGCTTAAGCAGCGGGGCGGCGACCCCGCCAAAGTCGATTTGTCCGAACTGCAGCTGGCTACGTTCGTCGATTGGGTTGCCACCGAGGAGGAGGCGGCTGCGCTGGGGGCGCCCGGGCAGGCTGGCGAAGGGGTGCGATTCGAAGGCTGCTCGTCGCTCGATTACGGGGCAAACTGCCTAACGACTCTGAGCTTGCTCTCGCGAGGCACCGGCTTTGTCGACGAGGCCGAGGCGCCCTACCGCAACAAGGAGGGCGAGCTCCGTACCGGTCCCGTGCTAGGTTGGGACGGCGAACAGCACGAGTATTCGCAGTGGTCTTCCGAAGGCGATTGGTCGGTCGACCGGTCGCTGGCCACCAAGCAGACTTACCAGCTTCAGGCGATGGGCGGGGGCTTCATCGAGTCTGTTGCCGTAGCGGAGCTCGCGCAGTTCGCGGACTATGCCGTCGCAAACCCCGATGCCTATGTGTCCGACCCCTCCTACATCGACGCCATGAAGGCGGCCATGATGGAGCATGGCGCGCTTGCCATCAGCTATTGCGCCGCCAACGCGACCTTCGGCGAAGAGACGGTCAACCTCGACGAGTACACCAACGAAGAGAACGGGGCGATTTTTGTCGACAAGCCCCTTCTGCCCGACCACACCATCGTCGCTGTCGGCTGGGACGACAGCTTCAGCAAGGAGAACTTCGCCGGGGAGCACCAGCCCCCTGCCGACGGTGCCTGGATTCTGAAGAACAGCTGGGGTAGCGACCCAGGCGCCAAGGGCAACGTCTGCTACTGGGGCATTGACGGCACAGGGTATTTCTACCTGTCCTATTACGACGCCACGCTCGAGGAGTACCACTGGCTCGACCCGGTTGATGAGGCTTCCGAAACGTCGCTGATACTTCAGCACGACTTGCTTGGCGCGGCGATGGGAACCAGCGGCGTGGTGGCAGCGAACGAGCCAATGGCCGGTGCAAATGTGTTCGTGGCTCAGGAAGATATGGAGCTTTCCGCGACAACGGCATACGTCGGCTTGGCGGACGCTGAAATCGCTGTGGAAGTGTACCTGCTTGCGTCCGATTGGGGCACGCCGACTGACGGTATCCTGGTGGCGCAGAAAACGCATCGAACCACCGATGAAACCTACCTGCGCATCGAGTTGGACGAGCCGGTGGCCATTGCCGCGGGGCAGCCGTTCTCTATCGTGCAGACGCAGTGGTCGACAGCCGCCGGGGAGAAGACGTGGCTTGCAGCGGTGGAGGCAGCATATACGGAGACGCTCAACGAGGGAACCGAGGATGAGGTTTCCATGGGTGCCACAGCGGTTGTCAATCCGGGGGAGAGCTATATGTACGATGCCGAGGGATGGATCGACGTGCGCGACGTGTATAGCGAACTCGACGAGCCGGACGCCCGAAGTGACGATGAGGACACCTACGGCAACATCATGATCAAGGCCCTGGGGAATCCCGCGCAGCTGGTCGAGGGCGAGGGCGTGTATGTGGCCCCCGCCGAGCCCGGTGGGGATGCGGGCTCGGGCGACGGCGACGCGGGCACGGGCGAGAACCCGCCGTCCGGCGAAGCCGACGCGGGGGCCGAAGAGCCCGGCAATAAGGGCGAGGAAGGTGCCCCCTCGGCGAAGGACGACGGGGAAGAGCCGGCGAAGAAGGCGACGGCAGAAGGCGCCCGCAAATCCGGCGAGCCCCTGGCCCAGACGGGCGATGCCGCCCCCGCCGTGCGCCCCGTCGCCACCCTGGCCCTGGCGGCGCTGGCAGCCGCCGCCCTAGCCCTGCGCCACCGCCGTACGGCCCCGCGCGAGACGCTTTCGTAGGGCAAGAGCTTTGCCCTTGCCGCCCCGCCCCAAAAGACGGTGCCGTCCGCTACAATATGTCCGAACGGGCATAGCGACCGATGCGCTTAGTCGCGAGATCGACGGGCTCGTTTCGGAGTACAACCGCGACAGGAAGTGGGTGGGCCGCGTGATCACGTTCGAGCAGGATGCCGAGATGCGCTGCCGCTGGGCGGCCGACCGCGCCCGCGAGGAGGGTATCGCGACTGGGATAGAGCAGGGCATCGAGCAGGGCATCGAGCAGGGCATCGAGCAGGGCATCGAGCAGGGCGAGGATCGCTCTTCGCGGCTGGCGGCGCTGCTCGCCGAGGCGGGTCGGACGGATGATATCGTGCGTGCCGCCTCCGACCGCGCCTTTCGTGAGGCGTTGTTCGCCGAGCTTGGCATCTAGGTTGCACTTCCGAGGAGGCAACTTCTCTGGACTCCGTTCGTTGCCTGCGAGCGGGTTGACGGCACCCTTGCGAAACTTTTTCAAAAAAGTTCTTGCGTCGGGGAGCCGTTATGCTAATATAGTCCTCGCACTTTTTCGGGGCCTTAGCTCAGCTGGGAGAGCGCATGGCTGGCAGCCATGAGGTCAGGGGTTCGATCCCCCTAGGCTCCACCAAATTTTATCGAGCGTCTACTTCGGTAGGCGCTCGTTTTTTGTTGCCTGCGGAAGGGCAGCTTATTGACGCTGAGTTCGCGAAACGTATGGTTCGGGGTGTGGAATGCAGGCTCCCCGGGGTGCGGGTTTCGGTAGGATTACTTTGAATATGCGAAGGCGGGGCGCTCGGTGAGAGGGGCGCGCCGCTGCAAGAGGGGCGCCACCAGCGGGAAGGCGCCTTGAAGTGCTTCGGAGAGAAGGAGCCTGCCGATGAGTACGCGAACGATGGAAAGCGGGAAGAGGCGCCGGGCAGCGGCGGGAAGGGCGGCCCTTGCGCTGGTGCTCGCCCTGGGCCTGGGGCTGCCGGTGGCGGCCTTCGGCACCGGGGAAGGATCTGCGACGTCCTTCGGCGAGGAGCTGTCGGACGTGCCCGGGCCCGCAGAGAACGCGGGAGCGCTGGCGACAGCAGCGGATGAAGGCGCCGGCTCGGCCGGGAAGGCCGGCAGCGGGACTGGCACGACCGGAGAAGCTGACGAGAACGCCGGCGTGGCCGGGAAGACTGGGGGCAGCGCTGCCCCGACGGGAGAAACTGACGGGGCGGCGGGCGAAGGCGCCGACGCGGGCCTTGGGGATGGCGCTTCCGGGGAGAAGGAGCCCGCACGCGACGGCGGCTCCGACAATGCGAGCGCAGGTGGCGAGCTCGCGACGGTCGACGCCGACGGGGCACCGGCCGCCGCGCCGGCCGGGGTGCAGGCGGCACCCCTCGATGCGGCGACGACGGTGAAGGTCGGCGAGCAGCTGTACCTCAAGGAGCAGAACGGCCGGACGACCTACTCCACCGAGGCCGGCGGCGCGAATCCGACGGTCTACACGGGCCCCATCGCCCTGGAGTTCACCGGCAGCAGCGCGTCTGTGACCGTGGAGGGTGCCGCGAACATCGTCATCGCCAAGGACGCCTCGCTCACGGGCGCCAACGGCGGCCCCGTCTTCGACTTCAAGTCGGGCGCCTCCACTCTCACCATCGCTGAGGGTGCCGACGTCTCGCTGACCGGCGCCGACGGCTACGCCGCCATAAGGGTGATCGAGGGCGCCAGCTTGACGCTTTTGGGCGCCGGCAGCCTGCAGGTGACGGGCGGAGATGACAGTCCGGCCATTGGTCTGGGAAACTACGATTACGATTCGTTTGGCACCGTGCGCCTGGCCATGACGGGAAGCTTGCAGCTTCAGGGTGCGGGCTATGCGCCGGCGATGGGTGACATTATCGGGGACGGTCTTTCCGGCATGGTGGAAATCTGCGCCGGCTCTCCGGAACTCGCTTCGGGAAACAGTTGGGATGGCTCGCCGATCAATGCCGATCGGGCAACGGTGACGGGCGGCAACTTCGTCTTGCCGACTCAAACTGATCCCGAGTTGAAGGGCACCTACAAGACCGGTCCGGCGAATGAATTCGCAGTGACCAGCGTTCAGCTGGCCGGACTTCCTGCGGGGACCGACCTCACGAAAGCTGGCCTTGTTATCGGAGATGACGCCGTTTTCGACCCGGGCTTTTTCGCCGTCGGCGAGGATGGCACATCAACCGGATACAACGTGATCGGCTTCAACCCGCTGGCCGAGGGCGCCGCGCCCCGCGTGTACCTGCCTGCGTCGGAAAGCGTGAAGGCAGGCGCGAAAGTCCAGTTCATGTTGGGTGACGATCTGTACGATGGCGTTCTGGAAACCGATGGGGAGGGGCTGAAGGTCACTCTGCTGTACTTCCCGAAGGACTACGTGGAAACGGGCGAAGAGAATCCGACGGTAGATATATCTCGTGCTCATGAGGGAATTCAGTTGAGGAATGAGAGGGGCCTTCAAAAACAGTATTGGTCAGATCGCCTGAAGGGTTGGGTCAATTACCGCGGCGTTCTAACGATCACGGGAACTGTGAATGTGTCGCCTCTGGCAAATGCCGGGATTGAGGTTGTCTCGGGATCTCATACGGTCAATCTTAGGAATACTACGATATCGACAAGTTTCATCCCGGCCATATCGGTGCAAAGCGGAGCAAGCGTTGAGTTCGTTCTGTTCGGCTCGAACAAACTAGAGACGGGCGAGGAAAGGTATAGAGAGGCGTTGCCTACCGTATATATCGCAGAAAACGCCACGTGCACCTTATCTGGCAAAGGAAAGCTAACGGTGAGCAACACCAATCGGCCAGACTCTCATGATGAATTCTCTGCAGCTACTATCGGCAGCGGAGGCTCTAACAGATACGGCGAGGCTTCGTATGCAAACGGGGGAACGTTCATCATGCGTAGCGGTACGCTCGAGGTGGAAACATTCATGCCCTTATCTCCTGCTATCGGCGCTGGTTGCGGTGCTACGTTCGAGTCGGTGATCATTGCGGGCGGGAAGCTTGTTACGCATGGTTCCTGGTTTCCCATTGGCGGAGGCCCGCAGTTTTCGGATCGGAGCTCGGAGGGGCTGGTTCGCTCGGTGCTGGTTACGGGAGGCACCTTGGACATGACCGACGGGCCAAGTTTCAATGAGTGCCTATTCAATAAGGTCGAGTCCCTCGTAATCACAGGTGGATCGGTGATAGGTCCTGATGGGGCGATCGGCCAGACGGCCGCCCAGGCGGTTGCGGCGCCGTTGAGCGCGATGGCGTTTGATGCGCCGGTGAGTGACTCGGCGGTCTCGCTGGCGGATGATGGGGGAGCGGTAGCGCTCGCGGAAGAGGGCAGCGCCGACGTCGACGCCGATGGCGTGGCCGACGCTGACGACGGCTCCTCCGGGATCGACGACGATTTCGAGGGCGATTTCGACGATGATTTCGAGGGCGAGGCCGACCCGGCGGTGCCGGTGAACGCGTTCGGGGAGGAGCTCGTGCCTGTGACGTTCACGGGGCTGCCGGCCGACACGAACCTGGCCGACATCGGCTTCCACATCGTGAACATCGACCTGAACGAAACCGAGCGCGGCCTGGGAGACCCCGTGGCCGTCAACGAGTACGGCGTCTACGACGTGGTCACCACCGACGACGGCTCCATGGCCTTCTACCTCACCAACGGGCAAGCCTACCGGCGCCTGGTGCTGGCCGCCTGGGACGGCGGCACCTATGCGGGCATGATCGCCCCGGACGCCGACGGCGCCATGGCCTGCGCGATGCGACCCACCGACGCGACGCTGTTCTACGAGGGGCACACCTTCGAGGACGGCTGGCTGTGCGAGGACGCGGACATCTTCTGGGCCACCGACGGCTCCATTACTGGAAGCGAGGAGGGCCCGGCGCTGACGGCCATCCGGTTCGCCACGCCCATCGAGGGCCTGACGATAAATTACGCGGCCGACAACGGCGCGGGCTTCGGCGAGATGGTCGCCTCCGACGACATCACCGGCGAGCTGATGGAGCCCATGGTGAGCCTGCAGGCCTCGCTCTCCGGCGAGGCGGCCGCCGGGCGCGGCATCGAGTACCGCGCCTACGTGCAGGATGCCGGCTGGACGCCCTGGGCCCGCGACGGCGAGGCCACCCAGGCCTCGGGGGACGCCCCGGTGCTCGCCGTGGAGGCGCGTTTGACGGGCGGCGCCGCTGATGGCTCCGGCGCGACGGACGGTGCCACCGGTACCACGGATTCCGACGGTGCTGGCAAGGACGGCGCCAAGGCGGACAAGCTCGCCGCGACGGGCGATGGCGCATCTGCTATGCTGGCAGGGGCCCTCGCGGCTGCCGCCATGGCTGCGGCGCTCATGGCCTGGGCCGCACGCTGCCGCCGTGCTGGCCGCCTCGCGCCGGCCACCCGGACTGCCGCGAGCCAGGCCGCATCGGGGCCGCGCCGGCGTGCGAACGGCTTGGGCGCCCCCGAGAGGCGCCGCTAGCCCGACAGCCCTATCCGAACACCCCGGGCCCGCTACGGCGGGCCCTTTCCGAAGAGAACGGAGCGCCCATGCGTCTCGCCGTGTGCGACGATGAACCCGCAGCCCGCGATGAGCTGGCCGGGCTGCTGCGCGCCTGGGCCGAGCGCGAGGGGCGCACCGTTGAGGTGGCCTGCTACGCCACGGCCGATGACTTCCTCGCCGCCGCCCACGGCGCCTTCTTCGACGCCGTGTTCATGGACGTGTACCTGGGCGAGGGCCTGGGCACCCAGGCGGTGGCCTCGCTGGGCGACGAGCAGCGCCGTCGCACCGTGTTCGTGACCACGAGCCCCGACCACGCCATTGAGGCCTACGGCCTGCGGGCCGCCCACTATCTGGTGAAGCCCGTGACGCCGGAGGTGGTGGCCGAGGCCCTCGCCCGCTGCCTTCCCGACGACGCCCCGCGCACGCTGACCGTGCGCACCGCCACCGGCCCGGTGCCGGTGCCCGAGGCCGCCATCAGCTACATCGAGGTGCGCAACAAGGTATGCGAGCTGCACACCGACCGGGGTCTGCTGCGCACCTACACGAGCCTCGACGCCCTCACTGAAGCGCTGGACCCCGAGCGGTTCCTCAGGGTCCAGCGCAGCTTCATCGTGAACATGGCGCGTGTGAGCCTGTTCGGCTCGGGCAGCGTGGAAATGGACGACGGCACCATCATCTCGCTTTCGCGGGGCAACCGCACCGAGCTGCGCGAGCGCTACCAGCGCTTCCTGTTCGCCATGGCCCGGGGGCTGCGATGATGGCCGCCGTGTTCGCGCGCCTGCTGCTGGGCTACCTGGCGCAGGTGGTTCCCTTCGCCGTGCTGGCCCTGTACCCCTATCGCGATCAGCTGCGCTTGGCGCCGCGGCCGGCGGCGGCGCTCACGGCGGCTCTGGTGGGTGCGCTCGGCATCTTGTTCGCCGGGGTGGGATGCTCGGCTGCGGCGGTGCTTCCGCCGGCCATGGAACTGTACAACGTGGTGAACGCCGCGTTCTTCGTGGCGCTTTTGCCCTGCCTGGGCTACTACTGGGCCCTGGTGCGTGCGCCGTGGCAGGAGAAGCTCTTCATCTTTGACTTCGCGCTGACGAGCGCCTGGGCGGTGACGGCGGCGTGCAACCTGTTCGCCACCGGCCAGCTGGACGCGGCCGGCTACGACGGCCTGCCCTACCGCAGCTGGACCCTATGGCTGCTGCTGGGCGCGAACGCCGTGGCGCTGCCAGTGTTGATGGCGGTGCTGCACCGGTGCTTTCTGCCCGTGCGTGACGGGCTCTCGGTTCGGGAGAGCAGCCTTCTAGCGGCGCTTTCGGCCGTGCTGTTCGTGCTGCTGGCGGCCGTGTTCGCCTGCATCAGCTTCTCATCGCTGGTGAATGCGGTGGCCGTGGCGCTCTTCTGCCTGCTTCTGGTGCTGGTGGTGTTCATCTACAGTGCGGTGCTCCTTACCGTGCGCGCCGCCCACGACCAGATGGCCGCGCGGCGGGCGGCCGACGACGTGGCGCTTTTGGCCGCCGTGCAGGCCGAGCAGTACGAGAGCCTGTGCGCCGCCCTTGAGACCGACCGCCGCGTGCGCCACGACGTGCGCCACAACCTGGTGGCCATCCGGGGGCGCCTGGCGGCGGGCGACAGGCTCGGGGCGATGCGGCAGCTCGACGACTACCTGGCGCTGATGGAGCCGCTCGCTGTGACGCGCTACGGCGCCGACGACACGCTGAACGCCCTGCTCAGCCATTACGGCCGCAAGGCCGAGGAGGCGGGCGTGGCCTTCGAGGCGCGCGTGTCGCTGCCGGGAAAGCTGCCGCTGCCCGACACCGATGTGGCCGTGCTGGTGGGCAACGCGCTGGAAAACGCCCTGGCCGCCGCTGTCGATGCCGCACCCGAGAGGCGCTTCATCCGCGTGGCCGTGGCGCAATCGGGCCACATGCTGGCTTTCACCGTCGACAACGGCTATGCCGGCGCGCTTGTGCCCGAGGGCGCCGCCTTTCGCTCGACGAAGCCGGGCCACGAGGGGCTCGGCCTGCGCAGCATCGCCGCCATCGCCGAGCGCCACGGAGGCGCGGCCGCCTTCTCTTGCGAGCCCGGCATTTTCCACGCCTCGGTTATGCTGCAGGACCGCTAGGGCGACACCCGCCGGCGCGCCGCCAGTTCGCGAAACGCACGGTTGAGGGTGCGGAATGCAGAAGCGGCCGGCCGGTTGCGCGCGATAATGGATACTTACCCTTTACGCGACACCGACAGGAGGCGCCCCATGGCTGTCAACCGTCCCTCTTACGGCTTTCCGGCGGAAAGTCCCTGCGTACCCGAAAGCGTGCCCGCGGCCCGTTGCCGCGGCCTGAAGGCGCTCGTACTCGGCCTTCTTGCAACCTTGCTCGCGCTGGTGCTTATGCCGGCGGCCGCCCAGCCTGCCTATGGCGCCGACGCCTACGCCGACGCCATCGAGGCCCCGGAAACCGGCGTGCACATCGGCGAGAGCACCGCGGCCACGACGTGGAAGACAACGTGGAGCAGCGGGGGCGTGACGGCGTGGGGCTTTATCCACTACGAGCCCGCGGCCGAGGGAGGACGCGCGACAATCACCCTCGACAACGTCGTCTACGAATCAAGCGCCACCGCGCTTTCGGCCGACCTGCTCGATACGCCCATCGACATTCGGCTGATAGGCGAGAGCAAGCTGACTTCGACGAGCGAGGGTATGGGCACGTCGTCGGCGCTGCGCCTGGCGTCGCCGAACGTTACCATCACAGGGCCCGGAACGCTGGAGCTGGCCGCCGAGGGCGAGGCCCTCTTCATCGTCGACCCCACGACCGTCCCCGCCCCTGCGTCCGCTGACGCGCCGCGCGCGACGGCGTTTGCGGGGCTCACGCTGAAGAACTGCGTGGTGAAGGTGAGCTCCGGCTACGCCAATCGCTTCGCGGTGCGCTGCGGCGAGTGGAACGTGAACATCCCGGAAGAGAATACCGGGCATTCTGTCGTCAACCAGAATTACGCTAACCCCGCCTACGCCAAGCCGCTCACCCTTGACGGCGCGTCCCTTCAGGTGACGGGGAATAACCGCGGCGTGTACGCGGAGCTTTCCACCGACAGCGCGGGGCACTCCTTCGCCGCCCTGAACGCGGTCATGCCGGAGCTCGATACGCCGACAGGCCTCACCGGCGCCCTCATCGTGGGCGATACGGGCCGCATCTACGGCTCGGGCAGTGCGCCGGTGGCGGCGCCGAGCCAAGACGTCACCATTCCGGCGGGCATGGCCCTTACCGTGCAAAGCGATGCCAAGCTTGCGATGGCCGCCGGAAAGGAGCTCGAGGTGCAGGGCTCGCTTGCCGTTGAGCGCGGTGCCACGGTAGAGGGCAGCGGCTTGTCTGTCGGCGCTTCTGGTTCCCCTTCCAGCTCTGTTTCCGTTGAGGCTGGCGGCACGCTCGCGCTTTCCGACGAGGGCTTAAGCTTCATCTACCGGGGCGCCACGCTGGCCAACGCGGGCACGGCAACCCTTGCGGGCGGCCTGATAAACTGCGGCACCCTGCGCAACGAGCAGGGCGGCACGCTCACCGTCGACGCCTTCTTCAACAACGGAACCGAAAGCGCGGGCGGCACCGTCGTGAACTACGGCGAGATGAAGCTTAACGGCGACAACGACAACTACGGCACCATCGAGAACCACCACTGGCTCGACTTTAACGGCATCATGCGCAACCACGGCACCATTACCGACTACGGCGAGGGCGTGGTGAGCAGCACGGCCTTTGAGGGCAACCCGGTGCAGATGGAAGTGCCCGACCCCTGCGACGGCCTGACCATTACCGTCGATCTTGCCCCTACGCGCTTCATCACGAAAGGCGCCGATGGGGGCCAGGGCAGCATCCTGGTCACGCCGCCCGAGGACGGCGGCCCGCTGACTATCGAACTGGAAAACGCCGTGGTGAATGCCGGCACCGAGGCGGCGCTGATGATAGCCAGCGACGACGCGCCCGTCCGCATTGTGCTGAAGGGCGAAAACAGGCTCGAAGGGCGTCGCGGTATGAACATCGGCGCCGCCCAGGTGACTATCGAGGGGCCTGGCAGCCTTGAGGTTCGTGGCACCCGCGCCATCGTCGTGCGCGACCCTTCGGGCGCCGAGGGCCTCGCGCAGCTCACCTTGTCCGGGGGCACCGTGCGGGCCGAGGGCGTCTTCGGCATTCAGGCGCCGAGCGTTGCCCTCGAGGGCGGCACGCTGGTGGCCCGCGGCACGAAGATCGAGGGCGTGAGCGTGCCCGACGAGGTGGTACCCACGGGCATCGTGGCTCAGAAGCTGACGGGCGCGGGCAACGCCTTCGTGGTGGCCAGCTCGGTGGCAGCCCCAGGCGAAGACGACGAGCTGGCCGAGCTGCCCCTCGACGACTTCACCTCCGGCGTGCTCATCGTGGGCGACGAGGGCACGCTGCACGGCGACCATGTGACGCTTTCTGCCGATGCCGCCGTGCCCGAGGGCGCCACGCTGGAGATTCCCGCCGGCACCACGCTCACGGTGCCCGAGGGCGTAACCCTTACCAACGACGGGCTCATCAACCTCTACGGCACGCTGGACGTACAGGGCCGCCTGGCGAACAACGGCACCATCCACGTGTTCAAGGGTGCCGAGCTTACGGCCCTCGACGGCACGCTGGAGGACAACGGCGAAATCCTGTGGGACGAGAAGCCTGCCGAGAACCCCGATGGGGAGGCGGGCTCTGAAGGCGACGCCGGCAAGGACGACGCCGACAAGGAAGGCGCCGCGGGCGCCACCGACAAGAAGGACGGGAAAACTGACGGAAAGAAGGACGACCTCTCTCAGACGGGCGATAGGGCTGCTGCCGTCGGCGTCGCCTTGACAGTCGCTGCCCTCGCAGCCGGCGCCCTTTGCCTTCGCTCCCGCCGTGCCCAACACCTCCGCTAGGGGTGCAGGCTTCGGCCGAACCCGGTGTGCGGCGCTTCGAAAACTGACCTTTCACCTTGGGTTTTGGGAATCTTTTCAGGTTGTTTAAAGGTATGTGGGGGTTATGTTTTGGGGGTGTGCGGTCTGTGTGATTCGCTTCACGGTTCTCGCGCGCGCTGAAATAATGGCGGACGAACCTAACGAAAAGGTTACAATACCCAGTTAGCGCTTGGGACGCTACGCTCGCAAGGCCCCCGGAGGGAGCGGGCGCGGGCGAGGCGGCCGGGCAAAGGATGCGCAGGCAGAGGGCTTGCGCAGTGTCGTGAAAGGTTGAGGGATTAATGAAATTCACCTCGTTTGTTAAGAGCTCTGCTCTGAAGGGTGCCGGCGCTGCCATGCTGACCGTCGCTCTCGGCGCCGGTCTCGTGGGCTGCGGCGGCAGCGGTGCCGGCGGCGGCGCGGTGGCCGCGACGGTCAACGGCCAGCAGATCATGGAGCAGACCGTCACCGATTACATCGCCGACTTCCGTGCCAACACCTCGCTTGAGACCGACGAGGCTTGGGGCGAGTGGATGGTCACCAACGGCTACACCCCCGAGACCGTCCGCGAGGAGGTCATCGACTACTACATCAACCAGGACCTCTACGATCAGGCCGCCAGCGAGTACAGCGTGACCGTCGAGCAGGCCGACATCGACGCCGCCATGGAGGAGACCAAGGCGATGTTCGAGTCCGACGAGGCCTTCCAGCAGGCGCTCGAGGCCTCCAACATGACCGAGGAGTCCTACATCGAGGACGTCATCCGTCCGAACCTGCTGCAGACCAAGCTCGCCGAGGCCGTCTCGGCTGCTGAGGGCGGTGCCGAGGGCGACGACGCCCTGCTGGCTCAGGCCCAGGCCATGGCCGACCAGATGAACGGCGCGAAGCGCTCGAGCCACATTCTGCTGCAGGCGGAAGACGGCGAGGACGACGAGGCTCTGGCCGCCCGCGCCCAGGCGCTGCTCGACCAGATTAACGCCGGCGAGATCTCCTTCGAGGACGCCGTGGCCCAGAACTCCACCGACACCGGCTCCGCTGCCAACGGCGGCGATGTGGGTTGGGACAAGCTCGCTTCCTTCGTGACCGAGTACCAGGAGGCCGTGGACGGCCTTGAGAAGGACCAGATGGTGTCCGCCCCGGTGAAGAGCGAGTACGGCTACCACATCATCAAGGTGACCGATGTGTACGAGGTGCCGGCTGAGGGCATTACCTCGCTCGACCAGGTGCCCACTGAGTTCCAGGAGTACCTGGCCTACATGCAGCAGAGCAACGACTCCCAGAACTTCTCCACCTGGTTCCAGGAGTATCGCGATGCCGCTACTGTGGAAATCAACCCGATGCCCGAGGGGCTGCCCTACGACATCGACCTGACCCCCTATGAGGAGGCCGCCAGCGCTGCCGCCGAGGGCGACGTGAACACCGACGCCACCGCCGAGCCGGTGGACGGCACCGAGGCCACCGCTGACGAGCAGGCTGCCGCCGACGCTGCCGCCGCCGATGCCGCTGCTGACCAGGCTGCCGCCGACGAGGCGGGCGACGCTGCCGCCGACGCCGACGCCGCGGGCGACGACGCTGCCGCCAATGCCGATGCCGATGCTGCCGCCGCCGACCAGACGGCCGCCGACCAGGCCGCTGCCGACGCTGCCGCCGACCAGGCTGCCGCCGACGAGGGCGCTGCCGACCAGGGTGCTGCCCAGGAGTAGCAACGCGCTCATAGTCGCTCGACTGCAAAGCCCGCGCCACCGTGCGCGGGCTTTTTTGTGCTCAAAAGCCCTTCACCATGCGGTCATTGCCCTGTCAAATACCTGAGTGAATGGGTAATTACTTCACAGATAGGCGACAATTCAGCCATATCTTGGCGACAAAAGGCGCCTGATAGGCCGCGCAGAAGCCTCTAAGGTAACGAGAAGGTAACGCCACCGTTTATCTCCCGTTACCTTATAGACAACTGCACGAAAAGTTTTAGAATCGGCCATAAGCGAAATTGTGCGCAAATAGCGGGTTTGACAAGGGAAAATACAAAGTCGCCTGCTCAACGTTGAGCAGGCGCATCACCAATCGGCCTGCTTCTTGGCGCGGGGAATACGAGAAGAGACACGCGAAGCGATGACGAGCCACAAACGAACTACACCGAGGGACGACACGATGCAGCAGATGGGTAGCACCAACGAGAGGGAGAAGAGCCTGGGCAGCGCGGAGGGCGCCGCTGTCGATTCCGGGGCTCATTGGCATACGCGCGTGCGCGCGAACGGCGCGCCGCAGAACAGCTTCACGGCGAAAACCTGGACGAAGGTCCTGTCGGTTTCGCTGTCGCTGCTGCTGGCGCTTACGATGTTCGATGCCACGGCGCTTACCTCCTACGCCGGCGAGCTGGAAGATACTGCCACGCCCCTGGCCGAGTCGATCGGCGAGGAGGGCGGCGAGCTGGCCACACCCGAGGCGCCCGATACCTCTTGGGCCGCCGATTTGCAGGACCAGGACCACGAGGCCGCCATCGAGGCGCTTCTGCCCGACGGCACCACCGATGCCTCTGAGGTGCTGCCCCAGGTGACCGTTGCCTCCGAGGAAGCGGTGGAATCCGACCTTTCCTCGAAGGTGCGCCCGGCGCTCATCGCCTATGGCACGCCGCTCGGCGCCTCCCAGGGCTTCTACGTGAAGGGTGCCCCGGTGGCGGCGTTCTTCGAGCTGGGCGATGCCGTCACGCGTCTTGAGGGTGGCTACCTCGCCGGCTCGAAGCCGGGCGACCGCTTCGTGCTCACCCTGGAAGTGCCCTTCCTGTACCCCGACGCCGATGGCAACGCGCAGCCGACCTACTCCGAGGAGGAGTGGCGCTACCGCACGGCCCTGGCCGCGGTGGCCGATGCCGTGACGGCGGGGGAGGAAGGCGCTGCGGCCGACATCTCCGAGGCTCTCGTTCAGGCATCCGACCGGGCGGCAACCGATGACCCATCCGGCGCCATGCGCGCCGCGGTATACGCCGACGGGGTGCCGCAGGGTTGGTCGGTGTGGCAGGAGCACGGCGGAGCCTACCTTCCCGTTACCGACGATATGATGGCCGAAGGCGTCTCCGGGCGCCTCGTTCTGCGTTATGACGCCAACGACGGCAAGCTGGATGCCGCAGCTGCCCTGCCCGAGCTGTCGCTGGGTCTTGTCGGCGGAGTACCCGAGGGTACTCCCGTATCCGTCTACTACGGATACGAATACCACTCCTTCACGCCCGCCGCGGCTGAGGGCGATAAGCCCCAGACGCTCTACGGCGATGTGAAGCGCGGTGCCGCCGGCTCCTACACCCTGGCCAACGACCGCAACGACTCTACCGCCACCATGACGGCCACGGCGCTGCCGGCCGCCATGCCGCGCACCGCCGACGGCACGGGCAAGAGCTACCTGGCCCACACCGTCACCTACGAGGTGCCCGAGAACGCCCCAGCCGCAACGGCGGTGGCCCTGGGCGCCTTCTACCCGGCCACGGCCGCCGGCACCCGCGCCCTTACCCTAGACACCCTCATGGCCTACCGGGCCGACGACGACGGCAACCCGGTGGAGAATACCGCCAACGGTGCGGTGGACACGAGCGATGAGGCGCGCGAGCAGAGCACTTTCGTGGGCGTGCCCGGCAAGGGCGGCGTCATCGTGCTTGACGTGACCGGTCTCACCGAGGAAGAGATCGCCTCCTTGAACCCCTTGAAGGCATCGACCCTCGAGGCCCTGGGCCTGACGCCGTTGCCCTACGGGGTGGCCGCCGACGGGCGCCTGTCTTTGGCCCGCACCGGTGCGGCCGGCGCCATCGAGCCCGGTTCCTCCCGCACGCTCTATATTGCGGCTCCCTACGGCGAGAGCGACCTGGCCTTCGAGCCGGGCACCGATACCTCGGCTTCCGTTCAGGCCGTTTTCGACGCGCAGATTTCCACGGTGGCCTCGGGCGACAACGTGGTGTATGCCCAGTGCCTCACCGACGAGACGGCGTTTGCCGTAGCCGAGATGGGCGACGCCTTCCGCACCGACGAGGAGGCCGAGGCGGCTAGAAGCGAGGCGCCGGCCCTGCCCGGCGTGGGCACCCCCGACGGCGCGCTAACGCCGGAAGGCCCCGCGACCGAAGAGCCGGCCGAAGCGCCGGAGCCGGCCGATACGCCCCAAGGCGCCGACGAGCCCACGGCCGAGCCCGAACTGGCCGACGAGGCCGCCGAGGCCCCGGCCGAAAACTACCTGACCCACCCCGAGCAGGCCCCGCTTCAGCTGTACACCGCCGAAACCGGCGCGGCACTGTTCGCCTCGCGCTTGGCCAACTCGTTTATGGCCGCGCCGTTTGCCAACGAGAAGGTTGAAAAGCTCGCCGACACGCTGCTGGACCCGAACCTGCACATCGGCAACGGCACGCCGGTGGACGGCGCCACCAACACGGTGATGATCAAGACGAGCGAGCAGGTGTACATGTCCCTGCAGCCCAATCCCACCTACTCCAAGGGCTATCTGGGCAAAAGCGACATCTTCGAGCTGGAGGACCGCCGCGACGCGGCCGTCATCTTCCGCCTCGATATTCCCTACCTCTACTTCAACAACAAGGGCTCGGTGGAAACCCTCGACGCCACGGAATGGGAGAAGAAGAACACCGAGACCCAGGCGGCCGACTTGAAGTTCCCCAACGACCATCAGCGCCTGGCCTACTTCCCCGACACCGACGCCATCAACCGCTACGACTTCTCGCAGGACGGCAAGAACTGGTACACCGTCGAGGAGATGACCGACGAGGAAACCGGCTTCATCCCCAAGGGCCTCTCGGGCACCTGGTACGTGCGCTACAAGGGCACCGGCGACAAGCTCTACCAGCTGCACCCCGGCGCCCTCACGCTGACGGGCCAGGTGCGCTTCGTGGGCACGGTGCCCGACAACACCGGCGCCTCGGTGCTGCTCGGCTACCAGTACCAAACCTTCACCAACGACGACGGCACCGAGAAGGTGGGCTACCAGGAAACCGTCGTAGAGCCGGGCCGCAAGCGCGCCGACGGCGCCCAGAACGTCCTGCGCGCCACGTTCATCCAGACGAACCTGAAGTGGGAGATCGTCAACAAGCCCCTGAACACGCCGGTGCTGTGGGACCACTACAACTACGCCGTGTACAAGGTCGACGTGGAGAACGTCTCCGACACGCGCGACTCGGAAATCGACTTTATCAACTACGTGCTCATGTTCGACGCCTCCTCCGGATCTACCCCCGGCATCCGCGCCGACGACCTGCTCACGTGGAAGAGCACCGACGGGGGCAAGAGCTTCCATAAGAACGACAACCTCGTCTACGAGGACACCGGCGCCACCTACATCGGCAAGCCCAAAGAAGGCGGCGCCCTCATCTACGACGTGTCGAAGCTGACCGACGAGGAGATCGCCCAGATCGACCTCGTGGACTTCTCGAACGTGGGCGACTTCAACCTGACCGAGATGTCCTACGCCACCGGCGGCAAGGCGGGCCAGATCACCGTGGACATCCACGAGAGCGCCATGCCCTACGGCAAGCACCTGTTCTCCCACACCGAGAAGGCCAACCTTTCGGTGAGCCCCGACTTCACGCCATCCGAGGAGGAATCGAGCCATCACACGCTGCTTGTGGCCATGCCCTACACCACCAACTACGGGTCGGGCGCGGGCGGCTACGCCAAAGCCAAGCTGCGCACCCTGGCCACGGTGAACTTCGGCAACCGCGGCTACGACAAAGACGGCAACTCCAACGACTACCAGTGGATGAAGGAGCACACCTGCCAATCGAGCTTCTCGGCCCCCAAGCACGGCGTGACGCTGGCGAAGTGGGCCATCTCTCCCACCAACGGCAGCAAGGCCACCCGCCAGGACGCGCCTTTGGGCGAGATGGTCACCTACACCATCGACGGCATGGCGAACAAGGGCAACACGCCGCTGTTCGGCATCGACGATAAGACCAGCTACGGGCCTGAGCTCTCCGACGCCCTGCCGGACGGTTTCCAGCTGTCCGGCATCACCGTGCGCGTGAACGCGAGCAACCAGTCGGCTTTGGTGGGCGAGGGCGACGAGGCCCGCCGCCACCCGGCGCTTTCCGACTGGTACGATACGGCCTCGGGTAACGCCGTGCTGCAGTTCCAGGTGAAGGATGCGAGCGGGAACGTCTCGTGGAAGAACCTGACCACGGGCCTTACGGAAATCGAGCGGGCCGCCGACGACTCCTACGCGGTGTACCGCCTTGGCGAGGTGGACACTGTGGAGGGCGGCATTGCCGAGATGCTCGAGGCGGCCGGCGTGGCCGCGGTGCCCGGCAAGAAGTACGCTGCGGGCAAAAAGCCCGCCCTCGAGTTCACCGGTGTGTTCCGCCTGCTGTTCAACCACGCGCTGCCGGCCGACACCGTCATCGCCAGCTCGGTGGACGTGACGGGCCTGATGATGGAGCGCTCGTCGAACGGCGCCAACAACTGGTATGACAACAAGGCCGACATCACCTACGGCAAGCGCCTGTGGTCGGTCAGCCCCGATGGCTACACCCAGCCCAAGGTGGTCACTCCCGCCGCAACGGCCACTTTCAAGCCCGTGGATCCCGCGCCGATTGAGGTAGCCCGGGTGTTCTCGATGTACGACGGCTCGGGTACCACGGATGTGAACATGACCACCGAGGCCAAGCGCCGCAACGCGCTCGTGAACAACGCTAATGCCGGCTACCGCTTCTACTTCGGCAACACCTCGGCCTCGCGCATGGCGCCGGCCATCATCGAGGTGGGCCCCATTCCCGACGGCCGCAATCCCATCAAAGACGCCGCCGGCAACGTGACGCTGCCCTCGCAGAAGACGCCGCAGTTCGTGGCGAACCAGATCAAGCTGGGCGCCGGCTTCTTTGGCGACGACCCGACCGCCGTAGTGGACGGGGCCATCACCCTCACCTATTACAGCACCACGGCCGCCGGCGACATTCTGCCGCAGATCATGACCGTGCCGCTGTCGAAGTTCACCGCCGAAAAGCGGGACGAGAAGCTCACGGGCAACTACTACTACGACCTGCCTGCCTCGGTGGGCTACCTGACCAAGGTATCCATCCCCTTGAAGTCCTTCAAAAAGGGCGTGACCGTCGATCAGGCCAAGGCTATGGTGGAAATCCTCGGTACCCCCGTGGCCGTGGGCGACATCACCGTGGGGGCAACCTTCCGCACCGACTATCTGAATCCGGCCTCGAACGTGCCCGCCACGCCCGACGAGGCGACGCTCCACTCCATGTACGTGCCCATCAAGCCCACGGTGGAGGCCTCCACCGGCTGGGTTGACGCGTCCGGCGCGGCGAAGAGCGGGGCGGTGCCCTACCGCTGGGGCGATTTGGAGAACGAGACGGCGTACTTCCGCTACGACCTGACCAACGACTCCAACTACGCCATCAGCAATTTCGACATGGACCTGCTGGTAAACGGCACCACCAAGCAAAGCGACGGCACCCGCGATGTGTGGCGGGGCTTCCTCGTGCGCTCGGTGGTCATTCCCGGGTTCGCCTACGGCCCCACGACGGTCTACGACGAGAACGGCAACCCCAAGCGCGACGAGGACGGCAATATCGTCACCGAGACGCGCTGGCACTACACGCACGGCTCGGTGGCCTCGGTGGACGTGTTCGACGTGAACAACGGCACCGCCTCTATCATGGAGGCCGAGGACGCCATCGCCCCGAACAAGAGCTACGCCATCGAGGACACCATCCGCACCCTGCCGGCCGCCGGCGGCGCGGTGGATATGGGCGACGGCTCGGTGCTGACCCTGGCCGCGAACGGCACGCTCACCTTGAAGGTGGCCACCGACGGCATTGTGAACGGTGCAGTGTCGGCGGGGGCGGCCGAGAAGGCGCCGGTGAAGATGGTGCGCGTGCGCTACGGCAAGGTGAACGATCACACGCCCAAGGGCGCGAGCCCGCAGGTGTACCTCTACGGCCGCGCCGATACCCACACGAGCGTGACCACCAACGTGCAGGGCTTCGCCACCACCTCGTCCTACGGCCCCGATATGCAGCTGCCCCGCGGCATCCGCAAAGAGGGCAACTCCCGCAACTACATGGCCCACAGCGCCACCATGACCTTTGGCACCTTCGACTCGTCCATCGCCTGGTCGGTGACGAAGGCCAAGGGGGTGCGCCCCTCGCCCGATAAGGAGCTCACGGGCCAGAACGTCGAGGTGGCCAACTACTCCGACGGCAATGCCTACCACTTCACCCTGAAGAACAGCGGCCTCAACCGCGCCGACGATGCCACGGTTACCGTGAGCATCGACGACCTCAGCCCGTACCTGAAAGACCCGGTGAACGACGTGCAGGGTTTCAAGACCCGCACGGTCGCCTTCAACGAGGGGCTCTTCAACTTCGGCTCCACCGTGCGCGCGAACAACGACCCGGCCACGCTGGGAAGCGCGCTTAAGGGCGCCACGTTCTACTTCCGCCAAGTGAACGACGATGCGAGCATTACGGCGAAGGGGGAGGCGGTCACGCTTTCCCTGGACGAGCTGAAGGCGGCCGCGGCCTCGGCGGATGCGGACGGCACCTTCACCCTCGATATGACCACGGGCAAGTTCGCCGGCGTGGCGTCGCTGTACCTGGAGGCCATCGAGCTTGCCTACAGCGAGATCGACCCCTACTTCTCGGCCGCCAAGGATGTGAAGGTAACCCTGACGGGCCAGGTGAACCACTGGTATAACAACAAGGTGACCGAGGGCACGCTGAACAACGCCCCCATCGAGTACTCGAAGGTGCGCGCCACCCTGGGCATCAAGCAGACGGCGCCGCTGGACAATCCGAACAACGCCAAAAGCGCCCAGGCCTTCTTCAAGGTGTACTTCCCGGCTTTGGCCGTGCACAGCTATGGCCAGTACGGGCCGGTGTGGAACGAGAGCCAGAACACGGCGACCTTCAGCCACGGAAGCTGCTCGGATGGCAGCTACACCCTGGTGGCGGTGCCCTACGACCGCGACTTCAAGATGTGGGTGAACCTGTACAACGAGCGCAACGTGTCCACCTTGGACGATCTGGACATCACCATCAAGACGCCCATGGCCTTCGACCGTTCGCTGGACCTCGCCGGCAACGCCACGGCCGACTGGGCGGGCTTCCACACCACCAAGGCCACAGTGAACGCCGAGCTGTTCGAGGTGTTCAAGCATGGCACCGTGGGCACCATCACGTTCACGGGCAAGCCCGAGGGCGCCAACAGCGAGAAGGCCCCCGATGTGGTGTGGACCATCCAGCCCGATGCGGCCTACCGCGCCTCGGCCCGCACGCCCATTCCGGCGGCCGCGGCCCTGCCCGCGTACTTCGAAGATGCCGAGGGCGGCCGCTACGAGTTCAACGCCGAGGGCGATCTGGTCATCGACGAGGAGACCCTGCGCGAGCACGGCATTATGAACCTCACCGAGGTGAAGCTGACCCGTTGGCAGGATATGGACGTCGATAACTCCTCGAATCGCAACGAGCAGTCCATCGTCTTCGAGGGCTTCTCCGACCAGAACTTCGACACCTACAAGAACCTGACGGCGAAGACCGAGAACTACCTGCTGAAACTGCGCGGCGAGAACATGATTCCCGGCATGCTGGGCACGCCGGTCACCCGCAACGACCTCTCGCAGATTTATATGTCGAAGATGTACTTCGACACGCTGAACCGGTCGGCTCTGTACGACTCGAACGCCAACGGCACCACGAGCGCGCCCACGAACGGCCGCCGTTTCTCGCAGTACGCCCTGGGCTCGTGGGACACCTGCCACAGCCGTCACAACTCCAGCTACGCGTCGGATGCGGAATACAACTACGCGCTCGATGTGGGCTACAAGTCGCAGGTGTCGCTTTTGGCCGACTTCCGCCAGGTGAACAGCAACTACAACCAAGCAGCCCCCGAGCGCGTGTGCCACACCGAGCAGGGGCCCTGGTCGTCCTACAACTTCGCGGGCCGCAACCTCACCTATGTGAGCCCGCGCACCTACAACACCGGCATGGTCCTGCACATGACCCAGACCATGGACAACAAGTACTTCGACTCCTACTACCTGAAGATTCGCCGCAAATCGGCTCAGTACTTCGACAAGATTACCGTCACCTATTCCGACGGCAAGACGATGGAGGTGACTGGCGACGAGATTAAGGCGCTTCTGGCCGGCACCGATGCCGATGCCGTGCAGAAGGACAAGGACGGCGCGCAGTACTTCCGATTGAACCTGCTGGCGCGCGATGAGGCCGGCGAGCCGCTGAAGAGCTTCGGCTCAGGCCAGAGCACCGCCGACTCCTACCGCCATCCCTTCGACGACTACGAGAACGTGGTGCCCACCAAGCCGGGCAACCCGCTGTTCACCGTGACGAAGATCGATTATGTCATCCGCATCAACCAGCAGCAGTTCGTCAAGGGCGACAACCGCTACATTTCGGGTGAGGGCAACTGGACCGATTCCAGCACGGCCGGTGCGGCGCTGAACGTGCCCGACTACGGCACCTGGTTCGGCATGACCAACGACGACCGCGCTGATATCACCGACCACATGGCCATCGAGGTAAACGGCCGCATGTACACCGAGACGCCCACCTCGGGCATGAACATGTACGTGGACACGGCGCTGGAGGTGGGCGGTACCGCCTCGGGCAACAACCGCCCGGGCCATGTGGCCCTGGTGCGGTCCGACACCAAGGACAAGCGCGCCAACAACAACGCCTCGAACACGGCGCTCGACAACGACAAGGGGCGCTTCGCCTCGGGCTGGTCGTTCCAAGACTACCACCGCACCGGCGACTACTGGCACCACTACGACGGCGTGGCCTACATGCGCCACCTGCGTAGCCGCACCAACGTGGTGGCCCGCGTCGACGGCAACTACGTCATGCAGGGTATCAATTGGGGAGGCACCGACTACACGGGCCTCTACGACGCTGATGACTACCGGCGCGGTACGACCCACGCCCTGTTCGGTGGCGACGTGAACTTCGCCACCTCGTTCTACCGGCATACGGTATACCGCGGCTACTATAGCGGCGACCAGAGCTATTCCAGCACCTGGGGCGCCGACACCTACTGGCCCAACGACTGGGGCTGGAACTACACCGCCGCCAACGACAAGGTGACGGTGTCCGACACGCTGCCCTGGTGCCAGCCCGACGAGGACCTGGCCTACTATGGCTTCCTCTCCACGGGCCTGCACGTGCAAAACGGCGTGCTTTCGCACCTGCGCAGCTACGATCGGGCCACCATCACCTTCACCACGCGCCAGTGGAAGGCCACCGAGGACAAGAACGCCGACGGGTTCGCCATCTTCGAGGAGAAGGCTGAAGAAAGCCGCACCTTCCAGCTGCGCGCCGACGGCCTGTACCTGAAGAACGGCGAGGCCTGGGACAAGATGTCCGACGAGGGCCTGGAGTTCCTCACTCGCACGGGCACGGCCGGCTCGGGTGGCTACATTCAGTTCCAGCGCCCCGACGAGGAGTCGCACAAGAGCCTGGAGGCCTACAAGAGCGCCAACGGCGGCCGCATGGTGGTCATTCCGCTGAACGCCAACGAGTTCATCGGCTCCTACACCATGGACCTCGGCCCCTACAATGGCAACGGCGACATCACCGCCGAGCACACCGGCGTGCGCGTAGACCGCGACGGCGACTGCAACGTGGTGGACATCCAGGTGCTCGGGCGCCCCTACATTTACAAAGGGCAGAAGCACCCGGCCTTCAAGAGCGCCACGGCCCATACGGGCTGCGCCGATGTGGCCGATGCGCGCAATCACATGAGCACTCGGGCCTACCACTTTGGGAACCTTCTGAAGGCCGTGAACGACTACGCAGCTACCGACACCGCGAACCTGTACAACGGCGCGGCTGCCGCCGGCGTGCATCAGGGCGCCAACGACTGGCGCGGCTCGTCGGGCGCTTCGGTCACCCACCGCAACAACGACACGGCCTGGTTCCTCGGCTACCTCATTCCCTTCGAGTACTACTCGTACCTGAGCGTGAACCAGACCGGCGCCAACTACGACGCCAAGAACCACCCCGATGTGGTCGACTACCAGGCGGACAACCTCACGCCTACCATCGTGCGCTACGAGGCGCGCTTCCGCAACAACAACGACAAGAACGAAGGGGTCGACGACGAGAACCGCGCCGCCCACATCAGTCAGGTACGCCTGCGCGCCAGCTGGAACCCGGCGTTCACCCAGTCGGCCACGGGCACGGCCGACGCGCTGCGCCTGCAGAAGATCTACGTGCCGAAGCAGTTCGTCACCGTGGGCGGCCACGACCGCGATAGCGCCTGGTTCGAGGCGCGGGACTTCCAGTTCGCGGTGCGCAACGTCACCACGGGCACCACGGCTACGGTGAAGCTGTCCTGGGACGACATGGTGCGCCTCGGCGTGCTGTCCGGAACGGTGTCCGGCACGGGCACCGGCGCCACTTTCGCCGGCGACTGGAACGCGAGTACGGTGTACCCCGACTGCTACGTGATCGACGTAGAGAAGTACCTGCGCCTGACCGAGCTGAAGGCGGCCAACGCCGACAAGTCGGCCGACGAGCTGTTCGCGCTTCTGGGCCTGAACCTGGCCGGCTACCAGCTGGCTGCCGGCGAGACCGAGGCCGATGCCCGCGCCGCAGTGGTGGGCCTCGTGCAGGCGGGCATCGTGGGCCACTACACGGCTCTGTCCCGCACCAACACCTTGGGCGGTGCCTTCGCCGACGATGCCACGGTGAACCTCACCTACGCGGCCCCCTACGTGACGAGCGCCCAGTTCCTGTTCGTCTCGCCCGAGGCCAACCGCGAGAAGCCCGAGACCATGCTCGACTCGGGCCAGTGGCTCGGCGCCAACCGCACGAAAAACAACACCGATACGCAGCACAACTTCGCCTTCGCCTACGACGGCGTGTACGCCGACCGCGAGGTGACCGATTTCCGCACCGCCACCGCCACGGGCAACGACGTGGACGCCGGCAACTGGAATTACTGGTCGACCCCCACCTTCGACAAGCAGGGCAATAACTTCGGCGGCATGCGCATGTACGACGGGCTCACCGTCACCGACGTGCTCACCCGCGACCCTAACAAGAACACCCTCGTGCGCCACGAGGACAACAGCCGCGGCTACGACGTGTCCCACCGCCTGGGCGCCCTTGTCACCGATATGCGGCGCGGCAAGAAGGTGGAGCTGAACGGCCAGGATCGAACGGTGTTCGCCTACGACGCCGACAGCGCCTCCACCACGTCGCCCTGGAGCTACAGCCCCGAGGGCACTACCGGCACCACCGCCAGCGACATTCCCAACGGCGACGTGTATGCCGGCGACTATGTGGAGTACCACCTGTACGTGGGCTCGGGGCTAAAGAAGGCCGACGGCACCGTCGAGAAGGTGAGCACCGACCTTACTTGCGCAGGCAGCGACAACGGCACGCCCTTCTCGCTGGATCCGCTGCCGCTGGAGCACGTGGACGCCCGCTTCGAGGTGGCGCGCGGCCAGCGCATTGTGGGCTGGGAAGTGGAGAAGTACTACGACGGCACCCAGAAGAAGTGGGTGGAGGCCAACACGGCTGCCCAGGGAAGCGGCAGCGTGCTGCCGGTGACGGCCTCGCTGGCCAATGCCGACGGCACCGTCATGCGGCCCGTCGACCCGCAGGTGGATCTCTCGCAGCTGGCGGGGGCCGAGCAGTACGACGACAACCGCAACCTCGTGTTCTCCATCGGCGACGCCTATGCCGCCGCCAAGGACAACGGGGCGGCCGCAAGCCAAATTGACCCGGGCCGCGGCGTGTGGATTCGCGTCATCACCCAGATGACCGACGAGCTGGAAACCGACGAGGACTACAACGACACCGCCAACCAGACCAACCGCAGCGACAACCCCAGCTACCAGGGCCGCGCGCTGACGGCGAACTTCTACGCCACGGCAGCCCCCCTGCACGGCTTCAGCCAGTACCGCGTGTACAACCAGAACGGCTCGGGCGGCGGCAACAACAAGGCCGCGGCGAACTTTGCGAGCGACGGAAGCGAGCTGGGCACCATCACCGGCGCCCATCGCACCGGCGAGGGCACGGCCGACAACTGCGTGGCCAACCCGGCCACGCGCCTGTGGTACAGCTTCCTGGCCGACCATGACGTGCGCTTCAACGGGTACAGCCAGCTGGCGGCCCACGACCATTCCGACACCGTGTTCCACAACCACGTGAAGGAAGTCCAAGGCAACGAGGCCGACGCGAACCGCGTGGCCATCACGCCGGAGTACTACGACTGGAACACCGGCACCCTGAACCCGAAGTCGGCCTCGGGCCAGCTGGCCAACGCCGACGGCAACCGCATGCGCCTGCGGGTGACGAACATCCGCAACACCACCTGGCACGAGGCCACCATGACGGTGACGGTGTCCTTCATGCGCTCGGTGAACGGGACGGGCATCGTGCAGGGCGCCTACAGCGACGGCACCAACGGGTTCGATGCCAACGGCAACCCGGCGGGCAAGCGCTACTTCGAGCTGACCCGCAAGCCCACCTACACCGCCGACGAGACTATCCCCGAGCTGGGTTACCCGCGGGCCGACCTGACGGCCAAGGCCGCCTGGAGCAGCACCACCCCGGCCAAGCGCCTGGGGCTCACCAACGCTTCCTCCGCCGACGCGCGGGCCCAGGCGCTGCTGCCCGCCTCGGTGAACCTGGTCGGCGACGGCGTCGACACGACGGTCGCCGACCGGCGCCCGTCGGTGAAGATCGAGTACTACGTGCCCAACTGGACGGCCACCGAGGTGCCGGCCGCTTCCACCCTGGAGACCCGTGCGACGGTGGTGCCCGCCGAGGCGCTGCCGACGACGAGCTATAGCGGGGCTTGGGTAAGCTACGAGGAGCTCGAGGCCCGCTACACCGTGAACGATCCCACGGCCGCGGGCAGCGGCGCGGCCTCCACCCCCGAGGGCCATACGGCCAACGGCAACGTGTTCCGCGACGTCACCGGCGTGCGCATGACCTACTACGACGTACCGGCGGCGGCCCGCGGCGGGCAGGCGAACCGGGCCGGCGACCAGCCCGTGGCCTTCCCGCTCGACGACGTGTCGCTTCTGGGCGTGTCGCGCTACGAGGACACCCGCCTCGACACCACGGCCGTGAACCACACCAGCGGCGAGCAGGAGAACCTCTGGCGCCCCTATGCCCAGGCCGACGTCTCCTTCACCCACACCGACCGCCAGGTAACCACCCTCGACTTCGTCGATATGGCGAAATCGAGCGGGCCCGATCCGGTGCTTCGGGACAACGAGCCGGTGACGCACCCGGTGGGGCTCACCAAGCAGGACGAGGGCAAGCGCAAGATCACCACGGTGTGGCGCCGCACCCCCGTCATGCGCTTCCAGGCCCAGGTATTCCAGACCCAGGCCCAGGCCGAGGCCACCTACAACCCCGAGGCGCCCCAGAAGACGGGGTACGTGGCCGGCGAGCAGCTGTGGTACAAGAACAGCCTTCTGAATATGCCGAAGAACAGCAACGCCGGCATCACCACGCTGGAGGGCGAGCTGTACAACCCGGTGTTCTACGAGATGATCCCCACCGACTACCTGAAGAACGAGTCGGACGGTACGCTGACGGCGCAGTACCTGGCCGACCACCTGCACATTCGCTGGGTCGAGAACTATCGCGAGCGCGACACCGGCACGGTGAAGAACCCCGATAAGGATGTGTACGCCCAGCGCACCAACGGCATGAAGCTCGTGGTGGAGCCCGTGGCGAACTACACCCTGCCCGACTACGGCGGGGCCATGATCTACAACAACTACAGCGCCACCCGCGGCAACGGCCAGAACACCTCGAACGTGTCGACCATGGGCGGCCACGGCAACTACTTCTCGCCGCTGGACCCCCGCGGGGCCAACGTCAGCCAGACGACGCCCTTCACGCTGTTCAAGATCTCGTGGTACCCGCTTTCCGCCGAGCTGCCCGAGGGGGCCGTGGAGGCCACCCAGTGGCGCACCGAGAACGCGGCGGACAACGGCGGCTCCATCGTGGACGACCGGCTGCAGTACGACCGGCCCATCGACACGGTCATGCCCGATTCCACCCGCATGGAGGTGGGCGACCGCATCGAGCTGTCCTTCGACGTGTACGCCTCGGTGGACAACCTGCCCCAGGTGTACCAGCGCCACGGGGTGACCGGCGACCGCCTGGTGGCGGGCCAGGGCACCACCGGGCTCGAGCCGGCCTACTTCCCGCGCGTGGGCGAGTACTACTACGCCGACTACAACAGCTACTCGGGCAGCAACTGGACGGGCCGCATCAACCCGCTGGCGGGAGCCCAGGGGTGGCTCGACACCTGGGGCGCGTTCAACTTCAACACCGCCGGCATCCTCATGGACCTCGACTTCCTTATGCTCGACTCAGCCTTCTCGGGCGACAAGCCCGAGCAGACCGACACCTGGGAGATGTTCGACGGCTCCTACACCTACATTCCCGGCGAGGCGAACTCCTACGGCCATTACAGCACCGGCTGGGATGTGAACAATTGGGGCGTGAACGGCATGGGCTGCTACGCCTACCCCTACAGCACCGACGGTAACAGCCTCAACTACCATTCGAACATCCAAAGCTCGGCGGGAAGCGACGCCACGCACATCGGCTACTTCCTCGACAGCGACGTGAAGACCGCGAACAACAAGCAGCCCATCCGCTACACCCCGCGCCCGAAGGCGGGCACGAAGGCCTCGGTGGAAAGCCAGCTGCCCGACGACACCCACTACGTGTGGTGGTACGACGGATCCAACGGCCAGAACGTGGGCGCGTCGAACCAGGCCGCCGAGAACAGCTATGCCAACGGTGCCTCGGCGCTCACGAATCGCCACCGTTACGTGCGCGACTGGTACTCCTACGTGGTGAAGCCGCGCGTGAACGCCACGCCGGATAACGCCCGCTGGAACTCGGCCACACCGCTCGTGTGGTCCGAGACGCGCCTGCACATGCAGAAGGCGTGGCTGGCCACCTCGAGCCGCTTCATCTCGGCGGCGGCGGCCACCGAGGGCTCCGGCGTGTCCAACTACGAGGCCCAGCGCAACTACCGTACCGAGGATGCCCACGCCGGCTGGACCCCGGGCAACTACGACTACTCCGGCCAGCACTACCGCGACCACCGCGGCGTCATGGTGGGCCAGTACACCACGGCCCTGGAATACAACCAGGACTTCATCAGCGAGCTTATCGCCTACAACTACGGCGATCGCAACCTCGACGGTGTGGAGTTCACCTACGTGATGCCCCGCGGTGTGGAGCCCATCGTGGGCGGCACCGTGACCGAGCTGGAGCCCGACGAGGACCTGGACGCCGATGTGGTCACCTACACCGGCAAGGTGGTCATGCAGGTGAACGCCCCGGGGCTGGAAGACGCCATCACCGTCGATGTGGTGAACGCCGTGGGCAACGTGGTGCTCGCCGACTTCAAGCTCACCCCCAACGAGCCGGTGGTGCTCGGCGGTATGGAGGCGGCCGATGCCGAGGGCGGCGAGGGCACCCCCTACACCTTCCCCGAGGGCGACTACTGGATCGTCATCAAGGAGGTGGGCGCCACCCCCGAGGGCCTGCCCTTCGAAACCGGCGAGTACACCTACAACGTGCTCGTGACCGGCGACGACGGCAAGCAGACCGTGGAGCGCCGACCGACGGCCTACAAGCCGCTCGCCTTCCACATTACCGCCCACGACGGCGTGGTGGCGGCGAACCCCTCCACCACGACCGGCGCCGACGGCAAGGAAACCTCCACAGGCATTACCGCCTCGGCCGAGGCGGCCAAGCTGCCCGAGAAGAACAAGATCTACGCCGAGCCCAACGACGAGGGCGTGCTCGTTCCCGTGCGCCTGTCGCGCTACGAGGGCACCGTGGCCGGCGGCCTCACCCCCGACGGGCAGACGGTCATTACCATCAATAAGAAGAACTACGTGGTCGACGAGGCCTCGGGCAAGTACGTGAAGTGCAGCGACGCGGGCCGCTTCGTGGAAGTGGACGTGTACGACCCGAGCGTCCCCTCGGAGATCACCGCCGAGCTCACCTTGTCGCGCATCGAGCACGACAGCACCGTCACCCTGCAGGTGAATGCCGAGGGCGCAGCCCCCGAGCACCCGGCCACCGTGGCCGTGGTGAAGGTGACGCCGCGCACGGTTGCCCACGAGGTGACCGAGCCGGTGCTCGACGAGGAGGGCAATCCCACCTACGACGAGGCCGGCGAGCCAGTGGTCACCACGACCACGGTGAGCGAGACCGTCTATGACGAGGGCGAGGTCGTCGAGGGCCTCGGTGCCGTGTCGGTGGCGGCCAACGAGCTGGTCCAAATTGCCGAGCTGCCCCGCGGCCACTACGCCGTGAAGTTCCTCAGCTCGCCGCAGATGCCGAGCGAGCTGGGCGGCGGCCGCACCTTCACGCTGCCCGAGGAACTGGTGCCCTTCTACGTGGTGGGCCTGGGCGATGCCATCGTGCTGCCCACGTTTACCCTGGATCACGTGTGGGATACTAGCACGTTGTCGCTGACGGTGACGGCGCCCTTCGCCGATACCGATGCCGAGGTGCTCATCCGCGACGAGGCCGGCAACGTGGTCGACCCGGCCACGGGCGCATCGGTGCTGCCCGGCGACGACGGCGAGCCGGTGGACGACGCCCCCTACCGCCTGGCGGTGACGCCGGGGGCCAAGACGGACCTGGTCCAGCTGCCCCGTGGCACCTACCGCGTCTCGCTGGTGACCACGCCCACCATGAACTACACCTATACCGTGAAGGAGCCGGTCTACGAGAACGGCGTGCCCACGGGCGAGGAAGCCGATGTGGAAAAGGCCGGGGTGTGGGACTTCACCGGGCCCACCGAGGCCTTCGTGGTGGAGGCCGACGGCCATGGCGGCGCGCTGAACCTGTCCATGGAATGCACGCTGGCCGCGGCCCCTTCGGTGGTCGACGGCCAGGCCGCGGTGCGCGTGCACCTCGTGGCCGAGGGCGCCCCGGCGGGAACGAAGGCCACCTACAGCCTGCATAAGGTCCAGGTGACCGGCGAGGGCGACGACGCTGTGGAATCGGAGATCGAGGTGCAGGAGCGCGCCAGCGTGCTGCTGAACCGCCCCGTGTTCCTGAAGAGCCTGGGCGCGGGCACCTACCGCCTGCGCATCGTCGAGGACGTAACCTGCGACGACGGCACCACCTTCGCCAAGACTGCCGATCCCATCGAGTTCACGGTGGAGGGGGCCTCGTCGGTGGATGTGGGCTACACCTTCACCGAGGGCGCCACCGACCCGGACCCCGACGAGGGCGAGGGCGAAGGTGAAGGCGGAGAGGCCGGCGCCGACGAGGGAGCCGCCGAGGCGGCGGCCCTCTCCGAGGCCCTGGCCGAGGTGGTCGGCGCGCTGGCCTCCGAAACCGCGGGCGCTCTGGCGGCCGCGGACCTGACTCCGGCGCCCACGGCGGCACCCGCTGCCCTGACGGATGCCGAGACGACCGCCGATACGCCCGCGTCCGATGCGGACGCGACGACCCTCGCGAGCGCCGATGCGCCTGCGGCCCTCTTCGCCGCTGCGGCGCCGGTGCCCACCCGCGTGGCGCCTACCTCCGATGCCCTGGCCACCACCTTCGCCGCTGCGGCGAACGCGGCCGGCGCCTCCGAGGACATCGACCTGTTCGGCGACGGCGTCGTGCGCCCCCGCATTCAGGCCGCCGACATCATGGACGACGAAGACGCCTTTGCCGGCGAGCCCGGCACCATCGACGAGACTGCCACGACGTTCTCGGCGAGCCCCACGGCCTTCTTCAGCGCCACCGCCGAGGAGGGCGAGGCTCCCTCCGAGGGCGCTGTGGACACCAACGACTTGGCCGACCTGTCGGCCCGCATCAAGCCCCAGGTGTACCTGCTGAAGAGCACCACGGGCGTGGGCGGCAACTACTCCCAGGACCCCTATGCCTCCACGAGCTGGGTCGACATCTCCGATTTGATGGAGCTCGAGGTGGTGCAGACGCCTACGAGCGCCTTCGCCGACTACTACGCCCCCAGCTCTATCCAGGACCCCTACCTGTACAATTCGAACAGCAACGCCGCCGCAGCCGGTATCGCCAACACCGCTGACGCCTCCAAGGGCACCTACACCGCCGTGGCAGCCGAGGGTTCTACCAACCAGTCGGTGAGCTACCGCGACAGCTCGCAGCCCTGGGTGCTGAAGGTGAAGGTGAAGCAGGATCTGGCCAAGTGGTTCAACCGCACTGGCGATATGAAGGCCACTGACGCGGCCGACCCCGACTTCATCCGCACCTGGGGCGCCTACGCCCAGTACGCCGACGTTCTGCGCGCGCTGCTGAACGGGAACACCGGCGGCTACCAGATCAAGGTGAACATTCCCTCCCACGTGTTCGGCGTGAACGAGAACGAGCACTGGTACGACCGCGTGCTCGCCCGCCCGTGGGACGACCCCGACAAGGTGATCGGCCAGAACAAGGCCGCCGGCGAGGAGCCGAGCCGCTCGAGCGCCTACTACCAGGTGTACGACTACGACCACTTCGAGGGCCTCTCGCGCGACCGCACCAACAACCTGCAGCCCTTCGGCATGGACTACAAGTACACCCTGCAGCGCTGGTACCGCCATGGTTCCGAGATGCAGCTGGCCGGCGCGCCCAACATGCCGGCCGTCAACGGCTACACGGTGCAGAACAACACCGTGCGCACCACCGCGCCCGAGGACACCTCCACGGTGGTCGACCCCATGGGTACGGCGGCCCAGAACCTCGACTTCTGGAAGCGCGCCTACAAGGACGAGTCGGCCACAGGGCCGGTGCTCTACGCGCAGACCGGCACGAGCGCCGTCATGCGCAAGCCGGTGGTGCGCGTGTGGAACACCCTGAGCCTGCCCGACGTGCTCGGGGGCGACGCGGAAAGCGGCACCGTCACCGACGGCGTGGGCGCCACCTCGGCCAACTACTACATGGAGGCCGAGACCGACACCCGCCAGCTGAACGTGCATGTTGAGAACCGCTTCTGGTGGGATGCCTTCGCGCGCAACTACGCCGACAACAACTACTCCGGCTACGTCATTAACGAGAACCGCTGGCACACCTATTCCCGCGAGGGCGGCCAGATGGGCGACCTCATTCTGCCCGTGGTCACCGTCGTTCTGCCCTTCGGCACCACGCCGGTGCACCGCGAGACGCGCAAGCCCTACGGCCAGTGGCCCGGCGTCACCCAGACCTTCCTCTACGAGGACTGGGATATCGCCCAGTCGGTGAATGCCTCTTGGGGCAACTCGGGCCAGGTGGACCAAAACGAGCCGCTCGAGTGGCTGAAGGCTAACTTCGCCGCTACGGTCACCTACGAGAAGGTGGAGGCCGACGCCACCCAGTACCCGGCCGACGACATCAACGACGACAACTACCGCTTCGTCGTGCGCTTCCTTCCCAAGGGCAACGACTTGAACGGCGATGCCGCGACCGAGCAGCGTATCCGCTCCCACGAGATGAACACCTTCAAGTTCTCTATCGCCATGACCGAGGAGCCGGAATGGGAGGAGCTGCCGCTGCACAAGGAGGCCTCCCGCACCACCGAGAGCATCCGCACCTACGTGACGAGCGCCCTTACCGGCTACAAGTCCCTCGTCGACAACGACATCGCGGGCAACCCCTACACCGTGGGCGCCCCGGCCCGCTACCGCGGCGCCGGCGACTGGCGCCAGCGCGACGTGCGCCTCGATGCCGTGTCGGCCTCGTACATGACCGTGTGCGACGGCAACGGCAACTGGTCCAACGTGGTGTGGCGCACGGGCTCGTATCTGGGCACCACGGCCTACAACGACGCCCACGGCAGCGCGGCCTATCGCTTCCAGTGGGAGTATGACAACGTGTTCCCGGGCGGCTACTGCTCGTCGAACTACTACTGCGACCCGGCCAACGGGCGCCACAACCGCTGGCACCACTTCGAGGCCGTGACCCGCCTGCCCTACAACTACTACAACGCCGGCACCCAAACCAACGACCAGGTGCAGTACAACCACCTGGCAGGCTACTTCGGCACCTACACCGAGCGCGACGGCTCGCTGCGCCCCGGCGCCGCCCGGGTGCCGCTTACGGGCAACGTCGGCAACGAGGGCCTGAACATCTCGGAGTACAACTTCCGCACCCAGTACGGCCTGTCGAAGGCCACCACCAACAACCTGAACAACAACTACCAAGATGCCGCCGGCGCACCTACGGCCGATTCAACCAACTCGCAGGCCACCAAGACCGAGGCCTTCGCCACGCGCCGCGACGGCGTCCAGGCCACCCATGTGGACGCCGGCGCCTTCGCCGCCAGCAAGATTCGCCTGAAGACGCCCACCTTGGGCTCGGCCTTCTCCATCGAGAACGAGCCGGCCACCCAGCCCACCGACAAGGCCGACTTCACCGAGGCCGAGGCGGCCATCGCCGGCGGAGAGCTTTCCGCCAACGCCACCCTGCCGCTGCCGGGCGCCGCGAATGGCGCGAAGCTTGTCAACGACGACGCCGATGCCGCCGCGGGCACCTTCGAGTACGACGACGAGATGTGGTTCTCGGCCACCTTCCGCAATTCGGTTATCTCGAACAAGGCCGCATCGGGCCAGCAGGGCAAAGAGGGCGCGCTGCAGCACGCCAAGCTCGTGTTCTCGGTGTATCTGCCCGAGCAGGTGACCTTCTACAACAAGGCGAAGCTCATGAATTTGGGCGAGGTGGTCACCCCGGCCGACTACGAGCGGCTGTTCTGCGACTACGAGGGCGACGACTACTCCTTCTACGTGGAGTACACCTACAAGGACCGCCACAGCGATACCGGCGTGGTGAAGAACCCGCTGACGGGCGCCTCGGTGTACCCGAAGCGCGAGAAGCAGCAGAAGAAGTACCTGCGTCTGACGCCCAAGCAGCTCATCGAGCAGGGATGGACCGTGCGCGTGCGCGTGCAGCCCGACTACGACAAGGACTCCTACGGCGCGCTGGCCTCCGGCGCTGCCAACAAGCACAGCGAGTACGGCAAGCCCGACGCGGACGATGCGGCCGACACCGTGGACGCGCCCGACGTGAAAAGCGCCGAGCGGGCCGGCGGCGAGACGGTGGTCTTCGAGCTGACGCCGCCCGATGACGCCTCCGACGCCGAGTTCGTCCACCACGCCAGCCTGCTTTCGGCCTTCTGGGACAATGTGCGCGCCGACGGCTATCTGGGCGCCGGCGACGTGGTGACGCTGAAGGTGCGTACCCGCATCGACAACGTGGGCGACGCCGAGAGCGCCCTGGCCGACCTGACCGACGAGAATGGCGAGCCGCTCACCTACGCCGAGCAGCTGCAGGCCGTGCGCACCTGGTCCACCGAGGCAACGCGCGCCTACTTCACCGCCGAGGATCGCGACGTGGCCTGGCTGCCCAAGGAAACCGGTTGGTCGCACCGCTGGGCCGGGGCGAGCGAGACCATCACCGTGGGTAAGAACGAGAAGCTCTACGCCGCCAAGACCGACGGCGCGGGCAACGTGGTCTACGGGGCCGACGGCTTCCCGCTTGCCGTGGCGCTCGTGGATCCGGACGGTGCTGACGAGCAGACCGTCACCCTCGAGCAGGGCAAGCTCTACCTGCGCCCGACCGTCGAGGAGAACTCCGCCGACGTGTACGGCGTCGGCGGCTTCAACAACCAGTCGCCCGAGTACTTCCAGTGGGTCGACGAGCCGTCGCTGGTCTACGACGCCGAGGGCCACGAGGACCCGGACACCAAGGACTGGATCGACGACGTCGACTACGACCGCGACGGGGTCTTCTTGTCCGGCGACAAGAAGACGAGCAAGAAGGACAAACGGGCCACGCTGCCCGAGCGTCATATGTCGTCGCTGTCGGGCCTGTTCACCATCCGCAAGCCCTCGGCATCGGTGCGCGTCGACACCGGGGTTGTGCGCGTGCCCACCAACGACATCAACTCCACCGACTCCACCCAGTCGGGCAACAACAACCTGTGGGTGACCCAGGCCATCAACACCGGCGCCGCTGTGAACAGCTTCATCGTCGACTGGCAGGTGCCGCTGTGGGCGCTGGGCTACCAGACCAACGAGAACGCGCCGCTGTCGAGCCCGACGGTGCCCACGGGCAAGGTGACCCCGGATATCGATACCGTGCGCTCGGGCGTATGGGAGATTCCCGGCACCTACCAGCACAAGCTGGTGAACCCGGTGACCGGGGATGTGACCTTCACCTCCGAGGGCGACCACTACTTCACCGAGGCCGGCGTGGAAGTGGGCACCTGGCGCATCGACTTCGGGCACCCCATCCCCGAGAAGCTGTGCGCCGACGGCGTGAAGCGCACCGTGTACCCCTACTACGCCAACGAGGACAACGACTACGTGCCCCTCGAGGGCGCCGAGCCCGTGCCCAACGAGGACATCGACAAGAGCAAGGACAAGGTGGCCTACGTGTTCAAGGCCACGACCCAGCGCGTGCCGGTAGACACCCCCGAGGCGGCGGCCAACCGCGAGATCGAGAAGAAGCTGTGGGTGCTCGTGTACGTGCGCCGCGCCGACACCGACATCAAGAAGGACAACAACGGCTACGTCGAGCAGAACGGCTCGGCGGCCAACGACCGCGAGAACTTCTCGGTGCCCGGTACCGATGCCGACCGCGACTACTTCTTCGGCGAGGACGACGCCTACGACTTCAACACGGCCGGCGAGGCCAACACCTATCCCTGGGAGCTGATCGGCTACACCAACGTGGCGAAGAAGCAGAACCTGTCGTTCACGAGCGGCGTGGCCCAGGCCGGCACCCAGATTCGCCAGGTGCGTTGGGTGATCCGCGCGTGCGACGTGGACGGTGCGGGCAACCCCATCATCGACGACGAGAGCCTCTCCCACGAGGTGCCCGTGCCCACGGGCTTCCGCCTGGCCGTGGACGCCGACCCCGATACGGCGGCCTCCGAAGAGCCCGATGCGGTGGACCCGCTGCGCAACAACACCGCCTGGCAGAAGCGCAAGGACTACAACGACCAGGTCATCTACAAGTACGTCGACCGCAACCTGGGTAACGTGAACTACCTGGATATGTCCCAGGTGTACAAGATCGGCCCGAACAAGCTGTACTACTTCGGCGAGGTTATCACCACCCGCAAGGGTGAGGGCGGCCGCACCCTGTCGAAGGAGGAGATGGACGCGGCGCTGGCGGGCACCGCGCCGGCCACGCCGGTGGGCGGCACCGACTGCTGGGACCGCACCATGCAGGGCGACCTTATCGTAGAGGCCTACCAGTCTGAGAAGGTCATCGGCACCGCGCTGCCCTCCACCGTTACCGACAACGCCGCCGGCATCGTGGGCCACGCCTTCATCAGCGAGCTGCCCAAGGTGCAGGTGCAGGCGGCGCTCTACGGCGTGCGCTCGCTGATCGAGCGCCCCGCAGGCCAGAGCATGCAGGTGCTCGCCGACGCCGATACCCCGGCGGCCGTGACGAGCGCGGTGGCCGAGGCGCTGGCCGCGGGAGGCGCCGAGGTGACGGGGGCGACGACGGCTGCCGAGGGTGCCACTGATGGCGCCACCGACGAGAAGAACCCCAACCAGGACCCGAACCTCGTGAAGTCCGACTCGGTGCACGTGAACCACTTCGCCAGCGTCGTGCCCCGCTACGACGACACGAAGTACGCCCTCTACGAGCGCTCCCGCGCCGGCTTCTTCCGCTCCGACGAGAAGCCCACCATCAAGATCGATGCCAAGCAGTGGTACTTCTCGGGCACGAACAACAACGGCTACGGCTGGAACAGCGAGTCCATCATGCTGGACCCGGAGGACTCGCTGTTCCTGCGCTACGAGGTGACCCTCTACAACATCTCCGAGGGCCAGCTGCGCCTGCTCGGCTACGACCCGGCCGACGAGAGCACGCCCTACCATGTAGACACCTGCACCAATCCCTCCATCTCCACGCTGCTGCCGCGCATTCAGAACTACGGCCCCACGCCGAGCTCGATGTTCGACACCCTGCCGGCGCTCACGGCCAACCAGCAGAAGCGCATGAACCAGGCCGACGTGGTGCGCGACATTGGCACGAAGCTGCAGAAGCTGAAGGACGACGATCGCGCGGCCTTCGAGGCCCAGCTGACGGCCCTGGCCAACCAGCTTGAGGCCCTCTGCGGCCGCGAGCTGTCCGATGCCAAGCCGGCCCTGGCCCCGGGCATTCTGAACGGCAACGACGTGCCCGAGACCTCCCGCGCCGATATCGAGATCATCATCAACGCCCTGCGGGCCCAGGTGAAGGTGCTGCGCGGCTACCATCCGCGCGTCATCGACGAGAACGGCAACGACATCCCCGAGGGCGAGGACATCTCCACGGTGGAGGCCTCCGACGCCCTTGTGGCCGGCAAGAATATCTACGCCCAGGGCAACGCCCTGCAGAAGCGCGTCGAGAAGGAGCGCCCCTACAGCCGCGTGTTCCAGTACGTGCCCGCCTCCGACCTGTTCGCTACGGCTACGGCCGACGGCCAGAAGGACTGGTCGGGCAACCGCCAGGCCGGCGACAAGTACGACTACGCCAACGACGGCGGCGGCTCCACCCAGCGCACGGTGAAGGCCGGCGCGGCCCTCAGCCCCCTGTCCGAGAGCTACCGCCGCGTGCCCACGAGCGCGACGGCGGGCGACGCGAGCCACATGAACAACCAGGTGCCGCTGTGGACCTACCGTGTGGTGAAGTTCAAGGAGTACCTGCGCGACGAGGCCACCGGCTTCCTCTGGCTGCAGAACGAGGACAAGACCTACGAGTTCGTGGGCACCATGAACGACGAGGGCAAGATCGTGAAGGACCTGCCCGACACCATGACCGAGCCGCCGACGGCGCCCGAGGGCAAAGTGGTGCCCTTCAGCAGCCTGACCGACTTCACCGAGCTGCCCGTGTCCACCTCTACCGCGGCCATCCGCCCGGAGGAGGGGCGCACGAAGCTCGGCGCCGACGTGCTGCCCAACGGCGGTACCGAGATCACCGCCAAAGACGAGTTCGCCTACTTGTACAACGTGGGCGGCGCGAGCACGCTTTCGGCCACCGTGGCCGCCGCCGACGAGGCAGACAGCGGCGCCCAGGAGGGCGACGGCGTGAACGACAACGCCACCTCCAACACCCGCCGCTCGCTCACGTGGAACTTCCGCGGCCAGAACGGCACCCGCGGCACGCTGAACCCCGGCGAGGCCATCATCATCGACTTCATGATGCAGTTCTCGCCGAACTCCTCGGCCTCCACCGACGTGGGCAACGCGCTCATCCTGTCCTCCTACGCCGACAAGGCCGGCTCCTACGATTTCTACGACTACCCGCTGTTCCGCACCGAGCAGCTGGCCGGCTCCGACCAGAAGGTGACCAAGCTCGTCACCAAGGCCACGCTGAACGACCCGAACAGCACCATCACCAAGGACTCGTCCTACCGTTCCGACCTCAACGACGGCAACGGCAACGGCGACCGCTCCGAGACGCTGTTGCGCAAGGACACCCCCTCCATCGGCTGGTCCAACAACGACCAGGTGATCCAGGAGAAGATGGTGCAGCCGAAGTGGACCGACGAGAAGTACTCGAAGAAGTCGCAGACCGCCGCGGTGCCCGAGGGCGGCAGCTACACCTACGAGCTCATCCAGCAGTACACCGGCGTGAACGATTCCACGTCGCTTCTGTACAAGCACTCCACCTTCGCCGACGTGCTGCCGCACCCCGACGACAAGCAGGCATCCACCTACGATGTGAACGGAAAGATCTTCAACCTGCGCCAGTCGCAGTGGTCCGGCTGGCTGCAGGACCTCGATTCCATCCGCATGGAGTACACCGACACGACGCCCACCGAGGAGGGCGACATCACCGGCAAGTACGAGCTGCGCATCGCCGCGGGCAAGGACCCGGTTACCGGCGAGACCCTGGAGGCCCAGGCCCAGGTGTGGGTCGGTCCTATTAAAACCGAGAACGGCAAGTACCTGCCGATGACCTACGACGACGTGGTGGAGCCCATCGACGTGGCCCACAGCCAGCCCGATGCCTCCGACTGGGGCGACGACAAGTACGACGAGTTCATCACCCGCTGGACGACCCAGAAGACCACGGGCATCACCTTGGGCGCCGACGGCCGCACCGTCGAGAGCCAGATTCCCGTGAGCCAGTCCATGGCGAGCCTGAACATGGTGGACATCAACGACCTGAAGGCCTACGTCGCCAAGAACCCGAGCCAGAAAGAGGCGCTCACCCGCTGCATCAGCACGGTGTGGTGCCGCGTGCTCGACGACGACTTGGTGCTGATGGCCCGCAACGGCGACGTGCGCCTGAAGTACGATTTGAAGGCTCCGCTGAACCTGCCGAAGTACCTGGGCAGCGCCAACAAGACCTACAAGTCCATCGACGGCCTGCCCGAGGACGCGACCCCGCTGCAGCAGCGCCTTTACGAGACGAGCCAGTGGAACACCTTCATGTCCATGGTGGACTACCGCCAGGGCGAGAACGGCCTTACCTATCGCAAGCTGGAGAACAAGCCAGCCGGCGTGTACGTGGACGCCCCCGAGGGCTACGGCTACATCGGCTCCTACGTGTGGCTCGACAGCAACTGGGACACCCTGCAAAACGACACCAAGGGCGAGGTAGTAAAGGATGCTCTCGGCCGCGACACCACCTACCACAAGGCTGCTAACGGCCGCTACATCCTGTCCACCGAGAAGTCCATTAAAAACGGCGCCTACCAGTACACCTACGACAACGGCAAGCTTACGAGTGCCCTGTTCAACGACTTGAACTACGACGGCAAGCCCGACGACCCGGGCATCAACGGGGTCACCGTCGAGCTGCTCAACGAGTGGGGCGTGCCGGTGAACCGCAACGGCGATGCCGTGGTGCAGGTGAAGATGGACGCGAATTCCTCGAAGCTCACCTGGGTGAAGGCCGACCCGCAGACGGGGCGCGCCATCAAGGGTCTCTACGGCTACGAGCCCATCACCACGGCCGACAACGTCGATCTGGGCGCCTATGTGTACACCACGGAAAGCGACTACTACAACAACCGCGGCTACTACATGTTCTCGATGCTGAAGCCGGGCACCTACCGTTTGCGCTTCACCTTCCCTCAGCAGTACGCGAGCTACGCCCTCACCACCAAGCGCATCGGCGCCACGTCGGCCCCGGTGGTAAAGATGGACGAGGCCACGGGCAAGGTGGTGTACCCGGGCGACACCGAGGACATCTCGGCCCATATGATGGTGACCCGCAACAGCTCGAAGATGGTGGCGCTGTCCGACCCCATTGAGGTGGAGCCGGTCGTCTTCGACGCGGCCGCCTACGCGGCGGGCAACGACCCCGACCACGAGATCTACGACGCGAAGATGACGAGCTACAATGTGGGCATCGCGCTGCCGGTGGTCTACGAGGGCGTGGCCTACCGCGACGACAAGCTCGCCGGCTTCGAGGAGATGGAAGAGGACCCCGACCTCGGCGATGACGGCGGCGAGGAGGAGAACCCCGGCGGCGATGCCGGTTCGGGCGATATCTTCGCCCAGGCAGCCAGCGTGCCGGTAGCGGCAAGCGCTGCCGCCGACGATGCCCCGGAGCTGCCCGGCATCTCGCTTATGTCGCTCACCCCGGACAACGCCCCGGCCTACGACGAGTCCGCCGGCGAGCTGCCGTCGTTCATCATGGTGAACGGCAAGCCGACGCTGAACATGAACAAGTACGTCGAGGAGGACGGCTCGGTGGACCCCGAGCTCATCGACGGCGTGCTCGACTGGGTGAACGTGAACCTCGACGAGGACAACCCCTATGAGTGGGCCGTGCAGCGTGACGAGATGCGCCTGAAGAACATGGAAGTGCGCGTCATGGTGCAGAACGCCCAGACCAAGCAGTGGGAGCAGGCCTACGACACCGACGGCAACATGGCCGTGGCCCAAACCGACTGCTATCTGGAGGTGACCCTCGACGGGGGCGCCACCTGGCAGCGGGCCTTCGATGCCACGGGCAACCTGGTAAGTGCCGAGGTGCTTACCGAGGTGATGCTGGGCACGCGGCCGAACGGCGACTTCCGCTGGACGCCCGTAAGCGCGGGCGCCGCCGATGCCACGGGCGCCTTCTCGTTCAGCCTGGAGCCCTTCCACAACTACAAGATCGTGTGCAAGGACACCCGCGAGCGCCTGCTGAAGCCCTCGGTTATGACCTGGGAGAACGACCCGCTCGCCCGCCCGACGAAGAACGCCGAGGACCAAAGTCAGGTGACTGACGCTGCCGGCAACAAGCGCCCGGCCGACGAGGTGGCCGCCATGTGGGACAACGACCTGTGGCTGAAGAGCGGCACCGCCGAGACCAACAGCTTCTACGCCGAGGTGCCCACCGATGCGTTGGGCCGCGCCATCTACGAGGACCCGAAGAACATTTGGAAGGGCTACAAGATCTACGACAAGCTGGCCCTGGGCTGGATCGACGGTACCCGCGGCTTCTTGGGCAACTACGTGTGGTCCGACAAGTCCGGCTACACCGAGAACGGCGCCATGGTGCACTACGACGGCCTGCAGGGCGACGTGCCCAACATCGGCGTGGGCCGCGTGAAGGTGACCCTCGAGCAGTACTACTGGCTGCCGGCCGACGCCAGCGCGGCCGATGCGGGCGCCTATAACCCCGGCACCACCAACGGCACCTACGGCAAGGGCCGCTGGGTTCTGAACAATCTCGAGTACAAGACGACCATGTCCTCCAGCTCGGGCAGCTACATCTTCAAGGGCGTCACCACCACGGTGGCCGACCCCAACGCGCCCAAGACCGTGGCCGACGAGGACAAGGCGAAGTATTTGGCCGGCTACCGCGTGCGCATCGACCGCGATGCCCTCAAGAGCGTCGCCCGCGACTACGGCCTTACGTTCCGCAACGAGCTGAGCCCGGCCGCCGGCAACTTCGATGAGGAGATCGATTCGGATGCGTCCATGGCCGCAACGCTCGTGCGCGACGGCGAGGGCAACCCCTACTACCGCGACGGCAAGCCGGTGTACGCCTACTACCTGAACGAGGCCAACTCCGGCGACCCGCTGGCCGGCGGCATGGGGGCCGGTTCGCTCACGCCCACGGGCGGCCACGATGTGGACGTGTCCTACCAGCAGATGATCGTCGTGGCGGGCAACCGCGACACCCTGGCCAAGGAGAACCTGGTCGCCTACCTCGTGTCCATCGGCAAGGCAAGCAGCGCCGAGGCCGATGGCCTGGTGGCCAACAACAGCATCGACGTGCTGCTGGGGAAGGTGACCGCCGACGAGCTGCGCGACTATTTGGTGGGCGCGGGCTACCTGGGGAAGGACGATACGCCTTCCTTGGCCGAGATGCAGGAGCTGGCCGCCTCGGCCAGCAACACCACCGAGGGCAACGACCGCGCGGTCCAGGGCGGCGTGTCGCTTTCCGCGCCGCGGGCCGTGTACGATTTGGGCGCCGCCCAGCGCATCGAGCACTGGGACGTGGGCCTGGTGGAGGTGCCCCGCTCGGCCATTTCCGGGCGCGTGTGGCACGACGAGGACTACGACGGCGTGATGGAAGACGGCGAGGCGGGCCTGGCTGGCGAGTCGGTGTCCCTTGAACAGTACTGGTGGAACGGCACCGAGTGGGTGCGCAACGAGCGCTTCGGCGCCGATGTGCGCACATCGGTGAAAGACAGCTGGCGCACCGAGACGCGCAAGGACTTCATGGGGGTTGACTACCCCGTGTGGCTGCGCGACTACACCGACGGTGCCGGCGCCAAGGTGACCGTCGAGCTGAAGGCCGAGGCCGACACGCTGCCTATGGCCGACACCGCGGCCGGTGGCTTCGTGTACACGACCACCGACGAGGACGGCGTCTACACCTTCGAGAACCTGCCGAGCGCCTACACCAACGACGAGGGCGAGCACTTCCTGGCCGGCTACCGCGTGGTGCTGAACGGCCTGCACCAGGAACAGACCCGCAACGAGGCGGGCGAGGTGCTCTACGCCACGCCGTGGATGATGACCAACTACCACCAGGGCGACGATGTGCTGGCCGACTCCGATGTGGCCGACAACCAGAGCCCGGTGGCGACGAGCTACGCCGTGGTGGGCCGAGAGGGCGCCGAGGGCGCCGTGCGCGCGCAGAACGGCCAGATCATCCTGGCCGACACCGTGAGTGCCGAGCGCGTGAACGCCCTGCAGCCCTCTCAGGTGGAGCTGCCCGCCTCCGAGGTGCACGAGGGGGCCGCCGGCACGGTGCGCTACGACTACCTGACCAAGCGCGAGCATGTGGTGGACGGCGGCAACGTGGGCGAGCTGCCCGTGCCGCGCCGTGAGATCACCGGGCGTGTGTGGCACGACGCCGACTACGACGGCACCCAGGCGCTTATCGAGGTAGAGGAGCCGGTGCTCGACGAGGACGGCAACCCGGTGCCGATGCTGGACGAGAACGGCATGCCGGTGCTTGACGAGGACGGCACGCCGAAGATGATGACGCGCAAGCGTCAGGCCTACGACGCCGCCGAGCCCGGCATCGCCGGGGAGTCGGTGACGCTGACCCAGTGGTACTGGGACGGCGCCGCCTGGGTGCAGAACACGGCGTTCTGCACCGACGGCTTCAACGTGCTGGCCGCCGTGGCCACCGACGAGTGGGCCCAGGGCGGACCGTGCGAGGCGTCGCTTGACGGCGGCGCCGTGACGCTGACCACGAACGAGGACGGCGTCTATAGCTTCAAGAACCTGCCCACGGCCTACGTGGGTGACGACGGCACGCTCTACCTCGCCTCTTACCGCCTGACCCTGGCGGGCCTCGAGCAGCAGGAGGTGCGCGATGGTTCCGGCACCGTCGTGTCGCGGGTGCCGTGGCTCATGACCCGCTACCACGCCGGTGCCGTGAGCACCGATTCCGACGTGGACGACGCCCTGCCGGGCACCGAGGCCGTCTACGAGCTGCTCGGCCGCGAGAGCGCCTTCGAGCAGAGCGTGCCGGCCGGCGTGCGCGCCCGCGCAGGCCAGGTGATTCTGGCGGCCCCGAAGGCGGCGGCCACGAGCGTCATGGGCGGCAAGACCACTATTGTGGACTTGCCCCTTGCCGAGGCCATCGAGGGCGCCGAGGGCAGCGCGGCCTTCGACATCATGCGCGCCAAGTTCGACGACGCCTACGACGGCGGCGACGCGGGCCAGCTGCCCGTGCCCACCCGCTCGGTGTCGGGCGTGGTGTGGCGCGACGCCAACTACGACGGCCTGCAGGATACCGAGACCCGCGAGACCCTCGAGGTCACTGCCGACGACGGCACCGTGACCACGGTGGAGAAGCTCGTCGAGGAGGGCCTGGCCGGCCAGGTGGTCACTCTCGAGCAGTGGTACTACGACCCGGAGCGGGTCAACGACGAGGCGGCGGCCTTCGTGGAGGCGGGCGCCTACACCGACCTGTCCGGCAATATAGACGCCGGCTACGAGAGCCACTGGTTCCGCAACGACGCCTTCGGCGCCGACATCTACACTACCCTCGACGACGAGGAGCATCCCCTGGTGGCGGGCGATTGGGCCGGCGCCACGGCGGCCGACGGCGTGATTACCGCCACGACGAACGCCGAGGGCCTCTACCGCTTCGACAACCTGCCCACGGCCTACACCGACGGAACCGGCAAGCAGTATCTGGCCGGCTACCGCGTGAAGCTGGCGAAGCTCGCCGAGAACTACGACCGCGACACCTACGGCCTTCCCGAGGAGGGCTCGTGGATGATGACCCGCTTCCACGCGGGCACCGAGGCGGCCGCCCTCGGCATCGATTCCGACCTGCCGGACCATCTGGGCATTACCAACACCTACCCGATCATCGGGCGCGAGCACTTCGTGGCCGATACGGCGACGGGCGAGGGTGGCGAGACGACCCTCACGCCCAAGCGCTACCTGGGCCAGCGCCAGGAGATGCTGGAGGGCCAGATCATCCTGGCCGGCATCGAGGGCACGCCGCGCCAGGCCACGTCCCAGCAGGCCATCGCCGCCACCGATTTCAGCAACGAGCTGTCCGGCGAGCTGACCTTCGACGTGCTGCGCGCCCGGGCCTACGGGGCCGGCGAGGACGCCGTGGAGGGCGGCGATGTGGGCGAGCTGCCACCGCCGACCCAGGATATCGTGGGCGTGTTCTGGAACGACGAGAACAACGACGGCGTGCAGTCGGAAGACGAGGCGGGCATCAACGGCGCCCGTGTGACGCTGGAGCGCTACATTCCCACCGCCGACGGCGGCTGGGAGCGCGACCCGGCCTGGGGCGACTGGAGCGCCTACGACGCGAGCCCCGTGTCCGCCTGGGAAGGCGAGGGGCAGCACGTGCAGTACACGGCCACCCAGGAAGGCCCCGACGGCGAGGTGCGCGACGGCGTGTACCGCTTCGAGGACCTGCCGACCCAGCGGGCCGACGCCGAGGGGAACAAGATCATCTACGGCTACAAGGTCCGCTACACCGACGCGGGCTACCAGCAGCGTGCCTGGATGATCGCCAAGTACCAGCAGAAGGACAACTTCACCCAGGACTCCGACCTGATCAACCAGAACGCGAACCTCATGGGCGCGGGCGTCTACGACGTGCTGCTGAACCGGGCCGACGACGACTCGGTGCTCGGCAACATCGCCGAGGGCAACCCCTCGAACAACGACAACCAGGATGTGGGGCTGCTCTCCCGCGACGAGGCCCTGTCCCAGGGCGGCGCCGGCGCCGATGGGCGCACGGCCGCGCCCTTCGCGGCGATGCTTTCCCAGGTGTTCTCCGCAGCCGTCGCCGAGGGCGCGTCTTTGGCCGCGGTTGCAGACCACTACGATTTGGGCGCCGGCTCCGATCGCGCCTACAACGACGGCGCCCTGCTGAAGCGCAAGACCGGCGTCATCTCCGGCGTGCTCTTCCAGGACGACGACTACGACGGCGTGGCCGACGAGGGCGAGAAGGGCCTCGAGGGCAAGCGCGTGTACCTGCGCGCCTGGGGCCTGCACCGCGTGGCCGACGAGGACTGCAACGGCCACTGCGCCGAGCCCGCTGCGGGCGGCGAGCAGTCGTGGCCCGCCTCGGCCGGCCGCATCACGGCGGCCGGGGTCGACGGCGCGCCCCTGACCGGATACCACTACGAGTGGGTGGAGGAGGCCGACGTGCTGGAGGCCCTCACCGATGATACGGGCGCCTTCGTCTTCGACGACTTGCCGGCGGCCACCCGCAACATCAAGAACGGCGATTTGAACGACTGGCAGGGCGAAGGCGGCGGCAACGCCGGCACGCTCGTGACCGACGACTGGGACGAGTGGTACCTGCTCGGCTACACCCTCGAGGTGGAGGGCGCCTCCCGCGAGAGCCTGGGGGCCCGCGCCGGAGAGACCGTGGTTGGCCTGCCGGTGACGCGCCTTCTGAACGACGAGGGCGACGACATCGCCAGCCTGAACGCGAGCAAGGTGCACCGCGCCGCCGATTCCGCGGCCATGAACGAGCGTCTGGCCAACTCCGCCGCCTACGGCGAGGACCGCTACGCCATCACCCTGAACGCGGTGAACGAGCAGGGCGCCGACAAGACGGTGCTCGACGGCCGCCTCGTGCTGGCCGATGCCGCCACCACGGCCGACGATGCGGTGGGCGCCACCGAGCCGGCCTATTACGTGAACGCCAACGGCATGGAGTTCGACCTGTCCACCATCCGCGACGCGCGCCATATGAACGGCGGCTTCGGACCCTTCGGCACCGCCTCTATTACGGGTGTGGCCTGGGACGACGCCAACTACGACGGCATCCGCAACTTCCGCGAGCTGGAAGGGGAGGGCGAAGACGGCGACGAGGACAGCGAGCCCGGCGCGGGCGATGGGGAAGCCGACGAGGCGCCCTCGACCATCACCGAGCTGGAGAAGCCCCTGGCCGGCGAGACCGTCTACCTGACCCAGGAGTACCTGGAGAACGGCCGCTGGGTGTTCAACCCGGCCTTCGGCGACGGAGTGGACCCGAAGGTGGGCGAGTTGGTGGCCAAGCGCACCTACGTGCTCGTGCGCCACGCGAAGAGCATGCCGAACACCGAGTACACGCTTATGCGGCGCACCGCCGCCGGCGAGCTGGTGAGCGCCTTTGCCGACGAGGCCGGCGAGCCGGCCTGCGACGCGGACGGCAACCGACTGGATCTGTGGTTCACCTCGGCCGAGAATGCCAAGGTGGACGGGAGCACGGTCTTCGCCTGGCCCGAGGGGGCCGAGGCGGGCCTGTTCGCCGACGGCATGGCGATGACCGACGGGGCCGGGGCGACCTACACCCTGTCGCTTGCGCCCAACACCGAGTATGCCGTCGTCTGCCGCCAGACCGACGCCGACGGCGCCTATGTGGAAAGCAAGACGCCCATGTTCGTCATGACCCCCGGCGAGGCGACCCTTTCGGCGCCCTTCGCCGAGGGCCCGGTGACGGCGACGGCCCAAACCATCCTGTTCACCGAGAAGGAGAACTGGTGGAAGGGCTCATCCGATGCCGACGTGGCCGGTGCCGACGAGGCGGCTGGCAGCGCCTGGAACGGCTGGGAGTACGCGGCAGTGCCCGAGGGCACCGATCCGGCGACGCTCGACCGCGAGGCGTGGCGCCCGGCCGATGAGGCGGGCTTCGTGCAGATCGGCGGCCTGTCCCAGCGCACGCGCTACACGCTTATGGCCCGGGTGCGCCCCTTCGGCGAGTTCCTCATTCCCGATGTGGCGAACCAGCCGGCCGACGAGGCTGCGGCCACGCTTGCGGGTCTGGGGCTTGCGGTCGAGGCCGAGCGCACCCACGAGTTCAACGACGCGGTGCCGGCCGGCGCCGTCGTACGCACGGTGCCGGCGGCCGGCTCCAAGGCCCAGGCCGGCGAGACCGTGGCGCTTGTGGTGTCCTCCGGGGCGCCTCAGGCCGTGGCCGTGGCCGATGTGGCGGGGCTTGCGCCCGAGGAGGCGACGGGTCGCCTCGAAATGGCCGGCTTCCGCGTGAAGGTGGCCGCCGACGAGCAGTACAGCGACGAGGTGGCCGCGGGGCTCGTGGCCACCACCAAGCCGGGTGCGGGCAGCGTGGCGCTGCAGGACAGCCTGGTGACGCTGTACCTGTCGGCCGGCCCGCGCCCCGTCGAGCCCGTCGATCCCATCGTGCCCGGCCCCGAGGGCCCTGCGCCCGAGGAGCCCGGTGGTGAGGGCGAAAGCGGCGATACCGGTGACGGTGGCGATACCGGCGATACCGGGGATGCTGGCGATGCTGGCGATGCGGGTGATGCCGGCGATGCTGGCGATGCCGGCAGCGGCGAGACGGGCGGCCTTGAGACCGAGCCCGAACCCGAACCCGAGCCCGAACCGGCTTTGGTTCCCGCTGTCTACACGCTGATGGCGGCGGCGCCCCTCTACCGTTCCCCTGCTCTTACCCGCCCGGCTCTGGCCTCTGCGGGCGAGGGCTTCATCTACGACGGCGCCGCCGATGGCTTGGGCGAGCTGTCCGTAGTCACGCTGTCCGACGTGGTCGGCGATTCCACGGGCTACTTGCCTTGGGGCCTTCCCGACACCGAGGAGAACCGCCAGAAGGCCGAGAAGCCCTCGCCGGCTGGTTCCCGAGCCGTCATCACCGACGCCCAGGGCGCCTACACCTTCGACAAGCTGCAGGTGTTCCTGCAGAAGGACGCCCAGGGCAAGCTGGTGGAATACCAGACGCCCGGCGCGACCGACGAGGTGCTGCAGGCCCGTTATACGGTGTACATGGCCGAGCTGAACAACGGCTACGTCATGTCGCGCTACCACGTGCTGGGCGGCTCCGGCGCCGATTCCGACCTGACCCGCAGCGAGACTGGCGCCCTCACCCTGCGCCAGACCGTCACCTACCAGGGCGGTCTTACGGTCAACGACGGGCGCGTGTACCTGAACCGCGAGTCCACCAACGTGCGCGGCTCGGTGTACGGGTCCCAGTACGACGAGGACGCCACCTGGGTGTCCGAGGACGGCCAGCCCGAATGGGCCGACGGCGCCGATGCGCCCGACGACGCGGTGGCCCTCTTCGACGTGCCCGCTCCGGCCGGCCGTCGCCTCGATGCCGGCGCGAAGGCGCCCAACAAGAACGTCATCGCCGGCACGGTGTGGAACGACGGCAACAACAACGGCTATTTCGAAACGGCCGAGGAGGGCGTTATCGGCGCCGAGGTTGTGCTCACCCGCTACTGGTACGACGAGGAGTCGGGCCAGTGGATTTACGACGACGCCTTCAACCGCCAGCTTTCCGAGGACGGCACGGTGGTGCGCGCCGGCGAGGCGCTCACCTACGTGGCCGGCGACGGCGGGGCCGAGGAGGTGCGCGCGAACACCATCGTGACCGGTGCCGCCTTCCACCGCCTGGTGCGCAACGAGCTGGGCGAGGAGGTGCGCAAGGACTACCCGCAGGGCTACTGGGAGTTCGAAGACCTGGCCGCCACCGAGGAGCGCGACGACTTGGGCGACATGAACCGCACCGTGGTCTACGGCTACCGCGTGAACGTGACGGAGATTCCCGAGCGCTTCGCCGTGGCCAAGATGAACCGCGGCGAGGAGATCGAGGTCGATTCCGATCTGGACGAGACGACGACGCGCCTCGACCCCGAGGGCGAGGTGGCCGTGGGCGGCCTCGTGGTGCTCGCGCAGCGGGCCGAGGAGGCCGACGCGCCCGAGTCGAAGGTGGCCGGCCCCGACGAGGCCGATTGGTCGACGCTGGGCTCGCATTCCAGCTACCACAACGACGCGGGACTCGTGCCCTTCGCCACCACGAGCGTGGGCGGCTATGTGTGGATCGACTCCGACAAGGACGGCCTGCAGCTGGAAACTGACGAGCTGGCGGTGGGCAAGGAAGTGGTGCTCGAGCGCCAGGCGGCGTCGTTCGCCTCGGCCAAGGCGGCTGGCTGGATGAGCCGGGTGGCCGATGGCGCGACGGGCAGCGATTTGGATAGCCTCGGCGAGCCGCTTGAGGCGGCCACGCGCTACGACGACATCCAGTGGGCTCTCGACGCGCTGACGACGTCGAAGCCCGATACGGGCGACGGCGCGGCCGACGAGCCCGGTGCGGGCGACGAGGGCGCCGACGAGCCGTCTCGGGGCGACGAGCCCGCGGAAGGCGGCGAGGGCGACGGCGTGGTCGGCGGTCCTGCCGAGGGCGAGACGGATTCGGATGTTGCCGGCGATGCGGACTTCCAGACCGTGGTGCTCTACGCCGACGGGCTCGCGGTGGCCGACGGCAACGACGGGGCTTTCGTGCCGGGCGATTCGGCTGACGCGCCCGATGACGGAGCCACTGACGGCGACGGGGCCGACGAGGATGCCGCGGCCGCCGAGGCGGCGGCCCGCTGGGAGGCGCTGCTTGCCTTCGACGCCGCCGACCCGTCCGCCGACCTGCCCCGGGCCGAGGACGACGGCGTGCTGTCCGAGGGCGCCTGGGAGACGGTGGCTTCCATGGCCACCGACATGGAGGGCTCCTACCTGTTCGCCGGCTTGCCGGTGACCGACCAGTTCGGCAAGCCCTACGTGTACCGGGTGCGCATCCAGAAGCCGTCCCAGGCCGAGTGGATTCCGCTGAACGTGGGCGACGACGACAACATCGACAACGATGTGGCCCATCTGAACCTGCGTGGCCAGGTGGCTGATGCCGATACGGGCATCTCTGAGCCGCTCGGCATTATCGGCGAGCGCGGCGCGGCCAACGCCTACGGCCTGGCCTACCAGGTGCTCGCCCCGCAGCAGTGGACCCGCGACGCCAAGCATGCGGTGGACCCGGGCTACTACGTGGAGGAGACGCCGCTCGGCGAGACGGCCGGCTGGATCACCCGCGTGTTCGACGAGGATTGGCTGACCCGTGTGTTCCACGGCATGCTGCCGCAGACGGGCGATCCCACGGCGCTTCTGCGCATGGTGCTTCTGGCCATCGCCGGCTTCTCGGCCCTGATGCTGGCGCTGTCGCTTCTGCGTCGCCGCGAGGAGGAAGACGAGGAAGTGCGCTGGGTGAGCATCACCGTGTAGCGCGCGGGTTATGCTGGGTCCGGTTTCTCGGCACCTGAGAGGAGAGGGCGCGCCTATGGCCGCCCTCTCTTTGCTTCGGGGGCGGTCTATGCGGTATGCTTTCCCTGTTCACAAGAATACTGGCGCCGCCGCTCCCCGCGCGTTCGGCGGCGCTTCGGGGCCTGCGCCAACGCAAGCGCCAAACCTGCGAAAGGAAGGCCGTTATGGCTGATACGCCCATCGAGAAGCACGAGGAAGCGACACCCGCGTCACCGCTGCCGTCGGACCGGCGCCCGTCGGGGCGCCTCATTGCGGCCAGCTGCCTTCTGGCTGTGCTCGCCCTGGCGGCTACGGGCGCTAGCGTGGCGCTCGAGCAGGGGGCGCCTTCGGCTTCCGCGACGCTTGCGGCTGTTGCGCCGAATGCTGGCGCGGGCGATGGGGCGACGCCGGAAGTCGGCGGCGAGGGTGTGGCGCCGGCCTCTCCCGAGGGTATCGCCGGTGCGGAAGCGTCGGGGGAGGGGGCCGCGGCTGCCGGGGATGCCGCAGCGGCGAGCGCCGAAGATTCCGCCGTGGAGGAGCTTCCCGATCCGGAGCCCATCGTGTCCGACGGAGCCGGCTACGCCACGGCCGATACGCTGCTCATGGCGGTAAGCCCCGGCCTGCTGGCCGCCCTGGCCGAAGGAGCCGGCGACGATGCCATGACCAGTTGGATCGAGAACGCCTTCACCTTCATGCCGTCGTCTTACGTAGAGAGTTGGGCCGCGAGCCTCGGTGCCTCCTCGGCGACCGATTTGGCACCGCGCCTGATCGATCGCGAGGTGGTCGAGCTGGCGCCTACGGTTCACGGGGGCATTCTGCTGCTCGAGCCCGGTGAGCGCTGCACCCAGGCGGAAATCGACCATGTGACCGAGCGCTACGCCGAGCTGAACGCCGGCGGCACCGTCACCGATGCCGTCAAGGTGCGCGTAGCCACCAGCGAGTACCCGGCCGACGTAGACCCCAGCCAGCTTTCCGCCGACGGCCTCTACGTACAAGACGCCCCCTACCTCGCTGTGCAGTGCGGCGACGCCTGGTTCTTCTACCCCAACTCCTTCGCCGAACGCTAAACCCGGGCTCGTAGACGATTCCGCGGGATCCCAGGCAATTCCGCGGGGCTCCAGGCGATGAGTCTCGCATAACGCCTTCAACGGATCATTTCGCCAGTAGCGCGACCTTTGAAATTGGCAATGAAAGCAGGTGTCAGTTGCCGCTGGTGCGCTGAGGATGGGGAGTCCCGCCAGTGTCGACCCTCGACCCTCGACCCTCGACCCTCGACCCTCGACCCTCGACCCTCGACC
>CAJUSP010000001.1:247018-385727 GCA_910589165.1 uncultured Adlercreutzia sp.
GACCCTCGACCCTCGACCCTCGACCCTCGACCCTCGACCCTCGACCCTCGACCCTCGACCCTGTATAGCACGCCTCTCTTTGCCGTCTCAAACCTCTATTAGAGGGCAATGAAGGGAGGGGTTGTTGCTGTTGTGACACCACGGGCCGCAAGTCTCGCCTGTCGCCTTCGGTGGCCCTTGATTTGCAGCAAAGCGTCTGAAATTGGCAATGAAGGGGATGCTGCCCCCAGTGCGCCGACGACGGGCTCCGCCAGCACTGATCCTCTCGAGAAGGTTTGATACCCCGCCAACCGCAGTAAACCCAGCCAACCGCAGCAAAACCCCTCAAAATGACAGGGCCTCGGAAAAGTCTGACAATTTATGGGGTTTTGTTGCGGTGTTAGTCTCATCAAACTCAAAGAGTGCTTCTATAATGCCTGGTCAGCGCGTTACGCTTAAAAGTTAGCCGCTACCTACCTGCAGCAAAACCCTGGAAATTGTCGGACTTTCTTCGCGAGGTGGCAAAACAGGCGGGTTTGTTGCGGTTGGCCTGATGGTGCAGGGTGGGGAATGTAGGACTGCTGGCAAAATGGGCGGGTTTGTTGCGGGTGCGTTGTGGCGGAACGCGATTGGAGAGGTGCGGAATCGCTGGCGGCCGGGGTGTGCGTGTTGCGGCTGGACTTTGGTAGGCGGGCGTGGCTGGGCTCTAGTGGGGGAGGCCTAGGGCGGTTCGGAGGGTGGCTTGGCGGTCGGGGAAGTGGGCGACGCGGAAGCGGATGGGGCAGGCGAGGGCCCGGGCGAGGGCCAGCGCGACGCGATCCATCTCCTGGGCTGAATTGAGCTGCAGGCGGGTGACGGTGATGAGGCGATAGCCGCGGTCGTTGAGGGCCATGCGGCGGTTGGCATCGCTGGCCAGATGCGAAGAGGCAAGGTGGAACTCGTCGCTGTCGTACTCGACGATGAGTCGCGCCTCGGGCCAGCAGAGGTCGGCGACGTAGTAGCTCTTGTCGGCAACGCGCCCGGCGAGAACGCCGAGGTCGATGGAGTGATTGAGGCACGGCTTGGGCAGCCCGTAGCCGCCTCGGTGGTTCGGCAGGCTCAGCAGAAGCGCCAGGACTGCTTCCCGGGGAGAGGCGGCGTTCTCGACGAGCCAGGGAAGGGCCCGCTTAGCTGCGGCGCAACCGCCGATATCGCGGTGGTTCGCGGCGGCTCGGCGCAAGCGCTCGATGGTAGTCAGGGGCTCGCGCTCGAGCAGCGCTTGGCTCGTGGGGTCAAGTGCGTAGCAGCCGCACAGCTCGGTGCCTTCGAGCACGAGCGCTTCCTGTGATCGACGGGCGCTTGCCTGCAGATAGGCGATTTCCGGCGAAGGTGCCACGATGCCCGAGGCAACGCGGAAGAAGTCTATCTTCGCCACGCTTTCCGCCACGATGTGGCAGCGGGCATCTTTGAGGTTGCGCCGCTGCTGAGTCGAGAACACGGCTACGTGAAAGGGGGTGCTCAGCCACGGCAGGCAGTGGGCAAGGTAGCGAAGAGAAGGCGCTATCGGGGCATAGTCGGCAAGGTCGGCATCGGCCGGGCACCCTGCCAGCGGGAGGGCTTCGTCGGCGTGACGGTAGACTTCCAAGGCGGTGGAACCCCAGAGGGCGAGCTTTGCCATGGCGCTTCCTTTCAAGAGCGGGCGACGGTCGGGCGGCGGGTTGCGCGTCCGAAGGTGCCACTGTACGCCCCGCGAACCGTGAAAACGTCGGGGGGATTTCCCGTTGGGGGCCGTCCGCAAACCGTCGCATCGCCGCATCGCCGTCGCCCGCAAACCGTCGCGGCGCCGTATCGTAGCCGTCCGCAAACCGCAGCACGGCCGTATCCAGGCTGTCGTGCTGTCGCGTCACGACTGCAACGTAGTCGCCGCGCTCGGGTCGCCCCGGAGTTTCAGCGGACCTTACAAGGCTGTTGCTTGTCGGCTTCCCGTCTTCTAGAAGAGCATGGGGGCGGCGGGAAACTTGAAGCAGCGGAGTCGCCGCGCAACAGGCGTGGCGCCAGGGCAAGCAAAACTCGCATCAGAAATTCCCGACTGTGCCGAGAGGGGCCCGTGCGCTCTGCTAAGATGAATCCACGGTGCAAATGCCGTTCGCCGCTCGAAATGTGCCGCTCGCTGTCGCTGCGTCAACAAGCGTGTCGCTTCCGTCGCCCCTGGCGCAGGAGGGTACGCGCGAGCAAGCCTGAGCAGGCCCTTCGTGCGGCGGCGTTCTGCAGAAGCCTCGGGAATGCGCCGCGCACAGGGCGCGCGCGTCCCTCGCAACGAAAGGCAAGGTGATCGCCCATGGCAGCTCCGGCTCCCGAACACGTCAGAAACATCGTCCTGGTGGGACAGGACGGCGCCGGCAAAACCTCGCTGGCCGAGGCGATGCTCTTCGTCTCCGGCAAAACGCCGCGCATGGGCACCACCCACGACGGCAAATCCTACCTGGACTACGACCCCGAGGAAATCAAGCGCAAGTTCACCATTTCCACCTCCATTGCGCCCATCCCCTACAAGGACTACAAGATCAACGTGCTGGACACTTCGGGCCACCCCGACTTCATCGGCGACACGCTGGCCACCATGCAGGCCGCCGAAATGGCGTTGTTCGTGGTGGACGCCGCCGACGGCCCGGGCGTCATGACCGGGAAGCTGTGGCGCGAGGCCGAGGACATGCGCCTGTCGCGCGCCGTGTACATCAACCACATCGACCGCGAGGGCGCGAACTTCGATGCCGCCATGGCGCTTTTGCACGCCCGCTTCGGCGGCCGCTTGGGCGCGGTCACCATCCCCATCGGCCAGGGGCCCGACTTCAAGGGCGTCATCGACATCATCCGCATGAAGGCCCGCTACTTCGACGCCGACGGCACCGCCGAGCGCGTGGAAGACGTGGACACCCTGGACGCGAAATACCAGGAAGAGGCCCGCAACGCCCGCGACAAGCTGTGCGACTTGGTGGCCGAGGCCGACGACGAGCTGATGATGAAGTACCTCGACGGCGAAGAGCAGCTGACCCAGGAAGAGCTGGAAAGCCTGCTCGACAAGGCCATCGCCCAAGAGCTGGTCATTCCCGTGTTCGTGGGTTCCACTATCATCAAGCAGGGCATCCAGGGCCTCATGGAGGACATCTGCACCTACTTCCCGCACCCGCGTAGCCACGGCCGCTTCCAGATGGCCGACGACGTCACCGTGCGCATCGACGAGACCAAGCCCCCCTGCGCCTTCGCCTTCAAAACTATCTCGGATCCGTTCGTGGGGCGCCTCACCTTCCTGAAGGTTATCTCCGGCTACCTGGAGCCCGGCCTTGAGCTGGTGTGCGGTCGCACGGGCAAGAAGGAGCGCCTGGGGAAGATCCAGGTGATGATGGGCAAGGAGCCCATGGACGTGAAGAGCGCGAAGGCCGGTGACATCGTGGTGGTGCCGAAGCTGACCGACGTGCGTGCCGGCGACACCCTGTCCTGCGAGGGCACCATCGCCATTGAGCCGTTGCCCCTGCCCGAGCCGCTGTACCCCGTGGCCATCGAGGCCGTGTCGAAGAAGGAAGAGGACAAGCTGGGCACCTTCCTCGCCCGCGCCGCCGAGGCCGATCCCACCCTGCGCATCAGTCGCGACGAGGACACCCACCAGACCATCATCCACGCCATGGGCGAGACCCAGGTAGACATGCTGCTGGCGCGCCTGAAGGAGCAGTCGGGCGTCGAGGCGAAGCTCGTGCCCGTGCGCATTCCCTATCGCGAGACCATCACGAAGCGGGCCGAGGCCCAGGGGCGTCACAAGAAGCAGACCGGCGGCGCCGGCCAGTTCGGCGACTGCTGGCTGCGCCTGGCCCCCATCCCCGGCGAGGGCTACGAGTTCGTGGACGAGATCAAGGGCGGCGCCATTCCGAACGGCCTTATTCCCGCCGTGGACAAGGGTGTGCGCGAGGCTATGGAAGAGGGCTTCTTGGCCGGCTACCCCATGGTAGACATCAAGTGCACCGTGTTCGACGGCTCGTACCATTCCGTGGACTCCAACGAGATGGCCTTCAAGACGGCCGCCCGCATCGGCTTCCGCGCCTGCTGCGAGAAGGCCGACCCCATCATCCTGGAGCCCTGGGCCACCCTGGAGGTGACCGTGGGCGAGGAGTACGCCGGCACCATCATGGGCGACATCTCCACCCGCCGCGGCCGCATCGTGGGCACCGATGCCGGGTTCGCCGCCGGCGAGACCATCATCAAGATGCGCGCCCCCTACGCCGAGGTCATCAACTACACCAAGGATCTGCGGAGCATGACCCGCGGTTCCGGCTCCTACACCCTGGAGCTGGAAGGCTACGAGGCCGCTCCCCACGACGTGACCAAGAAGCTCGTGGAAGCCTACGAAGCCGCCCGCGCCGCCGGAAACTAACCGGCACGAAACAGGCCCGAAAGCCAACGGCCGCACCTTCGGGTGCGGCCGTTTTTGTGTCTTTGCATTCGGGAAGAAGGCTGCTGTCTGCTTGCGTTCTTCGCACCATTGCCCCAAGAAACGTCGAACTATTTTGCGGCTCTTGTGCTAAAATGAGCGCTAGCAAACCCGGTCGGCCTCTGCTTTGCATGCACACTACCGGGTGGTTTTTTATTTGGGGGGGGGTGCGAGGGATGAGATATGACAAGCCGTGGCTTTCGTTGGAAGAACAGGCCGATCTGCTGGCTCAGCGCAGCCTCGAGGGGGATAGGGCCGTTGTTATTGAGCATCTGAGAGACGTTGGCTACTATCGCCTGAGTGGATATTGGCACGTTTTCAAGGACGAAGATGACTCGTTCAGGCCTGGGACAACGTTCGATCGTGTTTGGGGCCTGTATGTCTTCGACAGGCAGTTGCGGCTTACTACTCTTGACGCCATCGAACGGGTTGAAGTATTCATGCGCTCGCGATTGGCATACTATCTTGCCGATAAGACGGGCGTATTCGGCTACCTGGAAAGGCCGGCGCTTCCTCGTCTTAGTCAAGAGGAATACCTTTCCTTTCTCAAGCGGTGCATGGATTGCTATGGTCGATCAAGGGAGCCCTTCGCGGATCATTTCCGCAAAGTGTACGGGGATGAGTGCGGCATGCCGCCGTATTGGGTGATGGTCAACCTCATGGAGATGGGGCTGTTGCTCCGGCTGTACAAGGGTGCTTCCTGCGACATACGAGGTGAGATTGCGTCCGAAGTAGGCGTGACGGCAACGGTGCTCGACTCATGGCTGGTTGCTCTGAATACCGTTCGCAATATATGTGCTCATCACAGCAGGCTCTGGAATCGGCCGTTTGGCACGAGGCCGATGATTCCTCGAGCTAAAAACGATGCGCGATGGCATGAGCCCTACAAAGTGGAAAGCGACCGTATATTTGGCGTGCTCACGATATTGAGCTGCCTTTTGGAGGTGATAGCGCCAGACACATCATGGCGCTGCCGCCTGTTCGCGCAACTCGAAGGGCGAACGGAGATGGACATGCTGTCCATGGGTTTCAGACCCGGTTGGCAGGAATGTCCTTTCTGGAAACCCTGGATGCAAGATGTTGCCTGGGCTGCAGATCGTCAAGCGACGATCCAATAAGACAGAATGCGGAAACGGGCTGGGAAAACATCTTTCCAGCCCGTTTCGTGCGGCGGATTTAACCCTTTACACCATTGCATTTAAACTTTTAACTTTGAAATGGGAAGTTAAACCGTTCTTACGTGTTGGCGGCTTCTACGGCTTGGACGAGGAACTCGGTGGCGCCAACGCCTGCGGCATCGTCGTAGTACTTCGTGAAGCGGGGGTCAGCGAGGTAGCCGTGGGCGAGGGCGAGGTAGGTGGCGGTGTCGAAGCCGGGGCCCCAGTGCACGGTGATCCATTTGCGGTGCATGGCCGCCAACTCGGCCGCCTCGGGGCTTGATGGGTCGTCGGTGGCCCGAGCCAGGCGTAGCTGCACCTTGATGGCCTCTTCCAGCAGCTCTTTGGCGTCCCATTCGTCCCGGGTCAGGTTCATCATGCGCTCGTTGGAGGCGTCGATGGCGTCGTTGCCGTAGCGCTCGCGGGCCTCGGTGCCGTAGGTCTCCTCGAACTGCTGGAGGCCCTCGCGATTCATGGCCTCGAAGCTGTCTTCAGTGGTCATAACTCTCATCCTCGTTCCGTCTGTCGGTTGCCGTCCGCTGTCAGCCGTGCGCTTTTCGCGCTGCGCCTCGCAGTATGCAGCATGACGTAACGGAAAGGTCAAGGCAATCGCCGGCACCCCTCGGTTGCGAAGTCGTTGGGGCCGGCGAGGTTGGGGCTCTTCGCGGGGGTGGGCGACCGGGAGGTCGCCTCTACGAAGGTGTGTGCCGGGCAACACTTTGTCCCGGAACGCGACGCAGGGCCGAGAAGATGTCTTCTCGGCCCTGTGTGGGAGAGGCCCCGGCGGGAGGGAGGAAACGCGCCGGGGCCAGAGAGATGATCGCGGGGGTGCTAGGCTTCCAGGTACTGGATGATCTCCTTCGCGCCGGTGACGCCCGAGGCGATGGAGAGGCCGCAGGCGGTGCCGGGGATGTCGTAGTAGGGGCGGCAGAAGGCGCTGCCCATGTTGAGGCCGCCGATGAACAGGCCATCGATGGGCTTGTTGTCGGCATCCAGCGCGGTCAGGCGGTCGTTGGTGCGGATGCCGCCGATGGTGGCCCAGTAGGCCGACTGGTACTCGAACAGGTAATAGCCCTTGCCGTCCTTGATCTCGGTGAGGAACATGGGATCCTTGCCGAAGTCGGCGTCTTCCTTGCTCTGGCAGAACTCGTTGTAGCGCTTCACGGTTTCTTCCAGGTTCGTCAGGCCGAAGGCCTCGGCGCACTCGGCGATGGTGTCGCCCTTGACGGCCCAGCCCTCGCTCACGGCGGCCTCGAACTGCTCGGGGGCGTGGCTCAGCACGGGATAGAACATCTCGCGGCCGAAGTTCCAGTCGGGCTCGCCCAGGTGCTTGTACACGCCCTCGGCCACGCAGGCGTCGTAGTACTCCCCGTCGACGAGCACGTAGTAGTTGCCGTTGTTCAGGCCCGCCTGGCCGCTGTACACCAGTGGGTCGAAGGCCATGTTCTGCTCGTTCATGAAGCGCTCGCCGGTCTCGTCCACCATGAGGCCGCCGTAAATGGCGAAGCACAGGTTCTCGTTGTTGAGGTTCCAATCGGCGTCGTACATGGCGCTGCCGTGCTTCTGGTTGGCGCCGCAGATCTCGTTGCTGATGAGCCCGTAGTAGTTCTCGCAGACCGCACCGGCCGCCTCGGCCATGCGGATGCCGTCGCCGGAGTTCGTGGGCGTGCCCATGTTGACGAGCGGCACGCCGAGGAAGCGGTCGTGGATCATCTCCTCGCTGGCACCGAAGCCGCCCGTGGCCAGAAACACCGCCTTGGTGGCGATGGACAGCACCGTGTTGTTGTCGCGGATGGCCTTCACCCCGGCGACGACCCCGTCCTCGAGCACGACCTCGGTGGCCTCGCAGTTGTAGATGAACGAGCCGCCCATGGCCTCGATGGCGCTCACGATGGGCTGGATGCGCTCTTCGCCCACTTCCACGAAGTTGTGCAGGGGCGCCCATTTCAGCGACTCGCCGTACTGCGGATCGCCGGTGTACTCCACGTAGTTGTAGAAGTGCAGGCCGCAGTCGACGAGGCTCTCGAAGGCCTCGGTGCTGTTGGACAGCAGGTTTTTCAGCAGCTTGGTGTTGGCCGAGCCGCGGGCCCATTCCACGTAGTGGTCGTACAGCGCCCGCTCGGTGGCGATGGTGATGCCGCTGGCCTTCTGGTTCGAGGTATTGCAGGCGGCCGGGCCGGACAGGTTCGCCAGGTTGGACGAGGCGCAGGAGGGGCCTTTCTCCAGCAGCAGGGGCGTCTTGCCCTCCTTGGCCAGCTTGTAGGCGGCCAGAAGGCCGCCGGCGCCGCCGCCCACGATGACGGCGTAGGCGCTCGATTCCTCCACGGGAAGGTCGGCGTAGCGCTCCTGCAGGGCCGAATCGGTTTCCGCGCCCGTGTCGCCCTGGGTGCTCGCGAGCTCGCTTTGGGCGGGCGAGCAGGCGGAAAGGGCCCCCGCCGCGGCCAGGGCGATCGACCCGGCGCCGGCCCACTTGAGCAGTCCTCGGCGAGAAATAGACGGCTGGTTTTCCATAGTCATGTCATCCTCCTCTAATGATGGCGTTCCGCACGCCGCGGCTCTGGCTCCCTCGGGCAGAGCGTTGCGGCGATAAGAGAACCATAGGGCACGTCGGGGGGGCGGAAAACCTGCCTTTGGATTGATTTATGCCAGAAATGTACTCTGTGGGCTCGTCATACCAATGGGTGTATACACGGCGATGAACAGGTATTTTGCCTCGGCAACGGGAGGAGAGCCGCTAGCGCTCGGCGCCCCCGAGGCCCTTCGCGCTGAGAACGAGGGAGATGAGCTCTTGGCGGGTGTGCACGCCGAGCTTCGCGTAAATGCGGGCCACGTGGGTCTTCGCCGTGCTGCGCTCGATGGAGAGGTACTCGGCGATGAACGGGGCGCTTCGTCCCTCGGCGAGCAGGCCGAGCACCTCGTGCTCCCGAGCCGTCAGCTGCGCCTCGGCGGCCAGCCGGGCGATGGTATCGGCGGCCTCCTGCTCGGAAGACGCGGCGGAGGGAGATGTCGTGGAATCCGGGGCAAGGGGCGTCGGGGCCGCCTCCTCCCGGGCCGTCGCAGGAGAAGCGTCGTCCTCGTTCCGGTTCGTGCCCTCGGCGTCGTGGGCGCCCCAGAACAGGTCGTCGAGGCTCTGCTCGTTGAGCAGGTAGAGACCGCAGAACACCAGAAGGCAGATGATGGCGGCATCGGCGAGGCTGGAGGAGAGCATCGCAGGCAGTGAGGGAACGGCCAGGCTCACCAAGTAGATGAGGGCCGCGGGGCCCGTGAGCGGCAGGTAGACGCCACCCATGATGGTGGAGAACGGGACTTCGGCGTAGGTGGCCAGATCGAGCGCGACGACGATGATGCCCGTCCACACGATAATGCCCAGGACGGTTTCCACGAACGCCACCGCTTCGGTGTCGAAGTTGCCGGACAGGCGCATGGCGCACACGACGGCGGAAATGAGCACGAGGCAGCGGATGAGGGATATATGGCTCGTGTCGTCGTGGGCGATGGCGCTCAGCCACAACAGGACCAGGGCGGCGAGGTAGGCTCCCCCGGTGAGCCCGGGTCCCAAGGGCACGGCGTTGGCCGAGGCGAGGTGAGCCACGAAGGCCAGCACGATGAGGCCCGCGGCCGGCCGAACGCGCAGGATGATCTGCCGGCGAACGTGTACCGAGGGGGCGCCCCGGCCCTCCCTTGTCCCCGGGCCGAGGTCGAGGCGGGAGGCGGCCAGGGCGACGGCGAGGGCCATGCAGACCGATGCGGTGAACAGGGCTGTCGGGGCGTCGAGGGGAAGGGCGGACCCGGCGAAGATGCCTCCCACGGTGGCTGTGACGAACACCTTCCGCATGGTGGCATTGGAAAGGGAGAGGAGCGATTTGTAGACGAAGATCTCGAGGAACGTGCCCGCGATGGCCGTAGCGCCGCTCCCCACCGGGGCCCAGGCGGGCACCGCCACGGCGAGGAAGGCGCCGATGAAGATGCCGATGAGGCTCAAGTAGGCGAGATGCTTCGCGGTGAACGACGCCACGAGGCGCGGGCCGGCCGCTATGACGAAGACGCTGGCCACAACGACGAAGAGGGAATGGGGCGAGCGCCCTCCGTCGATGTCGGCATAGAAGTGGAAGAACCACAGGCTGAGCAAGGTGGTGCCGATGGCGCAGAGGAGGGCGGCTGCGAAAAGTTGCAGCGCCGTTTTCCGGGAATCGTTTACTGCGAGATTTCCAACCATAATCTGCCTTCGGGGATAAACGAGGTGCGGCCCGTGCGCACCGCTGTCGCCGTATGGTACCACAGGATACTTTGCCGGTGGTTCGTTGCTCTCTTTTGGGTGGCGTGCACCGGCCCTGTCGCTTTGCAACAAACCCCCGTTCCAGCCCTATTTTCCAGAAAATTTCCATGGCTGCTAAAAATTTTTCTTGACTAGGGCTTTTCGCCGTAGTATTTTAGCGAATTGCAACTTTTTTGCAGATTTGCGATGGACGTGAAGGAGGAACAGCCTCGTGGCAAAGGATAAGAAATCCGCTCCCGCCAGCCTTTATAGGAATCGCAGAAGCTTCGCGAAGATTCCGGACGTCATGGATGTCCCCAATCTGATTGCTATTCAGACGGAAAGCTTCGAGAACTTCAAGACCGAGGGTCTGGCCCAGGCATTCGCCGACGTGTGCCCCATTGAGAACAGCACCGGCGACATGTGCGTGGAATTCGGCAAGCACGAGTTCGGCGAGCCCAAGTACACGGTCGATGAGTGCAAGGAGAAGGACGTCTCCTACCAGGCGCCGCTCTTCGTGGAGATCCGCTTCATCAACCGCGCCACCGGCGAGATCAAGGAGCAGGAGGTGTTCATGGGCGACTTCCCGCTCATGACGCCGCGCGGCACCTTCATCATCAACGGCACCGAGCGCGTGGTCGTCTCCCAGCTCGTTCGCTCGCCCGGCGTGTACTTCGCCTCCGAGCGCGACAAGACCTCCGACAAGACCATCTACAACGCGAAGGTCATCCCCTCCCGCGGCGCGTGGCTCGAGTTCGAGACCGACAAGCGCGACCTTTTGTCCGTGCGCATCGACCGCAAGCGCAAGCAGCCGGCCACGCTGCTCGTGCGCGCCCTCGGCCTGGCCGAGACCCGCGAGGAGATCATCGAGCTCTTGGGTTCCTCCGAGATGGTGCTGCGCACCCTCGACCGCGACCCCGCCACCACCAAGGAAGAGTCGCTCATCGAGCTGTACAAGCGCTTCCGTCCCGGCGAGCCGCCGACGATCGATTCGGCTCGCACGCTGCTCGACGGCCTGTTCTTCAACCCGCAGCGCTACGATCTGGCCAAGGTCGGCCGCTACAAGATGGATAAGAAGCTCGGCTTCTCGCCTGAGGAGAACGACTCCTCCACGCTGACCGATGAGGACATCGTGCGCACCATGCGCTACATCATCGGCCTGCACAACGGCGACGAGGGCTTCACCACCGACGACATCGACCACTTCGGCAACCGCCGCATCCGCACCGTGGGCGAGCTGATCCAGAACCAGTTCCGCATCGGCCTGTCCCGTATGGAGCGTGTGGTGCGCGAGCGCATGTCCATGCAGGAGCCCGACGAGATCACCCCGCAGTCGCTGGTGAACATCCGCCCCATCGTGGCCGCCATCAAGGAGTTCTTCGGCAGCTCCCAGCTGTCCCAGTTCATGGATCAGTCGAACCCGGCCGCCGGCATCACCCATAAGCGCCGTCTGTCGGCTCTGGGCCCGGGCGGCCTGTCCCGCGAGCGCGCCGGCTTCGAGGTGCGCGACGTGCACACCTCCCACTACGGCCGCATGTGCCCCATCGAGACCCCTGAAGGCCCGAACATCGGCCTTATCGGCTCGCTGGCCACCTATGGCCGCGTGAACCCCTACGGCTTCATCGAGACGCCGTACCGCCGCGTGGTCGACGGCAAGGTAACCGACGAGATCGACTACCTGACGGCCGACGAGGAAGAGAACTTCACCATCGCCCAGGCCAACGACCTGTTCGATCTGGAAACCCGCGAGTTCGGCTACACCGACGAGGACGGCGTGTTCCACAAGTCGGCCCGCGTGCTCGCCCGTACCACCGACACCAACGGCGTGTTCGGCGAGGCCATGGACGTGCCGCCCGAGCAGGTGAACTACATGGACGTGTCGCCGCGCCAGATGACCAGCGTGGCTACCTCGCTCATTCCGTTCCTCGAGCACGACGACGCCAACCGCGCCCTCATGGGCTCGAACATGCAGCGCCAGGCCGTGCCGCTGCTGCGCCCGAGCGCCCCGCTCGTCGGCACCGGCATCGAGCACCGCATCGCCGTCGACTCCGGCGAGATGCTCGTGGCCCAGCGCCCCGGCGTGGTCGACTACGTGGACGGCCAGACCATCATCATCCTGAACGACGACGGCGAGTACGACGAGTACCTCATCCCGAAGTTCCAGCGCTCCAACCAGTCCGGCTGCATCAACCACCGCCCCATCGTCCGCAAGGGCGACGAGGTGGCGGCCGGCGACGTGCTGGCCGACGGCCCCTCCTGCGACGGCGGTGAGCTGGCGCTCGGCCAGAACCTCATGATCGCCTACATGCCGTGGGAAGGCTACAACTACGAGGACGCTATCATCGTGTCCGAGCGCGTGGTGGCCGAGGACCTGCTTACCTCCATTCACATCTCCGAGTACGAGGTTGACGCTCGCGATACGAAGCTCGGCCCCGAGGAGATCACCCGCGAGATTCCGAACATCTCCGAGGACATGATCTCCGACCTGGACGCCGACGGCATCATCCGCGTGGGCGCCGAGGTGTTCCCGGGCGACGTGCTGGTGGGCAAGGTCACCCCGAAGGGCGAGACCGAGCTCACCGCCGAGGAGCGCCTGCTGCGCGCCATCTTCGGCGAGAAGGCCCGCGAGGTGCGCGACACGTCGCTGAAGGTGCCCCACGGCTCCGGCGGCCGCGTTATCGGCATCTACCGCTCCTCTCGCGAGGCCGGCGACGACTTGGCCCCCGGCGTGAACGAGCTCGTGCGTATCTACGTGGCCCAGAAGCGCAAGGTGCAGCAGGGCGACAAGCTGTCGGGCCGCCACGGCAACAAGGGCGTTATCTCCCGCGTGCTGCCGGTGGAGGACATGCCCTACCTCGCCGACGGCACCCCCATCGACGTCATCCTGAACCCGCTCGGCGTTCCCTCTCGTATGAACGTGGGCCAGCTGCTTGAGAACCACCTGGGCTGGGCCGCGAAGTGGGGCTGGTCCGACGCCGAGGAGACCGACGAGGTCGTCGAGGGCCCCATCCACGTGGCCACGCCGGTGTTCGACGGCGCCACCGAGGAGGAAATCTCGGACGCCATCGTGAAGGCCAACCGCAACCTCATCAACATCAACCATGCCCTCTACGGTGACATGGCCCGCGACGAGCTGGTTCCCCAGCTCACCCCCACCGGCAAGACCTGGCTCTACGACGGTCGCACCGGCGAGAAGTTCCGCGAGCCTATCACCGTCGGCCAGACTTACATCCTGAAGCTCGGCCACATGGTGGACGACAAGATCCACGCCCGCTCCACCGGCCCCTACAGCCTCATCACCCAGCAGCCGCTGGGCGGCAAGGCCCAGTTCGGCGGCCAGCGCTTCGGCGAGATGGAGGTGTGGGCGCTGTACGCCTACGGCGCCTCCAACGTGCTGCAGGAGATTCTCACGGTGAAGTCCGACGACACGTCGGGCCGCGTGAAGAGCTACGAGGCCATCGTGAAGGGCGAGAACATCCCGGCGCCCGAGGTGCCCGAGTCCTTCAAGGTGCTTGTGAAGGAAATGAAGTCGCTGTGCCTGAACATCGAGCTCGAGGGCCACGACATGCAACCCATCAGCGAGGACGAGGTGGAAGACTACGACGCCGATTCGGCGCTGTACGCCGCCCTTGCCGCTGATGCCAAGAAGACCGAAGACGAAGAGGCCAACGCCATCGACACCCTGGCCGCCGAGCTGGGCGACTTGATGAGCGGTCTTGAGTCCGACCTGAACACCGATCTCATCGGTGGCGGAGAGGAGGCCTAAACCCATGACGGAATTCGACGTCAACAATTTCGACGCCCTGCGCATCTCGCTCGCTTCCGCCGAGGATGTGCGCAGCTGGTCCCGCGGCGAGGTGAAGAAGCCCGAGACCATCAACTACCGTACGCTGAAGCCCGAAAAGGACGGCCTGTACTGCGAGAAGATCTTCGGTCCCACCAAGGACTGGGAGTGCGCCTGCGGCAAGTACAAGCGCGTGCGCTTCAAGGGCATCGTCTGCGAGCGCTGCGGCGTGGAGGTCACCCGCTCCAAGGTGCGCCGCGAGCGCATGGGCCACATCGAGCTGGCCGCGCCCGTGAGCCACATCTGGTACTTCAAGGGCTCGCCGAGCCGCTTGGGCTACCTGCTGGATATTCCGCCGAAGGAGCTTGAGAAGGTTCTGTACTTCGCCAGCTCCATCATCACCTCGGTGGACAAGGAGGCCCGCGAGGAGGACATCGACGATCTGCGCGACGAGCTGGCCGCCGACCTGGAAGAGCTGGACGCCGAGCGCGACCGCCTCATCGAGGCCACCCGCAAGCTCTCCACCGACTACGTGCCCGAGGAAGACGACTTCGTCGACGACCTCGATGACGACGAGCGCCTCACCCCCGAAGAGGTGGAAGAGGAGATCGCCGACATCTATGAGGAGTTCAACGAGCGCAAGGCCCTGCGCCAGGATGCTTTCGACGCCTTCCTGAAGATCGAGCCGAAGCAGCTCGTGCCCGACGAGGCCCTCTACCGCGAGATGCGCGCCAACTACCGCGACTACTTCACCGGCGGCATGGGCGCCGAATCGGTGCGCGACCTGCTGGACGCCATCGATCTGGAGGCCACCTCCGAGGAGCTGCGCGAGATCATCGCCACGGGCAAGGGCCAGAAGCGCGCCAAGGCCGTGAAGCGCCTGAAGGTCGTGGACGCGTTCCTGAAGTCCGACAACAAGCCCTCCGGCATGATCCTCGACGTCATCCCGGTTATCCCGCCCGATCTGCGCCCCATGGTGCAGCTGGACGGCGGCCGCTTCGCCACGTCGGATTTGAACGACCTGTACCGTCGCGTCATCAACCGCAACAACCGTCTGAAGCGCCTGCTCGACCTCGGTGCCCCCGAGATCATCGTGAACAACGAGAAGCGCATGCTGCAGGAGGCCGTGGACTCGCTCTTCGACAACGGCCGTCGCGGCCGTCCCGTCACGGGCCCGGGCAACCGTCCGCTGAAGTCCATCTCCGACATGCTCAAGGGCAAGCAGGGCCGCTTCCGCCAGAACCTGCTCGGCAAGCGTGTTGACTACTCCGGCCGTTCGGTAATCGTCGTGGGCCCGCAGCTGAAGCTGCACCAGTGCGGCCTGCCGAGCCAGATGGCGCTGGAGCTGTTCAAGCCCTTCGTTATGAAGCGCCTGGTCGAGCTCGAGTACGCCGCCAACATCAAGGCCGCCAAGCGCGCCGTGGACCGCGGCGCCAGCTACGTGTGGGACGTGCTGGAAGAGGTCATCGCCGAGCACCCCGTGCTGCTGAACCGCGCTCCAACCCTGCACCGTCTGGGCATCCAGGCCTTCGAGCCGGTGCTGGTCGAAGGCAAGGCCATCAAGCTGCACCCGCTCGTCTGCACCGCCTTCAACGCCGACTTCGACGGCGACCAGATGGCCGTGCACGTGCCGCTCGGCGCCGAGGCCCAGGCCGAGGCCCGCGTGCTCATGCTGTCCTCCAACAACATCAAGTCCCCGGCCCACGGCCACCCGCTGACCGTGCCCACCCAGGACATGATCATCGGCCTGTACTACCTGACGGCCGTGCGCGACGGCTTCCCCGGCGAGGGCCGCGTGTTCATCGACCTCGATGACGCCCTGAACGCCTACGACGCCCGCGCTGACTTGGACCTCCAGGCCAAGATCCAGGTGCGTCTGCCCTACAACATGAAGGTGGCCACCTCCTTCGGCGTGTTCGAGGACCACAAGGAAGGCGAGCGTATCGAGACGTCGGTCGGCCGCATCATCTTCAACGACGTGCTGCCGCCGGACTACCCCTTCTTGAACTACGAGATGAACAAGAAGGAGATCAGCCGCCTGGTGGAGGACGTCACCAACACCTACGACCTGTCCGAGGTGCCGCCGATTCTCGACGGCCTGAAGGACGCCGGTTTCCACTACGCCACCCGCGCCGGTGTGACCGTGTCGGTGTACGACGCCACCATCCCGCCCTCGAAGCCGGCGATTCTCGCCCAGGCCGACGAGCGCGTGGCCGCCATCGATGAGGACTACGAGATGGGCCTCATGTCCAACGAGGAGCGCCACAAGCAGGTCGTCGACATCTGGAACGACGCCAACGAAGAGGTCGGCGAGGCCATGGCCGAGAACTTCGACAAGTTCAACCCCATCTACATGATGGCCTTCTCCGGCGCCCGAGGCAACATCAAGCAGATTCGCCAGCTCGCCGGTATGCGCGGCCTGATGTCCGACCCGAAGGGCGAGATCATCGACCGTCCCATTAAGGCGAACTTCCGCGAGGGCCTGTCCGTTCTGGAGTACTTCATTTCCACCCACGGCGCCCGGAAGGGCCTGGCCGACACGGCGCTTCGTACCGCCGACTCCGGCTACCTGACCCGTCGTCTGGTGGATGTGGCCCAGGACGTCATCATCCGCGAGATCGACTGCGGCACTACCGAGGGCGTGCCCTACCGCGTGCGCAACGAGAAGAACGAGGTGGATGAGAACCTCATCGGCCGCTGCCTGCTCGAGGACGTCGTCGCCCCCGAGACCGGCGAGATTCTGGCCGATGCGGGCACCTACCTGCATTCCATGGCCCAGCTGCGCGAGATCGACGCGGCCGGCGTGGAAGAGGTGGTCATCCGCACCATCATGACCTGCCATGCCGAGCACGGCGTCTGCCAGAAGTGCTACGGTTGGGACTTGGCCACGGCCCGTCCGGTGAACATCGGCACGGCGGTGGGCATCATCGCCGCCCAGTCCATTGGCGAGCCCGGCACCCAGCTGACCATGCGTACGTTCCACACCGGCGGCGTTGCCGGCGAGGACATCACCCACGGTCTGCCTCGTGTTCAGGAGCTGTTCGAGGCCCGCAAGCCCAAGGGCCAGGCGGTGCTGGCGGAAATCTCCGGCACCATGCAGGTGACCGGCGACAAGATGTCGAAGACCATCACCATCCACGACCAGGAGGGCAACTACCGCGAGTACGTGGTGAGCGCCCGCGCCCAGCTGCTGCCGGGTGTGTTCGATGGGTGCGAGGTCACCGTGGGCCAGCAGCTCACCAAGGGTTCCGTGAACCCCCACGACCTGCTGCGCCTGACCGACCCGAACACCACGCTGCGCTACATCGTGCGCCAGGTCCAGGACGTGTACGTGTCCCAGGGCGTGGACATCAACGACAAGCACATCGAGGTCATCGCGCGCCAGATGCTGCGCAAGGTGGCCGTGCTCGATGCCGGCGATTCCGACTTCCTGCCGGGCCGCCAGGTCAACCGCTTCGAGTTCGAGAAGGTGGCCAACGAGTTCATCGCCGAGGGCAAGGAGCCGCCGGTGGGCCAGCCGCTGCTGCTGGGCATCACCAAGGCCTCGCTCGCCACGGATTCGTGGCTGTCGGCCGCCTCGTTCCAGGAGACCACCAAGGTGCTCACCGATGCCGCCATCGAGGGCAAGACCGATTATCTGGCCGGCCTCAAGGAGAACGTCATCATCGGCAAGCCCATTCCCGCCGGCACCGGCCTGCGCCGCTACCGCGACGTGGGGCTCACCTACAAGGGCCGCCCCGTGGAGAAGGTCACCGGCGATGCGCTGCCCGACTTCGCGCCGGACGCCCTGCGCGAGATCGAGGACCTGCTGCCCCAGCCGCAGGATTGGTCGCTCGACAACGACGGCTACTTCAACTCCACCGGCTCCTTCGGCGGCTACTACAGCGCGCTTTCGGGCCATCGCGGCCACAACCTGTCCGACGAGGATGCTCGCCTGTACATCTACGACGACCTGGGCGTGTCCCAGCGTTGGGCGAACAAGTTCTCCGAGGCGGGCATCGAGACCGTGGCCGATCTGCTCGGGCACACCGAGGAGGACCTGCTGCGCATCGAGGGCATCGGCGTGAAGGCCATCGAGGAGCTGAAGGAGGGCCTGGCTGCCCGCGACCTCATGCACGTCATCGAGGACGACCTGGCCGCTTCCTCCGACGACATGAGCCAGCTGCTCGACATGGTGTTCTCGCCCGACGACACCATCCTCATCGGCGGCGACGAGCCCCCGGTGTTCAACACCGACGGCGAGGAGATGCTCGGCGAGGCCCTGCCGCCCCGTTCCTACCAGCGCAACCTGGAGGAGCTGGACGCCCTGCTCGGTTCCGTGGGAGGCTTGAGCTCCTTCGGCTTCGGCGTCACGAGCGCCGAGGACGAGGCCGCTTCCAACCAGGCCATGCAGGATGGGGAAGAGTAACGTTGTTCCGCCCGCCCTACGGGACGGGCGGGAACGCCGACGCTGCGGTTCCGACGGGCACCTGGCCTTGGCCCTTGTTTTGGGCTCGGCGTGACCGAAGGTCACTTGGCCCAAAGGCGGGCCAATCCCAGGCACCGGTCGGAACCTCGCTGACTTCCTTGGGCGAACCTAGAAGTTTTATTTAAGAGAGAGCCTGCGGGCTCTCTCCTTGTTATTTGCGGGTATGATGGAGTCATCATTCGAGAGAAAGAGTTTCCATGGCTCAGAAAACCTATGTGCCCGAAGGCGAGGCCGCGCCGGCTTCGCAGATCGGGGCATCGCTGGAGACGCTGGCGGCCACTATCGAGGCGCGCCGCGGTGCTGGCGAGGAGAGCTACACCTACCGGCTGCTCACGGCTTCGCCTGACAAGGTGCTGAAAAAGCTGATGGAGGAGGCCGGGGAAGTGGCCCTGGCGGCGAAGGACGTGGAAGGCTGGGCGACCTCGTCGGTGGCCGCGGCCCTCGCGTTCGAGAGCGGCGCGGGGCGCGCAGCAGAGCCCGACGAGCTTGCCGTGCAGCTGCCGCCGGAGTACGACGAGGCGGTGAACCACCTGCGCTACGAGGCAGGGGATGTCGTGTATCATCTGCTCGTGGTGCTCGCGCGCTACGGCATTTCCATCGACGAGCTGGCCGCCGAGATGAACTCGCGCATGGCCGAAGACGAGATCGCCGTTCACGAGGGCATGATCCGCCTGAAGCCCGAACATGTGAACCGCGGGAGATAGACGAAAGGAACCCTCATGGCCCGACTGTTTGGAACCGACGGCGTTCGCGGCGTCGCCAATGTGGAGCTGACCTGCGAACTGGCCTACCGTTTGGGGCAGGCCGCCGCCACCTTCCTGGGCAAGACCATCGTGGTGGGCAAGGACACCCGCCTGTCCGGCGACATGCTGGAGGCGGCGCTGGTGGCCGGCATCACGAGCGCCGGCGGCACGGCGCTGCTCGCCGGCGTCATTCCCACGCCCGGCGTGGCCCTGCTCGTGCGCGAGATGAAGGCCGCCGGCGGTGCGGTCATCTCCGCCTCCCACAACCCGCCGGAGTACAACGGCATCAAGCTCTTCGACTCTCAAGGTTTCAAGCTACCCGATGCCGTGGAGGACGACATCGAGGCCTTCATTACGGCCGGGGGGCTGGAAGGCCAGGTGGCCGCCGCCCGCGAGGTGGCCGACGATGCAGCCCGGGCCAACGCCGAGGCCGGGGTTCCGGCCGATGCCGTGGGCTATGTGGCCTCCGAGATCGCCATGCCCTCGGGCGGCGCCCTCGGCGTGGCGCTGCCGCTGGAGCAGGGCTGCGAGATCTACATCGATCATGTGGTGCGCTCCATTCAGGATCAGGGCCTCTCCTTCGAGGGCCTGCGCATCGCGCTGGATACGGGCCATGGCGCCTCGTCCTACACGAGCCCCGAGGCCCTGACGCGTCTCGGCGCCGACGTTGTCGTCATCAACGACGAGTACAACGGCTGCGACATCAACGTGCAGTGCGGCTCCACGCACCTGGAGCCCCTGCGCACCCTCATGGCGGAATCGGGCGCCGACATCGGCATCGCCCACGACGGCGACGCCGACCGCGTGATGATCATGACGCCCGCAGGCGTTGTGGTGGACGGCGACATGGTGGAGGCGGTCTGCGCGCTTGACATGCGCGAGCGCGGCGTGCTGGCCGGCGATGCCGTCGTGTCCACGGTCATGGCCAACTTCGGGTTCGTGCGCGCCATGCGCGATGCCGGCATCAACGTTATCCAAACCAAGGTGGGCGACCGCTACGTGCTGGAGGCCATGCGCGAGGGTGGCTATTCCATCGGCGGCGAGCAGTCGGGCCATATGATTCTGCTCGACCACAACTCCACGGGCGACGGCCTCATGACAGCCTGCCAGTTTTTGGCGGCGGTGCTGCGGTCCGGCAAGCCGGTGGACGAGGCTATCCAGGTCATGGAGAAGATGCCCCAGACGCTCATCAACGTGCGCGTGAACGACAAGCACGCTGTGGATGGCAACGAGGCCGTGGCCGCCGCGGTGGCCGCCGCCGAGGAGGCCCTGGCCGACAACGGCCGCGTGCTCCTGCGTCCCAGCGGCACCGAGCCCGTCGTCCGCGTCATGGTGGAAGCCACCGACCCCGCTGAAGCCGAACGCCACGCGAATGCCATAGCCGCCGTCGTAGAAGCCAACGTGTAAGCCCGCTTCCCGCCGCGCGGGTTTTGGTCACAAAAGCGCCCGCAGCTGAACTTTTCGCACGCTGTGTCGTGCGTTACGAAGCTGTTCGGTCTTTCGGCAAACAAAAACCCCAGGTCAAGATCATTTCCTGTCCTGGGGTTTTCTTGTTGTGCTCGGGTTCAGTTCAGCTGAGGGGCGTTTTGTGACCAAAATGCCCAAACGGGGCGACGAAACATCAGACGAGGCCTGATTTGTGGCCACGCAAAAGCCTCTGCGCTTGGATTGTCGCACGGTACGCAACAATCCAGGCGGGCGAAAGGCTGCAGAAGAGCGTGTCGCCTATCCGATGCCGCCGTAGAAGATGCCGAGCACGATGACGATAGCGGTGATGATGACGAACACGTAGCGGGTCATGAAATCGAACCAGCGGCCGAGGGGCTTCGTGCGGCCCAGCTCGGCCTGCTTCTTGGCGAAGCCGCGGGGGCACACCCAGAAGAACATGAGGGCCGCCAAAAACGCACCGACGGGAATGACGTAGATGGAGATGACGTCCATCCAGGCGGACACGGTGGAGCCGCCCTCCAGGAACAGGCCCACGGCCACGGCCGCTATGGCCACGATGCCCACCGAGGCCGCGCGCGGTAGCCCCAGCTGCGCCTGCAGCGCCTCAACCGGTGCCTCGAACAGGTTCATGAGGCTCGTGATGGCGGCGAACACCACGGCCACGAACAGGATGATGGCGAAGATGTTGCCGAAGGGCATTTCCTGGAACACCTGAGCCAGCGTGATGAACAGCAGCGGCGGGCCAGAGGACACATCGAGTCCGAAAGCGAACACGCCCGGCACCACCACGCAGGCGGCCACAAGGCCAGCGATAGTGTCGAAGATGGCCACGTTGCGGGCCGAGGAGACCACGTCCACGTCCTTCTTAAGGTAGCTGCCGTACACGAGCGTGCCGCAGCCAGCCAGCGACAGGCTGAAGAACGCCTGGCCCAGGGCGTACACCCATGTGGTCGGGTTCAGCAGCGCCTCCCAGCGGGGCACGAGCAGGTACTCGTAGCCGGCGGCCGCGCCCGGCAAGGTGGCCACGCGGATGGCGATGATGACGAACAGCACGAAGAACGTGGGCATAAGCACCTTGTTCACGCGCTCGATGCCGCGGGAGATGCCGAGGATCATAATGCCGAAGGTGATGGCGAGCCCCAGCAGGTGGAAGCCCACGTTGCCGAAGTCCGATGCGATGGCGCCGAAGAACGCGCCCATGTCGGTTTGGGCCATAAGCTCGCCGTCCAACGAGGCTACTAGGTAGTTGCAAGCCCAACCGAGCACGACGGCGTAGCCGATGGCGATGGCCAGGGAACCAAGGGTCGGGATGAGGCCGATGACCTTGCCCGCGGTAGCGCTCGCGCGGCTTCCGAAGCGCATCTCCATGGCCTTTGCGAAGGCGCCCATGGGGCCGGCGCCGGTGGCACGCCCGAAGGACATCTCGCCGATCACGCCGGTGAAGCCCAGCAGCAGCACGAAGATAAGGTAGGGGATAAGGAACGCCGCGCCGCCCAGCTGGGCCACGCGGTAGGGGAACAGCCAGATGTTGGCCATGCCCACGGCACTGCCCACGCAGGCCAGGATAAAGCCGCCCTTCGTCGCCCACGAGTCGCGCTGCCCGCGTCCTTCGGGCGCACCGCCCGGCTCGCTGCCCACTTCAATGGCCTGGGCCTCCTCGGCCACCAGATTGTCGTCACGTACTGCCACAGTATCCTCCTAAAGTCAGTCGCTCCATTCTAAAGGAAGATGGAAGGTGGTGGCGCCGGAGGAGGCATTGTGTCGCCGCAGCGGTGTCTACCAGGTGATTAATAAATCGCAATATCTTGGCAATGGGTCAGATATGTGATTTCGGTGCCTCTTTTTCTAAGATTCTTTCATCAGGAGGAATGTGCGGAAAGGAGAGGAATTATGAAAGGAACGCATAGGAAGACCCTGCTGGGCACTTCCGTCGTGGCGCTGTGTGTGACCATAGCCATCGGCACGGCGGTCGGCTGCTCGCCGGCGCCGACGCCCGTGGCGGCTACCGGAGGCGATACGGCAGTTGAGCAAGACGCCGAAGACGGCGGCCGCAAGACCATGGAGGAGTGGGGGGAGCTGTATCCGCTGCAGTATGGCTCCTACGCTGTGACCGACATTAAGTCTGACGGCCAATACCACAGCCATTATGATTTGAAGCAAAAGATGCTTGCGCCTGCCGAACGCTTTTTGCGCGACGACGGCCAGTACCATACGCGCCTCCTGTCCGACGGTGAGGTTGGCTACAACGACGAGGGCAACATCACCATTTCAGGCATGTGGTACGACTCCAAGAACAAGCATTGGGTTGTGAACGAGGACGTTTTCGGCGATTTGTCGGGAACGCGCGAGCGCATGGGTTGCTACTCCTGCAAGTCCTCGACGTTTAACGACATTTACGAACGCGACGGCGCCGAGATATTTGGCGAGAAGCTTACCGACGAATTCGTCGATGAAGTAAACGGTCAGGTTTGGGATTGCGGAACGTGCCACGACGGTGATCCGGGAACGACGTCCCCTGACGCGCAGCTGCCTCTGTGGAGCCAGCTTTCCCGGGATGCTTTCGACTCGTTCGATGCCAAAGAGCGGGTGTGCGGTCAGTGCCACAACTCGCTCGACTATCGTTCTCACATCACCGATCAGGAAACGATGGACAGCTTCAACCCCTACAAGTATGGTGTCGACATTGACTCGCTGCATAAGGCCGTTGTGGAAGATGGCGTGTATAGCATCGATGAGGATACTGGCATTCTGCTGACATGCTTCGACCACCCGGATTTGGAGTTCAACCAGGGGAGCGCCATGCGCGAGCTGGGCGTGACTTGCGTCGACTGCCATATGGCGACGACTGCTGATGCCGAGTCGGGCAAAGAGTTTACGTCTCACAACGCTTCGGGATCACCGTTGGAGAATCCTGCCGCTATCGAGTACTGCCTGACGTGCCACAAGTCCCAGGGCATCAATTCTGCTGACGAGATGGTGAAAATGGTGCGCGACCTGCAGGCCGATACAACTGACAAGCTCGAGGCCCTTCAGGTGAAGATGGATCAGGCTTATGAGCTTATTAAGGCTGCCAACCAAAATGGTGGCGTCGATGAGACCACTCTCCAGCAGGCTCGCGACGATTACTCCATCGCTTACTCGTACCACTACGCGGTATGCGGAGACGTGGGTGACGAACCTTTGGGTACTAAGGTCGTGCACAATCCTACGGCTGCAGCGGACTATATCGCCAAGACGGATCAGCTGCTCGATGGCGTTATTGCCGCACTGAGCTAGGGCGAACGACCCATCCAAGCACACCCTCCCTTCGGGAACGGCGCCTCCTCTGAGCGCGCCGTTCCTCTTTTGGTATCGGGGTTCGCCGACAGCCGGCAACGCGAGAGAGCAAAGGAGCGCCATGGGCACTAAGAAGCGATACAGCATGCGGATGCTGTCCCTCCGCGTTGCCGTGGCCGTCATTGTGGTGGTGGGCTGCGCTGGGGCGGCCTATGTGCTGTGGTCGGGTGCCGTGCAGCAGGAGACGGTGCACAGCAAGGTGCTGACCGAAGCACGCACCCTCAACAAGGAAATGCAGGCCGCCTGGGACTACATCGATGAGGCCCAAACGGCCATCAACACCGACAAGGACGGGACCTACGACTTCAAGAACGTCTACTGCGCCGTGGCCGGCAAGGGCATCGCGCGGCGCTTCACGCAGAACGCCGACGGCTACGTTATCCGCTACGTGCGGGAAAACCCGCGCACCGGCAGCGATGCGCCGGACGACTTCGAGCAGCGGGCGCTCAACCACTTCACCGTCGGCGGCTCCACGGAATACTACGAGATGGCCGAGATGGACGGCCAGCCGGTATTCCGCTACTCGTCGGTACTGCTCGTTCGCAACAACTGCCTCGATTGCCACGGCGCGCCCGCCGGCGAGAAGGACGTGACCGGCTTCATCAAGGAGGGCATGGAAATCGGCGATGTGGCCGGCGCCGTCTCCATGGTCATTCCCGTGAAGTCCTACGTGAAGGGGGCTGGCGAAGAGCAGACGCGGTCGCTGGTGTTCTTCGTCGGGCTGGCGCTTGTGGTGGCCGTGGTGCTGAGCCTGCTTCTGCGCCGCTGGGTGGCCGCGCCGCTCGAGCAGGCGAACCGGCAACTGGCCAGCGAGAACGAGGAGCAGTCGAACTTCCTCGCCATTATGAGCCACGAGCTGCGCACCCCGCTGTCCTCCATCATCGCCTTCACCGATATTTGGGACAAGAGCGACCGTGAGAAGGATCCGGAGGAAGAGCGCCTGGTCGGGAAGATCAGGGACAACTCCCACACACTGCTGAACATGGTGAACAATACCATCGACGTAGCGCGCCTGGAGGCCGGGCGGCTCGAGGTGACGCTGGACGAGGTGGATCTCGTGGATGTCATGGGGGCGGCCATGGCGGTGGCCGAGCCTTTGGCCATGAAGAAGGGCGTGACGCTGACGAAATCTGTCGACTCAGCCATTCCCGTCATGCATTCTGACGGCGAGGCTCTCCGCAAGATCCTCGTGAACCTGGCTACCAACGCGGTGAAGTTCACCGATGAGGGCGGCACGGTAACGGTAAGCGCCCGCATGGCCGAGCGCGGCGGGGCCGTTGAATTGGAAGTAGCGGACACGGGTGCCGGCATCGCGCCAGAGGACCGGGAGCGCATCTTCGAGAAGTTCTCCCAAGCGAAGGCTACGGCAGGTAGCGGAGCGGTCGGTGCTGGTGGCCGGTATGACAAGGCGGGGAAGGCGCCGGGCAGCGGCCTGGGGCTTTACCTGGTGAAGTCGCTGACCGAACGGCTTGGCGGCAAGGTGAGGCTGCGCAGCACGGTGGGCAAGGGCTCTGTGTTCACGGTGACCGTGCCCGTGGAAAGCACGGAGGCATCGACAGACGAGGAGGACGGTATTCGTGGCTAAGATCCTGCTGGCCGACGACGAGGAGAACCTGCGTGAGGCCGTGACGATCATCCTGGAGAAAGCGGGCTATACGGTGCGGGCGGCGGCCGATGGCACTCAGGCCGTGGAGGCGTTTCTGGCCGAGCGGCCCGACTTGGTGATTCTGGATGTAATGATGCCCTGGATGAGCGGCTACGAGGTCTGCGAGCGCATCCGCCAGGAATCCGATGACGTGCCGGTGCTGATGCTGTCGGCCAAAGGCGACATCGTCGACAAGAAGAGCGGCTTTCACGCTGGTGCCGACGATTACGTGGTGAAGCCCTTCAACGACGAGGAGCTGCTGCTGCGCGTGGAAGCCCTGCTGCGCCGTCGCAGCCGCAAGGGTGGGGCGACGCCCTCTCCGGTCGGGCAAAGTGTGACCATCGGCGCCATGACCATCGATCCGCGCCGGTGCGAGGTGACCGTGGGCGAGCGCTCGGTGTCGCTTACGCCGAAGGAGTTCCAGCTGCTGGCGCTTATGGCCGAGAGCCCGGGCAAGGTGTTCACCCGCGAGGATCTCATCGAGATGGTGTGGGGCGACGAGTACGATACCGGCTCGGTGAGCATCCCCGTCTACATCCGCCGCATTCGCGAAAAGGTGGAGGACGACCCCTCGAGTCCTGTGTACATTCAAACCGTCTGGGGCTTCGGCTACAAACTCGGCGAAGGACGGTGACGGAAAGGCGCACCCGGTGTGCTACCATAGGTTTAGTTTGAGTACATAGCCCGCCGCCGGGTGGGTAGAGCGCCCTTGGGGCGAGTGTCGTTAGGCCTTTGAAGACACTCGCATCCGAGGGCGCTTTTGTTTTTGAAGGGAGTGCAGATGAACTGGTTGGTTCTTGTCGCATCGGGGGTGATGGAGTCGGTGTGGGCTATCGCGCTGGGAAAGTCGGAGGGTTTCAGCCAGCTGGGCCCGACGATCGTGTTTGCGGTCGCTCTCGTGCTGTCCATGCTGGGGCTCTCCTACGCGGTGAAGACGCTGCCCACGGGAACGGCTTATGCCGTATGGGTGGGCATCGGCGCGGCGCTTACGGTCGTCTACGGCATGGTCGCCGGCACCGAGCCGGCCAGCTGGCCCCGCATTCTCCTCATCGCCGGCCTCATCGGCTGCGTCATAGGCCTGAAACTCGTCAGCGGCGAAGAGGCGTAGCGGGGCGAGGTGGCTTTCCTGACTACGGCCGGAGAACGACTTGCGGACGGTTACGCCACGGCTCCAGCACGGTTCGCGGACGGCTCTAATGCGGCTCCGCCACGGTTTGCGCGCGGCCCGAAACGGGAAATCCCCCCGACGTTCCGACGGCTCTGCTCGAGTAGGCTTCTCCCCGACAAATGATGCAACGGACGATAAGGGGGAGCCGACGATGGACCGCCTCGCGTTTTCCAACCGCTGGATGTTCAACCGCGTGATGTGCCAGGAGGGCATCTGCCGCCAGGTCATCGAGGCCGCCTTCGGGCTCGAGGTGGAGAGAATCGACTACCTCAACGCCGAGCAGGCCTTCGAGCCGGGCGCTGAGACGCGCGGCGTCCGCATGGACGTCGTGGCGAAGGGGGACGGCCGCGTCTACGACATCGAGATGCAGGTGGCCAACAGGGGATCGCTCGGGAAGCGGATGCGCTACTACCAGTCGATCCTCGACACGACCGGCCTCGGGAGGGGCGAGGACTACGAGAGGCTGCCCCAGAGCTTCATCCTGTTCGTGTGCTGCGCCGACCCGTTCGGGGTCGGGCTCCCGGTCTACACCCTGCGCAGGACCTGCCTGGAGGCCCCCTCGCTCGACGTCGACGAGGGGTCGTGCTGGAAGGTCCTCAACGCCTGCGCGTGGGAGAGGGCGCACGACCCCGTGGTAGGCGATCTGCTAGAATACCTCCAGACCGGCGTGGCCGAGGGGGCCCTCTCGCGGGAGATCGACGGTCTCGTGGGCAGCTACAACGAGGACTGGAAGTGGGTGAGTCGCGTGTTTACCCTGGAGCAGGAGATGGCGCTCGAACGGCGCCACGCGAAAGAGGAGGGCATCGAGCAGGGTCGCGAGGAGGGCCGCGCGGAAGGTCGCGCGGAAGGTCGCGAGGAGGGCCGCGAGGAGGGCCGCGAGGAGGGTCGCGAGGAAGGAATGAGCCGCCTCGCTGCTTTGACGGCGCATCTTGTTGGAGAAGGCCGCAGCGACGATATCGTACGCGTCTCCGAGGATCCTGCATTCCGCGATAGGCTCTTTGTAGAGTTCGGAATTTAAGAGCGTTTCTCGCACGGAGCCCAAAAGCGTCTGTTACGTGGCGCCTGTTTTTTGGCGCGGCATTGACAATCGTATGCGCCCCTTCTATTCCGCGAACTTGTAGCCGACGCCCCAGACGGTGAGGAGGTATCTTGGCTGGCTGGCGTTGTCCTCTATCTTCTCGCGTATGCGGCGGATGAACACGGTGATGGAATTTGCGTCTACCACCGACTCGGCGCCCCAGATGTGCTCGTAAATTTGCTGGCGGGTGAACACCTGGCCGGGGTTGGCGGCCAGAAGCGCCAAGATCTCGAACTCCTTGCTGGTGAGGTCAAGGGCCTGGCCGCGCTTCTCCACGAGGTACTTGCCGAAGGAGATGGACAGGTCGCCCACGGTGGTGTAGCCGTTCTGGGCGCTGGCGCGGGCGAAGGCCAAATCGCCCTTGTGCCGGCGCAGGTGCGCCTCGATGCGCAGCAGAAGTTCGCTGTTGTCGAAGGGCTTCACCAGGTAGTCGTCGCCGCCGGCCTTGAACCCGATGGACTTGTCCACAATGTCGCCCTTGGCCGACAGGAAGATGACCGGCACGCGCTGGCCCCGTTCGCGCAGGGCCGTGCAGACGTCGTAGCCGTTCATGCCCGGCATCATGACATCCAACAGCACCAGGTCGGGGTGCTCCGCCTCAATGAGCGCCAGACCCTTTCGGCCGTCGCCGGCGCAGGAGAACTCGTAGCCGGCCTCGGTGATAAGGTGGCGCAGCGCCAGCTGCAGGCTGGGGTCGTCGTCGATGAGCATGATCTTGTCCATGGGGCCTCCTTGGAGCCTAGGCGGGCGGTTGTTCCTCGTCGGGGCGGGTGGGCTCGCCGGCATCGGCGGCCGGCAGTTCGTCTATGAGCGGAATATCGTCGGGAATGCGCACGGTGAATGTGGAGCCGGCGCCCACGGTACTCTCCAGACTTACCGTGCCGCCGTGCATCTCGGTGAGCTCGCGCACCAATGCCAGTCCCAGGCCGCTGCCGCCGTAGCTGCGTGTGCCGGAGCCGTCAACCTGCACGAAGCGGTCGAAGATGGTGGCGAGGTTGGTCTCGGGAATGCCGCAGCCGGTGTCGGCCACGGTGAACACGATGGCACCGCCCTCGGCATCGTGGCTGGCAGCGAAGACGATGCGGCCGCCGGCGGGCGTGAACTTCACGGCGTTGCTCATGAGGTTCTCTACGATGCGGCGCAGCTTGTCGGCGTCAGCCACGAACAGCGGCACCTCCCCGATGCGGAACTCAAGCGCGATGGACTTCTGGTCGGCCAAGGGCGCGATGGTGGCCTGCAGCAGCCCCACGACGTCCCCGATATCCATGAGCTCTGGGCGGAAGGTCTCGCGGCCGGCGTCGATGCGGGCCATGGCCAGAATGTTGTTGATGAGCGAGAGCAGCGTCTTGTGGTTGCTCTCCATCTCGTGCCACAGGTGCTCCTCCTCGGCCGTCGGCGCTCCGCTGGCCTCGCGGCGCTCGCGCAGGATGTCCGCGAAGGCCATGGACGCGGCCAAAGGCGTGCGCAGCTCGTGGCTCATCATGGCCAGAAAGTCGCTGCGGTACTGGTTCTCCTCGGTCAGCGCCTCGTTGGCCTCCTCCAAGGCGGCGCTCTGGCGCTCAAGCTCGGCGTTGGCATGCTCGAGCGCTGTCGTGCGGTCGGCCACCAGGTCTTCCAGGTGCTTGCTGGCAGCCTCCAGCTGGGCCACCATGTCGTTGAAGCCGCCGGAGAGCACCGTCATCTCGTCGGAGGACTTGTCCTCGGGAAGGCGCGCCGAATAATCCCCGTCGCCCACATCCTCCATGGCCGTCTGCACGCGGCGCAAGGGGCGCGTGACCAAATGGGAGATAGCCGCCGAGATAATGGCGACGCAGGCCACGATGAGCCCGAGTGAGAACCCGATGTTCAGCGTCGCGTTCTCCGCCGACGCCTCGGCGAAGGCCTCGGTGGGTATTTCCATGGAAAGCGCGCCGTAGATGTACCCGGCGGCAAAGCCCTCTTTCGGGTATCCGGAAAGGTCGATCTCGCCGGCCGGCTCGCCGTGGCACGACAGGCAGCTCTCGTCGAGCACCATGGGCTCCGCATAGCGGAACACGGGGCGCCCGTCCATTTCGGCGTATTCGTAATACTCTGTGATACTCGGATCGGCGCGGAACAAATCGATGGCCGTCTGCTCGAAGGCGTCGGGCTCGTCGGCGATATTGCGGGGCGTATCGCTTACGTAGCGCACGGAATAGTCGGTATCGCGCGAGAAGAATGCGCCGACGGAGCGGCCCGCGATGGAGCACTGGAGCCCCTTGAATTCGAAGTTGCCCGCCGAATCGTAGTTGATCTTATCCTGGTTCTTGTTCATGAATTCCCAGACGGCCTCCATGTTGGCCGACAGGGCGCGGGCCTGCTGGACGAGCTCGGTTTCCTCCAATTCGGCCGAGCGCGACGACTCCCACAGCACATTGGCGCACAGAAACACCGTCACCACGCCGAGCACGAGTACGGCAATTTTGGTACGGAGCTTAATGCGCACAGCCACCCCTCTCTCGGATTACCCCCAAGAAGCAGTCTACGCTATTTTATAACGCGCGGGAAATGGACGCGCAAAAACTTAACGTGATGTCGATAGGCGCCCTACCAGGCAAAAGGACATGAAGTAATAATTCAGCAATAACTCGTCGGAAAGGTTTAAGCGTCGATTTATGGCTCTTTCACCCCTTGCTTCCTATGCTGGGTCAAGTAGGGGAGAATACCTTCGAGAAAGAGGAGGAGACTGTGGACGACATCAAACTCAACAGCCTCAAGATGGACCGCCGAAGCTTCGTGGCCGCCGGTATGGCCGCGGCGACGGCGCTGGGCGCCTCCGCATCGCTCTACGGATGCGACAACCGCCTGAGCGAGACGAGCGGCGAAGGGACGGCCGATGCCCCGGTGCAGCCGGTAGGCGAGTGGAAGACCATCGCTTGCCTCCACGGTTGCGGCACGCGCTGCATGAACCAGGCGTTGGTGCAGGATGGCGTGGTCATTCGCCAGAAGACCGACGACACTCACGAGGACTCCCTGGAATGCCCGCAGCAGCGCGGCTGTCTGCGCGGCCGATCCTTGGTGGAATTCGAAATGGGGGCAGACCGCATCAAGTATCCGCTCAAGCGCATCAGCTGGTCGCCCGAGAACCCCAACGGCGAGCTGCGCGGCAAGGAGGGTTACGAGCGAATCAGCTGGGATGAGGCTCTCGACTACGTGGCTGATCAGCTGAAGAAAGTGTACACGGAGCACGGGCCTCGCTCCGTCTTTATGCCCTGCAACTTGTCCGGCGGCCGCTCGACGGTAGCGCCGCTGCTGAACACGCTCGGCGGCTACTTGGCCGTTTCCGACTCCATTTCCTACGGCACTTACACCGCCAATACCGAGTATCTGGGCCTGTCCTACGGCGGCGAGTGCATGGTGAACGACCGCATGGACATGATCAAGAACGCGGACTACATCGTGCTTGCCGGGCAGAACCCGGGCTGGGGATCCAACGGCAATCCGTCGTATTTCTTCCGGGCTGCCAAGGACAATGGCGCCGAGTTCATCTACGTCGGCCCCTCTTACAACGTATCGGCTGCGGCCCTCGACGCGCGCTGGATGCCGGTGCTTCCCGGTACGGACACCGCCTTCTATATTGGCGTTGCCGGCGAGATGCTTCGCATGGAAAACGAGTCCGGCAATATTCTCGACCTCGATTTCCTGCATCGTTGCTGCCAGGGCTTCGATGCTGAGTCCATGCCGACCGATGCCGCTGTGCCCGAGAACTACGCAGGCTATCTGACGGGCGAGTACGACGGGGTGGTGAAGGACGCTGCCTGGGCATCGGCCATTACCGGCGTGCCGGCCGAGGACATCACCTGGTTCGCCGAGACCATGAAGAAGGACAACAACGTCATTCTCTCCCACGGCTATGCGGCGGCCCGCTGCAACGGCGCCGAGGATTTGCCGCAGGCCTATATGGCCGTGGCGTGTATGGGCGGCCATATCGGCAAGCCGGGCAATGGCCTGGGCAATTACTATGTCGATCGCCAGGGGCCGGGTGGCGTGCAGATCGTCTCCACCGGCGACGACGGCACGGGCGATGTCGAGCTGCCCGAGCTGGAGCCGCTCTTCGACCCCGCAGCGGTAGAGGGCACCATCGAGGATGACTTCGTAAACGGCCTGGAAGTGTGGGATGCCATTCTGAACGGCAAGTACCAAAGCACCGGTCGCTGCTGGTCCGGCGTGTTCAACACGCCCGTAGAGCGCGAGTGCGATATTCGCGTGATTTACGGCGGCCGCGACGGCTCCGGGCGCTCGGTGCCGAACTCCTCGAAGATGCCCGAGGCCATGCGCAAGCTCGACTTCGTGGTTATCCAGCAGTTCGTGCCTTCAGCCACGACGCCCTATGCCGACATCATTCTGCCTGACCTCGCCAACATCGAGCGCGACCAGATCGTCGACAACGGCGACCGCGATCGCGAGATGGTGCTGGTGTACTCGAAGGTGTCCGAAACGCCCTACGAGGCAAAAAGCGACCAGTGGATCAACGAGCAGCTGCTCACCCGTCTCGGCTACGACCCCAAGGACGTGTACCCGCTTTCCGAGGAGCAGCAGTTCTTCAACAAGCTTGCCCGCTCCACGGTGAACGACGGCAACGGCAACCCGGCGCCGCTCGTGACCATCACGGAAGAGGACTTGGCGAACTGGGGCGTGGAAGGCGCTCCGCAGGAAGGGCTCCTCGGCCTGGAGGAGCTGCGTGCGAAGGGCATCTACCAGGTAGAGCGCGCCTTCGGCGACGAGTACGATCATATCGCCATGGCCGATTTCCGCGCCGACCCCGCATCCGATCCGCGCCCAAGCGCCTCGGGCCTTTTCGAAATCTACTGCGACGCCAAGGCCGATATGTACAACACGGCGGCCATGGCCGGCGAGACCTACAAGCCCTATCCCACGCCTCATCCGCAGACGTCTGACGAGGGCTACCCGCTGCTCATGTTCAACACCCACTATCCGCGCACGGCGTGCTCCGACTTCAACAACGTGGTCACGCTGCGCGAGGCTTGCGAGGCTCCAGTCACGATCAGCACGGCCGATGCGGCGGCTCGCGGCATTGAGGACGGCGACCCCATCTTGGTGTCGAGCCCCTACGGCAAGATTCTGCGCACGGCGGCCGTGAGCGCCTGCATCGTGCCGGGGGCCATCGACGTGCCCAACGGCGGCTGGCCCGAGCTGGACGAGGACGGCATCGACCGCGGTGGTTGCCCCAACACGCTGTACGGCGGCGCCCCGAAGGGCATGGGCGTGTCCGGCTACAACAACGTGAGCGTCGAAGTTGAGAAATGGACGGGTGGCGATCTTACGCCCGATTACGAGAGCCAGCTGATCATCGGTCCTGCGGAATAGCGGCGGAGAGCAAGGAGACTATCATGGCAAGGAAAGCCTTTTATTTCGACAGCACCCGCTGCGTGGCATGCAAGACCTGCCAGGTGGCGTGCAAGAAGAAGAACGACCTTCCGGTCGGCATCAACTACCGAGCCGTGGCCAGCTACGAGGTGGGCGATTTCCCCACGGCGAAGATGTACCACATCTCGCACACGTGCAACCACTGCCTGAATGCGGCCTGCGTGGCCAACTGCCCGACCGGCGCCATGTACCGCGACGAGGAAGACGGCACGGTGCAGCACGACGACGAGATCTGCATCGGCTGCGAGACCTGCGTTAAGTCGTGCCCCTACGAGGTGCCCGTTTTGCTCGAGGACAAGAAGGTCACGGGCAAGTGCAATGCCTGCATCGACACGCGTCCTGAAGACGGGGTTCCCACGTGCGTGGCGGCATGCGGGATGCGCGCACTTGAGTTCGGCGACTACGACGAGCTGGCGGCCAAGCATCCCGATGCCGTTCAGGAGATCGCTTGCCGTCCGGGCGCGGATATGACCGACCCGAGCACGCTCATCGAGGGACGCGACTGCGTGCAGGATGCGGGCTATCGCGACCTGAGGCTGTAGAGCCCTCCCCTTGGCCGCCGGGCAACTCCTTCCCTGCCCGGCGGCCTTTCGATGCCGAAAGCGAGGTTCCTGATGGATGCGGAAACGAGAGAGCTGGTGCTGGCGAACCGGCAGTTCGTGTGGGGGCTCATCGCCCGCGGATTCGCCGAGGAGCCCGACGGCTCGTTCGCGGACATTCTGACGAGCGAGCACGCTCGGGCGGAAGTCGATCTGGTGAGCGACGACGAAAGCGAGAGGCTGCTGGGCTTCTACGACGAGCTGACGGCTCTGATCAGCCGGGACGGCGGCATCCCCGAGGCGGTCGACCAATTCGTGCGCGTGTTCGTGGGGCCGGGCACGCTTGCGGCGTCCCCCTGGGAGACCATGCACACCACGGGCAAGCGCGTGCTGTTCCACCGCGATGTGCTCTCGGTGCGCGATGCCTACCGCGAGGTCGGGTTCCTGCCCGAGCGCTACCGGGCCGTGGCCGACGACGCCATCGGCCTGGAGTGCGACTTCATGGCCAAACTCGCCGAGCGGGCGACGACGGCCGATGCCGCGGGTGATTCCCAGGCCTGCCAGGACCGTCTGCTGCAGTCGCTGACGTTTCTGACCGACCACCTGCAACGCTGGATAGGGTCGCTCGCCCAGGCCATCGAGGAACACTACGGCGCCGAGAACTTCTACGCCGTACTCGCGCGCTTCACGGAGGCGTGGTGCGCGCGCGACCGCCGCTTGCTGGATGGTTTGCTGGAGGATTCGTGCCCGGCTTCCGCACGGTCGTGACCTCGTGGTATCATAGCGCCAGCTTGAATACATAGCCTGCCGCCGGGTAGGCGCCAAGCGCCCAGAGGATGGACATCGTTAGGCCTTTGAAGATGTCCGCCCCCTGGGCGCTTTTTTGTTTCGGTGTAGGCAAGGGTTCAGCGTAGGCTGGCAAGAAAGGAGACTGACCCATGAAGCAGTTCGTAACCGAGGAGTCGTTCTGGGAGCTGTTCCCCGACGCGCAGATCGGCATTGTGGTGGCCCACAACATGAAGCCGGAATCCGAGGTGAGCGCCGAGGACGCCGCGACCATCGCGAAGGCTCTCGCCGAGGCCAACGGCAAAGCCGACCAGCACCTGGAGAGCAACACCATCTCGCAGAACGAGGTGGTGGCCGTTTGGCGCGAGGCCTATCAGCAGTTCAAAACGAAGAAGGGCGCTCGCTGCTCCATCGAGAACCTGCTCAAGCGCGTGCTGAAGGGCAACCCGGTGGGCTCCATCACTCCGTCGGTGGACATCTACAACACCGTGTCGCTCACCTATGCGCTGCCTGTGGGCGGCGAGGACATCGACGCCATGGACGGCGACATCCGCCTCGGCATCACCGAGGGCGGCGACAGCTTTCTGGCCCTGGGCGACGAGGAGGAGTCGCCCACCTTGGAGGGCGAGCTGTGCTACCGCGACAACGCTGGCGCCATCTGCCGCTGCTGGAACTGGCGCGACGGCGTGCGCACGGCGCTCACCGATGACTCGAGCAAGGCCTTCCTCATCATCGAGTCGGTGGACCCGGCCCGCGCCGACGACCTGGCCGCCGCCACCGAAGCCCTGGCCGACATGGTGTCGCGCTACCTGGGTGCCGACATCTTCGCCAAGGAAATCATCACCCGCGACAACCCCACCATGGTGATCGACGAGTAGCCTTCCCGGCCCGGGTGCCTCAGCGGCGCCCGGGCCGTATTGGCATTCTGTATACGGGGGCGCGACCTAGGCCGGAGCTGCTCATACTCGTGGTAAAATACAATGCTACGCGCGTTTTAGGCGCGCGGTGCAATTTTTCGGCAGAAGACGTGCGAGGAGAGCAGCCACATGAGCCAGCAGACGTCGAAGGACGACACCATCACCGGCGAGATCGTCAAGCCGCCCTACATGCAGAATCGCGAGCTTTCCTGGCTCGATTTCAACAAGCGCGTGCTCGACCAGGGCGCCGACCCCACGGTGCCGCTGCTGGAGCGCCTGAACTTCATCTCCATCTTCTGGAGCAACCTGCAGGAGTTCTTCATGGTGCGCGTGGGGTCGCTCACCGACCTCTCGCTGCTGAAGAAGTCCATCATCGACGCCAAATCCGGCATGACGCCGGCTCAGCAGCTTGAGGCCATCTACGCCCGCTGCCACCAGCTGTACCCCTACTACGAGCAGACCTACGAGAGCCTGCGCGGCCTGCTTGCCGAGCAGGGCATCCACAGCCTGCGCCGCGACGACCTTTCCGACGAGCAGCGCGCCTACCTGCGCGACTACATGGACGCCAACGTGCTGCCCTTCCTCTCGCCGCAGATCATCAACACGCGCCACCCCTTCCCTCACCTGGAGAACGGCGGCCTCTACATTGTCGTGCGCCTCGACGAGCAGGCGCGCCCGAAGGGCAAGAAGTCCAAGGAGGAGAAGGCCCGCGAGAAGGCCGAGGCCAAGGCCAGCAAGAACCTGGGCGCCGAGGGCGTGACCCTCGGCATCATCCCGCTGCCGCGCCAGGTGAACCGCCTGGTAGAGCTGCCCGGCGACGGCCTGCAGTTCATTTTGGCCGAGCGCGCCATCGAGCTGTTCGCGGCCGACATCTTCTCGATGTACACGGTCAAGCACACCAACGTCATCTGCGTCACCCGCAACGCCGACCTCGATGCCACCGAAGGCGCCGAGGAGCAGGGCGAAGATTACCGCGAGCACATGAAGCGCATCCTGAAGAAGCGCAGCCGCCTTGCCCCGGTGCGCCTGGAAAGCGAGCGCCCGCTGTCGCGCACGGTGAAGAAGCTGCTCATGGAGAAGCTGGAACTGGCCGAGCACCAGCTGTTCGTGACGAGCGTGCCGCTGAACATGGGCTACACCTGGGGCCTCGGTAGCCGCCTCTCCGCGAAGAAGCGCGCCGAGCTGGCCCAGGCGCCCTTCACGCCCCAGTGGCCCGCGTGCCTCGACCGCAACCGCTCGCTTATCGAGCAGGTGACCGAGCGCGAGGTGCTGCTGTCCTACCCCTACCAATCCATGGACGCCTTCGTGCAGCTTTTGCACGAGGCCGCCTTCGACCCGGCGGTCGTCTCCATCAAAATCACCCTGTACCGCCTGGCCAGCCAGTCGCGTCTGGCCGAGGCGCTCATTGCGGCGGCCGAGAACGGCAAGGAGGTCACGGCGCTGTTCGAGCTGCGCGCCCGCTTCGACGAGTCGAACAACATCGAGTGGTCCCAGCGCTTCGAGCAGGCCGGCTGCCACGTCATCTACGGCTTCCGCAACTACAAGGTGCACTCGAAGATCTGCACCATCACGCGCCAGACCGACGAGGGGCTCCAGCACATCACCCAGCTGGGCACCGGCAACTACAACGAGAAGACGGCGCGCCTGTACACCGACTTCTCGTTCATCACCTCCGACGCGCGCATCGGGCGCGACGCCGCCGACTTTTTCCGCAACATGGCGCTGGAGAACACCTCCGACAACTACGACATTCTGTGGGTGGCGCCGCTCATGATCAAGCAGAACATCATGCGCGGCATCGACGAGCAGATCGAGCTCGCCCGCGCGGGCAAGCCGGCGGGGCTGTTCTTCAAGACGAACTCCATCACCGACAAGGAGGTCATCGACAAGATCGTTGAGGCCTCGCAGGCCGGCGTGGAGACGCATCTGTTCGTGCGCGGCATCTCGTGTTTGCTGCCGGGGGTGAAGGGCTACACCGACAACGTGCGCGAGGTGTCCATCGTCGGCCAGCTGCTGGAGCACAGCCGCATTTACGGCTTCGGCACGCGCGACAACTGCCGCATCTACCTGTCGAGCGCCGACCTTATGACGCGCAACATGGACAAGCGCATCGAGATCGCGTGGCCCATTCTGAACGACACCCTGCGCGAGCAGGTGCTCGGCTACCTGGACATCTGCTACTCCGACACGGCCAAGCTGCGCGAGCTTCTGCCTGACGGGTCCTACACGCCGCTGTGGTACTTCGCCGAATGCGACGAGGATGGGGAAGTGGAGCTGTTCGATTCCCAGAAGTACCTTATTACCGAGGCCCAGCGCATGCGCCTGGCCGCGGCCGAGCTGGCCGCGCGCGAGGAGGCCAACCGCGAGGGCGGGCGGCACGCGGTGTTCCCCATTGGCGAGGCCGCTCCCAAGGTGCCTAAGGCAACGGCTGCCGAGCTGCAGGCGAGGGCCGATGAGGCTCAGCACGCCGCCGATGCCCAGAAGGCCGTAGAGGCCAAGGCCGCGGAAGAGGCGCGCAAGGCGGCGGAGGCCAAGGCCGCCGAGGAAGCTAGGTCGGCCGAAGAGGCCCGCAAAGCCGAGGAGGCCCGCAAAGCCGAGGAGGCCCGCAAAGCCGAGGAGCTGCGTGCTGCCGAAGAGGCCGAGGCGAAGGCGGCCGAAGAGGCCCGCGCGGCCGAACAAGCCGAGAAGGAGGCCAAGGCTCGCATTGTGGCGGCGGCCCTGGCTGAGGCCAAGGCGAAACAGGCCGCCAAGGAGGAGGCCGCCAAGGCATCCCGGGCCCAGCGCACCTCCGATATCCTGCGCGTCGCCGAGTTGCGCAAGGCCGCCGAGGCCCAGCGGGCGCTTGAGGCCCAGCAGGCCGCTGAGGCCGACGTGAGCGCGGCGGCCCAGCAGAAGGCCGATGCCCAGAAGGCCGAGGAAGATGCCGTCGCCCGCAAGGTGGCCGAGGCTATGCGCATCGCCGAGGCCCATCGCGCCGCCGAGGTGGCGAAAGCGGCCCTCGCCAAGGCCGAGGAGGCCCCCGCGGCCCCGGCGCCGGCGGTAGCCACGGCTGTGAAGCCCGCCCCCAAGGCGGCGCCCACGCAGCCCAAGGCCGAGGCCCCGAAGGACGCCTCGCCCGCACCCCAGAAGGCGCCCTCGCCGACGGCCGCGACGTCCATCGCGGCGGCTGCCGGCGCCAGCGCCGCCTCGCTGTTCGGCGCGACCACCCAGGCCGCCCCGGCCGCCGTGCCTCTGCCCCGCGCCGCCGCGGCCCCCGCGACCCAGGCGGGCCCCGTGGCCGAGCGCGCCAAGCTGCGCGCCGGCGAGGTCGTGCAAATCGAGCGCTCCTCGGCTGCCCCGGTAAGTGTGGCCGCCCGTCCGGCCCCGGCCGCTTCCGCACCCACGGCAACGGGCGCCCAAAGCGAGGGCCCCATGCCAGCCCCCTGGGCGGTAAACCCCAAGGCCCCCGAGCCGGTGCCCAGCGACAAGAAGCCCAAGCCGGCCCCCGAGCCCGCCAAGGAAGAGGGCGTCTCCGGCTTCTTCCACAACCTCTTCGGTCGCTAAGAACGTGCCCCGAGGCCGCCAGGCCCCGGGGCACGATGGTTTCTGCGAGATGCCCGCACCTGGAAAAGGAAGGATGTTCCCATGCTTGAGCAGGTGAAGTTCCATAAGAAGAAGATGAAGCGCGCTCGGTACAAGGAGGAGTGGGACGCGCTGTTGGCCCGCCTCGTCGTGTTGCAACAGCAGGCCCATCGCGAGGGCGTGGGGCTCGTGGTGCTGTTCGAGGGGTGGAACGGCGCCGGCAAGGGCAGCCGCATCTCCGATCTCATGTACAACCTGGATGCCCGCTCCACCGGCGTCTACGTGGGGCTCGACCTCGACCCCGACTACGAGCGCGAGTTCGCCGGCCGCGCCTGGGACGTCACCGGCTACTACCCGCTCATGCAGCCGTTCTGGAAGGCGCTGGGCGAGCGCAACTCCATCACTTTCTACGACCGCGGCTGGTACTCGGCCGTCACCCAGCACATGCTCTACAACGCCCCGGCCAAGCTGTTGCTGCCCAAAGACGAGGAGCGCCACTACCTCGATTCCATCCACGATTTCGAGCAGCAGCTCGTCTCGGACGGCTACGTGGTGGTGAAGTTCTTCGTGCACATGACCAAGGAAGCCCAGGTGGAGCGCTTGCAGCGCCTGCACGACGACCCGGTTACCCGCTGGCGCGTCACCGACAAGAAGCTCGAGAGCCACCACGGCTATGAGACTGCCTACGAGCTGTACGACCGCCTGCTCGAACGCAGCGACTACCCGTTCGCCCCCTGGGTGCTGCTGAACGGCGAGGACAAGCGCCGCACGAACCTCACCATCGCCCGCACGCTGGTGGAGTCCCTCGAGGAGGCCCTGAAGCGCAAGGAGGCCGAAAGCGTGCTGAAGAGCGCCTTCGCCTCGCAGCAGGCTGCCTCTGAGCTCATCGCCGAGGAGCAGGCTGTGGAAGAGGCCGCCGCCGAGGAGGCCGCGCCTTCCGCGCCCGCTGCCACTGCCCCCGCCGGCCGCGGCATGCTCACCGGCGTGAAGCTCGCCCGCGCCCAGGCCAAGGCCCGGGCTGCTCACGATTTGGCCCCCGCGGGCTCCCGCTTCGCCATCGTGCCCGACTACCCGCAGGTCGACACCATCGACCACAGCCTGTTCATCGACCCCGAGGAGTACAAGCACACGCTGAAGGCCCTGCAGGCGCGCCTGTTCCGCCTCGAGAACATCATGTTCCAGCGCCGCGTTCCCCTCATCCTCATGTACGAGGGGTGGGACGCCGCCGGCAAGGGCGGCAACATCAAACGCGTGGCCCAGGCCCTCGACGCCCGCGCCTACAACATCTACCCGTCGCCCGCGCCCACCAAGCCCGAGCTCGCCCATCCCTTCCTCTGGCGCTACTGGACGCGCCTGCCGAAGGCGGGGCACGTGGGCATGTACGACCGCAGCTGGTACGGCCGCGTGCTCGTCGAGCGCGTCGAGGGCTTCGCCACCCCGGCCGAGTGGTCGCGCGCCTACGACGAGATCAACGAGTTCGAGCACGACCTGGTCGACTGGGGCGCCATCTTGCTGAAGTTCTGGGTCGACGTGTCCCCCGAAGAGCAGCTGCGCCGCTTCCAGGATCGTGAGACGGATCCGGCCAAGCAGTGGAAGATCACCGAGGACGACTGGCGTAACCGCGAGAAGTACCCCCAGTACAAGGCCGCCATCAACGACATGTTCCGCCTCACTTCCACCACCTTCGCCCCCTGGATCGTGCTGGAATCAGACGACAAGCGCTACGCCCGCATCAAGGCCCTGCGCATCATCGTGAGCGCCTTGGAGAAACGTCTCGGCGAAGCGCCGTTGTCGTAACCGTTCCACCTACCGCATCCGTGGCGTTTCTCCTTGCGAAACGCCACCCTTCGGGGTACTATAACCCCATCATCAGCAATCGGCGGGCCAGTGCGCGGCCCGTGTCCAAGAAGGAGTCCGGCTATGTCGTTGTTCGGTTTTGAAGTGCCCATGGAGGCCATCTGGGCCATCGTGGCCATCGTCGTTCTGGTCATCGTGGTGTTCATCGCGAAGGGCTTCATGGACGAAATGAAGAAGTAGCACGGGCTTCGCCCAACGGGGTGCGTGCTCGGGGCCCCTTCGGGGGCCCTTTTGTTTTCCGTCGGCGTGGGGCCGGCGCGGGGCGGCTTTGGGGCCGCCCACAAGAGAAGCATCGATAGCGAAGGGGGCCTGCCACATGGCTGCCGACAAGCATACCGATACCAAGAAGAAAAAGAAGAAGGGCGGCTGCTTCTGGCGGCTCGTGTTCTGGCTGGCCCTCATCGTGTTCGTCATCTCGGTGGGCATGCTGGGCTACCTTCTGTGGACCTACTGGTCGAGCCAGAACGAGTACGAGGAAATTGCCACCCAGGCCGTGTCCATTCCCACGGAAGAGGAGGGGCAGGCACCGAACCTGGCCGACCTTCAGGTCGACTGGGACGCCCTGCGCGCCATCAACCCCGATGTCGTGGCCTGGGTGTACGTGCCCGGCACCATCATCAACTACCCGGTGGCCCACAAGCCCGGCGATTCCGAGTACTACCTGCACCACAACTTCAGCCTCGGCGAGGGCTCGTTCGGCGCGGAGTTCGGCTCCATCATGCTGTCCGGCGAGAACGCGGGCGACTTCTCCGACGAGGTGAACATCCTCTACGGCCACCATATGCGCAACGGCTCCATGTTCGCGCTTCTGGCCGAGTTCCGCGAGTCCAGCGTGTTCAACGAGCACCGCACTTTCTACCTGCTCACCCCCGAGGGCAACTACCGCTTGGAAACCTTCGCCGTCGAGCACGTGCCCATGACCCACGCCTCCATCGCCACGCCGAACTACGCCACCGATGCCGAGTTCACCGACTTCAAGCAGTGGCTGCTGGACAACTCCATCGTCACGCCCGACCCCGACAACAGCGCCGGCGTGGCCGAGGCCACCAAGCTCTTCGGCTTCTGCACCTGCGACGGCGCCGACAACACGTGGCGCTACATCACCTTCGCCGACGTGGCGGAGTTCGTGCCCATCCAGTACGTGGGCACGGGCACCTACCAGGGGCAGACTGCCGTGGAAGACGACGCCGCCGGCGAGATCGCCGAGGACGTGCAGGAGCGCGCCGAGGGCTAGCAAGGCCCGCGCCGGGCAGCCAGCGAGAACGTATAGCCAGTGTACCGAGCCGCACGGGCCATGAGGCCTGCGGAGAAGAGGAGAACCATGGAGAGCAAAAGCGTCACCTACGCCGAGGCCGGCGTCGATATCGTCGAGGGCGCCCGCGCGGTGGACGCCATCAAGGACACGGTGCATTCCACCTACCGTCCCGAGGTGGTGGGCGACATCGGCGGCTTCGGCGGCCTGTTCTCCATCGCCGCGGCCAAGGACATGGCCGATCCGCTGCTGGTTTCCGGCACCGACGGCGTGGGCACGAAGCTGAAGGTGGCCCAGCGTTTGGGCGTGCACGACACGGTCGGCATCGATTTGGTGGCCATGTGCGTGAACGACATTCTGGCCACGGGCGCCGAGCCGCTGTTCTTCCTGGACTACGTGGCCGTGGGCAAGCTCGATTCTTCCGCTATGGCGAAGATCGTCGGGGGCATCGGCGAGGGGTGCCGCCAGGCGGGCTGTGCGCTCATCGGCGGTGAGATGGCCGAACACCCCGGCGTCATGGACCCCGACGACTACGACCTGTCCGGCTTCTGCGTGGGCGTGGTCGACCGCCCGAAGATGCTCGACCCCGAAGCTGTGCGCGAGGGCGACGTGCTCATCGGGCTCGCCTCGTCGGGCCTGCACTCCAACGGCTACTCGCTGGCGCGCAAGGTGTGCATCGGCGACCGCGCCGAGGACGAACTGCGCGAGGCCCGGGAGGACTTGGCCGGCATGAGCATCCTGGAGGCGCTGCTTACCCCCACGCGCATTTACGTGAAGCCGGTTCGCGCCGTCATGGATGAGGTGCCCGGCGGCATTCGCGCCCTGGCCCACATCACCGGCGGCGGCATCACCGAGAACCTGAATCGCGCGCTGCCTGCCGGCGTGAACGCCGAGGTCGATTTGGGCAGCTGGCCTATTCCGCCGGTGGTGCGCTTCGCCTGCGACCAGGCGCACCTGTCGGAGGAAGAGGCCCTCAAGACCTTCAACATGGGCCTTGGCATGGTGCTCATCGTCGATCCGGCCCAGGCCGAGGCCGTAGAGGCTGCCCTGGCTGCCGCCGGCGAGCAGACCTTCCGCGTGGGCCGCATCGTGGCTGGCTGCGGTGAGGTGCAGTACACCAACGAGGGAGGCTTGTTCGCATGACGGATAAGCTGAAGATCGGCGTGCTGCTGTCCGGCAGCGGCACGAACCTGCAGGCTATCATCGACGAGGTTGCGGCCGGCCTTCCCGTGGAAATCGTGCACGTGTTGTCGTCGCGCCCCGACGCCTACGGCATCGAGCGCGCGCGCTCGGCTGGCATTCCCGTGACGGTGTTCGACCGCTCATGCTACGAAGACCGCGAGGCCGCCGATGCGCGCATTGCCGCCATCATGCAGGAGGCGGGCGCGGAATACCTGGTCATGGCCGGGTACATGCGCAAGCTCACCCCCGTGGTGCTCGATGCCTTCCCCGACCACGTGCTCAACCTGCATCCGGCTCTGCTGCCGGCGTTCAAGGGCGCCCATGCCATTCAGGACGCCTGGGATGCTGGCGTGAAGGTGACGGGCGTGACGGTGCATCTGGCCAACGAAGATTACGATAAGGGGCCGATTGTGGCCCAGCAGGCCGTACCGGTGCTGGAGGGCGATACCATCGATACGCTGGAGGCGCGCATCCACGAGGTGGAGCACGGCATCTACCCCAGCGTCTTGCGCGCCATCGCCGAGGGCCGCATGACCATGGACGAGCGCCGCATCATTCACATCAGCGAGTAAAGGACTTTCATGAAGCGTGAAGTTATCGAAGCAGTTATTGAGGATCTGAAAGCCGGGAAGACCCCGACTATTACCGTGGAAGACGTGCCGGCGTTTTCGGAAGAGGCGACGGCGGGTGACCCACATATCGGGCCCGAGGCGCTCGCGGCTATTGTGGCGTCGCTGACCGAGGCCGACATCCCCACGTTCGAGCGCGCCCTGCGCGCCATGGACGAGGGCGACTTGGCGTGGCTCGGCTTCAAGGTGGTTTACGACCCGCAGGCCGCCGTGGGCAACGTCGACAACGAGGTGACGAAGAAGTACGGCGAGCAGGGTTCGGCCGACGGCGAATCGCTGGTGTTCTTCTGCAACGACGCGAAGGAGATCGTCTCGTCCCGCGAGCTGAGCCCGCGCGATGTGTTCCAGGCGAAGGACGTCACCCGCGGCCCTTCGATGCACAATGACCAGTTCGACGGCCTTACCTGGGCGAGCGAGCCTTTGTTCGGGAAGGTGCGCGTATGGCTGCTCGGCGCGTCCGATGCAGCGGTGGAGGTGGCCTCGCTGGCCGATCATGTGGGCTTCCATGTGATTGCCGTCGACTACGACCCGGCATTCCTCAATGCCGAGCGCTTCCCGAACGCCGAGCGCATTATGCTGCACGGCGGCAACTTCGGCGAGCTGCCCAACATGCCGGCGCGTCCCGAGGACTACGTCTGCGTGCTCACCCGCGGCCATATGTTCGATCCGGAAAGCTGCATTTGGGCGCTGCAGAACGGCGTGCACTACGTGGGCATGATGGGCTGCGCGGGGAAGAACTCCACGGTGCACGACCTGGTCATCAACGCCGGCATCGCGGAGGCCGACTGGGATCGCGTGAAGCGCCCCATCGGCCTGAAGTTCGGCGCCAAGACCCCAGCCGAGCTGGCCATTGCCATCGTCGCCGAGCTGGTGGACGTGCGCTACCAGCAGCGCTACAGCGACGAGGCCCGCGCCCGCCACGAAAAGAGCCTCGGCCGAGCCTAACCGCCCTACCGAAACGCGCCGAAGAGCCGCCGCAATCCGCAGCGGCTCTTTTGCCGTCAGCGGGAAAAGGCGTGGGGATTAGGAGCGTGTGGGGAGCGCGGGGGCGTTTTGCGTGGTACTCTGGCAGCAATCGGACGCGTCGTGACTGACGGATCATCGTGGGGAACCACGGGGGAGCGGCGCGCATACTACGCCGACCGTCTGGGCAAGCCGAATCGTTGGAGCGGCTTGCCCTTTTTCGTTGGGGAAGGGGTGGACGCCCGACGGCTTCCCGGCGCACAACGCGCTCGGTTGCCGGCGGTGTCGCCGCAGGTGGATCGGTGCAGGGAAGAAGGGCGCGCGGGCGCCAGAGAGAAAGGGATGTGCATGCAAGATCTCGTCGAACTGCTTTCGGGCAACCCCTATCCGGGGCGCGGCATTGTGGTGGGGAAGGGCGCCGACGGCGCACCTGTCATCTACTACTTCATCATGGGCCGCTCGAGCAACAGCCGCAACCGCATTTTCGCTCTGGAGCCCGACGGCATCCGCACCGAGGCCCACGACCCGGCCCTGCTGGAGGATCCGAGCCTCATCATCTACCACCCGGTGCGCACCATGGGCGACGCGCTGGTGGTCACCAACGGCGACCAAACCGACACCATTGTGGAGGCGGGCGACTTCCGCGCTGGCTGCATGCAGCGCGAGTACGAGCCCGACGCGCCGAACTTCACCCCGCGCATCTCGGCCATCGTGAACCCCGACGGCACCTTCGAGATGTCCATCCTGAAGCACGCCGACGGCGACCGCTGCACCCGCGAGTTCTTCGCCTACGAGGGCGCCGAGCCTGGCACCGGCTACTTCATCAGCACCTACCAGGCCGACGGCAACCCCCTGCCCACCTTCGCCGGCGAGCCCATCCCCGTAACCCTCCCCGCGCCAGACGAGGTGTGGGACGCCCTGAACGACGACAACAAAGTAAGCCTCTACGCCAACGTCAACGGCGATGTGAAGCTGTTCAACAAGAACCTGGGTGATTAACGGGGCGATGCGTAAGCCTCTTAACCATGGTTGAGATAAGCGGGACAGGGGGTGCCCTGACCGAGCGAGTTCCGCAGCGACTGGAAATGTCCAGTGGACATTTCCACAAAGCGAGGACTGTCTGAGCGAATCAGGGTATCCCCTGGCCCGCCCCCGAGGACTTTCGACAAGAAGGAGAACCATGAACGAACTGGAACTCAAGTACGGTTGCAACCCGAATCAGAAGCCGTCGCGCATCTTCATGAAGGACGGCAGCGACCTGCCCATTCAGGTACTGAATGGCAAGCCGGGCTACATCAACTTCCTGGACGCCTTCAACTCCTGGCAGCTGGTGCGCGAGCTGAAGGAGGCCACGGGCCTGCCGGCGGCCGCGTCCTTCAAGCATGTGAGCCCCGCCGGCGCCGCGGTGGGCCATCCGTTGTCGGAGACCGACCGGGCCATGTACTTCGTGGAGCAAGAGGGCGAGCTGTCGCCCATCGCCTGCGCCTACATCCGTGCCCGCGGCGCCGACCGCCTGTGCTCCTACGGCGACTGGGCGGCGCTGTCCGATGTGTGCGACGCCGACGTGGCCCGCTACCTGGCCCGCGAGGTGTCCGACGGCATCATCGCCCCAGGCTACACCGATGAGGCGCTGGAAATCCTCAAGACCAAGCGCAAGGGCGGCTTCAACGTGGTGCAGATCGACCCGGACTACGTGCCGGCCGAGGCCGAGCTGAAGGACGTCTTCGGCATCACTTTCGAACAGGGCCGCAACAACTTCGAGATCAACGAGGAGCTGCTGGCCAACGTGGTCACCGAGAACAAGGAAATTCCGGCCGCGGCGAAGATCGACATGATCGTGGCTCTCATCACGCTGAAGTACACGCAGAGCAATTCCGTGTGCTACGTGAAGGACGGCCAGGCCATCGGTGTGGGCGCCGGCCAGCAGAGCCGTATCCACTGCACGCGTCTGGCGGGCAACAAGGCCGACACCTGGTGGTTGCGCCAGCATCCGAAGGTGCTGGGCCTGCCGTTCGTGGAGGGCATCCGCCGTCCCGACCGCGACAACGCCATCGACGTGTACGTGTCCGACGAGTGGGAAGACGTGCTGCGCGACGGCGAGTGGCAGCGCGTGTTCACCGAGCGCCCTGAGCCGCTGACCCGCGAGGAAAAGAAAGAGTGGATCGCGAAGCTCTCCGGTGTGACCGTGGGAAGTGATGCCTTCTTCCCCTTCGGCGACAACGTCGAGCGTGCTCGCAAGTCCGGCGTGGAGTACATCGCCGAGCCCGGCGGCTCCATCCGCGACGACAACGTCATCGAGGTAGCGAACAAGTACGGCATCGCCATGGCTTTCACGGGCATGCGTTTGTTCCACCACTAAGGCGCAGGAGAACCTGCGGCGTCTCATTTTGATTGCGGTTTGCGGCCGTCTCTGCGGGGGCGGCCGTTTTGCGTCATAATGGCGGGGTGATAGAAAGGAAGCAACATGAACAAATTCGATCTGACGAAGGCCCGTCCGCAGTGGCTCGTGGCGTTGGTGGCGCTCATGCTCACCTTCGCGTTGGTGGTGCCGGGCTGCGCCTCGGATACCGCTGATGACAACGCGGCGGAGACTCCCACCGAGAAGGCGGCGCAGGCGGCCGAGGACGAAGGCCCGCTCGAGGCTGGCGAGGCGGCCGACGATATGACGGTCACCGTGTCCGTGACCATGCCCGAGGGTGCCGCCGCCGACAATCAGACTCTGGAAGTGACCGTGCCCGATGGAAGCACCGTCTACGATGCGCTCATTGCCACCGGCTGGGACGTGCAGGCGGAGGACTCCGATTACGGCAAGTTCGTCACCTCTATCAACGGGGTGACCAACGGCTCCGAGGGTGAGGCCTCGGGCTGGGTGTACACCGTGAACGGCGAGCAGGTGATGGAAGGATGCGATGCGAAGACGCTGGCGGCCGGCGATTCCGCGGAGTGGTCGTTCTACGTCGGATAAGCAGGTAGGCCGAGGGTGGGACAGTGCCCCCCGGGGCACTGTCCCACGCGCATGAGGAATCCCGAAGATGAGACACCCCTCCGGGGCACTGTCTCACCGGGCGATTTTGGATTGAAGGGAGTTTCTGCCATGATCATTCTCGATGAGCCGTACGCGTCGGTACCGCTGCTCGATTGGATGGAGGCATCGGGGCATCCGGTACTGGCTAACGGCTTCACGGAGAAGCTGGCCGCTGGCGGCCGTTCGCTGAACCTGGTGGACGAGGCCGAGGCTGCGCGACGTCTGGAGGCCGGCGAGCGCATCTACACCAACTCCGAGAACGCCCTGGCCTGGATTCTCGACCACGTGGACAACCCCACGCTCACCGAGCCCATCCGCCTGTTCAAGGACAAGGCCGCCATGCGCGAGAAGCTGGCCGCTCTGAACCCGGAACTGTTCTACGCCACGGTGAGCCGCGACGAGCTCGAGGCCATCAACGTAACCGATCTGCCCCTGCCGGTGGTGCTGAAGCCGGCGGTGGGTTTCTGCTCCATGGGCGTCTATGTCATCGAAGACCCCGAGGATTGGGCGAACGCCGTGGCCGACATCGCCCGGCACGAGGAGGGCTGGCACTCCCGCTACCCGGAAAGCGTGGTGGGAAGCCAGACCTACGTCATCGAAGGCTACCTCGGCGGCACCGAGTACGCGCTTGACGCTTACTTCGACGAAGAGGGCGCGCCGCACATTCTGAACATCCTGCGCCACGACTTCGCCGGCCCCGAGGATACCTCTGACCGCATGTACCTGACGAGCGAGGCCATCGTGCGCGAGCTCGAGCCCCGCTTCACGGCGTGGCTTGCGGCGGTGAACGAGGTGGTGGGCGCCCGCGCGGTGCCCGTGCACGTGGAGCTGCGCCTCGATGGCGACACCATTGCCCCCATCGAGTTCAACCCGCTGCGCTTCGCCGGCCTCGGCGGCACCGACGTGGCCTTCTTCGGTGTGGGCCTGCGCACCTACGAGGCGTTTTTGGAAGATAAGCCGGCCGACCTGCCGGCGCTCTACGGGGCGCATCCGGGCAAGGTGTACTCCATGTCGCTGCTGAACCCGGCGCCCGAGGCCGACCTGGCGCGCCCCTTCGATGCCGAGGCGCTCTGCGAGCACTTTACCCACGTGCTCAGCTACCACGATTTCGATGCGGAAACCGTCGGCTTCTACGGCTTCCTGTTCCTGGAAACCACCGACGACGAAGCCGGGGCGGCCGAGCGCCGCTGGCTGCTGGAGAACGACCTGACGGAATTCGCCCGCTAGGCAACAGTTCGCTACTCGCCTCGCAACGGCCCGCGCACAATTGCTGCGCGGGCCGCTTATGTTTTCGGGGGCGCTCTATGCTGGGAGAACAAGCCGGCCGCACGGGCCGGTGCCCAGAGGAGGTCAAGAGGGTGAGTACGATGGAAAACACCGGGAATGGAAAACGCATCTGGCGGGCGACGGCGCTGTTTGGGGTGTTGGCGCTTGCGGCGGTCTGCGCGGCAGTGACTGTCGTGCCCGCTTGGGGCGAAGAGGCCTCTCCCTCATCCGGCGCCTCTGCCCCGGCAACCGCTGAAGCTGCCGATGACAAGGTGGCAGACGCTGCTGCTGACAAGGCAGACGTTGATACCGACAAAGCCACTGATTCCTCTGTCTCTGACGATACGGCTGCCCGCGCCCTGCCCGAACCGGCGAGCTTCACCATTTCTGGCAAGAAGTACCTGGTGGGCCGCGCCTTGGAAAACGGCGAGTTCACCTTCACGCTGGCGCCTGCCGGGGCCTACAAGGTTCCCGCTGGCTCTAAGCTGCCGGGAAAGCTCGATGACGAGAGCTCGCTCACGGCCGCCGAGAAGTACGAGATCGTGTCCGAGCTCACCTACCACCATTCGAACCACCAGCCCATGCCCGCCAGCGCCACGGCGGTGAACGCCGCCGATGGCACCGTGGCCTTCGGGCCGCTCACCTTCGAAGACAAGGCCGTGGGCACGTCGGGCACCTCGCGCCACGAGGGCACCGTGTACTGCTACACCATCGCCGAGCGCGGGCCGCTCGATGCCAACGGCAAGCCCCTGCCCGGGGCCACGCGCGACCGTCTGGGCCGCTGGGTGTACGAGGGCGTCACCTACGCCGACACGGTGAAGCGCGCCTACCTGTACGTCTACGAGGAGCGCGACCCCGACGGGGTCGACCGCGTGCGCGTGGTGCCCCTGGGCGACGCCACGTTTGCCGGCGACCCGACCTCGCGCGCTACCGCCGGTCGCGGCCTCGGGTTCAAGAACACGTTCAACGGGGCGACGCTGGCGGCCTTCGACGGGCTCGTGTACCTTGAGGGCAAGCCCATCGATGCCGGCGCCTTCGATTTCGAAGTGCATGAGGTGAGCGAAGACGGCAAGCTCATCGACCACGCCTCGGTGCCCTGCGACGCCACGGCGGGCGGCACGGCGGGGGCCGAAGTGCCCATCATCCACGACGCCGTCTTCACGGCGCCGGGCAAGTACTTCTACGCTATCCACCAGGCGGGAACCCAGGCGGCCGACGGCGCGCGGGCCTCCGATGCCGAGGTGGACGGCGAGAAGGTGCAGCTCGACGGCGCCTCGTACGTGGTGACCGTTGAGGTGACCGAAGGCGCCGAGGGCAAACTGTCCGCCGCCATAACCTACGTGCGCAAGCAGGAAGCCGGGTCTGCCCGGTGGGTCGATGTCGACCTGAGCGAGAACGCGAGCCCCGTGGTGTGGGACAACAAGATCGTCGCGGCCGATGAGGGCGATGGTGACGCTTCCGCGCCCGACGAGGGGGAGGGGAGCGATCGCCCGGACGATGGAACGGCCGAGAAGCCGGGCGGCGGCACGACGGCCGGCTCCGGAAAGCCGGAGGCCGTCCCGGGCGACACAGATGGGGCTGAAAGCGGGAACGCCCCGGGCGAGGGCGACGGCTCCTCGGATGGCAGTAAGCCCGAAGACGGTGCGCAGCAGGGGGCTGGCACAGCGACCGGGGAAGGCTCGGGTGCCGAGAACCTTTCCGGCGAAGGCGACAACGCGAGTGGTTCCAGCGACAGCGCGGCCTCGAACAACAACGCGGGCGCTCCCGACAGCGAGGGCGATTCTGCGGCTACCGATGCCGCCAAGGCCAACGGCATGCTCGGCCAAACGGGCGACGCTCTGGTGCCGCTTATGGTGACCCTCGGCATCATTGTTGCCTTGGCTGTCGTTCTGCTTGTGGTGGCTCGCCGCCAGTCGCATCGTTAGGAAGCGAAGGCCTCGCCTATACGGGGCCTTCCTTCTATTCCAGGGCTCCATACTTATATATAACCAGATCACTGGGCAGAAAGTTTTTTCGTCCACAACCGCATGGGGGCGCTCGCGCGGTTGTTGACGGGCGTTTTCCGTACCGTCATTCTTCCCTCGATTAACTACAAGGCGGGAACCCCGGCTTGAAGAGGAGAAACCAAACGAGGGACAAGGCGGAACGAACGTGAGCAATCAAATCATTTTGGAGGAGCAGGCGGCGCGCGTGAGCGCAGGGCGGCGCATGGCCGCACTGGCCGGCGCGGCGCTCGTGTGGCTGTTGGCGGCCACTCTGCTGCTGACCGGCATGCCGGCCCAGGCGGCTGAGCCCGAGGGGGATGCCCCCGCGGGGGCCGAGACCTCCGTGGCCCTTTCCGGCGTCGACTTTTTGCAGCCCGACGCCAAGGCGTGGGAGATTCTGCGCGTAGATCATTTGGGCGACAAGTCGCTGTACCTAGATGTCGAGCGCGTCGAGGGCGTGGGCGACAGCGCGACGGTGGCGCCGCTGCTGGGTCGCGCCGAGTACAACCCGACCACTTCTAATGGTGAAGCCCAGGGCGTCGGCGACGACATCGCACGCATCATCGCGATGTCTGTGAAGGGTGCAACGCCGCGCGAGCTTCTGGCCAACGCGAAAGACTCCGTGCGCCTGAACGTGACCGTCTACGGCGAGCGCCGTGGTGGCGACCCGCTGTACGAGGCCACGGTGTACCCGGTGTACGCGCAGCTGAAGGATGGAGCTAACACGGATAGCTATGAGCTGCTGGGCCTGCGCACGGTGCAAGCGGGTTCCGCGGCCATTACAAAGTCGAAGAACATCGGTGCCGGCCTCACCTTCTACAAGACGGCCAAGGGTTCCGATGCCCCTGACACCTATGTCCTTCAGGAAACCAACGAGGGCCTCGACAACGGCTTTGACGATGACATCCAGGCCTTCGTCGTGCCCTACGAGAAGCAGGGCGCCGACGCGGTGAAAGGCTCTGTGCGCTACGTCACCATGGACGGCGAGCTGGTGCGCGAGGATCCGGTTCTGAACTTCGAAAACGGTCAGGCCACCGCGCGCATTGAGACGTCCTTCCTGAAAGGGTCGGATGACAACCCCGAGGTCATGCGCTACTTCCGCGTTGTTTCGAACCTCGGCGGCACCACGGTGACGCTCACCGCCGCCAACGCCCACGCCGTGGTGCGCGTGGTGGAAGTGCCCCAGATGGCCGAGAGCGATTACGCCGTGTCCATCCGCTACGAGGATGAGAACGGGTTGCTCCTGTGGTCCGACAAGCTGGACGTGAAGGGTTACGGCTACCAGTACACCCTACCCACCACGTTCTCGATGCTGGAGACCGACGGGGTGGAGATGTACACCCTGGAAGGGGTGGAAGGCGCCGAGAGCCGCGAGGACGCCGCGGGCCGCGCCGCCGTGCGCGACTGGGGCGCCCCCACCATCCGTTTCGACAACACGATCGTGCCCCAAGAGCATTTCCTAGAGGACGAGGGTGGCTTCTACCTTAAGGCGAAGTACCTCTCGTCTGAGGCCACGCGCAAGGCGGCGCTGACCCTGGTGGCCGTTGACGGCTCCACGGGCGAGCGTTTGCCCGAGGCATTCCAGCCCGGATCGTTCGAGGTGACCCCCGAGGCTGAGGCGCGCTTTGTGCCCGAGCCGCTGGTGGTCGACGGTGTGACCTACCTGCCGTGGTCGGGAAACACCGACGAGATCGTCTACAGCTGGGAGAGCCTGAAGGAGGGCGTGGACCTGCTGCAGTACGTGTATTACGTGCCTGAGGGCTTCGTGCCCGCCGAGGCCTACGACGTGACGGTGCAGTACCTGGACATCGCCACGAGTGCCGTGCTGCGCACCGAGACGGTGAACGTGGCTCCCGACATGACCGAGTACCTGACGCTGAACGGGCCGGAGACCTTCTCCGAGGGCGGCAACGACTACGTGCGCCTGGCCGGCCAGGAGAACGGTATCCGCCACGGCTACTACACGCCGGCGCGCACCTACACGGTGTACTACCGCGATGTGAACGACGTCATCAACGCCGATACGGTCATCCGCCGCACCCAGATCATCGAGACCGAGCGCGTGGTGGAAGTGGACGGCCCGGTGACCACGACGGTGACCGCGGCCCCGGTGACGGTGCCCGCCGCTCCTGCGGGGGGTGCCGACGCTGACGGCGCTGCCGACGGCGCGACGACCCCGGCCACGGTGGACGCGGGCGTGGGGGCCGGCGACGGCACCACGGTCATCAACGACGACGACAACCCGCTGGCCAACCAGGCCGGTCAGGACACGACCACCGAGCGCACCATCGAGGATGCCGAAACGCCGCTGTCCGCCGGCACCGAGCCCGGCTCCGAGGGGTCCGGCTCGCTCGGCGCCGCCGTGGCCGTAGGCGCGGCCGCGGTGCTCATTGCCGCCGCAGCCATCGCGTGGGTGCTGCTGCGCCGCCGCACCAATCAGAAAACGGCCGACGCCCTGGCCGAGTCCACCAAACTGAACGAGTAGAGAGGAGGGCCAACCCATGATGAACATCCTGAACAACAAGGCCTTCCGCGCCTTTATGGCCGTAGCCCTCACGGTGCTTCTGGCCGTAACCCTTATCCCCAACATCCAGCCCGCCTACGGCACCAACGACGGCGCCCAAGCGGCGCCGACCGAAGACGCGTCCGACGCCATCTTCGACGAGTCCGTAGAAGACGAAGCCGCCCCAGGTGACGCCGAGACCCCCGAGACCCCGGACGCCTCCGATATGCCAGACGCTTCCGGTATGCCCGAAGGGGAGGGGGCCGAGGCTGAAGGCGACCATGCCTCCGAGGAGCTTGACCCGGAATCCGATGCGGCTGTCTCCGGCGACTCCAGCCAAGGTGCTGAAGGCATCTCCGCAGACGAAATCGCTCCCCAAAGCGAGGGGGAACCCGATGCCCAAGCTAAGACGGACGAGGTCACCCAGGGCGGTCAGCAGGAGAACGTGACGGGCACGATTTTGAAGGGCAAGACCATCACGGGTACCTTCACGTACGATGATGGCGCTCACACACTGGTGGTGAACGGAACGTTCAAAGGAAAGATTATTGTCACCGCCGGCGCAACGCTTACCATCGAAGGTAAGGGCACCATCCAGTCGAACGGCGCCGGCAGCATCATCCACGTGGAAGGCGGTGATAGCAAACTGGTCTTCGACGGCCCGACGGTTCAGGGCGCAAGGAGCGGCACGCTGATCAACCACCACGCTGTTTTCGTCACCGATGAAACCTTCCAGGCAGGAGGCGGTATTCTTGTCGAACGGGGCGCAGACGGCTCAACGGCCGCTCTGCATTTCAAGAGCGGCACCGTGGAAAACAACAAGGCGCAAGTCGGCGGCGGCATCTTCATCGATCGCAACTGCGGCTTCACGATGACTGCTGGCACGATTCAGGGCAATACGGCTACTAAGCACGAAGGCGGCGGCATCTACCTGGCCGGCCACCAGAGCTACACTATGAAATCCAAGGCGCGCCTCAACGGCGGATCCATTCTGAACAACAGAACCAAGACCACGACCGACTGGGGCGGCGGCGGCATTTTCATCGAGAGTGAGGGCGAGCTCAAGATCGCATCGGCGCTCATAACGGATAACCACGCACTCGGGCTCGGCGGCGGCATTTCCGGATGTCCGCATGCCGTCATTGGTATTGGCAAAATCACCGACGGCGCCGCCATCTACGGTAACACGGCCGAGAAGGAGAAACGACCCGACAACAGCGCCCTCTACGACAACAACGGCGTCGGAGACCATGTAGCCTACGACAAGGATGACGCGGGCTTCACGAAGGAGAAAGCCCAGGACTTCTACTGCACGCTCGGCAGTGTCGTCTACGGACAGGATACCTTCGAGACGGGTAGCTCCCTTGCCTGGACAGGAAGGAAAGCCGACGCTAACGGCAATGGCGCAGATGTGACCATCGCCCGCGGCCAGTACTACGCAGTCGAGAAGGCTTCGTTGGGCTTGACAGCAAAGGTTCCGAAGTCGCCGGTGACGGGTCGCAAGGTGACTATCAAGGGCAACGAAAGCACTACCCATGGAGGCGGCATCGGTTGCAACGGCAAGCTGTCCATCGGCGATCTGCCTACGGGCGAGGAATGGGGCACGTTCTCATTCTCGTTCAAAAAGGAACTCCAGAACAGCATGGGCGAGGGAATGCCGCTCGATGGTCGGAAATTCAGCTTCGCGCTTTATGCCAACAAGGATGGATCGCCCATCGCCACTGCAGAGAATGACGAGAGCGGAACCGTCAGGTTTACTTTGGGCCGTTCCTACTACGAGAGCATCGGCAACAATAGGTCCCGCATTCTCACGTTCTACCTTAAAGAGACGGGTGCCTACGACGGTATCACAACGGATTCCCAGTGGTACACGGTGAAGATTAAGATCAAGAAGCAGGTGACAACGGGGTATGTCAGCTCTACGTTTATCACGTTCTACACGCCGGTAGTCGAAGAGATCAAGATTGACAACACGGTGATAACGGATGAGAAGCCCTTCACCGTAATTAACGTGTTTGACTTGAAGGGGCAATGGGCACCGGAGGCCAAGAAGTTCTTCCATGGCGGTCAAGGCGAATCGGGGGCTTACCGGTTCGAGCTTGTCGAGATCGAGGATCCGAAGGGGAGCCTTGAGGGCGCTCAGACGAAGGGCGAGCCGATTGCGACAACCAATGGCGGTTTCACGGAAGACGATGGCAGCGCGAAGGTCACGTTCGGCGACATCTCCTACACCGAGCCGGGCGAGCATTGGTACCGCATTCGCGAGACGAACGGCAACGACCCGGTCGTGTACGTGGTGAAGGTGGTTGTCGCCGGCAACGACAAGCCTAGCACCGCGCTGGTCGCCAGCGTTGCTGAGCTCTTCTACGCCGATTCCCTCGACGGGAGCCTCAAGCCCCTCGACGTGAGCGACCCCATCGAGTTCCACAACAACGCCGGCGAGGAGGCCTACGCGCTTTCCGGCTATGCGGTGAACGCGCTTTCCGGTGCGCCGCTGACGCAGAAGTGCCTGGTGGACCCGAAGATCATCAAGGAGCTTGAGGGCCGCACCATCACGCCCGGCGAGTTCAGCTTCCAGCTCATCGAGGTGGCCGACTACGCCGACACCACCGGCGAGGTCATCTCCGAGACGACTAACGACGCCGACGGCATGGTCGACTTCGACGCCGCCGCCAACAAGGCCGACCCCGGCTGGGAGCCGTCGTGCCTGCTGTTCACGCAGCCCGGCACCTACAAGTACCGCGTCATCGAGGACCCGAAGCAGCTGGCCGACCCGTCGGTGGACTACAGCACCCAGGTCATCACCTTCACCGTCACCGTGGAGCTGAACCCCGACACCGGCGTGCTGGCCGCTACCGACATGTACTACGGCTACCTGAACGAGGCCGGTGAGAACGTGCGCTACAAGGAGCAGTACACGAACTGGGAAGAGAAGGAGAAGGATCCGACCTGGGTTCCCTCCATTGCCGACTACCCGGACTACGATCCGAAGTGGCACCCGACCATGACCAACCGCGCCAAGCCGCAGGATTTGGTGGTGAAGAAGTCGAGCGCCCTTACCGGCGAGGCCCTGGAAGGCGCCACCTACGCGCTCTACCTGGTGAACCATGGCGGCGAGGCGGACCTGCGCCTGGCCAACGGCACCTCCGACGCTGACGGCCTTATCTACTTCGAGGACGTGAGCCTGAAGGTGGGCAACCTCTACTACTTCATGGAGGAGGCCGCGCCCGCGGGCCACACGGTGAGCAAGTTCCGCAGCAAGTACTTCTACCTGGTGCCCGATGCCAGCGTCGGCAACGGCTACGCCATGCGCTACACCGACAACAAGTTCGTGATGGAAGAGGCCTCCGACGAGCTGGTAAGCGCCCACGAGCTTGACGAGAGCTACGGCGGCAACGAGGCCGATCCGCTGCCGACCACCGAGCCTACCGTGGGCAAGGACGGCGCCCTGCTGTACGCCTACGAGGCCGACGGCGGCGTGCAGGACGAGGCCACCTACGTGGAGTTCAACAAGCTGGACACCCGCACCCACGAGTGGGTCGAGGGCGCGAAGCTCTCCATCGTCGAGAAGGAGACCGGCCAGGTAGTGAACGCCTGGACGAGCGGCAAGGCCCCCGAGGTGCTGCAGAAGGCGCTGAACGTGGACGTGGTGTACGTGCTGCGCGAAGACGAGGCGCCCGAGGGCTACGAGCGCGCCGCTGATGTGGAGTTCCGCATCGACTCCTACGGCGCGGTGGAAATTCTTTCCGGCACCGAGAACGGCAACGCCGAGCTGGCCGGCTCCACCATCACGCTGTACGACACGCGCCTGCCCATCGAGGAGACGGTCACCGAGACCCGCGAGACCACCCGCGAGGTGCCGCGCGACCGCACGCTGAGCCTGGCGAAGACCGGCGACGCCCTGCCGCTTCTGGCCATGGGGCTCATCGCCCTGGGCGCGCTTGTGGCCCTCGTGCTGGCTGCTCGCCGCACCCGCAAGGGCAAGCACAGCTCGCGCTAGGTCGCTCGCAAAAGCGCCAAGGTGAAGGGGCCCGCATCGTGCGGGCCCCTTCCTGTATAATAGGCCGAACGCTACAACGCGCGTGAAACGGGCCCCGAGGGAAGGACTGCTTTTGAAGAAGGCGCTGCTGCTCATTTTGGGCATCGTGGCCGTGTGCTTCCTCATCGGCAACGCCGACTACCTGGCCAACTTCGTGGACACCCTGCGCACCGGCGCCCTCGTGCCGCTCATCGTGTCCATCGTGCTCATGCTGGCGCGCCATTTCGTGCAGGCCGCCTCCTACGACGCCGCCTTCCAGGCCGTGGGCCACGGCACCGGCTTCTGGCACAATGTGGTGCTCATCTTCTCGCTCGTGTTCATCAACACGTTCTGCCTGTTCTCGGGCGCCACCGGCGTGGCGTTCATCATCGACGACGCCCATCGGGAAGGCTGCGACGCGGGCCAGTCCACCGGCGGCGCCATCCTCTCGCAGATCGGATACTTCGCCGCCATCTTCGTCATCTCGGCTATCGGCTTTTTCACCATGATGGTAGCGGGCACGGTGAACTTCCTGTTCGTCACCGGGGCTGTGGTGCTGGCCGGTACGCTCATTGCGCTGTCCAGCCTGTTTGTCATCGGGCACAAGAAGCCGCGGGTGCTGTTCCGCTTCTTCGCGGGGCTGCAGCATGTGCTCAACCGCATCGTCGGCATCTTCCGCAAGTCGCTGCCCGAGGGTTGGGGGCGTAAGACGGCCCACTCGTTCCAGAACACGGCCGGCATTCTGGCGCGCAACCCCCAGGGCACGCTCGTCACCGTGGCCTACGCGTCGTTCTCGGCCATTCTGAACATGCTTACGCTCGTGGCTATCGGCTTCGCCTTCGGGTTCGAGGAGGCGGCGCCGCTCGTGGCTGCGTTCGCCGTGGCCGCCATCTCGGTTATCTTAAGCCCTACGCCCCAGGGCATCGGCGTCGTGGAGGCGGCCATCGCGGCCATCCTTACGGCAGCGGGCTGTTCGCTGGCCACGGCTACGGCCATCGCCCTTGTCTACCGCGGCATCATGTTCTGGATTCCCTTCTGCATCGGCGCGGTGCTGCTGTCGCAGTCGGGTTTCTTCGCCAGCAAGAAAACGGCCACCGAAGAGCAGAAGCACAAGGACATCGGCTGGATATCCGGCACGCTGGTGGCCATCATCGGTCTGGTGAACATCGGGCTGTCGTTCATACCCTCGTCGTTCGCACCCTACACCATGCTCACCAGCTGGATCGACATGTCCACGGTGTTCGTGGGCGGACCGCTCATCATCGGGTCCATGCTGCTCATCCTGTGCGCCGTGGGGCTTATCTTGCGCTTCCGCACCGCCTGGGCCTTCACCATCACGCTGCTCACGCTGGTGGCCGGCGCCGAGTTCCTGTTCCAGGGCACCATCCACATCGGCATTGCCGGCATTCTGCTGGCCATCTGGCTGTTTTTCAAGCGCGCCGCCTTCGACCGTCCGTTTTCGCTGGGCAAGCTCCAGCACTACGTGGACGACGCCATGGACCATGCGCGCCATCGGCTCGAGGGCCTGCGCGCCCGCACCCGCGCCCGTCGCGAGCGCCGCGCCGCCGCACGGCAAGATTTACGGACGAAAACAGGTTGGGAACAGCAGGCCCAAGACGGCCTAACCCTGAGTAAAAAGGCCCACGATGGCGATATGCTGAAAGCCGAACGCGATGCGGTCGCCGCCGAGGCGTCCCCGCTGCTGGCCGAGGCCGAGGCCTGCGGCCGCGAAGGGGCGCCGGGCCTGGAACCTTCCGAGGTCGCAGGCGTCATGGAAGCCGCCGAGCAGGCGCCCCGCGAGGAGGGCCCCGCTTCCGCCTAGCCGCCGCATCGCCCGAATACGTTCCGACGGAGGTGCGCCATGCGCGGCAATTTGCAGAAGATCATGATCGGCCTGGTGGTCGTCATTGTGCTTGCGTTCATCTTCTTCTCGGGCGATTCCCTCGTGAAGCTCGTCGATACCATCAAGCAGGGCACCCCCTGGCTCATTGCCGCCGCCGTGGCCGCCCAGGTGTGCAAGTACCTGGCCCAGGGGCGCGGCTTCCAGGCCTGCTTCAACACGGTGAACGGGCACATCAGCTACCGCACGGGGCTCTCGCTTGTGTTCGGCACCTTCTTCATGAACACGGTGGCGCCATCTATGAACCTGGCCGGCACGTCGCTCGTCATGGCCACGGCTACGAAGAACGGCATGCAGGCGGGCAAGGGCACCACGGCGGCCCTGCTCATGCAGCTGTCCATCGACACGGGCTTCGTCATCATCATGCTGGTCACGTTCGGCGTGCTGTCGTTTACCGTCGGGCTGCAGCCGGGGTGGCTTGCTGTGGGGGCGGTGGCCATCGCGCTCGTGGGCGGGCTTGTGCTCATGATCACCGTGGGCGGCCTCAAGCCCAACTTGGTGCTGAAGGTGCTGCACCCGTTCGTGCGCCTGGCCGACAAGGTGCTCGCCCGCTTCCGCAAGGATCCCATCGACGACGCCGTAGAGCGCACCATCCACAACTTCTCGTCGGCCGCGCACCTTATCACGAAGAACCCGCGCAAGACGGTGCAGTCGTTTTTGTGGACGACGCTCTCCAGCATCTGCGAGATGGGCTGCTTCGTGCTCGTGGGCTTCGCCTTCGGGGTGCATCACCCAGAAGCGCTCATTTGCGGGTATGTGGTGGCCACGCTGTTTGCTATGATTTCGTTCGTGCCCCAGGGCGTGGGCGTCGTGGAGGCAGCGGTGACCGTGGCCTTCTCGCTGTTCGGCATCGGCGCCGGCACGGGGCTCGCGGTGGTGATGGTGTACCGCGGCATCGTGTTCTGGCTGCCGTTCCTCGTGGGCGCCGTGGTCATCCAGCGCATGAAGGCGTTCCTGCCGAAGGAGAAGACCGACAAGGCGAGCCTCAAGGAAAAGGCCGAAACGCTTGACGCAAGCCTCCCCGAGCACATCGAGCAAGTAAAGCAGGTGGAAATAGCCGCTGAAAAGGAGCCCCATGGAACAAAGTAACCTTACCGGCGCAGGCCTCGAGGTCGCCCGCAAGCGCGAGACCGCCGGCCTGAACCACACGCTGGGCATCCACTTCACGAAGGTGGAACCGGGCCTGGTTGAGGCCGAGATGCCCATCACCCCGGCGCTGCTGCAGCCCTTCGGCTTCCTGCACGGGGGCGCCACCATCGCGCTGTTGGAGTCGGTGGCCTCGGCCGGCGGCGAGTTCACCTGCGATTTGGAAACCGAACAGCCCTTCGGCGTCGAGGTGACCATCCGCCACAAGAAGAGCGGCCGCGAGGGCGATACCGCCCGCGGCGTGGCGCGCCTGGCCGACCGCAAGCCGTCGAGCAAGGCCGGCTACAAGCTGTACTGGGACGTGGCGGCCTACGACGGCGCCGGCGACGTCATCAGCGACGGCGTTATCGTGGTGAAGGTGGTGCCGAAGGACTACCTGGCGAAGAAGCTCGCCGAGCGCGGTCAAGAGTAGCGAGAATTTCTGCTTGCACAGGCGGCGGGCTGTGGTATTATAACGTTCGCTGTCCGCAAGGAAGCATTTCGGGTTGTGGCTCAGTTTGGTAGAGCGCTGCGTTCGGGACGCAGAGGCCGCAGGTTCAAATCCTGTCAACCCGACCACTAAAACCGCAGGTCAGAGGTGAATAGCTTCTGGCCTGCTTTTCATTTTCGATGCTGCAGGCGCAAAAAGAGCGCAAATCGTTCTAATATCCCATCTCGTAGAGCTTGTCGTCGTCGAGGCCGAAGTAGTGGCCTAGTTCGTGGATAACGGTTTTGCCGATCTCCTCGACGATTTCCTCGCGGGAGGCGAAGCAGCGCTCGTGGGGCCCTTTGAACACGGTTATCACGTCGGGAATATCGTCGTCGTAGCCACCGGAGGCGCGTTCCACCAGCGAGAGCCCGTCGAACAGTCCCAGCAGGTCGTCGCCGAGTAAGTCGTCGTCTTCTGCGAAAACCTCCCCAGAAAGATTGTCTTCTGCAAGAGCCCCTTCCGCATTCGACCCCTGCTCGGCGGCGCTCACCACCGCCTCATGCCACGCGTCCCATTCGCCCTCGTCGATGCCCAAATGGTAGGCGCTCGGTTCGTCGTCCCACACGACGGCGACGTTTTCCAAAGCTGTCAGGAACTGGTCGGGCATCGCATCGAGCGCCTCCTCGATGGCGGCCTCGAATTCCTCGTCGGTCATGCGGTACATGGCACCCTCCTTGGGTAGCGCTTCCTGGTCGTGGTCAAAAATACCACCTCGTCTGAAGTTTTGCGCCTCGCCCGAGCGATTTTGGTCAAATATCCGCTCTCGTCTGAAGTGGCTTCGGAAATAACTTCAGACGAGAGCTGATTCGTGACCAAAATCGCGCTTCGGCGCAGCAAAACCTCAGACGAGGACCGATTTGTGACCATCGTCGTCGCGCGACGGGGCGCCAGCGCGGTAGTGCGGCGATACGGCAGCGCGGCGATGTGCTAGCGGGTCTTCACGGACCTCATGACGTACAGGGTGCGGCGCGGGTGCTTGGCGGCCACGAGCCAGCGGCGCCGGCGCCGGGCGCGGCGGGCGTCGTTGATGAGCCGGTAGACGAAGGTGAGCACCAGAAACAGCGCGGCCAGGCACGCGGCTACCAGAAATGCCGCCTGGTAGCTGCCGGTTTGGTCAAGCAGCACCGCCATGATCTGCGGCCCCGCTACACCAGCCACCGCGAAGGCGATGAACATGATGCCGTAGTTCACGGAGTTGTGCTCGCGCCCGAACTGCAGGGCCGCGAACCCGGGGTACACGCCCATGACCGATCCGAAGCAGAAGCCCACAAGGCAGATGCCCGCGCAGAAGAGCGGCACGGTCGCGGGTGTGGAAACCGAGAGCGCCCCCATGCCCACGGCAAGGCCGATGGCCACGGCGCGCAGGGTGTTGGTGATGCCGAGCCTGTCGGAAAGCGAACCGGACACAATGCGCCCCAGGGTGTTCGCCAGCGCCAGCGCCGACACGACGGCCGCCGCCCCCGCGGCATCGAGCCCCGCCACGCCCTGGGCTACCGGGCTTGCCTGCGAGATGATCATAAGCCCCGAGAACGACCCGCACACGAGCATGGCGAACATCACGTAGAACACAGGGCTTTTCAGCATGGCGCGCCAGTCTTTGTTCACGCCACGGCCGCCGCCGTCAGGCTGGCGCTGGGGCTTCCAGCCGACGGGCGCGAACCCCGTCGGGCAGCCGCCGATGAGCAGCGACGCAGCCACCATCACCACGAGCATGCAGATGCCCAGAATAAGGAAGCACTGGGTGACCGAGAAGGCGGCGATGAGCCCCTGGGCCACGAAGGGAACGATGACCGAGCTGATGCCATAGGAGGCGGTGATAAGGCCGCCAGCCAGCCCCGGCCGGTCGGGGAACAGCTTCACCGCGTTGCTGAGCGTGGCCCCGTAGGCCAGCCCGTCGCCGAGCCCCAGGCACACGCCGTAAGACACGATAATGAACGGCACGCTGTCGGCGAAGCTCGACGCGATAAGGCCACAGCCGAACAGCACGCCGCCGGCCAGCACTACCCAGCGCGGCCCCACGCGGTCGTTCACCGCGCCGCCGGCAATCATCGTAAGCGGGCACAGAAGGCTTGTCATGGTGAACACAATGGAGAGGTTCTCGGGCTCGCCTCCCGAAAGCGCGGCCAGGTGCGCGGCCATGGGGTCGGCGAACACGCTCCAGGCGTACAGCGAGCCGACGCACAGGTTCACCACGCAGGACGCGGCCAAAATAACCCAGCGATGCCGCGTCAGCGCCGCCCGCTCGGCTTCGGCCTGCGTCGCCGGCTCGACCTCGGCCTGCGCCACGGGTGCCGTTTGCTCGCACTTGTTCGCCCCAGCCCCCATGCCACACCTCTCTCCGCCGTCGTTTTTGATCATGCGCACCATTCTAGTCCCTTCCCCGCGTTTCGCAATGGGCTTTCGGCGCCCCTTGCCGCATCCGTTGAAGTATTTGTGCGAAGTGCGCCGCGGGCAGGGGGTTTGTGTTACCCTTGTCGGCGCGCTCGGCGGCACAGTGTGAAGCTGGGTGCAAGGCCATAAAGGCACCATCGGCAGGGGGAGGTCCTTGCCCGAACCAACGGAGGAATGCATGAAGATTTTGGGCATGGGAGTTCCCGAGCTCCTTATCATCCTGGTCGTCATCCTGCTCATCTTCGGCCCGAAGAACCTGCCCAAACTCGGCAGCGCGCTCGGCAAGACCGTGAAGAACCTGCGCGAGGGCATGGGCGGCGATAAGGACGTCGAGGAAGCCGCCGACGACGAGGAAGTCGTCGAAGTGGTGGAAGAGGTCGTCGAGGACGAGCCCGCGCCGGCCCCCAAGAAGGTTGTGAAGAAGGTCGTCAAGAAGAAGGCCGAGTAACCTTCCAACCTGCAAAACCATAGGTAAGAACGGTGGTGCGCCCGCGAGATTTCGCAGGCGCACCACCGATGTATAAGCGAGAAATTAGGACGGAACATGGCTAACGACAACTACGTGCTCACCGAAGAAGGCAAGAAGAAGCTGGAAGACGAGCTGCACTACCTCGAGAACGAGAAGCGCGCCGAGATCGGCGAGCGCATCAAGGTAGCCCGCGAGTTCGGCGACATTTCCGAGAACTCCGAGTACGACGACGCGAAGAACGAGCAGGGCATGATGGAGGCGCGCATCGCCGAGATCAGCCGCATTCTGGCCGAGGCCACCGTGGTGAATGCGCCGAAGCGTTCAAGCAAGGTGAACATCGGCTCTACGGTGACCGTTGACATGAACGGTCGCGAGCGCGTGTTCACCATCGTGGGCGGCGCCGAGTCCGATGCCCACGAGGGCAAGATCTCCAACGAGTCGCCCGTGGGCCAGGCGCTGCTGGGCTGCAAGAAGGGCGACGAGGTGACCACCACCGGCCCCACCGGCCGCGACATCAAGCTGACCGTCATCAAGATCGAGCACTAGGAGTTCGGGCATGGCCGAAGTTGAAGCTACGGAAGTAATCGAAGACGACCCGATCGAGGTGCGCCGGGCTAAGCGCGAGGCGCTCATTGCAGCGGGCATCGACCCCTACGGGCACTCCATCAAGCGCAGCCACACGGTGGCCGAGCTGAACAAGAAGTACGCGCATCTGGAAGACGGCGAGTCCACGGAAGACGAGGTCGTTATCGCCGGCCGCATCATGGCCAAGCGCGTGCAGGGCAAGATCGCCTTCTTGGAGTTGCGCGAGTCTGGCGAGGACATCCAGCTGTTCTGCCGCATCAACGCGCTCGGCGACGAGGCCTTCGCGGCGCTGTGCGACCTCGACGTGGGCGACTGGATCGCCGTCACCGGCACCATGATGCGCACCAAGCGCGGGCAGCTGTCCGTGGCCGTGGAGTCCTTCGAGCTTATGAGCAAGTCGCTGCGGCCGCTGCCCGAGAAGTTCCACGGGCTCACGGACAAGGAGACCCGCTACCGCCAGCGCTACGTTGACTTGGTCATGAACCCCGAGGTGCGCACTACCTTCGAGCGCCGCTTCAAAATTGTGTCGGCCATCCGCCGCTACATGGAGGATCAGGGCTACTACGAGGTGGAAACCCCCTTCCTGCACGCCATCATCGGCGGCGCGAACGCCAAGCCCTTCATCACGCACTTCAACGCGCTCGACCGCGACTACTACCTGCGCATCGCCACCGAGCTGCCGCTGAAGCGCCTGCTCGTGGGCGGTTTCGAGAAGGTGTTCGAGATCGGCCGCCAGTTCCGCAACGAGGGCATGGATCCCTACCACAACCCTGAGTTCACCACCATGGAGGCCTACGCCGCGTTCAGCGACCTGGACGGCATGATGGACCTCACCGAAGGCTGCATCAAGGCTGCCGCTGAGGCGTCCTGCGGCACCCTGCAGATCGAGTACCAGGGCACGCCGGTGGATCTGTCCGGCACCTGGCGCCGCGCATCCATGATGGAGCTCGCTAGCGAGCACGCCGGCGAGGAAGTGTCCTTCGACCGCACCCGCGACGAGCTGGTGGCCATCCTTGAGAAGAACGGCGGCAAGGCGGAGGCGGCTTGGGGCAAGGGCAAGCTCATCAGCGAGATCTTCGAGGCCGTGGCCGAGGAGAAGCTCATCCAGCCTACCTTCGTCATCGACCACCCGCTGGAAATCTCGCCTTTGGCGAAGAAGGATCCCGAGAACCCCGAGCTCACCCAGCGCTTCGAGCTGTTCATTCTGGGCCACGAGTACGCCAATGCCTTCACCGAGCTGAACGACCCGGTGGACCAGGCCGAGCGTTTCCGTGCCCAGGTAGAGGCGAAGGACATGGGCGACGACGAGGCCATGGGCTTCGACGCCGACTACATCCGCGCGCTGGAATACGGCATGCCCCCGGCGGGCGGCGTGGGCATCGGCATCGATCGCATGGTCATGCTGCTCACCGACAGCGAGTCCATTCGCGACGTGTTGCTGTTCCCCCACATGCGCGACGAGGTTCCCGCTGGTGGGAAGGCGGCCGGTGAAGCAGCTCCGGCGGCGACCCCGGCGCCCACGAGCGACGCCTCCGAGACTCCCGCGCCCGTCGACTTCTCCAACGTAGTCATCGAGCCCCTGTTCGCTGACGAGGTGGACTTCGACACTTTCAGCAAGTCGGACTTCCGCGCCGTGAAGGTGCTGGCCTGCGAGGCCGTGCCGAAGTCGAAGAAGCTGCTCCAGTTCACGCTGGACGACGGCACCGACGAGCCCCGTACCATCCTGTCCGGCATTCACGCCTACTACGAGCCGGAAGAGCTCGTGGGCAAGACGCTCATCGCCATCACCAACCTGCCCCCGCGCAAGATGATGGGCATCGATTCCTGCGGCATGATCATCAGCGCCGTGCACGAGGTGGAAGGCGAGAACGGCGAACCGGAAGAGGCCCTGAACCTCCTCATGGTAGACAACCGAATCCCCGCCGGCGCCAAGCTGTACTAGGCCTGCGCGCTTCAGTTACCAACTTACTTACAGATGGCCCGCATCCTGAGGGGTGCGGGCTTTTTGTTTCTAGAATCAGGAGGGTGACGGGCAGTCAGGTAGTTGGCCGCTCGGTACGGGAAAGCGCGTGATGGCGAAAGGAGGAGCCTGTGGCACAGCGGAAACGGAAGGCGGCGAAGCCCAGCGAGCGCACCCGGCGCGAAGAGCTGCGCCATAAGCTCGGCGACTCCTCCCAGTTCAAGCGCCAGACGTTCTACGCCCTGGAGAACATCCGCAAGGCGAAGTGGCCGGGGCGCATCATCGGTTCGGCCCTGTTCGTGCTTATCGTGCTGAACGCCGTCATCGTGTTCGTGTCGGCGCAGCCGGGGCTCGACCCGGTGGCTGGCGACGTCATCCAGGCCTTTTACACGTTCTCCACCTGCTGCTTCGCTGTGGAGTACATCGCCCGCATCTGGATCGCCGACTTAGCCTATGGGCACATCTCGCCGGCCAAGGCGCGGCTCAAGTACATCATCTCGCCGCTCGGCATCATCGACTTGCTGTCGTTCTTCCCGAACATGCTCGCGTGGTTCTTCCCTATCACGCCGGCGCTGCGCAACGCCATCAACCTTGTGCGTCTTGTGCGGCTCATCAAAATCAGCCGCTACATGCGCGGTCTGCGCACCATCGGCCGCGTGATTGTGAACCGCCGCTCGGAAATTGTGGCGGCGTTTCTGGTTATCGGGCTGCTCATTGTGGTGGCCAGCGTGGTCATGTATGAAATTGAGCATCCGGCCCAGCCCCAGGCGTTCAACAGCCTGTTCTCGGGCCTGTGGTGGGCCGTGGAAACGGTGACGGGTACCGGCTACGGCGATATCGTGCCCATCACGGTGCCCGGGCGTATCGTGGGCGCCATCATCATGTTCCTGTCCGTGGCCCTGGTGGCCATTCCCGGCGGCATCTTCTCGGCCGGCTTCGTCTCGGAGTACCAGAACGCGAACCTCCGCAAGATCGAGCGCGACGTGAAGCGCACCTCCGAGCGCGACGGCGAGCGCGACTCCTCGCGCGATTCCGCCCGCGACTCCGCCCGCGACTCGGCCCGCGACTCCGCCGCCGATTCGGCGCAGGACGCCGCCCGCGCCGCCGCCGACGACGACGGCGAGACGGAATACTAGCGCGCCCATCATCTTTATACACAACGTGCCCACAAACCGCCCCGCCGCGCCGCCGAGTTTTAGCAATTCCGCGGCGCGAGTGCTAAACTGCAACGGAACTATTTACCGTGCCCGGCATGTCTGACTTTGAGAGAACACGCATACGCAGGCGGGCACCAACCAAGGAACGAGGCAACCATGTCATTCGAGAAATTCACGGACAAAGCCCGCAAGGTGCTGGTCCTGGCTCAGGATGAGGCGCGCTCGCTTCACCAGCCCTACGTGGGCACCGAGCACATTCTGCTCGGGCTCATCCAGGAGAAGGAGGGTCTGGCCGCCCAGGCGCTGGAGCGCCTGAACGTCACCTACGACGGGGTGGTGCAAACCATCCGCCAGGTGGTCACCATCGACGAGGACACCGATGTTTCCGGCCATTTGTCCTTCACGCCCCGCGTGAAGCGCGTGCTGGAGAACTCCCTGCGCGAGGCCATGCAGATGGGGCAGTCCTACATCTCCACCGAGCACTTGCTGCTCGGCATCGTGCGCGAGGGCGAGGGCACGGCTCTTGAGGTGCTCGAGCGCCTGGGCACCTCTGGCGACGACGTGCGCGGCGCCCTGAACGACCTCGTGGGCCAGACGGCGGTCTACGCCGGCCGCACCGGGTTCGACGGCCCTAGCTCGTCGGACTCCATGCTCACCGAGTTCGGCACCGACCTCACGAAGAAGGCCCGCGACGGCAAGCTTGACCCGGTCATTGGCCGCGCCTCGGAAATCGAGCGCGTCATGCAAATTCTCTCGCGCCGCCAGAAGAACAACCCGCTCATTCTGGGCGAGCCCGGCGTGGGCAAAACCGCCATCGCCGAGGGCCTGGCCCAGCTCATCGTGGCCAACCAGGTGCCCGACATCCTGCGCAACAAGCGACTCGTCACCCTGGATGTGTCGGCGCTCGTGGCCGGCTCCAAGTACCGCGGCGAGTTCGAGGAGCGCCTGAAGAAGGTCATCAAGGAAGTCATGGACGCCGGCGACGTGCTGCTGTTCATCGACGAGATCCACACCATCATCGGCGCCGGCTCCGCCGAGGGCTCCATCGACGCGGCCGCCATCCTGAAGCCGCCGCTGTCCCGCGGCGAGATTCAAATCATCGGCGCCACCACGCTGGAGGAGTACCGCAAGCACCTGGAAAAGGACTCCGCCCTCGAGCGCCGCTTCCAGCCCATCACCATCAACGAGCCCAACGAAGAGCAGGCCGTACGCATCATGGAGGGCTTGCGCGACAAGTACGAGGCGCACCACAACGTGCACTTCACCGACGAGGCGCTCACTGCCGCCGTGCAGCTGGCCAACCGCTATATCCAGGATCGCTACCTGCCCGACAAGGCCATCGACGTGATGGACGAGGCCGGTGCGCGCATGCGTATCCGCAACATGACGCTGCCCAAGGAGCTGCGTGATTTGGACGAGAAGCTGCGGAAGTGCCGCGCCGAGAAGGACCGTGCCATCGGCGAGCAGAACTACGAGCGCGCCGCCGAGCTGCGCGACGAGGAGGCGGCGCTGAAGGCCGAGCGCGAAGAGGCCGAGAAACAGTGGGAAGAGGACACCTCGAAGACGGTGCAGAACGTCACCGTGGAAGACATCGCCGATGTGGTGTCCATGTCCACGGGCGTGCCGGTTTCCAACCTCACCGAGGCGGAAACCGAGAAGCTGCTGCGCATGGAAGGCGTGCTGCACGAGCGCATCATCGGCCAGGACGAGGCCGTCACCGCGCTGTCGAAGGCCATCCGCCGCAGCCGCTCGGGCCTGAAGGACCCCAAGCGCCCCGCCGGCTCGTTCATCTTCCTGGGCCCCTCGGGCGTGGGCAAGACCGAGCTTTCCAAGGCGCTCGCCGAGTTCCTGTTCAACTCCGAGGACGCGCTTCTGTCCTTCGACATGTCCGAGTACATGGAGAAGCACACGGTCAGCCGCCTGGTGGGTTCGCCTCCGGGCTACGTGGGCTTCGACGAGGGCGGCCAGCTGACCAAGGCCGTGCGTCAGCGCCCCTATTCCGTGGTACTGTTCGACGAGATTGAGAAGGCGCACCCCGATGTGTTCAACATCCTCCTGCAAATTCTGGAGGAGGGGCGCCTGACCGACGCCCAGGGCCGCACGGTGGACTTCCGCAACACCGTCATCATCATGACGTCGAACGTGGGCGCCCGCGACATTACTACCACCACGACGCTGGGCTTCTCGAACTCCGGCCAGAACGGGCTTTCCGATAAGGAGATCAAGAGCCGTGTCATGCACGAGCTGAAGAACGCCTTCCGCCCCGAGTTCCTGAACCGCATCGACGAGATCATCGTGTTCAAGAGCCTGACCGAGGACGAGATCGTGCAGATCGTGGACCTTATGGTGGCCGAGCTGCGCGAGCGCATGATCGCTCAGAACATGACCATCAACCTGGACGACGCCGCGAAGCGCCTGGTGGCGAAGGAAGGTACCGACACCGCCTTCGGCGCCCGCCCGCTGCGTCGTGCCATCCAGCGCTTGCTGGAGGACCCGCTGTCCGAGCAGATCCTCGAGGGCCGTTGGACGAGCGGCAGTGTGGTGGACGTCACGGTGGACGAGTCCGGCGAGGAACTGGTGTTCACCGAGGGTACGGGTTCCATTCCCGCCCCGCGCAAGCGCGACTCCATCGCCCGCGACGCCGAGCTGCTGCTCACGAACTACGACCTGGGCCATGCCGGGGTCGGCAGCGGAGCCGGCGCCCCCGCCGGCACCATCGCCGGCGGCGCCTAGGGGTTCTGCCCAAGCCTTTGAAAGGGAGCGGACGCGTGGCCGCTCCCTTTTCCTTTATACTAGGAGCCATCACGTCCGAACTTTCGCCAGGAGGCGCTATGCCCCAGATTATCGACCCCGTCACCGAGCCCTCGGTGCTTCGCGAGCCGTCCTTCCTCATGGACGACCTCGATTTCGACGCCTTGTCCTCGCCGCTTCTGCAGCTGCAGGGCAAGGTGGATAAGAACCCGCAGACGGCCGCCATCATCCTCGCCGGCGGCACCGGCGAGCGCTTCGGCAAGGAGGGCGGCAAGCAGCTGGTGGAAATTGCCGGCAAGCCCATTCTCACCTGGTCGGCCGAGGCCTTCGACGCCGTGGGCGACGTGGGGCTCATCGTCATCGTGTGCCCCGAGGAGCGCATGAACGAGTACCTGGCCCGGGCCATCGATCCGTTCCCCTTCGTCACGCCGGTGGTGCTGGCGCCGGCTGGCTCCATCCGCCAGGAGTCGGCGTTTTCCGGCCTGGAAATGGTGGGGGACGACTACGAGTACGTGGTGCTGCACGATGGCGCCCGCCCGCTTGTGTCGCCGGACCTTATCGAGCACACCATCAACACGGTGAAGGGCAACTTCGACGCCGACGGCGCCGTGGTGGCGCACCCGGCGGTGGACACGCTGAAGGTGGTGGAAGACGGCGTCATCGTGGGCACGCCGGACCGTTCGGTGTTTTGGAACGCTCAGACGCCGCAGGTCTTCCGCGCGGGCATCTACCGTCGCGCCCATGCCTCGGCCCTTTCCGACGGCTTCGTGGGCACCGACGACTCGTCGCTTATCGAGCGCCTCGGGGGCCGCGTGCTCATCGTGGAGGGCAAGCGCGACAACATCAAGCTCACGGTGCCGGAAGACTATGTGCTGCTAGCCAGCGCCGTCCGCACCATGCTGCTGAATTCCGAGCATCGATAGGGGACGGCTATGACCGATATTCGCAATCTTCGCACGGGGCTCGGTATGGACGTGCATGCCTTTGCCGAGGGGCGCAAGCTTATTTTGGGTGGGGTGGATATCCCGCACAGCCGCGGGCTCGCCGGCCATTCCGATGCCGACGTGCTGGCCCACGCCATTTCCGATGCGCTTCTGGGGGCGGTGCGCGGCGGCGACATCGGCAAGCTCTTCCCCGATACTGATCCGGCCTACAAAGACGCCGACTCGCTGAAGCTGCTGGCCGAGGTGGCCCGCTACGTGCGCGAGCGGGGCTTCGAGATCATCGACGTGGACTCGGTCATTGCCGCCCAGGCGCCGAAGCTCTCGCCCTACCGCGATGCCATGCGCGAGAACCTGGCGGCTGCCATGGGGCTCCCCGTGGAAAGCGTCGGCGTGAAGGCCACCACCACCGAGTGGCTCGGCTTCGAGGGCCGCGAAGAGGGCATCACCGCCTACGCTACCTGCCTCGTGCTGCGTAACTAGCGATTCCTGCAGCGCCAATGCGTTTTTGCGAGTTGCTCAGATTCGGTATTCTTTCAAAATAACGAAAAACATTATATTAAGAACAAACACATGCGAACTCGTCAAAGCGAGACTCGCATAAACGTGCTGGCGCTGCGGAAATCGCCATCCAGGCTTGCGCGGCGAAGTGAAGCGGCCCCGCCGTTGTGGCGGGGCCGCTTGCGGTTATACGTCATCGGGCCAGGGGAGGAAGGGGAGCCCGAATGGCGTTCACGAAAGGGGTCGGAACTACCTGCGGGTAGCCCGACAGCCGGGATGCCTTACTCCTCGGCGCGGATGGCCCAGCGGGCCAGCGAACGGGCCGTCTCCAGGAACTCGTCGGTCTTGGCCACCGTGTCGGGGGTGCCGCAGCCGTTGAAGACCTCGGTGCGGTACTCCGGCGAGATGATGGACAGGTCGGCCATGGTGAAGAAGGCGCGGGTGACCGTCTTCAGGTAGTCGGCCGGGCAACCGGTGCAGGTGAGCATGACGCCGGTGCGCTTCACCGGGCCGTACTGGTAGCTGTCGTTGCGCCAGCAGGGCATCCAGGTGCGGGTGATGGTGTCCATAAGGCGCCCGTGCACGTTGTTGAAGTAGGTCGGCGCGATGGCGATGACGGTGTCGGCGCGATGCAGGGCCTGAATCACCACGTCCATGCCGTCGATGGGGGTGGTGGTGGAGCTGACGGGCGGCTCGCTGCCGATCTGCATAACGGGGTTGATCAGCAGGTTGCGCAGGTACACGACCTCGACATCGGCCGCATCGCCAATCTCGTCCACAACGGTCTGGGCCAGCGTGTCGCCGTTGCCGCCCACGGTGGCCGAGGACACGAGCACGCACACATGGTGACGGTCAAGCGGCGCCTCGAACTCGCGCGTGTAGTTCCAGTCGTAGTTGAACCAGCCATCGAGCACTTCGTCGAAGGACTGGCCGCTGTAGTCGCCGACGGTGGTGCTGCCCCACTTGGCGTTGAAGCCCTCGCCGTCGTTGCGGGTGAACCCGTGGCCGCCGGCCGACTCGGCCTGGGTCGAGGTGCCCTGGGTGGAAGCCATGCTCGTCGAGCCCGCGCTGGTCGCAGCGCCCGAACCGCCCTCGGCGCCACCGGCGGCAGCAGCAGGGGCGGCCTGGGGCGCGCATCCGGCGGCCATGCCGGCAACGCCCAGCACCGCGGCAGCTACCGCCGCGCCCTTCAGCATGTCACGACGGCTGATGTTCTCCTGTTCCATTTCCATGGATGTCTCCTTCCGAAGATCTTCGGCGACGGCGCCTTTCCCTTGGCGTCGGCCGAGTCGGACCCTCCTGACCCGACGGTCCGCATAGTAAAACTTTCGCAAATCCCCTGTACAATGCCTATAAATCATTTTGCTATGACCGCAAGGCATAGTGCCACGTCATCTTATTATTCTCAATATGAAATAAATTTGTCCTCAGAAAAGAGGTGCGTGTTCGTCAAGGAAAACTTTGCCTTCGACGCTTGAAGTTCACGTTACGGAAAGTTCTAAAGTAGCCCTGCTGTTGGGTGGCAGCGCGTAACCGTACTTGCACGGGAGGGAAAGCAAATGCTGGAAACGACGCAGATGCAGCGGCTCGTTACCGTTGCCGAAAGCGGCACCATCACGGTGGCCGCTGAGAAGCTCTATCTGACCCAGCCGGCGCTCAGCCGAGCGCTCCGACGCATCGAGGACGATTTGGGCGTGAAGCTGTTCGACCGGTCGCGCAAAAACGAGCTGCGCCTCACCGAGGCGGGCGAGCTGGCCGTCGAGATGGCCCGCGACATCCTCAAGCGCACGGCCGATATGGAAAGGCGCCTGCGCGACGAAGGGGGCTCGCCGGCGGTAACGGCGGTGGGCGCCTGCACGCCGCCGGCGCTGTGGGGCATGCTGCCGCTGCTCGCCAACGAGTTTCCCGATATCATCTTCTCGTCCACCATCGTTCCCACGGCCCAGTTGAGAAGCGGCATCGAGGCGGGCGAGGTGCAGGTGGCATTTATGGCCGAGCCCATGGAGGGCTCCTCGCTGGAATGCTACGAATGGGTCACCGAGCAGCTGTTCGCCGTGTTCCCCGAGGCGCATCCTTTGCACGACGCCGACGAGGTGACCCTCGCTCAGCTGGGAGACCAGCGCTTTCTCATTCAAGATCATGTGGGCGACTGGCTCGATATCGTGCGCCGCGATGCGCCGAACCTGCAGCTGCTCATTCAGGAGGATCGGGCCACGCTGCTGGGCCTGGCCCGCAGCTCGGCCCTTCCGCGCTTCATGAGCAACATGACTATGTCCTTCGATAACTTGCTGCCCGGCGAGCGCGCAGTTCCCGTGCGTGGCCCCGGGTCTCAGCTGCAGCTTTGGTGCGTGCACACCGCCGACCTCGAGCCGGCCATTGCCGAGTACCTGGCTTTGCATGCCTGCCCCGATAAGGGGGAAACTGTCCGCTAGGGTCGCTCGCTAGTGGGGGCGGCGCACGGGTAGGCAGGCGTGCAGGAGCACGTCGTTATTCGGGTCGATAGCCTGGTACCAGCGGCAGAGGGTTTCCTCGTAGTAGTCGCCCACCACTTCGTAGCCCACGCGCTCGGCGTAGTCGAGCATGCGCTTGAGCAGCGCCTGGCCGGTGCCTTCCGAGCCCTGCGGGTAGGCATGGCTCACGTACATGGTCAGGTGGTGGCCGGCCGGCAGTTCAATTTCGTGCAGGCGCCCCGTGTCGGCAAGCCCGTGATGGTCGGTGAGCACCATGGCCTGCGAGAGGGGAGGGGCGTCCTCACCGAAGTCCTTCTGCTCGATGATGTAGCCCACATGGCGGAACAGCGACACGTCGCCCCCGGCCTGCATGATGGCCTGGCGTACGAGCCGGCAGGCCATCTCCCAGCGGACCGCGTCGTCATTGCCGCCTCCGTAGGTGCGCAGCGGCTTCGGCAGGGGCAGGGCCAATCCTCGCCGCGCCGGCAAGTCTTCCAGAATGATCTGATTCAGCACCAGGTTGCCGAGGCTTCCGTCGCACTCGGCCAGGTAGGTTCGGGCAAGGCGCTCGGCATGCTCCAGCCGCTGCCGCTCCTCGGCCAGGCGCGCCACGGCCGCTTCCAGAATCTCCTTCAGCGAAGCCAAGTCCCCCGAATCGTTCGCGCGGTGCGCCTCCTCGACGGGAACGCCGATGAATTCCAAATGCGACATCGCGTCCAGCAGGCGCGAGTCAAGCAAGTCGAAGGTGTCGGCGGTGCCGGCGACGGGCTGCAGGAAGCCCTCGTTCACGTAGCCCGCGAACGCCCCCTCGTCCATGGCGTTCAGGCGCGCCATCTGCCGGGCGGTGAAGGTGCTTCTCATCGGGCATCGCCCCTCTCGATGCGGTTGCCGTTCCAGGCCATACGGCTGCGCACGGGCAGGCTGATGCGGTAGAAGGGCCGCTTGCCTGGATCGAAGTAGTGCTCGAAGCGCGTGACGCTCTCGCTGATGAGCGGGCCGGTAATTTCCAGATCCTTGGCCCGGGCGTAGTCGAGCATGCGCGCCACGCGGTTCTGGGCCCGGTCGGCGGGGTTCGCCGCGTCGAAGGTGGTGTACATGACAAGCGCGTTGCCGCCGGGCAGCACCTCGGCCCCGTCGGCCTTATCCTCGGGTGCGACGCGCACGAAGGGGGTGTGGTGGAACAGCTGCACCTCGGGGGCAATGGCCTCCTTCGCGACGATGACGCCGCTGTTGCGCAGAAGCGAGGCGGGCAGGTTGCGGGCGGCCAGCTGCTTCTTTATATGGCACTGGGTTCGCTCCATCTGCGCGGCGATATCCTCTTCCTCCCACGTTGCCATAACGGCCGGCTCCACGGCATCGAGCCGCACGATGAGCCGGTCGGGCTCGTGGGCGAACAGCAGGTTGTCGCGAATGGGGGTCGTGTGGAAGGCCTTAAGCCCCGCGAGCAGGTCCTCCGAGGCGCGCCGGGCCGCATCGAGCTCGGCCAGCCGCGCGCGGGTCTGCTCGAGCTTTTCCGCCATGGCCTGCTGCAGGCGCCCCATGTCGGCGTCCTCGATGATGCCGGTTATCTCGTCGAGCGAGAACCCGGCGCTCTGCAGCTGGGTGATCAGGTCGATGCGGGGCGCTTGGGTGATGGTGTAGTAGCGCCGCCCGTTGGCCTCGTCCACGAACGCCGGCTCCAGCAGCCCCCGCTCCTGATAGAAGCGCAGGGTGCGGCTGGAGACGCAGTTCTCCTTGGCCATTTGCCCCACATTCAAATACTCCATCGCTCCTCCTCGTCCCCTTGGGTGCCGCATTATAGCGCACTGCCCTTAGGGCGGGACAAGGGGTGGACCGCGGCGATCTGCTGAAATATTTTGAAAAGAGGGGTTGAAGTTGCCGCAGCGTGAACATTTAGAGTGGGCTCATCGATCGCGCGGTGCCTCCGAGGGGAAGGAGGTTTCACGGGCATTCGCGCGCGGAGAGAGCCTACGAGAGGAGGGATTTTCCCTATGATTATCAAGAAGAGCAGCGTGCTGCTCGGCTGCACCACCGTGGCGGTGGCCGGCGTGCTGGCCCTGGCTGGGTGCGCGCCGTCTGCCTCGGCGCCGGCCGACCTGTCCAGCACCGGCGGCGACGCGGTAGCCGACGAGCCCGCCATTGAATCGCCCTACCAGATGGACTACGACCCCGACGCGCCGGTCGTGAAGCAGCTGGCCGACGGCCGCTTCGTGCAGCGCACCCCCAGCATGGAGCCGGATGCGAAGCTCGACTACCAGTTCAACGTGCGCAACCTCAAGGCCGACACGCGCGGCTGCGGCTCCTGCCACGACGATCTGGAGGCCGCGCTCACGTCGTTCCGTCCCACCCACGTGGGTGTGCTCGGCGGCTACGAGCACAGCTGGACCATCCTGGAGTGCATCACCTGCCACACCGATGAGACCCCCAACTGGATCGGCACCATTGGGCCCACCATCCATTCCATCCACAACATCGACGCGGCAACCCCTGACGCCTCCTGCGCCAACTGCCACGAGCTTGACGCCAAGACCGGCGACTACAAGCTGTGGGAGGAAGTCAAGTACGACTATCTGGGCGGTATCACCGAGGTGGAGGATCCCGGTGCCACCTTCGATTGGGATCAGGACTACCTGAGCCCCGAGGGCATGCCGAAGAAGAACTGGCTGTCAAAGGAATACGACCGCATCCGCTACGACCACTGGGTGAACAACGACCCGCTGGACGAGTCGATGCTCGACACCTGGGAGATCACCATCTCCGGCGAGGTGAACGAGGAGAAGACCTGGACGGTGCGCGAGCTGATGGAAGAGGCTCCCAGCGTGACCATGACCATGGTTCAGCAGTGCGAGATCAACCCGCTCGGCGGTGACATCATCGGCCAGGCCGAGGTGACCGGCGTGCCCCTGTCCTGGGTGCTCGAGCAGGCCGGCGTCACGCCCGACGCGGTGGCTGTCACCTGCAAGTCGCCCAACGGTGAGCAGGCCGGCTACTACGGCGTGCGCCTCGACGTGCTGGCCCAGCACGAGGCCGTGCTCGCCTACGAGATCAACGGCGAGCCGCTCTCCTGGATGGACGGCTACCCGATGAACCTGTACTTCAGCGGCATCACCGGCTCCCGTAACGCCAAGAGCTTCTCGGAGATCATCGTCACGAGCGAGAACTTCGACGGCCAGGGCGTGGGCGGCGACAAGACCACCCTCGGCGTGGCCAAGCCCAACGTGGGCATCCTGAACACCGAGGACGGTCAGATCATCGAGGCCGGCAAGCCCTACACCATCGAGGGCTGGGCGAACGCCTGGGAAGACCCGATGATCGGCGTGGAGTTCTCGCTGGACAACGGCGCCACCTGGAAGCGCTTCGATGTGAGCGGCTCCGACACCGAGCGCTGGGTGCACTGGAACTACACCTTCACGCCCGAGGCCGGCGTTGACACGGCCTACGTGGTTCAGGTCCGCGGCGTGTGCCTGAACGAGGACGGCACCACCGAGCTCTACACCGCCCCCGGCGGCAAGCTCAACGAGGTCATCGAGGAAACCGAGCGTACCACCAAGGTGCCCCTGAAGCTGCTGCTGAACGCCAAAACCGATATGTCTTCGATCGAGGTGACTGACTAATGAACGAGAAAACACGCAAGATCGCGGGCGTGGCCGGCAGCGCCCTCATGCTCACCACCATGGGCGCCGGCGCGGTAACCGCCTTCGCCGACGAGGCGCCCGCTGCCCCCGAGCCCGCTGCGGCGGCTCAGGAGACCGGGGCTGCCGCCGAGCTGGTCACGGCCAGCGAGGTGCAGGGCACCTTCGGCTTCACCCAGGGCGCGCTCTCCTCGCTCGATCAGGTGCAGAAGGCCTTCAAGGCGGCCAACTACCTGTGCGGCGCCGGCGAGATGGTCGAGGTCGACCCCGCTATGGTGGGCGATTGGGCCATCGTGGTGAAGGGCGAGGTGCAAAACCCCTACGTTGCCACAACCGACGAGATCATCGAGCGCGAGCTGAACGAGAACGTCGTGCTTGGCTGCTCGTGCGCCGGCAACCCGGCCGACGGTGCGGCCAGCGTGAACGTGGAAGTGACCGGCGCCAGCGTGGTGAGCCTGCTTGACGCGGCCCGCCCGACCGCCGATGCCAACACCATCGTGTTCACCTCGGCCGACGGCTACGAGGTGGCCCTGCCCCTCACCTACATCGAGCAGCGCTACGCGCCCATCGTGTTCGCGGTGAACGGCTCGCCCCTCATCGACTCGGTCGGTGGCGTGAACCAGCTGTGGCTCGGCTCGTCCTCGGCCCGCTACTTCGCCCGTAACATCGTCTCCATCACCCTCGAGGCGCGCCAGACGCCGCCGCCGGCGCCCGGCACCCCCGAGGCCGGCGACACCTATGCGAACCTTCCCAACGTGGGCGTGGCCTACGGCGGGGAAATCGCCTAGCGTCTCCCCTAAGGGCATTCCCCGGCCCCCAAAGCGGGGGAGTGCCCTCCTCTTTTCAACCTTTTCTGTTCCCCTCCCCCTAGGAAGGGCCGCATTCTCCTCCCGAATGCGGCCCTTCCGCGTGTTTTCGGGCGCAAAAAATTTCGGAAAAACCTCTTGCCTGTCCCCTTAGGCCAGCTTCTAACGTTACCTCCCGAACCGCTCCGCATCCCCTTTAGGGCGGTTCGCTGCCGACCCTTCCCGGGGAGGGGAGGGGGAGGTTTTACCGGAAGGAAAGAAAGGAGAAGAGCATGAGGAAGATGCCGAAGTCCAAGGTTGCCTTGGGCGGCTGCATCGCCGCGGCCATGGCGCTCGCGCTCGTTGCCGGCTGTGCGCCGCAACCGACGGCGACGGCCACCGACCCGGCCGATGCCACGGGATCGAATGCCGACAAGGTAATGGAGGACGTGAGCGCGGTGCTCACGCCTGAGTGGGATCCGCTGGCGCCGGTGGTGAAGCAGCTGTCTGACGGCACGCTCATCCAGCGCACCCCCGACGAGAACATCAGCGCGTCGCTGGACGCCACCGCCGTGCTGCACCACCCGACCGAGAACGTGCCTGCCAACACGTACTTCACTAAGGCCGACGCCCGCGGCTGCAATGCCTGCCACGAGGACTTGGCCGCTACGATCGACAATATGCCCTACGGCCATCATCCGCTGTCGAACCCCCTGGGGCTCGAGGCCAGCGTGCAGCAGTGCCTGCAGTGCCACCGCATCGGCGGCTCCACCGTGCAGACGGTGCCCGGCGAGTTCGGCACGATGATTCACGCCCTGCATATGGGCAAGGCCGACTGCTGGAACTGCCATGACGCTTCCAACAACGGCACCGCCTCGGGCGGCCAGGGCGAGTTCGACTACTCCGGCTCCATCTCGGGCGACGAGCAGGGCGAGGCCACCGAGTCGAACCAGATGGTGCTGTGGGATCTGGTGAAGCACAACAAGCTGCGCGGCATCACCGATATCGACCAGGCCGACATGGGCACGAACTTCACCTGGGACACCGACCAGCTGACGAACCCCGCCGAGCTGTTCAACGTGCCGTGGGAGACCTTCCAGGCCGACTACGACCGTCTGCAGCGCCAGCGCGACGGCGTGCCGCTGGACGAGGAGATGTTCAATACCTGGACCATCACCGTTACCGGCGATGTGGGCCAGGAGATGACCTGGACGCTGCCCGAGCTCATCGAGCAGGCCCCCAGCGAGGAGTTCGTCGCCAAGCTGAACTGCACCGTGAACCCCACCAACGGCCCCTACATCGGCCAGGTTCAGTGCAAGGGCATTCCGGTGCGCTGGCTGCTTGAGCAGGCCGGCCTCGACCCGAACGCCGCCACGGTGAGCTTCTGCACGCCGGACGGCCCCTACGGCTCCGACGCCGTGCCGGCCATCATGAACGAGAACAACATCTCTCACCTCGTGTACGAAATGGGCGGCGAGCGCCTCACCTGGGCCAACGGCTACCCGGTTATGTACGTGCGCGGTGCGGTGGCGGCCTTCACCGACGTGAAGAACGTGAGCGAGCTCGCGGTGTCTACGGGCGCCGGCTCGGGCTATGGTTCCGACTTCCGCTTCGGCATCGAGTACGCCACGCCCTCCATCGGCATCTACAACCTGCATGAGGGTCAGATCATCAAGACCGGCGAGACCCATCAGTTCTCCGGCTATGTCGATGCCTACAACGAGCCGGTGGTGGCCATGGAGATCTCCATGGACCGCGGCAAGACCTGGCACCGCTTCGACATCGACGGTGCCGATCCGAACCAGATGATCACCTGGTACTACGACTTCACGCCCGAGGCCGACGGCGCCTACTGCATCGCCATGCGCGGCATCAGCGAGTCGGGCCGCGTGACCGAGGAATACGTCGAGAAGATGGTCGTGGCCAAGTCTGAGATGCCCCAGCCGACCAACGGAAGCGAGGCGACGAACTAATGAACGATACCGCTAAGAAGATTGCAGGCGCCACCGGATCGCTGTTGCTGTTGTCCTCCATGGGCATGGGCGCCGTGACCGCCTTCGCCGAGGAGGCGCCCGAGGCCGCTCCGGCTGGTGCCGAGGCTGTTGAAGGGGAGGGCGGCGCTGCTGCCACTTCCCCGGTCGTGGCCGGCACGTTCTCCTTCACGCAGGACACCGTGAGCTCCATCGACCAGGTGGCCCGCATGCTGCGCGCCTCCAGCTACCTGTGCGGCGGCGCGGGCGGCGAACTCACCGAGGTGGCTGCCGCCGATTGGGAGATCGCTGTGCGCGGTGACGTGGAGAGCCCGTACGTCACCACTGTGGCTGACATCCAGGCCGACCCGGCGGTGCAGAAGGTGCTGCTCGGCTGCTCGTGCGCCGGCAACCCCGCTGACGGCGACGCCTCGGTGGCCGCCCAGGTCACCGGCGTGTCGGTGAAGCTCATGCTCGACCGCGCCGGCGTGGCCGACGGCGCGAACACCGTGGTGTTCACCTCGGCTGACGGCTACGAGGTGGCCCTGCCGCTGCGCTACCTGACCCAGCGCTACTGCCCCATCGTCTTCGACGTGAACGGCAGCCCCATCGCCGACGCCGCCGGCGGCACGAACCAGCTGTGGCTCGGCTCCACCTCCGCGAAGTACTTCGTGCGCAACGTGGCCTCTATCACCGTGGAGACCCGCGCCGAGGCGCCGGCCGACCCCGGCACCGCCGAGGCGGGCGACACCTACGCGAACCTCCCCAACGTGGGCGTCGCCTTCGGCGGCGAGGTCGCCTAAGGCGCTATCGCGGCGCCCCCCGCTGGGGCGCCGCACCTGCTGCGAGCAGGGCTCCCTCCTCCCTCCAGGCCCTGCCCGCAGGTCGGGGAGTCTTCTTCCTCCCTTATCCCCCACCGACGAAGACTCCCCGACCTGCGACTATGCCTTCTATGCATACTGGTATGCACTCTCCGTTCTTGCCTCTTTCCTTAGGGCACCCTGTATTTTCTCGCTAACCGCCTTCGGGCGGTGGAGGGTTTGCAGTGTGTGCAAAGAGAAGAGAAAAGGAAGGAGAGACCATGAGTAAGCGAACGAACCTGCTGAAAATGGCAACCGCCGGCGCGCTGGTGAGCGGCCTGCTGGTTCTGGGGGCCTGCGCGCCCCAGGCCACGCCTCCCGCGGCGACGGATGCGGCCGATGCGTCCCCGCAGGAGCTGGCCATGACCGGCATTCCCGCCCCGGTGGAAATCGCCGATCGCCCCGTGGTGTACCAGTACCCGGACGGCACGCTCGTGCAGCGCACGCCCAGCGAGGATCAGGAATCGCCCGACTACAACATGCCGGCCCAGTACGTGCCGTCCAACGTGGTCAACCTGCATGCCGACGCCAAGGGCTGCAATTCGTGCCACCCCGATTTGGGCGAGCTGGTGTACAACATGTCGCTCGAGGGCGGTCGCTACGACCACTATGACATGCGCGCCAAGCTGGGCACCAACGTCGACGTGAACCAGTGCATGAGCTGCCACGCCCTGCGCGGTCGCCCTTCGCAGACGGTCGAGGGCGAGTTCGGCAACCTCATCCACGGCATTCACCAGAACATTGACGGCGCCAACTGCTGGAGCTGCCATGCCGCCACCGACGCCACGAGCACCGATGACGTGGTGGGCTCGGGCAATATGGTCGTTTGGGATCTGTTCAAGTACGACCTGTTGCGCGGTATCAAGGACATCGCCGACGAGGATATGCCCGACAGCTTCAACTACCGTACCGACGAGACGTGGGAGGCCGATAAGGACTGGACCGTGCAGTGGTTCGGCGGCCCCGAAGAGGGCTGGCGCGACGAGGAGCGCTCCGACCAGATTAAGGCCGGCGACGAGATCGGCGACCCGGAGATCTTCGATAACTGGACCATCACCATCACGGGTATGGTCGACAAGGAGATCACCTGGACGCTGCCCGAGCTGATTGCCACGGCGCCCTCCGAGACTCATGTGCAGAAGAAGCTGTGCGCCCATAACCCCACTAACGGCCCGTGGATCTACCAGGGCGAGTGGACCGGCATTCCCATCGAGTGGTTCCTCGAGCAGGCCGGCGTACAGGAGGGTGCCACTTCGGTGTCCCTCATCGCCAACGACGGCGCCTCGTCCCATTACCCCATCGAGGAGGCCACCGATCCTGAGCGCAACGACATGATCTGCTACGAGCTGAACGGCGAGCGCCTGCGCCAGACCACCGGCTATCCGGTAGTGTACAAGGCCGAGACCCGCGGTGCCAACGACGAGCGTCGTGAGATCGTCGAGATCCAGGTGGGCGACCGCGAGGTCGATCCGCACGAGCTGCACGGCAACCACGAGTTCACCAAGCCCGATGTGGGCATCTTCGACCTGCGCGACGGCCAGATCTTCCAAACCGGCCAGCCCATCCAGTTCCATGGGTATGCCGAGTGCTACAACCAGGAAGTGGCCGCTGTGGAGATCTCCATGGACCGTGGCAAGACCTGGAAGCGCTTCGACACGCCCGACCACGACATGGAGCGCCTGATGACCTGGACCTACGACTGGACGCCTGAAGAGGCCGGCTCCTACTGCATCTACGTGCGCGGCGTGTCCGGCAACGCCTGGCATCCCAACGGCGACATCGAGTACATCGGCGAGACCACCCAGGATCCGCTGAAGATCATGGTGACCGTGGTCGATCAGCTCCCCGAGCCCGATGTGGTGCTCGAAGAGGGCGACATTGCCTACAACTAGGCTGGAAGGAGTGAAGATAATGACGACAATGACTCATAAAGCCGTCGCTGTCACCAGCTCTGCGCTGCTGCTTGCCAGCATGGGCGCTACGGCCGCGGTAACGTTGGGAAGCGGCACCGCCCAGGCGGCGACGCCCGATGTGGCCGCTGAGACCGCCGAGGAGGGCATCGTCGCGGGCAATGTAATGCTCGACGAGGTCATGGGTACCTTCAGCTATACCCAGGCCCAGGGTGCCACCGTGGACGTCATCCGCAGCGCCATGGCCAAGGCGAGCCAGTATCTCTGCGCCGGCCTTCCCATAGTGGAAGGGGATATCGATGCCTCTACGTGGGCCATCGACATCCGCGGTGCGGTCGACCATTCCTATACGACTACCATCGGCGCGCTGCAGGCCGACGACGAGCTGGTGAGCCAGCTTATGGGCTGCGCCTGCGCCGGCAACCCCGCCGACGGCGGCGCGGCGGTGAATGCTGAAGTAACGGGTGTTCCCGTAACGACGCTTCTCGAGCGCGCCGGTGTGGCTGCCGATGCCAACACCGTGGTGCTGCGCTCTGCTGACGGCTACGAGATCGCGCTGCCGCTGGTGTACCTGAAGACGCATTACTGCCCCATCGTGTTCAACGTGGCCGGGTCTCCCATTGCGGAGTCTATGGGCGGCGCCAACCAGCTGTGGCTCGGCTCCACTGCCGCGAAGTACTTCGCCCGCGACATCATCTCCGTCACCGTCGAGGTGCGCGATGAGGTGCCGACCTCGCCCGAAGCCGATGCCGACACCTACGCGAACCTCCCCAACGTGGGCGTCGCCTTCGGCGGCGAAGTCGCCTAAGACCCCACCCAACGCAACCCTCCCTCTTGGCCCCGCCGCACTCCTCCCCGCGGCGGGGCCGCTTTTTTGCTCGCGCCAGTGTAAACGGTGTAAAGTCGGTGCAAATGGTGTAAAGTCGGTGCAAGTGGTGTAAAGTCGGTGCAAGTGGCGTACGAGACGGGAGCAGGTATGGTCGCTAATCCTTTCAAGCCGACGGCCGGCAAGATGCCGCCTATCCTGATCGGGCGACAAAGCATCATCGATGACTTCCGAGAGGGCCTGGCCAACGGTGCTGGCGCTCCTGGTCGGCTGATGCTCGTTATGGGACAGCGCGGCTATGGGAAGACGGTTATGCTAACCGAGATGCGCCGCATAGCTGATGACTGCGGCTGGCTCACTATTTCTGAAACGGCTTCAGAAGGCCTGACGGCGCGGCTGATAAATGCTCTCAACCCGAAAGGTTGGCATTTGGAAGGCGCCACCGTCAGTCCTTCGGTAGGCATCCCGGGCGTTGCCTCGGCAAGCTTGGGCAATGCATCGATCGCCTTCGATGAGACGGCTGCGCTGACGTTGCGCAACGCTATCCAGGGCGTGCTCGATAGTCGCAAGGTGAAAAAGGGTAACGGAATTCTGTTCACCATCGATGAGACACAGGCGGCCTCTCACGACGATATGGTGGCTATTGCGACAGCGGTGCAGCACATCATCACCGATCAAGACCTTTCTCCTCTTCCCGACTCGCAGAAGAAAGGGGTCGCCTTCGCTTTTGCCGGCCTGCCTTCCTTGGTCGACGAGCTGGTGAACCACAAGGTGCTCACGTTTCTTCGCCGCTCCCTTAAGCGCGAGCTTGGCGATGTGCCCCTGCCGGATGTACGGAACGCCTACGTTGAGTCTTTCACTGACTCGGGGAAGCAGATCAGCGACGGGCGCGCCGCTGAATGCGCTCAGCTTTCCGGAGGCTATCCTTACATGATCCAGCTGATTGGCTACTACGTGTGGCAGTCGGCGGAGCGAGAGGGTCGTACGGCGGTGACCGAGGAGGATGTCGCCCGAGGGTTTGGCGATGCTTTGCAAGCCTTCGGAGACGCGGTGTGCGCACCGGCCTTCGATGCCTTGAGCTCAGCGGCGCGGAAATTCGTTCTGGCCATGGCGGAAGATGGCGAGGGGCCGACGCTTGTTGCGGACGTGGCGCAGCGGGCAGGGAAGAGCCGAAGCTGGGCCAACAAGTACCGCGAGGTGCTTATCGCCGAAAAAGTGATTGTCCCTGCTGATTTCGGCTACGTTCGTTTCGCCATTCCCCACCTGGCAAAGTATCTGGAAAACGCAAGACGCTCGTAGGGCGGGCACGTTGCCGACTGACAATCGCGCCAGCAGCGTTCACCCAACACAACTCTCCTTTTCGGCCCCGCCGCACCCCTCCCTGCGGCGGGGCCGCTTTTTGCCTGCGCCAGTGCAAACGGTGTAAATTCGGTGCAAGTGGTGTACATGAAGTCTGCTATGCCACCTTTGCATGACGGTGTCTTTTCGGGCGTTGATGCGCGCGGCGAAGATGATAATGGGATCAAACGGGGAGATGCGAGGCTCGGCGAGGGGGCGTATGGTTTCTCGATCTGACAATAATCGCTGGGGGGGGGTGCCCCTCTTCTGAGCATAGGGGAGATGGCGGCAGCGAATGGGGTGAGCACGCGACTGCTCCGCTACTACCAGGAGCTCGGCCTCATTGAGCCGGCTCATATCGACAAGATGACGGGTCATCGGTTTTACGATCTGCTTCAATCGGATGCTATTGATATGGTGCGTGAGTTGCAGGGCATCGGCCTTTCTCTCGACGAAATCGTGGCCATTGTGACATCCGGGTCGTTGAGGGGGCTACACGATGCTGTGCTGAGTAGGCGCGATATGATCGTCGAAGAGATCCGACGTCTCGAGATTGCCCGGGACATCGCCATGTCCATGGTTGAAAGCATCGAGCGATTCCAAGGGAACGATATCACCGATCAAATTCTCTTTGAGCGTGCTCCTGCTTCCTCGATGGTGGTGTTTGACATTCCCGCCGGCATGGCACCCCAAGATGATGTGCGAAAGGGGCGCGAGGAATGGGAGCGGGTGCTGCGTTTCGTCAAGGCCGAGATGATAGAGCGCGACTACCCCCTCGAACTTTTCAGGAATATCAGCTGCGCGGTGCCCTGCGAACGGGTGGTAAGGGGTGATCATCGCGCCACATACGCCTTCGTGAGGCTCACCCAAGAGATGGAGGCATACGTTCAGGGCGCGACGCCCATACCGGCTGGACTCTATCTCGTCTACTACGGCCGGGAAATGTACCTTCCGAGCGGGGAGGGGTTTGCCACTCACCTGATTCCGCGTTTTCTCGATTACGCGCAGGCCAAGGACCTTGAAATCTGCGGTGACTACTACGAGGAGATCCTTTGTCGATGGCCGCTTTTGCTGGGTGACAGCCAGAAGCTATTCCGCGTCAGTGTTCAAGTGAGGCCTCGCGGGAATGGCGGAAAGCTGAAAGAAATCGGTTGCATTTAACGTAACGTCAAGGACTAGCATCCCCCCAGACATAGGGAGGAAGGCCAATACGGGCCATATGACGAGAGGGGGTTTACGCAATCGCCCTATGTGGAAGGAGTAGAAAGTTAGGAGGTTTCAATGCTGCTTAATACAGCAAAGGCACTGAAGCTCACGCTCGCGGGTTTAGCCGTTGTGGGCACCTTGGCCGTTGTCGGCTGCGCCCCTCAGGCTGCGCCGGAGGCGACGAGCGACGATGGTGCCAAGGCGACGCTTACCGAGGCGATGGGCGACCGCATGGGGGATCACATGGCGTCTGGCACGCGCATCTCCAATCCGGTTGTCGACGACTTCGGCGTTACGCTTCCTGAAGTGTGGATCAAGGAGGACGGAACGCTCATTCAGCGCACGCCCACCTTCCCGACCAGCGTAGGCCTCGCCAACAAGGTTGATGGCAACTACGCCAACGAGGTAGAGGTCGGCGAGAGCGGGAACCTGTTGGGGTGGACCGACCCCGAGGTGTCCATGCGCTACTACAACGCCGATGGACGCGGCTGCGACTCGTGCCATGAGAATCTGGACGATACGGTCACCAACAGCCTCACGGGCTCGTTCGCCCATCCGCTCATCAACTCGGGCCTCGACGTCGATGTGTCGGTCAATTCGTGCAACCACTGCCATCATGTGCTCAATGAGACGGCCAGCTGGATTCATAACATTCATATGGTGAATACCGACACGCCGGTTGCTCAGTGCGTCACGTGCCACGAGATCAGCCCGGTGGACAAGCACTGGGCTCTGTGGGACGAGGTTAAATACGACCTGATGGGCGGCATCACCAAGGTTTCCGCCGAGGAATCCGAGGCTGATATCACCTTCACGCAGGACAAGGTCATTCCCACCGAGGAATTGTTCAACGTGGGCTGGAACGATTGCGCCCAGAGCGAGATGTTCAACATGGACACCGCAAGCGGAAAGACCACGCCGGTCGACGAGGAGCTCTTCAACAACTGGGAGATCACCATCTACGGCGACGGTGTCAAGCAAGAGAAGACCTACAAGCTGCCCGAGCTCATCGAGCAGGCACCAAGCGTGACGACGCAGATGACGTCTATGTGCATCGACGACTACGGCCTGGGCCTGATCGGCAACGTCGAGGTGACGGGTATTCCGCTGCAGTGGCTGTTCGAGCAGGCGGGGCTGACTGATGATGCCAAGGCCGTGACAACGCTGTCTATCGACAGCGATCCCTTTGAAGAGACGCCGGCCCATGCGCTCAACTTCGACGACACCATGATCGGCGTCGACTTCCCCGATCGCCAGATTCTGCTCGTCTACGAAATCAACGGCGAGCGCCTATCGGTGGCCGACGGCTATCCGGTGGCCTTCTGGTCCGGTGCCGACAAGGCGGCCCGCAACACCAAGCAGGTGACGTCCATTCGCGTGGATACGACCGAGCAGGCAACCTGGACGAACCCCATGGGCAAGAACGGCAACTACGCCAACGTGGGCATTGTGGGTCTAGAGACGGGCACCTGCATTCAGGCCGGTCAGCCCTTCACCATCGAGGGCTATGCCTTCGGCTTCGCCCGTCCCTTGGAGAAGATCCAGTTCTCCATGGACAACGGCGCCACGTGGCAGGATTTGGATGTGTCGTCTTCGACGGCCGACAAATGGGTGTGGTGGAGCTACACCTTCACGCCGCCCGAGGGAACTGACACCGCTTACGTGCTGCAGGTTCGCGCCGTTGCCAAGGACGGCAGCGTGACCGGTTTTGAGGCGGACGGCACCGAGGTGTGGGCTCCGTTGCGCATTATGGTGAATGCGAAGTCCGACCTCGAGCAGTTCCGTCAAGAAGTGGAAAGCAGGTAAGCCATGGAAAAGACAACGAAGAAGATAGCGGGGGTGACCGGAACGCTCATGCTCCTCTCGATGGGGGCCAATGCGGCGGTAGCCTTCGCAGATGATGGGATCTCGCCCGATCTGCAGCCTGCGGCTGACGAGCAGGTCACGGGTGCCGAGGGATCTGTCGTTGCCAAGGAAAAAGTGGCGGGGGCATTCTCGTATACCCAGTCGAAGGTGAGCTCCGTTGCCGATATCGTGCGAGCCATGGGAGCGGCCCAGTACTTGTGCGGAGGTCAGGCCTCCGAGGTCGGGGAAGCGAACGCGGCTGACTGGGTCATTGCCGTGGGCGGCCAGGTTGAGAGCCCCTATGCGATGACGGTGGCCGAGCTCCAGCAAGACCCCGACGTTCAGAAGACCCTCATCGGCTGCTCCTGCTCGGGCAACCCGGCTGACGGCGGCGCCTCGGTTAACGCGATGGTCAGGGGCGTGTCGGTCAACGTGCTCATGAAGAAGGCCGCGGTTTCCCCCGAGGCGAACACGGCGGTGTTTATCTCGGCCGACGGATACGAGGTCGCATTGCCCGTCTCCTATCTCAAGTCGCATCAGTGCCCGATTGTCTTCGACGTAAACGGCTCTTCGATCGATGAGGTAATGGGCGGCACGAACCAACTGTGGCTCGGGTCGACGTCCGCGCGGTACTTTGCGCGGAACATCGTGTCAATTACCTTCGAAACGCGCGACGAGGCGCCAGCGGCTCCGGGAACTCCGGAGGCGGGCGATACGTACGCGAATCTTCCCAATATCGGTGTCGACTTTGGCGGCACCATCGGCTAGGCCCCCTTGGGGCACCCCCTCCCCTCTGCGCCCCCGCCGCTTCGGCGGGGGCGCCCCGTTTAGGGGCGGTCGAACAGGGGATGTGCGATGTGCTTCCGAGTGACCGAGGCCTAGAGCGGCCAATTCGTTTCGGCAAGATAAGGAGAGGCGAGATGACGGGACAAGGCAATGAGCGCGCGCGACTTTGTCGCCAGGAACGTCCGAGCGTGAATCGAATTGCTCTTGCCGCTTTGCTGGTGGTAGCCGCCATGGGCCCATGCTTCACCATGGCGAGTTGCGCGGATGATGTTGATGGAGATCACCAGATGCCCCCATCAGAGCAGAGTGCCGTCGTCGAGCATGATGGGCGTACAGCGATGGATGACGGAGTGTCCGGAGCCGGCTCGGAACGCAATCGAGATTTGACGCTGAGTGATATCCCCGCCGATGCGCTGATAACGGTCGACGAGCTTCAGGGCATGCTCGTATCGCAGAATCCTCCCTTTCTCGTGGATATTCGCGCCCAAGGTTTCTGGATAGACGGACATATTCCCGAGGCACGCAATATTCCGGCTGGCAAGCAGCTTGATATTCGCTTGGAAGAGATACCCGACGATGGCACGCTGATCGTACTGGTGCCCCGCGGTGAGGAGCGCGTTGCGGAAGTATGGCAGACGCTGGTGGATGCCGGTTACGAGCAAGATGCCGTTAAGGCCCTGGCTGGCGGCATGGATGCTTGGAAGGAGGCCGGGCTGCCGGTGCAGCAGGAGGTAGATCTCGGTTGCTGAGTTTTTTGTGGGACACCTTGAGGCCTTGACTCTTCCCCTAGGGGAACGCGTAGGTTCTTTTGAGGTAATTGAAGCGTTTTCAGGAGGGATGTGGGCTGATGTCTGAAGGGGTTGTGACGGAGGGCGCGGGCACGGCGCGCTTGAGGCGGGCGGTGCTGGTGGTTTTGGCAGCATTTCTTGCGGTTGGTCTGGGGCGTGTGCTCGGGGCATGTACGGCGGAGCAGGATATGACGGCAGAGTCGCCTGCGGCCGTCCAGGAGGAGCAAGCCGAGCCCGATGCTGCGCCGACCGACGGCGACGAGTCTGCGGCGAGCACGGCTTCCTCCGAGGCCAACCAGAACCTCACCTTGGCCGATTTGCCCGAGGGCGTGCTCATTTCCGTCGACGAGCTTGAGGCCATGCGCGCCTCCGACAACCCGCCGTTCATTGTGGACATCCGCGGTCAGAACTGGTGGATGGACGGGCACATCCCCGAGGCCCGCAACATTCCGGCGGGCAAGCAGTTCGACATTCGCATGGACGAGATTCCCCGCGACAGCGAAGTGGTGGTTATCGTGCCGCGCAACGAGGAGCGCGTCGCCGAGGTGTGGCAGACGTTGGTGGATGCCGGCTACGACGGCGATCTGCTGAAGGCCCTTGAAGGCGGCATGGACGCCTGGTCGGCTGCCGGCGGCGATATTCAGGAAGAAGAGCATCTCGGCTGCTAGCCGGTAAGGGAGGAGCGCGTTATGAACCGAGAGAACGAAAGTGCCGCTGCGGTGGAGCAGCGAGGTGGCATTGCAGGGCTTTCCCGCCGCCAATTTGTCGGCACGGTGGTAGCCGGGGGCGCCCTGGCCGGAGCGGCGTGGCTTGTGCCGCCGGCGATCGAGGCGCAGGCGACCCCGGCGGGGGAGGGCGCGTTCGCGGCGCGCACGGCCGTTGTCGTGCCGGATCCGGAAGACGGCGCCGGCACCCGCAAGCCCATCGAGCCCTACGCCACGCCTTCGGTCACTTACGCCGCCAAGCGCGACGCTGCGACCAAGCGCGTACTCGTCGTTGTCGACTATCAGGTCGATTTCGTGAGCGGCGGCGTGTTCGGCGACATCGAGCCGGCCCTGGCCATTGAAGACGCCCTCTGCGATAAGATACGCGCCTTCCGCGAGGCGGGCGACATCATCATCTACACCATGGACACCCACCCCGACGACGACTACGAGAACACGCGCGAGGCCACGGTGAACCCGCCCCACTGCGTGCCCGGCACACCCGGCTGGGAGGTCTACGGCAAGGCCCACGATCTGCTCACGCCGGAAAACGCCATCCTCGTCATGAAAGGCACCTACGGGTCGGTCGACCTTCCCATGGTCATCGAGAACATCCGCCGCCAGGGCGTACGCATCGAGAGCATCGAGCTTGCCGGAGTGTCCACCACCTGCCGCGTGCTGCACAACGCCATCCTGGTGTACAACTTCTTCCCCGAGCTTCCCGTCATCTTAGACGAGCGTACCACGGCCTCCTACACCGACGAGCGCACCCAGCATCAGCTGCTCGAGCTTGAGTCGTGGGGGTTCACCATCCGCCGCGCCTAAACGTTCGCGTCGCCTCTTCCTGCAAGGGCCGCCTCGTATGCGGGGCGGCCCTTGCGCATGAGAAACTCTGCCCTTAGGGCAGTTAAAAATTTCCCTTCTGCAACTTCCTTTGCATAGCAGGGCGCTTGACTTGGGAGGGTGGTTGAGCAGGTGCCCAACTAAAGGGCGGTAACGGGATGTCAATAAGCGTTTTCGGTTCCGAATCTGTAACTTGTCTCTCTCCCAAGGACACTGGCTAAAGTGAGGTCGAAGGCCCCTATGGGCTGAAGGAGGGCCTGCTCAATTGGCAGGAAAACGCAAACGGCCAAGGGATCTTGGCCAGAGAAAGGAGAGGAGAAGGCTATGAGAAAACAGATGCTTGCCGCCACGGTTGCCACGGGCGCCTTGGCGCTCATGCTGGCCGCTTGCGCACCGCAGGCAGCAACCGAAGCCACCTCGACGGACAGCGGCGGGTCGTCGTCGGACACCACGTCCGAGGTCGATCTGCAGACGAAGCCCTACAACATTCTGTCGGTCACCAACGAGAACATCCCCACCATGTACGACGAGCTGGCGAAGCAGGCCGAGAACTGGGCCCCCGAGGTTCGCACGCTCGAGGACGGCACGGAAATTCAGCGCACGCCCGACTCCGCCGTCGACGTGTACTACTGGGGCGCCGCCTCGTCCTACAACACCCTGTACCTGGATGCCGACAACCGCGGTTGCGAGTCGTGCCACGAGAGCGGCCTGGCCGACCTGGTGGACAATCACCTGTCCTACCCGCACTGGAAGCTGAACAACGGCTTGGGAACGGTCGTCGATGTGAAGGACTGCATCGCCTGCCACGATAACCCCGACGCCGGCGGCCAGAACGCCTTCGACGGCGCCTTCGGCCAGATGGTGCACGGCATTCACAACCGCGTGAACTTCGAGGGCGACTGCATGAGCTGCCACACCTCGGGTGCCGACGGCCAGCTGAAGGTGTGGGACGTTGAGAAGTACAACATCCTCACCGGTATCAACAAGGTGGAGAACGTCCAGGGCGACTTCACCTTCAACCAGGATCACGTCCAGGGCGACAGCGTCGGCTTCACCTACCCGTGGGGCGGCGGTCCTGACGACTACACGGTAGGCCCCGAGAAGGTCTTCACCGACCAGGACTACAGCCAGTGGGAGATCAACGTCTCCGGCGAGGTGGACAACCCCTTCACCATCACCGTGCAGGAGATTATCGACGAGGGTCCCTCCGAGACGTTCCTCAGCGCCATGCAGTGCTACGAGAACATTCCCACCGGCGAGCTGCTCGCCCAGGTGGAGGTCACCGGCGTGCCGCTGCGTTGGATCATCGACCGTGCCGGCGTCCATGACGGCGTGAACGCCTTCACCCCGGCCTCTTCCGACGGTTCCGACCCGCAGCCCTACACCGACGAGGTCATCGACCAGACGTGGCTCGTGTACGAGGTGAACGGCGAGCCGCTGACCCGCATCGACGGCTACCCGATCCGCATTTGGATGCCCGACCACAAGGCGTCGCTGTCCCGCCGCTCCATTTCCGACATCGTCTTCGAGACGCTGCCGGCCGACGAGGCCGCCGTGCCGTCCCGCTGGGCCAACGAGGCCGATCCCATCGGCCGCCTGAAGCCCAACGTCGCCTTCTGCAACATCCATGAGGGGCAGGTCATCAAGGCCGGCGAGCCCTTCACCTTCGAGGGCTTCGCCGAGGGCCTGAACTACAACGTGAGCGCCCTTGAGTTCTCCGCCGACGGCGGCGAGACCTGGACGCGCTGCGAGACCCCGGGCACGAACGCTCGCTGCTGGGTGTGGTGGAACTTCACCTTCACTCCGGAAGAGCCCGGCGCCTACGTGCTGCAGGTGCGCGGCGAGACCGCTGCCGGCGGCAAGTCCTTCACCCCCGATCAGGTCATGGTCGTCGCGAAATAGCGCACGGCCCCGATCCTTTGTGCTGCGGCCGGCGCAGCCATGACGCCGGCCGCATTAAGAAAGAGAGGTGCGAATATGAGCACACTTAAGAAAACCGTTCTTCTGGGCACCACGTCGGTCCTGGCCCTCAGCGGTATGGCGGGCGGCATCGCCGTGGCCGCCGTCCCCGACGGAGCTGCGGCCGCTACCGAGCCGACAGCGGCCGAGGCCCACGACGCGTCCTACTACAAGACCGACATCGTCACGCTGGAGACGGTGCCCGGCGCCTTCGAGTTCGTGCAGAACGAGATTTCGCCGAACGAGACTTTCACCAATATGGCCAAGGCCGCCCAGTTTTTGTGCGGCTCCCATGCCAAGGTGATTGACGACGATAGCGCCCTGGCCGACGACTGGCAGATTGCCATCAACGGCAAGGTGGGCAACCCCCAGATGGTGACCTTCGAGGAGATGGCCTCCTCCGATGCCGTCCAGAAGATGACGATGGCCTGCTCGTGCATGGGCAACCCAGCCGACGGCCGCGATGCGGGCAACGCCGAGGTGACGGGCCTTCCCGTGTCGGTCATTCTGGAAGAGGCCCAGGTGGATCCGGCGGCGAACACCATCGTGTTCACCTCGGCCGACGGCTACGAGGTAGCGCTGCCTTTGTGGTACGTCACCGAGCGCTACTGCCCGCTGGTCTTCGACATCAACGGTGCGCCCATCTCCGAGGTGATCGGCGGCACCAACCAACTGTGGCTCGGCGCCACGTCGGCGAACTACTTTGCCCGCGACATCGTGAGCATTACGCTGGAAGAGCGCCAGACGCCGCCGCCCGCGCCCTCGAGCGATGAGGCGCGCACGGCCTACCAGAACCTGCCGAATGTCGGCGTTCTGCTTGGCGGCGAGATTGCCTAATTAACCCTTCGATACAGCAGCCCTCCCCTGCGGCCCCTCCGCCCCTCTCTGCGGAGGGGCCTTCTTTGAAGGGAAGGTCGGCGCTTCCATCTGACCCTAGGGAAGCTGCTAGCATCCGAAGAAATCTCACGCGCTGACATTTCTCGCCCGTTCTAAGGAGGGACTATGCATATCAACCAATTCGATAGCGCGGCCGAGGCGCGTCCGCTGAGTCGCCGCCTCTTTGTGGCGGCGGGGGCCGTGGCCCTCGGCGGCGTCTTTGCGGCTGCGGGATGCGTGGGCAGCCCGGCCGAAGCGCCCGAGACGGCGCTGTCGGCTTCGGATGACGCAGCGGGAGCGGAGGCCTCCCCGGCGCTGACGGCCGACACGCTGCCCAAGCCCGATCCCGACCCGGAAAGCCCCTTCGGCGTCGACAAGAATATCAATATGGAGACCATCGACGAGTACCTGAACATTCCCGGGGTGGCCTATCGCGATGCGCGCATGCTCCGGGACCCGGCCCAGTACGAGGAAATCGGCGGCCATGCCAACTTGGAAATGGCGCTCGAGGGCTTCCGCATCGTGCCGTTCCCGCTGGTAGGCACCTTGCAGGAACTGCCCGTCTCGGGCGCGTATACCGGCGAGCGCCTCTTCGACGTCACGTGGGGCGCCGACGGCACCGTGGCCCAGGCGGTGCCCCGCTTCGAGGAGTCGCGGCAGATTCTGGAGGACCTGTTCCCCAGCGATCGGCCCGTTATGATCATGTGCGGCGCGGGCGGCTATGCCGGCATGACGCGCCAGCTGCTCATCGCGCTGGGGTGGGACCCGGACTTGCTGTACAACGTCGGGGGCCAGTGGGACTATACCGGCTACCACCCGGTGCAGTTTATCTCCTACGATGCCGACGGCACGCCGCACTTCATGTTCTGGCGGGCAGACTACGCCGACATCGACTTCGACGCGCTCACGCCCATAGAATAGGGGGGCGCAGGCCCTACCGCTCTTGATGGCCGCCCTGCTCTAAGGGCAGCTTCTTGCGCACGGGGACGCAGTAGGCGCTGATGGTCTCGCTTGTCTGGTTGAACAGGCGTCCGAAGCGGCAGAGACTCTCGCAGTAGGGGTCGGCCACCACTTCGAGGTTCTTCGCCTCGGCGTAGTCGAGCATGCGCTGGAACCGGTCTTGGTCGAGCGTTTCGCCCTCGTCGCCGAAGCCGTGGTTGACGTACATGACCAGGTGCAGCCCCTCGGGGAAGGGCACGGCCGCATGAAAGCATTCGCCGTAGCTCTCGTCTACCTCCACGAAGGCGCAGCGGGCCCACAGGTCGTCGTCGTCCATGGCGTCGCGCGGGGCGACGTAGCCCACGTCGTGGAACAGCGAGAGAGGCCAGTCACGCTCGATGATGGTCTGCTTCACGTGGCGCACCACCCATTCCCACAAGTCGCTGCCCGAGAGGTGCTCGTAGTGGCGGGCGAGTTCCTCCATGGGCGGCAGGGGGAACTCGAGGCGGTAGCGCGGCCCGCGCTGCTCCATAATGATCTGATCGTAGATGGGGGTTTCATAGTAGGCATCGCAGTCGGCGAGCAGGTCTTTCACCAGGCGTTCCGACAAGTCGAGGGCTTGGCGCTGCTCGGCGAGGTGGGCCATCTGCCCGAGCAGGTGGTCGCGCAAAATGCCGATGTCGCCTGCGCCCTCGATTTCCTTGATCTCGTCGAGCGAGAGCCCGATGGTGCGCAGCTGGGTGATGAGGTCGAGGGTGGTCGACTGCAGGATGTCGTAGTAGCGGAAGCCCGTCTCCTCGTCGACGAGCTCGGGCTCGAGCAGCCCCTTCTTCTGATAGAAGCGCAAGGTTTTCTCGGTGATGCTGTTGGCGCGCGCCATCTGACCGCAGGTCAGGTAGCGCCGCTGCTCGCTGGTACGCGGCATAGTTCTCCCTCCGATATGCTCTTCTCGAACGCGGCCCGCTTGGCGGATCCCCTGCCGCAATGGAACCCATTGTAACCCTCCCAAAAGAAAAAGCTGGGGGATTTTCCCTTGCTTCTGCCCTTAGGACAGCCTCTAGGATGGCAGCCAATGCGAAGCTCGATGGGCCGTATGGCCAGGGGTGACGAGCTGCATATTCTTTTTGGAGGGGCCCAAAAGGGGTTCCCATATTGAAAGGGGGAGCAGATGAAACTCTGCCCAAAACCGCGGGCGATTCTCGCCGGGGGCGTGATGGCGACGATGCTCGTCGCGGCGCTCATGGCCGGATGCTCGCCGAGCGCGCCGTCCCAGGCGCCGGCCTCGGATGCGGAGGGCGGCAACGCGCCGGCCGCGGCCGAGCAGACCACCAAGGCGGCCATGTTCTCGCCGACCTACAACCCTGACGGACCGGTTATCACCCAGATGGAGGACGGCACGCTCATCCAGCGCACGCCGGTATCGGGCGACGACTACAACGTGCAGGTCCTCGATGCCGATGTGCGCGGCTGCTACGCCTGCCACGACAACCTCAACGAGCTTATGCTCAACTACTATCCGGAGCACAATCCCAGCCAGGGCCTCGAGGGCGTCGACCCCACCATCAGCCAGTGCCTCGACTGCCATAACCGCGCCAGCTACGCGGGCAACCTCGGCGGCATGCTGCACGCCATCCACAATGTGGAGTCCGCAAGCACCGAGGTGGGCTGCTTCAACTGCCATACCACCACGGTGGAGGGCGGCATGGCGCTGTGGGACCAGGTGAAGTACGACGAGCTGAAGGGCATCACTGCGGTTGAGAACGTGAGCGGCACCTTCAACTACGACCAGGATCTCACCGTTTCCCAGGATCAGATGCCCAATGCTCAGTGGATGGGCAACGACTACGACATCATGCGCTTCGACAACACGGCCGAGGGCAAGCCGCTCGACCAGGAGATGTTCGACACGTGGGAGATCTCCATCACCGGTGAGGTGGCCGAGGAGAAAACCTGGAAGCTCACCGACCTTATCGCCGAGGCCGAGCAGGCGGGCGTGGTCGTCACCACGCCGCTCGTGGCCCAGTGCACCATCAACCCGCTCGGCGGCGAGGCCGTCGCCCAGGTAGAGGTCACCGGCATTCCGCTAGAGTGGATCCTCGAGAAGGTCGACATCAACGACAACGCTGTGGGCGCCATGTGGTACACCCCCGACGGCGAGCGCGCCGGCTACCGCGGCGTGAACCTCGACGAGCTGCCGGGCCACACCTCGCTGCTGGCCTACCAGTTCAACGGCGAACCCATCTCGTGGAACAACGGGTATCCCTGCGTGATGTGGATCGGTGGCATCTGCGCCGACCATATCTCGAAGAACTTCTCCGAACTGCGCATTACCGATGAGGACCACTCGCTCGGCGCCGAGGGCGTTCCGTTCCCCGGCGAGGGCACCCTGCAGTCTTCCGGCAAGCCGAACCTCGGGTTCATGAACACCTTCGAGGGCACGGTTATCCAGGCTGGCCAGCCCTTCGCCTTCGAGGGCTGGGCCAACGGCTTCGACGTGCCGGTGACCGCCCTTGAGTTCTCCATGGACGGCGGCGAGACGTGGCAGCGCTGCGAGACGCCGAACATCGACAACAACCGCTGGATCCACTGGACCTACGAGTTCACCCCCGATGCCGAGAACGGCGACACGGCCTACGTGCTGTGCGCCCGCGCCATCGATGCCACGGGCCGCGTCACCCCGACGCCCGTTAAGGTGATGGTGAACGCCTACACCCAGATGCCCCAGCCCACCAACTAGGGAAGACGGAGGGAAACCATGAACGATACGACTAAGAAGATCGCCGGCACGGCAGGGTCGCTGCTGCTGCTCGGCTCCATGGGGGCCGGCGCGGTGACCGCCTTCGCCGAGGAGGCCCCCGAGGCCGCTCCGGCCGGCGACGAGCTGTCGCTGTCCGAGGGCGTCCAGCGCGCGAGCGCCGAGGCGGTGCAGGGCGACTTCTCCTACACCCAGACGCTGGTGAGCTCCAACGACGCCATCGCCCGCGCCATGGGGGCCGCGGCCTATCTGTGCGGCAACGGCGCCTTCGAGGGCGACGAGTTCGCGGGCGACGCCACCCAGTGGCCCATTGCCATCGGCGGCGACGTTCAGAACAGCTACGTGGCCACCGTGGCCGAGCTGCAAGCCGACCCCGAGGCGCAGAAATCCATCATGGGCTGCTCGTGCGCGGGCAACCCCGCCGACGGCTCGGCAAGCGTAAACGCCGAGGTCACCGGCGTGGCCGTGGCGCACCTGCTGGAGATGGCCGGTGTCGAGGCAGGCGCGAACACCGTGGTGTTCCGCTCGGCTGACGGCTACGAGGTGGCGCTTCCTCTGCGCTATGTCGTGCAGCACTACTGCCCAGTGGTCTTCGACGTGAACGACAGCCCCATCGCCCACACCGTGGGCGGTGCCAACCAGCTGTGGCTCGGGTCTACCTCGGCGCGCTACTTTGCGAAGAACATCGTGTCCATCACGGTGGAGACCCGCGACGAGGCGCCGGCGGCCCCGGGCTCCGAGGAGGCCGGCGACACCTACGCCAACCTCCCCAATATCGGTGTGTTCTTCGGCGGCGACGTCGCCTAAAGGACAGGACGCGCCCGCCGCGGGGGCGCCGGCCCTCCCCGGCGTTTTCGCGGATGGGCGCCTTCTTGATCAAGGGTTACCCACGGCTCGCGCCTTGCTACAATGGGGCGCGGGCCTTTTGCACGAGAGGAGAGACGAATGATTCCACGCACCGAGGGCCATGTGGGCAAGCCCGTGCGCTTCCAGGGCACCGCCTACGATTTCGGGCACTCCATCGCGGCCATCCAGTTCTCGCTGGACGACGGCGAGCACTGGACCACCTACGAGACGCCCGGCACCAACGACTACCAGAACCTCACCTGGACCTTCGACTACACCCCCGAGCAGCCCGGCGACTACGTGCTGCGCATCCGCTCGATGAACGACACCGGCGACGTGAGCCCCGAGTCGGCCTTCGCCGAGCTGCACGTAGAGCCGTAGGGCTCCCTCGCGCAGTTCTTTTCGCGCGAACCCTTCCGTAGGGCAAGGGCCATGCCCTTGCCGCTCAACAAAGACACCCCCGCATGGGCGGCCGCGCCGCTTCCCCTAATCCCGGGCGGTCACCTCGGCGACGACTTCCAGCACTTGGCGCACATGGGGCGTCGGCTCCGGCGCGTGCAGAATGCCGAAGGGCAGCGCGTAGTCCCAGGCGACGGGCTTCGACACGAGCAGCGGGTGCACGTCCCTCCACGGGTCGATGCCCACGAGCAGCTCGCCGCTCTCCTCGCAGCGGTTGAAGATGTCCACATTGATGAAGGGGAACTCCTCGATGGCGATGTCGCGCCCGCTCGTTCGCATGTCGTCGACGAGGCGGTCGGTCTCGCGGTTCCAGCCGCGCTGGATGACGAGCAGGCGCTGGCCTTCCAAATCTTCCAGCGTGAGCGCCCCGCAGCCGGCCAGAGGGTGGCTGGCCGACATGATGATGCGCAGCGGCTCGCGCGAGAGCTCCATGGCCGCGCAGCCCCGGCTGGCTAAGAAGGCCTCGTCGTAGGCGCCGGCCACGATATCGATATCCTCGCCCAGGTTCGCCAAAATGCGCCGGGCGTTTTCGGGGGTGTTCTCGAAGGTGACGAGCTTGATGGTGGCCCCGGGGCACTTTTTCAACACGCTCGGCCATAGCGACGTGAGGAAGGTGCTCGGCGTCATGGGCGAGGAGCCCACGCGAACAACGTGGCGCCCGGCCGCCTCGGCCTGGCGCGCCCGGTCGGCGGCCTCCCCGCAGTACTGGATGATGTGCTTGGCATCGTGGTAGAGCGATTTGCCCGCCGCCGTAAGGGTGAGCCCTCGGTGAGTGCGGTTGAACAGGGTGACCCCCAGCGTGGCTTCCAGAAGGTTCATCTGCTTGATGACGGCCGTGGGGGAGATGTAAAGGTCGACGGCGGCTTTCGAGAAGCTGCCCTTGTCTGCCACCTGCAGAAACGTGTCGAGCTGATGATTGTACATGGAACCTCCTGAGACCAGCGCTGTGTGCGGAAGCCGCGTACGCTCCCGCATTCTCAAAAGGCCGCCGTCCCTCCACGTCTCGGCCGTTTTTTTCCTATTGTACTCATGTCAGCTTATAACTCAAAGGTTCAGACAAGCTAACGGAACGAGACTTCTCTTGCGCGGCGCGCGGGGCCATGATGATATCCGGGGCCGTTGCATTCCATCCCCTGCATGCAGCGCGGCGGCGCCGGACCAGCCCAGAAGTGCCCGGCGTCGCATTCCCCCTTACCAGCGGGAGACGGGGTGCCTTCCACCCTTGGGTCTTCCGTCTCCCGCGTCTTCGGCGCCCTTGCCCGCTCGGGCAGGAGTCCTTTTGAGAAAGGAAGCATCATGGAGTTTGTCACTTTGAACAACGGCGTGCGGATGCCCCAGCTGGGCTTCGGCGTGTTCCAGATTACCGACCCGGCCGAGTGCGAGCAGGCCGTGCGCGATGCCGTGGAGGTGGGCTACCGTTCCTTCGACACCGCCGCCTCCTACGGCAACGAGGAGGCCGTGGGCCGGGCGCTCGCCAGCTGCGGCGTGCCGCGCGACGAGCTGTTCGTCACCACCAAGCTGTGGATCACCGATGCCAGCTACGAAGGCGCCAAGCGGGGCTTCGCGAAGTCGCTCGAGCGCTTGGGCCTCGACTACATCGATCTGTACCTCATCCATCAGCCCCTGGGCGATGTGTACGGCGCCTGGCGCGCTATGGAGGAGCTGTACCAGGAGGGCGTGGTGCGCGCCATCGGCGTGGCGAACTTCTACCCGGACCGCCTGGCCGACCTCATCGAGTTCAACGAGGTGACCCCTGCCGTGAACCAGGTGGAGGCCAACGTGTTCTTCCAGCAGTGGCAGGCCCAGGAGTACATGGAATCGAAGGGCGTGCAGATGGAGGGCTGGGCGCCCTTCGCCGAGGGCCACAACGACCTGTTCCACAACCCGGTGCTGGCCGGCATCGGTGATAAGTACGGCAAGACGGTGGCCCAGGTGGTGCTTCGGTGGCTTCTGCAGCGCGGCATCGTGTGCATTCCGAAGTCGGTGTCCCGCGAGCGCATGGCCCAGAACTTCGACGTGTTCGATTTCGAGCTGTCGGCCGACGACATGGCCGCCATCCGCGCGCTGGACGAGAACACCAGCAGCTTCTTCGACCATCGCGACCCCGCGGCCGTCGAGCGCCTGGCCGGGCTCGTGCGCAACGTGTAGGCGGTCGTCGTGAAGAAGCAGCAGTTGGGACAGGGCCTGGAAGTATCGGCCGTGGGACTGGGGTGCATGGGGCTCTCCCATGCCTACGGCAAGCCGACGGCCGAGGGCGAGGCCGTGCGCCTCATCCGCGACGCGGTGCAGCTGGGGTGCACGTTCTTCGACACGGCCGAGTGCTACGGTACCCCCGACGACCCCCATCAGAACGAGGTGCTCGTGGGCCGTGCGCTGGCGCCCTATCGCGACCGCGTGGTCATCGGCACGAAGTTCGGCCTCACCTTCGATTTGGAAGACGGGAAGGTGAACCACGACTTAGTGCCCGACGCGCGGCCCGAGGCCATCCGCCGCTCGGTGGAGGGTTCGCTTCGCCGCCTCGGCACCGACTACATCGACATCTACTACCAGCACCGGCAGGATCCCAACGTGCCGGTGGAGGTGGTGGCCGAGGTGATGCGCGACCTTATCCGCGAGGGCAAGATTCGCGCCTGGGGCCTGTCGGAAGTGGGCGAGGACGTCATCCGCCGCGCCCACGCCGTGTGCCCGGTGACGGCGGTGCAGAACCGGTTCTCCATGATGGCCCGCTGGTACGAGAAGCTGTTCCCCACCTTGGAGGAGCTGGGCATTGGGCTTGTGGCCTTCAGTCCTCTGGCCAACGGGCTTCTGTCCTGCGCCTACCGCGACGACTCGGCCTTCGAGAAGGACGGCAGCGACTACCGCGCCATCATGCCGCAGTTCTCGCCGGAGGCCATGGAGCAGAACCAGGGGCTTTTGCACTTGGTCGACGAGCTGGCCGCGGCCCACGATGCCACGCCGGCCCAGATATCGCTTGCCTGGATGATCTGCAAGAAGCCCTGGATCGCGCCTATTCCCGGCACCCGCAAGGAGCTGCGCCTGCGCGAGAACCTGGGTGCGGCGGATATCGAGCTCGCGGCCGACGAGGTGGCCGCCATCGATACGGCGCTCGACGGTATCTGCATGTCGGAAGTCTTCGGCGGCAGCGTCGTGAAGAAGGCCTCGTAATGCGGCGACTGCTGGGAGCGGCGATTCTTTGCCTTGCTCTATCCGGTTGCACGGCGCCGCAGGCGCAGGATGCTGTAGGCGACCTTTCTCTGGCCGAGGCTACCGAGCATGTTCAAGAGGCGGCCGAGGCTCCGGCCGCCGAGCCGGAGGTCGCTTCCGTCCCCGACGCGTCCAATGCCCCCGAAGAGCAATCTCAGAAAGAAGATGAGGCCGCTATGGCCGTAACGGAAAGCACGCTTCTCACGGACTTGGCGGCCAATCCCGCCTTCGGTGGCTGGGGCCAGGCGCTCCTGCCCTGGCACGGCTCGCGAGAGGCCGGCGTGACCATTGGCGGCGAAAGCTCGATGCTGCCCTACCACTCCAACATCATTCCCGCCCAAGCGGTGAGCGCCGTGAACCGGCTTATCGACGACGCGGCGGCCGGGGAGACCGTGGCCTTCCCCGTTTACGACGAGGCGGCCATTGCCGCCGATCCGGACAAGGCCGATGCCGTGTTGTTCTTCTACCGTGGCGAGCCCGGCGCCCCCTTCGCCATCGTGAACCCCGGCGGCGGCTTCGCCTATGTGGGTTCGCTCCACGAGAGCCTGCCCCATGCCCAGTGGCTCAGCGAGCAGGGCATCAACGCGTTCTCGCTATCCTACCGCGAAGGCTCGGGGCAGTGGGCGGTGGAGGACTTGGCCCAGGCCCTCACGTTCATCTTCGAGCACGCCGACGAGCTGGGCATCGATGCCGAAGGCTATTCCCTGTGGGGGTCGTCTGCCGGCGCCCGCATGGCGGCGGCTATCGGGTCTTACGGCACGGCGGCGTTCGGCGGAGCCGATCTGCCGCGGCCGGCGGCGGTCATCATGGCCTACACGGGCCAGAGCGACTATACCGTGGCCGACCCGGCCACCTATGCGGTGGTGGGCGACCGCGACGGCATCGCCAATGCCGGCGTCATGGAGCGCCGCATCCGCGGTCTGCAGAGCGCCGGTGTTCCCGCCGACATCGTCATCTACCCGGGTATGTCCCACGGTTTCGGCACGGGCGAGGGCACCGCAGCCGACGGCTGGATGCAAGGAGCCCTCGATTTCTGGCTCGAGAACCGATAGGGAGGATGCGCGTGAACGATTTTTTCTTTCATAACCCGGTGTGTGCGGTGATGGGCGAGAGCGCCCTGGAGAAGCTGGCCGAGGTGGCGGCGGGCCAGACGGTGCTGCTGGTGTGCGGCGGGTCGTCGGCGCGGCGCAACGGGTCGCTTGAGCGCGTGGCGGTGACGGTGCGCGAGGCCGGCGGCTCCATCGTACAGTACGGGGGCATAACCCAGTGCACCTACGAGGCCATCGCAACCGGCGTCGCGCGGGCGCGCGAGGTGGGAGCCGCCATGGTGGTGGGCCTGGGAGGAGCCTCGGCTATGGACACGGCCAAGGCCATTGCGTTCTGCGCGGTGCACGACAACTACAACCCCTATCTGAAGGGCAAGCTGCCGCAGCGCAACGACGAGAAGCTGCCGCTTGTGCTTATTCCCACCTATCCCTCGACGGGCTCGGAGGCCAACGGCACGAGCGACATCATGGGCTATGCCGGCGGCATCCACGGCGTGTTTGCCGACTACGCGCTTCTGTACCCGCCGTTCACCTACTCGATGGATGCTCGCAACACGGCGTTCTCCACTATGGTGATGCTCGCCCAGACGGGCTACCGGTACTTCACCGATACCAACCCCATCTCCCGCGGATGCACCGGCGCGACGCTGCAGGCCGTGCTCGCGGCGTTCGAGACGCTCGTCGACGACCCGGAAAACTACGATGCCCGCGCGACCATGCTGTGGGCGAGCTTCATGGAGACGAGCGGCGTGCTCGGGCTTTCCATGGAAGGCCGCTGGACCTACAGCATCTTCTCGGCGGCCGGCATCCTCCGTTTCACGCTGGGTACGGTGTACCGCGAGAACCTGGCCATGATCCTGCCTCGGTGGCTTGTGTTCGCCGCGCGCCATCATCCGGAATCGGTGAGGCGCTTCGCAGTGGAAGTGCTGGGCGCCAGCCCCGATGACGATGTGGATGCCGCCGTGCGCTTCGCTTTCGAGCGGCTCATGGGCATTTTGCGCACGGGCGGCCTGCCGACGACGCTCGAGGCCTACGGCATCGCCCCGTCGTTCACCGATGTGGAGGCGGCGGCCGGCCGCGTGAGCAGCAAGGAGTTCACCGTGCCCGAGTACTACGAGATGGTGCAAGCCTGCACTACCGAGGCCTATCCGGGCCTGGGCTAAGGGAGGACTACAACGGCTACGCCGCCAACCGCTACGTCTACAACGCCTTGGCCTTCCTGTGGAAGGGAAGCGCGGCGTAGGCCTTCTTTCGAGAACGAGCGCGCAAAACAAGGGCCCCGCAGGCGTGCAACCTGCGGGGCCCTTGCCAAGAGAGAGGAGGCGCGGTTGGGGCTTAGAAGCCGAGACCTCGAACCCAGTCGACGATGTCCTGTTCGCTGTTGGCGACGGCATCGCGGGATACGACGAAGTTGTCGTCGGATACGGTGGAGTCGGCCAAAATGTCCTTGATCTCTTCCTTGGTACCGGCGTTGCCGCTGCCGCCGTGACTGTTGAACAGGTAGATCTGCTTGCCGGCAAGATCGGCCTGCTCCAGGAAACTGTGCATGACAGGCGGCAGCTCGGCCCACCAGATGGGGTAGCCGATGAACACGGTGTCGTAGCCGGAGAGGTCGGGTATGGGCTCGGCTAGTTCGGGACGGTCGCCGGCGTTGATCTCCTCCTGAGCCTGCGCGATAAGGCCCTGGTGGTCGGCAGGATAGCTGCGCGTCGTGAGGATGCGGAAGGTGTCGGCCCCGGTCTCGCGGGCGATGATGTCGGCCATGAACTCGTTGTTACCCTTGATCTGCCCGTCGACCACGACCGCGCTGTTCTCTTCCTCGGTGGAGAGGTTCGCCGGGTCGGAGGCCTCGGTCGTCTCAGGGTACGAGAAGTAGGCGACGAGCACGTTGCCGTCGCCGGCGGGAGCAGGCTCGGGTTCGGGCTCGGGCTCTGCTGGCGTGTCCGCCTGGTTGGCGGCTTCGGGCGCCGATTCGGCCGAAGGCTCGGGTTCGGGAGCTGAATCGGCCTCGGGGGCCGCGGCCTCATCGGAGGCGCAGGCGCTGAGGGTCCCGGCACCTGCCAGACTGGCACAGAGTACGGCCGTTGTCTTCACAAAGCGACGCCGGGTGAGATAGCTGCTATGGCTCATGGGGCAACTCCTAGGAACAAATGACGGGGCGATTTCTTCCCCTTCATCCTAATAGACGTCTCGTCAAGAAAGAAGTTCCCCCTCGTTCACCAGTTTGAACGAGGGGGTTCAGTCCCTCGGTGCGGCAAGATTTGCGGCGGCGGCTTCTACTGCGTGCGGTAGCGCAGCCAGAGCGTTCCCTCGCCGAGATCCTGGGTGTCGGCGAGGCTCAGTGCCACGGCGGGCGACGTGGAGCCCATGCGCTCGAACACCGTGGCGGCGTGGGGGCTGCCGTCGACGACGGGCGCCACCACCAGGCTCACCTCATCGAGGCAGCCCGCCTCCAGGAAGCTCCAGTCGATGCGCCCGCCGCCGGCCACGAGGGTCCGCTCGATGCCGAATTTGCCGGACAGCTTCTCCAGCAGCACGGCGCAATCGATGTCGTTTTCCCCGGCAAACACGTAGGAGACGCCCAGGCGCTGCAAGTACGCCAGGTAGTCGGAGCGCGCCTGCCGGGTGAGCACGGCGATAAGGTGCGAGGTCTTGCCGCGCCGCGTCATCGTGGAGCCGGGATACTCCAAACGGCCGCGCCGGTCCAGGGACACGATGTAGCTTTCCGCCGTGGCATCGGCGATGAAGTCTGGGGCCGTGCGGGGGTCGATGTCGCCGGGCTCGGCATAGGGGTCGTCGTAGTAGCCCGGGCAGAAGTCGAGCATGGTGGTGGTGCCGTACACCGTTGCCTGGCAGTCGAGCTCGCCGGCCAGATGCCCGTAGGCTGCCAGTCCCATCCGCGACGCGGGGCTGCTCATGAAAGGCCCGGATATCTTCCCGTCAAGCGAGCAAAACAAGTGGCAAATAGTGTAGGGTTGCGTCATGGGGCCTCCTCGGGTGTTGATTTGTTTCGCGGGGTGCGCCGAGCGTATTGTGTGAGTTCGGCGGTTCTATGATGACGTATTCCCAGTAGTCGCGGCGCCCCCAAAAAGTACGCGCGTTTGAACGCGCGGGTTCAAACGGGAGGACGATGTATGGGTGAAGGCGCGGAACCGGCCGGCTTATAACTCAAAGGTTCAGGTGCGCTAACGGAACGAGACTTCCGCTTCCGGGGTTGACGCGGCATCATTAAGGGTGAGAGAGGGCCCGTCTGCAAAGGGCCGCGACCGATGAGACAAGGGAGGATTCTCGTGAGCATTTCGCGCCGTACTTTCGTTAAAACAGCCGCGACGTTCAGCGCTGCCACAGCGGCCGGCGCCATTTTGGCCGGTTGCGTCCAGGATGATCAGGGCGCTCCTATCGATGAGTCTGCCGCGGATGAGCCGGCTGCCGAGGCAGATGCCGCGCCGACGCCTGAGCCTTCCCCGGCCCCTGAGGCAACCGAGGCCGCTCCCGCGACCGATGCGGCCGCGGCGGCGCCGGTGCTTGTGGCCTATTACACGAACACGGGCAACACCGGGCGCGTTGCCGAGGTGATCGCCCAGGAGATGCAGGCCGACACCTTCCTCATCGAATGCATGGAGCCCTACACGCCCGAAGACGTCAACTGGCGTGACGAGAACAGCCGCGTGTCCCAGGAAATGCCGCGTCGCGACGAAGTGGTGGTCGATCTCGTTCAGATCACGCCTCCCAACTGGGACGAGTACAAGACGGTGTTCGTCGGCTGCCCCATCTGGTGGCAGAGCTTCTCGTGGGTGATGAACGCCTTCGTGCACGAGAACAACTTCGAGGGCAAGACGGTCATCCCCTTCTTCACCTCCTCGTCGTCGCCCATCGGCGAAAGCGACACGGCCATGGCCGCCGAGGCCAACGGCGGCGATTGGCTGCCCGGCATGCGCTTCTCCTCCGGCGCCTCGGAAGAGGAAATCCGCCAATGGCTGGAAAGCCTTCCGCTCTAGAATGGCTTTCCAGGGGTTTCGCGGAGGCTTTGAACCCTAGGGTTTAAAGCTGGGAACAACTTGAGACTTCCTTGGGGTGGGGCCAAGGATCATCATGATTGTTGGTCCTAAAGAAAGGAAGTCATCATGACTGAAGCATTCCAACCCCGCGAGTTCATCCCCTTCAACGGCAATCAGTTCGGCCTTGTGTATGCCGGCGCGCTGACCGAGAACGTGGAAGGTGCGGTGAACATCCACTCTATCGAGTATCCCTACCGCGACTTCACGGCCGTGGCCAATGTGTACACGCCGGCCGGCTATGATGTCGCGAAGTCGTATCCGGCTGTGGTGGTGGCTCACCCCAACGGTGGCGTGAAGGAACAGGTGGCCGGCACCTATGCCCAGAAGCTGGCCGAGGCCGGCTATATCGCGCTGGCCTTCGACGCGGCCTATCAGGGCGAGAGCGGCGGTATGCCCCGTAGCACCGACTGGCCCGAGAACCGCGTGGAGGACATCCACCGCGCGGCCGACATTCTGCTGCAGTACCCGGGCGTCGACCCTGAACGAGTGGGCATCCTGGGCATCTGCGGTGGCGGCGGCTACACGTTCAAGGCCGTGCAAACCGACAAGCGCTTCAAGGCAGTGGCCACGCTCTCGCTGTTCAATTCCGGCGAGGTGCGCCGCGAGGGCTTCCGCGGCAGCCAGGTGGACAGCATCCAGGAGCGCCTGCGCGCGGCGGCGAAGGCCCGTCAGGCCGAGGCGGCTGGCGAGCCGGCGGCGCTGACGCCCAACATGTGCGAGACTGCCACCCCCGAGCAGGCCGATGCCATGCCCTACGACCTGTATCGCGAGGGCTACTACTATTACGGCCGCGACTGCGCGCATCCGGGCAGCACCTTCAGCTATACGGTGTCCAGCCTCATCGAGCTGGCCGCTTTCGATTCGCGCGATGGCGCCGAGCTTATCGACGTGCCGCTGCTCATGATGATCGGCAGCCGCGCCGACACCGGGTATATGTCCATCGACTGCTACGAGCGCGCGGTGAACGCGCCGCATCGCGAGCTGTTCGAAATTCCCGGCGCCACCCATATCCAGACCTACTGGAAGCCGGAATACGTGCAGCAGGCCACCGACAAGCTGACCGCCTTCTTCGGCCAGTACCTGTAGGGCCTCGCACGCTGGCGACATCTTAGGGCACGCGGGAGCGAGGCATTCGGGCGCCTCGCCCCCACGTGCGATTCATTTTCCAAGGAGGACTATCTCATGAGCATTCTGTTTATCAACGGCGGCGAGAAGAACGGCAATACGAACCGCATGGGCCACGAGCTTATCGGCAAGCACCCCTACAAGCAGATCGATTTGGCCGACACCAAGGTATACGACTACGGCCAGGTCTTCGCCCGCGAGGACGACGACCAGTTCGGCGAGGTGCTCGAGGCAGTGCAGGCAGCCGACACCATCATCATGGGCTCGCCGGTGTACTGGCACAACCTCTCCGGCATGCTGCGCAACCTGCTCGACCGCTTCTACGGCCCGGTGCCCGAGGGAAGCCTTACCGGCAAGCGCCTGTTCTTCGTGTTCCAGGGCGCGGCTCCTTCCGCCGACATGCTGCGCTGGGGCGAGTACACCATGAGCCGTTTCGCCGGCCTGTACGGCATGGCCTACGAGGGCATGGCCTCCACCACTTCCGAAGCCCGCAAGCTGGGCGAGAGGCTGTAGGACTTTGCGCTGACTGCCTTATTGCTCTTCGAGTAGTTCGCGGTCGGCGGCGAGGGTTTCCTTCGTCAGGGCCGCGACGTTGTAGTAGAACGCGGTGCGGGCGCGCTTCTGGATGTCGTCGCAGAGGGCGTCGACCCACGTCAGGTGCTCTGTCGCGAACGTGCGCTGCGCTTCCGCGAGCCGCTCGGCCTCTTCGCCGCCTCCCGTCTCAAGCGCTGAGGCCGCGCGATCGGCAAGCAGCGCCATCAGTTCAAGCTCCAGGGCCACATGGTCTTCGGGCAGCCCGAAGGACTCGGGTACCGTAAGACCCCAGGTGCGGTAAGCTGCCAGGGCCTCGTCGCGGGCATCCTGCATAAGCAGGCCCTCCTCGCTGGTGTATACCGACTCGTAGGGCGCCACCGGATGGGCGCTCATGCCGAGGAACAGCTGATTGTAGTCGGCGGCCACATCTTGACGCAGCGTCTCGCGATCGGCTTGCTTGGCTTCGCGGTAGAAGTCCGGCAGGGTGGTCTCGGCGGCGGCCGTGTCAAGCAGAGCGTCGATAAGGGCCGCGTCGGGGGCGCCTATAAACGCGCGGGAGAGAAACCGGTAGGCATGGGCGCGTTCGTGCGCCAGGTCGATGGCTGCGGAAGTGTCCACAAGGCCTCCTTAGGATTGGGACAGGCGAGGGGCGTGCATACTGGGCCGCCAGGGTGCACACCCCTCGCCGTCTGGGCAGTGGGTAGTGAAGGGCGGGCGCCGCCAGGTGGGAGGGGTTGGCGGCGCCCGCCGAGGGTCAGGCCGCTTCGGGCCCGAAGGTCATGCGGCTAGGAGACGTACACGCTTGGAATGGTCTCGCCTTCCATGCGTGCGCCGCCCTTCTCGGCAGCCGCCGCCTCCATCTCGGACAGCGGTCCGAAGTGCAGCGCCTGCACCGGGCAGGTGAGCACGCAATGGGGCTGATCGTCCTCGCGGCCGATGGAAAGACAGGTATCGCACTTGTCCATGCGGAAGCCACCGCCCTCCAGCTCCATGTACTGGGGCACGTCGAAGGGGCAGGCGTTCGAGCAGGTCTTGCAGCCGATGCACAGCTCGTCATCCACGACGACCACGCCGTCCTCGTCGCGCTTGCTGATGGCGCCCTGGGGGCAGTTGGCCATGCACAGCGGGTTTTCGCAATGCATGCACGAAAGTGACTCGAAGGAGCGCTTCACCTCGGGGAAGGTTCCCTCCACGGTCTCTTGCACATTGCGACGGGATACCGTGCCCGCTTCAATCTCGTGCCACTGCTTGCAGGCTACCACGCAGGCCCAGCACTTAATGCAGCGGCTCGTATCAACGTAGAATCCGTATTGTTCAGCCATAGTTTACCCCTCGCTCTTCGAGATCTTGACGAGCGTCTGCTTCGCCATGGAAGAGGTGAACTCGTCGTAGTTCGCCATGTTGTCGTCGTACAGCACGTTGACTTCGCTGCCGCCGTCGAGCGCGCCGTAGCCGGGAAGACCCAACTCATCGCAGGGCTCCCACCAACCGCGCTTGGTCATAAGCACGTTCGGGTTGATGGCCTCGAAGTAGCGGGCCACCATCTTGATGGAGCCGTGGGGCGACTCGATGAGCATCCAATCGCCGTCTTCGATGCCGTACTGCTTCGCCGTGGCCGGGTTGATTTTCACCCAGGGCTCGGGCTGCAGCTCGCGCAGGTAGGGGACATCGTGGTAGTAGCTGTGATTGCACAGGCGGTAGGCATGCACGTCGGAGATGACGAGCGGGTACTCGGCCGCGATGTCCGGCGTGCCGTCCAGGCTCTCGGGAGCTCCCTCGTAGACGGGCAGGCGCTCAAGCATGCCGGTGTCATCGCAGTTCGGCTTGCCGCCGATCCACTCGTTCACGCACTGAACCTTGCCCTCTGGCAGGGATGCGAACATCTTCTCGTAGTTCTGGTACTCGGGCTCGGTGGGCTTGGCGCCGTCGGTGCGCTCCTTGAAGATGTAGCCCTGCTCGCGCAGTTCCTCCAGCGTGACGCCGGATCCGTCGAGCTGCTCGGCGAGCATCGCGTCGATGTCGCCGTTCCAGAAGTCCTCGCCGTATCCCATGGCCACGGCCAAGTCGAGGTAGTACTGCCAGTCGGAGTGGCATTCGCCCATGGGCTCGGAGATCACCTGGTTGATGCCGATGAACGTGCCCGCTGGGGAGTTCTTCGTGGCGAACTGGTCGGCCGACTCGTACTGGGTCGTGGCCGGCAGCACGATGTCGGCGTAGTCGCACGAGGAATTCCAGGCCACGTCCATGACCACGTAGTAGTCGAGCTTCTTCAGCGCTTCGGCCACGGTCTTGGGTTGGCGCGTCGCCGACATGGGGTTCGACGACTGGGCGAAGATGCAGCGCAGCGGATAGGGCTTCTCGGTGAGGATGGACTGGATGCCCTTGTTGTAAGCCGTGGTGGGGCCGGACTCCTGGGTTTCGGGGGTCTGGAACCAGCGCGGGGTCTCAGGGCCGACCAGCTTGGCGACGCCGGCCATCCAGCCGTTGGCAATGTCTTCCTCGCTGGCCTGCAGGCGGTCGGACAGCACGTCGATGGACTTCGTCTTGATCAGCGGCTCGGGCATGACCAAGCCGGCCCCGCCGCCACCGGCGATACCGAGGTTGCCTGTGATGGCCTCGATGAGGCACACGCAGGCCACCGTCCAGTGGCTGTCGGCGGACTGGTCGCCGATGCCGTTGCCGATGTTGATGCCCATGGGGCTCGTGGTGCCCATGAGGCGAGCCACCTCAACGATCTGATCCTCGGGAATGCCCGTGATGGGGGCCGCCCAGGACGGCGGGAACTGCTTCACGTGCTCGGCGAGCTCGTCGAAGCCGAGGCACCAGTTCGCGACGAAATCGTGATCGTAGAGGTCCTCGCCGATGATGACATTCAGGATGGCCAGCGCCAGTGCGCCGTCAGTGCCCGGAATAATGGGCAGCCAATAATCGGCGTGGGAGCCGAGGCCTTCCTGCATGGGGCGGATGTCGATGACCTTCATGCCGCCCTCTTGGGAGTCGAGGCGCTTGTTCGGGTTGCCCTGGTTGATGGCGGAGTTCTCGGAGTTGTAACCCCATACGACCAGAAGCTTGCACTTGTCCAGCTGGCCGGGCGCGGTGTCGGTGGCGCCCATGTGATTCGGGCCTCCCAGCGTCACTAGGCGCGAGAACATGCGCTGCGAGTTGCAGATGGCCGAGTGCAGGTAGTTGGGCGAGCCATGCACGTTCAGGAAGCGGCGCCCCAGCGTGCCGAGCACTGCGTAGAACTGCGGTGAGAGCACGCCGTAGGACTCGGCCCCGTACTGCTCTTTCTGCTCCTTCAGCTTCGCCGCGATCTCGTTGATGGCCTCGTCCCAGCTGATCTGCTCGAACTTGCCCTCGCCCTTCTCACCCACGCGCTTCATGGGGTACAGCAGGCGGTTGGGTGAATACACCGTGTGCATGGCGGCGTTGCCCTTGGCACACAGTGTATTCGAGCCGCGGCCGTAGTTGTTGCCGGCCTCGGGATTGCCCTCCACGTGGGCCCAGCGGCCGTCCTTGATGGTGCATAGCGTGGAGCAGTGGGTGCGGGCAGGGCCGCACATCTTGCACCAGGCATGCTTCACTTCGATAACCGGTTCGGCGCCCTCGGTCTCGCCGGTTTGGGAGAGCTGCTCGTCCTCGGTGAGCGTCTGCGGCGTACATCCGCCGAGCATGGCGACGGCGCCGAGTGCGGCGGCTCCCTGGAGTAACGAACGACGTGTCAGTTCAGTCATGAATCCTCCTCCTCTTGTGTCTGTCCCTGTGCTCCAGCGCGACCGATCTCCCTCAAAATCGGCTCACCCCTCTCGCGTGCTATGGAGCTGCCCCGGTGAAACACAGGGGTCGCATGGGCGACATCACCGACCTTAGCTGTTTGGCGCGCTGGGGGAAATCGTAGGTTTTAACTATTTTCAAAAGTGGCATTTGACCTGGGTTGACATAGAGTCTTTATGAGAGGGTTGCTCCCTGGCTGCCGAGGAGGTGTGCTACAATGCTGGGCCGTTGGTGCAGGGTCACCGGCAATGACTGCGACTGAGGTTTGGGAGGGGATCGCAGTGCGTAAAGAAAAAGGGGAGCGCCGGCCCGATGTGGGGGCTGTCGCACCGCGCGCGGGTCTGCGTGCTCATTTGAAAAGCGTCACGCTGGCCGATGTGTTCGATGCGCGGGTGTTCGGATTCGCGTTCACGCTTGCCTGGCAGCTCATCGTCTATTTCACGGCCACCATTCACTTCTCGACGCGCAACGACGTGAGCCATTTCAACAGCGTGCTGGGCTTCTCGAGCCTGGGGATGGTCGCGGTGTTCGCGTTTGCTGTGCTGGCCCCGCGCGGTTTCTCGCGCCTGATGGGACGCGGGGCGGCCCGCTGGGGGGCTGCGGTTCTTGTGGTTGCAGCCAGCCTGCTCCTTGTAGTGGTGGAGCACAGCGAGGTTATCCGTCAGCCGTGGTGCTCGCTGGCGTCTGCCGCCGCGGGTCTTGGCATGGGCGTGCTCTTCCTGGCGTGGGGCTGCGCCTTCAGCCGGCTGACTATCATGCAGGTAGTCGCGAAGGCCTCCACGGCTCTGATCGTGGCGGCGCTGCTGTTTGCGGCCGCCGTCATACTTCCCGAGCCGGCGGCCATTGCGCTGACGGCGGCGTTGCCGCTGGCATCGGGGGCGGTGCTGTTCTCGGTGCTGTGGGTGTGGCGGGAGCCTGAAGAGCCCTCGTCGGATACGCGGCTGCGCCACGGCGCCTTCTCGGTGAGCTCGGTATTCTCGCTGGGTCTGCTCGCCCTGTCGGGGTCGTTCGTCTCGGCGCTGCTGATAGACGCTGCCCCCATCGTCAACAACGGCAGCCGTCCGTGGCTTTTTCTTATGGCGGCCCTCGCCGCCGTGGCGGTGGTGTGCCTGCCCCTGCTCTCATCCGACAGCGTCGATTTCGCGGCGGCCTACAAGTCGAGCGTGTTTGCTATGGGGTTCGTCTTCCTTCTGCTGCCCCTTGTAGCCCTTGGGACGGGGGTGGCCCACTTTCTTGCTCTCACGCTGCACTGCCTCATCATTCTTCTGACGTGGGTGGTAGTGGCGCGCGTCGCCACGTTGTATCAGCTGTCGCCCCTGTTTTCGTTCGGCGTGGGGTGGGCTTCTCTGGTAATCGGGTCCCTCGTAGGTACCTTTGCCGGCGGCCTGCTGGGCACCTTCGCCGTGGTGACGCCGTGGCTGCTGTCTCTTTGCACGCTCGTCTGCATTTGCCTGCTGTTTTTCGCGTATCTGTTCCTCTTTACGGAGAGATCGATGGCGCGGCTGCTTGGCGGAGCGCTCTCGCGCGGCAAGCGACCCTTCCGCGATCGGGCCCATCAGGTGGCTTTGGATCACGGGCTCACCGAACGAGAGGAAGAGGTCATGGTTCTGATTGCCAAGGGGCGTTCGACGCCGCGCATTCGCGAGGAACTCGGCCTTACCACGGGCACGGTGAACACCCATGTGGCGAACTTGTACCGCAAGCTCGATGTCCACGACCGCCAAGAGGTCATCGACATGGTGGAGAGCGGCCATGTCGGCAGCGGGGAATAGCTTCTGAAACGGCGAAGGGGCGCTTCTGTGAGCGCCTCTTCGCAGGTAGTTGGCTTTTCGAGGGAGAGCCCCTACTCCTTCGCCTCGATGCTGGCGTGGTAGTTGCCGGGCTCGCCGGCCACCTTGTAGATGTAGGTCTTGCCGTCCTTCTCGAACTCGTCGATGGCGCCGCCGGCTTCCTTCAGCTGGCTCGTGATGTCGATGGGCTCGACGCCTTCCACGGCCACGATGACGCTTCCGTCGTCGGCCTCCAGCACCTGGCAGGGCAGGGCGCTTTCCGGCGCGTCTTCCACGGTGTAGTCGTGGATCTCGAAGGTGGCGTCGCTGAAGTCGCCGCCCTCGGCCTCCATGGTAAGGGCAATATCGCCGCCCTGGCCGTCGGCGTCTTCCACGGTGTACTCGATGGTGCCGACGGTGGTGTCGCCGTCCTGGCTCATCTGCACGTCCATTTCCACCGGCTCGCCGTTGATCCAGACGGTGGCCTTTTCCACCCAGGTCTCGCCGGTGGCGGCGTAGCACACGCCGTTTGTGACCACGAACACGCCGAGCAGGGCTGCGCAGGCGGCCGTGGCGTACTTCAGGGCGAAGCCGCCCAGCTTCTTCTTCGTTGCCTTCTCCATGGGGATGCCTTTCACGTTCGCGAGCAACTCAGCAGGAGCATGGACGTCGCTCATCATAGCTTGGTACTGTTCCCGGTTCCGGGTCAGGTTCGTCATCTTCCCATGCCTCCTTCAATTGCTCTTTCAGTAACTTGCGTGCGCGGGCGAGTCGGGTGCGCACCGTGGGTTCCTTGACGCCCAAGATGGCCGCGATTTCGGCGGTGCGGTAGTCCTCGAAGTAGAACAGGTGCACCACGATGCGGCACTTCTCGGGTAGGGCGCCCAGGGCTGCATACAGCGCCTCGTGGTCGGGCTCGGAAAACGCCGGCATGTCGGCGTCTTCCACCTCCCGTAGTTCCACGCGCTGCCGCCAGACGGTGCGCCAGAGGCTCTTGCACTCGTTCACCGTCACGCGAATGAGCCACGCCTTTAGGCGCTCTCCGGCCGCATCTTTCGGCGGCTTCTCGTACAGCTTCAAGAACACCGCCTGGGTGACGTCGTCGGCATCGGCGGCCGATCGCGTCTGGTTGAGCGCGATGCGGTACACCATGTCGCCGAAGGCGTCGACTGCGGCTCTGTACTCGCGGTTGTCCACGTGCTTCCTTCTCGTCCGATAGGGGAAGAGCGTCTCAGGCACGCCCGCCGTTGCGCACCAGCAAGCCCGCCTGAGGCGTCTTCCGTAAAAGGCCTTTCAAGAGTAATACGTTCAGTACACCCCGAATGTGCGATTCGGGGAAGAATTTTTTCTGGCGTATAATGGGCCTGCGGAATCTTGCGGGGTGCGGAAGGTGGTGATGGTGTGGCTTTGGCGCGGTATACGCTTATGAACAAGAATACGGCGGTGCTCTCGTTCGAGTACGACCTGGACGAGCACAAGGCCGTGCGCATCATGGGCACCCGGAACCTGGCCGCCGCCCCCTTCGGCATGGTCGACCGCCACGGGCAGGTTTCCAAGAAGGAGCTCAACTACTGGTGGCGCCATCGGGCCATTCCTGCCTCGCGCGCGCAGATCAAGCGGCTGTTGGAGAACCTGCGGCTCGAGAGCACGCTCGAGCTGGCCGAGAAGAGCTTCGGGCTGTCGCTTTCCGACCGCTATTGGCTGAACGACGAGGACGATCCGAAGGCGTGGGAGGCCATTAATTTCTTCGACAACGACTTTACCGACGACCTGGGATTTCTCACGCTCGGTCAGGACTCGGCGGGCTCGTCGCCCGATGCGCCGGACTATGCCAGCGTGTCTTTGTCGTCGCCCAACAGCACGCTGGGCGGCGACTTGCTGAAGAAGTGGAAGATCGTCGACGGGCAGCGCGTGTTGCTGAAGTCCGGCGTGGGCTTCGCAAACCAGGAGCCCTACAACGAGGTGGCCGCCACCGAGCTGCATCGGCGCCTCATGGCCCCCGGCGAGTTCGTGCCCTACTGGCTGCACGAGGATGGCCGCCGTGTGTACTCTGCCTGCGCGAACTTACTTGGCCCCGACGAGGAGCTGGTAGCCGCATGGGATGTGGTGCGCAACGCGAAGAAGCCCAACAACCTTTCCGACCTGCAGTTCTACGTGAAGTGCTGCACCGAATTGGGGCTCGATGGCGAAGCGGTCATGACCGAGCTGGCGAAGATGTTCGCCGGCGACTTCGTGCTGGCCAACCGCGACCGGCACTACCGCAACTTTGGCGTCGTGCGCAATGTGGAGACCCTCCAGGTGACGCGCCTGGCGCCCGTGTTCGACTCCGGCTCGTGCCTGTGGTCCAGCGCGGAGCTTCTGGAAGTGCCCGCCGACTTCGACTACCGGGCCAAGCCCTTTAAGCCTAACGGCATGCGCCCGGAAGACCAGGTGCGCCTCTTCGAGGGTTATTTCGGCTGGTTCGACGCCTCGGCGCTGGCCGACTACCCCGATACTGTGCGGGCCCTTCTCGGCCGCAACCCGAACATCCCCGAGCGCCGCGTGGAAACCATCGCCCGCGAGGTGGAGAAGAAGATCGAGCTGCTCGACCGCCTCGCGCGCTAGGCAATCGTGCTCTTTCCTGAAAGGGCGGCTTCGGCGCGTCGGGCGGCCTTTCCGTTGCGCTACAATGGCACAACCTTAAGAGATATGCGGCTGGCGCCACGGGCGGCGGCCGATGGACGAAAGAAGGTCCCCGTGATCAAGCTGTACGATACCCGTCGCCGCCAGAAGGTCGATTTCGAGCCGGTGGAGCCGGGGAAGGTGTCCATGTACGTGTGCGGCCCCACGGTGTACAACCGCATTCACATCGGCAACGCGCGCACGTTCATCTCCTTCGACATGATCCGCCGCTACCTCGCCTGGCGCGGCTTCGACGTCACCTTCGTGCAGAACGTCACCGACGTGGACGACAAGATCATCAAGCGCGCCGGCGAAGAGGGCCGCAGCGCCGCGGAGGTGGCCGAGGAGTACACGCGCTTGTTCATCGAAGACATGCGCGCGGCTGGCGTGCAGGACCCCGACATCCGCCCGAAGGCCACCGAGGAGATCGACACCATGATCGCCCTCATTCAGCGCCTCATCGAGCGCGGTCATGCCTACGAGGCCGATGGCGACGTGTACTTCGCTGTTCGCACCGACCCCGGCTACGGCGGGCTTTCCGGGCGCGACATCGACGAGATGGAAGGCGGCCATCGCGAGCTGCGGGCCGACGGCCAGGGCCTGGAGGATCGCAAGCGCGACCCGCTCGACTTCGCCCTGTGGAAGGCCGCGAAGCCCGGCGAGCCGGCGTGGGAGTCGCCCTGGGGTGCGGGCCGTCCCGGCTGGCACATCGAGTGCTCGGCCATGTCCGAGAAGTACCTGGGGCTGCCCTTCGACATTCACGGCGGCGGCGCCGATCTGGTGTTTCCGCACCACGAGAACGAGCGCGCCCAGTCGGAATGCGCCTGCGACAGCACCTTTGCCAACTACTGGATGCACTCCGGCATGCTGCAAATTGCCAACGCCGAGACCGGCGAGACCGAGAAGATGTCGAAGTCGCTGAACAACTTCCTGCTGCTGCACGAAGTGCTCGAGCAGGTGCGCCCGGCGGCCCTGCGCATGCTCATGCTGCAGAGCCACTACCGCAGCCCGCTCGTGTTCGGCGAGCAGCGCGTGGCCGAGGCCGATGCGGCCCTCACGCGCATCGAGAATGCGGTGAAGGCGCTCGACTGGCTGCTGGAGACGGGCCAGCCGGAAGGCGACGACGCCGTGGGCGGCATCGCCGAGGCGAAGGCCGAACTGGTGGCCGTGCTGGACGCCGCGGCGCTCACTGATCGGGTGGCGGTGCTGCGGGCGAACTTCGCCGAGGCCATGGACGACGACTTCAACGCGCCGGCGGCCGTGGGCGAGATCTTCTCGTTCGTGACCGATGCCAACGCCATGGTAGCCGACACCACGCAGCTGAACGGCGATACCTACCCGGCGGTGCGCGCGGCCCGCGACGTGATCGTGGAGCTCATGGACGTGCTCGGCATCGACGTGTCCGCCGCCGGCGTGGGCGAGGCCTACCCGGTGGAAGTGATTGGGCTGGCGGCCGAGCTGGCCGGCTATGCGGGCGACGACCCCGAGGGCGCGGTGGCCGCCCTGCTGGAGGCCCGTGCCACGGCCCGCGCCGAGAAGAACTGGGCCGTAGCCGACGGCGTCCGCGACGGTTTGGCCGGCCTAGGCTTCACCATCGAGGACACCCCCCAAGGCGCCCGCGTCACCTACGAGGGGTAGTTTTCAAGCGGTGCCAAGCCGAATCAACATGGAGCTTCTTGCCCCGGCGGGCGGGATGGAGCAGCTGCGGGCGGCGGTGCGGTTCGGGGCCGATGCGGTGTATCTGGCGGCCGACAAGTTCGGCATGCGCGCCCGGGCGGCCAACTTCGCCTTGGAAGACATCCCTGCGGCGGTGGCCTTCGCCCATGCCCAAGGCGTGAAAGTGCATGTCACCTGCAACATCCTCATGCATCCTGACGACATTGCGGCGCTGCCGGATTACTTCCGCGCGCTGGATGCGGCGGGCGTCGACGCCTTCATCATCGGCGATTTGGGGGCCTTCGCCATCGCCGGCGAGGTGGCGCCGCGGGTGGAGCGCCATGTGAGCACCCAGGCCTCGGTGGCCAATGGCGCGGCGGCCCGTGTGTGGCATTCGCTCGGTGCCAAGCGCGTGGTGTGCGCCCGGGAAATGAGCCTGGAGGACATTCGGCGTCTGCGAGAGGACACGCCGCCCGATTTGGAAATCGAGGCCTTCGCCCACGGCGCCATGTGCATGGCGGTGTCGGGTCGCTGCCTCATCAGTAGCTATCTCGCCGGTCGTTCGGGCAACAAGGGGCACTGCACCCAGCCTTGCCGCTGGAGCTACCAGCTCGAAGAGGAAAAGCGCCCCGGCGAATTCTTCCCCATCGAGGAAGATGACCGTGGCACTTTCATCATGAACGCGAAGGACATGAACATGCTGGCCCATCTGCGCGAGTTGGCCGATGCCGGTGTGGATTCCATCAAAATCGAGGGGCGCAACAAGAAGGCCTTCTACGTGGCCAGCGTCGTGGGCGCCTACCGCCGCGTGCTCGATGGCGAGCCGGCCGAGACCGTGGCCGACGAGCTGCTGGCTGTGTCGCACCGCCCCTACGGCACCGGCTTCTATTTCGAAGAGGCCGAGCAGGCCCCGGCCTACGACGGCTACGAGCAGGAAACCATGCACGTGGCCGACGTCGTCGGCTGTGAGGCGATACAGTGTCCCGTGAGACAGCGCCCCGGAGGGGTGTCTCATGTTGGTGATGACTTCCGCGGCGAAGCCGAGATAGACGACGGCAACATGAGACACCCCTCCGGGGCGCTGTCTCACGACCTCTACGTCTTGTGCCGCAACCGGTTCGCGGAAGGCGACGAGCTGGAAATCCTCGTGCCCCACGAACCCGCACGAACCCTTGCGGTTCGCGACCTGCACTGGCTGTCCACCTTCGGCCCCGATGTCCACGACGAAGACGCGCCCGCCACGCCCGAGGAGGCCCTGGCCCGCGTCGAGGCCGACGACTGGGTGCCCGCCGCGGCCGCCAACCGTTCCTGCAACCTGTACCGCATCGCCGCCGACGGCCCAGTTCCCGCCGGCTCGTTTTTGCGTGTGCGCACCTTCCGCCGCTCGGCCCGTCACGGATAGGAGAACGCTATGATCACCGTCGGCGACGTCATGAACATGCGGGCTTTCGACAACATGTGGCTTGCCGCCCCCTGCGAGGGCGCGCGCGAGCGCGAGGTGCACGGCGTGGGCACCCTCGACCACGAGCCCTTCACGGGTCGTTACGACCTCTTCTCGGAAGGGGAGATGATCTTCACCACGCTCGGCTTCGCCGAGATGCACCCCGACTTGGCCGAAGAGGCGCTCCTCCAGCTCATCGAGCGCAATGTGGCCGCCGTCGCCGTGAAGGCCGTGGTGCTGCACGAGGTCACCCCGCGGGTGGCCGCCGCCAGCGCCGAGCGCGGCGTGCCGGTGCTCTTCTACGAGGGCCGCTTCATGGAGCGGGTCATCGCCGACCTCATGAACCTGCTCGACGACGATGCAGCCGAATGGGAGCGCAATCACCTCCTCGACACGATTCTGGCCCCTTCCGACGAGCAGGCGGTGCGCGCCACCTTCTTCGCCATCGCCGGCGTCACGGGCGCCACCATTCAGTGCCTGGCCATCCGGGCCGTCACCGACGACGACGCCAGCCTGCGCGCGCTGCAGCGGGTGGTTGAGGGGGTGCTCGCCGACTACGCCGATCGTTGGGACGATGTGGAACGCACCTTCGTCTGCCGCTACCGGGGCATCCTGCTGGGCTTCGTCTCGTTCAAGAGGCCGCCGCTGAAGGCCATCGCCATCTCGGAAGCCGATTTGGAGAAGTACCTGTCCACCATCGGCCCCCTGGTGTGCGGTATCAGTCAGGAAGTGCCCCTAAGCGAGGGCGATATCGCCGTGCGCCAAGCCATGGCCGCTCTGCGGACGGCCCAGGACGACGGGCTGTCCATCGTGCGTTGGACGACCCTGCGCTTCGATGCCTTCCGTGCTTCGGCCCATACTGACCGCATGTACAACCGGGCCTCCGAGATGATCAGGGGGGTGCTGTTCGACTACGACGCGGAGCACGGCGCCGAGCTCGGTCGCACGGCCGAGGCCTTCGCCGCCTCCTGTGGCGAGGTGCGTGCCTGTGCCGAGGCCCTGTTCCAGCATCCGAATACCGTGCGCTACCGCCTGGGCAAGATCAAGGCGGTGCTTTCCATGGAGGAGTGCACTGATCGCGAGCTGGCCCAGCTGCTCTTTCTCGTATACCTTACGGGTGATTCGGTAGCGGCGCATTTCAAGGACATTGCCATCGGCTAGCCATACCTTTTGTCCAAAATACCAAAACAATCCCATAAGCTTTGTTGAATCGAACAGCATCGGTGCATCGCTCTGTTCCTAAACTTCTCGGTGTTGAAAGCGAATGACCCTCTGACACCACCGAAAGGAGCCAACCATGAAGCTGTTCAACGAAGCTGCCCAGGACGCCCTGTCCACCCTCGATTCCGCCGACGCCGCGTACTGCGCCAAGCTTGAGCAGCGTTTCGCCGCCATGGGTATCGCACCAAAGAGTGCTTCCTCGGCCGTGTGCTCGCTGGTTGCGGCCGATGCCGTGCCCCAGCCTGGCTCCTGGGCTGCGTTGCCCTCGCTGCTCAAGGGCCTTTTCCCGAAGAAAACCGAGGCGCCGGCCTCTGCTTCCCAAGCGTTCGAGGCCGCCCCTGCTGAAGCTCTTGCCTAGCCTGCCGGCTGCTCAACTTCCCACCTTGCAAGATTTCGGCCTTGGTTTTCAAGAAAAAGAACCCCGATTGCTCGGGGTTCTTTTCGTAATCTGCGCACGCCCGCCTTCGTGGTCGAACGGCAAGGGCATGGCCCTTGCCCTACGGTGGGGGAGCGGGATCGGAATTCGCCTTCGTAGGGAAGGGGCCATGCCCCTTCCGTTTGGGGAGGGTTAGTCCTCGACCTCGACGAGTTCGATGTCGAAGTTCAGGTCCTTGCCCGCCAGCTCGTGGTTCATGTCGAAGGTGGCGATGCCGTCCTCGATGGACTTCACGAACACGGGGAAGGGCTGGCCGCCCGGCCCCATCATGTAGACGGTCTGGCCCACGGGCAGCTGATCGCCGTTGGGAATCTGGGCCACGGGCACCTGCTGCACGGCCTCCTCGTTGTACTCGCCGTAGGCCTCGGCGGCCGGAATGTGGACGGTCTTCTTCTCGCCCACGGCCATGTCCTCTACGGCGGCATCGAAGCCGGGGATCATCTGGCCGGCCATGCAGACGAACTCGATGGGCTCGCCGCGATCCACCGACGAGTCGAACTTGGTGCCGTCGTCCAGCGTGCCGGTGTAGTGGACCTTGACCTTCTTGCCTTTGTTGCTCATGAGGTGAGCTCCTTTCAATTAAGGTACGTCGGTTCAGTCTAGCGGACGGGCGGCGGCGCGGCGCGGGCGCGGGCGAACCTGCTCCAAGTTGTCATAAAACGTGGTGCGCGCCCGATGCGGCGCCGGGCGTCCGTGCACAAGATCCGCTTGGGGGCGCGGCCAAAAGGATGGAAGCATTTTAGGTAAGTTGACTCAACGGCGGGCCCGTTTGGCGGTATGATGGAACCCGCAGTGAACGAGCCATCGTTTTATGCACATGATCAATCTAAGCCCTGCGGGGCATGAAACGGATCCGGCGCCCCGTCGCGGGCGGCGCCGGAGGAAAGGCGAGGCAGCTATGACCTATCGTGCGGGAGTCGTGGGGGCGGCCGGATTCGCCGGCATCGAGCTGGTGCGCCTGCTGCTGCGCCACCCGGAGTTCGACTTGGCGCTCGCCACCTCCGACGCCTTGGCCGGAACCCTCATCGCCCAGGCCTATCCGGCGTTTTCCGGCGTGACCGACCTGGCGTTTTCCACCCACGAGGACGCCGACTTCTCTGCCTGCGACGTGGTGTTTCTGGCCGTGCCCCACAAGGCGGCCATGGGCGTGGCTCCGGCGCTTATCGCCTCCGGCGTCACCGTTGTGGACCTGTCTGCCGACTTCCGCCTGAAGGATCCGGCGGTGTACGAGCAGTGGTACGCCCCGCACACGGCCACCGACCTTCTGGCTACCGCCGCTTTCGGTCTGCCCGAGCTTACCGGCGAGGAACTGGCCGCCGCGGCCGCCCGCCGCGCCGCCGGCGAGGCGGTGCTCGTGGGATGCGCCGGCTGCTACCCGACGGCCACCTCGCTGGCCGCAGCCCCGGCCATCCGCGCGGGGCTCGTGGATGCTGTCGCGCCCGTGGTGGCCGACGCCATCTCCGGGGTGACCGGCGCCGGCAAGAAGGCCACCGAGCGCACGCACTTCTGCTTCGCCAACGAGAATGCCGAGGCCTACGGCGTGGGCACCCACCGTCACACGCCGGAAATTGAGCAGATTCTGGGCCTTAAGGATCGCCTCGTGTTCACGCCCCATCTGGCGCCGCTGAACCGCGGCCTGCTTTCCACGGTAACGCTGCCGATGGCCCCCGGCGCGAAGACGACCACCGAGGAGCTGGTGGCTCTCTACCGCGACTTCTACGCGGAAAGCCCGCTCGTCACCGTGATGGATGCCGGGGTGCAGCCGCGCACGGCCTCGGTGGCCGGCACGGTGCGCGCCCAGGTGGGCGTGGTGGCTCATCCGGCCGGCGTCATCGTGGCCACGGGCGCCATCGACAACCTGGGCAAGGGCGCGGCCGGCCAGGCCGTCCAGTGCGCCAACATCGTCTTCGGCCTGCCGGAGACCTGCGGCCTGGAAGAGATAGCGAACCCGGTTTAAGCGAGAAGGCGAGGGGGATGAAGGTGAGACACGGCCCCGGAGGGGTGTCTCATCCCCGCAGCATCTCCCAGCGCGAAGCGCCGCATGGCCTCCGGGGAATGAGACACCCCTCCGGGGCCGTGTCTCACGAAAGAAAGGACTGTTACTTATGGCAGACAGCGATATCGTCTTAGACGAAAGCGGCAACGCCGCATCGGCGGTCGGCTTCGCGGCCATCGGCGTGCATGCCGGCTTCCGCCCCGACCCCGAGCGGCTCGATATGGCGCTCGTGGTAGCCGACGAGCCCTGCGCGGCGGCGGCCACCTTCACCACGAACGTCTTCTGCGCGGCCCCCGTGCGCGTCAGCTGCGAGCACTTCTCTGAAACCGGCTGCGGGGCTCCGGCCTACGGTTGCGCCCGTGCTGTGGTGGTGAACTCCGGCATCGCCAACGCCGCCACCGGCGAGGTGGGCCTGGAAAACGCCCGCAAAACTGCCGAGATCGTTGGCGAGGCCGTGGGCTGCCCGGCCAACGAGGTGCTCGTGGCCTCCACGGGCGTCATCGGTCAGCACTTGAACCTGGAGCCCTTCGGCACCGGCGTGCCGGCGGCCCTGGCCACCCTGGCCGGCACCGCCGACGAGGCCCGGGCCGAGGTGGGCCTTACGGCCGCCCGGGCCATCATGACCACCGACACGGTGCCCAAGCACGCTGCCGTGCGCTTCTCCGGCGACGGCATCGGCTACCCTGGCGCCACGTTCACCATCGGCGGCATGGCCAAGGGCTCCGGCATGATCATGCCGAACATGGCCACGATGATCGCCGTGCTCACCACCGACGCGCCCGTGGCCGCTCCGGACCTGTCCCGGGCGCTCAGCGGCGCGGTGGGCAAGAGCTTCAACAAGGTCACCGTGGATTCCGACACCTCCACCAACGACTCCTGCTTCCTGCTGGCCTCCGGCGCCGCCGCGCCCGCGGGCCCTGCGTTCACGCGCGAGAGCCCGGCCTACGAGCGCTTCTGCGAGGCGCTCGAGGCGCTCTGCGTCTTCCTCGCCCGCGCCATGGCCGCCGACGGCGAGGGGGCCACGCGCCTTATCACCGTCACGGTCAACGGCGCCGCCACGGCCGAAGACGCCGACGTCGCTGCCCGTACCGTGGCCAACTCGCCCCTCGTGAAGACGGCGGTGTTCGGCCACGACGCCAATTGGGGCCGTGTTGCCGCCGCCCTCGGACGCTCGGGCGCCCACTTCCAGCAAGAGGCCGTCGACATCGATATACTGGGCCTGCCGGTGTGCCGCGCCGGCCTTGTGGTCGACTTCGACGAGGACGAGGCGCTGCGCCGCTTCGAGGCGCCGGAAGTGGCCATCGAGGTGAACCTGCACGCCGGTGAGGAGTCCGCCACGGTGTGGACCTGCGACTTCTCGCACGACTATGTAACGATCAACGGAGACTATCGCTCATGAAGTACGCATCAGAGGCCCGCGCCAGCGGCATCGCCGAATCCACCGGAGAGATCCTCTTCGAGGCCATGCCGTGGCTCAAGCAGGTGACGGGCAAGACCATCGTCATCAAGTACGGCGGCTCGGCCATGGAGAACCCCGAGCTTGCCGCCGAGGTTATGGCCGATATCGTGCTGCTGAAGATCCTCGGCGTGAACCCCGTGCTCGTGCACGGCGGCGGCAAGGCCATCAACCGTGTGTTCGACAAGTTCGACATCCCCGTGGAATTCGTCGACGGCCAGCGCGTCACCACCGAGGCCGCCATGAGCCTGGTGCGCATGGTGCTCACCGGGGAAGTGAACCAGGAGCTGGTGGAGGCCATGAACGCCCACGGCAACATGGGCGTGGGTGTCTCGGGTACCGACGCCGGCATCATCGTGGCCGAGCAGGCCGACGAGCGCCTGGGCCGGGTGGGCAAGATCACCCGCATCAACACCGCGCTCATCGAGGACCTGGTGGCCGAGGACTACATTCCCATCATCGCCTCCATCGCCATCGGCGAGGACGGCGGCTGCTACAACGTGAACGCCGACGTGGCGGCCGGCTACATCGCGGCGGCTATCGGCGCCCACAAGATCATCTTCCTCACCGACGTGGACGGCCTCTACGAGAACTACCCGGACCCCTCCTCCCTCATCGCCGAGATGTCTCTGGGCGAGGCGGAGGCCATGGTGCGCTCCGACAAGCTCTCCAGCGGCATGATCCCCAAGCTCACGAGCTGCGTGCGCGCGCTGGATTCCGGCGTGAACGGCGCCCATATCATCAACGGCACGGTGCCCCACGCCCTCTTGCTTGAGCTGCTTACCGACTCGGGCATGGGCACTATGGTCACCGGCCTGGCCTCGGCCCAGTTCCTCAACCTCTCGCCGGTCGGCAAGTTCGCCGCCAAGCTCATCGAGAACCGCTAACGAAAGGACATCCCATGTCTCTCGCCCGTGAAAAGGCCCTGGAATCCGAATACGTGATGGGCACCTTCGCCCGCAAGCCCGTGGAATTCGTGGAAGGCGAGGGCATGATCCTGCGCGACGATACGGGCAAGGAGTACCTCGACTTCCTCTCCGGCATCGGCGTGGTGAGCCTCGGCCACTGCTACGAGCCGTTGGTGGAGGCCGTCAGCGCCCAGGCCGCCAAGCTCATCCACGTGAGCAACTACTACTACATCGAGCACCGCGGGGAAGTGGCCCAGCTGCTCTCGCAGATGCTGAACGCGAGAAGCCCCATGGAGCGCCCGGAGGTGTGGAAGACCTTCTTTGCGAACTCCGGCGCCGAGGCCAACGAGTGCGCCATCAAGCTGGCGCGCCTCTACGCCCGCCGCGAGGCCGAGAAGGCGGGACGCGACGGCGAGAGCGCCCCGCGGCTCATCGTCACCCTGGCGAAGAGCTTCCACGGCCGTACCCTGGCAACGCTGGCCGCCACGGCCCAGCCGGCCAAGCAGGAGGCCTTCCAGCCGCTGCCGGCCGGGTTCACCTCCACTCCCATCAACGACGTGGAGGCTTTGGAGCGCCTGTTCGCTACCCAGGGCGACCGCATCTGCGCCGTTATGATCGAGTGTATTCAGGGCGAGAGCGGCGTGCATCCCTGCACCCGCGAGTTCGTGCGCGCCATCCGCCAGCTCACGGCCAAGCACGGCGCCCTCATGATCTGCGACGAGGTGCAAAGCGGCATCTACCGCACGGGCCTGCCCTACGGCTTCCAGCACTTCGATATCACGCCAGACATCGTCACCATGGCCAAGGGCATCGCCTCGGGCATCGTGGCCGGTGCCTGCGCCGCCCGCGCCTCTATCGCCGACACCTTCGAGCCGGGCGACCACGGCACCACCTTCGGCGGCTCGAACATCGCCATGGCCGCCGCTCACGTGACCCTTTCCACCCTCATGGCACCGGGCATGGGCCCGCAGATCGTGAAGGTGGGCGACTACCTGCGCCAGCGCCTGGCCGAGCTGCCCCACGTGCAGGAGGTACGCGGCTACGGCCTTATGAACGGCATCGATCTTACCCACGAGGCGCCGGCTGCCCCCGACATCGTCATGGCCGGCCTTGAGGCGGGGCTCGTGCTGAACGCCACCGGCCCCCACACCCTGCGCTTCCTGCCGCCCCTCATCTGCACCGAGGCCGACGTGGACGCCCTCGCCGAGAAGCTGGGGCCCTTGCTGTAGGGGTCGGGCACATCGTCGCTATCCAGCGGGACGCTGCACAACGAGGCAGCGTCCCGCTCTGCTTTCCGCAGCCGAATAGCCAGGTCATGTAAGCGTATTTTTGTGCACTCGCACAGCACATTGCACAATTAAATCGGGCCGTTTCGGAAAAATTTTTCGAATTTCCCCTTGACTCGCCGTCGATTCGTGCATAATGCACCGCAACGCTTGGCCGAGGGCGCGCCCGATGCGCACCCCATAACTCGGATGGCCAGGCGCCTTTAGAAGGAACGGAAGCTATGCAGGCAGCAGCGAACATACTCGAGCTTGGCGCCCAGGGTGCCCTCGTTTCGCTGTGCTTCGAAACCGCTCCTTTCGCCACGGCCGGCGACCGACGCCGACGTATCTGCGATCTGCGACGCCGACGCGCGTAAGCAGATCTTTTTTTGCACCCTTATGGTGCGCCTGCGGGCCGTCTCGGGTCCGCGAAAGGCCGTGGCATCCCTCGCCTCCGTGCGATACCCCTGCATAATTTTGCGCCCCGCTGCGCGCCTTTCGAATCGCCCTAGCGACCCGGGACGGTCCCCTGAAAGCCCGAACACGAAAGGCACTCCCATGACGAACCAGAACGCAAGCTCCTCCCTCCACGACCTGCCGCAGCTTTCCTCCGCCCCGGCCCCGGGCGAGAAGGAGCGCGTGGTGCTGGCCTACTCCGGCGGCCTCGATACCTCGGTCTGCATCAAGTGGCTGCAGGAGGAATACAACCTCGACGTCATCGCGCTCGTGGGCGACTTGGGCCAAGAGCACGACGGCCTGCAGAAGGTGAAGGCCAAGGCGCTCGCCACCGGCGCCATCGGGTGCGTGGTGGTCGACATGCGCGAGACCTTCGCCGAGGAGTACCTCACCTGCGCCATGGCCGCCAACGCCCAGTACGAGAACAAGTACCCGCTCGTGAGCGCCCTTTCGCGCCCGCTCATCGCCAAGCACCTGGTGGCCGTGGCCCACAAGTACGGCGCGAAGTACGTCGCCCACGGCTGCACCGGCAAGGGCAACGACCAGGTGCGCTTCGAGGCCTCCGTGCTCATGCTGGACCCGGCGCTTACCATTCTCTCGCCGGTGCGCGACTGGGACCTTGGCTGCCGGGCCGACGAGATCGCCTGGGCCGCGGCCCACGAGGTGCCGGTGCAGGCCACGGCCGACGCGCCCTATTCCATCGACGACAACCTGTGGGGCCGGGCCATCGAGTGCGGTGTTCTGGAAGACCCCTGGTGCGAGCCGCCGGCGGACATCTGGACGATGACCGTGGACCCCATGGAAGCGCCCGATGCGCCCACCTACGTGGAAATCGACTTCGCCGAGGGCGTGCCCTGCGCCCTTAACGGCGAGCCCATGAGCTACCTCGACATCATCTACGCCATGAACGAGATCGCCGGCGGCAACGGCTTCGGCCGCATCGACATGGTGGAGAACCGGCTCGTGGGCGTGAAGAGCCGCGAGTGCTACGAGGCCCCGGCGGCACTCGCCCTCATCAAGGCCCACAAAGCCCTTGAGGACCTCTGCCTCGAGCGCGGCGTGCTGCACGCCAAGCTCGACATCGAGCAGGCCTGGGCCGACCAGGTGTACAACGGCCTGTGGTTCTCGCCGCTGAAGGAGGCCTACGACGCCTTCCTCGCCCATACCCAGCAGTGCGTGACCGGCACGGTGAAGCTGAAGCTGTACAAGGGCAGCTGCACCGTGGTGGGCCGCAAGAGCACCTTCTCGCTGTACGACTTCGGCCTGGCTACCTACGACGCCGACGACACCTTCGATCAGAAGGCCGCCAAGGGCTTCATCGACCTGCACAGCCTCTCCTGCAAGGTGTGGGCCGAGAACCGCTTGGCCAATGACGCCCGCATGCCCTCCTTCGCCGACGTGGACGCCACGAACGCGAATTTGAAGGCCGTGGTGGACGAGGCCGAGGAGATCCTCGAGGCCAACGAGAAAGTGAGCGCGTAGCCATGGCACTGTGGTCGGGAAGATTCGTTGAGGGCGTCGACGCCTTCACCCAACGGTTCGGCGCGTCGCTGCCGGTAGACCAGCGCCTGTACGCCCAGGATATTGCCGGGTCGAAGGCCCATGCGGCCATGCTCGCGGCCCAGGGCGTCATCGCGGCGGAAGACGCCGAGGCCATCAAGGCCGGGCTCGACGGCATTCTGGCCGACATCGAGGCGGGCACCTTCGTCTTCGACATCAACGACGAAGACATTCACATGGCCATCGAGGGCGAGCTCACCCGCCGCATCGGCGAGGCCGGGGCGCGGCTGCACACCGGCCGCTCGCGCAACGACCAGGTGGCCACCGACACGCGGCTGTACGCCAAGCAGCGGGCGGCCGACCTCATGACGGCCAACGTCGCCCTGCGCGAGGCCCTCATCGGCCAGGCCGAGGCGAACTTTGAGGTGATCCTGCCTGGCTACACCCACCTGCAGCATGCCCAGCCAGTGCTCTTCTCGCACCATATGCTCGCCTACGTGGCCATGCTCGAGCGCGACTACACGCGCCTGCAGGCGGCCCTTGACGCCGCCGACGCGAGCCCCCTGGGCGCGGCGGCCCTGGCCGGCACCACCTATCCGCTCGACCGCTTCGCCACCGCCGAGGCCCTCGGGTTTGCGGCCCCCATCGCCAACTCGCTCGACGCCGTGTCCGACCGCGATTTTCTGCTCGACCTCATCTACGCCTGCAGCGTGTCGTGCTTGCACCTGTCGCGCCTGTGCGAGGAGCTGGTGCTGTGGTCGTCCTCCGAGTTCGGCTTCATCACGCTGTCCGACAGCTACTCCACCGGCTCGTCCATCATGCCCCAGAAGAAGAACCCCGACTTCGCCGAGCTCATCCGGGGCAAGTCGGGCCGGGTCGTGGGCGATCTGGTGGCCCTCATGATGACGCTGAAGTCGCTGCCGCTGGCCTACAACAAGGACCTACAAGAAGACAAGCAGGGTGCCACGGACGCCGCCGACACCCTGGAGGACTGCTACGTGTGCGCCGCCGGCATGGTGGCCACCATGACCGTGAACGCCGAGGCCATGCGCGCCCAGGCGAAGAAGGGCTACCTGGCGGCGACGGACGTGGCCGACTACCTGGCGAAGAAGGGCCTGCCCTTCCGCCGGGCCCACGAGGTGGTGGGGCACCTGGTGCTGCTGTGCGACACGCGCGGCTGCGATTTGGAAGACCTCACCCTGGCCGACTTCCAGGCGGAAAGCGAGCTCTTCGAGGCCGACGTCATGGAATGCCTGAACCTCGAGGCCATCGTGGCCGCCCGCACCACCTACGGCGGCACCGCCCACACCCAAGTGCGCACCCAGCTAGAAGCCGCTAAGAATCGCCTCCCGCACTAACCCGCGAGGCAGCGCCTCGGTGGGACAGTGCCCCGGAGGGGTGTCTCATGTTCCGAAGGGCCCTCTGTGCCGCAGGGCTCCCAGAACATGAGACACCCCTCCGGGGCACTGTCCCACGCTGGAATAGCCCCGCCGCCCTCTGTACTTTTCCTGATCGTGGCGCGGCGCGGGCGGCCCTCCATAACTCACTGGTAAAATAACCTGACCTATATCGATGGAGGTTTTCCGTGGGTTCACGCGCAATGAAGGGCCGCAAAGGCACCAAAACGAAGAACAAGAAGGCCGTCGTCCTGGGCGTGCTCGGCGTGTTCGTGGCGTTCATCGCCGCGGGCGTGTTCGGCGTCGTCACCCTGTGCAACTCCTGGCTCGAGGATCTGCCCGACTACCAGAACGCCGAGGCCTACAACTCGGCCCAGCCCACCTACGTCTACGCTTCCGACGGCACCACCCTGCTCGCCGAGTTCCAGCTGGAGAACCGCGACCCGGTGGCCTTCGACCAAATCAGCGAGTACGTCATCAAGGGCACCGTGGCCACCGAGGACGAGCGCTTCTACTCCCATGCCGGCGTCGACTACATCGGCGTGGCCCGCGCGCTCGTGAACAACCTCATGGGCGGCCAGCTCGAGGGCGCCTCCACCATCACCCAGCAGTTCGTGCGCAACACCATCCTCTCCGACGAGATGCGCGACATCTCCTTCAAGCGCAAGATCCGCGAGATGTACATTTCCCAGAAGCTGGAAGAGCAGTACTCCAAAGACCAGATCCTGCTCATGTACCTGAACACCATCAACTACGGCTCCGGCGCCTACGGCATCGAGGCCGCCGCCGAGCGCTACTTCTCGAAGGACGCGAAGGACCTCACGGTGAACGAGGCGGCCACGCTCGTGGGCATTCCGCAGTCGCCTACCTACAACAACCCCATCGACTATCCGGAGAACTGCCTTAAGCGCCGCAACACGGTGCTCGACCGCATGGTGTCGAACAACGTGATCACCGCCGAGGAGGCCGAGGCGGTGAAGGCCGAGCCCATCGAGCTGAACCCGTCGGAGCCCTCCATGACCGGCATCGTGGCCTACCCCTACTTCACGAGCTACGTGCGCAACCAGCTCACCAACCCCGACGGCAAGTACGCCTATTCCACCTCCGAGCTGTTCAAGGGCGGCCTGAAAGTGATCACCACCCTCGATATCGAGGCCCAGCAGGCGGCCGAGGAAGCCGCGGCGGCCAAGGAGGAAGAGGCGGGCGACCCCTTCGAGGTGTCCATGGCGGTTGTCAACCCTGAAAACGGCTACATCGACGCCATGGTGGGCGGCCACGATTACGAGAGCAACCAGGTGAACATGGCCACGGGCGAGGGCGGTGCGGGCCGCCAGGCCGGGTCGTCCTTCAAGCTGTTCACCCTGTGCGCGGCCATCAACGCCGGCATCGACCCGGAAACCCTCATCGACGCGGGCTACAAGGTCGACCTCGAGGGCGGCGAGCCGGTGTACAACAACGCCAAGGCCGACTACGGCACCCGCACCATCAAGAGCGCCTTCGGTGTGTCGTCGAACACGGCGTTCATCCGCCTGCTGCTGTCGGTGGGCGTCGACAAGGTCATCGAGATGGCGCGGTCCATGGGCATCACCTCCGACATGCCCGCCATGGCCGGCCTCACCCTCGGCATCGCCTCGGTCACCCCGCTCGAGATGGCCGATGCCTACGCCACGGTGGCCAACGGCGGCGTGCACTACGATCCGGAATGCATCATCTCCATCGAGGACCGCAACGGCAAGGTCATCGTCGACAACACCGACCCCACCGGCGAGCGCGTGTTCTCGAAGGAAGTGGCCCGCGCCGCCCTCGACTGCCTGGAAGTGGTCATCGACAGCGGCACTGGTAAGGCGGCCAAGCCCGACAACGGCCAGGAGGCCGGCGGCAAGACCGGCACTACCGACGACAAGAAGGACAGCTGGTTCTGCGGCGTGACGCCCCAATACTCCGTGGCCATCTGGCTGGGCGACCGCAGCGACTACACGAAGGCCAAGGCCACCAACACTACGGCGGCCAGCGTCTTCGCCGACTTTATCGACAAGATGATCTCCTCCTCCGAGACGGTGAAGTTCTTCGAGGCGGAAAAGCCCGAGTACAAGCGCGATTACCGCGACGAGGACAATCACATCGGCGGCTACTACTCCTCTAAGAAGGATAAGAAGGACGACGATGACGAGACGAAGGTGACCGAGCAGGATGAAGGCGATGGCGACGAGGGCGAAGGCGGTGAAGGCGGCGAGGGCGGCAACAATAACAACACCGTGACGCCGGAGCCGACGCCCGAGCCCACACCGGATCCCGAACCCACGCCCGATCCTACTCCGGATCCCGAGCCCACGCCCGATCCCACGCCGGATCCGACGCCCGACCCGGGCGGCGGGGAAGGCGGCGGCGAGTAGACGCGCCTCGCCCAGTAATTGTTGCGATACCGTGACGGCAAGGGGGCAGAGGGTCCCCTTGCTGCTATCATGAGGAAGAACGAGCCGAAGGGGCCGTAAGCGCCCCTTCCCAGAACGAGACGGCGCCCGGCGCCGGAAGGGGAGAGCCCCATGAAAAACAAGATGATCGTCCGCATTCTGGCCGTGGCCTGCGCCGCCGCCTTGGCCGCGTGCGCCCTCGCCGGCTGTCAGTCGCCCGCCACCGGCGCCACCGATCAGCAGCAGGCCAACCGCACCTACATGACGAAAGTGAACCAGGCGGTCGAGGACCTGAACCTGCGCCTGGCCGATTTCGACGAGGCCGTGGCACAGGGCAACGCCGTGAACATGCGCACCAAGGCCGACGACGCCTTCGCGGCCATCGACGCCCTGCAGGCGGTAGACACCCCCGATGCCATGAAGGACCTGCAGCAGAACTACGTGGACGGCTGCACCAAGTTGAAGGACGCCCTCAGCGCCTACATCGACCTGTACACGGAAATCGACAGCGCCACCGAGGAGCATCCCTTCGACTACGCCACCTACGACGATCGCCTCAAGGCGGTTCAAGATGCCTACAACGAGGGCATCGACAAGCTGAAGGCCGCCGACGAAGAAGCCCTCAAGCTGAACGAAGATTAATAGAAGGAAGGGCGGCTTTCGCGCCGCCCTCCGTAGGGCAAGGGCCATGCCCTTGCCGCTCGACTGGTAAGGACACTTCTTTCTGGTTGATCGGCAAGGGCATGGCCCTTGCCCTACGAATGGGTCGCCCCAGGGAACGCGTCCTTGGGGGCACCGGTGAGGAGAAGAATGTTGAAGCAAGTTGAACTGCTGGCGCCGGCGGGGTCTATGGCGGCGCTTCATGCGGCGGTGGCTGCCGGAGCCGACGCGGTGTATCTGGGGCTCGAGGCCTTCAACGCCCGGCGCGGGGCCGACAACTTCACTATCGAGACGCTGCGCGAGGCCTGCGACTACGCTCACCTGCGCGGCGTCTCCATCTATGTGACCATGAACACCGTCATCCTGCCCGGCGAGGTGGCCGACGCGCTCGAGTGCGTGCGCCAGGCCTACCGGGCCGGGGCCGACGGCTTCATCGTGCAGGACATCGGGCTTGCCTCCGAGATATCGCGCACGCTGCCCGAGGCGTCGCTGCACCTCTCCACCCAGATGAACACCCACAACCTCGCCGGCATCCGTGCCGCCGCGCGCCTCGGCGCCGAGCGCGTCACGTTGGCCCGCGAGCTCTCGCTGGAAGAGATCGCGCTTTTGGCCGCCGCAGCCGAGGACGAGGGCATGGAAATCGAGGTGTTCGCCCACGGGGCGCTGTGCGTCTGCTATTCGGGCCAGTGTTTCATGTCCTCTATGATCGGCGGCCGCTCGGCCAACCGCGGTATGTGCGCCCAGGCGTGCCGGCTGCCCTACGAGCTGCACAACCGGGCCTTGCAGAAAGACCTGCCCTCGCCGGGCGACCATCTGCTCTCGCCCCAGGATCTGTGCACCATCGACCGCATCGAGGAGCTGGTGGCCGCCGGTGTGGCATCGCTGAAAATCGAGGGCCGCATGAAGTCGCCGGAATACGTCTTCGCCGTCACCTCGGTCTACCGCAAGCAGCTCGACGCCGTCCTCGCCGCTCAAGTCGCCGAGGCCGTCTCCCAGGCCGATCGCGACCGGCTCACCGACGCCTTCTCGCGCGGCTTCACCACGGCCTATCTCGACGGCCGCCGCGGCAACGACATCATGAGCTACAAGCGTCCCAACAACCGGGGCCTGGCCCTGGGCCGCGTCGACGACGTCCGCAACAACACGGCTCTCGTGCGCACTTCAGTGGGCCTCGCCGCCGGCGACGTGCTCGAATTCTGGACGCGCAAGGGCAACGGCACTGCGGTGCTCGCCGCTGTGGAATACGACAACAAGGGCCGCCTGCGCGTGCCGCTCGACCAGAAGACGCGCACGGTGAAGCCGGGCGACCGCGTCTTCCGCGTTCGCAGCGCCGAGGCCGCCTTCGAAGACGACGCCCGCGAGCCTCGCGTGCCCCTCATCGGGCGCGCCATCCTGCGCCTCGGCGAGCCCCTGCGCATCGAGTTCGCCCCCGCCTCCGTGGCGGATCTGGGGGAGGAGAACCCCTCCACCGACGAGGGCCGCACGGCGCTGGCGGTGGCCAGTCGCCTGGCCGCCGCCTTCCCTGAGGGCGCACCTGTTGGCACTGCCGAGGGCGACCCCATCGAGGCCGCCCGCACCCGCGCCGTCTCCTTCGACGACGTGGCCGCCCACATCGATCGCCTCGGCAACACGCCGTACCGGCTTGCGAGCCTGACCATCGACATGGACGACAACGTGGGCATCGGCTTCTCGGCCCTGCACGGGGTGCGCGCCGCGGCCCTCGACGCCCTCACCGAGGCCCTGCTCGCCCCCAGCCGCAACCGCGTGCTTCCCCGCACGACGCCGCGCGAGCCCCTGCCGGCGGCCCATCCGGCCGGCTGCCGCGTGGCCGTTCTGGCGACGAATCCCGCCTGCGCCCGCGCCGCCAAGCGCGCCGGCGCCCATCTCATCTACGTGCCGGCCCTGAACTACCGCCGCGGCGAGGCGGTCATCGCCGGCCAGCTGAACGCCGCCGCCGAGCAAGCGGGCTACCCCAAGGGGTGCATCCCCGTCATGCCCGTGGCCGACCACGAGGCCGTAGGCCCGGCCCGCGAGGCCGCCCAAGGCGCCGATGTGTGGAAGTACGCCGCCGAGGGCAAGCCCCTTATGGCCGAGAGCCTCGGCGCCATGGAGCGCGGCCAGGAGGAAGGGGCGCGCATCGACGTCGGTCCCCATGTGCCAGTCACCAACGAGCTGTCCCTGGCGGCGGCCTGCGAGTTCGGCGCCGAGCGCGTGTGGCTCTCGCCGGAGCTTACCCTGCGCCAGATCGAGGCGCTCGCCAAAGACGCCCCGGTGGAAATCGGCGTGCAGCTCATTGGCGCCACCGAGCTCATGGTCACCGAGCACTGCCTGCTCATGAGCCAGGGCCCCTGCAACGAGGAATGCGCCACCTGTCCGCGCCGTAAGAGTCCTCACTACCTGAAGGATCGCAAGGGCTTCGAATTCCCTGTGATCACCGACGCCCTGGGCCGCAGCCACTTGTACAACTCGGTGGAGCTCGACGTGGCCGCCTCCATGCCCGAGCTGCTCGCCGCCGGCGTGTCGGCCTATATGGTGGACGCCACGCTCATGAACGCCGAGGAGACGGCGCACGCCGTGGGCCGCGCCATCCGCGCGCTGCACGTGGCCCAAAACGACGGCAACGCCATCGCCAAGATGCCGAACACCACCTCGGGCCACCTCTATCGTGGCGTCTCCTAGGCGCTGTGCTAGAATTTCCCCCACTTATATATAGGTACGATTGAAGAAGCGGGTTCACCATGCTCTCACCTGAAGAACAACTGCACATCATCCAGTCCGGCACCGCCCAAATCGTTCCCGAGGCGGCGCTGCTCGAGAAGCTTAAGCGCGGTATTCCGCTGAACATCAAGCTCGGTGTGGACCCGACGGCCCCCGACATCCACATCGGCCACGCGGTGCCCCTGCGCAAGCTGCGTCAGTTCCAAGACTTGGGCCATCAGGTCACCCTCATCATCGGCGACGGCACGGCCCTCATCGGCGACCCGTCGGGGCGCAACTCCACGCGCCCGCAGCTCTCCCGCGAGCAAATCCAAGAGAACGCCCAAACCTACGTGGACCAGGCCTTCAAAATTCTCGATCCCGAGAAGACGGTGCTGCGCTACAACTCCGAGTGGATTCTCGACCTGAACATGGAAAGCCTGCTGAAGCTGCTGGCCAACTTCACCGTGGCCCGCATCCTCGAGCGCGACGACTTCCACAACCGCTACACCTCGGGCCAGTCCATCAGCCTGCACGAGTTCCTCTACCCGGTCATGCAGGCCTACGACTCGGTGGTCATCAAGGCCGACGTCGAGCTGGGCGGCACCGACCAGCTGTTCAACCTGCTGGCCGGCCGCGAGCTCATGGAGAAGATGGGCATGGAGCCCCAGGTGTGCCTGACGCTGCCCCTGCTCGAGGGCACCGACGGCGTGAAGAAGATGTCGAAGAGCTACGGCAACTACATCGGGCTTACCGATAAGCCGTCTGATATGTTTGGCAAGGTCATGTCCATCCCCGACGAGCTCATGGTGAAGTACTACCGCCTGGCGTCCACCGAAAGCGTCGATGAGATCGACAAGATCGAGGCGGGCCTTGCCGCCGACGAGCTGCATCCCAATAAGGTGAAGCGCGCCCTGGCCCGCAACATCGTGGAGGCCTACCATGGGGCGCTGGCCGCCGAGGAGGCCGAGGCCGACTTCGACCTGAAGTTCAAGGACCACGGGTTCCCCGCCGACGCGCCCACCTTCGCCCCCGATCTCACGCCCAACGAGGATGGCCTCGTCTACCTGGCGCGTATCCTCGTGGACGCCCAGGCAGCGGGTACCGTCTCCGAGGCCCGTCGCCTCATCGACGGCGGCGGCGTGAAAATCAACGGCGAGGCCCTAGCCCCGAAGAGCTACAACGTCGCCCCCGAGCTGCTGGCGGAGGCCAAGGTGCAAGTAGGGAAGAAGAAGTACCTGCGCTTCGTGTAGCTCCCTCAAGCAAGAGAAGCCCGTGCGGCCCCGGTCTCAAGCCGGGGTCGCGCTATTTGTCGGCATTTTGTGAAGCGAAAAATAGTTCTTGCATCCAAGGCGCAGCACCCGTATTATTTCATCTTGCGCTTCGGAAGGGCGCAGCGAACAAAGCCCCGTACTGAGGGTCAATCTCAGAAAGGGCAGCGGTCGCAAAGCTTTCGAAGTTCGCAAGGCCTCAACAAAAAGTTTTCAAGTTTCTGAAAAAAGTTGTTGACAAGCCAAACGAACTAGCGTAAAGTACTTCCTTGCGCCGCTCGCGAGGGCGGCGGACGGGAGAGAGTCCCGC
>CAJUSP010000002.1 GCA_910589165.1 uncultured Adlercreutzia sp.
AAATAAGTGGGACTGGAAACTTTTGTTTCCAGTCCCACTATCGGGGTTCAGTTCATTCGGGGCGCCCTTTTCGTTGCGTTCGGAAGGCGGCTTGCGCCTTGCCGCGGGTCCACGGGCCGTGCGTTTCCGGAAACGCACACGGCGCCCGGCCGCGCGGGCTTCCTAAGAGTCCGACGGCTTGGCCAGTGCGACGTTCTTGCGGTCGTAGGGCATGCGGAAGTAGTACTCCCAGCCGCACACCCCTTGCAGGATGCGGCCCTGCCGCACAAGGTGGATGAGGTGCGCGAGCGTCTCGCCCATGGAGAAGTACTTCTGGTCCATGGGCCAGCTCGCCCAATCGGGATAGCGCCAGGTGGCGTTCTGCGAGATGGACATGATGTCGTCGTGGCCCGCGCGCACGAGCTCGTACATCTCCTCGAGGCGCGCCTCGTGGTGGCCCAGAAGGAACTCCACCCGCTCCTGCAGCCCCGTGAAGGGGCGCCCATGGGCCGGCAGGATGAGGTTCACTTCGTAGGCCGCCACCTTCCGCAGGCTGTCGAGGAAGTCCTGCAGTGCATCGCGGGCCGGGAACCACGAGTACACCGCCGGCGTGATGCGCTCGAGCACGTGGTCGCCCACGATCATGAGCTTGCGGCTGCGCTCGTAGAGGCAGATGTGCCAGGCGTCGTGGCCCGGCGTCTCGATAACTTCGAAGGTGTAGGGGCCGAAGGCGAGCACGTCGCCCTCGCTCACGTAGGTGAACAGCGGGTAGCTCTCCAGGGGCAGCAGCTCGGCGGTCAAATGGAAACGCGGGCGCCCCTCGCCGTCGTAGGTGATCTCGCTTTCCTGCTCGGCGCTGGCCGCCTGCAGCAGCAGGGGCCCGTAGATGGCCTCCTCGAGCTTCATGAGGTTCTTCACCTCTTGGAAGGAGTGCAGGTTCGCGTACACCTTCATGCCCGGCCGCCAGATGCGGTCGAGGTTGCCCGTGTGGTCGGGGTGCGAATGGGTGAGCAGCACCTGCACCTTCTCCAGCGAGCGGCCGAGGGAGGCCAGGGCCTTCCGAAGGGCGGCGTCGCAGTCGGGATGGTTGAACCCGACATCGATGATGGTCGTCGTGCCGTCGTCTTCCAGGATGAAGTACGAGTTGATGACGTGCAGCGGGTTGTTGGGCAGCGGCACGCGCACCAGGTACAGGTCTTCCAGAATGCGCACGGGCTCGCCGAAGGCGGCCTCAGAGTACGCCCTGTCGAGGGCTTCGACATCGTAGCTCATCGCCGCACCTCCCCGCGGTTCAGCGTGTCCACCAGCCAGCGGTAGAACACCTCGTCCTCGTCGCTGCCGCTCTTCATGGCCTGCTCGGCGTCGCGCGAGGCGACGAGCGCCCGCCGAAGCTCGGTCGGCGTGAAGTTACGCGCCCAGGCACCGTGGTTCTTCACGCGCCAGTCGGGCACCTTCAGCGCCGCGGCCACCCCGCGCGGGTTGCCCCGACGCGCCATAGATTGGGCGCAGATGAGCTCGCGTATGCGCGTCGTGCACATGGCGATGAGCACATGGGGCGAGGTTCCCTCCATCTTCCCGAGCAGCGAGAGGCATTTGGGCAGGTTGCGCTCGGCGAAGGCCGCCGTGAAGTCCCAGGGCTTCACCTCCGAGGTGCGGGCCACCAGCGAGCGCACTTCGCGCTCGGCCACCGGGTCGCCCCCGTTGTGGGCCAGGGCGATCTTCTTGAGCTCGTTGTCCAAGTGCACGGTGTTCTCGCCCACCAGCTCCACGAGGGCGGAAGCGGCGCCCTCGGTGAGCACGATGCCGTGGCCCGTGGCCATGGCGCGCACCTGTTTCGGCAGCTCCCAGCTCTTGGGAGGGGCGCAGTCGATGACGGCCTTCGCCCCCACACCGGCAACCGCCTTGTACAGGCGCGTGTTCTTCGCGAGCTTCTCGGCCTCCAGGGCAAGAACGGTGGTGGGGCTCGGCGATGCCAGATAGGAGACAAGCTGCTCGGCGTCGGCCTTCTTCAGCTTCTCGGCGTTGCGCACGTAGACAAGCCGCACCGGGCTCGCGAAGGGCATCGTGTTGCAGGCGCCGGCGATGTCGGCCCCCTCGGCTACCTCGCCGTCGAACTCGTCGGAGTTGAAGGCCATGTCGCCCATCTTGTCGAGACGGGCCTTGAGGCGCGTGATGACCGCGCCGCGCTTCAAGGCGTCCTCGCCCACGGCCAGGTAGGCGGGAAGCAGGGTGTTTTCCGTGTTCGTAGTCATAGGCCCATTGTAGCCGATCATGGTTCGGGCGCCTCCCTTTGAGGGGCGACTGTCAGTTTCTCCATGGAGAAACCCACGGCCACATCTCCCCGCTCATCGCTGCGAAAAACGGCGCACCCCGCCGAGCCGAGGAGCTCGAGCGCCTCGGTCGTCGGGTGCCCGTAGCGGTTGTTCTCCCCCACACCGATGAGCGCGATGCTCGGCGAGAGCCGCTCGACAAGGGTCTCATCGAGGGCAGCCCTCGAGCCGTGGTGCCCTACCTTCAGCACGTCGACGCCCTCTTCGGGCAGAAACTCCTCCACGGCCCGCAGCTGCTCTGCCTCGGCATCTCCGCAAAACAGTGCGCTCCAATCTTCCGCCCCGTCGCCATCGCCGTCCCACCGGCACAGGAGGATGAGGCTGTCGGCGTTGCCTCCCCCATCGACAAAACACTCGGGGGCAAGCACCGTCAGCGCAAAGCGCCCGCAGCGGATCTCGCCGCCCGCACCCAGGCCGACAACGCCGCCGGGATAGCCTTCCGCCTCGGCATCCTCGCGCACCTCGCCGCACGAGTCGCAGTCGCAGGTCAACAGGTCGGCAGCCACCAGCAGCCGGTCGACGACGGCCACATCGCCTAAGGTGTCGAGTGACCCGCAGTGATCGTCGTCGTGATGCGTGACGGTGACGGCATCGAGGTGCCGGATGCCCTCGCGGGCGCAAGCCTCGCGCAGCAGCGCATCCTGGTTGCCTGTGTCCACAAGCACCGCGCAGCCGCCGCTGCGCACGAGGAAGGCATCGCCCTGGCCGACGTCGAGCATCACGATCTCGTCGTCGGCCGGTGCGGCCACCCCCAGCGCGAAAACCCCCGTTATCGCAACGGTGGCAGCCGCTGCCGACAGAATGACTCGCGGCCTCAGGCGCGGCCACCACGCCCACAACCCCGTGCAGAGCGCCACCGAGAGCGTCGCCGCGGCAGCAGGCTCGGCGTCGACGGGCAGACAGGCGCCGGGAACGGCGGCCAGCAGGATTACGATGACAGAAAGCGGCGCCGCCGCGAGCGATGCCGCTCCCATCAGCAGCGGCGCGGCCTCGTCCACCAGGCACGACCCCACCACGCAGACGAACCCCGTCACGCAGGCCAGCGTGAACAGCGGCGCGCCCAACAGGTTCGCCAGCGGCGAGAGCAGCGGCAGCTGGCTGAACAGGGCGGCCGCATAGGGCTGGGTCGCCAAAGCCGAGGAGGCCGTCAGCGACAGCGGGTCGCCCGCGAAGCGTCGCAAGGAAGACCTCGCGGGCCCAAATGCTCCGGCCAGATACCGCGCGAACACCACGATACCGAGGGTCGACCCCGCCGAGAGGGCGAAGGAGGCCGACAGGGCGCACGGCGGGTCGAGCACGATGAACGCGACCAGGCACAGCCCCAATGCCGCCAGCGCCGACTGCCTCCGCTCGGCCACAAGCCCGATGAGCCCCGTGGCCGCCATCACCGCCGCCCGCAGTGCCGAAACCGGCACCCCCGTGAAGAGAACGTAGCCGGCCAGGAAGAGCGCCGTGGCCACCGCGATGGCGCGCCTTCCCAACCCGACGAGGCGCAGCCCGGCGCCCACGAACATCGTGACGATAGAGAGGTGCGCACCCGACACCGCCACCAGGTGCGCGAGCCCCGTTGCCTTGAACTGCTCGTAGGCGCCGCTCTCCTCGATGGGCACCCGGTACCCGCAGACAAGGGCCGCCACCAGCGGACCCTGGTCGCCCCCATGCTCCTCGATAAGCCCCAGCGCCCGACGGCGGAGCGCCGGGACACCCGATGCTTTGCTGGCATCGACGCCCTCCGGTGCCGAAAGGGAACCCGCGAGGCCGCGATCCCAATAGTATGCGCGGCTTCCATCGGAAGGCTCCCTTATCGAACCGCGAACCGTCACGCAATCGCCCCTCAGCAGGCCTTCCTCCTCCATGTTAAGACGCACCGCGACCCGGCACCCTTCCCCGTTCGTCGCCTCGGCCCGAGCCGACCAGCCGAATTCCCCCTTCTTCGCATCTTCCTGCAGCACGCATACCCACGGCCCCGTCTTATTCTCTGAAGCCGTCCCAAGAAAGGCCGCATGCAGGCCGCAGCTAACCAGGGCGCCACCCACGCACAGGGCAACGACGCAAAGAAGCGGCACGGCCCGGCGACGAAGGCACCATGTCACGCTCGATAGCCCCAGGGCAGCCCCTGCAAAAGCGACAGCCGGGCGAGCGAAAGACGATGCCTCGCCCAAAAGAGGCCACGCTACCGCCGCACTGAGCCATACCGCTAAACCGCCCACCAGCAGCGGCGGCAAATGGGGGCGTGCGATACCGGGGTCTTCCTCACACGCAGATCGCATCGCGAATCGCCTCGAGCTTCTTCTCCCCGATACCTGATACGCGTGTGAGATCGTCGACGGAGGCGAAGGGCCCGTTGGCCTCTCGGTCGGCGACGATCTTGGCCGCCGTCGCCTCCCCAATGCCCGAGAGCGCCGTAAGCTCGGACGCGCTGGCGGTGTTGATATTTATAAGCCCCGAGGAGGAAGCCGATGAGGCAGAGCCCGAAGCGCCGGTGCCCGCTCCTGCCCCTGGCACAACCTCGCTTTCCTCGCCCACCGCGGGGATAACAACCTGCTGGCCGTCTTCTAGCTCCTGAGCCAGATTCACCGTCGCCGTGACCGCGTCGTCGCGTACGCCTCCCGCCGCCTCAACGGCATCGATGACCCGGCTGCCCTCGTCGAGGTAGTACACCCCGGGGCTCGCAACGGCGCCGTCCACATGCACGCAGAGGCTGCGCGGCGGGGTCTCAGCCTGTGCCGGGAGCACCGTGTCTCCGGTACCAGAGGAAGCACCGACAACCCCCGCCTCGCCCGAAGACGCCGCCGCGACCCCCTTGCCATCGCCGCCGTCAGCGCCGGTTGAAGACTCGGCATCCTCCTGCGATGCCTCGGCAGCCCCTGCGGCAACGACCTCGAAGCCGCCCGCATCTCCCCCAACCCCAAGGCCGACTGCAGCAATGGCCAGCACGACGCACAGCAAGAGGGCAACCCCAAGAAACACCGGTTTCGGTACGGCACCAAGATGGAGCCGCGCCGCCCAGCCCTCCGCTCTGTCCTGAAAGCCCATAGTTCCTCCTCGCCTCGCTTAGAAGACGAGTATGCCCGACCAAAACCGTCAAAACGTCGGGGGGATTTCCCGTTTCCAGCCGTCCGCAAACCGTAGCCGCGCCGCATCAGAGCCGCCCGCAAACCGCACCAGACCCGTCCCCCAACCGCCCGCAAACCGTAAGGAAGCCGTATTCGGGTATTCCCAATTTTTCTCTCTATTATTCCACATAGTATTCTTCAGATAATTTTGCTACTATCAACCTATAGGCACAGAAGGAAGGAGTCGCCTTGAACGTGTTCACCTCCACCGAGCTCGCCTCGAAAACGAAGGCCGTATGCGCGACGGTACGCCAGGACGGCTGCGCCTTTGTGACTAACAACGGGAAGATCGACTGCATGATGATCGACCTCTCCATGTTCGACACCATCAACGAGGCCATCCATTCCTACGACCAATGGGTCGCCCAGTACGAGCTCGAGCGCATGTGGCGCCGCAATGCCGCAAGCACCCTTACCCTCAGCGAAATAGACGACGAGATAGCCGCCTGTCGCCGCGAGCGCCACGCCGGGGCCTCGGCATGAAGTATGTCATCCTCGACACCAACGTCGTCGTGTCTGCCATGCTGTCTCACCTCGACCGCGGCTATCCGGCCGGCGTGCTCCAGCGCATTGCCTCGCGCAAAATCGTCCCCGTGTACTCGTCGGCGCTCATGGCGGAATACGAGGAGGTGCTGCGGCGCCCCAAGTTCAAGTTCCACGAGCAGGATATCGATGTTGTGCTCTCCAAGATCAGGCACTTCGGCATCCATCACGAATGCCTACCCGGGCTTTCCTTCGCGCCCGAATGCGCAGACCCCGACGACCAGCCTTTCTACAACCTCTCCCTATCCACCGATGCGCTCCTCGTCACCGGCAACACCAAACATTTCCCAGAGGACAAGCGCATCTTCACCCCCGCCGAATACTTCACCTCCCTCAAGTCGGATATCTAGAGGCAAGCAACCTAGACGCCCTCGCATGACAAAGGCCCCGTGTTGTCAGCGCAACCCGGGTCATCCCCGTAGGGCAAGGGCCATGCCCTTGCCGCTCCGTGAGACAGCGCTCCGCCGCCCGCCATCGCCAAGCGAGGCCCTCATGGTTGCGGGATTCGACATAAACGGGTATATTTCAGGCTTGACCTCGCGTCTATAGGAGACGCACGAGAGAAGGAGACCCATCATGAGTGAGAAGCGACGGGGGTCGCTTTTCCGCCTCGGCCTGGCGGCCGTGCTCGCCGCGGGACTGGTTCCCGCCGCGGCCTTCGCCGACCCCGAGAACGATTTCACTGAGACCCCCCCCCATCGAGTTTTCTGAGACCGTAGACGACACGGATCTGCAAGGCTCCCCCGACAGCGGCGCGACCGGCACCGAGGCGCCCGAAGTCGAGCCCGACCAGTCAGAAGAACCCGAAGGAGTAGCAAGCTCTCCCGACGAGCGCGAGGACAGCACGGCCGACAACGCAGAGGCGGCCGAATCGCCCTCCACCTTCTCTTCTCTTATAAGCTATGTGGCATCCGCATTCTCGGACATTGCTGCCTCCAGCGCAGCCGAGAGCGAAGCCTCGCCCAACTCGCAAGCCGCCGCTCAGGCAGCCGCCCCTGCGGGCGCGTTCACGCTGGCCGACGACTACACCGTCTGGGGCGTCGACGGCGACATAGTCTCCCCCTCTGACTTCTCTTACGATGCTACTGCGAAGACGATCACCGTCAACACCGACGAGCGCTTCGCCGTGCAGAACACCGACCAGACCAAGGTGGAGACGGACGATGACGCCGGCCGCATCGCCAACCCCTCGGATATCTGCTTCGTCGTCCCCGCCGGCCGCAAGGCCCTCATGGTTCTCGAGGGCGTCGGCATCAAGGGCACCCAGCCCATCGACATCGAGGTGGGCGCGGAACTCACCCTCGTCCTCGGCGACGGAACGAAGAACACACTCGAAAGCACCGACTTGCTCAAACCTGCCCTTCACTGCCCCACCGGCTCCACCCTTCTCATCGATGATGAGGTGCTCAACTTCGACTCAAAAGGCACCCACATTGTTCCTAGCGGCGGCGAGTTGCCCCGCGATTGCACGCTGGAGAACGGGACAAAGGTGTCGAAAGGCGATCCGCTCTCCAAGCTCGAGAGCAGCAATCCCGGAGAGCTCTATGCGACTACCCAACCCTATGGCGACGCTGCTGCCATCGGTGGCAAAGGTATGAACTGGTATAGCAACGTAGGCCCTATTGGCGAGCCAGCGGGCAACATGACCTTCGATGGCGGTACCGTAATCGCATCCGCTGCGAGCCAGGAAGACGCCTACTACAACGGAGGCGCGGCCATCGGGGGAGGAGCCTGCGGAAGCGGCACCGGCCCCGACGAATGGATCACCATCAACGGTGGCCGCGTGACCGCCAATGGAGCAGCCCATGGTGCGGGAATAGGCGGAGGGGTGTATTCCTGCTCTGGCAACATTCGCATTAACGGAGGGTTCGTGAAGTCTAACGGGGGCATCCACAGCAGCGGCTTCGGAGGCGGATGTTCACCCCACGACAGCTCGTCGTTCCAACTTATATTAACCGGAGGCACTCTGATTCCGACGGGAACTTCCACGCCGGGCATCAATGCGGTAGACGCAGGAGCGCCCAATTTACAGGCGGTCATCACCGGCGCCTCCATCGGCAATGCGTCGGGCGCGGCCGGCTTCCGATTCAGCGGTACCGCGAAGAACGACAAGGGCGAGCCGGTGCGCATGGTGGAGGTGGACCTCACGGCGGACGTCGGCGAGAACGCCTACAAGCTCTCACGCTGGCAGCTACTCGTGGACGGCAAGCCCTACGACTACGGCGCGCCGGCCGAGTTCGACAAAGGGCACCTCTACCTATGGCTGCCCGACAAGATCGTCCAGGAGAGCGAGGTGACGGTTGACTTCACCTACGTGAACACCGACAAGCTGGACGCCGCCGGCAACCCCACCGAGATCACTCCCCTGCCGCTGTTCCGGCCGCCCGGAACCGCCACCGATGGCAAGCTGCGCCGCTACGAGAACTTCGTGCTGCCGGATTCCTACCTCGACCGGCTGACGAAGTACTACGACGGCGAGCCCTTCGACACCTACGCCATAAGCAAGGACAAGCCCCTGCCCACCCTCGAGGAGATCGGGAAGGATCCCGCGACGGGAAAGCCCCTCTACCGCGAGCTGACCGACGGGGACGCCGTCACCTACAAGTACCAGCTCTTCGACAAGCGCCCCGACGGCGGCGCGGAGCCCGTGCCCGCCGGCCCCGAGGTTGACACCGGGGGCGACATGCCTCGCGACGCCGGCGTCATGAAGTTCACCATGACCTCCACCGAGTACTCGAACACCGACGGCTTCAAGGAAAGCTACTGGGGACACCGGGCGACGGGATGGTGCGAGATCAAGCCGACCACCTCGAAGGTGGCGGGCGTGAGGGCCGCCTGGGAGGACGGCCAGGCGGGCAGCGTGGCCGAGGACGCCCGCCAGCGGCTCACGGTGAGCGCGACCATCTCCAAGGGCGACGCGGCCCCCGACGGGTCGCCCAACGGGGGCGCCTGCCGGGCCCCGCGCGGCTATATCCAGCTCTACGTTGACGGCAAGGCTGTAGGCGACCCGGTGAAGATGGTGTTCGCGGGAGACGTCGGCGAGGACGGCGCGCCCGTGGCGGCCTCGGCGGTCAACGCCCGCGAGGTGCCCGACGGCGCGGGCTCGCATACCGAGTTCGAGTTCGCCTTCACGCCGGCCGACAAGGACTTCCTCGTGCCCGACGCCACCGGCGACAACCGCCACACGGTGTCGGTGCGCTACCTGCCGCCCGCGTCCGGCGACGGCGCGCCGCGCAACTACCTGGAGAGCGCGAGCCCGGCCGACGACCCGTCGGTGCCCGAGGCCGACGTGGAGGTGAAGCCGGTGGACCCGAACCCGTCGGTGGCGCTCTCGCCCGACCCGGACGCCGCGCCGGACGCGCCGGAGCCGACGCTCACCATGGATCCGGCGCCCAAGCCGACCGCGCCGGGGGACCACCCGACCGGCGACCCGATCTACCCCGGGGACAAGACCTATACCGGCGCAGTGGAGACCGTCTACGACCTGCCGAGCGAGGACGACCCGCACCCCGGGCGCGTCCTTCTGAAGATAGAGACCGATTCCTCGGGGTCGATCCGCGTTGAGTCCGCCGACGGGGACGTGTTCGACGCCGACTTCCTGCGCGGCGAGGACGGCGAGCCCGTGCGCGACGCGGACGGCGCCTACACGCTCGTCATCGACCCGACGGCCGTGGGGCGCGGCGACCTCCACGTCGTCCAAACGGCTAACGGCGCCTACACGGGCACGCACTGGGACATCGCCGTCACCGTGAAGCCGAACCCTGGTATCGCGCCGGTGCCCGCGGTGTCGAAGTCGGTCGAGAACCTGACGCACCCGCAGGGCCCCACGCAGCCCGGCGACCGCCTGCGCTACACCGTCACGGGCTCGAACTCCGCCGAGGGGTCGCTGTGGACGGACGTCGTGCTGACCGACGCGCTGCCGAAGTGCCTGGAACTAGACGCCTCGACCCTGCATCTGGAGAACGCCTGGGAAGGCATAGACGGCGCGCCCTCGGCAGGAGACGGCAAGACCGAGGGCACCTGGGCCCTCTCGGCCCCGGGCGCCGACGGCCGCCGCACGCTCTCGGTCGGCGCGGGCGCGGTGGCGGGCGGCTCCTCGGCCGTCCTCACCTTCGAGTGCACGGTCTCCGAGCCCGACTTCGCCTCGGCATCGGAGGGCGACCTCGACCTGGCCAACACCGCGGAGGCCGACGGCACGCGCCCCGACCCGGCCGACCCGGACAACCCCATGCCCGACCCCGACGACCCCGGGAAGCCTCTTCCGGTCGCGCCCTCCCCGACCGGTCCCGTCACTCCTCCCGGCGGCGACAAAGTGGCGCCGTCGGACCCCGACGTGAGGGTGTCCAAGGCAGTCGAGAACATCACCAGCCCCGGAGCGAAGATGACGAAGGTGGGCGACACGCTGCGCTACGAGATCGTCCTGGAGAACAGGGGGGCCGCGTCCAGCTGCCTGCTCGGCGCCGTCGTGTCCGACCCGCTGCCCGCGGGCATCGAGCCCGTGGCGGGGACGATCAAGATGGCGCTGGCCGACGGGACCGAGATCGCCGTGCCCGACTCCGCCTACGATACCGCCAGCCGCACCGTCGCCGTGACCGCCGGCGACCTGTGGGGCGGCCAGAGGGTCGCCCTCACGTTCGACGCCGTCGTCGGCGAGGCCGCGCTGGGCACCGAGGCGGCCAACGTGGCCGAGGCCCACGGCACCGTGCCCTCGGAGGAGCCCGGGGACGGCTCCCAGCCGCTGGACCCCGAGCCCGGGAGGCCCGCGCCCGTGCCACCCGAGGGCGACGGGCCCGTCGCGTCCTCCGATCCCGCGGTGCCTCCCGTGATCGTCGGCGACGACCCGGAGGAGGGCGACCTGTCGATCTCGAAGGATGCCGAGAACCTGACGCGCTCAGACGGCACCACCCGCGTGGGCGACACCGTGCGCTACACCATCGTCCTCAAGAACGAGGGGCCGTCGACCTCCTGGATGGACGCCGCCATCCGAGACGACGTGCCGGAGGGGCTGGAGCCGATCGCGGGATCGATCAAGATTGCTCTGCCCGACGGAACCGAGCTGGACGTCCCCGACGAGGCCTACGACCACCGCACCCGCGTGCTGGCCGTCGCGGCCGGCAGCCTCCACGGCGGGCAGGCCGTCACCCTCGCCTTCGACGCCCTCGTGACCGAGGCGGCGCTTACCGCCGACATCGGCAACACCGCGCTCGCCTACGGCCAGCCGCCCTCCGAGTGGGACCCCGACGGGGAGCACCCCGAGCCCGGAAGCCCGTTCACACCCGGCGAGGGCTGGGAGGAGTACGGCCGCACCCGCGAGGTCATCGAGTCCCCCGCGACCTACCCGCCGGGAGTCACCGGCGACGGCGGCGTCCTCCCCGCCGAGGGCCCCGTGGACGACTCGGCCACCATCGCCAAGACCCGCCTCGCCCAGACCGGCGACGCCCTGGGCCGCCTGGCCGGCACCCTGGCAGGAGCCGCCGCCGGCTCGCTCCTCGTCGCCGGAGCCCTGGCCCTGGCGACCCGCCGCCGCGCGAGGGCCCCGAGGTAACCCGGGCTGGGCGGAAGGGGCATGGCCCCTTCCCTACGGAAGTAACCGAGGGTCGTCTATCAACAACTATTCCCTGGCCCGTAATCCTGATCACTCGGGCCGCATGAAAAGAAGCCGATCCTGACTGGATCGGCTTCTTCGCTATTGGGGTTTAGTGCTCCCCGCTCTTCCTACTTCCTCGGCTTGTAGGCGGGACAGCGGTAGTCGTGGGGCTCGGCGGCGTCGGCGAGGGCCTGCACCCAGTCCGCGATGGGGAACTTCGCCTCGGCCTCGCGCACCTCGTCGAGCTTCGCGTGGGTCTCGGGGTTGCGCGGCATGAACAGCGTGCAGCAGTCCGGCGCGTCCATGGACGAGATGTCGAAGGTGCCCAGCTGCTGGGCCTGATCGATGATCTCGAGCTTATCCGAGCCGATGAGCGGGCGCAGCACCGGCAACGTAACCGCATCGTTGGTGGCGGCGATGTTCTCAAGGGTCTGCGAGGCCACCTGCCCCAGGCTCTCGCCCGTCACCAGGGCCCCGGCGCGCTCGCGGCGCGCAATTTCCTCGGCAACCTTGAACATGAGGCGTCGGTACAGAATGACCCTCAGCGACGGCGGGCAGCCGATGGATATCTCGCGCTGGTAATCGCCGAAGGGCACCACGTACACCCGGGCGATGCAGCCGGTGCGCTCGAGCACATGGGCGATGTCGTCCACCAAGAACTCGGAGGTGTCGGCCGTCTGCGGGCGGCCGGAGAAATGCACGCCGATGGGCACCGCGCCGCGCCGCGCCATGCGCCACAGCGCCACGGGCGAGTCGATGCCCGACGACAGCAGCGCCACCACGCGGCCCGAGGACCCTACGGGCAGGCCGCCGATGCCGCGGATGCTGCGGGCGTACACGTACACCGCGTTCTGCACCACTTCCACGCCGACGGTAATGTCGGGATCCTTCATCTTCACGGCCTTGTCGGGGAACGCCTCACACAGCACCTCGCCGATATCGCGGTTCATCTGCATGGAGTCGATCTCGAAATCGGTGTGGTTGCGGCGCGCGGACACCTTGAAGCTCTCGAAGGCACCGGCATCGGTCAGGGCCGCCACGGCCGCCTGGCCCATGATAGCCATCTCGCGCTCGCATTTGAACCCGCAGGAGACGCGGGCGACGCCGGGCACGCCCAGAATGGCGTCGGCGCAGGCGTTGGCCTCGTCGTGGCCCGTTCCCTCGCGCAGAAACACGAGCAGGCGCCCGGAAATGCGATGGATCGTCACCACGGGGAAAGCGCCAAGAAGCGCCTCCAAATTCTTCTGGAGGCGCTTCTCGAATACTCCGCGATTCCTCCCCTTGAGCCCAATCTCATGGTAGTGGACAAGGATGATTCGCTGGAACTCTTCCATTAGTGGTAGCTGACGTCGATGGACTCGGGATCGTAGCTTACCTCACCGCGGGCGATCTCGTTGAAGGCCATGGACAGCGGCTTGGTGTCGGCGGCGCGGGCGATTTCCACGGCCGTCTGCAGCTGGATGGCGCGGTCGCGCTGGCCGCGCATCATGTCGTTGATGTCGTGGGCGCGCTTGGAAGCGAGGGCGCACAGCAGGAAACGGTCGTTGTCAGTGCGATCGAGCAGCACGTCGATCTTCGGTTCGATAATGCTCATGGGGCAAAAATCCTCTTACTGTTCGGCAACTTCGTTGATGTAGGCGACGAGCTGGCGGGTCGCCTCGTCCAAATCGTCGTTCACAAGCCGATAATCATACTCCATTTTGTGGGAAAGTTCCACCAGAGCCGCGCTCATGCGCATTTCCACCACGTCATCGGTCTCGGTGCCGCGGCCGCGCAGGCGCCGCTCGAGCTCCTCGAGCGAGGGGGGCTCGATGAACACCAGGTGCGCCTCGGGCATCTTCGCGCGCACCTGCAGCGCGCCCTGCACCTCGATTTCCAGGATGACCTGGCGCCCGGCCGCCATCTCGCGCTCTACCGAGGCGCGGGGCGTGCCGTAGCAGTTCTCGGAATAGGTGGCCCATTCCAGAAAGCCGCCCTCGTCGGCCAGGGAGAGGAACTCCTCTTTCGTGAGGAAATAATAGCTAACGCCCTCCTCCTCTCCGGGACGAGGGCGTCGCGTTGTCGCCGAGACGGAAAGCCACGCATCGGGCACCTCCTTCAGCACGCGCGCAATGAGTGTTCCCTTGCCGGTGCCCGAAGGCCCGCTGATGACGAAGAGGTTTCCCGTTCTCATGAATTCCTTTGCCGTCGGTTCCTACTTGTTGAGTCGGGCGAGCAGCGCCTCGCGCTGGCGCTCGCCGATGCCGCGGATGCGGCGGGACTCGGCGATCTGCAGCTCGCGCATGATGCGCTCGGCCTTGGCCTTGCCGTAGCCGGGCAGCGTCTCAATGAGCGTGGAGATCTTCATGCGGCCCACGACGGGATCCTCGCGCATGTCGAGCACCTGGGCTACAGTGAGCTTGCCGGTCTTAAGCTCCTCGCGCACCTCGGCGCGCTTGATACGGGCGGCCTTCGCCTTCTCGAGGGCCGCGGCACGATCTTCCGGGCTGAGTTGGGGAATTGCCATGATTCTGTTCTCCTTCCAGTTCGGGCTGTGGAAATAGTACCATGCAACGCTGACAAAACAACACGCAATTTACGCCAGATCAATAATTGCGGCAAATTTACCCAATTTATGGCCCTTACGCAGGGCGTTTTTGACATAGATCAGGCTTGATCGCACTCCAATTCGCGTGCGATGGCGTCGAAAGCGGCCACCGGGTCGTCGGCCTCGGTGATAGGGCGGCCCACCACGATGTGGGACGCGCCGGCCGCAAAGGCCTGGGCCGGAGTGGCCACGCGGCTCTGGTCGCCCAGGGCGGCGCCGGCCGGGCGCACGCCGGGGGTGACGATGTAGGCATCCGGCCCCAGAAGCTCGCGCAGGCCCGCAGCCTCTTGAGGCGACGCCACCACGCCCGAGATGCCGGCGGTCTTCGCCTGCCTCGCCAGGGCGAGCACCTGCTCGGGCAGGGGGCGCACTACGCCGGTTTCCGCCAGAGCCTCGGGGCTCATGGAGGTGAGTACGGTGATGCCGAGGGTGGCAGGCACTTCCCCGCCGTATTCCGCCGCGCCGGCCTCGGCGCCGCGCTGGGCCGCCTCCATCATGGCGCGGCCGCCCACGGTGTGCATGGTGATCATGTCGGCCCCGCTGGCCGCCGCCGAGCGGGCGGCACCCTCCACCTGGTGCGGAATGTCGTGGAACTTCAAATCGAGGAACACCTTGAAGCCGCGGCGCTTGAACATCTTCACGATGGCCGGGCCCTCGGCGTAGTAGAGCGTCATGCCGATCTTCAGCCACTGGGCGCGGCCGGCCAGCTTGTCGGCCAGCGCGATGGCCTCCCAGGCGTCGCAGTCGAGCGCGACGATGACGCGGTCTTTCGCGGGAATGGAATCGAATGCGGTTAGCACTGCAGTCCTCCGATCAGCTCGTTGACGTCGGCCACGCCCTGGGCCTCGCAGTAGTCGATGATGCCGTTCACCACATCCACCGTGGCGGTGGGGTTCACGAAGTTCGCCGTGCCCACGGCCACCGCCGTGGCGCCGGCGAGCATGAATTCCACGGCATCCTCGCCCGTGGAAATGCCGCCCATGCCAAGGATGGGCACCTTCACAGCACCGGCGCACTGCCACACCATGCGCAGAGCCACGGGCTTCACCGCCGGCCCCGAGAAGCCGCCCACCACGCGAGCCAGCTTCGGCTTGCGCGTGCGAGCGTCCACCGCCATGCCGAGCAGCGTGTTGATGAGCGAGATGGCATCGGCACCTGCCGCCTCGGCGGCGCGCGCGATTTCCGCGACGTCGGTGACGTTGGGGGTGAGCTTCACGATGAGCGGGCGCTTCGTGGCGGCGCGGCACATCCCTACTACTTTCTCCACGCTGGGAACGTGGCAGCCCATGGTCATGCCGCCGGCATCCACGTTGGGGCACGAGATGTTCACCTCGTAGGCATCCACCGGCGCCTCTTCCAAAGCCTCGATGACCTGCACGTACTCGTCGAAGCTGTGGCCCGACACGTTCACAATGGTGGTGGCGCCGATGCTCTGCAGCCAGGGCAGCTCGTCGTCCTTCAGATGCTGCACGCCGGGGTTCTGCAGGCCGATGGAGTTCAGCATGCCCGAAGCGGTCTCGGCGATGCGGGGGCTCGCGTTGCCCTCCCAGCCGTTAAGCGAGACGCCCTTGGTGGTAACGGCGCCGAGGGAGGCCACATCGACGAAATCGTTATACTCGCGGCCGGCGCCGAAGGTGCCCGAGGCCACGGTGACGGGGTTCTTCATGGCCAGGCCGCCCAGGTTGACGGCCAGGTTCACGTTGGTTGCTTTCGGAGAGATGCTCATGGGTGCCTCCTACCAGACCACAGACGTCGAGGGGAACACAGGACCGTCCACGCAGGCGCGCTTCTTTCCATCCACGGTGTCGACCACACAGGACAGGCAGGCGCCCACGCCGCAGGCCATGCGACGCTCGAGCGACACCTCGCAGAAGACGCCGGCCTCCTCGGCCATGGAGGCCACGAGCCGCATAAGGGGCTCGGGCCCGCAGCAGGCCACGTAGTCGAAGTAGTTGCCCGACTCGGCCGCCTCGGAAAGCGCCGCCTCCACGAGCGGCGTGCAGAACCCGGCATGGCCGTAGGTGCCGTCGTCGGTGGAGCAGGCGGGGCAGGTGCCGAGCACGCCCTCGTAGCGCTCGCGGGCCACCAGGGCGTCAACGGTAGAGGCACCGAGCACCGCGTGCACCTCAACCCCGCGCTCGGTGAGATCCTCGATAAGCGGGAACAGCGGCGCGCTTCCTACGCCACCGGCCACCACGAGCGCCCGCTTGGCGCCCTCGGGCACCTCCCAGCCGCGGCCCACCGGGCCGATGAGCTCCACGGCCTCGCCGGGCACAAGCTGGGTCATGCGGTCGGTGCCGTAGCCGAGCACCTGATACATCATGTCCACGGTGCCGGCCTCTTTGTCGGCCGCGTAGATGCCGAGCGGCCGGCGCAGGATGTGGTCGTCCATACCGGGAATGCGCACGTGCACGAACTGCCCGGGCCGCGCGTCGGCCGCGATGCGCGGCGCCTCGACGGTCATAAGCCAGATGTTGCACCCCATTTCCTCATTCACCAGAATGGGCGCGCTCTCGTTGTAAAGCGTCATAGGCTCTCCCGTCGCTCGTCGTATAAGCTGCCGCCCATTCTACCCTATGTCCCAGCAAGAGTTGAGCACAGAGGGATACGAGCCCGTTATAAGCGAGCGGACGCATCTCAACCATGGTTGAGGTCAGCGGGGTTCCGGATGCCCTGACCGAGCGAGTTCCGCAGCGACGGGAAGTGTCCAGTGGACACTTCCCCAAAGCGAGGACTGTCTGAGCGAATCAGGGTATCCGGAACCCCGCCCCCGGGGAGCCGCAACCAGTTACTCCCCCATGTCTTGCAGCGAGCACACAGATAGGGCGCCGCCGCGGGCGGCTTCCATGCCGGCTATCATAGCCTGGGCGCCGGCGATGGTGGTGGCGTAGGTGATGCCGTGGCGCACGGCGGCGTGGCGCAGCTCGTAGCCGTCGTCGCGGGTGACCGAACCCAGGGGCGTGTTCAACATGAAGGTGATCTCGCCGTCGGCGATGCGGTCGGCCACCGAGCTCTTCCCCTCGTGGATCTTCCCCGTCACCTCGCAGGGTACGCCCGATGCGGCCAGCACCGCCGCGGTTCCCTCGGTGGCGAGCAGGCGGAAGCCCAGGCGCGCCAGCTCGCGGGCGATGAAGGCCACAGAGCGCTTGTCTTGGTCGTTCACCGAGAGGAACGCGGTGCCGCCCTGGGGCAGGGCGTAGCTGATGGCCAGCTGCGTCTTCACGTAGGCGGCCGGGAAGCTGCCGGCGATGCCCATCACCTCGCCGGTGGAGCGCATCTCGGGCCCCAGTAGCGCGTCGGCGCCGGGGAAGCGGCCGAAGGGCATGACGGCTTCCTTCACAAAGAAGCGCCCCGGGCGCGCGAAGGTATCGGGCAGGTCGAGGTCGGCCAGGCGCTCGCCGGCCATGATGCGGGCGGCGAGCTTCGCCAGCGGCACGCCCGTGGCCTTCGAGATGAAGGGCACCGTGCGGCTGGCGCGTGGGTTCGCCTCGATGACGTACACCACGCCGTCCTTCACGGCGAACTGGATGTTCACGAGCCCCCGCACGCCGAGCGCCAGCGCGATGCGGCGGGCGATGGCGCTCATCTCGGCCTGCACGGCGGCCGACAGCGAGAACGGCGGCAGACAGCAGGCCGAGTCGCCGGAGTGGATGCCCGCCATCTCGATGTGCTCCAGAATACCGCCGACGTACACCTCTTCCCCGTCACACAGGGCATCGAGGTCGCATTCCACGGCGCCCTCCAGGAACTTGTCGAGGTACACCGGGTGGTCGGGCGACACGCTGGCCGCCTCGGCCACGTAGCGGGCGAGCCCCGCCTCGTCGTAGACAATGCCCATGCCGCGGCCGCCCAGCACGTAGCTCGGACGCACGAGCAGCGGGTAGCCGATGGCCGCCGCGGCCTCGCGCGCCTCGTCGAGGCCGGACGCCATGGCCGAGGGCGGGTAGGCCACGCCGAGCTCGTCGAGCAGCGCCGCAAACCGATCGCGATCCTCGGCCAGGTCGATGGCGTCCGGCGCGGTGCCGAGCATGGGCACGCCGGCGGCCTCGAGCGCCCGGGCGAGCTTCAGCGGCGTCTGGCCGCCGAGGGTGACCACCACGCCGTCGGGGTCGGCGGCCTCCACCACGTCCATCACATCCTCGAAGGTGAGCGGCTCGAAGAACAGCATGTCGGAGGTGTCGTAGTCGGTGGAGACCGTCTCGGGGTTGCAGTTCACCATGATGGTCTCGTAGCCGGCGTCGGCCAGCGCATAGCTCGCGTGCACGCAGCAGTAGTCGAACTCGATGCCCTGGCCGATGCGGTTCGGCCCCGCGCCCAGGATGAGCGCGCGGGGGCGTTCCTTGGGCGCCACCTCCGATTCCGCGTTGTCGTAGGTCTTGTAGTGGTAGGCGGTCTTGGTGGGGAACTCCGCCGCGCAGGTGTCCACCGTCTTGAAGGCGGGGCGCACGCCCACGATCTTGCGGCAGGCACGCACCGTGCGCTCGTCCGCGCCGGTAAACCGGGCGATTTCCGCATCGGAGATACCGTAGCGCTTGGCCGTAAGGAAGGCATCGGCGTCGAGGTCTTCCAGCTTGCAGGTGCGAAGCGCCTCCTGCACCACCACTATGTCGGCCATGCGGGCGCAGAAGAACGGGTCGATGCCCGTGTGCTCGTGAAGCTCGCCGGCGCCCATGCCGCGGCGCAGGGCCTCGGCGGCCAGGAAGATGCGCTCGGCCGTGGGGCGCGAGAGGGCCTCGAAGAGCTCCTCGTCGGTAAGCGCCACCTCGTCGTCGCCCGCGCTGCCGCTGAAGCCCACGCGCCCGCATTCCAGGGAGCGCAGGGCCTTCCCCAGCGCCTCCTCGAAGGTGCGGCCCACGGCCATCACCTCGCCCACGGCCTTCATGCGGGTGGTCAGCGTGTCGTCGGCGCCCTGGAACTTCTCGAAGGCGAAGCGCGGCGCCTTCACCACGCAGTAGTCGATGGAGGGCTCGAAGCAGGCGGGTGTGGTGCCCGTCATGTCGTTCATGATCTCATCGAGCGTGTAGCCCACGGCCAGGCGCGCCGCGGCTTTCGCGATGGGAAAGCCCGTGGCCTTGCTGGCCAGGGCCGAGGAGCGCGAAACGCGGGGGTTCATCTCGATGATGACCATGCGGCCCGTTTCCGGGTGCACGGCGAACTGCACGTTGGAGCCGCCGGTGGCCACGCCCACGCGCTCGAGCACCGCGAGCGACGCCGCGCGCATGCGCTGGTACTCCAGGTCGGTGAGGGTTTGGGCCGGCGCCACGGTGATGGAGTCGCCGGTGTGCACGCCCATGGGGTCCAAGTTCTCGATGGAGCACACGACGATGCCGTTGCCCGCGGCGTCGCGCATCACCTCCATCTCGTACTCCTTCCAGCCCTCGATGGACTCCTCCACAAGCACCTCGCCAGCAGGCGACAGTTCCAGGCCCTGGGACACGATGCGCACGAGCTCGTCCTCGTCGCGCGCGATGCCGCCGCCGGCGCCGCCCATGGTGAACGACGGGCGCAGCACCACGGGGAACCCGAGGTCGGCCGCGATGGCGCGGGCGTCGTCCACCGAGTAGGCGTAGCCGGCCCGGGACACCTCGATGCCGAGGTCGGCCATGCACTCGTTGAAGAGCTTGCGGTCCTCGCCGCGCTCGATGACGTCAACGTCGCAGCCGATGAGCTCGACCCCGTAGCGCTCGAGCACGCCGGATTTGGCAAGCGCGATGGCGGTGTTCAGGCCCGTCTGGCCGCCGAGGGTGGGCAGGCACGCGTCGGGGCGCTCCTTCGCGATCACCTTCTCCACGAACTCCGGCGTGATGGGCTCCACGTAGGTGGCGTCGGCCAGCTCCGGGTCGGTCATGATGGTGGCGGGGTTCGAGTTCACGAGGATGACGCGGTAGCCTTCCTCGCGCAGCACCTTGCAGGCCTGGGCGCCGGAGTAGTCGAACTCGCAGGCCTGGCCGATGACGATGGGGCCGGAGCCGATGACGAGGATGCTCTTGATGTCGTCGCGCTTGGGCATTTACGCCACCTTCCCTTCGGTTGCCGCCGCCCCTGCGTCGGCGAAGCTCCAGCCGTCGAGGCGGTCGGCGGCGATATCGATGTCCAGGTAGTCGGCGTCGCCGGCCATGAGCCGCGCGAACGCCGTGAACAGGTAGTGGGCGTCGGTGGGGCCGGGCGCCGCCTCGGGGTGGTACTGCACGCTGAAGGCGGGGATGTCCAGGAAGGCGAAGCCCTCGGCGGTGCCGTCGTCGAGGTTCACATGGGTGAGACGTATACGGCCGAAGCGCTCGTTGTCCACCACGGGCGCGATGCCGCGCCGGGCCCAGGCGCGCAGGTCCTCCTCATGATTGTCGAAGCCGCCGGAAAGTTCCGGCACGAGGGCCCCCAGGCTTTGGAAGCGGGGGCAGAAGCCGTGGTTCTGGGCCGTCACCTCTACACGTCCCGTGAGCAGGTTCTGTACCGGGTGGTTACCACCGTGGTGGCCGAACTTCAGCTTCTCTATCTCGCCACCGGCGGCCTTGGCCATCATCTGGTGCCCCAGGCAGATGCCGAACACCGGCACCTTCCCGAGGATCTTCCCCACCTGCTCGTAGGTCTCCCCCACCGCGTCCGGGTCGCCCGGGCCGTTCGAGAAGAACACCCCGTCGGGGTTCATGGAAAGCACCGTCTCGGCCGGCGTGTTCCAGGGCACCGTGGTGATGGAGCAGCCGCTGCGCGCCAGATCGCGCAGGATGGAGCGCTTCGCGCCGCAGTCGTACACCACCACCGTGCGCCGCGCCGGGCGCGGCTCGGCCAGCCCGAAGAGCCTCGTGGGAACCGAGGTGCCCAGGCGGCGAATACCCGAGCAGGACACCTCGCGCGCCAGGTTCACGCCCACCAAGTCGGGCGAGGTGCGCACCTTCTCGAGGAACGCGGCCGCGTCCTCGCCGGTGGTGATGATGCCGGCGCGCTGGGCGCCGTGGTCGCGGATGTGGCGCACCAGGGCGCGGGTATCGATGCCCTCGACGGCGACGACGCCCTCGCGGATCAAATAGTCACCGAGTGCCTCCTGCGAGCGCCAGCTGGAAGGCGTCGCGCACATATCGCGCACCACGAGCCCGCGCAGAGCCGGGTGCTCGGCCTGGGCGTCTTCCAGGTTCACGCCGTAGTTGCCCACCTGCGGGTAGGTGAGCACGACGATCTGCCCCGCATAGGAGGGGTCGGTGACAATTTCCAGGTAGCCCTCCATAGAGGTGTTGAAGCATATCTCGCCGAAGGCCTCCCCCTCGGCGCCGCAGGCCACACCCTCGAACACCGTGCCGTCCTCCAGCGCGAGCAGCGCGCGCCTAGCCGGCGGCTTCGATGTGTTCGCCAGCAGATAATCCGAGACCTTGCTCATAAGCCCGTCCTTTCCGGCGGCGCTGCCCAAGGCCCTAAAAAAGAACTCCCGCCCGAAAGCAGGAGATCGCGAAGGCAGGTATTCCCTTGAAAGCGCACCTTGTCGGTCTCTCCGTACCGTCTCTTAAAGGTCGCTTTTGATCATAGAACCCCCTGCGAGGTATGCACCTGCACAAAAACAAAAGGCCCTTGACAGCCCGTGAACGGCAGAGCGCTAAGGACGCTGCCCCGCTGCGGGGGCCTCAAGCCAGGCGGTAGCTTATGAGGGAGGGCTTGTTTGTCCAGGGGTCGGGGCTGATGAGGGCTTCCAAGCCGAAGACCTCGCGCATCATGGCGGGGGTCATTACCTGCTCGGCGGTGCCGGCGGCGCGGATAGAGCCGTCCTTCATGGCGATCATCCAATCGGAGAAGCGGGCCGCCAGGTTCAGCTCGTGGATGACGAGCGCGATGGTCTTGCCCTGGTCCCGGTTGAGGGACTGCAGCAGCTCCAACACTTCCAGCTGATGGGCCATATCCAGGTAGGTAGTGGGCTCGTCGAGGAGGATGAGGTCGGTGTCCTGGGCGAGCGCCATGGCGATCCAGGCGCGCTGGCGCTGGCCGCCGGAGAGGGCGTCCAAGGCGCGGTCGGCGAATTCCTCCAAGTGCGTGATGGCCAGCGCCCAGGAGATGATCTCGCGGTCGTGCTCGGTCAGACGGCCGAAGCCCTTTTGGTGAGGATAGCGGCCGTAGCTCACGAGCTCCTTCACCGTCAGGCCACCGGGGGCCTGGGGCGACTGGGGCAAAAGCGCCATCTGGCGGGCCGCCTCAGCCGTGGGCATCTCGGCCAGGGCCTGGCCGTTCAAATACACCGCGCCGGCGCGCACGGGCATGGTGCGCGAGAGGGCTTTCAGTAGTGTCGACTTGCCGCAGCCGTTGGGGCCGATAATGGACGTCACCTTCCCCTTCGGGATAGCCACGTCCATGGGCTCGATGATGACGCGATCCTCGTAGCCCACCGAGATGCCCTCGCCGCGCAGGGCGGCATCGTTGAACCAGGCGCAGGTGCGGTCGCAGCCCTCGCAAACGAGGGCGGTTTCAGTTGCTTCACCACTCATGACACTCCCCCTTCTCTTTAAGATTTCGCCAGCAGATACAGGAAGTACGGCGCGCCGATGACCGCCGCCACGATGCCCACGGGAATCTCATTGGGCGCCAGAAGCGTGCGCGAGACGATGTCGGCCGCCAGCATGAGCACCGCGCCCACGAGCACCGTGGCGGGAATGAGCACGCGGAAGTTCGGGCCTACGAGGCGGCGCGCCAGGTGCGGGCACACGAGCCCCACGAAGGTGAGGCCGCCGCCCACCGCGCAGCACAGCCCCGAGCAGCCCACGGCCACAGCCAGAAGCCCCTCGGAGGCCCGGCGCACGTTCACGCCCAGGCCACTGGCCGCCGCCGCGCCCAGGGCCAGCACGTTCAGCGTGCGGGCGCAGTACAGGGCCACGATCACGAGCGCGGCAAGCCCCACGGCCAGCATGACGACGTTGGGCCAGGAGGCGCCCCAGATGTTGCCGGCGATCCAGTTCTGCACGAAGGCGTAGTCGCCGTCGGAGAGCTGCAGCATCAAAAGCGAGGTGACGCTGGAAAGCCCCGTGGCCAGGGCCACGCCGATGAGCAGCAGCCGCTTGGGACTGGAAACGCCGCGCACGACCGACAGGCGCCAGCCGGCGAAGGCCACGGCCAGCGACCCGAGGAACGCGAGCACCGGCAGCGCAATTTCAGAGGCCACCACGTTCGCGGGCACGAGTACGATAAACGCCGCCACTAGCAGGCCCGCACCGGCATTGATGCCCAGCACGCCCGGGTCGGCCATATCGTTGCGCGACACGCCCTGCAAGATGCAGCCGGCCACGGACAGCCCGACGCCCACCAGCAGGGCCGTGAGCACCCGGGGCAGGCGCAGCTCCACGAGCGTGTAGGTGAGGCTCTGGCTGGCTGTGCCCGCCATAATCTGCCCCAGCTCCTCCAGCGAGATGCTGCGGTAGCCGGCGTTGATGTCGGCCCACAGCAGACCCGCGGCCAGCAGGACCAGCACGGCGAAGACGACGGCCGTCCGCGTTCTCTTCCCAACCTTAGTCAAGGCCCGCCGCCTCCCTTCGCGCGCACCAGATGAAGAAGGGCACGCCCACGATGGCGAAGATAAAGCCGATAGGCACCTCGGTGGGCGCCATGACCGTGCGGGCGATCACATCGGCCAGCAGCATGAACAGCGCGCCGCCCACCATGGAGGCAGGAATGACGGCGCGGTAGTCGGCGCCCACGAAGCGGCGCATCACATGGGGCACCATGAGGCCCACGAAGGCCACCGGACCTGCGAGCGCCACGGCGGCACCGGCCAGCACCATCACTACCACAAGGCACAGCGTGCGCGTCTTCCCCACCGCCACGCCGAGCCCCTGGGCTGCGTCGTCGCCGAGCGAGAGCACGGCCACGCGGCGCGACAGCACGCAGGACAGCGCCAGGGCCACCACGATGAACGGCGCCGTCATGCCTAAGGTACTCGCCCGCACGCCGGCCACGCCGCCCGCCGTCCAGAAGGTGAGGCTGTAGCCGATGTTGAAGAAGATGGCCACGGCCTGGGCCAGCGCCGTCAGGAAGAGCCCCACGGCACAGCCCGCCAGCACCAAGCGCACCGGGTCCACGTTGCGCCGCCGGAAGCTGACGGCCCCGTAGACCACGGCCATGGCGAAGGCCGCCCCGGCGAAGGAGCAGAGCACCACGCCCGAGAAGTTCATGCCGGGCAGCAGTGCCAGACACAGCGCCAGCGCGAAAGCTGCCCCGGCGTTGATGCCCAGAAGCCCCGAGTCGGCCAGGGGGTTGCGCGTCACGCCCTGCATGATGGCGCCGGCCACGGCGAAGGCCGCGCCTACCAGGATGCAGGCCACGGTGCGGGGGCCGCGCAGCTCCACGATGGCCACCTGGTCCTGGTTCGCCATATCGGGATGGATGAGGGCTTGGATGACCTGATCAGGGGCAATGGCCGTGCTACCGAAGAAAAGGGAGAGCCCGGCGGCCAGAAAGACCGCCACGGCTCCCCCGATGAGGAACAGCGATATGCGCACCCGGGACAACGAGCGTCCTTAGGCGGCGTCGTTCTCGTGGGCGCGGAAGAAGTCCACGAAAATGTCCAGCTGGTTCGTGAGCGTGATGGGGTCGCGGTGCATGAAGGCCACCTGCTCGTAGGGCAGCACGCGGTCGGCCTTCACCGCCGGCAGGTTCTGCCATAGCTGCGAGTCGTCCACATAGGCGCTGTCGGCGCCGTCGAGCACGCCGTAGAGGATGAAGTCGCCGGCGTAGTCGGGCAGCGCCTCCACCGAGATGACCTTGTAGGTCTCATCGCCGTCCACCATGGTGGACTGGATGGCCTCGGGCGCCTTCAGCCCCCACATGTCGTAGAGGATGGAGCCGCCGCGGGCGAAGCGGCTGCCCATGGTGTAGATCTCCTGGGGCCACACCTCCAGGATGGACACGGTGCGGTCGCCCACGATGCTCACCATCTCGTCCTTCACTGTGGCCACCTTGTCGTTGAACTCGTTGATGTAGGCCTCGGCCGCGTCCTCCTTGTTCACGAGCGACGCGATGTAGCGGAACAGGTCCTCATCGCTTCGCTTTCCGTCCTGGATGTAGACGGTCGGCGCGATCTTGGAATACTTTTCGTAGTCGGCCTCGGTGATGGTGATGATGAGGTCGGGCTGCTTCTCGGCGATCATCTCGAGCGAGGTTTCGGCGGAGACCGTGTTCAGCTCCTCGATGCCGTCGCACATACCGGCGAGGAACGGGTTGTTCAGCGCGTAGGGCGAGGCGATGACCGGCTTCACATCGACGGCCAGAAGCTCGCCGAGGTAGTAGTCGGACACGATGGTCTTCGGGTCGGTGGGAATCTCCACCGGTCCCTTGTCGGTGTCCACGGTGCGCGTGCCGTTGTCGGCGGCACCGTCCTGGGCCGTCTCGCTGCCCTCCTGGACCGAGACCGTGGCTTCAGAGGAGCAGCCGCCGAGCAGCGGCGTGAGAGCCGCCACGCCCAGCATGCCGGCGAAGGTTCTGCGGGAAAATGCGTTCATGAAGAGTCCTTTCTGAGGGGCCTTTTAGTTACCCTTTTCTAACTCTATCAATGTTAGCAAAGGTTTACTTCTTGGCAAGACCCTTCGCGGAAATTATCCGCGGGGTACCGCCTGTCCCATTGTGTCACGCTCCCGCGCTGGCTCCGGCACCCTGCCCGTCCCGTTGCCTCTCCGCGACCTGCCCGTAACCCAAGGCGAACGGAAGGCTGCGCTCAAAGAGAAAGGGCGGCGGGAGGATTCCCGTCGCCCTTGTCTGCCTTGGTTGAGCGGAAAGGGCATGGCCCTTTCCCTACGGATTTGCCTGGGGTCGTTGAAGCGCTACTCTACGACCTTGCCGTCTTCCATGGTGGCGTAGCCTCCCACGTAGGTGTCGGTGGCGCGGCCCACAAGCTCGGCGCCGATGAAGCCGGAGTTGTTGGCCTTGGAGTAGAAGTCGCCCACCTCTACAGTCCAGGCAGCCTCGGGGTCGATGACCGTGAGGTCGGCCGTGCTGCCGGCCTCGATCTTCACCGGCTCCTGGCGCAGGATGGCGCGCGGCGAGACGGCCATGAGCTCGACCATGCGGCCGTAGTCGATGACGCCCTTGGACACCAGGTTGGTGAGCACCAGCGACAGCGATGTCTCGAGCCCGGTCATGCCGAAGGGCGCCAGCTCGAACTCGCGGTCCTTCTCCCAGTCGGTGTGGGGCGCGTGGTCGGTGACGATGGCGTCCACCACACCGCTCTTCACGCCCTCGATGAGCGCGGCGGCGTCTTCGGCGGTGCGCAGCGGCGGGTTCACCTTCAGAGAGGTCTGGTACTCAGCGGTGATGTCGTCCTCGGTGAGGAACATATGGTGCGGCGTCACCTCGCAGGTGACGGGCAGGCCCTCGGCCTTGGCGGCGGCCACAAGATCCAGGCCACGCTTCGTGGTGATGTGCTGGATGTGCAAGGGACACCCAGTCAGGCGGCAGAGCGCGATGTCGCGGGCGATTTCCAGCTCCTCGCCTTCCGCCGGCCAGCCCACCATGCCCAAACGCGTGCTTGCCACACCCTCGTTCACCTGGCCGTCGGCCACGAGCGAGTCGTCCTGGCAGTGGGCCATGATAACGGTGTCGAACTGCTTGGCATAGTCCATGACGCGGCGCATCATGCCAGCATCCTGAATACCGTGGCCGTCATCGGTGAACACCGGGGCGCCGTGGGCGTACATGTCGCCCATATCCGAGAGCACCTCACCCTTGAGGTCCTTCGAGCAGGCGCCGGACACCACCACGCGGCACTTCCCCACCGCCGCGGCGCGGGCCTTCACGTACTCCACAGCCACGGCGTCGTCCACCACCGGGCTCGTGTTCGGCATGGTGCACACCGCGGTGAAGCCGCCGTGGGCCGCCGCACGGGAACCGGAGGCGATGTCCTCCTTCTGCTCCTGGCCCGGGTCGCGGAAGTGCACGTGCATATCCACGAGACCGGGGGTGACAATCTTGCCAGAAAGGTCGCGCTCGACGCCCTTCTCCATGGTCAGGTTCGTGCCGACCTCCACGATCTTGCCGTCGCGGATGAGGATGTCGGCCACTTCGTCCAGGCCGATCTGCGGGTCGATGAGACGGGCGTTCTTAAGCATCAATGCCATCGTTGCTACCTCCTAGGAGCAGATACAGGGCAGCCATGCGCACAAGCACGCCGGCGTAGACTTGGTCGAGGATGATGGAGCGCTTCGGATGGTCGGCCATGAAGCTGTCGAGCTCCACGCCGCGGTTGATGGGGCCGGGATGGCACACGCAGGCATCCGGCTTCATGAGGCGGTCGCGCTCCTGGGTGAGGCCATAGAGCAGGTTGTACTCACGCAGGTTCGGGTACGGCGCGCCCTCGAAGCGCTCGCGCTGGATACGCAGCATGTACACCACGTCAAGCTCGGGCAGCGCCTCGTCGAAGTTGCTGGTCACATGGTCGGCGCCCAGGATGTCGGGACGGGCAGGCAGAAGCGTGGGCGGCGCGATAACCGTCACCTCGCAGCCCATGATCTTCAGCGCCGGAATGAGCGAGCCGCACACGCGGGAGTGCGCGATGTCGCCCACCACGCCCACGTGCAGGCCATTCAGGTCGCCCTTCTCCTCCCAGATGGAGTACAGGTCCAGCAGCGCCTGGGTGGGGTGCTGGTGCTTGCCGTCGCCGGCGTCGATGACCGACACGCCGGACACGTCGGCGATCTTGCGGGGCACGCCGGCCCAGCGGTCGCGCACCACGATGCAGTCGATCTTGTAGGAGCAGAGCGTCTTCACCGTGTCCACCAGGCTCTCGCCCTTCACCGTGGCCGTAGAGGAGCCGCCGAAGTTCAGCGAGTCGGCGGAGAGGCGCTTCTCGGCGATCTCGAAGGAGGAGCGGGTGCGGGTGGAGGGCTCGTTGAACATGTTCACCACGGTGAAGCCCTTGAGCGTGGGAACCTTCTTGATGCGGCGCTCGTTGACCTGCTTGAAGGTCTTGGCCGTCTCCAGGATGGTCATGATGTCATCGGCGGAGTACTCCGTGATGTCGATGAGGTGCTTGTGATCGAAGGCCATGCCCTACTCACCTTCCTTGGTTCCCAGGGGCGAGGCGCCGGCGCGCTTGCCCGGTTCGATGTCGAGAATTTCCACAGCGGAGATGCCGTCCACCTCTTCGAGGAACAGGCGCACGTTCTCGGACGAGGAAGAGGGCACGTTCTTGCCGACGAAGTCGGCGCGGATGGGCAGCTCGCGGTGACCGCGGTCCACGAGGACGGCCAGCTCAACGGCGGCCGGGCGGCCGATGTCCATGAGGGCGTCCAGGGCCGCGCGGATGGTGCGCCCGGTGTAGAGGACGTCGTCCACGAGCACGACGGTCTTGCCGTCGATGGCGAAGGGGATGTCGGTGGAGTGCACCTCGGGGGCGAAGTGCGTCGCGAAGTCGTCGCGGTAGAAGCTGATGTCCAGCTTGCCGAGGGGAACGTCTACCCCCTCGATCTCGTTGATTTTGGCTGCGAGCATCTTCGCCAGAAGGTCGCCGCGGGTCACGATGCCCACGAGCGCGATGTTCTCAGCACCCTTGTTGGCCTCGAGGATCTGGTGCGCCATACGCGTCACTGCTCGCTCGATGTCGTCTGCGTCCATGCAGACCGACTTGACCATGCTCTCGTCGTTCATACACACTCCCTTCTCAGGTTCGTGCGTACAGAACAGTGCCGGGAAGCCGCGCCGAGTTTTCACGGCTCCCTCTTGCCGCTGCAGGGCAAACAAAAAAGCCCTGTCAGCTGACAAAGGCTTCTGCTTCTTTGCGCTTTGCGAGAACCGCTGCGGCTCTCGTTCAGTGCGCTGATGTAGTTACCTTGTCGGCCTCTCTGTACCGCATTTAAAGGACGCGCTCATAGTACGCGCCAGAAAAGCCGACCGCAACCCTCATCTACAACTTTTTCAAATTTCCCCGCGAACGGCAGGAGAGCCGCTGGGCAAGCGGCTCTCCTGGGGCTGGGACTCTTCCGAATCCCCTAGTAATTCTCGGCGCGGATCTCGAAGTGGCCCTGCGGGTGGTCGCAGACAGGGCAGCGCTCCGGGGGCTCGGTGCCGATGTGGATGTGGCCGCAGACGGTGCAGACCCACACCTTCACCTCTTCGCGGCGGAACACCTCGTCGCGCTCGACGCGGTCGATGAGGGTCTTGAAGCGCTCCTCGTGGCTCATCTCAATCTTGGCGAGCATCTCGAACCAGTTGGCCAAGTCGGTGAAGCCCTCGACGCGAGCCTCCTCGGCGAACTTCTGGTAGGCGTCAACGCCCTCGGCTTCCTCGGAAGCCTTGGCGGCCTGCAGGTTGTCAAGCGTGTGCGGCATCGCGTCGCCGTGCAGCTTCTTGAACAGCAGCTTGGCATGGTGCAGCTCGTTGCCGGCGGTCTCGTTGAAGATCTCGGAGATCTGGGTGAAGCCGTCCTTGGCGGCCTGCTGGCCGTAGAAGGTGTACTCGCAGTAGGCGCGGCACTCCAAATCGAGTGCGGTCTCAAGGTTCTTGAGCGACTTCGAATTCTTCAGTTCCATTCCTCGGCTCCTTTCACGGGGCGCACGGCGGTGCGGTGCGCCATGGGACTGGCTCTATAGTGAACCTTTGAACTCAGCTTCGGGAAGCCGCGCGCCTTTGGACACGCAACCGTAACCCCGCGAGGGCCGTTTCGAAACCTAGGGGGCCCTGTCTAACTCTGGGCACAAAAAGAGCGGCCCCGAGGGGCCGCTCTTACGCTCGTTCTGTTGTCAGAACTTAGGCGTTCTGCATGGACTCGAGCTCCTTCACGAGAGCCTTGTCCTCGGCGGCGGTGATCCAGCCGTCCGGGATGTCAGCGTCGTTGTGGCAGCTGGAGCAGTAGTTCACCGACGCGCGGTGGGCCTTGTGGCACTCGCTGCACTGCACCTCGCCGTGCTGGGCGACGTGCGGGTTGCGGGTCATGTCGGAGGTGGCCTCAACGAGGTCGTCGCGAGTCATGTTGTGGCAAGACTCGTTCAGGCAGAACTGGTCGGGCTCGATGCCGCGGGCGGCCACGAGCTCCTCGAGGGACTTCTCGGGAACCACGTACTGGCCGGTCTGGGTGAGCATAACCTCATAGTTGCCGGTGATCCAGCTCATGCCCTCGCCGATCTGCTCGGACAGGGTGGGCACGTGGCAAGTCAGGCAGGTGGCGCCGTCGCCAACCATACGGTGAAGCGGAGCCATCATGGCGTTGGAGTTCGTCACCTCGTTGCCCCACTTGTCGGTGCCGGGCTGGTTGATCTCGGCTTCGTAGGTGGGCAGGTAGGCGTCCATCGGGGTGTGGCAGATGGCGTTGCAGAAGCTGGGCTGCTCATGCCATACCCAGAAGCCGGCGCCGGCCACGACGAGCACAGCGACGACAACGCCCACGACGATGGGCCACTTCTTCTTTTTCTTCTGGGCAGCCGGCTCGCCTTCGACGGGCTGCTCTTCCACCTTCTTCTCTTCTTCTGTCATGCCTCTTCCTTCCAGTTGGGGATCCTTGAGACGCGCCTCGCGCCTCCTTCCTTCGAAGCGAGCAGATCTGCCCTCCCCAGCTGACCCGAACCTCGAGGGGCAAGGGCGGCGATTACGCGACGCCATCGCCCCTTGGGGTTTCGCTTCGTCGGACATGATACCTGATCTTCCCCATAATTGACAACGCCGCTCACCGCGATTTTTCGCCTTTTGTAACCGCAGCTTGTCACCCAAATGAAAAGAGGCGCCTCGCGCGGGCGCCTCTTCCCTACTCCTTGATGCCGTCGGTTTGGCGGATGAGCTTTCGCTTGATCTTGCCGCCGATGGTCTTGGGCAGCTCGTCGGTGTACTCGATGATGCGCGGGTACTTGTAGGGGGCCGTGGTCTTCTTCACGTGCTCCTGGAGCTCGCGAGTGAGCGCCTCGGTGCCCTCGTAGCCCTTCGCCAGCACGACGGTGGCCTTCACCACCTTGCCGCGGATGGGGTCCGGGGCGGCCGTGACGGCGCACTCGATGACCGCCGGATGCTCCACGAGCGCGCTCTCCACCTCGAAGGGGCCGATGCGGTAGCCGGAGCACTTGATGACGTCGTCGTCGCGGCCCACGAAGAAGTGGTAGCCGTCGGAGTCGCGCCAGGCCAGGTCGTGCAGGTTGTAGTACTCCCCGCCCACGGCCTCTTCCGTACGCTCGGGGTTCTTGTAGTAGCCCACGAACAGGCCCGGCGGGTAGGCCTCTTTCAGGCCCGTGACGCAGATGGCGCCCTCCTCGCCGTCCTCCACCTCGCGGCCGCCGTCGTCGAGCAGCTTCACGTTGAGCAGCGGCGAGGGCTTGCCCATGGAGCCGGGGCGCGGCTCGATCCAGGGGAAGGTGGCCACGAGCACCGGTCCCTCGGTCTGGCCGAAGCCCTCGCGGATCTTCTTGCCGGTCAGGCGCTCCCACTGGATGGTCACTTCCGCGTTCAGCGGCTCGCCGGCCGTGGCGAAGTTCTTCACGCTGGACAGGTCGTAGGCCTCCACGTCCTCCTGCAGCATGAAGCGGTACATGGTGGGCGGCGCGCAGAAGGTGGAGAGCTTATAGTCCTGGATCTTCTGCAGCAGCTTCGTGGGCACGAACTTGTCCATGTCGTAGGCGAAGATGGTGGCGCCGGAAATCCACTGGCCGTAGATCTTGCCCCAGCCGAACTTGGCCCAGCCGGAGTCGGTCACCGTCATGTGCAGCTCGTTCTCGCGCACCTGCTGCCAGTACTTGGCCGTGATGATGTGGCCGAGCGGGTGGGCGAAGTTGTGCTCGACGGCCTTGGGGTTGCCCGTGGTGCCGCTCGTGAAGTACATGAGCATGATGTCCTTCGAGGTGACACCGGCCTCTCCGGTGGGCCGCTCGAAGGTGTCGGGGAAATCGGCGATGAGCTCGTCGAAGTCGATCCAGCCCGGGCGGCTGCCGTCGACGATGAACTTCGCCAGAATAGAGGGGCACTCGGGCATGGCCTCTTCCACCTGGGTGCACACGTAGTCGTCGTTCACGGCCACGATGGCCTTCACGTCGGCCGAGTTCACGCGGTAGGCCACGTCCTTCTTCGTCAGCTGCAGCGACGCGGGGATGATGGTGGCGCCCAGCTTGCACAGGGCCACGGCGCAGATCCAGTACTCCCAGCGGCGGCGCAGGATGCACATGACCACGTCGCCCTTGCCGATGCCCAAATCGGCGAAGGCGTTGGCCGCCTGGTTCGAGAGGCGCTTGATGTCGGTGAAGGTGAAGGTGCGCTCCTCGCCAGCGTCGTTGCACCACAGAAGGGCGCGCTTGTCGGGCTCTACGGCGGCCCACTCGTCTACCACGTCGAAGCCGAAGTTAAAGGCCTCCGGCACCTCGATCTTGAAGTTCTCCGCAAAGTCCTCGTAGGAATCGAACTCGATCCTCGGGCAGTACTTCTTCAGCACATGATCCATGGTTGCTCTCTTGTCTTCCTTGCTTTCCGTGTCCGTCCGCGTCGCGCCTCCGGGTATTCCAATTCGCTCAGACAGTCCTCGCTTTGTGAAAGTGTCCACTGGGCACTTTCAGTCGCTGCGGAACTCGCTCGGTTGGAACACCCGAAGTCACGCCGCTGCTCTTATAACTGCGAAAGATTCCCTTGGTTGGGAGTTTCTACTCAGCGATAATAGTGATGAATTTGCAGGGCTCGGTGCCGTTGCAGCGCTGGCCGTGGGGGTACTCGGGGTTGAAGTAGATGCTGTCGCCGGCGGCAAGCTCGATGTCGCGGTCGCCGAAGGTGAGGATCATCGACCCTTCCAGCACGTAGTTGAACTCCTGGCCCCGGTGCTCCACCAGCTCGGCGGGCTCGTCGCTCGGGTCGAGGATGACGAGCAGCGGCTGCATGATCTTGTGGGAGTAGCGGCTGGCCATGTCCTCGTAGTGGTAGCCGGGGAAGCGCTCCACCTCCTCGGTCTCGCCGCGGCGCACCACGTGGTAGGTGTTCAGCTTCGGCGCGGTGCCCGTGAGCACCTCGGCCAGATCGACGTTGAACTTCGTGGCCATGTGGTAGACCGCCGAGATGGGAATGTCCACCCCGGTCTCCTCCCAGGAGCGGTAGGTGTCGATGTCGACGCCGAGCTCCTCGGCCATGGTGTGGCGCGACACATCGCAGGCCTCGCGCAGGCCCTGGATGCGCATGCCGAGCTCTTGCAGGTTCTCTTCCATGTCTGCTCCTTAGGCGTTGATGCCGATTTCGATGGCGCGGCGGTTCTGCTCGAGCTTCTCGGGCTTGCTCGCCGGCACGCACTTGGCGATGGCGGCATCAAGCGCCTCGCGGCTGCAGAAAGCGGTGCGCGCCCACAGCTGGCCGATGAGCACGATGTTGCCGAGGCCCTTGAGCCCCGCCTCCTCGCAGAGCTTGGTGGCCGGAAGGCCGATGACCGTCACGTCGTCGCGCTCGGTCATGTTCGGCACCATGGCCGTGTCGGCCACGACCACGCCGCCCTCGGCCACCGCATCGATGAACTTGTCGTAGGAGGGCTGGTTCAGGGCGATGAGCGCGTTGGGGGCGGTGATGAGCGGGCTGCCGATGGGCTCGTCGGACAGCGTCACCGAGCAGTTGGCCGTGCCGCCGCGCATCTCCGGGCCGTAGGAGGGCATCCAGGACACCTCGCGGTCCTCGGCCAGGCCCGCCGTGGCGATGACCTTGCCGGCGAAGAGCGACCCCTGGCCGCCGAAGCCGGCGACGACGCATTTCAGATCGTTGCTCATTAGTTGGCCCCTTCCTGGTTCTCGGGGTGGGCGATGGGGCAGGTGGCGTTGCGGGCGCTCGCGGCCTCGGCCGCGTTCGCGAAGCCCTCGGCGGTCACATCGCGCACCACGCCCAGCGGGTAGTAGGGCAGCATGTTCTCGCGCATCCACTCGAAGGCGGCCTGCGGGGTCATGCCCCAGTTGGTCGGGCAGGTGGAAACCACTTCGATGAACGAGTAGCCCACGCCGTCCACCTGGTTCTGGAACGCCTTCTTGATAGCCTTCTTGGCCTTCCGCACGTTCTTCGGCGTGTCCACGGTGACGCGCTCGATGTAGGCCGGGCCGTCCAGCGCGTTCAAAAGCTCGCTCACGCGGATGGGGTTGCCCGCCGTGGCCACGTCGCGGCCGTAGGGGCTCGTCTGGGTGACCTGGTTCGGCAGCGACGTGGGAGCCATCTGGCCACCGGTCATGCCGTAGATGGCGTTGTTGATGAAGATGATGGTGATGTTCTCGCCGCGGGTGGCCGCGTGGATGGTCTCGGCCATGCCGATGGAGGCCAAATCGCCGTCGCCCTGGTAGGCGAAGACCACCTTGTCCGGGTGCACGCGCTTCACCGCCGTGGCCACCGCCGGCGCGCGGCCGTGGGCGGCCTCGATCATGTCGCAGCCGAAGAAGTCGTAGGAGATCACCGAGCAGCCTACCGGCGCCACGCCGATGGTCTCGCCCTCGATGTCCAGCTCGTCCATGGTCTCGGCCACCAGGCGCTCGACGATGCCGTGGGGGCAGCCCGGGCAGAAGTTGGTCACCACGGGCAGAAGCGAATGGGGGCGCTCGTAGACGACCTTCATGTCCTGGTTCTCGCTCATGCTACTCACCTACCTTCTCGTTCAGCGCGACGATGGCGGAAAGCACCTCGTCGGGGGTGGGGATGACGCCGCCGGTGCGCCCGAAGAACTCCACCGGGGCCGCGTCCTTCACCACGAGGCGCACGTCCTCGATCATCTGGCCCATGTTCATCTCCACGTCCAGGTAGGCCTTGGCGGTGCCGAGGGTTTCGGCGAGGGCCTTGGTCGGGAAAGGCCACAGGGTGATGGGGCGGAAGAGGCCGGCCTTGATGCCGCGCTCGCGGGCGGCGTTCACGGCGCTGCGGGCCACGCGGGCGGCGCCGCCGAAGGCCGTAAGCACGATGTCGGCGTCCTCGGTGAGGTAGCTCTCGGAAAGCTGCTCGGTCTCGGCGATGGTGCCGTAGCGCTCGTAGCGCTCGAGGTTCAGGGTCTCCAGATCCTCGGCCGTCAGGTACAGCGAGTTCACCACGTTGTGGAAGCGCTTCATGCCATGGCCGTTGGTGGCCCAGGGCTTCTCGGGCAGGCTCTCGAGGCTGCGGGCCTCGGGCAGCACCACGGGCTCCATCATCTGGCCGAGCATGCCGTCGGCCATGATCATGACCGGCACGCGGTACTCGTCGGCGACATCGAAGGCCTTGTAGGCGAAATCCGCCATCTCCTGCACCGTGGAGGGCGCATACACCACAATGTGGAAGTCGCCGTGGCCGGTGGCCTTGGTGGCCTGCCAGTAGTCGGCCTGCGAGGGCTGGATGGACCCCAGTCCCGGGCCGCCGCGCTGCACGTTGATGATGACGCCGGGCAGATCGGCGCCGGCCATATAGGAGATGCCCTCGCTCTTCAGCGAGATGCCCGGCGACGAGGACGACGTCATGACGCGGGCGCCGGCCGCCGAGGCGCCGTAGACCATGTTGATGGCCGCCACCTCGCTCTCGGCCTGCAGATAGGTGCCCCCCACCTTCGGCATGTTCTTGGCCATGTAGGCCGCCACCTCGGTCTGGGGTGTGATGGGGTATCCGAAGAAGAAGCGGCAGCCGGCGCGCATGGCCGCCTCGGCCATGGCCTCGTTGCCCTTCATGAGAACTTTTTCTGCCATGAGACTACCTTTCCACCTTGATGGCCACATCGGGGCACATGATCGCGCAGGTGCCGCAACCGGTGCACCGGTCCTCGTCGATGCAATGGGCCGGATGGTAGCCCTTGGCCGTGATGACATCCGGATCGAGTTCCAGGATGTGGGCCGGGCATACCTCGACGCACAGGCCGCAGCCCTTGCAGAAGAAGTCGTCGAACGTGACTCTTGCCATTGGTCCTCCCTTGCCGTTGCTCGCGCGGGGCGCACGCAGCCCCGCGGTGTTTCTCTCTCGTCTCGCGCTTGGCGCCCGGGCTAGTCGGCCCAAGGCGGCCTTACGTACACTTTCACAGGATAGACTTCCACGCCGTTTTCCCGTGCGCATGACCCCGCGTTTTCCCGCTGAATGGTCGCCTCGGGCGCGGTAACGCAGGCGAGCGGAAGGCCCGCCATAGCCGCTACGGCCTGGGCGAATGGGACACTTTCGGCAATGTGTTGCCAAACCGTGTCGCCCTGCAGGTGCGAGTTGCCCACCACCGCCGTGGCCGCGAGGCGACTCTTGACCTCTATCTCGCGCAGCACCGCTACCGCGTCTGCGGGCTCTTGCGTGAGGTTGCGGAAGGCGTTCACCACGTAGAGCAGCGCGTAGGGCCCCGCCGCGATGGCCGGCGCGAACCGCGCGAGGGCCGTAGCCCCCACATCGTCGCCCCCTGCGTCCACAATGACGATGGAGCGCCCGTCGCTGCGATAGGCCTCCTCTACCGCCACCGACAGCTCGCCGGTGAGGCTCGGGACGTCGAGGGCGGTGCCGGCGCCGCCGAACACCGGGGCGATAAGGCGCACCCCGGCCGCGTCCAGCAGCCCGCGGTACTCGCTCGAGCGGAAGTACGGGTTCACCACGTCCATGTCGGCCAAGGTAACCTGAAATCCCGCAGCCGCCGCATCGAGCGCCAAGTTCAGCGAGAAGTTGGTCTTCCCCACCCCGTAATGCCCCGCCACCACGGTGACCGGCGCCAACGGAAATGGCAGGGTACCCCTATCCTCCGTAGGGCAAGGGCCATGCCCTTGCCGCTCAACCGAGGATGAAAGGCATTCCGGGTCGCGCGGAAGGGGCATGGCCCCTTCCCTACGGTCAACCTGCGGGCGCTCCATTAAATGAGGCCTTCCGGGGTTTTCTTCGACTCGTGGTGGGTGCGGTCCTGCTCGCGGATGGCGGCGCGGCGGATCTTGCCGTTCACGGTGCGGGGCAGATCGTCCACGTACTCGATGATGCGCGGGTACTTGTAGGGCGCGGTCTGGCGCTTCACCCACTTCTGCAACTCCTGCGTAAGGGCGTCGGAGCCCTTCCAGCCGTCGGCTAGCACCACGGTGGCCTTTACGGCGAAGCCGCGCACCGGGTCGGGGACGCCGGTAACGGCCACCTCGCGAACCGCCTCATGCTCAAGCATGACCGACTCGATCTCGAAGGGCCCGATGCGGTAGCCGCTCGACTTGATGACGTCGTCGTTGCGGCCCACGTACCAGTAGTTGCCCTCCTCATCGCGCCAAGCGGTGTCGCCGGTGTGGTACCAGCCGTCGTGCATGGCCTCGGCCGTTTTCTCGGGGTTGCGGTAGTACTCCATCATGATGCCGGCCGGATGCGGGTTGATGCCGATGCAGATCTCGCCGGTCTCGCCAGTGTCGCATTCCGTGCCGTCCTCGCGCAGGATGCGCATGTCGTACAGAGGCACCGGCTTGCCCATAGAGCCCGGGCGCGGCGTGGAATTCGTGAGGTTGCCCACGGTAAGCGGCGTCTCCGTCTGGCCGAAGCCCTCGTAAATGGTCAGCCCCGTGTGCTCGCGCCAGAAGTCGAACAGGTCGGGGTTGAGCGCCTCGCCAGCCGTGGTGCAGTACTCCAGGCTCGCAAGGTCGAACTCGTCCACGTTCACTTCCGTCATCATGCGGTACATGGTGGGCGGGCAGCACAGCGTGGTCACGCCGTAGCGGCCGATGAGGTCCAGGATGTCGGCGGGGTTGTAGCGGTCGAAGTCGTAGGTGAGCACCGCGGCCTCCATGAGCCACTGCCCGAAGAACTTGCCCCACACCGCCTTGCCCCAACCGGTGTCGGCGATGGTGAAGTGCAGGCCGTCGGGACGCACGTTGTGCCAGTGCTTCGCCGTGATGAGGTGCGCGAGCGCGTAGCCGGAATCGTGCAGCACCATCTTGGGGTTGCCCGAGGTGCCGCTGGAGAAGTACATGAGCATGGGGTCGGCCGCCGCCGTCTCGCGCCGGGCGAAGGCGGCCGAGGCCGCGCGCACCTCGCTGTTGAAGTCGCGCCAGCCCGCGCGCACCGCCGGCGCCGCGCAGATGCCCGCAGGGCCAGAAAGGGCCGGGCCCGCCGGCTCGTCTTCGGGCAGCAGCCAGGTGCCGTCGGCCGCCTGGGGCGTGAGGCCCGCGCCGGCCGGATTCACCAGGATGAGCGCCTCCACGCTGGGACATTCCGCCACGACGGCGTCCACCGTGTCGGCGATGTCGCCGGCCGAGGTGGCGATGATGGCCTTGATGTCGGCCCCCTGCAGACGGTAGGTGAGGTCGTGCTCCTTCAGCATGAAGGTGGCCGGCACCGCCACCGCGCCCAGCTTCTGCAGCGCCAGCATGACGAACCAGAACTGGTAGTGGCGGCGCAGGATGACCATGACGAAGTCGCCCCGCCCGATGCCGCAGTCTGCCAGGAAGTTCGCCGTCTTGTCGGACCAGCGCTTCATATCGGCGAAGGTGAAGACGTGCTCCTCCCCCTCCGGGTTGCACCACACCATGGCGCGGCGGTCGGGGTCGGCAACGGCGATGTCGTCCACCACGTCGTAGGCGAAGTTGAAGTCGGCGGGGGTCTTTATGTCGAATTGGGTCAGCTGGCCTTCCTCGTCGAAGGCCTCGGTAACGTAGCGTTCGTTGATGTTGCGCATGGGAATTCCTTGGGTGAAGTCAGAGAACGGATGGGATTATCGGTTTCGGCGACGTCGGGGCGTTCCCGGCGGCGCCTAGATAATCTTCTCGTCCTGGGGCTTCATCACAATGGCGAGGAATACACAGGGCGCCCCGCCCGTGGCCACCATGCCGTGGCCGCGACCGGAGTCGTACATGACCACGTCGCCCGGGTTCAGAATTTCCTCGTGGTCCTCGTAGGCGAAGCGCATCTGGCCCGAGATGATGAAGTCGAGCTCCTGGCCCTCGTGGCGCGACAGGTGCACCGGCACGTTCTGCTCTTCCTCCAAATAAGGCGCGGTGACCACGAAGGGCTCGGCCAGCTTGTGGCGGAAGTGCGGCGCCTTGTGCAGGTACTCGAACCCGGCGCGGCGCTTGATGGACAGCCCCTGGTCGGCCCTGGTGAGCGAGTAGCCCGTCAGATGCGGGTTCTCGCCGGTGAGCAGCTCGATGACGTCCACGCCGAACTTCTCGGCGCACTTATACAGGAAGGTGAAGGAGAGGTCCTCCTCGCCGGACTCCTGGGCGGCGTACTCGGCCGCCGAGCGCCCCGTGGCGTCGGCCATCTCCTGCATGGTGAGGTCCATGTCCTCGCGCAGAGCGCGGATGCGCCCCGCCACCTCTTTGATATTCGGCTCCACGACCTGCGACCTCCTTTTCGAGTGACGGTTCCTGTTGGGTATAGCGATGCATTTTACTGACACCGCGTCCCTCTGCGTTTCAAAACCGTTACAACATCGGTAACGCGCCCATAGTTTTTTCCGTGAGCTGCCTATCGCTTTCTCCGCATGAGGGCGAGGAAGTGGGCATCGGGGCCGCCCGGCACGAGGGCGGGGCTGAAGAACGGAGTCGCCAGGCCGAGCTCGGGGTTCTCGTAGGGAACGAGCTCGAAGGCGGCGCCGGCCTCGCTTTTCAGGAACTTCTCGACGGTGTCGGCGTTCTCCTCGTGGGTGATGGTGCAGGTGGCGTAGGCGAGCGTGCCGCCCGGGACCACGTGGGCTGCGGCCTCGGCCAAAAGACGGCCGTTGAGCTCGGCCTGCTCAGCGATGGTCCCGCGGCGCAGGCGCCAGCGTATCTCGGGGTGGCGGCGCAGAGTGCCGAGCCCCGTGCAGGGGGCGTCCAGAAACACCGTGTCGAAGGTACGCTCCCCCACTACAGCGGCCAGGTCGGTCCCATCGCCGGTGAAGGCCTCGGCCACGGACACGCCGTAGGCCTCGGCCCGCTCGCGCAGAAGCTTCGTCTTGAAGGCGTGGTTGTCCACGGTGACGTAGTCGGGAATCTGCTCGCCGAAGCGGCGGCGGGCGCAGCTCTGGTCGAGGATGGTCTTCGTGGCGCGGCCAGCGCCGATCTCCAGGAAGCTGGCCGGCAGCGCATCGCCCACCACCAGGCTCGCCACCGCCTGGGATGTGGCATCCGAGACGAGCAGCAGGCCCTGGTTGATGAGCCGGGCCACGCGGCCGTCGAGCAGCACCGTGCCCGAGGCGAGCCGGTAGCAGCCGGGCACCTCACGACCGGCCACCGTCACCTTCTCGGGCTCGCCGTGGGCGGCGGCGAGCACGGCCACCACCTCGGCCTCGTCGGCCTTCACGGCGTTCACGGCCACGAACACCGGGGCCGGCTCGTTGGAGGCCTTCATGAAGTCCAGCGCGCCCTGGCCGCCGAGCTCCGCCAGCAGGCGCTCGGTGAGCCACTGGGGGAAACCGTGCAGGCGCGCGTAGGCCGCCAGGTCGCAGCGGGGGTCGCCGAAGGGGAAGGCCGCCTTGGCGCGCACCACCCGGCGCAGCACCGCGTTGGCCAGGCCGCTCGCCCGCGGGGCCACCGAGCGCACCAGCTCCACGCCCTGGTCCACGGCGGCGTGCGGGCTCTTGTCCAGATAGATGATCTCGTAGACCGACAGGTCCAGCGCGTCGCGCACCGCCGGGGACACATCGTCCGGCGAGTCCATGCAGGAGTCGAGGACCTCGTCAAGCGTGCCGCGCATGGAGACGACGCCGAGCACGAGGCGCGTAGCGAAGGCGCGGTCCTCCCGTGAGAGCTTCGAGTCGTCGATGGTCTTGGCGATGACGTCTTGGGCGAAGGCGTCGCGCTCTCGCAGCTGGTGGATAGCGGAAAGGGCCAGCTCGCGGGCCGAAGTTGCCCGCTTGCCCGAGCCGCGCCGCTTGTCGAACTGCTGGCGCGCGTCGTCGCGCGGAAGCCGGGCGGCGCCGTCGCGCTTCTGGTAGGGCTTGCTGTCGTGCGAGGGCTTGAAGCCGTCGTCCCGCTTGCCCGAGGGCTTGCGGTCGCGCTTGTCGAAGGGCTTGCCATCGCGCTTCGGGTAAGGCTTCCCGTCGCTGTCGCGCTTCGGGTGGGGCTTCCCATCGCGCTTCTCGAAGGGCTTGCCGCCCTTCTTGTCGAAACTCTTGCCGCCGCGGTTCTGGCGCGGGCCGCCCTGGGCCACACGATCGCCCTGGGAGGCGCGGTCGTAGCTTCGGCGCTGGTTGTGGGCGCGGTGATCGTTACGCACGGGCCCACTCCCCTTCGGCATTCTTCAAGCCGGGCACGCCGGCGGCGAAGGCAGTCGCGTCCATGGCCCGCTTGCCGTCGGGCTTCACTTCCAGCACCTGGACGGCGCCCTCGGCACAACCCAGAAGCAGCCGCTTGGCGGCGAAGATGGCCACCCCGGGCTTGGCCGCCACCGGGGCATCTTCGTCGGCCACGCGGGCGGAAAGCACCGTAACCGGCCGCCCGGCGATAACGCAGCGGGCCGCGTGGGCCTCGCTGGAAGCACGCACCCGGCGCACGTTCTGCACGGCGGCCTCGGCCGGGTCCAAGTCCAGCTCGCCCTTGGCTATCTTCTCGGCGTAGGTGACCTCCGCCTCGTCCTGCTTCACCCAGCGCAGGTTCCCGGCCTCCAGCTGCGCCAGGGCCGTCAGAAGCGCGTTGGCCCCCAGGGCCGAAAGCTCCGCGGTCAGCTGGGCGGCCGTCAGGTCGGCGGCGGGCAGCGACCGGCAGACGCAGAAGTCGCCCGTGTCGAGCCCCTCCTCCATGGCCATGATGCACACGCCCACCTCTTCGTCGCCGGCGAGGATGGCCCGCTCGATGGGGGCCGCCCCGCGCCAGCGCGGCAGCAGCGACCCGTGCACGTTCAGACACCCGAGCCGCGGAATGTCCAGCACCTCGCGGGGCAGGATGGCCCCGTAGGCCGCCACGCACACCGCGTCGGGCTCAAGGGCCGCCAGGGCCGCCTGCTCGTCGGCGTCGCGCAGGGTGCGCGGGGTGCGCACGGGAATGCCGCGGGCCTCGGCCACCTCCTTCACCGGCGAGGGCACAAGCGCCCGCCCGCGACCGCGCACGGCGTCGGGGCGCGTGTAGACCGCCACCACCTCGTGGCACTCGGCCAGCTCCGACAGAATGTCCGCCGCGAACGCCGGCGTTCCCATGAAGACGATGCGCACGCTACCTCACCTCGATATCGGTGTCGCCGGGGCGCGCGCCGGCGGCCTTGGCCTCCTCGTAGGCGCGCAGGGCCTCGATGCGGGTCACAGGATCGCAGCTCTCGAAGAGCGTGCGGCCGTTCAGGTGGTCGATCTCGTGCTGCAGGCAGCGGCCCAGCAGGCCGTCGCCCTCGATCTCCCACAGCTCGCCGTCCAAATCGTAGTACTGCACGCGGGCCCAGGGTTGGCGCGTCACGGCCACGTTCACGCCGGGACACGAAAGGCACCCTTCCAGCCCCTCCTCCGGCTCGCCGGAAAGCTCGACGATTTCCGGGTTCACCAGCACGATGGGGTTCTTCTCGCCCTTCTCGCCATCCCAGTCGACATCGATGACGACGAGGCGCTTAGTCACGCCCACCTGCGGCGCCGCGATGCCGCAGCCGTAGTTCTTGTACATGGCGTGCTGCATCTGCTTGGCCAGGCGCTTGAGGGACTTATCCTTGAAATCGCACGGCTCGCAGACCGTGGCGAGAATGGGGTCGGGGGAAATGACGATGGGCAGCACAAAGGCTCCTTACTCTTGAGGTTTGTTCGGAACCATTGTGAAGCTGGCGCGAACGCCTGTCCACCCAAGCCGCGAAATCTCCAACGCGAAGAGCGCCCGCTCCGCCGCCTGCTCTCCGCAGGGAAAGGGCCACGCCCTTTCCGCCAACGTGATACACGGCCCCGCCATGGAGAGGACTCTTTTTCCCGATCACGAAATGCCAGAGAGACTTTTAAACATCTTGAAAAAGCCGTCATGTGTTAGATGCGGAAGTGCCGTATATCCAAAACGCTCGTAATACCCGACAAGCGGCTCTTTACAGTCAAGATACAACAAGTTGCCGCCGACGGCATCAGCCGCCGCGTCCACGATGCTCTCAGCGAAGCTGAGCAAATTGGAGCAGTCTAGGTCATCCCTCGTGAACCTATCATCCCTAGCCAATTGCGCAAGCAGATAACCGGGAAAGTGGCCTTCCCTGGAAACGCGAGGGTAGTCGCCCAAAATCCTTCGCTTTGCTCGATTGGAGACGCTGGAATAATCGGTAGACGTGATCGCCAAAGTAAAGAAGGCCACTAACCGAAGCGTACCATCGCTGTCCAACGCCTCTCGATCGGCAATCAAATAGCTACGGCTGGCACCAAGCCGCTCGTTGTCGATAGCGTATAGTTGCAGGAACCTGGCGACATCCGTATCGCGTTCGCATCGAAATCCATTGAGCTTCTCCTGCAGCAATTGAGACGAAATGCCCCCGCGCAGTAGATCGCGCAGGGGCAGAGAAACAAACTTCAAAGCAGACTCCGTCTACTATTTGATCCGAGTGTAAATCGACGGCTCAACTCTGGTCTCTATAAGTCCAGGTTCAAGCTTCACTTTCTTTGTTGGCTTCTCCATAGCATCTGCGATTATGCGCGCCATTTTGTCATCGAGTTTAACAACTTTTCCAATGCTCGCCGTAGCCATAATGCCCTCCGTTCATTTTCGACAATTGTACATTCTGAACTTCGCAATGGGAAGCACCTGTCGGCAAATTGATAATTTTTCAGTCGAATTCCATCGAAATGGGATAAATAATTTTAACAGATTAGCACCTGCCCAAACATCCAACTCGCCACCAGTCATCTTTCGAAAGACATTCAGTGTTGCTCAAAAGCGAAGGTTCGAGAAATGGAGGGCCGCCTTCCGGGGGCCCTCGGCTTCGAACTTAGCTCGTTCTGGGAGCCGAGGGCCTCTGGAAGACGGCCCTTCTCGTCGGAAGACTTCGTAGGGAAAGGGCTCTGCCCTTTCCGCCCATACGAGAGCGCTTGACAAAAGCGGCAAGGGCAGAGCCCTTGCCCTACGGGGTTAGCTGGGGCCTACTTGATTGCGGTGGGTTACTCGGCGGGTGGCTACATCGAGCTGCAGGGCCGTTACGGCGGCGTGGAGCAGCTCGGCTTCCTCGCCGGTGGCGCCGGCGTTCAGCTGGGCGGTGAGCGAGCCGATGGCATCTTCCGCATCGCCCAGAGCCAGCTCCTCGGCCAGAAACGCGCCGGTCTGTTCCGGCGTGGCCTTCTCGCTGTCGGCGCCAGCGGTGAGCACACGGGCGGCGTAGGGCGTGGCCATGGTCGCCTTCGTGACAATGTCGGCCGCGGTGGCCGTGGGGTTTTCCGCAAGCACCGCCAGCAGCGCCTCGGCCACCTGGCGGTGCACGTCCTCGTGCCACTGGATTTGAGCGAGAGCGTCGGCGTGGGCCAGGCCTACCAGCGGGTGGCGCGCGGCCACGCTCAAAAACTCGCGCTCGAAGCGCAGGCGGTTCCGCTCGGCCTGGGACAGGGCCCGGCGCGGGGCTCGGGGCGCGGGCGCGGGCTCGTCGTCCCGCTCCTGCACGCGCGGCGCCTCCAGGCTCGCCAGGCGCGCGAGCACGTCGCCCTCCTCAATGCCGAGGCGGCCGTGGGCCCGCAGCCGCGACCAGATGCGCACCGCGTAGTCCTTCGCCAGCAGCGAGTCCTTGATGGGGGCGAGCACCGCCAGGCACTCCGCGAGCGCCCGGTCGCGCCCGGCGGCCGTTTCCAAATCGCAGCTCTCAAGCCGCCGCTCGATGCCGAACTCCAGAAGCGGCTTGGCGCCGGCCACTACCTCGCGCAGCGCGTCGGCCCCCGCGTCGGCCACGTATTCCGCCGGGTCCTGGTTGCCCGGCAGCGTGACGGCCACCAGCTCCACCTGGGACTTCCCCGCCTGCTCGGTCATGGTGCGGTCGATGAACGCGAGCGCCCGGTCGGCGGCGCGCTGGCCGGCGGCGTCGCCGTCAAACAGGTACACGATGCGCTTCGAGGCGTGGCGCGAGAGCACGCGGATATGCCGCATGGTAAGCGCCGTGCCCAGGGTGGCCACCACGTTGGTGACCCCGGCCTCGTGCAGCGCGATGACGTCGGTATAGCCCTCCACGACGATGGCCTCGCCGGTGGCGGCCATGGCGGCCTTGGCGTGGTCGAGCCCGTAGAGCACCTGGGACTTGTGGAACAGCGGTGTCTCCTGGGAGTTCAGGTACTTCGGCTCGCCGGTGCCGATGACGCGGCCGCCGAAGGCGATCACGTCACCGGCCACGTCGCGGATGGGGAACATGACGCGGTTGTAGAAGCGGTCGCGCACGCCGTCGCCGCGCCCGTCGAGGGCCACGTTGGCGTCCACCAGCTCGTCGGGCTTGAAGCCGAGGCCGATAAGGTGGCGCACCAGCGTGCCGCGCCCGGGGGCGAACCCGAGGTCCCACTTCCCCGGCACCGCGCCGCCGAAGCCACGGCTGGCCAGGTAGGCCCTGGCCGCGTCGGCTTCCTCGCCCTTGCCGCGCATGAGCTGCATATGGTAGAACTCCGCCGTCTTCGCGCAGATCTCCTTCAGGCGCGCCTTGCGGCTGGCCGGCATCGAGGGGCGGCCGCCCGTCTCCTGGATGTCGATGTGGGCGCGCTCGGCCAAACGCCGCACGGCCTCGGGGAAGCTCAGGTCCTCGGTCTTCATGATGAAGGAGAACACATCGCCGCCCTCGCCGCAGCCGAAGCAGTGCCACAGCTGCGTGGCCGGGTCAATCTTGAACGAGGGGGTCTTCTCCTGGTGCAGCGGGCAGCAGCACCAGAAGTCGCGGCCCTTCTGGCGCACGGGCACGCGCTCGCCGATGACGGCGACCACGTCGCTCGCCTCGCGCACCTTCTGGATATCCTCGTCGCTGATGCCGGCCACGCCGCTCCTTCCCGTTTCGCCCGTGAGACAGCGCCCCACTTCCCAAATGATTTCTGGAAAGTATAGCACCTCGGCTTCAAACATCTGTTCCGCAGGTACAATGGCGGCGGAAAACGACGCGAGAAAGCGAGAGCGCACGCCATGAGCAAAGACACCGCACCCTACCTGACCCTGGACCCGGAAGTCGAGGCGGCCATCCGCGCCGACCGCGCCGCCGGGCGCATGAGCCCCTACCGCTTCGCCGACGAGGACGTCGTCCGCCGCGAGGACTTCGCCCACGACAGGGCCACCCTCACCCGCCCCGCCTTCGTGCGCGACATCGAGAAGGTGCTGAACATCCCGGCCTACAACCGCTACGCCGACAAGACCCAGGTGTTCTCCTTCGCGGAAAACGACGAGATCTCGCGCCGCGGCCTGCACGTGCAGCTGGTGAGCCGCGTGGCCCGGGGCATCGGCAGCCTGCTGGGGCTGAACGGCGACCTCATCGAGGCCATCGCGCTGGGCCACGACGTGGGGCACACCCCCTTCGGCCATGCCGGCGAGCGCTTCCTGTCGCAGTGCTACCACGCGCGGACCGGGCGTTACTTCAACCACAACGTGCATTCCGTGCGCGTGTTGGACGAGCTGTACCGGCGCAACGTGTCGCTGCAGACGCTCGACGGCGTGCTCTGCCACAACGGCGAGTTCGCCCAGCAGCGCCTCGTGCGCGGCACCTGCGGGTCCTTCGAAGAGTTGGACGGCCTCGTGGAAGCCTGCAACGCCGACGAGCAGACCATCAAGACCCTGCGCCCCTCCACCCTGGAGGGCTGCGTCGTGCGCGTGTCCGATATGATCGCTTACCTGGGGAAGGACCGCCAGGACGCCCTGGCCATGGGGGTCATCGACTCACTCGACGTGTTCGACGCAGACGTCATCGGCGCCTCCAACGCGAAGATCATCAACAACCTCACCGTTGATATCGTGAACAACTCCTACGGCAAGCCGGAAATTGCCATGAGCGAGGCCGTGTTCGCCGACCTGAAGCGCGCCAAGCGGCAGAACTACGACGTCATCTACCTGAAAGAGGGCATGGTGGACGAGACCGAGAACCTCGTGGAGGAGATGTTCGAGGAGATGTACGCGCGCCTGCTTGCCGATGTGATGGCCGACCGCCGCGAGAGCCCCATCTTCCAGCACCACTTGCGGCGCCTGTGCGCAGCATCGCGCTCCATCAAGCCCGAGGAGTACCTGGCCCAAGACCCGAACCAGATCGTCGTCGACTACATGGCATCCATGACCGACAGCTACTTCATGGCCATCTACGCCCACCTCTTCCCCGAAAGCAACCGCCGCATACAACCCCGAAGCTACTGCGCCGATCTGGCTTAGAGCCCCTTAAGACCCGTCGTGGGTTCGCGTCGTTTGGTAGTTGGCTAGATAGCCGGCGAACTCCGGGGAAGTATCCGAGTTGCCCGTCCGCCAGGCCTTATGGTCGATGATCTGGCTCTCGAACCCGTAATAGGCGTCGATGTAGGCGATAAGCGAGTCCAGCGCCTCAAGCTGCGCCTCCGGATAATCGCCCGAGCCGCCCACATGCACAAGCTCGACACCGACCGACCAGGCGTTCATGCCGTAGTCGGCGGCCCAAGACCCGATGGGCGACGAGCCCGCCATGTCGTCGCGCCCGTCCTCCGCTATGCCGTACTTCTCGTTGTGGCCAGTGTCGCCATAGCCCGCATGGTGCGCGATCTCGTCCATGGGCACGCATTGGACGATGGTACCGTCCTTGCCGATGATGAACTGCGAGGCCACCAGGTTGCCGTTGCCGTCCCACCAGTCGACGACCGACTGAGGCGACCCGTCGCCCTCGGTGTCGTGAAGCACGATGTACTTCTGGTTGGCGGCAGTTTTGGGGCCGTGGGAAAGCGAGGGCCGGATGTCCTCGACGATGTTCAGCCGTCCGCGGAGCTCTGCCGCCGTTGCGGTCAGCGTCGGCGTCTGCGTCTCGCTTGGAGTTGAGACGTCATCGCCAGCGGATAGATAGCCGGACACTTCATCCTCTTCCTCGGGCTCGCTGAGCACCTCAGGGATCACATAGACCGGCTCGACCTCGATATGATCGGAAACTTCCAACGGCTCCTCCACGACGACCTCGTCCTTAGAGCCATCGGTGGCACAGCCCGACAGCACGAGAAGCGGGAAAGCAACCGCAAGGGCAACGAGGCACACCGCCACGGGAAACGCCATGCGCGAATAGCAACAGATATTCCCTCTCATCGTTTCATCCTTCACGGTGCGCCCTATCCCCTTCAGAGCCTACATTGACGCCCGATAGTCCTGCAGGAGCTTGATATTCTCCCGCTCGTAATCATTGAACCTCGACGAAACGACATCCATGTCGGTGTCCGTTCCGGAATACCAGTTCTGCGTCTCGAAAAACGCTCTCTCATCTGCCGAACTCTGGAAGATATAGCCGTTCCTTGCGTAAATCTCGTTGATAGCACGCTGGACATCGTATTGGCTAAGGAGGTTGACCTGGGCATAGGTCAGGTATTCATCGCTGCTTTGGGGGAACACACAGTCGCGATACACTTCATAGTAGGAGGGCATGGTCTGACCGTACCCGCCTGCGTATGCCTCCGACAGATTCTCCCGAGAACCCGTCGGCTGCGCGCTCTCCTCGGCCCACTTCGCGAAAATGCAGATGGTCTCAGGGTCGGTCGCCTCAACGGTATGGGGAAAGACGAACGGCGTCACGAAGTCCTTGTCGGCGTACCATCCCTCGAAAACGTAACCGGGTCGGGACGGGTCGGTCGGCGTAGTGATGACAGAGCCGTCGAGAGCCTTCGCCTGCTCGTAGGCAGTGCCGCCGCTCGTCTCGAAGACGACAAGGTGCTCGACGGACTCACCCTTCCCCTCTTCGGCTTCCTCTGCGGGCTCGGCAGCATCCTCGGACTCCTCGGGGTCCGTCGCCTGCTGATCCTCGGTCGCCTCTGGAGCGTTCGCCCCCTGTCCGTCGGAGGAACCCGACGACCCAGTCGTAAGAGCCACCGCAGCAATCGCCCCCACAAGCAGAAGAACGGCCACGCCAACAACAATGAGGGGAACGCGGCTCTTCTTTTCCTCCGGCGCGGGGCCAGTCCCAGGCTCTGGAACAGCCGCAGGCACAAAACCGACCACAGGCGCAGGATCAGGCTGGTAGGCACTCTGCACCGGAGCCATGGGAATCGTGACGGCAGGCTCTGCCGGGTAGCCAACTTCAGGAGAAGGCTCCTCCGCCGTAGCACCGCCCTCAGTGCTCAACCGCTCTAGCTCGGCCGTCTCCCCCGGGCCCTCCGCAACGAGATTCATGCCGCACGATTCGCAGAACACCGAATCCTCTTCATACTCGCTTCCGCAATTGGGACAGAACACAGGATCATCCTCCAACCGTCAAAATCGTTGTCTACACGCATCGGCACGGCGCGCTACTTTTGCGAAGCGCCTATTCCGTTCAAGTACTTCTGAAGATCGATGCGACCAGAGCCCAGAATGGTCAGAACCAGCGAAACGACGATCGTAAGGTAGAACCCAATTTCGAAACTCATGCTGATTGGCAGAGACATACCCCCGTCGCTGGATTGCGCGGCAAACTGATGCACCAAGCACGTAATCATGAACAGGAGGCATGCAACAAAAGAAGCAGCGTTACCGAGGTTGAAGGTGCGCCCCTTCGCGAAGTTCAGGTAAGCGCTGTAGGCACTCGCAAGCACAATAATCGCCACCGCAAGCGCGACCGCAACGCCCACCATAGTGAAATTGAGTGCGCCGTAGTTGAGGCCGTTTTCAATGAAGGTCTTCGCGAACACATAAGGATTCACCGTCAGGAGACCACCTTTGAGCCAGGGAAGGAACGTGAACAGCACGAGAAGGGCGCTGCCTGCTCCGAAGATGATGTTGATCCGACGGTCGGAGGGCGTGGTGGACTTCAGCGCCTCCTTGACTTGCTGGCCGTTCGCAAAAGCCTCTGGCGAAATATGGGGCAGCGGAATAGAGGGGCTCGAAGGCGCAGAAGCCCCCACACTCGCCTGCGGAGCCTGGCTGCCCTGACCGGCAAAACCATTCGGTGCCGATTGGCTCGCACTGAAAGCGGGGCTCACAGGCGCATCCTGGCTTACGCCATCGTTCTGAGCGTTGCCGCCGGCCTGCGGAGCCACATGAGACACTCGGTTCCCGCAGAACCTGCAGAAAACAGCGGAGTCGTTGATCTCCTTACCGCACGAGTAGCAAAACATAATCCATCCTTACCTTCGGTGAAGTTTCCCCAAGCGTCCCCTGCCTCCCTCGGAGGCAGGGGACGTCCTATGTCGTTAGTGGAGCCTATCGGTCGCGGCGAGAAGCGCGTCGGCCCTGGAGGATCAGCATCAGCAGGAACGCCGATACGCCGACCAGCGTCAAAAGCAGCGTTGCGCGCGCCGGCATGTCATCGCTCGTCTGGGCGAGGTCGACGCTCTTTTTCTCGGCATCCTTCTTGGAGGCCTTGTCGCTGCTGGCAGTATTCGAATCTGTCCCGGCAGCCGTCCCGTCACTCGGCCGCTCCGTGGCGGTCACCGCGTACGTGCTCAGGTGCGTGGTCCAGAAATACAAGCAACCGTCGTAGACTTCAACGTTTCGCTTCTCGAAGCTCCACGTTCCGTCGCTGTTGTCGCAGTACCACACGTTGAAATCGTGCGTTTCGGCCAACTCCTTCAGGCGATCGTCCATTTTGATTTCAAGAATTACTTCATGGTTCGAACCCGTCCAGTCAAATACGTCACCGGAAGCGACACTCACCAGATCGATGTCGTACACATCGGTGATAATTCCCTTGAATTCGCCTTCGCCAAATGCGTGGCCCGATAACGCTTGCTCGAAGGCAGTCGAGCCCTTGGCCGCACTTTCGATGATGCGCAGTGCATAGCCATCAAGCTGCTTGGCCAGCACTGAATCCTGAACAAGAATCTTCGCCTCAACCACCGAATCGGCCGTGGTGCCTATAGCCAAAGGTTCAACTTCAACCTCGCAAACTGCAGTAGCCAGCCCCGACCGCGCTGTTATACGCGCATCACCCACACTTACGGGCTTTACAACGCCATCTGCGTCCACCGTCGCCACAGTAGAATCTGACGACGTCCATTCGATCGTCTTGTCCTGAGCTTCATCAGCAACCACTGTCGCGGCAAGCTTAAACGGTTCGTCACCAACGGTCATCTTCTTGGAAGTCTCATTGAGCGTAACGCGCGTCTGCGATGCCGCAGAGTCAAATAAGTCCATAGAGATCGCATAGGTGCCCGCGACACCGACTGGAATAGTACTAGGCGTAAAGCTCTGTCCCTGCTGGTTGTACCAAGTCTTATCGGGCAAATAAGCTTGTAGCGTAAAGCCAGAACCTAAGACCACTTTTTGCAATGGAGTGATATACGATCCACCTGACTGGACGTCTCCGAATATGTCCGATCCATATTCCGAGGCGCTCTTTGTATTGAAACTCGACAAATCAAGGTCGGTCAAAGACATGCACTCGCCAAACATCCAGCTAAAATTCTCCACTTTCGCGGTATTGAAGTTCGTAACATCCAGCGATTTCAACGAAGAGCAACCCTCGAACATACCAGCCATATCGGTAACGTTAGAAGTGTTAAAACTTGAAAGATCGACCGTCTCAAGAAATTCGCAAGACCCGTATTCTGATTCATGGAACATACCGCGCATGGTAGTCACTCTCGATGTGTCAAAAGAAGACAGATCCAAACGCTTCAAGGAGGAGCCTGCAAACATCCAGCGCATATTTTCGACATTCGACGTGTCAAATGCAGAAACATCAATCTCGCTCAGCTGGTAAAGCGACATGAACATCCCCTCCATGCTCTTTGCTTTACTAGTGTCGAGATTTACAAGCCCTTCTATCACCTGCATGTCCTCATTGAACCCAAGGAAATACTCAAGAGTGTCGCCGGAGCGAACGGTTCCGCTTAATCTGACAGAGCTTATTGCTCTTCCGTCTTCCCCCCAAGGCCAACTCACATCGCCATGCTCGCCACTAAGCATAGCTCGGTCAGGTAATTGTCCCTCAGCAGCATTGCCGGCAGGACGAATGCGAAGGCAGCTGCTCTCGTCTACCTGCCATTCGCAGGTACCTATCAGCTCCCAGCCAGGAGTTGCGGTCGCTGTCATATCAGCCTGAGGGCTCGACTCGGCATCGCCAGAAATCTCCGCAACAGGAGCCGATCCCTGCTCACCATCAGCATCGGAGTCACTCTCCTCAGGAGGAGCGCCAACAACAGTGGCTTCTGCAGCGCCATCTTCTTCCGAAGACGTTACGTCATTCGTCTCGACACCAGCGCCATCGTCCGTCTGCCCCTTATCGTCAACCTCACCCAGAGAGGTATCACCCGATACTTCCTGGGGATCGTCGTCCGCCCAGGCAGCGGGAACCAACGCTCCTGCCAGCAGCAGGGCCATTGCGCCCGAAAGCGCCCTTCTCCCGATATACCTCATAGCTCTCTCCTCACTCGTCGGAACGGCGACGGAGGAAGGCAGACCCTACTCTGTCGCTCTTGTTGCGACCGCGAGGAGGCTGTCAGGTTGGTGAAAGGCCAAGCAACATTCATTCAAACAGGAGAGCATCCGCCACGGTCACCACAACCATACGGACGCAAAGTCAATGCAACGAGTGCATCAAAAAGCGCGGGAGGCAGATGCCCTCCTGACTGCTTTTTGATGCAAATAAGATATTGGCCTTGCGTCACAAGGGTATGGTTGTGGTGACGCCTATTCTAACCTCCTACGCTCCCCTTTGGGAAGACATAACTTTGACAACGCGTTACCAGCGGCCGTCCCAGCAACTATCAATGCTGATTATTGCCGTAAATCTGGGCCTGCAACTTGAACGACATGTCGCGCGAGTGACATAATGCCTGTATCAAACCAGAAAGGTAAATCCATGGCACCTGAAACGCTGATCCTCTTTCACGGCAGTTATTTACCTGTCGACAAGCCTCGCGTCGTCCACGGGGCTTATGCGAAGGACTTCGGCGATGGGTTCTATCTCACGCTCTTGCAAGAACAGGCTGAGAAGTGGGCGTTGCGTAAATTCAGGAACATGCGTCGCAGTGACAGCAGCGCTCGGCCCATCGTGAATGTATATCAACTCGATAAGACCAAAGTGCTCACTTCGTGCCCTTCGCTTCTCTTTCCTGCCATGAGTGATGATTGGCTCGACTTCATCGCCTCGTGCCGAAGCGGCGAGCCCCACGATTTCGCCTATGTCGAGGGCCCCATGGCCGACGACAAGGTGTACAACTTCGTCGAATCATTCCTCGCAGGGCAGATTGATCGCGATGAGTTTTGGCGCCTCGCGCAGTTCAGTTACCCGACCCATCAGGTAATGCTTACCGAGGAGGCTCTGCCCTATCTTCATTTCATCGAGTCCTACGATGTAGAGGAGAGACGATGATCACTTATCCCGTTCTAAGCCGATCTGCCGTAGTCAAGGATTACGAATTCGACGATGTGCGCTACACGATGGCGCTCCTACTTGCCATGGCGGCGAGTATGGGAGTCTCGCTCGAAAAACTGGTTGGACTTCTTGAGATGCAAGCAGACGACGTTGATGGGCTGCTTGAGGACGCGACCTGCAATCACTCGCTCCCCTTCGAGGCCTCGGTATCGGAAATGCTCGCACGCTTTGGCGCTACCGCTGACGAAGCGCCCATCCCGCCTTACGGCGATGCTGAAGATGCCGCCGAAATACCTTCTCTCTTGATTGAACTGGTGGCGTTCAACAGCGAGCGCAGCGAGTCGACGGCCCTCTACGACCTTATGGCCGACGGAACCCTCGACTGGCTCGGAAGCGATGATTTCAAGAGCCTGCCCGTTCCCCTCAACCAAGTTGCCGGGGAATGGATTGACGGCTCTCCGCGAGCCGTAGCTGCATAGCGGGCCTCACGTATCAAGCCCTTCCCCTATAGGTGTTCACTCAACCAAATTAAGGGCGGAAGCCGTCGTCTTTTTTGTGGCATTTGGGGTTGTCGGCAGCCGTGGTGGCTAGTTCGTCGCAGCGCTCGTTTTCGGGGTGGCCGGCGTGACCCTTTACCCAGACGAACGTCACCTGGTGCGGCTCCTTGGCCGCAAGCAGGCGCTTCCACAGATCCACGTTCTTCACCGGCTGTTTCTGGGAGTTCTTCCAACCGCGCTTGAGCCACCCGGCGACCCAGTTCTGATTGAAAGCATTCACAAGATACTGCGAGTCGGAGTACACCGTCACCGCGCAGGGGCGGCGCAGGGCCTCGAGCCCCACGATGCAACCGAGCAGCTCCATGCGGTTGTTGGTGGTGCAGGAGAAGCCCTCGGAGAACTCCTTCTCGTGGACCGCGCCCGACGGCGCCTTGTAGCGCAGGATGGTGCCGTAGCCGCCCGGCCCGGGGTTGCCGCGGGACGAGCCGTCGGAATAGAGGGTCACCTCCATGGCGCCCTCCCCCGCCGGGGCCGCCTTCGAGGGGCGCACAGGGCGCGGCTCGGCCACATGGCCGGCATCGGCGAACTCGCTGAACGAGAAACCAGACTGAGCTTGCATAGGTCTACTTTCCAACTTTCGATCGTGGGTGAGACAGTGCCCCGGAGGGGTGTCTCATCTTCGATGGCTCCCCTGCGCGAATGCACCGACAGTCTTTCGGAAGATGAGACACCCCTCCGGGGCACTGTCTCACAATTCCTTCTCCGTTTTTTCGCCGAGGTCTATGAGCTCCTGGCGGGTGTGCACGCCGCACTTGGCGTAGATGCGGCGCAGGTGGGTGTCCACGGTGTTCTTCGAGATGAAGAACTCGCCGGCGATGCGTTCGGCGGTGCGGCCGCGCAGGGCCAAGGGCAGAATCTCGGCCTCGCGCTTCGAGAGCTTCGCCGCGCTCGCGATGCGCTCGCAGGCCTCCTCGAAGCGGTCAGTGCGGGCGACCACCACGGACAGCGCCGCCATGTCGCGGTCGGTGAACAGGAAGAGGTAAGCGTACATCACCGCGACGCCGGCCACGGTGACAAGCGCCGCCGACACATCGAAGGGGCCGGGAATAGCGCCGATGACGCCGCCGAGCAGGACACCCGCGATCTCGCCGGCGAACAGGGCCGCAAAGCCCCGGGCGAAGGAGCGCACGACCCCGCGCCCCGAAATGCGCCCCATGATGAGGAACAGCGATATCAGCACCGAGAACATGCCCAGATAGCCCGCAAGCACCACGGCCACGCCGGACACGCCGACGCTCTCCAGCAGCGGCACGGCCACGAAACCGCCGGCCATGAGCAGAAACGCCAGACGGTAGGCGCCTCCGAGCGGCCCCACCTCCTGATCGGGGCCGGCAGGAAGCAGGGCCCGCACGCTGGAGCCGAGGGGCTTGCCGCCGTAGAGCTGCAGGGCCGCCGCGCAGTAGATGACGAACAGGGCGAGCGTGGCCGAGAGCGACGTGTAGGCCGCCCCGCTCGCACTGGCCGATAGCGCCTCCACAACGCCGGTGGCCCCGCCGTAGACGACGGTACCCGCGAGGATGCGGCCGGTGAGCTTCGACGCCTCGGGCGATTCCGCGCCCGGCGCGTCCGGCTCCGACAGCGTTTCGGCGGGGGTCGCCCCCTCAGCCGCAGCGCCTTCGGAAACGGCACTCCCCTTCCCCGCCTCGGCGGCCTGCTGCGGCAAGAGCCGGCGGAGGGCCCAGGCGCTTCCCAAGGGCAGCACGTACAGCACGACATAGGCTTCGGGGTACGGAACGGCCACTACGAAGAAGCAGACGGCGGCGCCAAGCGCACTACCGATGAACACCTCGGGCACCGACTGATCGATGGAGGCCGACCCTAAGGCGCGCCCCCACAGGCACAGGAGCAGCGCCAGCGGGCAGCCGGCGAGCACCCCTTCGGCCACGGCGAACGCGAGCCAGGGAATTCCGGGACATAACGTACGCAGAACAACCAGGCAAAACAGCGCCAGCACGAGCGGGGCGGCATACAGGCGAACAAGCCCGTCGGCTACGCCCATGAGCCGCGCACGGCCCTTCGGCGCCATCATGGCCGCGAAGGTGACCGCCAGGGCCACCAGCACGCAGAGCAGGTCGGCGCGGTCGATGAGGAAGCCGTGCTGGGAGCCCTCGTTGAACGAGCCCAAATACAGCATGGTGAAGAGGAAGGCCTGGTTGCAGCCGAAGCCGATAATGGCCAGCCGCGCCTGCCGCACCCGCGGCAGCAATGTCTTGCCCACAGTTCCTCCCTTCAAAGTTCCGAAACCAGTGTAAAGTATCGGCCTGCCCCGAAACGGGAATTGCAGAAAATGGCTTGGATTCGACGTTTTTTCGACATCGGGAAGGGGAATCAATCCATGCCGAATCATGCGACCTGGGAAAACGCAGGGGCACAAGCTCGCAAGGCCTTCCGAAACGCCGCTTCATGTCGAAAAAACGTCGAATCCAAGCCAAAAGAGCGAGATCCCGTCAAGCGGGGCCCCGAAAACAGGAAGGGAGCCCGTAGGCTCCCTGTCTCGATTTATAGGTAGATGCTCTGAGCTGGCGCGCCGTTACTCGGCCTTTTTCTTGACGACCTTCTTCACGGTCTTCGTGGTGGCCTCACCGGCGGCGGCGTAGGCGACCTCGGGCTCGTCCTCGACGACCTCGACCACTTCCACCTCTTCTTCTTCCTTGTCCTTATCGAAGGACATGCCCTCGCGCAGGCTCTTCACGGTCTTGCCGAGCGAGGCGCCGAGTTTGGGGAGGTTCTTCGGCCCGAAGATGAGCAGCACGACGACGAGGATGATAACGAGCTCGGGAACACCCAGTCCAAGAATCTTCATGAGGTAAGTCTCCTTCTTTAATCGGATGCGGCTCGGTCGTCCCCTCCGCCGCATCCCTTGCGTTTCGACGCCGCCTATCATGCCGCCTCGACACCCTCTTGCCTATCACGCAGACCCATGATTTTGTCACGCAGCAAGGAAAAATCCCTGTCACGCCTTTACGTGACAGGGATACGTTTTACCTGTTCAACTAGCTTTTATCGAACAGGTTCGCCCAAGGAAGTCAGCGAGGGTTCGACAGGTGCCTGGAATTGCCCCGCCTTTCGCCCAAGCGTACTTCGGTACGCGCCGTGGCGAAAACAAGGGGCAAGGCCAGGTGCCTGTCGGAGCCGCAGCGTCGACGTAATCCGTTCGTCCCGTCAGGGCGAACGGAATTACGAAATCCAGCTGAACATACCGCGGATCTTTTCGCCGGTCTTCTCGATCTCGTGGTCGTTGATGGCCTCGCGCTGCTCGATGAGCCACTCGTGGCCGTTCTTGCAGTCGGCCACGAACTCCTCGGCGAAGGAGCCGTCCTGGATGCGGGCCAGAATCTCACGCATGGCCTCGCGGCTCTGCTCGTTGATGACCTTCGGGCCGGCGTAGTACTCGCCGTACTCGGCGGTGTTCGAGATGGAGTAGTTCATGAAGTGGATGCCGGACTCGTACATGAGATCCACGATCATCTTCATCTCGTGGTAGCACTCGAAGTAGGCGAGCTCCGGCGGGTAGCCTGCCTCCACGAGCGTCTCGAAGCCGGCCTTCACCAGCTCCACGAGGCCGCCGCAGAGCACGGCCTGCTCGCCGAACAGATCCTCTTCAGTCTCCTCCTTGAAGGTGGCCTTGATGACGCCGGCACGCGCACCGCCCACACCCCAGGCGTAGGACAGGGCGATATCCCACGCGTCGCCCGTGGCGTCCTGGGCCACGCAAATGAGATCCGGCACGCCGGAGCCCTCGGTGTACTGGCGGCGCACGATGTGGCCGGGGCCCTTCGGCGCGCACATGATGACGTTCACGTCCTCGGGCGGGGTGATGTAGCCGTAGTGGATGTTGAAGCCGTGGGCGAAGGCGAGGGTGTCGCCGGCCTTCAGGTGCGGGGCGATGTAGGTCTCGTAGATCTCGGGCTGCAGCTCGTCGGGTACGAGCACCATGATGAGGTCGGCCTCTTCGGCGGCGGTGGCCATGTCGACCACCTTGAGCCCGGCCTCCTCGGCGGCCTCGATGGATTTCGAGCCCTCGCGCAGGCCGACGCGCACGTCGCAGCCGGAGTCCTTCAGGTTCAGCGCGTGGGCATGGCCCTGGGACCCGTAGCCGATGACGGCGATCTTCTTGTCCTTGATGATGTCGGGGTTGCAGTCCTCTTCGTAGTAGATGGTGACAGCCATGGGTTTCCTTTCTTTCGGTCGGCTGGCTTTTATGTAATCGGGGTCTCCGTTGTTTTTGGGCGGCAAGGGTATGGCCCTTGCCCTACGGGGGAAATTCGTTAGTCACGCGAGCTGCGCGAGAGCGCCACCTTGCCGGTGCGGACGATCTCCTTGATGCCGTAGGCGCGGAACAGGTCTTCCAAGCCCTTGAGCTTCGCGTCGTCGCCGGTGGCCTCCACGGTGAGCGACGTGCGGCCCACATCGACGATCTTCGCGCGGAAGATGTTGGCGATCTCGATGATCTCGTTGCGGCGCTCGGGCGCGGCGTTCACTTTGAACAGCGCCAGCTCGCGCTCGATGGAGGCCTCGTCGGTGAGGTCGGTGATCTTGTGCACCGAGATGAGCTTGTGCAGCTGCTTAGTGATCTGCTCGTAGCCCAAGTCGTCGGCGATGACGATGGCCGTCAGCCGCGACATAGTGGGATCTTCGGTGGGGCCCACGGACAGCGACTCGATGTTGAAGCCGCGGCGCGAGATGAGGCCGGTCACGCGCGAGAGCACGCCGGGCTTGTTCTCCACCAGAACGGACAGCACGTGTTTCATCGGTCGCCTCCCTTCTCGGCGGCGCCGTCGCGGAAGAGCGTCTTCCATTCCGACGGGGGCACGTCGACCGTGGAGCCCTCCTGGCCCAGTCGCGCGCCGGTGTCGTCGGGGTCGATCTCCCAGCGGCCGCCGAACTGCGCGTCGATCTTCGCGCAGGGGGAAGAAACATCCGCAGGCTCCATGGGGGTGGCCACGCGCGCCCCGGCGCTGGCCGGCATATCGGTGCGCACGGCTCCCACGGCCACGTCGATGGCGCCCATGATGCTGTTGAGGGCCGCGCCCGGGGCCACCATGGGGTACACGTTCTGGTCGCGCGAGATGGCCACATCCAAGAGGTAGGGCCCCTCGGCCGCCAGCATGCGGGCGATGGCCGGGGCCACCTCTTCCGCATGCTCCACCCGCTCGCCCTCCCAGCCGTAGGCCTCGGCCAGCTTCACGAAGTCGGGCACGGGCTCGAGCAGCGTCTGCGAGTAGCGCTTGTCGTAGAACAGCTTCTGCCACTGGTGCACCATGCCGAGGCACCGGTTGTCCATGATCATGACCTTCACCGGCACCCGGTTGATGGCGGCGGTGGCCATTTCCTGGGAGTTCATCTGGAACGACCCGTCGCCGGCCACGCACACCACGGCCTTGTCGGGGTTCGCGATGGCCGCGCCGATGGCCGCCGGGAAGCCGAAGCCCATGGTGCCCAGGCCGCCGGAGGAAAGGAACGTGCGGGGGAACTCGCGGGGCAGGAACTGGTGGGCCCACATCTGGTGCTGGCCCACTTCCGTGGTGACGATGGAGCGCTCCGGGTCCAGCTGGCGGCCGAGTTCCGCGATGACGAGCTCGGGCACCACCTCGTCGTCGGCCTCGCGCACGTTGGGATGGTAGAAGGGGTAGCGCTCGCGCCAGGCGGCAATATCGGCGATCCACTGGTCGTCGCGCGGGGCGGCGCCGTCCTTCTGCAGCGTTTCCAGCATGGCGGCCAAGACACCCTTCAAGTCGCCCACAATGGGCACGTCGGCATCGCGGATCTTCCCGATTTCCGCCGGGTCGATGTCGATGTGCACCACCTTCGCGTTGGGCGCAAACTCGCTCACGCGCCCGGTCACGCGGTCGGAGAAACGGGCACCGGCGGCAATGATGAGGTCAGCCTCGCACATGGCCATGTTCGAGTACTTCGCCCCGTGCATGCCCACCGGCCCCAGGTTCAACGGGTGGCTCGCCGGCACCGCGCCCTTCCCCATGAGAGTGACCACGGCGGGAACCTGCATGAGGTCCATCAGCTGCACGAGCTCGTCGGAAGCCTCGGAGCTGATGATGCCGCCGCCCACGTACAGAAGCGGCTGGTCGGCCTCTTCCAGCAGGCGGCAGGCGGCGCGCACCTGCTTGGCGTTGCCGCGGTAGGTGGGCTTGTAGGAGGGCAGGTTCACCTCGTCGGGGTACTCGAAGACCATCTCGGCGCCGGCCAGGTCGCTCGGGATGTCGATGAGCACCGGTCCGGGGCGGCCGGTGCTGGCGATGTGGAAGGCCTCGCGGATGGTGCGTGTGAGCTCGTCGGTGGACTGCAGCAGGTAGGAGTGCTTCACCACCGGCATGGTAATGCCCACGATGTCGGACTCCTGGAACGAGTCGGTGCCGATGACGCCGCGGCCCACCTGGCCGGTGATGACCACGAGCGGCACCGAGTCCATGTAGGCGGTCGCGATGCCGGTGACGGTGTTCGTGGCGCCGGGGCCCGAGGTGACGATGACCACGCCGGGGCGGCCGGTGGACCGCGCGTAGCCGTCAGCCATGTGCACCGCGCCCTGCTCGTGCCGGGCGAGGATATGGGTTATCTGCTGGGAATCGTAGAGCGCATCGTAGATCTTGATGGCCTGGCCGCCGGGGTAGCCGAAGACGGTGTCGACGCCCTCGGCCTCCAGCGACGCGATGGCGGCCTCGGCGCCCAGCATCGTCGCGCCCTGCTTGGGCGTGCGCGAGCCGGCGCCGCGCGGCGCGCCCAGGGTGGCGGCGTTGCGGCGGGTAGGCTCGGCGGGTTGTTCTGCGTGGGTACTCACAGGATGATCGCCCCCTTGTCAGCGGAAGTTACCAGTTTCGCGTATTTCGCCAGCACGCCGTGGTCGTGCTTGGGCGCGGGCGGCTGCCACGCGGCACGGCGCCGGGCCAGCTCAGCGTCGTCCACGTTCAGCGTGAGCGCACCGCCCTCGATGTCCACGGTGACCGAGTCGCCCTCGCAGATGAGCGCGATGGGGCCGCCGGCCGCCGCTTCCGGGCTCACGTGCCCCACGGCCGGCCCCTTGGTGGCGCCGGAGAAGCGCCCGTCGGTGATGAGGGCCACCGAGGTGGACAGCCCCATGCCGCAGATGGCGGACGTGGGCGTGAGCATCTCGCGCATGCCCGGGCCGCCCTTGGGCCCCTCGTAGCGGATGACCACCACGTCGCCGGCGACGATCTGGCCGCCGTTGATGGCCGCGCAGGCCGCCTCCTCGGAGTCGAACACGCGGGCCGGCCCGGTATGGCACAGCATGGAAGGATCCACGGCCGCCTTCTTCACGATGGCCCCGTCAGGCGCGATGTTGCCGTGGAGCACCCGCAGGGCGCCCTCGGCGGAATAGGGGTTCTCGCCGGTGCGGCACACCTCGCCGTCGGCAGGCGGACAGCACTCGCGCAGGTACTCGGGCAAAGGTCCCATGCAGGTGAGCGCGCTCTCGTCGAGCAGCCCCAGGCGCCCAAGCTCCCCCATCACGGCTGGCACGCCGCCGGCGTAATACAGGTCGATGAGCGGCCGCGGGCCCGAGGGCGCGAGCTTCACCAAATGCGGCGTGCGCGCGCTGGCGGCGTCCCAGTCGTCCATGGTAATGGGGCATCCGGCGGCGTGCGCGATGGCCGTCAGGTGCAGCACGGTGTTCGTGGAGCCGCCGAAGGCCATGTCGCATTCCATGGCGTTGTGCACGGCCGGCGCGTTCAGGATGTCCTTCAGGCGCACGCCCTCGCGCACCAGTTCCATCACCTTCATACCGGCGCACTTCGCCAGGCGGATGCGCTCGGAGTACACAGCGGGAACGGTGCCGTTGCCCGGCAGCGCGATGCCCAGCGCCTCGCACAGGCAGTTCATGGAGTTCGCCGTGAACATACCCGAGCAACTGCCGCAGGTGGGACAGGCGGTGTCCTCGAAGAACGCCAGCTCCTCCTCGGTCATGGTGCCCGCGGCCACCTGGCCCGCGCCGTCGAAGAGCGTGTTCAAGTCGGTGGTGGGGCCGGCGCCTCCCGGCTGCACGCCCGGCAGCATGGGGCCACCGGACACGAACACCGTGGGGATGTTCACCCGCAGGGCGCCCAGAATCATGCCCGGCACAATTTTGTCGCAGTTGGGAATGCACACGATGCCGTCGAAGGCGTGGCCCTGCACGGCGCATTCCAGCGAGTCGGCGATGGTCTCGCGCGAGACGAGCGAGTAGTGCATGCCCTCGTGGTTCATGGCGATGCCGTCGCACACGCCGATGGTGGAAATCTCGAAGGGCACGCCGCCGGCCATATAGATGCCGGCCTTCACGGCTTCGGCGATCTTGTCGAGGTTGGTGTGCCCGGGGATGATGTCGTTGCGCGCGTTGAACACCGCGATGAAGGGGCGGTCCATCTCCTCGTCGGTGATGCCGTCGGCCTTCAGCAAGCTGCGGTGCGGCGCGCGGGCCACCCCTCGTTTGATCTGGTCGCTCCTCAAATCCATGCTGCCTCGCTTCCGCTCGCCTTCCAAAACAAAAAACCCGCTGCAAGATGCAACGGGGCCGGCAAAGCGAGCCTGCGCGCCCAAGGGCACGAGGCAGCTTTCGACAGATTACGGTGTCGCCGGTCCGAAGCTACTTGCAGCTGCGGCCCGGCGGTAAGCCTGTCGACCGCAACAACGTTCGCGCCGAACTGCTCGGAGGCGGCGTTCGGAACATCCCCCGCCTGCTCGCACTAACCGCAGGCTCTCTTCAGAGGGGTTGGCCCCTACTCTTCCTCGTCAACGCATTTCCACGCTATGAAGTTGTTTGGGGAGTTTAGCACTCAGCTTTTCCAATGCAAGGCCTCGCGCTCATATTTTTTTGGGAATTTGACAGCGCGTCCGCAAACGGCGGCAGCCCGCGGCGACGCGGCCAAGCGGCGCGCGTCGCCCCTCGCGTGCCTATCGTGCCCCGCGGGGCAGCCGGATGCGGAACACCGTCTTACCGTTCGCGACGCGCACCGTAAGCGAGCCGCCGTGGAGGCGCGCGTACTCCTGGGCGAGCGTCATGCCTATCCCCGTGCTGCCGTGCCGACCCTTGTAGAAGCGGTCGAAGACGTGGGCGGCGTCCTCCTTGGAAATGGGCTCGCCGTCGTTGGCGATCTCGCACACCACGCCGCTGCCGTCGCGGCGCAAACTCACAGTCACTTCCCCGTCGGCATGACGGACCGCGTTGCTCAAGACGTTCGCGAACACCGAGAACACAAGGTCCTCGTCGCAGGTGAGCACCGCAGGGTCGGGGGCGTCCAGGCCGATTTCCACGCCCTTCGCGGAAGCGGCCGGAGCCGCCGCATCAACGGCCTCGTAGAGCACGTCGCGCACGTCGTAGCGGGCCATGCGCGGCTCCACGGCATCGGCGTCCACCCGGGCCAGGGCCATGATGCTTTCCACCAGGGAGGCCATGCGCTCGGTCTCGCGGTCGATGACGTCGCAGCCCTCCTCCACGCCCACCACGCCGGTCTTCACGCCCTCGGCATAGCCGCGGATGGCCATGAGCGGCGTCTTCAGCTCGTGGGAGGCATTGGCGAAAAATGACTTCATGGCCGCGTCGTCCTCGTCGAAGTTCCTGGCCACGCGCCGCTGTGCCACCACGAAGACGATAAGCCCGAATAGAGCGAACCCAGCGATCACCAAGGTGGTAAGGCGAACGACTTCGATGGGGAAGGAAACGTCGGCGTAGGCGATGAGCAGGCCGTCCGGCGGCACTTCGTACCCGATGAGGCCCTTTTGCTGCGCCGCGGCGGCATCGAACACGATGAAGTAGGCGTAGTCGCCACGGGAATCGAGCAGGTAGATCTCGCCCTTGCGCATCTGCACGGAGTACTCCTCGTAGTCATCGACCAGGGCGCGCTCGAGGCCCGATAGGGTCTCCAGAGAAGCATCTTCGGCTACCTGAAACGTGGAAACGACGGGCAACGCCTCGCCCTGCGGCTCGGCCTCACCGTACAGCACCTGATCGAACGCCGCCTCCGCGCGATCACCGATGGCATCGGCCTGCAGCTCGTAGAACCCGATGACCATCGCGGCGCACAGCAAGGCAGCCAGCCCCGTGAGGAACCAGAGCGGCGCCCGGCGATCGCCTTGGAACGCCGCCATCAGGCCTCCCCGCTTTCCGTCAGGCGCAGCCCGTATCCCCAAATGGTCTGGATGTAGACATTGCTGCCGGCCGCGGCCAGCTTCTTGCGCACCCGTCGGTTCGTCTCGTCGACGACCCGCGTCTCCACCGCCTCGGTGAAGCCCCAAATCTCCCGGAGGATCTCCTTCTTCGTAATCGCGTCACCGAACCGGCGCATGAACAGGAGCAAGAACCGAAGTTCCGTGGGAGTCAGCGACACGTCCCTTCCGTTCACCGTGCACCCATGGGCCCGCTCGTCATAGACGAGGTTGCCGCAGCGAAGCATGGGGGGCGCCTCTTCGGGCGAAGCGCTTCCAACCGCCTGCTCCGCTACAGCCCCTTCCCCACAGGCACGGCCTCCGGAAGCATCCGGCCGTCCTTGGCCGTCGAACGAGATGCGCCGAAGCAGCGCCTGCACCTTCCCCGCCAGCACCAAGGGCCGGAAGGGCTTGGTCAGGTAGTCGTCGGCTCCCAGGGAAAGGCCCGCGTAGTAGTCCTCGTCGCGGTCCTTCGCCGTCAGCATAATAACCGGCACCGTCGAGGTAGCCCGTATCCGCCGCAGCGCCTCGATCCCGCTCATGCCCGGCATCATAATGTCCAGAACCACAAGGTCGGGAACGCGGGCCCGAAACGCCTCCAGCAGCTCTTCGCAACAGGCAAACGCCTCAACCTCATGCCCCATCTCCCGAAGAAACCCGGCAACAATAGAGCGCACATCCCCTTCGTCATCCGCAAAATAAATCAACGCCATACCTTCACCTCAATTTCCCTCCCCAGCTACCAGAGAAACGCTGAGAAAATGAATGTGGCCGAGAAGAGCGCATACACCCATTTGCGCTTCCTCAAGTCATACAGAAACATCGCAGTCCAGAAACCGCAATCGAGAATTTTGATTATCAGGAAACCGAGCGCTTTCGGGAATCCGAAGGCGAGAACAGCAACGAGCATCAGAGAGGTAATCACTGTCGTAACAAGAGCTGTGAGAATCCACGGGTTCCGTATCGTCAAATCTTTCGGAGCCCAGGAATAAGGCGACCACTCGTCAAAGTACGCGCGTAATCTCGTTCGCCAGTTTGAATCTTTGCCGTTGTTCGTCACTTCAGTGCTCCGACTTCCTCAAGGCGTTTTCTCTATTCTGCTCTTCTGCCCCTATTATCCCCCATGGCCAAAAAACAACCACCGTACCTTTGCAGCGAAAATGCAGCAGAAATGCAGCGGGGCGAGGTGGCGCGCATTGCTACGGGACGCTGACGGAATGGTCGCGGATGGTGACGGATCGTCCGCGCGGGCGTGACGGTTGACCGTTCGTCAGGGGCGCTGAGCGGGCAGTTTGTACACTAGGGCCATGGAAGTTCGTTCACGCGAGAGGGGAACGTGCCATGGGTACCACCGCTACTGTTCATCGCCGCAAGCTGCCGAAGACCGGGAATGAGCCCTCGGCTAAGCTGAGCGCCGCCAAGACGCGCGCGCTGGAGCTGGCCCGCAAGGCCCAGGCCAAGGCGAACGCCGCCGCAGCCAAGGTGCGCGAGGGACTGGCGTCAGGCGACAGCGATTCCGCAACCGCGTCTGAGCGCGTTCAACCCTCCCCTGCCCTCGCTACCTCCGGCGCGCTGGACCGTCCTGTGCGCGCCGCCACCGCCGGCGCTTTCGCCGTGGATGAGGGCAACTTCGCCCCGGACCCGGTGATCGCCCGGCTCACCGAGCGGGCCGCCCACCCCATGGCGGCGCCCTCGTGGAAGTCGTTCCGCATGTACGTGACCAACCACCCCGATATCTCCGAGCTGCGCCAGGTGGGCCTGCGCTCGATGATGGAGGCGCACCAGAGCCTGCGGCTGGCCCTGGCCGCCGTGGCCGCATCCGTCGTGCTGCTGCTGGCGGCGCTTCTGGCCTACTGGTGGCTCATGCCGGCCACGGCCGATGCCGATTCCCCCTACGCCACTGCAGACACCGAGCAGCTGTCCAGCACCGCGGCCGACCAGTGGGAGGCGGGGGTCATCCCCTCGTTGTACCAGAGCGACCCGGCTTGGGGCGCCACCGTTTACGGCCAGGGCACCATGGCCGACACCGGCGCCGCGCCCACGGCCCTGGCCATGACCTACGTGGCCGTGACCGGCGACGATTCAAAGACGCCCGCCGACTTCGCCGCCTGGGCCACCGACCACGACGCCACCGCCGCCGGCACCGATACCATCACGAACTACCTGGCCGGCGCCGCCGCCGATTTCGGGCTGGCCCTTGAGCCGGTGGAGCTGGACGCCCACGCCCTGCGCCACGCCATCGTGTCGAACGTGCCGGTGATCGTGGTCACGCAGCCGGGCACTTTCTCGCCGGTGGCCAGCGCCGTGGTGCTCGACGACATCGACAAGGACTCGCGCATCGTGCTGCACGACCCGTCCAGCGCCGCGCGCTCTGCCAAGAGTTGGGACTTCGACGACATCACCAACGCCGCCGCCAGCGCCTGGGCCGTCACTGCCGCATAGCCGCGCTAGAGGCGTCTAGCCAATCGGCATTTGCGGATTCTGGCTTGGATTCAACGATTTTTCGACGCACACGTTGAGCAATTGAACATTGTGTTGATTACACGTCGGCGTTTCCCCAGGTCAGATTTCTCACGACAGGCTTTCGCGGGAATTCACGTCGAAAAATCGTCGAATCTAAGCCAATTTTCCAGTTTCCCGATCCCGGCGCCCGCAAATTCGCCCGGAAACCCGCCAAGGGCGGCGGTTTGCCCCTGGCGCGCGGGCGCGCTTGCGGTAAAGTGAAGGCGATCACGTTGAAAGGAATCGCCATGAACTACCGCCAGGTCACGCTTCATCCGGAATCGCGCATCGCCCCCAACGCCACGCTCGTGGGCAACGTCTCGGTGGACAAGGACGCCACCATTCTGTTCGGTGCCACGCTGCGCGGCGACTACGGCAGCCGCATCGTCGTCGGCGAAGGGTCGAACATCCAGGAGAATGCCTGCGTGCACCTGGACTACGACCAGGACTGCATCGTCGGTCGCGGCGTGACCGTGGGCCACGGCGCCGTCATCCACGGGTGCTTTCTGGAGGACAACGTGCTCGTGGGCATGGGCGCGGTGGTGATGAACGGGGCCGTTATCGGGAAGAACTCGCTCGTGGCCGCCGGCGCGCTGGTCACCGAGGGCACCATCGTGCCGGAGGGCTCGCTCGTGGTGGGCTGCCCGGGCAAGGTGCGCCGCCAGCTGACGCCCGAGGAGATCGAGGCCAACCGCGTGGCCGCCGAGGGCTATGCGCAGATCGGCGCCGACCTGGTGGAGAACGGCATTATCTACGCGGGCAAGGACGTCCCGCGCGATATCATGACTATCGCGCTTGCGGAATAAAGGGAGACCCGCCTGCGCCCTAACCGGCCCTGCAGGGGCCGGTCTTTCGTGGGTGACGGAAAGGGCATGGCCCTTTCCCTACGGATTAGCGGGATGCGAGTGAGACAGTGCCCCGGAGGGGTGTCTCATTTTCCGAATAGCCTTCTGTACTGCACGAGCCCCAGAAAATGAGACACCCCTCCGGGACACTGTCTCATGGGGCACCGCTTCTTGGTTAGAGGGCTGGTTTTCTTGCGGTGAGGATGCGGGGGCGGTTGGTTAGGTCGTTCACTATGCGTATGCTTTCGAAGCCGTGGGCCTGGGCTATGGCGGCAGCGGCATCGAGGTGGCCCTCGTAGAGTTCGCAGGCGAGGACGCCGCCGGGGCGCAGGGCGCGGGCGGCCCACTCGCTCAGGGGCAGGAATACCGCCAGGCCGTCGGCGCCGCCGTCGAGGGCCAGGGCCGGCTCGTGGTCGGCCACCTCGCGGGGGATTTCCGCGAGTACCGCGGTGGGCACATAGGGCGGGTTGGAAACCACGGCATCGAAGGTGCCCATGCGCTTCTCGCCGATGCCCGCACCCAGGCTGCACTCGAGCACCGCCACGCGATCCGCGAGCCCTAGGGCCTCCACGTTCTCGCGCGCGAGCGCCACGGCCTCGGGCGCGATGTCGGTAGCGATGACGCGCACCTCCGGATGCTCGTAGGCCAGCGAGCAGGCGATACAGCCCGACCCCGTGCACAAGTCGGCCACGAGCAGCGGCCGGGATGCCGCAGGCGCAAAAGACGCCGGCGATGCGTCGGGAACCCCCGCCATCTCTCCGACCGCCGAGCCACCCTGCATCTCGGCCTCATCGGCTGATGCCCCTTCCGCACCCGTGGCTTGCGAGGTGCCGGCATCTTGAGTGCCAGGAGCAGCCGAGGTCTCCTGCGCCGAGCGCTGGTTCTCGGCCAGGGCCTCCTGAGCCTTCGCCACGGCCTCCTTCAGAGCCTCCACCGCCTCGCTCTCCTGGGCGGCGGCTTCCTCGTTCCAGCGGGCCTCGCGCTTGCCGGCAGCCGGCAGGGCGGCGAGCACCTCGCTCACAAGCACCTCGGTCTCGGGCCGCGGGATAAGCACGCCGGGGCGCACCTTCACGGGAATATGGCGGAAGGTCACCTCGCCGGTGATGTACTGAAGCGGCTCCCCCGCTCCGCGCCGACGCACAAAGTCGCGGAGCGTCGCCCGCTCGTCGGCAGTAAGCGGCTGATCGAAACTCATGAACAAGTGCGTACGCGAGAGCCCCGTCGCCTCAGACAAAAGCCACTGCGCCGAAACCCGAGGACTCTCGTCCCCCTTCTCAGCCAAATACCCTTCAGTCCACTCCAGCGCACTCTTAATTGTCCACTCGTCCATCAAAAAGCCTTTCAACAGCAAAAGAGTCAGGCCCGCGCAGGGGGCGGTGGTGCCACGCGCAGTTCAGTCTATGGCGTTCGTCAACGCTGCAACCCCAAACGAGAGCCGCCATAGACTGCTGTTTGAGCACGGCACTTCCGCCCCCTGTGCGGGCCGTCGGGTCAGGATGAGCCGCTAGACCGCAGCCTCGAGTTTTTGAGCGCGGTCGGCAGCTTGAAGGGCGGTGATCACGTCGCCCAGGTTGTCGCCGAGGAGCACGCCGTTGTAGGTGGAGTTGAAGCCGATGCGGTGGTCGGTTACGCGGTCCTGCGGGCCGTTGTAGGTGCGGATCTTCTCGGAGCGATCGCCCGAGCCGATCTGGGCCAGGCGCTCGGCACCCTCGGCGGCCTGCTGCTCGGCGAGCATCTTCTCGTAGAGGCGGGCGCGCAGCACGGCCATGGCCGCGATCTTGTTCTGCAGCTGCGACTTCTGGTCCTGCGACTGCACCACGAGGCCCGTAGGCAGGTGCGTGATGCGCACGGCGGAGTCGGTGGTGTTCACGCACTGGCCGCCCGGGCCGCCGGCGCGGTACACGTCGATGCGCAGGTCGTTGTCGTTGATCTCCACTTCCACCTCGTCGGCCTCGGGCAGCACGGCCACCGTGGCCGTGGAGGTGTGGATGCGCCCCTGGGACTCGGTCTTGGGCACGCGCTGCACGCGGTGCACGCCGGATTCGAACTTCATCACGGAGTACACGTGGTCGCCTTTCACCTTGAACTGGACTTCCTTGAAGCCGCCGGCCTCGGAGGGCGAGGCGTCCATGGTCTCGGTCTTCCAGCCCTGGGCCGAGGCGAAGCGCTCGTACATCTTGTAGAGGTCGCCGGCGAAGATGGCGGCCTCGTCGCCGCCGGCCGCCGCGCGGATTTCCACGATAATGTCCTTCTCGTCGGCCGGGTCGGCCGGGATGAGCATGAACTTGATGTCCTCTTCCAGCTGAGGCAGGCGCGCCTCGATGCCGGAGATCTCTTCCTGGGCGAACTCCTTCATGTCGGCATCGCCCAGCATCTCCTTGGCCGCTTCCAAGTCTTCCATGGCCTGCACGTACTCAGCAGCCTTCTTGGCCAGCGGCCCCTGGGAGGCGTACTCCTTGGCCAGGCGGTTGTACTCCTTCTGGTCGGCGAGCACCGCCGGGTCGCCCATCTTGGCCTGCAGCTCGTTGTAGGCCTCGATGATCTTCTCGAGCTTCTCTTTCATATCAGTTTCCTGCATGGGTGCGTCCTTTGCGTGAAACGAGTGGGTGTTCGGTGCGCCCGCGTCGGGCGCGACTGTCTATTGTAGCAGACCCCGCAAGGGCCGCGCCGCTAGGACGGGCTATCCTCGGAAGCGCGGGGCACGTCCGTGGCGGACGGCGCCGTGCGCTCGCAGCGGCCGCCGGGGCAGCGCGAGTCGATGTCGTAGGGCCCCCAGGTGCGCGGCAGTCCTTTCAGCTGGGCGTGGCGCTGGCGCTCGAGCCGCCGGTGGGCCCGTAGGATGGGCAGCGCGTCCTTCGGGTGCCGGCGGATGTTGCGCAGGGCCCGCCCCAGATCGGCGTTCATCGTGTGGGTGGCCGCGCTCGCCAGAAGCGGCATGAGGAACACCGTCACGCCGCCGGCGGCCACTAGCACCGAGGCGGTCTGCTGGCTCATGGCCTCGGCGGAGACGGCCACCGTGGTTACCGCCACGATGATGGGCAGCGCCGTCGTGCAGTAGAAGGCCACGGTAAGGCGCTCACGCGGATCCAGCTTGCGCGAGTCGCGGCCGAGCGACAGCGACACGTAGATGGGCACCGCCCGCACGAGCAGCAGCAGCACGATGAACAGCACCAGCAGCTCCGGCTCGGAGAACACGGCCCGCACGTCGATCTTGGCGCCGGACACAACGAAGAACAGCGGCACAAGGAAGCCGTAGGCGATGGCGTTGTGCTTCATCTCCATGGTCTGGTTGCCCTCGGGAATGAGGAAGCGCAGGATGAAGCCCGCGGCGAAGGCGCCGAGCACGATATCGAGGTCGAAGACGGCCGAGATGGCCGTGAGCCCGATGAGCAGCAGGTTCACCGAGCGGATGACCATCTGGGCGTTGGTGTTGGCGTTGGCCACGATGAACTTGTGGATGTAGGTGCCTACCTTCGCCGCCATCTTCGGCAGGGCCGCCGCCACAAGGGCGATGGCCAGAAACGCGAACAGGATGACCACCGACTGCCAGGTGGCCCGGGCCGACAGCAGCACCGTCATAGCCAGAATGGGAAAGAGCTCGCCCCAGGTGCCGTAGGCGATGATCTCAGTGCCCACGCGGGTGCCCAGGATGCCGCGCTCTTGCAGGATGGGCAGAAGCGTGCCCATGGCCGTGGTGGTGAGCGCGATGACCACGGCGATGCCGTCAAGCTCGAAGACGGAGAGCGTGGGCCATACCGCCACAATGAGAAACGCGATGGCGAAGGTCACCGCCCAGGTGCCCGCGCCCCGCCGGCCCTCGGTGCCCGTGAGGTTCTTCGGCGATATCTCGTAGCCGGCTAAAAGGAACAGGAAGGCCAGGCCCAAGTCGGACAGAAGCGAGATGGCATCCGACGCGGCGATGAGGCCCGCGCCGTGAGGGCCCAACAGCGCCCCGGCCAGCAGCAGAAGCACCGTCTCGGGAATGGCGCGCCCGGGAATGAGCGAGGCGATAATGGGGCACAGCACCGCCACCAGCGAGATGAACGCGAGCGATGTAAGGTCTGCGACCACGGTACTTCCCTTCTCATGCAGTGCTTTGCTGACCCTTACTATAATCCTTCGCGCCAGCCGCCCCGCAACGCGACAACAGACTGTTGACCCATGGTGGACGACCCACGGTTTCGTGTCAGTCGGGTGACGGGGCGCGCGCCACGCGGGAAGTTTGGATATCATCCTTTTCGGAAGCGGATCCCGGCCGGACGACGCCTATGCGACTTCGGCCCATTCCGCGCTAACCGACATTCTTAGGAGGACGCAATGGCCGAGATCATCAAGACGACAGACGAGTTCCAGACCAAGGTGCTGGATGCGAAGGGCCCCGTGCTCGTGGACTTCTTCGCCACCTGGTGCGGGCCGTGCCGCATGGTGGCGCCGGTGATCGACGAGATCGCCGCCGAGAAGGCCGGGTCGCTGGCCGTGTACAAGGTGGACATCGACCAGAGCCCCGATTTGGCCTTCAAGTACCAGGTCTCCAGCGTGCCGACCCTCATTGTGTTCGAGAACGGCGCCATCAAGAACCAGACCCTGGGCGCCCAGCCCAAGCAGAACATCCTCGCGATGCTGTAGGAGATTCCCATGGACGCAAACGAGCCCACGAAAACGCCCGGGCAGCCCGAGCAGGTGCCCGCGGCTGAGCAGACCATCTACGACGTGGCCATCATCGGCGCGGGGCCGGCTGGGCTCACCGCCGCGCTGTACGCCGCGCGCGCCGGGCTCGTTTGCGCCGTGTTCGAGCGCCTCTCCCCCGGCGGCCAGTGCGCCCAGACCGAGCATTTGGAGAATTACCCCGGCTACACCCGCTCCACCAGCGGCTTCGAGCTGTCCTGGGACATGTACGAGCAAGCCGGGTCCTTCGGCGCCGCCTTCATCATGGAGGACGTCACCTCGGTGGACTTCTCCGCCGAGCCGAACCGCCTGACCACGCCCTTCGGCACCTACTTCGCCCGCACGGTCATCGTGGCCACCGGCGCCGTGGCCGCCAAGCTGGGGCTGCCCCACGAAGAGGAGCTGCGCGGGCGCGGCGTATCCTACTGCGCCACCTGCGACGGCAACTTCTTCCGCGACAAAGACGTCGCGGTGGTGGGCGGCGGGAACACCGCGGCGGCCGACGTTATCTATCTGTCGCGCATCTGCCGCAAAGTGTACCTGGTGCACCGCCGCGACAAGCTGCGTGCCACAGCCATCTACCACGAGCGCCTGCGCGAGCTGGCGAACGTGGAGTTCTGCTGGGACAGCACGCCCGAGGAGTTCCTCGAGCAGGACGGCCGTGTGGCGGGCCTGCGCATTCGCAACGGGAAGACCGGCGAGGCGCGCGACCTGGACGTGTCGGCCGTGTTCATCGCCATCGGCATGAAGCCCTACACGGGCTTCCTTGAGGGTGACCTTGATTTGGACGCGGGCGGTTACATCATCGCCGGCGCCGACGGTAAGACCGCCTCGCCCGGCATCTTCGCCGCGGGCGACGTGCGCACGAAGGACCTGCGCCAGGTAGTAACCGCCGTAGCCGACGGCGCCATCTGCGCCGAGCACGCCGCCGCCTTCCTAGAAGCCAAAGAGGCCATAGAAGAGGCCTAGCCCACCGGGATTAACTCGCGGTGAGACAGCGCTATCCTACCCTTCCGCGTCGCTGACCGTGCATTTTTCGGGAATCGGAGACCTTGGGGGCTTCCTTGCTATAATATGTCACTGTGTCATCGAATGCGATGGCCGTGATCGCTGCTGCGCGGCATGAGGGCCGCGCGACGTACCGCAAACGAAGAAGAGGTTTCTATGAGCGAACTGTTGGCCCAGCTTTGGACGCCCGAGATGCAGGCCGCCTTCACGGTTGTGCTGGTTCTGCTGGTTATCCTGTACGTGCTCTCCATCGTCTGGGTGGTGCGCGACGCCTACCTGCGCGGCACGGCCTGGTACATTTGGGCGGTCGTCGCCCTGGTGCCGGTGCTCGGCGTTATCGCCTACTGCCTGCTGCGCCCGCCCCTGCTGCAGCTGGACCGCGACGAGCAGGAGCTGGAAATTGCCCTGAAGCAGCGCCAGCTCATGAAGTACGGCGAGTGCGCCGCCTGCGGCTACCCTGTCGAGGCCGACTTCGTACTCTGCCCCAACTGCCACACGCAGCTGAAGAACCTCTGCATGCGCTGCAACCACGCGCTGGAGCCCTCGTGGACGGTGTGCCCCTACTGCGCCACCCCGGTCGGCGCCCCGGCGCCTGCCGCCAGCCGCCCGCGCCGCTCTTCCTCGAGCAGCAGCCGCCAGAGCCGCTCGAACTCCTAGAAAGCCGCCGGGCAGCATTCGGCCTTCACACCCACAACGCACAAGGGAGCGCCAAGCGGCGCTCCCTTTCTTTACGGGTCATTTGCTCCCTTCCAAAGAAGCGGCTTAGGATAGAGGGCCATCCGTCCCCTTCCCAAGAATTGGCTCTAGAATTCCGTTTTGGAAAATAACGCTCTACCCTCGGGACGAAAAACATCTTCCAAAACGGAATTCTACGACCATCAGAGGCCGAAGCATCTTCCAAAACGTAAATCCACGACCGCGAGGCGCCAGTTTTGCGTTTCGGAAGACGAAGCCGTCGCCGAGCCCTACTCCCCCTCCGGGAAGAACACCTCCATGCGGGCCTCGGGGCGCTGGCGCGAGGCGAGCGTGCCCGCCACCATGAGGATGCCGGCCACCGTGATGCCGATGACGATCTGGTGCAGGTCGGCTACCTTGAAGCCCGCGGCCATGCAGGCGCAGTAGGCCACGGTGCCGCCCACCATCGAGGCCAAAGCGCCGGTCGCGTTCGCCCGCTTCCAGAACAGGCCGCACACGAGCACGAAGAAAAACGCCGTCTCAAGACCGCCGAAGGCGAACATGTTGATCTTCCAGATGACGTCGGGCGGCACGATAGAGAGCACGAACACCAGAAGCCCGATGAGAAGCGTGGTCGCCTGGCTCGAGAAGGCGACGGTGCGCTCGGCCGGGGTGCGGCCGCGATCGGCGCACCAGGCGAGGTACACGTCCTTGATGATAGCCGACGACGACGAGATGAGCAGCGACGACACCGTGGAGATGGACGCCGCCACCGGTCCGATGATGGCCACGCCCGCCAGCACCGGCGGCAGCGAGCGCGCGATAACCGTGGGGATGATGTTGTCGACGCTGCCGCCGTAGGCAGCCAGATCCTCGGTGAGCACGCCGGCCGACAACACGCCGAGGCTCGTCACGCCGATCATCATGGCGCCGATGATGACGGTGCCCCAGATCATGGCGGAATGCAGCGACTTCACGTCCTTGTAGCCCATGGTGCGCACCACCGACTGCGGCAGCACGAAGGTGAACACGCCCACGAGCAGCCACTGGGTGAAGAACAGCGAGGCCGGCATGGTGCCGCCCGAGAACGGCTCAAGCATCTGGGGGCTTTTCGCCTTGATGGACTGCATGATGGCCTCGTAGCCGCCGCCGGCCGTGAGAATGCCGAAGGCCAGCACCACGATGCCCACGAGCATCATGATGCCGCAGAGCGCGTCGGTGACCGCCACGCCGCGGAACCCGCCGATGGTGGTGAACAGCACCACGGCGATGCCGAACAGCACGAGCCCCACCACATAGGAGTAGCCGGTCACGGCCTCGAACAGCTTCGCGCCGCCCACGAACTGTGCCACCATGGTGGCAGCGAAGAACAGCACGATGACCAGCGCCGACAGGTTCGCCAGCGCATTCGACCCGTAGCGGGCGCGCACGACGTCCACCACGGTGACGGCGTTCAGCCGCCGCGAGACGAGCCCCATCTTCTTCCCGAAGATGCCGTAGAGCAGCACGAGCGCCGTCACCTGCACGACGGCCATGTACACCCAGCCGAAACCGGTCTGCCAGGCCTGGCCAGGGCCGCCCACAAACGAGCTCACCGAGCCGTAGGTGGCGATGGTGGTCATGGCCAGCACGAAGCCGCCGAGGGCTCGGTTGCCGATGAAGTAGCTGCTCACGAAGCCGCCGCCCGCAGCCGCCGTGCGCCGGCGCACCACGATGGAGACGACGAGCGCCACCAGCAGGAACAGGATAAGGGGCAGAAGCGTCGCGAAGCTAGCCACGGGAACCATCCCCTTCCTCGTCGTCGAGGCTGAAGTCGGCGAACACGCACTTCGCGAGCACCACGGCGCACACAACGGCCGCCACCCACGTGCCCACGGTGCCGCCGATAATCCAGATCGGGATGGAAAACACCTCGATGCCGCAGCCCGCCAGGCCCACACCTCCCACCAGCCACACGACGACGATGACCGCCAGGGCCACCACCGTCGCCACGGCCTCGCGATTGGCCTGCCGCATCTTGGCGGCATAGGTGGAAAACGTTCGCTTCACGGCGTCTCCTCTCCTTACGAAAAAGCACCGAGAGTAGTGTACCCTCGGTGCCTTGTCGCGCGGTCAATGGAGACCTATAGAATCTGCCGATGGATTATAGGGCGGCGTCCCTGATCACGTTGAGGAACTTCTCGCGATCCCACTGGCCGAGGTCGCCCTCGGAGCGCTCGCGCACGGACACGAGGCGCTCTTCCACTTCCTTGTCGCCCAGCACCACCATGTAGGGAATCTTCTGGGCCTGGGCCTTGGCGATCTTCACCTTCATGGGCTCATTGGCGTCCATGATGTCCACACGCCCGCCCGCGGCCTTGATCTCGCCGGCGAACTCGGCTGCGGCCTCCTTGTGGCGGTCGGCGATGGGAATGACGGCCACCTGTACCGGGGCCAGCCACAGGGGCAGCGCGCCGGCATAGTGCTCGATGAGGATACCGAGGAAACGCTCGATGGAGCCGAAGATGGCGCGGTGGAGCATCCAGGGCGTCTCTTCCGTATTGTCCTCAGTGCGGTAGGTGAGGCCGAAGCGCATGGGCATATTGAAGTCGATCTGCACCGTGGAGCACTGCCAGGTGCGGCCGATGGCGTCCTTCACCTTGATGTCGATCTTCGGACCGTAGAAGGCGCCGTCGCCCTCGTTGATCTCGTAGGCCAGACCGCGACGGGCGCAGGCCTCCTTCAGCGACTCGGTGGCATGCTCCCACATGTCATCGGTGCCGATGGACTTCTCGGGGCGCGTGGAGATTTCCGCCTCGTAGGTGAAGCCGAAGGTGTCCATGATGTGGTCCACCAGCTCGAGGATGGCCACCACCTCGTCGACCACCTGGTCCTTCGTGCAGAAGATGTGCGCGTCGTCCTGGGTGAAGCCGCGGGCGCGCAGAAGCCCGTGCACTACGCCGGACATCTCGTGGCGGTACACCGTGCCGAACTCGAAGTAGCGCAGCGGCAGATCGCGGTAGGAATGCAACTCGTTCTTGTAGATGATGACGTGGCCCGGGCAGTTCATGGGCTTCACGCCGTACTCGGAGTAGCGCGGCTCCTCGTCGGTGCCTTCGTTGATCTGGAAGAAGTACATGTTCTCGTGGTAGAAGCCGTAGTGGCCCGAGGTCTTCCACACATCGGCGTTGTAGATGTGCGGCGTGATGACCTCCTCGTAACCGCGCTCGTACAGATCGCGGCGCAGCCACTCCTGCAGCGTGCGGATGACGCGCGTGCCCTTGGGAAGGTACAGCGGCAGGCCCACGCCGGCCATGGGCTCCATCATGTAGATGCCCAGCTCGCGGCCGAGTTTGCGATGGTCGCGCTTCTCGGCCTCCTCAAGGTTGTGCAGGTACTCCTCCAGGTCCTTCTTGTTGAAGAAGGCCGTGCCGTAGATGCGGGTGAGCATCTCGTTGTTCGAGTCGCCCTTCCAGTAGGCGCCGGCCGTCTTCATGAGCTTGAAGGGGCCGATCTTGCCGGCGGAGGGCATATGCGGGCCGCTGCACAGGTCCACGAAGTTGCCGTGGCGGCGGATGATGATATCCTCGTCAGCCGGCAGGTCGTCGATGTGCTCGGCCTTCAGGCGCTGGTCGGCGAAGATTTCCTTGGCCTCGTCGCAGGTAACCACCTCGCGCACGAAGGGCTCGTCGCGCTTGACGATCTCGGCCATCTTCTCCTCGATGGCGGCGAAATCGTCCGGCGAGATGGACGCGCCCTCGGGCAGGGCGAAGTCGTAGAAGAAGCCGTCCTCGGTTTGCGGGCCGAAACCGATCTGCGCGCCGGGGTAGAGCTCTTGGACCGCCTCCGCCATGACATGGGCGGCGGAATGGCGCATGATGCCGAGGGCCTCGGGGCTTTTCGCGGTGATGATTTCCACGGTGGCGCCGTCGGTGACGGGGGTGTCCAAATCGGCGAAGGCACCGTCGATCTTCCCGCCAAGGGCCGCACGGGCCAGGCCAGATCCGATGGAGGCGGCCACGTCGGCGACGGTGGCGCCCTCCTGCAGCTCTTTCACGGAGCCGTCGGGCAGTACGATGTTCATAGATCTCCTTTCCTGCGCCGGGTGCACACAGAGCACCTGCGCGGTTCCCGCCCGGGCGTTGAGTACCCGAGCGTCCACTAGTTCGCCCTCATCGATCAGGGCGTGCCACCCATTAAACCAGAGAAGGCGCCGAAGCGCCCCCTCAATTCGGAAACAGTATGAAACGTGCTTAGCCCAGCTCGGCGATTTGCGCTTCCAGGCGGGCGAGCTTGTCCTGCAGGTCAGCGAGCTTGGCCTTGTCCTTCTCGACGATCTCGGGCGCGGCCTTGGCGAGGAAGCCCGGGTTCGACAGCTTCTTCTCGAACTTGGCGGCGTCTTTCGCCAGGGCCTCGCGCTCCTTGGCGAGCCGCGTGCGCTCGGCGGCGAAGTCCACGTGCCCGGCGAGCACCACGTACACCTCAAGGCCCGTACCCAGCACCACGGCCGATTCGGCGGGCTTCGAGGCCTCCACGGCCACCTCCAGCTCGTCCACGTTGGCCAGCGTCTGGATGAGGTGCGCCTGGGCCAGCAGCAGCGCGGAATCGGCCTCATCGGCCACCTTCACGGCCACGGGCAGCGCCACCTTCGGCGAGATGCCGTAGCGGGCGCGGGTGGACCGGATGGCGCCCACCACCTCGCACACCATGGCGATGGCGCGCTCGGCATCCTCATCCACGTAGGCCGAAAGCGCCGCCGCGTCGGGCCACTCGGCCACGATGATCATGGGCGCATCTCCCTCGCCCTTCGGCATCTCGCCGTACACCTCTTCGGTGATGAACGGCATGATGGGATGCAGCAGGCGCAGGATCTGCCCCAGCACGAACACGAGGTTGCGCTGGCAGGCCAAACGATCGGCCGGGTCGGCGTCGGCGGCCAGGCGCGCCTTCGAGAACTCGATGTACCAGTCGCAGAACTCGTTCCACACGAACCCGTAGAGCTCGCGGGTGATCTCGCCGAACTCGAAGTTGTCGTAGCCGGCGTCTACCGCGGCCACGATCTTCGCCAGACGGCTGAAGATCCAGCGGTCGGCCGGGGTCACGGGCTCGGGCGCGCCGGGCTCAAAGCCCTCGAGGTTCATGAGCACAAACCGGCTGGCGTTCTTCACCTTGTTGGCGAAGTTGCGGGAGCTTTCCAGCTTGGCCTCGTTGAACTTCATATCTTGGGCGCCGGTCACCTGCATGAGCAGGCCGAAGCGCATGCCGTCGGCGCCGTAGTCCTCCATGAGGCGCAGCGGGTCCACGCCGTTGCCGCGGCTCTTCGACATGGGCTTGCCGTCGGCGGCCATGACCGTCGGGTGGATGATGACGTCCTCGAAGGGGATCTTCTCATCGCAGCAGTACATGGACGACATGACCATGCGCGCCACCCACAGGCCCATGATGTCGCGAGCCGTGGAGAGCACCTGGGTCGGGTAAGCGTTTCGCATCTGCGGCGCATCCATACCCTCTTCGGTCCAGCCCATGGTGGCAAAGGGCCACAGCTGGCTGGAGAACCAGGTGTCCAGCACGTCGTCGTCCTGGCGCACCGGGGCGCCGCACACCGGGCACACCTCGATCTCATCCACCGAGGCGTCTTCCCAGCCACAGCTGTCGCAGTAGAACATGGGGATGCGATGGCCCCACCACAGCTGGCGCGAGATGCACCAGTCCTTCAGGTTGGCGAGCCAATCCAGGTACACCTGCTTCCAGCGGGCCGGGTGGAACTGGATGGAGCCGTCCTCCACCACGCGGGCCGCGGGCTCCTTCAGGCCGTCCACGGCCACGAACCACTGCTCGGACTCCCAGGGCTCGAGCTTGGTGTGGCAGCGGTAGCAGGTCATGACCGAGTGCTCGTGGTCTTCCACGTGGTCCAGCAGCCCCAGCTCGTCGAAGGCGGCCACGACGGCCTCGCGGGCCTCGTCGCGGTCCATGCCGGAGAACTTCCCGTAGCCTTCCACCACGTGGGCCGTCTCGTCGAAGATGTTGATGCGCTCAAGGCCGGCGCGCTCGCCCATGGCCCAGTCGTTGGGGTCGTGGGAGGGCGTCACCTTCACGCAGCCGGTGCCGAACTCGGTATCCACGTGCCAGTCGGCGAAGATGGGAATCTCGCGGTCCACGAGCGGCAGCTTCACCGTCTTGCCCACCAAGTGGCCGAAGCGCTCGTCCTTGGGGTTCACGGCCACGCCGGTATCGCCCAGCATGGTCTCGGGGCGCGTGGTGGCCACGACCAGGTACTCGAGCCCGTCCACCGGCTCGGTGAGCGGGTAGCGCAGGTACCACAGGTGCCCGGACTCCTCCACGTACTCGGCCTCGTCGTCGGCGATGGCCGTGGTGCAGCTGGGGCACCAGTTCACGATGCGCTTGCCGCGGTAGATGAGCCCGTTCTTATACCAGTCGACGAAGAGCTTCCGCACGGCGCGCACGTAGGCCGGCTCGAGCGTGAAGTGCTCGTCGGAATAGTCGCAGGAGCAGCCCATGCCCTTGATCTGGTTCACGATGGTGGTGCCGTACTCGCGGTACCACTTGTAGCACTCCTCGATGAAGGCCTCGCGCCCGATTTCCAAACGCGAGATGCCCTGCTCGGCCAGGCGCTTGTCCACCTTGGTCTGGGTGGAGATGCCGGCGTGGTCCGTGCCGATGATCCACCGGGTCTGGAAGCCGCGCATGCGGGCGCGGCGGATGCAGGCGTCCTGGATGGTGTCGTTCAGGGCGTGGCCCATGTGCAGCACGCCGGTGATGTTCGGCGGCGGGATGACGATGGTGTAGGACTCGCCCCCGTGCTCGCCGAAGCCCGGCGTGCGCTGGAAGTAGCCCGCCTCCTTCCACGCCTCGAAAATCGGGCGCTCCATGGCGGCGTAGTCGGTGCCCTTCTTCTTGTCCTCGGACATGCCGTCTGACCTCGCTTTCCCTTTAAGTCGTTGGAAATTGGAAAGGCGGCCGGCGCTTAACTGGCCGACCGCCCTGTTTGCCTTCGGCGATTATCTCACAAAAGAGAGGCGCCCCTAGGCGGATTTGGCCTCGCGGCTGTGGGCGCCCGTGCGGGCGACGATTTCCGGCGCCGTCTCGCCGGTGATGTCGCTTTCGCGCACGGTCACCTGAGAGGGGCCGTCGAACTCCGGCAGGTTGTACATGACGTCCATGAGCACGCGCTCGCAGATGGAGCGCAGGCCGCGGGCGCCGGTGCCGTGCTCCACGGCCTCGTGCGCGATGGCCGTGAGGGCCGCAGGCTCGAAGACAAGACGCGCGTCCTCGAACTCGAACATGCGGGTGTACTGCTTCACAAGCGCGTTCTTCGGCTCCACGAGGATGCGTACGAGGTCTTCCTCGGACAGCTCGTTCAAGCTGGTGATAACCGGAATGCGGCCCACGAACTCGGGGATCATGCCGTACTTGTTCAAGTCCTCCGGGAGCACCTTCGACAGAAGCTCGGCCTCGGACTCTTTCTTGGAGGCCGGAAGCTCGCTGGCGAAGCCGAGGGAGGTGGTGCCCACGCGCTGGGCCACGATGTCGGCCAGGCCCACGAACGCCCCGCCCAGGATGAACAGGATGTTCGTGGTGTCGATGGGGATGAGCTCCTGCTGGGGGTGCTTGCGGCCGCCCTGGGGCGGCACCGAGGCCTCGCAGCCCTCGACGATCTTCAGCAGCGCCTGCTGCACGCCCTCGCCGGACACGTCGCGGGTGATGGAGAGGTTCTCGGCCTTGCGGGCGATCTTGTCGATCTCGTCAATGTAGATGATGCCGATTTCCGCCCGGGGCACCTCGAAGTCGGCCGCGGTGATGAGCTTCAGCAGGATGTTCTCCACGTCCTCGCCCACGTACCCCGCCTCGGTGAGCGTAGTGGCATCGGCGATGGCGAAAGGCACCTTCAGCGTGCGGGCGAGCGTTTGAGCCAGCAGCGTCTTGCCCGAGCCCGTGGGGCCGATGAGCATGATGTTCGACTTGGCCAGCTCCACATCGCCCTCTTCGGCGGCTGCGCCCATGGAGATGCGCTTGTAGTGGTTGTACACGGCCACGGAAAGGGCGCGCTTGGCCTCCTCCTGGCCGACCACATGCTCGGAGAGGCGCCGGCACAGCTCGTGGGGCGTGGGCAGGTCGCCCAGCACCTCGGCGGGGCTCGGGGCGTCGTCCACCACCGGGCTCGCCTCCTGCTGCTCCTGGGCGGCGGGCGGGTTGGCCATCCACCAGGGGCCGCGCGGGACGCCCTCTTCCATCATCTCGGCCTCTTGCAGCATGGTGTAGCCCATGTCGCGCATCATGGCGTCGGCGCACACGGAAATGCACTCGTCGCAGATGTAGATGCCGTTGGGGCCGGAGATCATGGCGTTCACCTGGTCGCCGGACTTCCCGCAGAAGGCGCAGTAGTAGTCGCGGTCGCGGGGGTCGAAGTTGTTGTGACGGTGGTTCATGGGTTCCTATTCGCTCTTCTTCTCGCCGGGCATGGCGCCGTGGTGGTAGATGATCTCGTCCACGAGGCCGTACTCCTTGGCCTCCTCGGCAGTCATGTAGTTGTCGCGCTCGGTGTCGATCTGGATCTTCTCCATGGACTGGCCGGTGTTCTCGGACAGGATCTTGTTCAGGCGCTTGCGGGTCTTCAGCATGAAGTCGGCCACGATGGCGATTTCGGTCTGCTGGCCCTGGGCGCCACCGAGCGGCTGGTGGATGAGCACCATGGAGTTCGGCAGCACGAAGCGCTTGCCCTTGGTGCCCGAGGACAGCAGCACGGCCGCCATGGAGGCGCACTCGCCGATGCAGATGGTGGACACGTCGCACTTGATGAAGTTCATGGTGTCCAGGATGCCGAGGCCGGCCGTGACCGAGCCGCCGGGCGAGTTGATGTACAGCGAGATGTCCTTGTCGGGGTCGGTGGCCTCAAGGTGCAGCAGCTGGGCCACCACCGAGTTGGCCACGTGGTCGTCGATCTGCTCGCCGAGGAAGATGATGCGGTCGTTCAGCAGGCGGCTGTAGATGTCGTAGCTGCGCTCGCCGCGGGGCGACTGCTCGATAACGTAGGGAATGAGCGCGTTGCTCGGGGTGGCCAGACCGCCGCCGTAGGGGCGGGCGATGCTCTGGATGCGTTCGATGCTCATAGATGCCTCTCTTTCGCAAAGGTGGCCGCGCACGGCGGCCTTCTCATAGTTCGCGAACCAGTTTCCCCTACATCCGCCTGGGGCGCAAGGGCGTCCCGCAAACGAACATAGCGAAGGGGCGAGGTCTCCCCCGCCCCTTGAGGTTAGCCTTATCGGCGCTGGCTACTCGGCGTCGGCTGCCGCCTCGTCCTTCTTGGCGGCCTTCTTCTTGGCCGGGGCCTTCTTGGCGGGCTTCTTCTCGGCCTTCTTCTCGTCGGCGGCCTTGGCGGCGAAGTCCACCTCGGTCACCTCGGCGTTGGCCATGAGGTCCTCGATAGCCTTCTGGCGCATGAGCCCCAGGCGGATGAGGTGCAGACGGCCCGCGTCGCGCCACTCCTGCTCGAGGGCCGCGGGGTCCTCGGCGCCGGACTTCGCGAACTCGGCAGAGATGTCCTCGTCGGTCACGTCCATGCCGTTATGGCGAGCCCAGGCCTCAAGGGCGAGCTCTTCCTTCACATGGTCGGAAGACTGGGCCTTCAAGTCGGCCTTGAACTGGTCGGGGGTGAGGTTCTGGCTGGCCAGGTAGGCGTCGAAGGTCATGCCGGCCTGCTGCAGCTGGCCGAAGAAGTCCTGCAGAAGCGAGGTCTCGGCCTCTTCCACGAGCGCCTGCGGGGCGTCGATGTCGACGCGTTCCACGAGCTCGGCCATGATGTTGTTCTCCTTGATGCGCGGCATGAGCGAGGCCTTCTGCATGTTCAGCGACTCGGCGATGCGCTCGCGCATGTCGGCCACCGACTCGAAGCCCATCTTCTCCTTGGCCCACTCGTCGGTGATCTCGGGGGTGGTCTTCTTCTTCACCACGTTCATGGTGACTTCGAAGGCAACCGGCTTGCCGGCCTGGTCGGCCAGAAGCACGGCGGTCTCGTCGGCGGGCACTTCCAGGGTGAACTCCTTGGTCTGGCCCTTCTTCATGCCCATGATCTCGTCGTCGAAGGCGGCGGACAGCATGCCGGTGCCCGGGCCGTAGAGGCGCGACTCGCTCGTCAGCGAGGCGATCTCGTTGCCGTCGGCGTCGGTGGCCTTCATGGCCAGGTCGGCGAAGTTCTCCGGCTTCATCTTCGTAGCGGCCGAGGCGTCCTCGTAGTCGGTGTAGTGCTCGGCCATGGCGGCGAGCTGCTCCTCGATCTCGGCGTCGGTGGCCTCGGCGAAGGGCATCTCGATGGCGACCTTGTCGTAGTTGGCCAGGTCGATCTCGGGGCGCGTCTCAATGGTGAAGGAGTACTCGTAGGGCTCGCCGGCCTTCACGAGCTCGGTCTCGTCCATGGCAGGGCCGCCCACCGGGAACAGCTTCTCGGCCTCGATGGCCGCCGTCCAGCTGCTGTTCAGCAGCTCGTCGGTCACCGTAGCGGCAACCGCCTCGGCGCCGAGCGCATTGTCGATCACCGGGCGCGGGGCCTTGCCCTTGCGGAAGCCCGGGAAATTGTAGCGACGGGCGAAGTCCTTGTAGGTTTTGCCGATGCGGCCGTCGATATCGGCGGCGTCCACCGTAACGGTGACCTTGACCTTGTTGCCCTCCAGGGACTCGACTTTAGTTTCCACGAATACATCCTCCATCGTTTTCTACTTTCACGCAGGCATCTTGCGCCCGCGCGCACACTTCTCGGCGACACCGAAGGCGAACCGCCGCAAGTGCGCACGGCTCGCTATTATGCCACAACCCCTACGCCGCCGCCACCATTCCACAAAAGAAGACCCGCCGAAGCGGGTCTTTGGAGCGACTCTTTGTCCGGGGAGGAAGGCGGCGGCATCACCCGTGCTCAAGCAATGGCTCGCTTTGGAGGACAGTCCACTGGACTGTCCTCGTCGCTGCGCAACCTGCGCGCGGGCGATGCCGCCGCCTTCCTCCCCTGCTCTTTCGAATTCGAAAGGCTCCTTTAAGCCAGCTCGTCGGCAGAGAACGCGTCTTTGCCGAGGTGCACTTCCTTGCCCTCCTTGATGAGCTTGCTGTACTCGGCCGTGGCGGTGAACAGCACGTCGGAAGAGGAGTTCAGGCCCGTCTCGCAGGAGTCCTGGATCACGCCGATGATGAAGCCGATGCCCACCACCTGCATGGCGATGTCGTTGCCGATGCCGAAGAGCGCGCAGCACATGGGAATGAGCAGCAGCGACCCGCCGGCCACACCCGAGGCGCCGCAGGCGGACACGGCAGCCAGCACGCACAGGATGACGGCGGTCACCGGGTCCACAGCCAGGCCGATGGTCTGGCAGGCGGCCATGGTCATCACCGTGATGGTGACAGCAGCGCCGGCCATGTTGATGGTGGCGCCCAGCGGGATGGACACCGAGTAGTTGTCCTTGTTCAGACCCAGCTTGCGGCACAGTTCCATGTTCACCGGGATGTTAGCGGCCGAGCTGCGGGTGAAGAACGCCGTAAGGCCCGAGTCCTTCAGGCAGCGCAGCACGAGCGGATAGGGGTTCTTGCGCGTGCAGAACCACACGATGAGCGGGTTGGTGACGAGCGCGATGAACACCATGCACGCCACGAGCACGAGGATGAGGTGGCCGTACTCGGTGAAGATTTCCACGCCCGAGGTGGAAACGGAGGTGTACACAAGGCCCAGGATGCCGAAGGGAGCCAGGTTGATAACCCAGCGTACGGCCTTGGAAACGGCGTCGGAAATGGCGGTGAACACGTCTTTGGTGTTCTCGCTCGTAGCGCGCAGCGCGATGCCGAGCACCACGGCCCAGGCAAGGATGCCCACGTAGTTCGCGTTCATGAGCGCGTCCACCGGGTTCGACACGATATTCATGAGCAGCGTCGTGAGCACTTCCCCGATGCCCTCGGGGGCCGCCTGCTCGACCATCGAGGAAGTGTCCAGCGTAAGCATCGAGGGGAACAGCTCGCTGCCGATAAGGGCGACGATGGCCGCCACGAGGGTGCTGACCACATAGAGGACGACGACCATGCCCATGTTGCCCGCCGACTTCGCGTTGCACAGAGCGCTGATGACGAGGAAGAACACGAGCACCGGGGCCACGGCCTTCAGCGCGCCGACGAACAGCGAGCCGAGCAGCGTGATAACCTCGTTGCCGGGAACGATAAGGGCCAAGATGATGCCGATGGCCAGGCCAACGAGAATGCGCTTGATGAGGCTGATCTCGTTGTACTTCTTCAAAATGCCGGGAACTGCCAAGGCGAACTCCTTTCGTCGGACGCACGCGTGCGCCTCGCCTTCTCACGGGTCGGAAAGGAGCCGAACCGCAATGAATAACTGGTGCGGGCGAAAGGACTTGAACCTTCACGGGGGTTGCCCACCAGAACCTAAATCTGGCGCGTCTGCCAATTCCGCCACGCCCGCACTTCCCTATGAGCGAATCCGATGACTCGCTATAGCTGGCTATGATAGCAAAGAATGCCGCGCGTTCTGTTCACAATTCGCCGTCGCCCTGCCCGCCTGCCCAATTTGCCTGCCGAGCGCGAGACCGCGCCGCATGGCCGACGTGAGACAGTGCCCCGCCTCCCCTACAGGCTCTTGCCCATCCACTGGTGCTCGACGTGCTCGTCGAGCTCGATGGGGCCCCAGGCGGTGTAGCCGGCGCGCTCGTAGAAGGGAGCCACGTGGTACTGGGCGTGCAACTGCAGCTCGGTGGCGCCGGCCTTACGGGCGATGTCCTCGGATGCGGCGAGGATCTGCGTGCCAAAGCCGCCCTCGCGGCGGTTCGGGAACACCGCCAGGCGGCCGAATACCCAACGACCCGGCACGTCTTCGATGTTCGGCTCCAACTCGGACGGAAACACCCGGGCGCAACCGACGAGCTCGCCGGCCTCATCGTAGGCCGTTACGTGGATCATCTCCGGCGCCTCGTCTTCGGCGCCGAACTCGTCCTGAAAGCCCTGCTCGTCCATGAACACCGCCCGACGCACCCGAGCCGCATCCTCGAATTCCCCCGTCTTAAACGTAAGCTCCATGGTGTGATCCTTTCCTCGGCCAACGGCCGTTATCTAACTTTCTCAAAATTGGGTCTTGCAAACGCCATTGCCTTAGCTATAATTCTATCCTGCGCTTGCGGCAAATGCCAATACGCATTATTCCTCGGTAGCTCAACGGCAGAGCATTCGGCTGTTAACCGAAGGGTTGTAGGTTCGAATCCTACCCGGGGAGCCAGAACTTCAAGAGCCTCCATTCGGGGGCTCTTTTCATTTGCCATCCCACCAGCACTCCACTTCGAAACCACGTCCGCCGAGAGTTGGCTCTAGAATTGCGTTTTGGAAGATGCTGAGCCGCCGTTTAGGGAGAACGGTCTTCCAAAACGCAATTCCACAGCCAAAACAAGCCCAACAATCTTCCGAAACGCAATTTTAGAGCCATACGGCGTCAGATTGGCGTTTTGGAAGATGCAGCTCGGCAGCCGTCAGACGCCCTACTTGCGGCGCACCAGGTAGCAGTGGTGGATGCGGGGGTTTCGCTCAAAATCGTGGGGGATCGTCTGCGCGGTGATGTCCTCGAGCTCGACGCCGAGCTTCGCCAGGGCCTCGGTGTCGGGCTTGAAGGTGCGCAGGTTGCAGGAGAACACCGCAACACCGCCTGGGGCGAGCAGGCGCGAGACGCCGACGAGCAGCTCCACGTGGTCGCGCTGCACGTCCCAGGTGCGCCGGCCCATGGACTTCGAGTTCGAGAACGTCGGCGGGTCCACGAAGACGAGGTCCCAGGCGCGCCCGGCACGGCGCGCCTCGGTGATCCAGTGGGTCACGTCGGCGCGCACGAGCTCGTGGCGGGGCGCCTTACCCGTACTTCCCGCTGGTTTGGCGCCTCTCCCCCGCCCGGACTTCCCGGATTGGGCCCCGCCGGCGATGACCGTGCGGAAGCCGTTGGCCTCGAGGTTGCGGGCCGCCCACTCAAGGTAGGTCTGGGACAGGTCAACCGTTGTCGTCGATTTCGCGCCGCCCGATGCCGCGTGCACCGTGGCCGTGCCCGTGTAGGCGAACAGGTTCAAGAAGCGCTTGCCGTCGGCCATCTTTCCCACCATCTCGCGGGTTGTGCGATGGTCCAAGAACAGGCCCGTGTCCAGATAGCCGCCGAGATCTATCTCGAAGGTGAGGCCGTCCTCGGCCGTATGGGTCACGTAGCTGCGGCCGCCGGCCTCGCGGTACTGGCCGCCGCCCCGGGCGCACAGGCGGGCCTTGGAAAACACATGGTCGGGCCGGATGCCGAGCACCACGGGCACGAGCGCGAGCACGTCCTCGAAGCGAGCACGGGCGCGCGCCTCGTCCACCGACTTGGGCGCCTGGTACTCGGCCACATGGGCGTAGAGCGCGCCGGCCTGGGGGCCGGCCCCCTCGTAGAGGTCGATGGCGCAGGCGTACTCCGGCAGGTCGGCGTCGTAGACGCGGTAGCACTGCACGTTCTCGCGGGCCGCCCACTTGCGGCGCTCGCGGGCCACCTTGCGCAGGCGCGCCGCGAACTGGGCCGCCCCGGCGTCGTTCACCTCTACAGAAAGATCGGCTCCGCCGGCTGGGTTCGGCACCGCAAGGGTTACCGGCTCTGCGGGCGGCACGTCGAAGCACTCGACGACCGCCTCGGCCCGACCGCGCCCGATGGGAAGCCGCAGCGCGGGCGCCGCCTTGAAACGACCCTCCAGGGCCTCGGCCCCCACCGCTCCGAAGCGCGAGCCGGCCGGCGCCCGGCGGGCAGCAGCCAGGAAGGCGCCCGCCTCCGCTACGGCCCGGGCGTCGTCGTCGGCGTGGGACACCGGGGCTGCGGTGGCCACAAGCAGGGCGGTGGCCCCGCTTGCCGCGCGGGCCACCACACGAGCAAGGCGCATCTCCACGTCGGCAGCGTCCTCGGTCCGGGCCGCCTCGGCGCTGGCCACGGCTCGCAGGCCCGCCCGGCGTAGATGCGCCCGAGCCCGGGCCACCGCCGGAGACGAGGCCGACACGCCCACAATGCGCACCTGCTCCTGATCTGGCGAAGAGGAGAGCGCCTCCGTAGAAGGCGCGCACCCGAGCAACGCCGCCATACCGGCCTCGAGGCGGTCGTCGGCCTCGGCAAGCAGGTCGTCCCAGGCCTCCTCCGCGAACCGCACCCAGCCTGTAAATCCCCAGCGCTCGCGCAGGAGGCCCGGTGCCTGGTCGGTCGCCACAGACGCGGCCTCGCACAGAAGAATGCCGTCGTCGCAAACCGGATCGAAGAGCCCCCATCCAGCCCGCAGCGCCTCGCCGGCATGAAGGCTCGCCAGAAGAGCGGCGGCCTGGGCCACCGCGAGCGGAGCATCGTCGCCGTCCTCGGGCATAAGGTAGCTGCGGTGCGTAAGGGCCGCTCCGGACAAGTCCACCGACACCGTGGCCTTGTCATCGCGCAGGCGCACCTCGATGAGGCAGTCGGGGCTGTGCGGATCCACATCGGGCCGCGCCCCGCGCACCTCGGCTAGCCGGTCGCACACGGCGTCCTTTACCTTCAGCGCCGTGAACTGCGTGTTGCGCAGCGCGGCGTTCGTGCCGCTCACCTTCACCGCGATGGTAGTTCCCTCGGCCACCTCGTCTTCCCAGGCCAGGCCCCTTACGCCCCCGTAAAGCGCCTCGGCATTGCGGGCGCCCGCGCGGCCCACGGTGCAGCTCACGCGCCCCGCGAGCCGCGACCACAGACATACGCGCAGGGCCGCCGCCGGCTTTCCGTAGAAAGCTACGCCGCCCTTGAGCGGACGCACCTTCCGCACGCCGAGGGCGCCAAGCTCCTCGGCCAGCATTGGCTCGACCCCCGGCAAACAGGTGGCGAAGAACTCGCAGGGTTCAAATTGGTCCACGGGGGCTCCCGTTCTGTCGCGAGACGGCAATCAGACGCGATCAGCCAGCTTGTAGCCGATGCGCCACACCGTATTAAGATAGCATGGCTTGGAGGGGTCGTCCTCAATCTTCTCGCGAATCTTGCGCACCATGACGGTAATCGAGTTCGGATCGGCGGCCTCCTTGCTCCCCCACAGCGCCTCGAGGATCTGGTCGCGCGTGAACACGCTGCCAGCGTCGGAGGCCAGAACCTCAAGAAGCTCTATCTCGCGAGACGACAGAGGAACGGCGTTGCCACGCAGCCGCACATCGTACTTTCCAAGATGTATCTCCAAATCGCCCACGCGGAACACGTCGCCCTTCCGCTCGCGGGCGCCGCCGTCGCCGTCGTCGCCGTGCTCGCGCTTGCGGCGGCGCAGGTGGGCGTTCATGCGTAGCAGCAGCTCCTCGGGAAGAAAGGGCTTCACCAGGTAGTCGTCGGCGCCAGCCTTGAACCCGATGGACTTGTCCACGATGTCGCCCTTGGCCGTCAAAAACATGATGGGCACCTTGCGACCCTCGCCGCGAATGATCTCGCATATCTCGAACCCGTTGATGTCGGGCAGCATGACATCCAGAATAAGGAAGTCGGGCCGTTCCGCGCGGAGCATGGCCAACCCCTCCTCGCCGTTGCCCGCACAGCAGAATTCGTAGCCGCCTCGATGGGCAATCTGCTCGATGAGCACCCGCATCGATTCATCGTCGTCGATAAGCATTACCTTAAACACTGATCTCTCCCTCGTCCGTTACCGGCAGGTACACCGTGAAAACGGCCCCCTCGCCCGCGACGCTCTTCAAAGTGACGCACCCGCCCATCATAGCAACAAGGTCCTTTACCAGGGAAAGCCCCAGACCGCTGCCGCCATAGCGACGCACCGTGGTCATATTCTCCTGCTGGAATCGCTCGAATACTAGCACCTGCTTATCGGCGGGAATGCCGATGCCCGTGTCCGCCACCGAAATGGCCACGACATCGCCCTCAGATGCAAGGTCACCGATACGTGTGGCCCCATGCCACCGCTCGTCGTCCTCGCGCTCGTGGGGGCCCACCCGTTCCACGTCGATGGTCACCCGGCCCTCTGCCGGCGTGAACTTCACCGCGTTGCTCACCAGGTTCGCGATGACGCGGCGCAGCTTCTCCCAGTCGCCCAACATCAGGGGCGTGGTCACGGACACATGAGTGGAGAATGCGACGCCCTTCTTGAACGCCACGGGGCACATGGCAGCCTCGATCATGCCTACGAGGTCGTTTAAGTCGATCAACTCCAGGTTGAGCGACTCAGACCCGGCCTGGATACGGGCGCACTCCAGCACGTTATCAACCATCTCCAAAAGGATGGCGCCGTTCTTGTCTATCTCGCTGAGCTGGCGCACCGCCGCCTCGTTGTCGGGCGAGATCTCCTGCTGCAGAAGATCGGTGAACGCAAGGATGGAGGCGAGCGGTGTGCGCAGCTCGTGGCTTACGATGGCAAGAAAGTCGGACTTGTACTGGTTCTCGTGCTGCAGCTGCTCGTTGATCTCCTCCACCCGGCGACGCTGCTGCTCAAGCTCGTCATTGGCGCGCTGGAGCTGCCCGGTGCGCTCGGCCACCTGCGACTCCAGGCTTCCGTACAGGGCGTTCAAACGCTCGGCCATGGACTGGTACTGCCTCACGAGGCCGTCCACCTCGCGGGTGGTGAACAGCGCCGACTCGTTCCAGACGTCTAGCACCTTCAACGGCTCCCCGCCCGTAGGCGTGTTAGATTCCCCGCCTGTAGGCGCACCCCGCTCCCCCAGCGTTCCCTGACCACCCACAGACGAGAAAGCGGAACGCAGAGAGGTGAGCGGCTCGGTCACCATGCGGCTGATGACCACGTAGATGATGACCGCCATGGCGAGGGCCACCAGCAAAAAGAACGCCACGTTGCTCACGATGGCGTTGCGCATGTTGTCCAGCTCCACCCGGGCGGGCACGACCACCGACACGGCGCCGGCCACATCGCCCACAGCCCAGCCCTCCTTGGGGTAGCCCGTGGCATCCAGCTCGCCGGCCGGCGCACCGTGGCAATCGACGCACGCGTCCGACACGTTCATCACCTCGACGTAGCGGAACACCGGCTCGCCGTCCTTCTGCTCGAAGCCCCACATCTCGCTGACCGTATCGTCGCTGTGGAAGGCCTCCAGCGCGGCCGCCTCGTAGGCATCGGGGGTGTTGTAGATGTTACGGGGCTTCAAGTTGGTGAAGCGGATGGAGTAATCAGACTTCTCGGAGAACAGCGCGGCCACCGACTTGCCGGCGATGGCGCAGTGAATGCCCTTGTAATCGTAGGTGCCGTCCGCGTCGTAGTTGATGGTGTTCTGGTTCAGCGAGATGAAATCCCACACGGCGTCCATCTCGGCCACCAGCACGCGCGACTTCTCCAGAAGGTTCACTTCGGCACGGCGCGACTGGTCGTCGTAGGTGTACGCCAAAAAAACGGCAGTGATCAGCACGAGCACGGCCGTCAGAAGGCCGATGAGCTTCGTGCGCAGCCCCGTTTTCCGACCGAACCCCTTCAAGCCCACCGCGACCTCTACTCCCCTATGGCAAAGCGGGCGGAATCAATAGACTCGGCTGGCGCCGCATCCAGCGCTTCGGCAGCCCCGGCCAGAGCTGCCGCGCAGAGAACCGCAATCGCCCGGTAGTAGCCGCTCTGGGCGCGTTTCTCCAGATTAGCCAGATACAGCGGGCCGAAGACAAGCAGATGATCGGACAGAAACGCCCGCGCCTCGTCGGTGCGGCCCTGAGACAGAAGCGCCGCCGCCAGCATGAATTCGAGACCTGCGTGGTCCTCCGGCTCGTTCAGCTCGGAATCTAGCCGAAGCCCCGCTTCCGCCAGGTACCGGCGCACGTCGAACAGCGTTTCGCCGAACATGATGGCCTCGTCGGTGCGGTACACCGACTCATAAGGCGTCGTGCGACTCTGCCCCGTCATGCGGAACAGGTAGGTGTGGTCCAGCTGCACCTCGCGCGCCAGCGCGGCCACGCCGTCTTCCTGGGCCGCCGCCCCGTCCAGCACGGCCGCCAAGGCGCGCGACCCCTCGGGGGCCGCCTGGCAGAACGGCTCTTCGGCGAACAGGGTCCGCGTGGCCACCATGTTCGTGATGTCCTCCTCGGTCGGGCGGTGGTACAGCGCCCATCCGCACCAGTTCAGCAACGCTTCCCACGCCTGCGCCTCCTCGGGCGCCAACTTCTCGTGCATTTCCTCCCCTTTCGGAAAAGCGGCTGGTAAGGTTATACCCTACCAGCCGCCATCTTGCTAGATGTCAATCGCCCTGCGCCCGTTTGCCGGGGCTGCCGCCTACACGGCGTCCTGCGAGGCCACTTCCGCCGGGTTCATGAGCTTGCCGCCCTTCGACGCGTCGCGATGCAGCTCGAACACCACGTTCGGGCTCGTCTCGTTGGAAAGCTCGCCGATGGCGTCGGCGCCCTGGGGATGCTTCTCGCGCAGCTCCTCGATGGGGCCAAACTCGATGCAGCGCATGGGGCACGCCTTCGCGCAGGCTGGATCCGGCGTGGCGTCGGGGCTCTCGTCGGTGCACATGACGCACTTCCAGGACAGCCCGTCTTCGAACTGCTGCGGATGATTGTACGGGCAGGACTTCTGGCAGGTCATGCACCCGATGCAGAGGTCCTTGTCGTTGTTGACGATGCCCAGATCCTCGTCCTTCTGCATGGCGCCCGTGGGGCAGTTGGCCACGCAGGCGGGGCTGTCGCACTGGCCGCAGGTCATGGACGCGTAGTAAGTGAACGACGTGGTGGTGAAGGCGCCGGCATCATCGGTCTGCCAGTCGCCGCCGCCGTACTCGTACACCTTGCGGAACTTCAACGGCACTTTCAGATTCTGGCGGTCGAAGCAGGACGTCATGCATGCCTTGCAGCCGATGCAGATGTCGGTGTTAACGTAGAAACCGTACTGAGTCATCTTCCAAACCCCCCTCGTTAGGCCTTCTCGATCTTGCACAGGTTAGAGTGAACGCCGTTGCCCTTGGAGATGGGCGTCGGCCGCATGGAGGTGAGCACCGAGATGCAGCCGCCCTTATCGAGCACCGACGGGTCGCCCAAGGTGGCCGCGTCGCGGCTCTCCGGCTCGTACCAGGCACCTTGCGGGATGCTGACCACGCCGGGCATCATGCGGTTCGTCACCTTCGCGGACAGCTGCGAGCGGCCGCGCACCGTGGACACGATAACCTCGTCGTCTTGCTCAATGCCCAGATCGGCGGCGTCCTTCTCGCTGATCCACACCTGCTGCGGCGCCACTTCCTGCATCCAGGCCACGTTGCCATAGGAGGAGTGGGTGCGCGTCTTGTAGTGGTGACCGATGAGCTGGAACGGGTACTCCGCGCGCAGCGGGTCGCCGTAGCCCTCGAAGCTGTCGTAGTAGACCGGGCACGGAGTGATCTGGTCCAGGCCGTCGTCGGGCACGAAGCCGTCGCCGGTGAGGTCCCACTGCTTCGAGATGTTGAAGGCCTGCTTCGAGAACACCTCGTACTTGCCGGAGGGCGTCGCCAGCTCCTCGGGCATGGGGGCGATGGAGGGCTCGTGGTCGTCGGTCTGCTTGAAGAGCCCCGTCTGGCGGAACTCGTCGAAGGTGGCGGGCAAATCGGCGCCGGCCTTGATACCCTCGTCGTAGCACCACTCCAGCCAATCCATCTGAGTCTTGCCCTCGGTGAACTCATCCTTCAGCCCAAGCTTGTCGGCCAGAAGCGTGCAGATCTCGTAAATAGGCTTCGCCTCAAACATAGGTTCGATAGCCCGGGACTCGATGCACACGAAGCCGGTCCAGCCGGTACCGCCTTGGATGATATCCTCTTCCTCGAAGGGCGTGGTGCCCGGCAGGATGATGTCGGAGACCATGGCTGTGGGCGTCATCCACGGGTCCACGGTGACGATCATGCGCACGCCGGAATCCTTCTCGTCGGGCAGGTTGCAGATATTGAGCATCTCGTTGATATCAGCATGCTGGCCCATCATCACGTTGGAGCCGTAGTTCCAGATGAACTTGATAGGAGCCTTAAGCTTGATGGTGCCGGGCTCCTCGGCGTAGCTGGTGACGCCGGCCTCGTCGATATGGCGGATGCCCCAAGTGGCATCGTTCATAGACTGGTAGTCCACGATGGCCTGGTACCAGTCGAAGAACGACACGCACACATCCACGGTGTTCTTCTCGGGGAAGCACGGGATGGCGCTGGGCACGGGATACGGAACGCCGCCGGTGGCCTCGCGGGCGCCGGTGCCACCGCCCGAGATGCCCACATTGCCCGTGATGGCCGCGATAAGGCCGATGGCGCGGGTGTTGTTGCCGCCGTTGGAGTGGCGCTGTGGGCCCCAGCCCTGGATGGTGGCCGTGGGATGGTCCATGAAGATGTCGGCCAGTTCGCGGATAGTGTCGGCCGGGATGCCCGTGATGGCAGCGGCCCATTCCGGTGTCTTCTCACCGGAGCCCTCATAGGCGCCGGTGCCCTTCAGATAGGCCTCGTAGGACATATCCTTGTCGGGCATGAGCGTTCCGGTGGGATCCATGCCCATGAACGCAGTGCTCTTCGGCTCGGCCAGCTTCACATCCTCCATGAAGCTGTCGGAGTAGAAGCCGATGAACTTGTCGCGGATGAGCTGCTCGTCGAGCTTGCCCTCGCTGAGCAGGTAGTGGATCATGCCGGCCACGAGCGCCATATCGGTGCCCGGGCGGATGGGAATCCAGCGGTTGGCGATACCCACAGCCGTGTCAGACAAGTGCGGGTCGACCACGATGATGTTGGCCTCGGGGTTCTCCAAGCGCACCTGCGTGATGAGGTATTGCATGGCCGAGCCGGACATACGGGTGTTGGCCGGGTTGTTGCCGAACAGGATGATGTTCTTGGAGTTCACCAAATTCATCACGTCATTGTTGGACCAGGCATCACCGTTGAGCAGCGGCAGATCCCAAGTGATCTGGCCGGTGGAGTAATCGGCATACTGGCGTAGATAGCCGCCCCACAGGTTCATGAGGCGCGCAAAGGCAGTCTGGTCGGGATGCCATGACTTCGACACCGTGCCGCCCAGCACACCCGTGCCGTACTGGATGTAGAAGGCGTCGTTGCCGTACTCGTCCTTGATCTCCTTCATGGTAGTGGCGATGAGATCAATGGCTTCGTCCCAGGAGATCTCCTCGTACTTGCCCTCGCCACGCTTGGTGCCCTCGACGCGCTTGAGCGGCGTCTGCACGCGCGTGTCGTTGTAGATGCGCTGGCGGTTGGTGCGGCCGCGCGTGCAGGAGCGCAGCTGCTGGATCTTGCCCGGGCCGAACTCGTCGGCGCCGTCGTCGTCCACCGAGATGCGGATGACAGTACCGTCCTTAGCGTACACCTTCAGCGGGCAGCGGCTGCCGCAGTTGACATGGCAGCCGGACCACGTTAGCGTATCGTAGTCCAAAGGCTCGCCGCCCAAATCAAGCGCGGCCGCCTCGTCTGCAGCGTTTTCCCCCGAAGTGGACGGGCTGCACGCGGTGAGAGCCAGGCCTGCTCCCATCAGGCCGGACAGCGCCATGAAGGAACGGCGGCTGATGCGCGCGGATGCGGTCTTTTCCATAGACACCTCTTTCCTCGTCTTGAAAGAGCCCCGACGGACCCTCCCTCGAAAGAAGAGTCTAGTACTCGGGTTTTGGAACGTCCATGGAAGTTCCCTTCATCTTTCCTTTCGCATTTCTTATCGAAATATTGCGTACCAGGTCAGAAGCCTGGCCGCCAGAGCCAGCTTCCAATAAATAAAGGCCGGCTCGCGGGCCGGCCTTTCCGTTTAGTCTTCCAGGTAATCCTTCAACTTGCTGGAGCGGCTGGGGTGCCGCAGCTTCGCCAGCGTCTTCGACTCGATCTGGCGGATGCGCTCGCGGGTGACGCCGAACTCGCGGCCCACTTCCTCGAGCGTGCGCGGGTGGCCGTCTTCCAGGCCGAAGCGCAGGGAGATGACCTTGCGCTCACGCTCGGCCAGGCCCTCGAGCACCTTGGCGAGCTGTTCCTGCAGCATGGAGAAGCTGGCGGCATCCGGCGGCACCACGGCGGCGTCGTCCTCGATGAAGTCGCCGAGTTGGGAGTCCTCCTCCTCGCCGATGGGGGTTTCCAGGCTCACCGGCTCCTGCGAGATCTTCTGGATCTCGCGGACGCGCTCGGCGGTGAGGCCCATCTCCTCGCCGATCTCCTCCGGGGTTGGCTCGCGGCCGAGCTCCTGGAGCAGCTGGCGCTGGATGCGCACGAGCTTGTTGATGGTCTCCACCATGTGCACGGGGATGCGGATGGTGCGGGCCTGGTCGGCGATGGCGCGGGTGATGGCCTGGCGGATCCACCAGGTGGCGTAGGTGGAGAACTTGAAGCCCTTGGTATAGTCGAACTTCTCAACCGCGCGGATGAGACCGAGGTTGCCCTCTTGGATGAGGTCGAGGAACAGCATGCCGCGGCCCACGTAGCGCTTGGCGATGGAAACCACGAGGCGCAGGTTCGCCTCGATGAGCTGCTGCTTGGCATCGAGGCCCACCTGCTCGATACGGCCCAGGCGGCGCTTCTCGCGGCGGTCGAGCTCGACACCGTCTTCCTCGGCCTTCTCCAGCTCCTCGGTGGCGGCCACGCCGGCCTCGATCTTCATGGCGAGGTCGATCTCCTCGGCAGCCGTCAGCAGCGGCACCTTGCCGATTTCCTTCAGGTACATGCGCACCGGGTCGCCCGTGAGCATGGTCACGCCGGCGTCGGCCGAGCGCTTGGCCCGGGCGCGGGCGCGGGTGCGCGGGGTCACCTTCGGCAGCGACGCCCCCTCGACGGTGGCCTTCAGCTCTTCCTCAGGGATGCCGTCCAGCAGATCCTCTTCGGAATCGATGCCGGCCTCGATCTTGTCCTCGGTCAGATTGTCGGACGTCGACTCGGCGGCATCGGCAGCCGGCGGATCGCCCGCATCAAGCTCGTCGTCGTCCATGTCGTCGATATCCTCAGCGGCCTCTGCCACCACGACTTCCTCGACGACCTCTTCGTTTTCAGCTTCAGGATTCTTTGCAGCATCTGCCACGCGATAGTCCTTTCTCGATGCCTGTGCCGAATTTGGGCATGACAATCCAATTCTGGCACAGAGATACAGCGGAATATCCTACCACAAAATCCGCCCCGCTGAAAGAGAAATTTGCAACCGCCCGCAAACGCCTCCTTCTACCTATACAGACGATTTCAGAACCCGAAATCTTTCACTCTGCAAGGATATTTCGCAAAACAGCCCGGCGCCGCGGGCTCCTGATCGCAACCCGCAATCCATAACCCGCTGGCCGCAAATTTTCGGTTCTGCTTAAAGCGCGTAACGCGAAGGCCGTCATTTGGCCGCGAATTCACGGTTCTGCTTAACGCACGGCTTCTCTGTACACCTCCAGAGGCCGCCCTTGTCCCCGCATTGCCGGCTCTGCTTAATCCGGGCCAGCACGCATTAAGCAGAACCGTACTCTTAAGGCCAATCGAGGCGCCCACCGCGCGCGCGTTAAGCAGAACCGTCATTTGAAGGAGAGCAACCTTGCGTCCCAGCGATGAACCAACGCTGGCTACCGGTCCTCCTCGGTAGTTTTCCCGCCTCCATCGGCCGAAGGCCCCATGGCGCTACGAGGGGCTACAGCAGGTCCATGGGGTCTACGTCGACGGCGGCGCTTACGTGGGGGTTGGGGGTGCGGGCGCGGAACAGGCGCGCGAGCGGGGCGGCGATGTCGTCTTCCAAGGGGGCCTTCACCACGATGTGGTAGCGGTAGGTGTTGCGCAGCTTCCCCAGGGCGCAGGGCACCGCCGGCAGCACCTGCCAGCGTTCCCCCACCTCGTTGCGCACAAGCTCGGCGAGCTGGCCGTGCAGCAGTTCGGCCTCGGTGGCCACGGCGTGCTCGTCGGCGCCCCATAGGAGCACGTTGGCCATGCGCACGTAGGGCGGGTAGGCCAGAAGCCGGCGCTTGGGCAGCTCGCAGCGCAGGAAGGTGGCGCGGTCGTAGCGGGCCGCGGAAGTGACGGCCACGTCGTCGGCCTCGTAGGTCTGCACGAGCACGCGGCCGTCGAGCTCGGCGCGGCCGGCGCGGCCGGCCACCTGCTCGATAAGCTGGAAGGTGCGCTCGCCAGCGCGGTAGTCGGGCAGGTGCAGCTGGGTATCGGCGTTGATGACCCCCACCACGGTGACGTCGTCGAAGTCGAGCCCCTTGGCGATCATCTGGGTGCCGAGCAGCACCGCCGCATCCGCCGCGGCGAAGCGCTCGAGCAGCTCCTGATGGGCACCTTTGGCCTGGGTGGTGTCGGCATCCATGCGGATGATGGGCACGCCGGGCCCCACGCCGGTCATGCCATCGAGCAGCGCCCGCAAGTCCGCCTCCACGCGCTGGGTGCCGGCGCCGAACTTCTTCAGGTAGGGGCTGCCGCATTCCGGGCACACCGGCGGCGCCGCCACGGTGTAGCCGCAGTGGTGGCACATGAGCGTTTGCCCCGCCTCGTGGTAGGTAAGCGACGTGGAGCAGTGGGGGCACTCGGGCACGAACCCACAGTCGCGGCACAAAAGGAACTTCGCGAACCCTCGCTGGTTCAGCAGCAGCACCGCCTTGCGGCCGCAGCCCAGCTCCTCGGCAAGCGCGCGGGTGAGCCGCCCCGAGAACATGGAGCGCGCGCCCGAGGAGAACTCCGCGGCCATGTTCACCACCTCGATGACGGGCATGGGGCGCCCGTTGGCGCGCTCGGGCAGCGACACCTGGGTCCAGCGAGGGTTCTTCGCCGCCTGGTACAGCGACTCGATAGAGGGCGTGGCGCTGCCGAGCACGACGGCCCCGCCGGCGCGCCCCATAAGGTACTCGGCCACCTCGCGCGCGTGGTAGCGCGGGGCCTGGTCCTGCTTGTAGGAGCCCTCGTGCTCCTCGTCGATGACGATGAGGCCCACGTTCGCCGCCGGCGTAAACAGCGCGCTGCGGGCGCCCACCACGACCTTGGCCTGGCCGCTGCGGATGAAGTCCCACTGATCGAAGCGCTCGCCGGGGCTCATACGCGAGTGCATGACGGCAACCGCGTCGCCGAAGCGCCCGCGGAAGCGGCCCACGGTCTGCGGCGTGAGCGAGATTTCGGGAACGAGCACGATGGCGCGGCGCCCCTCGGCCAGCGTGCGCTCGATGGCCTGGAGGTACACCTCGGTCTTGCCCGAGCCGGTGACGCCGTCGATGAGCACCACCTGCCCGTCGCCGGCCGCCCGGGCCCGCTCGATGGCCTCCACGGCCGCTACCTGGCCAGCGGTAAGCGGGGGCGCCTCGGTGCGGCCGGACGCGGGAGGGATCTCCTCCATGCCGCGCAGGCGGCGGCGGTGCTCCACCCGCACCGCGCCGGCCGCCTCAAGCGCCTTCACGGCCGAGCCCACGGCACCGAACTCGCGCGTCAGCTCAGCCAGGCGCACGTCGCCTTCGGCCACGGCGGCCAGCACCGCCTGCTGTTTCACGGCGTTCTTGCGCGGCTCGAAATCGTCGAAGACAGGGCCGCGGGTCACCCAGCGGTCGTCCACCTCCCCGATGGCCGCCTCTTCCACGCGCCAGCGCCCGTCGCGCCCGCGCACCACCCGGGGCACCGCGCCGGGCGGCGTGAACAGGCGGATGCAGCTTGCAAGCGGCGCCACGTAGCGGTCGGCGAGGTACTGGGCGCAGGCGGCCCCCTCCTCGTCGAAGAACGGGTCGGTGAGCACCGCCTCTATCTGGCGCAGGTCGGCCGCCGCTTTGGGCACGCCCCACAGATCGCAGGCGCCGTCGGCGGACGCCTCGGGCTCTTCCAAGCCCACGATGTAGCCCACGGCCTTGCGGCCCCCCACGGTGACGAGCACCGCGCAGCCCACCTGGGCCGGCCGGCCCGCAGCGCCCAGGGCCGCCTCGCCCCCGCCTTCCCCCGACAGCATCTCATCGGGGACGGCATAGGAATAGGGCGCATCGAGCGCCTGCGTGGGAATATCGAGTATGACCGAGGCAATTTTCATGGCGCCCAGTATAGCGCACCGCGGCGCGGCCGCCCGCGCGGCTACACGGTGAGGTCGGCGTAGGTGAAGGGCACAAGGCGGGCCAGGTCGTCGGGGTTCATGCGAATCTGGCAGCCGATTTTGCCGCCGGAGAAGTAGATCTCGTCGAAGAGCTGGGCCGTCTCGTCGATGAACGTGACGAAGGGCTTCTTCATGCCCAAGGGCGAACAGCCGCCGTGCACGTAGCCGGTGAGCGGCAGAAGCTCGCGGGCCTTGATCATGGCGACGGCCTTTTCGCCGGCCGCTGCGGCCGCCTTCTTCAGGTCCAGTTCGCTGGCCACGGGCACGAGGAACACGTAGTGCTCGCCGGATTTCCCCTGAGTGACGAGGGTCTTGAACACGGCATCGGGGTCCTCCCCCTGGGCGCGGGCGATCTCGACGCCAGTCATCGTGGCCTCGGCCTCGAAGAACAGGGCCTCATGGGCTATGCCCGCCGCGTCCAGCTCGCGCAGGGCGTTGGTCTTGTGATCGCGCGCCGCCTTGGCCATGGGGTTCCTTTCTCTCACCTCACGCGCGGCGCTGCTGGATTTGGGCGCGCCAGGCGGCTACACAGCCGAGGGCGAAGCAGATAAGGCCCCACCCCACGGCCGAGGCGGCCCACACGGCCCCCATGCCCATCCAGAAATTGAGCGGGTACATGGAGATGAGCAGCGAGTCGTAGTTGAAGGTCCAGGTGCCGTCCACGAAGAACAGCGAGTGGAACACGGCGAACAGGCCGTTGAAATCGACCACGCCCCACACCGCCAGCACCGCGAGCACCGCCACGAGGAACGCCGGCCCCATGCGCAGCATGAAGGCGAGCGCGGCGTAGTGCTTCTGGAACAGCAGCACCGCCGCCACGAGCAGCGCCGCCACGGCGATCATGCCGAGCCAGGAGCTTACCCCGGTGATGAGCCGGTTGCAGTCCTCAAGATGGCTCATGGCGTCGGCGTCGAGCGCATAGCGGTCGCCCACCTGGGCGAGCGCCTCCATGGCCTCCGTCGGCGAAGCGGCCTCGTCGGCAATCGCCTCCTTGGCCGGCGTCGTCCACAGAGGGGCCTTCGGCGCCCCCTCGGCCGAGGCCTCGCGCGCCGTCTGGACCACCAGCCCGGCCAGCTCGTCGGCCGCCGCCGCGCGGTCGGGCACCGCATCCACCGTGAAGGCCCGCGTCGCCACCGCCAACGGCACCAGCTCGTCGTGGGTGTAGGGCGAGTCGTCGCCGGTGCTCATGGCCTGGGCCAGCGTCTGGGTCGTGGCCGGCAGGCAGCACACGGCGAAGCCGGCCACCAGCAGCGTGGCCGCCAGCAGGGCCGCGCCCAGGCCGGCGAGAATGGTCTGGCTGTTCACAGGCGCTCCTTACAGCGGGCGGGCGTCGGGGTTGTCACAGTCGACCCACAGGGTGGCCGCAGTGATGCCCCCGTTGGGCTTCGAGATGGTCGGGTGCGGCCCCAGCCGGCTGAATACGCCGCCGAAGTGCCCGTTGAACAGGTACAGGCCGTTCAGGTTGTTGTACAGCGCAGGCTCCGTCACCACCGCGCCGTCCGGTTCATCCAGAATGCCGAAATCGGGCGGTAGGGTCTTCGTCTTGAAGGGACGGATGTAGCGCTGCACGATGAACGGGTAGCCGGCGCGCTCGTTGGCGAACTCGTCGATGACGCGCTCCCATTCCTCTTGGCTCACCTCGCAGCCGGCGTACACGTTGTCGGCTCCGTAGTGGTCCGTGGGCTTGATAATCCACTCCTCGCGGTTGGCGCGAATCTGGGCGATGTTCACCTCATCGTCGTTGAGGAAGGCCGTCATCGGCACCGTCTCCTCCACGAACTTGATTTCCTCGGCGGTGAGGAATTCCTGCGTGGCCGGCTTGAACAGCACCTCGAAAAGTTGCTTGTCGTGCACGATATGCCCGGCGAACGAGCCGATAAGCGCTACCTTCCGCGCGCGCACCGCCTCGATAAGCGCCTGAGACTCGCTGTAGAATTCCAGCACGTCGTTAGTGACGCAGCGGCGCCAAATGGCGTTCACCGGCAGCCCGTCGGGGGTACGCAGCACCTCGCCGTCGAAGGCAAGCTCGCGCACGTCGGCCACAACGCATTCCACGCCGAGCTTCTTAAACACCTCGGCGAAGATGTGGAACTCGTCCACCACGCCGTTTTCCAAATAGTCGCAGATGGCGATGCGGGGGTTGTCCACCTTGAAGCGGTAGGTGCTGTAAATATCCAAGAAGCAGCGCGCCCAGGGCTCGAAGATGTTGCAGCGCTCCACCTTGTGGTTCTCGCAGAAGGTGCGCAGGGTGTCCGACCCCAGAAGCGAGTTCGTGATCTCGCGGTTCTCGTTCATGCCCGCCGAGCCGTCGCCGTTGAACTCGCAGAAGTGGATGCGGTAGTCGTCTTCGTTCAGGAAGGTATCCACCCGGGCGAAGGGCAGCACGGCGTCGTAGTCGCGGGGCAGAAGGATAAGGCCCACGAGCCGCTCGTCGAAGTCGAAAAGCTCGCGGTAGGCCGGGTCCTCAAGGTAGCGCTCGATCACCTTCACGAGGATGCGGTGGCTGGTCTCGGCCGTGGCCTTCATCACCTCGTAGGTGCGCTGGTTGAACAGCCGCGGCACGAAAGAGGAGGCCACCACCTGGTGGTGCACGATGGCCGTGGAGTCCTGCATGTAGGCGAAGGCGGCGCGGCGGCTATCGATGTCGCCGTCCAGCTCGTCGATGATCTGGAAGTACTCGTTGGTGTAGTCGGCGTTGGTTGCCATGGGGCCTCTTTTCCGGATGCGTTCGAAACAAGGAGAAAGTGTATCACTTGGCGAAATGGCCGGGCGCGCGATCTTGTGTCATGTCACGTTTCGGTATAGGATGAGCAGCCGTGCGCCCGCGCGGCGCCCGCGCATTATCCAGAGTCGGGGTAGAGAGTTGGCTCGCCGATCCCGACACCAACCTGACGCGTTCCTCATGTTAGCGCCAAGGTGGTCCGGCCAACACCGATAAGAGAGGACTCTTATGACTGAGGCTCATTCCACGTACCTGTTCACCTCGGAATCGGTTACCGAGGGGCATCCGGACAAAATCTGCGACCAGATTTCCGACGCCATCCTGGACGCCATCCTGGCCAAGGAGATCAAGCTGGCCGAGGAGGGCTACGTGGCTCCCGACGGCTCGCCGGCCGACCCCACGCGCATGCGCTGCGCCTGCGAGACGCTCGTGACCACGGGCACCGTGTTCGTCACCGGCGAGATTCGCACCCAGGCCTATGTGGACGTGCAGTCCATCGTGCGCGACGTGGTGTGCGGCATCGGCTATGACCGCGCGAAGTACGGCTTCGACGGCAACACCTGCGCCGTCATGAGCTCCATCCACGAGCAGTCGAGCGACATCGCCCAGGGCGTGGACGAGTCCTTCGAGGCCCAGCGCGGCGAGGCGGCCGACGACCCCTACGAGACCGTGGGCGCCGGCGACCAGGGCATGATGTTCGGCTACGCCTGCAACGAAACCTCCACCCTTATGCCCATGCCCATCTACCTAGCCCATCGCCTGTCCGAGCGCCTGACCGAGGTGCGCAAGAACGGCACGCTGGAGTTTCTGCGCCCCGACGGCAAGACCCAGGTGTCGGTGCGCTACGTCGACGGCAAGCCCACTTCCGTAGAGAAGGTGGTCGTGTCCACCCAGCACGCCGAGGATATCGAGCAGGACGCCCTGCGCGAGGCCATCGTGGAGACGGTGATTCGCCCGGTGTTCGAGCGCGAGGGAGTGGAACTGGCCGAGGACTGCGAGATTTACGTGAACCCCACCGGCCGCTTCGTCATCGGCGGCCCCATGGGCGACGCGGGCCTCACGGGCCGCAAGATCATCGTTGACACCTACGGCGGCATGGGCCGCCACGGCGGCGGCGCCTTCTCGGGCAAGGACTGCACCAAGGTGGACCGCTCGGCTGCCTATGCGGCGCGCTGGGTGGCGAAGAACGTGGTGGCCGCCGGGCTTGCCGACCGCTGCGAGGTGCAGATCGCCTACGCCATTGGCGTGGCCCAGCCGGTGTCGGTGATGGTGGACACCTTCGGCACCGAGCACGTGCCCGTAGCCGACATCGAGGCCGCCGTGCAGAAGGTGTTCGACCTGCGCCCCGGCGCCATCATCGACGCGCTCGACCTGCGCCGCCCCATCTACCAGAAGACGGCTGCCTACGGCCACTTCGGCCGCGAGCTGCCCGAGTTCACCTGGGAAAAGACCGACCGCGTAGACGCCCTGCGCGAGGCTTGCGGTCTGTAGGCAACCCGCGTCCCTCCGCTCGCAGGGGGCGGGTATTCCGATTCGCTCAGACAGTCCTGAGCTCGCACGAAACGCCCACTGGGCGTTTCGGCTCGTGCGGAACTCGCTCGGTCGGAACACCCGCCCCCTGCGAGCTACGTTTGCCCGTACGAAAGAGAGCCCAGGTCTGGGGCTCTCTCTTGCTGCACGCTGTGAGACAGTGCCCCGCCTAGGGGTGTCTCACCCCTAGGCGGGGCTGCGGAACACGGTGGTGGTCATGCGGGCTATGCGCTTGCCTTCGTCGTCGGTGATGTCGGTGGTGTAGAATCCGAGGCGCCGACCGCCCTTGTCCACGTTGCAGGTGGCGATGAGCTTGCTCCCCTTCGACGCGCTGTAGTAGTCGATGGAACTGTTGATGGACACCGACGGCTCCACCCCTACATTGCTCGCGATGGCCAAGGCGAAGTCGGCCAGCGTGAAGATGGCGCCGCCCATGACGATGCCCAGCGCGTTGCGGTGGTGGTCTTCGATAGTCAGCTCGGCCACCCCGTGACCCACCGACCCTTCCACGATCTTGCACCCGATGTGCTCGGCGAACCGGTCGTGCCCGAAGAAGTCCTCAAGCTCGGCCATGGTAGGGTAATCGCCCAGCTGCACAGCCATAATGGCGCCTCTCTTCCCTCTGACAAAACAGGCGGGGTAGAACCCCGCCCCTACGAACAATAATTTCCGGGATACACCCGTAGGGAAAGGGCTCTGCCCTTTCCGCTCAAGCGCGAACCGGCCCCCTACCCCTGCGAAACCGGGGTGGCGGTAGCGGCGAACAATTCCAGGTACTGGCCGTCGGTTACCGTGACCACCTGCTTGCCGCCGGGGATAACGTACTGGGTGTCCACAATGGAATCGTCGTCCCAATCGAGGTCCTTCATCACGAAGGCGGCCGAATCCTCGTCGGTCTCGCCCTCGCCCACCGTGGCGGCCGTGATGGTGTAGCTGCCGGCCGGGATGTCCACGCCCACGCGGTACAGCCCGTTGGTGTAGGGCGCCACCGGCTCGGTGGAGGTGGGGCTCGCCGGGTGCATCACCCCGTCGTCGCCGGGCATGTACACCATAAGGTCGCCCTCGTCGAGCTCAGCGTAGTAGTTGCCGAAGTACTGCACCGCATCGCCCACCTCGTAGCGGCCGTTGCCCTCGCCGTCGAACACGTAGAAGTGCGAGAGCTTCTCGTTGGAGCCTTCCAGGTAGTACAGGCCGGCGGGAATCTGACCGTCCTTGCCGACGGTGTAGTAGCCCTTGGGGCAGCTGTCGCCCTCGCCGACGGTGCCCGCCTCGATGCCCTCGTTCTCGAACACCGCGGCGATCTCCTCGAGTGTGTAGGTGCCCACCGACGAGGAGCCGAGGTCCGAATTGTCCTCCGGCGGCCAAGAGTAGTAGTCTTCGCCGTCGTAGTCGTAGTCGTAGTTGTAGTTATGATCGTAGTCGTAGCTGTGGTTGTAGCTGGAATCGTAGCTGTCGTAGCTGTCGTCGTAGTCGGCCAGGGCCATAAAGCCCACGCAGCTCGCGCAGCCGCCCATGCCGATGACAAGGCCCACGGCCAAGCCAAGCAGGAACCAGGGCCAGCGGCGCTTCTGCCCCGGCTGGGGCGGCTCGTAGCCCGGGTAGACGTTCTGGACCGGCGGCGCAGCCGGAGGCACCGGCGGCTGCTGGGCGCCGTAGGGCTGGGCCGCCTGCTGGGGCTGCTGTTGGGCGGCGCCGTAAGAGCCGTAGTAGGCCTGCTGGGCGGCCTGGGCGGCCGCGGCCTCCGGGGCGTAGGCGCCCTGAGGCTGGTAGGCCTGAGCCGGGGCCGCCTGAGGGCCCGTGGCGTAGGGCGCGTAACTCGGCTGCGGCGCGGGGGCTGCCGGCTGGGCGACCGCGGGCTCCACGGGGGCAGCCGCCTGCGGCTGGGCCATGCTGGCGAAGGGATTCGCCGACTGGGCCGGCTGCTGGGGCTGCGCGACCGGTTCTGGCTGCGGAGCAGGCGCGGCAGGCGCGGGCTGGACCGGCTGCGGCGCCGGTTCGGGAGTCGTCGGGTTCTCGCCGCCGGCGATGTTCTCGTTCTCGTTCACGAGTACCTCCTTATCGTGCGTTCGTCATGCAAGCGGGCGAGCCCCAGGGCCCGCCCGTCAATGGTCGTCAGTTCTTCTCGCCGAACACTTTCGCCGTCACCCCGTCGATGCGGGCGACGATGTCGGCCGGGTCCATAAGCATCATGGCCTCGAACAGCGGCGGCGATACCATGTTGCCGCAGACGGCCACGCGCAAAGGCTGGAACAGCAGCTTCGGCTTGAGCCCCGCCTCCTCGCCGGCCTTACGACACAGCTCCTCGAGCGCCTCGGCGTCCCACGGGTTGTCGTCGTCGGCCAGGATGGCGCGGCAGATGGCGAGCGCCTCGTCGGCCCGCGCGCCCTCCTTCAGCAGCACCTTCTGGACGCTCTTCTCGTCGAGCACCACCGAGTCACCCCAGAACAGAAACGCCAGTTTGGCGGGAATCTCGTCCATCCGCGTGAGGCGCTCGGCCACCAGCGGGTACATGGCCTCGTAGAACTCGGCGTCGTCGTCCACGTCGGCCAGGCACGCCTCCCAGGTTTCCGCGTCCACGCTCTCGCCGGGCACCCGCGTCACGGCGCGGGCCGCCTCCAGCTCGTCCTTCGTGGGTGTGGCCACCACGGTGACGCCGTCTTCCACGTTCGAGCCGTCGAGGTTCGTCTGGGCGAGCCACGGCTTCGCGGCGGCCACCCACGCCGGCGCCCCCATCTCGCGGATGTAGACGCCGTCCATCCAGTCGAGCTTCTTCTCGTCGAAGATGGAGTGCTTCTTGGTGATGCGGTCCAGGCTGAAGACGCGGCAGAGCTCCTCGGGCGGGATGATGGTGGTCTCGCCGTCGAGCGACCAGCCGAGCAGCGCCAGGAAGTTCACCAGCGCCTCGGGCAGGTAGCCGCGGTCGCGGTACTCCTCCACGTTGGTGGCGCCGTGGCGCTTCGAGAGCTTCTTGCCGTCGGCGCCCAGGATCATGGACAGGTGCGCGAACAGCGGCACCTCCGCGCCCAGGGCCTCGTAAATGAGCACCTGGCGCGGCGTGTTGGACAGGTGGTCGTCGCCGCGGATGACGTGGGTGATGCCCATGTTCACGTCGTCGCAGACCACGGCGAAGTTGTAGGTGAACGTGCCGTCGGTGCGGCGCAGGATCATGTCGTCCATGACATCGACGGGAAAGCTCATATGCCCGTAGACGGCGTCCTCGAACTCCACCGGGCCGTGGCCCTCGGGCACCTTCAGGCGCCAGGTATGGGGCTCGCCGGCCGCCACGCGGGCGCGGGCCTCGTCGGCAGGAATGGCGCGGCAGGTGCGGTCGTAGCCCGCGTAGCCGCCCTCGGTCTTCTCCGCGGCCTCGCGCTTGGCGTCGAGCGTCTCCTTCGAGCAGAAGCACGGGTAGGCCATGTCGGCCTCGATGAGCTTCTGAAGCGCCGCCTCGTAGGTGTCGGTGCGCTGGGTTTGGAAGTAGGGGCCGCACGGGCCGCCGACCTCGGGGCCCTCGTCCCAATTCAGGCCGAGCCAGCGCAGGGCGCGCAGGATGATCTGGGTGTTCTCCTCGGTGGAGCGCTCCGGGTCGGTGTCCTCGATACGCAGAACGAAGGTGCCGCCCGTGGCGCGGGCAAAGGCCCAGTTGTAGATGGCCGTGCGGGCGCCGCCGATGTGCAGCATGCCCGTGGGAGACGGCGCGAACCGAACGCGCACCGGCTTGGAAGAGTCAGTCATAGGTCCCTCGGTGGTAAAGTCTGGTTGCCAACATAACCCGCCCAGTATACCACCGAGAAATCAGCTGCCCCTCCCCCGCCGCCAACGTCACACACCCGTTCCACGAAGGCAGGCAAACCCGGGGGCCGCAGCTCATCTGCGTGGCGCGCGGCAAGCCCGCTCTCTTCGCGCGAGGATCCGCCATGCACCGCGAGGAACAAGGTACGCCCGCTCCTAAGGCATCGACGGCTCTAGTCATAACAGAATTGACGCCTTAACGGACCGATTCTGCAAACCGCCATTTGACTTACCCCAGCTTGCGCACCGGAGTGGCGAGGCGGCCGACGGTGAGGGGGAGCTCGCGAAGGGCTTCCATGGCCTCGGCGGCGGCCTCTTCGGCTTGCAGCTGCTGGGGCATCGAAAGGCCGGCAAGCTGGAAGGCCTCGGCGGTGGCGGCGTCGTAGTCGCGCTTGTGCGCGTCGTTCAGGCGTTTCCAAGGAATGCCCGCGAACCAGGATGCGATCTCTTCGTTCAGGGGCAGGCGCCCCTGCAGCAGCAGCGCCACAATCACCGGGTACCCCGCGTAGCCCTGCCAGTAGGTGGCATTGTCGTTGGAGCGGTAATGGCCGTCATCGTCCCAGGTAACCGTATACTCCTTCGTCCCGTCCGACGATCGCACCTTAAGCTCGCTCGGCGCCAAATCGAACCGATTATCCGCAAGAGCCGAGAACGCCTCGTACACCTTCTGCACCGGCGGCAGCTTCTCCATGGGCACCTCCTTTGTCGACAGGCCACGCTTCCCCGATTTTAGATCGCGCCGGCACCCAGACGCACAGCACCCCCACCTTGCAGGGAAACTGAAACCCTCCCTGAACCCCCTCGCTAATCGTCCCCGCGCTTCGAGCTGTCGCGGGCGCCGGATAGGGAGACGAGGACTATCATGGCGGACATGAGGGCGAGGCCGGCCCAATCGGCGGCAGAGAACGGGGTGGCGAGCCACAGGGCGGCGATGACCATGGCGCCGACGGGCTCGGCGACACCGAGCAGGCTGCCGCGCACCGAGCCTACCACCGACACGCCGTAGAGGAACAGCCCGAAGGCGGCGAAAGTACCGAGTACCCCCACACCCACGACGAGAGCGAGCCAGCCGGCAGCATCGAGGGCGGGCACGCAGGGCGCATCGCCCCACAGGCCCCCGGCGAGCCAGACGATCGCGGCGCATACCCCGCCGATAACCATGCCACAGCCGATGATGGAGAGCCGGTCGAACCGGCCGTAGAGGCCCTGGGGCGCCAGAATGTAGAGCGTCTCGGAAAGCGCGTTGCCAATACCCCAGGCAAGACCGGCCAGCGGCAGCACGATGACGCCCCAGTCGCCCTGGGTGGCGATGAGGGCCGCCGCGGTCAGGGCGCACACCAGGCCGAGGAAATCGAGAGTGCGCGGCAGGCGACGGGCGCGCAGGCAGGTGTACAGCATGACGAACACCGTGCAGGTGGCCTGGAGCACCGTGGCCGTGCCCGCGTTGGTGAGCGCCACCGAGATAGCGTAGGTGATCTGGGAAAGGTACAGGCCGATGCCGAACAGCAGAAGCGCGGGCCGGGCGGCGGCGCTCGAGGCGAGGGCGAGCAGCGACTCGCGGCGACGCGCCAGCAGGAAGGCGGCGAACAGCACGGCGGCCGTGGCGGCGCGCACGAAGGAGATGAAGGTCGACTGCACCTCGTAGCCCTCGGCAAGGAACTGGATGCAGGCGCCGGAGAAGCCCCACAGCAGCGCACCGGCCAGGGCGCAGGCGAAGCCGCGCCAGAAGGAGGGGGCGGATGCGGGCAGTTGGGACATGAGGCTATTCCCCCTCGCGCTTGGCGGCGCGGGCGGCTCGCTTGGCGGCCAGGCGCTCTCGGGCGGCATCGCCGCGGGCCAGGTTGTTGGCGCGCCGCTCGCTGCGGGCCGTCGGGCGGGCGGAGCGCTCGGAAGCCGAGGCGCCAGCCGCGGCCGATGCCGGGGGCGCCACAGGGATCGCGGCGCTCTCCCCTTCCATCTCCGCGAAGGGAACCAGCTCGGCGGCATCGTCCTCGCCGAACAGCCCCTCCAGGAAGTGGGCGATAGCGGGCAGCAGGTTGTCGCGCTCCTCCTCGCTGAAGTAGCGCAGGGGCAGCGAGAGCCGCCGCTTCTCGGCCTGGTAGCGGCCACCGGCGCGGCGCAGGGGCGTCATGGCGTCCCGCGGCACGTCGATGGGCTCCACGAGCAGCTTGCCGGCCACCACCGAGATGAGCTTCACCCCGTGCTCGTTGGCGAACGCCTTCAGCCAGGCGCGCTCGAACAGGTTCACGGCGGCATCGGGCATCTCGGGCGCCTTGGCGAGCAGGTCCTCGCGCAGGGCCGCCACCTCTTCCACCGTGGCGGCACAGGCGAGCCGGCGGTACCACAGCACCCGCGCGTCGGCATCGGGGATGTACTCCTCGGGCAGATAGGCGTGGCCCGGCACGTTCACCGTGATGTCGGACAAAGCCGGCGGCAGCTCGCCTGAAGCCTCGCCCTGCTCGCGCGTGTCGGCCACGGCCTGGTTGAGCATCTGGGCGAACAGGTCGAAGCCCACCGCCGACATATTGCCCGACTGCTCGGCGCCAAGCATGGACCCGGCCCCGCGAATCTCCAGGTCGCGCATGGCGATGCGCATGCCGCTCCCTAAGTCTTGATGCTCGTTGATGGCAGTCAGGCGCGCCGCGGCCTCGTCGGTCAGAGGCACGTTTTCGGGGAACATGAAGTAGGCGTAGGCCTGGGTGGAAGAGCGCCCCACGCGCCCCTTCAGCTGGTACATCTGCGCGAGACCGAGCCGCTGGGCGTCCTCGATGATGAGCGTGTTGGTGTGCGGGTTGTCGATGCCGCTCTCGATGATGGTGGTGGCCACGAGCACGTCCAGCTCGCCGGCGGCGAACTCCTCCATCACCCGTTCCAGCTCCTCCTTGGTCATCTGCCCGTGGGCCACGCCCACCCGCGCCTCGCCGGCGGCGGCGTGCACCCGGTCCACGGCCTCCTCGATGGACCGCACCCGGTTACTCACGTAGTACACCTGGCCGCCGCGGGCCAGCTCGTAGCGGATGGCGGCGCTCACCACATCGGGGTCCCACTCCCCCACGTGCACCTCCACGGCGCGCCGCTCGTCGGGCGGCGTGAGGATGAGGCTCATGTCGCGCACGCCCGACAGCGACATCTGCATGGTGCGCGGAATGGGCGTGGCCGACAGCGTCAGCACGTCGATGGACTCGCGCAGGTTCTTCATCTGCTCCTTGTGCTGCACGCCGAAACGCTGTTCCTCGTCGATGATCACGAGCCCCAGATCGTGCGGGTTCACATCGCGCGACAGCAGCCGGTGCGTGCCCACGAGCACCTGCACATCGCCCTTGGCGAAGCCCTCGAGCGCCGCCTTCTGCTGCTCGGGGGTGCGGAAGCGCGAGAGCACCTCCACGGTGACGCCGAAGGGCTCGAAGCGGTCCTTGAACGAGGTGTAGTGCTGCTGGGCCAGAATGGTGGTGGGACAGAGCACCATCACCTGCTTGCCGTCTTGCGTGGCCTTGAACGCCGCGCGCAGGGCTACTTCGGTCTTGCCGAAACCCACGTCGCCGCAGATGAGGCGATCCATGGGGCGCGGGCCCTCCATGTCGGCCTTCACGTCGGCGATGGCGGCCAGCTGGTCGCGGGTCTCCTGGTAGGGGAAGGCTTCCTCCATCTCGCGCTGCCAGGGGGTGTCGGGGCTGAAGCGGAAGCCCTGGGTGGCGGCGCGCCGGGCGTAGACGTCCACGAGGTCGAAGGCGAGCTTCTTCGTGGCCTTGCGCGCCTTGTTGAGCGCCCGGGCCCAGTCGCTCGTGTTCAGGCGCGTGAGCCGGGGGCTGCCGCCCTCCGGCCCCACGTAGCGGGTGACGCGGTCCAGCTGCTCCACGGGCACGAACAGCTTGTCGCCCTCGGCGTATTCCAGCTGCAGGTAGTCGCGCTCGGTGCCGTCCACCTCGCGGCGCACGAGGTCGCGGAAAAACGCGATGCCGTGGGCCGCGTGGACCACGTAGTCGCCGGGCTTGAAGGGGAAGGTGACCTCGGTGGCGTCCACCCGGGCCCGGCGGGTGCGGCTGGCGGCGCGGGAGCCCTGGGTGTCGGCGGCCGACACGAGGGCCAGGTGCGCCTTCGGGATGATCATGCCCAGCGGGATATCGTTGTCGACGATGTTCACCACGCCCCGGCGCAGCCGCCGCTTGGCCTGGCCCGGGGTGTCAGGGACGGAGAGGGAGCCCTCCTCGGGCGGCAAAGGCATGGCCTTTGCCCTACGGTCGTGCTCGGCGGAGGCGAGTGAAGCGTCGCGGTCGGCGGCCTCGTCCCCCTCGTCGTCCGGCGCGCCCTCCGGGGCCACGATTTGAATGGGAATGGCGCGGTCCACCAGCTCGTGGCGCATGTTCTCGCGGGCGCGGAAGTTCGGCGCGCTGAACACGACGGTGTAACGGTCGTCGGTGAGCGTTTTCAGCTTCCCGAATATCTTGTCCGGCGAGCCGGCCACATCGACGCGCTTCACCGGCAGCTCGTCGTCGAGCTCGCCGCCCACGCGCAGGATGGACATATAGGTGGCCCGCACCGCGCCCCCGAAGTCAAGCGCCGCCGGCTGGGCGTAGAGCCCCTCGAGGGCCACGTTGGTCCCGCGGGCCCGCTCGGCAAGGTCGTCGGCAGCATGGGCAGCGTCGTCGAAGAGGCTGCGCGGCTCGATGAGCGCCGTCAGCGTGCCCGCCTGCGCGTAGGCCCCCAGCGTCACCGGCTTCTTGTACAGGTACGGAAGCACCACGTCGGCGCCGTCGAAGCGCAAGCCGCCCTCCAGCTTCTCGAACACATCGCGCAGCGCCGGGTTCGTAAGCGCCGGCTTCTCCAGCGCCCGCCGCGCCTCGGCGAGGGCCCGGGGCGACGTGGGAAACTCGGAAACCGGATAGATGTCCACCGCCGGCAGGGGCGAGATGGTCTGTCCCGTGGCCGGCACGATGCGGCGGATCTCCTCCAGCTCGTCGCCGAAGAAGTCGAGCCGCACGGGGAAGGCGAGGTTGCCGGGGAACACGTCGAGCGTGCCGCCGTGGCGGGCGAAGGTGCCCGGGCCGTCCAGCTCGCCGGTGTTGGCGTAGCCGGCCGCCTCCAGGGCGCGTACGAGGCCGTCCAGGTCGTCCGCGCCGAGGCCCATGGCATCCAGCTCCTCGCCCTGTACAAGGGCTAGGGGGCGCGCGGCCATGGCATCGGCCGGCGGCAGCAGCCGCAGAAGCGCCCGGGCGCTCGCCACCACCACGGCCTCGCGCCCCGATTGCAGGGCCCAGGCCGCCTCCATGCGCTGCGCGATGGCCCGGCGGTCCGGCGCCTTGGGGGCGAAGGGGTAATCGGCGCGCTCAGGGAAGCGCAGCACGCGCTCCTCCCCCACGTAGGCGGCCACGTTGCGCGCGAAGGCCACAGCGGCATCCTCGCCGGCCACCACCACGAGGGTCGGCTGGGGCACCGCGGCGAACCGAGCGGCCACGAGGAAGGGCCGCGCCGAGGCGGCCACGCCCAAGGTGGCGTCGGTGCCCGCGTCGAGCTTTCCCCAGAACGCCTCCAGGCATCCCGACTTCTCCAAGGCGAAGGCCAGCGAATCGATGAGCACGGCGGCTCCTTCCTCACACTTCACGACAAACCGCAAAAGCCGCCCTCGGGGGCGGCGGATGTTTTGGTACAGTTTATACCAACGGAAAATGCCGACGGCACAGGCCCGGCAACGAACACGAGACAAGTAGGTGGCGCGCAATCGCGGGCGCCGCGGCAAAGGAGCAGCCATGGCACGGGAATCGCTGGCGAGCAAGCGGGAACGGGCGGCGGCCATCGAAGAGCGCATGTACGAGCACTACGGGCCCGGCAAGGCGTCGCTCGATTACCGCACCCCCTTCGAGCTCACGGTGGCCGTGGTGCTCTCGGCCCAGTGCACCGACGCCGCCGTGAACAAGGTGACGCCGCACCTGTTCGAAGCCTTCCCCACCCCGGCCGACCTGGCCGCCGCCTCGCCCGAGGCGGTATCGGAGATCATCCACTCGCTGGGTTTCTTCCGCGCAAAGGCGAAGAACCTCGTGGCCCTGGCGCAGACCGTCATGGCCGAGTTCGGTGGCGAGGTGCCCGCCGACGTGGACTTGCTGCAGAAGCTGCCCGGCGTGGGACGCAAAACGGCGAACTGCGTCATGTGCGAGGCCTTCAAGGACCCCCAGGGCATCGCCGTGGACACCCACGTGTACCGCATCGCCCACCGTCTGAAGCTGGCCGGCCCCTCGGCCGACACGCCGCAAAAGGTGGAGGACATCCTGCTGAAGGTGTACCCGCGCGAGCAGTGGCTGTTCATCAACCACCAGTGGGTGCACTTCGGCCGTGAGTTCTGCCGCGCCCGCAACCCCCGCTGCGCCGACTGCATCGTAGGCGACCTCTGCCCCACTCGCGGCCAGTGGGCGTAAAAGGCGTAGCGCGGGAGGGCGGCGCGTTCGTCGGCCGGGCTCTCTGAACACTGCCTAGCCGCGACCGAAGGTCGCACCATAAAAGCATGAGGGAGCGAAGCGCCTGAGCCGAAGGCGAACAGCGGAGCGCGTGCCCGGACGATGAATGCGCCGCCCTCCCGCGCGGACGGATCGGTGAAGTTTTTAGGGAGGACGTAACGCCTGTCGCTTTCGGCGCATCTAAGGGACAGATCGCGCGATCATTGTGGAAATGAGGAAAACGAGAGCCTATGACGAAACACACCATCCCTCATGCTCGACGGCTCGTGAAACGGGCCCGTTTGGGTGACGCAGCCGCCTTCGAGGAGCTCGTGCGCCCTTGCCGCGACACGCTCTACCGCGTGGCCGCAAGCGCCCTGGGCGTTCGCGAGGCCGACGCGGGCGACGTGGCCGACGCCTTGCAGACAACGCTCATCGCCGCCTGGCGCGGCATCGGCGAGGTGCGCGAGCCCCGTTACTTCAAAACCTGGCTCGTGCGCATTTGCATCAACCAGTGCCGTCAGATCCAGCGGCAGCGCAAGCCCTCGGTGCCCCTCGAGGCTATCTCCGAAGAGAGGCTCGACGCCCAGCTGCGAAGCGCCGGCGCCCGCGACGACGCCGCACAGGCCCTGGAGTCAGCCGAGGCCGACGAGAAGTTCGCGCGCCTGGTGGCGCTTGCCGGCGAGGCCAACGCGCTTGCGATGACGCTCTACTACGGCGAGGGCTACTCGACGACCGAGATCGCCGAGCTTCTAGAGCTGTCGCCGGAAGGGGTGCGCCAGCGGCTTTTCCGCGGTCGCAAGCGCATCGCCCAGGCCCTGGGTGCCGACGAGGAGGCCGGCGAAGAAGCCGAAGAGGCGCCCGCCCTCCCCTCGCGCCGCCGCGCCGGCCGCCCGCGCGCCCCGACAGCCGATGACGAGCTCATCCGCGCCGCAAGGCCCGCCTAACACCACCGATCCCACCGGGAAGGCGCAGCCGCACCACCGACGGAACAGCGCGGGCGCACCCCGCCTCCGCCGTTCCGAGCTGCCCTTCCCGCAACACACCGAGGAGCATTCCCCATGAACAACGACAACCTTGACCGTACGCTGCGCCTCGCCCTGGGCGATGCCGCGGCGACGCCGGCCGCCGGAGCCGCCATGGACGCGGCCCTTGGCGCCATCCGCAGAGAGGCCGCGGTGCGCCCCGCCGCCCGCCGCACCGAGCGCCCGGCGAGCGCCTTTTCCCGCGCCCCCCGCTGGGCCCAGGTGGCCGCCGTGGGCGCCGCCGTGTGCCTGTGCTGCGGCGGCACCGCCTACGCCGCTGACAAGCTGGGTCTCATCAACCTGCAGCCGTCCGGCACCTACCAGACCCTCATGGCCGTCGACGCCGAAAGCGCGGCCGCAGCCGCCGAGCCCGTCGCCGACTACCGGCTCGAGCTGACCTACCTGCCGGCCGGCGCCGTGGAAACCGACCGCGACGACCACCTGGCCGACTACCGCTGGGGCGACTACGAGAAGAGCCTCTCGTCGGCCCTGTTCTACCTTGATTCCAGCGATCCTCTGGCCGTGTCCGACACCACCGGCAGCCGCGCCATCGAGGTGAACGGCCGCGAGGCCATCGTCTTCGAACGCCAAAGCGCCACCTGGGAGCAGGGCTCGTCTTACGACCTGTACCTGGTCTTTCCCGACGAGCGCCGCGTGCTGTGGCTGTGGAGCGACAGCCTCACCGAAAGCGAGCTTATCTCCATCGCCGAGGGCGCGAGCCTCGTCGCCAACGGCAAGACCGTCATCCCCGGCACCTTCCAGGGCGAGGGACGCGAAGGCGACTACCTCATGACCTGGTCGGAAGAGGTCGCCCGCAGCAACGCGCCCGGCGAAGAGGGCGAGGCCGAGCCGCTTATGCTCGCCACCTCCACCGACGAGATGGCCGGGCTGCACGCCGTGGGCGAGGCCTTCCCCGTCGCCTGCTACGCCGAGCAGACCTGGGGCGACTTGGAAGGTGCTGGCGACGTGCTGTCCGCCAAGGTGGCCTCCGTGGAAGTGGCCGACAGCCTTGACGGCCTCAACCCCGAGCGCATGGCCGCTGACTGGGCCGATCTCGAGGGCGAGAACGGGCTGACCGCCGGCATCCACTACGTGGCCTTCGGCGACGGCCGCACCACCACGACGAGCCTTGTGGCCGAGGAGACCGTGCCCGTGAAAATCGTGACCGCCACCGTGGAGTACACCAACACCGGCAGCGAGCCCCTCGACGACGTGCTCGTGCAGGCATCGCTTCTGCGCGCAGCCGAGGAGAACGGCACCTGGAGCGTCCTCAACCGCGAAGATGCCGTGGAAGGCGCCGAAGACGCCCAGTGCAAGCCGTGGAACGTGACGAGCGGCGAGATGGCCTACTACGAGGTGGACGCCGCCCACGCCGCCGAGAAGAACTATATCGCGCACCTGGAGCCGGGCGAGACAGCAACGGTGACCCTGGCGTGGCCCGTGCCCGAAGACGAGCTCGACAAGCTCCTGCTCGACCTGACCGGCGAGGGCTCCCACTACCAGTTCACCGAAGCAGCCCTCACCCGCGGCTACGTAGACATCCGCCAGTAGCAGCAGCGCGGGAGGGCGGCGCGTTCGTCGGCCGGGCTCTCTGAACACTGCCTATCTGCGACCGAAGGTCGCACCATAAAAGCATGAGGGAGCGCAGCGCCTGAGCCGAAGGCGAACAGCGGAGCGCGTGCCCGGACGATGAATGCGCCGCCCTCCCGCGCGGACAGCCAGAGAAGACTTGCCTACAACTCCGGGCAGGTCTTCTTCTGTAGGGGGAAGCCGCGGCGGTGCAGTTCGGCTACGACTGTTTCCACGAGCAGGGGCAGGGCGGCCTCGCATTCGGCGGTGAGCCCCACGGCGAACTCCGAGGGAGAGGGGTTGCCCACCTGCATGCCGAGGCAGAACCCCTCGGCTTCATAGCCCATAAGGGACGCAGCATCGAACAGGTCTACAAGCTTCAGGTCGTGCAGCGAGGCCTCGGGGCCGGAATGGCGCGCCATGGCATCCGGCTCGAAGCGGTACACCGTGCCCGGCGCGTCTCCCGTGCCGTCCACGGCGTCCACGGTAAGAATGAGGTCGCATTTCTCCACATAGGGAAGCATATCGAGCGACATGCAGCCCACGTCGAGCACCGTCACGTTCTCGGGAATCTCGTAGGCGGCCACGATCTCATCATAGGCCGCCGGCCCCACCCCGTCGTCGAGCATGAGCCGGTTGCCCACGAAGAACACCGCGCAGGTACGCTCGGCCATCAGAGCACCTCCAGGTTCGGGCGCACATCCAGGTTGTACCAGGTGGCGAACGCAATCACGGCCACAGCGCACACCGCGCCCACGATGGCCCAGATGCGCTGCCGGCGCAGGTACGTCTCGCGCGACACACCCATGTTCTCGGCCCGGTGCGCCGCGAAGGGCTGGGCTACGATGGCGAACACCACCGTGATGGCCACCAATCCCGCGCCCATGAGCACGGCCAGAACCACGTTCATGACGGAAGGCTCCACCGTGGCGGCGTAGATGACGTTGTCCACGAACAGCCAGGCGACGAAGAACAAAAACGCCGGCCACATCCCATGGGCCGGGCCCCATACCGGCGCCAAGAACAGCGCCCCCAGATTCACCCGCGGCAGCCCCGCCAGGAACTGCTCCTCGGCCGCAATCTGCTCGTCGGTCAACTCAGCCATACACGCTCCTCACGCTCACGTTATCTCAAGCGTACTGTAAGGGAAAAGGCGCGAGCAAAGGCCCCTCGCCCGCCCCCAAATCGGCGTGAGGAAGACAGGCGGCAAGGGCATGGCCCTTGCCCTACGGAGGCGATGCGGGCCGTAGCGGGTAGCGCGGGAGGGCGGCGCGTTCGTCGGCCGGGCTCTCTGAACACTGCCTACCCGCGACCGAAGGTCGCTCATAAAAGCATGAGGGAGCGGAGCGCCTGAGCCGAAGGCGAACAGCGGAGCGCGTGCCCGGACGATGAATGCGCCGCCCTCCCGCGCGGACGGTCGGTTAGCTGATGAGCTGCGAGGTTTCTACTTGCTCTACGTACCATTCCATGAACTTCTCCAAGGGCTTGCGCAGCACGAGGCCGAGAAGGGCTGCGGGCACGAGGAACAGCGCGAGCATGCCCATCTGCACCCAGAAGTCGTTGGCGTAGACCCCCATCATGGCGCCGCGCATGGCGTTCACCACGTGGGTGGCCGGCAGCCACGGGCTTAAGGCCTGCACGAAATCGGGCAGGATCTGCAGCGGGTAGGAGCCGCCGCAGCCGGTCACCTGCACGATAAGCAGGATGACGGCGATGGCCTTCCCCAAGTTCGCGAACGACACCACGAGCGCGTAGATGATGAACGTGAACACGAGCCCCGCCCACCAGCAGCACAGCATATACAGTATGGGGTTTTCCACCTGCACCTGCACGAACAGCATGTTGCCGAGCCCCATGACCGTGGTCTGGGCCAGCGAGATGGCCGCCATCACGCCGAAATGCCCGAAGAAGAGCTGGCGCGGCTTCACGTTCACCACGCCGGCCTCGCGCTGCATGGCGCGCGAGAGCTTCGGCTTGAACACCACGAGGATAAGCAGCGACCCGATGAACAGGGCCAGCGTCGTGTACAGCGGCGCCATGGCCGAGCCGAAATTCTCCACGGGGAACACCGCGGTGCGCTCGACGCCCACCGGCATGGCGAGCGCCTTCGAGAGCACCGACACGTCGGCCCCGAGCACCGCCTTCAGCGCGTCGCGGTCGCCGGAGGCCAGGGCCTCGTCGATGCTCTTCGCCATGTCGCGCAGGCCGGCGGACACCTCGTGGAGCTTGTCAGTGGTCTCGGTGATCTTCTCGGCGGTGTTGCCCATGACCTCGGCGGCCGAGCCGGCCGAGGCGGAAAGGTCGGCCCCCACGCCCTTCAGGTCCTCGGTCACCTGGCCGAGCGATCCGGCCATGGCGGCGGCCTCGTCGGCTAGCGACGAGAGCCCCGGGGCCACATTGGCCTCGTAGTCGTCGCGGATGGCCGTGATGGAGGCCACAGCCTCGGCCGCCTTGGCCTTGGCCTCCTCGCGCTCGGCGGCCACGTCGGTCTCGCCCGAGGCCAGCTTGTCGGCCGCACTTGTGAGCGAGGACGCCATAGAATCGGCCTGGGACGCCACGGACCGCACCCGCGAGGCCAGGGCGTTCACCTGGGGGCGCACGGTCTCGGGCAGCGACGAGGCGAGCCCCTCCAGGGTGCCCGCCACCTGGCGGTACAGCCCCGCCTGCTTGGAGAGCGCGTCGGCCTGGGAGCGCAGGTCGCCCGCGATACCCTCGGCGTCGTCGGAGGCGGCGTCGAAGAGCTCGTCCACCGCACCGGCGACGGCCGAGAAACTGGAGGTGCTCTTCGTGAGCGCCTCATCGAGGCTCGCCGCCGAAGAGCGCAGGGTGTCCACCGTGGCAGGCACCGCGTCGGCGCGCACCGAAGCGGCTGCCAGCGTCTCGTCCAGCGTGCCCGAGGCTTTCTGCGCCAAGTCGGCCGAACTCGTGGAGAGGTCCTGGCACGACTGGGCGAGCGAGCTGTACAGCACGAGCACGCCGGCGGCATCGTCGAAGGCGTCGGCCATCTCGCGCACGTGATCGGCCACCACCGCGATGCGGCCGTCCCAGTCGTCGCTGTCGGCGAACGACGAGATGGACTCCGCCAGCGTGAGCGACACCTCGGACAGCGTCTGGGCGAAGGCGGCGTTCACCTGGTAGGACACCGAGTCGGCCCCCTGGTCGGTGATCTTCGGCGCGATGGCGCTCTTCTTCTCGTTGGCGTAGTAGATGATGTCGGCGTGGCCCGAATCGCCCGTGTAGAAGGTCAGCATGTCGCGGCTGAAGTTCTGCGGGATGACCACGGCCGCATAGTAGCGGCCCGATTTCGCGCCGTCCACGGCGTCGGCCTCGTCGGTGATGCGCCAGTCGATCTGGTCGTTGGCGCGCAGGGCCGCCACCACCTGCTCGCCCACGTTCACGCGCAGGGGTATGAGGTCTGACTGGTAGCCCTCGTCGGTGTTGGCCACGGCCACGGTGAGGTTGCCGGTGTTGTCGAACACGTTCCAGCAGGCGATGATGTTGTACCAGGCGAACAGCGACGGCACGATGACGAGCCCGATGGCGATAATGATGGTCATGACGTTGGTGCGCAGATGCTTAAGATCGGCCAGGAAGATGCGCCAGATGTTAGCCATGGTGCACCTCCTTCTGCCCCTCGTCGCCGGGCGCATCGGCGGCTCCTTCGCCGTCGCCGTCCGCTTCCGCAGCCGCGCTCTCCCCCCGCGTTGCCGCCGGAGCCGCCGGGCCGTCCACCGAGCGGGCCGCCCGGGCCACTTCCTCGCTCGCCTCGTACAAGTCGATAAGCGACGCATCGGACATCGATTCCAGCTTGAGCTGCCGCTTGAAGCTGTAGCGCAGGCTCTCGATGACCACGAGGGCCACGAAAATCACCACGATCCACAGAAGCCACGCCGTCAGCAGCCATACCTTCTCGGCCGGCGTCAGCGCGAACACCACGGCGAGCACCACCGGCACCGCCACGCCCAGGATAATGGCCCAGCGCATAAGCTTCGGATACAGCCGCGAGAACCGCACGTAGCGCCGCTTCAGCGCGCTCGCGTAGGACGTCTTGTCCGACAGCGCCCGCATGATCTGCGAGATGCGGAAGGGGCGCCCGGGGGTTTCCGCGTCGTCGCCGTTGAAGATGCCGCCGGCGCGCACCTGGCGCGCCACCATGTAGTTCACGTTCGCCATCAGCGGCCGCAGCAGGATGCCCGCGGCGGTGAACAGGGCGAAGAACAGCGCCAGCACGAGCAGGTCGGTCATGTACTGGTCGCCGTAGAAGCCGCAGATGGCCTCGCGCATGGCCCCGATACCGTAGGTGAACGGGAACAGCGGGTAGATGGATTGGAAGAAGCTCGAGGTCATCTCGATGGGGTACAGGCCCGTGGCGCCGGGAATCTGGGCGAACACGAGCACGATGCAGATGCCTTTGCCGATGTGCTGCAGCGTCACCGACAGCGAGTAGATGATGGCCAGATACGCGAGCGCCGTCACCGCCGCGGCGAAGAAGAGAGCCGGGGCGTTCACCGCCTGCACGCCGATGGCCACCACGCCGGCGCAGCAGACGAGCGCCTGGATGACCACCATGGCCGCGAACAGCAGAAAGCGACCCCAGTAGCGCTGGGCCAAGGTGACGCCGGGAATGCCTGTGCTGTCGGCCTCCTGGCGCATGATGACGAGCAGCATGAAGGCGCCGATCCAGAAGGTGAGGTTCATGAACAGGGGCGCCATGGCCGATCCGTAGGCGTTCAGCGGGTAGAGCTGCTCGGTGACCACCTCGGTGGGCGAGGCCATGAAGCTGGCGATGCGGTCGGCGTTCAGGCCCTCGTCGCCCACCAGATCGGACAGCGCATCGGAGGTGCCGAAGGCGAGCACGTCGTTGTACACGAGCCCCAGCTCGCTTTCCAGGCCGGCGAACAGCTTGTCGGTGTCGGTTACGGCCGCCGACGCCGTTTCCATGGTGCCCTCCAGCTGGTCGATAACGAGCCCGGTCTGGCTCACCAGCAGCCGCTGGGTGTCCAGGGCGCTATCGAGCGCCTCGGTGGTCTCGGTGAGGGCCTCAAGGGCGCTCGTGACCGCGGGCAGCGTGGTGCCGAAGAGCCCCGTGGAGTACTCGCTCATGCTGTCGGAGGCGCCGCCCACGGCCGCATCAAGGGCGCTGACGGCCCCGGCCAGGGCGCTCGAGGTGTCCTGGGCGCGCTCGGAGGCGGCGGAAAGCGACGAGAGGGCGCTCTCGGCCGCACTTGCGCGCTCGTCCAGCGCCGAGGCCACATCCTCCAGCGCGCGCCGCTCGGCGCTTCCCGCCGGCAGGCTCGCCGCCGCGCTGCGCACGGAATCGGCCAGGGTGCGGCTCTCGGAGACCGCCTGGTTCCCTTGGGCGATGGCAGCCTGGATGCCCCCTTGGGCCTGCCCCACGGCCGAGGTCACCTTGCCCGCGGCGCTGGCCGCGGTCTGAGAGGCCTCGCTTACCGAGGAGAGCCCCTCGGTCACGGCCGGCAGCGCGAAGGCCGAGAAGTCGTTCAGCACCTTCTGCATGGCCGAGGCGGTCTCCCCCATCTGGCCGAGCGAGCCGTCGGCCGCCTCGATGCCGTCGCTCGCGCGCCCGAGGGCCTCCCGGGCCTCGGCAGCCTTGTCACGAGCGGCGCCGGTGGCCTCGTTCAGGCGCGAGAGCACCGCACGGGCGTCGGAAGTGGCCGTGGCTGCCGCGGATATCTTCTCAGCGGCCCTCGACTGCGTCTCGCTCGCCCGCTCGCGCGACTCGTCGACTGCCTCGTCGATGGCCTTCACCGCCACGTCGCTTACCGTGGAGACGAAGGTGGAGTTGATGGTCTCGTCGAGGGTGGTGGCCCCGGTGTCGGTGATCTTCGGCGACACGGGCCCTGATTTCTCGTTCACGAAATACTGTATCTTCGGCTCGATAAAGCTGCCGGTAGTGATGGTGAGCAAATCGGCCGTGAAGTTCTCGGGGATGACAAAGGCCGCATAGGCGCCACCGGACTGCACCGTGTCCATAGCGGTGTCGTAGTCGGTGAACTCCCAGTGCAGCTGGTCGTTTCCGTGCAGCTGCTCGACGATCTTGTCGCCGACGTTCATGTCCCCCGTCAGCTCGGTGGTGCCGCCCTTATCCTCGTTCACCACGCAGACGGTGAGGTTGCCCGTATTGTCGTAGGGATTCCAGAAACCGATGACGTTGTACCAGGTGTACAGCGACGGCAGAAGCAGCAGCGCCAGAATCACGACGATGGCCGGCGGCGTATGGGCCAAGCGCGCCAGGTCGCGCCTCAGTATCTTCAGCACATTTCCCACGGGCTTTTCGCGTCCTTCCCCGTTAGTTCATAGGTGATCGAATCATATTACTCCAAAAACAAAGACGGCGACCCGCGCGGATCGCCGTCTTTTCATTACCATCGGTCAACAAGTGCCAATGGCTGTTCTCTAGTGCAGGTCGTTGTCCTCACCCACGATGTTGTGCAGGTCGGGGTCGTAGACCAGGCCGCCATGCTCCTTGTGGATGAACATGAGCTTGGTGGGAGCGAAGCCCTCCACGTTGGCCAGGTACACATGGATGAACATGAAGATGATGAACACGTACATACCGAAGTAGTGGATGATGCGCATGCTCATGAGACCGCCCACGAGGTTGGTGGTGGCCAGGAAGCACGGCACGTTCATCGTCACGCCCCACAGGCAGAGCCCCGTCCAGAACATCAGCACGATGAGGATGGGGATGAGCAGGTAGGAGATCTTCTGCGGCACGCCCAGCTTGGCGCCCAGCGGATGATCCTTCTTCAGGAACAGGTAGTACTTGATCCACTCCAGGGCCTGATGGCGGTTGTCCTTCTGGGGCAGCCAGGTCTTGAAGTCGGTCACCTGCTGACGGGTGCCGCCAGTGGGCGAGGTCTTCACGAAGAAGGCCATGATCACGCGGGCCACGCAGTTGATGAACAGCACGAAGCCGAAGAAGATGTGGCAGCCGCGGGCGATGCCCGTGAGGAAGGGCAGCACCGGGAAGTGGATGATGATACCCGACAGGATGAGCATGATCATAGCGATCAGGTTGATCCAGTGGGTCACCACGAACACGAGAGGATGGGCCTCTTTGTAGTGTGCGAGATGGGCCATCTTACTTCACCCCCCAAGGGCTCGTAACGGTCTCGAAGTGCTTGCCCGTCTCGCGCTCGGTCACATGCACGGCGCAGGCGGTGCAGGGGTCGAAGCTGTGGACGGTGCGCAGCGCGTTGATGGGCTTCTCGATGTCGGCCACGGGCGCGCCGATAAGCGCCTGCTCCAGCGGACCGTGCTCGCCGTCGGCGTTGATGGGAGCCAGGTTCCACGTGGACGGGATGATGATCTGGTAGCCCTCGATCTTGCCGTCGACCACCTTCTCGGAGTGGTAGAGAGCGCCGCGAGGGGCCTCCCAGAAACCAGTGCCCTCGCCGGTGAGGCGGGCAGGCTCGCGGAAGTACTCGGAGTCGCCGCCCTTGATGGCCTCGGCGAGCTCGTGCACCCACTCCACCATGAGGTCGGCCACGTACATGGTCTCAACCTGGCGGATGGCGGTACGGCCGAGCGTGCTCTGGAACGCGGACAGGTCGCCCGGCTTCGCGCCGAGGATGCCGAGTACGGCGTCGACGTTCTCCTTGATGAAGGGCACGCCGCGCACGTAGGCCGCGAAGATACGGGCCATGGAGCCGGCCTCCATGGGCTTGCCGTCGTAGGCCGGGCACTTGACCCAGCTGTAGCGCTCGTCGACGTTGTAGTCGGTGAACTCCGGCTCGGTGACGAAGTAGGGCGAGGTGTAGGTGTCGCTGCCCTTGTACCAGGAGCGGCCCATGTACTCGGTGATGGAGCTCTCCACCACATCGGAGGCCTGGAACTGCTCGTTGAGCACGGCCATGGGCAGGTAGCGGTTGAGCATCTGCTCGGTGTAGTTGTCGCCGTAGGGCCAATCGGGGCCCTCGAAGACGCCCCAGGCGATGTAGCGGCCGCAGCCCTTGCCGAAGGTGAGCGCCTCGGCGTAGGGGCCGGCGAGCGCCACGGTGTCGGCGAGCACGGTGTCGTTCACCCAGTCGCGGACCTCGGTGGCCATGGCCAAAAGATCGTCGAGCTTGCTCTCGGTGGGCACCCACATGTTGCCGCCGGGGATCGACGTCATGATGTGGGGCATCTTGCCGCCGAGCAGCGCGCTCATCTCGGAGGCGCGGGCCTGCATCTTCAGGGCCTCCAGGTAATGGGAGGTCAGGATGAGGTCGAGCTCGGGGGTGAGCTTGTAGGCCTCGCCGTTGTCGGCGTCGAACCAGTTGCCCGAGAAGATGGACAGCTGGCCGTTGGCCGCGAACGCCGCCAGCTTGTCGTAGAGCTGGTGCAGGTCGGAGTGCAGCGCCAGGCCGTTCTCCAGGGCCACGGCGTAGGCCTCGTCAACATTGGCGTTCAGGGCGTTCAGCGGGTTCACGTAGTCGAGAGCCGCCAGGTTGTACAGCCACAGGATGTTGCTGTGCAGGAACTGCGCGCCCTCCAGCAGGTTGCGGATGATACGCGCGTTGTTCGAAATGGTGATACCGTAGGCCTTGTCGCCCGCGATGGACGAGGCGTGGGCATGGGAAATGGGGCACACGCCGCAGATGCGCTCGACGATCTGGGCAGCGTCCTCGGGCGTGCGGTTCTGCACGACGAGCTCCATGCCGCGGAAGCAACCGCCGGAAACCCACGCGTCGGCAACCACGCCGTTCTCGACTTCCATCTCGACGCGGAGATGGCCCTCGATACGGGTAATCGGATCAATAACAGAACGTGTCAAGTCAGCTCACCTCCTTCTAGTCATTCTTACGGGGATCGGCGTTCTTGTGCAGCAGGTCCTCATCGAGAACCGGACCGCCGGCGACCGGGTCGGCGTAGGTGCCGACTTCCTTGTCGGGGTGCTTGGCGTCCCACTTGCGGATCTTCTCGAAGGGAGCGCCGCCGTCCATGCGGCCGGACAGCTTCATGCCGAAGCCGTGGACCACGAGCGCCGCCGCCACAAGACCGGTGACGGTCACTGCGATGGTGGTGGGCTGCAGGTTCAGCGGCCCGATGCGCAGGTCGCGCATGCGCTTGTAGAAGGGGGTGTTCACCTCGACCCAGTTGTCGCCGGGGTTGCCCGGGTTGGCCTCGCAGCAGCCCACGCACGGAGCGCCGGACTGCACACACCAGCTGCGGCGGTTGTTCCACAGGGTGACACCGCAGATGGATCGCGTCTGCGGGCCCTTGCAGCCGAGCGGGTACAGGCAGTAGCCCAGCTCCTCTTCCTTCGAGCCGAACTCGTAGACGAACTCGCCGTTCTCGAAGTGGCCGCGACGCTCGCAGTTGTCGTGGATGGTCTGGTTGAACAGGTCGCCGGGCATGTTGAACTCGTTCAGGCGGTTCAGCAGCAGGTCCATGTCCTTCATGACCACGACGTCCACCAGCACCGACATGACCCACTCGGGGTTCACCGGGCAGCCGGGAACGTTCACGACGGGCGTGGCGACGCCGACCTTCTCCAGGTACTGCTGCACGCCGAGCGCCTGAGCCGGGTTCGGGGCGGCGGCCATCCAGCCGCCGTTGACGGCGCAGGAGCCGATGGCCACGACCGCGTTGGCGGACTCGGCCGCCTCCACGAGCGCGGTGGAGCCGGTCTCGCCGGCCACGCGCAGGGCGTTGCCGTCGAAGGCCTCCAGCACGGCACCCTCGTAGATAAGGATGTAGTTGCCGGCGGCGATGGTCTGGGCCTTGGCCTCCTCCACGGAATGGCCAGCGGCGGCCGACAGGGTCTCCGAGTAGTTCAGGGAGATCATGTCGAGCACGACCGAGGCCACGTCAGGCGTCTCAATCTGGGCGAAGGACTCCGTGCAGCCCGTGCAGGACGCACCCTCGATCCAGATGACCGGGTACAGGTCGCCGGACGTCGCTCCGATAACAGATTCCTCGAGAGCAGCGGCCACGCGCGGCACTGCCAGCTGGGATAGGCCCGCGGCAGCGGCGATGCCGGCGCACAGCTTCATGAAGCTGCGGCGGGACACGCCACGCGAGGCAAGGATGCTGTCGAAGTCTGACATCGTTGCCTGATTTTCCATGCGTACACCTCCTCATAGGTGTTCTCGTCTCTCTTACATGCGGGGTTAAGATTAGCCAATCGGTTGGGGTATCGGATGCGCGACCGACACAAAATAGCCAAAAGCCCCCCTCAGTGGCGACAAAATGTTACGTGTTCCCCACCTGGTAACAAGCCCCGAGAAGCCCCGCGCCGCTGGCAGATTTTTCCAACCGCCCGCGCAAACAGACACCCCGTCAAAGAGCCGCGCTACTCCACCGGGTAGCTGCCGAGCACCTTCACGTCGCGCAGCTTCAGCCGCAGGCACTCGAGGGCCGTCTGCACGTCGATGTCGTGGATGGAGCCGTCAAGCTCCACGAAGAACATGTAGTCGCCCAGCTGGCGTTTCGTCGGGCGCGACTGCAGCATGGTCAGGTTGATGCCGGCGTAGGTAAACTCCGAGAGGATCATCTGCAGGGCGCCGGGCTTGTCGGCGCGCAGGAAGAGCGCCAGCGACGTCTTGAAGCGCGAGCCGGTCAGCAAATCGGCGTCGGCCATGCGCCCGACGAGCGCGAAGGCCGTCTGGTTCTCGGGATTGTCCTGAATGCCCCGCTCGACGACGGTGGCGCCGTGCACTTCGGCAGCCAGGGCGTTGGAGATTCCGGCCGTGGCCGGGTCGGCGGCGGCCATGCGGGCGCTTTCCGCCGTGGACGAGACCGACAGCGTGGCCACGCCCCTCAGCTTCTCGTTGAGGAACCGGCGGCACTGCGCGAGCCCCTGCGGGTGCGAGGCGACGCGACGCACATCGGCAAGGGTGGCGCCGGGGTGAAGCACCAGGCAGTGGCACACGTCGATGACCTCCTCGGCGAGGATCACCGAGTCGGTGCGGAAGGCGAAGTTGTCGAGCGTCGCGGTGACCGGCCCCTCGAGCGAGTTCTCCTTGCCGACGACGCCGAAGCGCGCGACGCCCTCGTCCACGCAGTCGAACACCTCGTCGAACGAGCCGCATTCCACCAGCTCGGGCTCCTGAATGCCGAGTCGCGCCGCGAAGCGCAGAGCCGCCTCGTTGCAGTAGGTGCCGACCGGTCCCAAGAATGCGATGCTGTTGTCGTGGCTCATGCTGCCTGGCTCCTTCGCCGTGCGGTGTCGTAGTGCGTTGTCGCGGGATCTTCCTTGCTCATGATAACGCAGCCGATTTCCGCAAAGGCGCGCGCCTTCCGAGCGGTACGACATTGCCAGCCGCCGCGAAGCCCCGGCGCCTCAGCGCGCGAAGGAACCGATGAACGGAATATGCCTATCGAGGGCACGGCAAGGGCCCGAAGGCGCCCCCGGATGGCACCTAGGAAGTGAGGTGCTCTATGAGGATTTTGATGCCTATGAGGATGAGGACGATGCCGCCGGCTATGGTGGCGGGCTTCTCGAAGCGGGCGCCGAAGAGGTGGCCGACGAGCACGCCGATAAGCGACAGGGCGAACGTGGTCAGCCCGATGACGGCGATGGCGGCGAGGATGTTCACACCGAGGAAGGCGAAGGTGACCCCTACGGCCAGCGCGTCGATGGAGGTGGCCACGGCCAACATGGTGAGCTCGCGGAAATCGAGGCGCGTCTTGCACACCGGCGCCTCGTCCTCGTCGTGGAAGGCGTCCCACAGCATCTTGCCGCCGATAAAGGCGAGCAGGCCGAAGGCGATCCAGTGGTCGACGGCGGTGATGTAGGAGGCGAACAGCGACCCCACGAGCCAGCCGACAAGGGGCATGAGCGCCTGGAAGCCGCCGAAGAACAGCGCGATGACCACCGCCTGGCCCCAGCGCATCTTCGGCATACACAGGCCCTTGCAGATGGCCACGGCGAAGGCATCCATGGAAAGGCCCGCGCCTATGAAGAACAGCTCGATGAAACCCACGCTTGCTCCTTAGGGTACGAGAATGTCGCCGTCGCGCTTGAAGAAGCCCTCGGAGACGAGGTCGTCGACGATGGAGGCGAACAGCTCGCCGTCGACGGCATCGCGGGCGGCCTCCTGCTCCGCGCGGTTGAGGTCGCGCAGCACCGTCGTGGCCGGCACGCCCTCGGGCGCGGCGAGCACGCGCCGGGTGACCCAGGCGCGCTTCTGCCGGCGCGAGCCCTCGAAGGCAGATTGGCGGCTATGGGAGGCGCTGCGGCGCGAGGGGTTCGGCACCGTGGCCTTCAGGTGCGCACCGTAGTCGAGCAGCCCGTAGTACCACCGCCGCGGGTCGGCCGCAGCCAGCGGGTGGAAGGCGGCGACCTCAACCAAGGGCAGAAGAGCCTTGTCGGGCACGGCCTCCTGCTCGGGGAACAGCTCGTGGAGGAACACCGTGCGCACGTTGGTTTCCAAATACACGCTGGGCCGCTGGTAGGCGAAGGCCACCACGCCGGCGGCCGTAGCGGGCCCTATGCCCGGAAGGGCCTGCAGCTCCTCAGCGGTTTCGGGAAGGCGCCCGGCCCGCTCGGCGGCGCAGGTGTCGGCCGTGCGCTTCAGCGCGAGCGCCCGACGGTTGTAGCCGAGCCCCTGCCAGAGCTCCAGCACATCGGGCACCGCGGCAGCGGCCAGGGCATCGAGGGTGGGAAAGGCCGCCAGAAACCGCTCCCAGAACCGGCCCACGCGGGCCACCTGGGTCTGCTGCAGCATGATCTCGGACACGAGCACCGCATAGGGGTCATCCACCTGGCGCCAGGGAAGCTCGCGGTACAGCTCGTCGCCCCGCCGGAGCATGGCGGAGACGAACTCGTCGAGCGGAGGAAGCCCCTCGGGCCATGAAGGCGCTGCCGTGCTGCACAATCTCATAGTATCTCAGGCTCTCCCCTCCCGCGCCGCCGCAGGGGCGACGCAACGATAGACTGCCACCGGACCGGTCGGGAGCTCCGCGCCCCCGCGCTCGCAAGCGGCTTTGCCCTCAGGCGATTCGATTTAGGCGAGCAGGTCGTCCAGGTTGTCGAGGCCCGAAGCGAAGTCGGACACGACGAGCTTCTCGAGCTCGGCATACTCGGCCGAGTCGAGCGGCTGGTAGGCAGCCAGCTTGTCGAAGAGGTTCTCGCGCGACACCGGCAGGTAGCGGCGCTGCACGAGGCCCTGCTTGTAGGCCTCCTCCACCGCCTCGCGCACGGCCATGTAAATGTCGTAGCGGGGCAGGTTCGCCGATAGGCGCACCAGCTCGTCGCGGTTCAGCGAGCGCATGGAAGGGTGCTGGCGGGCGATATCCATCCAGATGTCGTCGCGCTCGGCGGCCGTGGGCAGCTTGATGTCGATGCAGCTGATGGGGAACAGCAGGTCGTAGAAGAACGGATCGACCGCTTCGAGAGAGGAGGCCGAGGCGAGCACGTACACCTCGGGGTTCTCGACCGCCTGACGGATGAGGCCCACGGCCTCGCGGGCGCCCCGGGACATGGCGGCCATGAGAAAGCCCATCATGTCGTCGGCCTGGTCGGCCAAAGGCGAGCCCCACAGATCGACGTCTTCCAGCACGAGCACGCCGCCGCGCTCGAACCCGCGGCGCAGGGCCGCCAGCGATTCGGGGTCGGAGGCCTGGGCGCTCACGCAGAGCATAGGCACGCCCTGGAAAGTTTCCTCCATGCGCATGCGCACCGCCGGCAGCCCGAGCTCGCCCACCGTGGCCATCATGAAGCGGCTGGCGTCTTCGCGGGCGTCGGAGCAGAACATCAGGCAATCGGAAGCCGGCGCGGCATCGAGCCCGTGGCGTGCGTTCAGCAGCGAGACGAACTGGTCGAACTCGGGGTTGCCCGCAAGCCCCACGCCCAGCGAGCGCATATGGGCCACCGCCTCGCCGTAGCCCGCGATGCTGTCGTAGGTGAAAATGTCGATGGGCTGCCCGGACCCGTCGGCCGCGGGGGCCGCAGAACCGCCCTCCCCCACCTCGGGAGTCGGCGCCGGCACCGCGGCGGCGGCCATGCCCAGGCCGGGCACCATCATCATGCCGGCGACATCCTCGGCGAGCGCCTCGGACACCTGCTCCAAATCGTCGCGGGAGAAGCCGAACTCGGCCAGGCGGTCGAAGGCGAGGCCCTGCAGCTGGGTGGCGCAGGCCTCGGCCTCGTCGTTGGTAAGGAAGGGCTCGAGCCGCTCGAAGATGTACTCGGCCAGGGCGCGCTCCTTGGTGGAGCAGGCCACGCGCCAGGCCTGCTTCAGCCCCATGATCGCGTCTTCAGAGGGCACCTCGCTGGCTTCGGCAGCCTGCTCGAAGGCGGCCAGGTACAGATGCAGCCCCAAGCGCGCATCGCCCGCCTCGCAGGCGGCGGTGGCGCGGGCCAGGTAGTTCTCGGGGGATTCGGCCCCCTCGTCGCGGGAGCCCAAGGGGGCATTGGTGTTCTCAAACATAGCTGCTACCTCTCGAATGCTGCGGGGCCTGCCGCCCCGAATCGTTTCTCGCGGCCGATTATATCGTACAATAGTTCGATTGCCTAGGGGGTTTTCGAAATTTTACCAAGGGATTTTCCGCCGAGCCGCCGGGTGCGCCTACCACTCCAGAATCTCGTAGCCCTCGGCGTTGGCCGTGCGCGTGAGCGGGCGATCCGGCGTGACGGCGAAGGCCTCGCGGGCGGCCGACAGCAGCGCGCGGTCGGAATGGTGGTCGCCGTAGGCCCAGGCAAGCTCCCACTTCCCCGGCCCGAACAGCTCGTCGCACAGGCGCGTGAGCACCACCACTTTCTCGGGCCCCTCGATGGGGGTGCCCTCCACCTCGTTGGTGTAGTTGCCCTGGAAGTCGACCTTCATGCGGGTGGCAATGGCGTACTGGATGGGGTGGCGCTGCATGGCCGCGGCGATGATGGGCTCGAAGGTGGCCGACACGCACACCACTGCGTGGCCTGCCGCCTCGTGGGCCGCCATGGCCTCGTCGGCCCCGGGCCGGAAGCGCCCGTCGATGAAGCGGTCGTAGAAATCGTGCAGGAACCGGTTCACCTCGCAGGCCGGGCGCCCTACGAAGGCGCGGAACACGAGCCCACGCACCCAGGCCTCGTTCTGCGGCAGCCGCAGCTTGTAGGCGGCGCCCCAGCCCATAATGCGCGCCAGCACCGACGGCGACAGGCGGCGGGTACGGGCCAGATGCCGCACCAGCAGCACCGGCGAGTTGCCGCGGATGCAGGTGCCGTCGAAATCGAAGGCGGCCACTTGCACCTTGCCCTCATCGGAAAGCGCGAAGGGGCGGCCGAGCAACCGATCGGCGCCCAGGGCCGCCGGCGTGATGCGACAGATGCCTTCGGGCAGCGACGCGTCGCTACCGCAGCCGCAGCCGTCTTCGGGAATTCTCACGTAGGCACTCGAGGCGATGGGCATGATCAAAATCGCTGGTCCTTCTTGACGAGACTCGTTCATACAACCCGTCCATGATACCGCAAGCGCCCCTCCCCCGCCGCCGCCTGCCCCGCAAGCCCATAAAACATTTCGTCTACACGGCGAAGAACGCGAGGGCGGCGTACACGGCCACGCCGGCGAGGGCCGTCCACAGCAGCGAGCGCGTCTTCACCGCCACGAGCGCCGAGGCCACCGCGGCCACCAGCGGAATGCCCGCCGGCCACAGGCCCGCATCGAACATGCCGGGGTTCAGAAGGTCGTTGGCCACCAGCGCCGCGAAGGCGGCAGGCGGAATGAACCCGAGGGCCTCGGCCAGGCGCGGCGGCAGCTCGCGGCCCTTCAGCAAGAACAGCGGGATGACGCGGCAGGCCCACATGGCCAGCACGCAGCCGGCCAGCACGAACCAGAACTCCCCCCAGCTCATCGGCGACCCTCCCCCTCAGGTGAGGCAGGGCGCTTCCTCAGCGTCGTGAACAGGATGGCGGCCGCGACGCCGGCTACGGCGCCGATGAGGATGGCCGGCCCGGTAAGGCCTGCGGCCTTGCACAGGTACACGCCCAGCATGGCCACCACCATGGCGATGATGTTCGCGCTCGTGAACCGCTGCGTGACGAGCAGGCAGATGAAGATGGCCGTCATGGCGAAGGCGGCGATGGCCACCGGGATATCCACGGCGGCACCCACCAGGCAGCCGACGATGTTAGACAGCGTCCACGACGTCTGCGAGAAAAGGTTCACCATAAGCGCACGGTCCACCGACCAGTTGCCCTCGGCGAAGCGCGCCGTGTTCACACCGTAGGACTCGTCGGTCACCGATGCGGCGAACAGGGCCGCGAGCCACTTGGGCGTTGAGGCGCATTCCGGCGCGAAAGAGGCAGCGTAGAGCATCTGGCGCGTGTTCACCAGGGCCACCGAGGCCGTGATGGAGGCCACGCCGGAACCCGCCAGGAACATGTTCGGAATCATGAACTGGCCAGCTCCCGAATACAGCAGGATAGAGAAGAGCGCCACCTGCAGCCAGTTGAGCCCGATGGTGTTGCCCAGAATGCCGCAGGGCAGCCCGATGGCCACGTACCCCAACATAATGGGCACCGCCGCCGAGAACGCCGAAAGTATGTGCTCACGAGAAAACATGACCGCCATTATAGACATTCCCCCAAAAAATGCGAGAGGCTGGATCGGGGCGCTGTCTCACCACGAGCGGCAAGGGCAGAGCCCTTGCCCTACGAAAAGCATTTCATTGGACTCATAGGTTCGCCTAAGGAAGTCAGCGAGGGTCCGACAGGTGCCTGGAATTGTGCTGAACCGCGGCTGAGCGGCCTTTGTGCCGCGAAGGTAAGCGGTGAAGTGCAAGGCCAGGTGCCTGTCGGAGCCGCAGCGTCGACAGGGCCGAACGGCCGACAGGCCGTTCGGAACCCAAGAAGCAGGAGGCCCCGCAGGTAATCAGGGTTCTGCGGGGCCATCTGCTCGGGCGAGATATGTAAAATCGGGCGGCGCGGTGTCGCGCCGATCGAAGATTTTCAGGTAAGGGGCGGCCGGGTGGGGCCGCCCCGGGGGTTTACGCGGTGGCTCCCTCCTCTTCGTCTTCCTCCTCGCGGCGGCGGGCGAAGGCGGCCAGGGCCATCGCGGCGGCGGCCATGGCGGCCAGGGCGAACATCCACACCATCAGCTCGTCGCCAGTCTGCGGGAGCTTCACGTAGAACAGGTTCGTGCCCCACGGCGTGGTGAACACAAGCGTCCGCCAGTCGTCGTCCTCGCCGGTCATGCCCAGATCCACCGAGCGGCCGTCCTCCTCGGTCCAGTTGTAGGCACCGAGCAAGTTGAACATCTGGCCGTAGGCGTTGGGGGTCGTGCGGGTGGCGGTGAAGCTTGCCAGCACGCTCATGGCCGGCGTGATGCCCACGCGCGAGCCAGTGCCGATAACGGTGCCGGTGGCCTCGCCCCAGTCGGAGTCGTTGTTGTCGTCGTTGCCGGCGTTGATGGCCACCCACTCCTTGCCGTCGGGCATCGTCGAGCGCACCCGGTACAGGTAGGGCTTGTCGTTGCCGTCGACCATGGGCAGGCCGTCGAAGCGGTAGGCGCCGTTGGCGTCGGTCTCCTGCGAGGCCACCTCGGTCCAGCCGTCGTCGGACTTCACCGTCATGCCCTCCACCGCGGCGAGCGCCGTGGGGGTGTAGGAGGCGCCGTTGAAGCCGATGGCGGCCGCGTCGAGCACCTTGCGCTCGAGGTACACCGTCATGCCGGGCACCGCGATGGCCGTCTCGTCCTTCAGGCCGTCGGCCTCGGGGTCGTCGAAGGCCACGCCCGCGATAACCGCCAGCGCGTAGGGCACGAGGCCCGTGTCGTTGAACTCGGAGTCGACACCCAGCGAGATGACCCACACGGTGCCGTTCGGGCCCAGCAGGTAGGCCGCGCCGTTGCCGACGTACTCGCGCTTGTCGGAGGGCATGGCCAGCACGATCATGCCGCCCTGCGGGTCGTCGGCCTCGATGAACTTCGTGTCCTCGTTCAGGTCGGAGTCGGTGGAAGCCGTGCCGCGGTTCAGGTGCGTGACGCCGTAGCCCTTAGGCAGGTCGTCCACGGTCACCTGGAAGCCGTAGAGCACCGTCGTCTCCTTGCCGCCGATCACACGCTTGCCGGCCACGTCCAGGTTGTCGAAGGTCCAGCGGCCGTCGGCGCCCGACACCGTGGTGGCGTTGAAGGTCTCGTCCAGGTGCCAGCCGGTGCCGGTGGCGTCGGTGCCGAACCAGTAGCGCTTCAGGCTCACCGGCACGTTCGCGATGCGGCCCGTCTCGGAGGCGTCCTGCACGCCGTCGTAGTTGTCGTCCTGCCACACGATGCCCGTGATCTTGGCCTGGGCGATGCGGAACAGGCCGAAGCCGTGGGACAGCGAGCTGAACCAGTTCAGGTCGGACCACTGGTTGTCGCCCACGAGCGACGCCATGCGAGCCTGGTAGGCCTCGTAGAGGCGCTGGTCGCCGGAGTCATCGTAGCAGGGCAGGTTCGGCTCGCCGTCCGCGTTGGTCGGGCTCGTCGTCTCCTGCTCGATGGGCTTGCCGTCGGCATCGGTGCCGATGGTCTCCAGATACAGAGGCTGCTTGGTCACCTCATCGACGCGGTGCTTGCCGAAGATGGCGTCGTGGCGCGACTGATCCATGTTCTCCAGCTCTTCCTGGGTGGCGTTGTTGATCCAGGCGATCATCTCCTCGATGTAGGTGTCGCTGTAGTTCGGGTTGGCCACCGCCTCGCGGGCCGCCGCGTCGCCGGCCATCATGATGCGGGTGGTGAAGGTCTCGGCGTCGCCGGGCACCTCGGGCTCCTCGGTCTCGCCGGGCACCTCGGGGGCATCCGGGTCGGTGGGCTCGCCGGTACCGGCGGTGGTGCAGCAGTCGAAGTCGGCGTTGTTCGCATGCTCGCAGCCCTCGACGGTGCAGAAGCCCAGCTCGTCCTTCTCGTGCAGGCACAGGCCGCACTTGTCGCACAGACCGTCGGCCACGGTGGTCGCCGTGTCCTCGTCCACGTGGTCGCAGTCCACGTCCTCCGGATCGCGGTTGACCTGCGAGTCGTAGGTGGCGTAGGCGCCGGAAGTCGTCGAGGACTCCGAGCCGTCGGCCAGCGTCGTCAGGATGAGCAGGTCGCCCGCCTTCTGACCGGCCTCCACCAAATCGGAGGGCAGCGTGTAGTCGCCCTTGTGGCCGGCCTCGTCGGCGATATTCGGGCGCAGGGCCTGGGTATCGTCGTCGAAGTCGGAGTTCACCGTGTCGTCCACCTTGTCGTCGATGTGCTGCAGCGTGGGCGCCCACACGTCCTCGTCCGGGTAGCTCACGATTTCGGCGCGGTAGCCGAACAGCACCTTGAAGGCGGCGGAATCGGAGCTGGCCTGGTGGATGCCCGTGCCGTGGGCCAGGAAGTGCCAGTGGCCGTTCTCGTCGGTCACGTCGAAGGCGGCGCCGGGGATGTATTCCATCTGGTTCTGGTCGAGATACGTCGTGTCGGGCACGCCCAGGTCAAGCACATCGTCGTCATCGAGCGGATAGTACGGGTACGAGCTGCCAAGGCCATCCTTGGACAGGTCCACGTTGCCGGCGAGGCTGTGGACGGAGTCCTGGGTGAAGGTATAGTCGCGGCGCCACACGCCCTTCTCCTCGGGAGGCGTCTCGGCACCCACCCAATCGGTCAGGTCGCGCTGAACCTCGGCCCAAGCGCTGTAGATCACGAGCTCGGTCTTGGCGGGCGTCTCGCCCTCCGCCGGCTCGGTCTCCTCGGCATAGCTCACGAGGAAGTCGGTGTGCTGGTGGTACAGCACGTTCAGCTTAGCCAGGTTCTTCGTGGCCGCCTGGGCACGGGCTTCGCCGGTCAGATCACGCACCTCACCGCGCAGGTTCTCGATGAAGGCAATCATGGCATCGGCGGCAGCCTTCTGCTGCTCCTCGGTCCACGTCTCGCCATCCTTGGCCTTGAACGGGTCGGCCAGATTCACAATCTCGGCGTGCTCCTCGGCCGTGAGGCCGGAGCCCTCCAGGCTGCCGTCGCCGGCCGGCGTGTCGCCCGGCTTGGCCTCCCAGTAGCCGATGCCCGTCTCGTCGTACCAGTAGCGGACGAGGCGGACCACGGCACCTTCGATGCGCTCCTCGTCCTCGGCCATGATGCCGTCGGAATCGACATCGTTCCAAATGTTGCCGTCGATGAGCACCGGCAGCTGCTTGGTGAGGCCGGCGTCGAAAGCGCGCTTGTAGTACATGCGGTTGGCCAGGTCGTAGTAGGTCTTCAGGTAGCGCACCGCGTAGGCCGACGCCAGGATGCCGCCGTTCAGGTCGGCGTCGTCCTCGATCTTCTCGGCCACCACGGCGTAGATCTCGTTGGCCTTCTCGTTCTCGTCGTTGACGTTGTCGGTCAGGCTGGAGTCGAAGCTCGTGAGGTCGGAGTTGTTGCCGGTGCCGGCGCCCTCCACATGGAAGCGGCTGGCCACGTACTCGCCGGAGTCGTCCACCACCTTGATGGCGTAGCCCGTCAGGTACGGGGTGGCCGCGGTGAACGTCGGGTCGGCGGCCTCAAGGGCGGCCTGGCGCGCCTCGTAGGCGGCCTTCAGGTCGTCGGCGCCCTCGGCCATGATGGCGTTCATCTGCTCGGCGGACAGCGACTTGATCTCGGCGGCGGTCAGCTGCGAGATCATGCCCGCGGTCACCGGGCGCTTGTGCAGGGCCACCAGGTCGGAGGTGGACAGGGCCGTGCCCTTGGCGTTGACCACGCCGTAGGGCTGGTAGACCTTCTTGATGTCCTCGCCGGGGGCCGCCGGGCGCTTGATATCGCTGTCGACCAGCACGTAGCCGGGCAGGTTGTCGAAGTCGTAGATGCCCTCCTCGTCGGTGAGCGTCCACAGCTGGTGGTCCTCGATGATCATGCCGCCGCACAGGTCGCACTTGCCGTCGGGCTCGGGACGGTTGCCGGTGTTGGTCATCTCGTCCACGTGCTCGGCGGTGACAGTCTGCTGCTTGCAGGCATCGCAGATCGCGGTATGGGTGTTGTTGAAGTTGTCCTTCCAGGTAACGTTCTTATGGGTGCAGGTGAAGGCGCCGCAGCCGTCGCAGTTGCCGTCGCCGTTGGCATCGGCATGAGCCAGGTTGCCCATCACCTTGCCGCACTCGTCGCAAGCGACGTCATGGGTGCCGTCGCCCTTGTCGGTGCCGGTGGTGGCGCCGAGGTGCAGGCAGGAGGTGCAGCCGTCGCACTTGCCGTCGCGGTCGGTGTCGAAGCACGGCTCGTTGACGCCCGTGGCATCGCAGTCCTTGCAGGACCAGTCGTGGAAGCCGTCGGTGGCGGCCGCCGTGTACTCCTTGTTGTCGTGGGTGCAGGCCGGGTCGGTGCCGGGCGTCTCCACCTCGGTCACCTCGCCGTCGGCGAAGGGCTCCGCCGAGGCAGCCGCCATCGCAGCGCGGGCCAGCGCGTAGCTCGAGATAGCCGGCGCGGAGATAACGCGCACGCCAGCCGTCTCGGCCCCGGCTTCCCCGTCGGTGGTCTCGCCGGCGTTGTCGCCGGACTCGTCGCCGCCCTGCTCGGGAATGTCGGGGTTCGGAGTCTCCGGGGTATCCGGGTCCGTCGGCTGGTCGGGATCGACCGGCACCTCGGGCACGTCGGGCACCACCGGCTCGTCGGAGGCGTCCTTGTACTGGCGGCCGCCCTCGAAGTTGGTGTTCTCAACCCAGTAGCCGGAGTCCTTCAGCTCGCGCACGCCGTTCTTGTACAGCGCGTCGTAGTCGTAGGTGCGGCCGGAGCGGACCAGGTACACCTTGCCGTCGGCACCGGACACCACGTTACTGCCGTTGTTCTCCACCAGGCGCAGCTGGCCGCGGGGGAACTCGTCGGTGGCGGCGTCGGTGTCCAGGTAGAACACGTTGTTGTCCTCGTCCTCGAGCAGCTGGTTGCCCTTGCTGTCGTAGGTGGGCACGAAGTAGTACTGCGTGAGGATGACGCGCAGCCCCTCGACGCCCTGCTCGTCCTTGTCGCGGTCGTCGGTGTCGATACGGTCGTCGGAGGTGTCGGCGTCGTTCTTGCCGTCGTAGTCCTCGTCGTACCAGGCCTGGCCGACCAAGCTGGAGCGGTCGGGCGGCACGAAGCCGGCGTTCATGGCGTTCTGGTCCTGGCCGGCGGCGAAGTCGTAGCGGTAGGTCACCGCGCCGTCCTCGTCCACGTCCTCGGTCTCCAGCGCGCCGAACTGCCCGGCCACGCTGTCGGCATCGGCGATGCCGGCGAGCACGATGCGCCACAGGGCCGTGTTCTTGGAAATCTCGCCCTCGGTGGTGGTGCACTCGTCGATGGAGCAGGCCTCGCCGTTGGTGTGGGCGTCGCTGCCGGTCTGGATGTTCTCCTCGTCGAGGAACACCGGGTAGTTGTTGGTCTCATACAGGCTCCACACGTGGGCCAGGCCATCGGTGTTGGTGCCGGCGCCCTTGTCCTCGTCGGTCACCATGGGCTGCACGCGGGAGTTCACGGCGTCGTGGATAGTGCTCTCGGCCTCGAAGGAGGTCACGAGCAGCGAGCTCATGCCCTCATCCGCCTTGTTGCCATTCACCTCAACCGTGTAGGAGGCGAGCGTGTAGGTGTACTTGCCCGCCGCGGCGTCCCAAGTGCGGTAGGCCGTGGGCAGGTTGTCGAACTGGTAGAAGCCGCTCACGGCCTCGCCGCCCAAGCTGCCCTCGGCCACGATGGCCGCGCTGCCCAGGTACTCGTCCATATCGGCCGTCTTCACGGCTACCATGCCGTTGCCCAGGTAAGTGGACTGCGGAATGGTGAAGGTGAGGCGGTCGGCCGGGGTGGTGCCGTCGGCGGCCACCAGGCCCTTCGGGTCGAGCACCTGCGTGGGAGCGTTCACGCCGTTCTCGGCGCGCACCGAGGTGTCGTTGCCGAAGTTCGTGTTGCGCACCCACTCGCCGTCAGCGCCCAGCAGGTACTGCTTCAGCACGACCTGCTTCTCGTTGTAGCCGTATTCGATGTAGTCGGCCTCGGTCTGAGTGCCGTCCTTCTCGGTGGTCACGCGGCGCTCGGTATGGTAGTTGTACAGGCCGTCGTAGTCGGCGTCCTCCCACACGAAGCCGTCGATGGCGTAGGCCGGCGGCACGATAAGGCCGCCGTCGTTGTGGTCGCGGCTCGCGCCCATCATGAGGTCGTAGGCCACGAGCCCGTCGCTCTTCAGCAGCTCCTTCTCGTAGGTCTCGCCGTCCTCGCCGGTGTAGAAGTGGCGGGTCTGGTCGTCGTTGTTCGAGGCCGGGGCATATACGATGTTGGAATCCTGCGACGTCAGGCCGTTGGGGGTCGTCTTGTCGGCGGCCACGGTCTCCAGCAGCACGATGTACTCGTCGTCGGCCGTGAGGGACTTGCCCTCGGTGAGGTCGGAGTTCTCGGTATAGGTAGCACCGGCCACTTGGTACTTGGAACGGAACAGCTCGTCGGTGGTCACGCGCTGGTCGGTGACGTCCACCTTGTAGCCGTAGACCACCCAGGTGCCGTCGTCGCGCATCGTGGAGGCATCGAGGTTCTCGAAGCTGTAGGTGCCCTCGCGGTACAGGTCGAAGGACGTTCCGTTGGCCTCAAGGCTCTCGCCCACGGCCAGCTCGTAATCCTTATCGAGGCCCTTGCGGGTGAGCACGCGCCCGGTCGTCGTGGTCTGCGGGGTGAACTTGGTGTCGCGCACCCACTGCTTGGAAGCGGCGTCGAACCAGTAGCGCGTCAGCGTCACCTCGTAGCCGTTCATGGGCTCCTCAGCGGTGCGCTTGCCGTCCTCGTCCACTTCCACATCCTGGATGCCGTTGTTGTTCTCGTCGTTCCACAGGATGCCGCGGATCGACTGGCGGGTCGGGTGCACCGCGCCCACGTTGCCGCCGGCCACGGTGTTGTTGTAGAAGTCGTAGGTCTCGACGAGCTGGCCCGCGTCGTTCCACTCGGTCTTCACAAGCACCTTGGTGGTGTCGACGGTCAGCCAGTCGTAGGCCACCGTACCGGCGGCATCGGCGATAAGCTGGCCGGCCGGCACCGACGCATAGTCGGAAGTGAGAGCCAGATGCGTGCGGCCCTCGCCCTCGGCCACACCCTCGCTGGCGAGCACGATGCGGCCGCCGGCGATGTTGCCGCCGGCATTCCCGGCAGCGGTGCGGGTGCCGTCCACGGTGGCGCCGTCGGTGGTCACCACGGAGCTGCGATCGGTCACCACGCGGCCGTTGCGGTTCGCGGCGAAGGCCGCCACGCCCACGCGGTCGGTGGTCTCCACGTCGGAATCCACGGTGATGTCGGCGCCCTCGTGGTAGCGGGTGAGCATCCAGGAGTCGGTGCCGTCGGAATCGGAGCCGCCGCGGCCGAGGCCGTCGATCTCCACCTGATAGCTGGCCAACGAGTAAGTGTCGCCGTACAGCGAGATGCTCGTATCGGCGGCCACCTTCAAGGCCGACGGGTCGGCGCCCACGCCCACGATGGCAGACGGCAGGTTGCTGAACACGTAGGTGCCGCGGTTCAGGTTCGTGACCACCTTGCCATCCTTCTGGCTAAAGCCGGTGGAGCCGGTAGTCACGGTGCGCATGCCGTCGTTGTTGTAGGTGATGTTCTCCAGCTTGTTGCCGGTGGTGGTGACGTTGCCCTCCTCGTCGGTCGTGGTCTCGTCCACAAAGCCGGCCACGTCGCCGTCGAAGGTGGTCACCCGGTTCCAGTTGGCGCCGTCGAAGGCCCACTGGGTCAGGCCCACGGTGCGGCCGGCCAGGCCGGACTCGTAGTCGGGCTGGAAGATGCCGTCGTAGGAGCGGTTCAGCTCGGCCAGATCGCGGATCGGGTCGGGGGTCAGGCCGCCGGCCGCCCAGGTGTTCTGGTAGGAGTCGTCCCACATGACACCCTGGATGGTGGTGTGCGGCACGGCCACGAGACCGCCGTCGCCGCCATGCTGATAGGGATTCACGTTCATGTCGGTGTCGTAGGTGACGCCGTTGTAGCGCTTGAGCGTCTTGCCCTCGGCCGAGGAGGAGGCGTTGCGCTCGCGGGCGATGACGACCATGCCGTCGGTACGCACACGGTAGCTGCCGCTGTCGGCCTTCTCGTTGGCACGGTTCACCAGCATGAAGGTGTCGGCAGTGCCGTCGGTGGCGAAGCTGTGGCTTCCGTCGGCGCCGAAGGTGTCGGTCTTCGGAGACGTACGGAAGATGTCGGAGTCGCTGTTGACGACGGCGTTCACATCGTCGTTGGCGGCGTTCTGCGGCACCTCGGTGGCGTGGGCGCGCGTCAGCGTGTAGCCCAGCGGGATGCCGGCCACTTCCACGGTGTAGCCGCAGAGGTACTCGGTGTCGTCGGTGGCACCGGGCTTCTGGAACGAGGTGGGCACCTCGTCGGTCTTGTAGTAGCCCAGCGGCAGGTCCTGAATGACGTTGCCCTCGGGATCCTTGATCGGCACGCCGTAAGACGTCGTGGCCGGGGTGGGCGCCACGAGGGAGGTCTCGCCCTTCTCGTTCACCGTGTAGGTGCGCTTCCAGGTGCCGTCGGGATTCTCGTCGGTCTTGTCGTCGGTATCGAGGTACCACTGGTAGATGTTCAGCTTCACGCCGCCGATGCCGCGCTCGTTGTCCTCGCGCACGCCGTTGTAGTTGGCATCGTCCCAGATGACGCCCTGGATGGGAGCCGCGGGCGGCATGATGTAGCCGCCGTTGATGTGGCTCTCGCTCTTGCCGAAGGTCAGGTCGAAGGACACGTCCTTACCATCGCCGGTGGCATCGAGGCGATACTGGGTCTGGTCGGCGCTGTTCGGGCGGTTGCCGTTGGCGTCGGCGGTGTTGGAGCCGGCGAGCACCACCATGGAGTCCAGGGTATGGATCTTGCCGTCGGAGTTGTTGGCGAGGGCACGAACCAGCGGGAAGGTGTCCAGGCCGTAGCGGTACTCGTACGGGCTGCCGGAATTCACGTTCGACAGACCCTTGGAATTCCACAGGTCGAAGTCGGCGTCGTCTACCGAGGTGTCGTGGGTGGCGGTCATCTCGTACTTGCCCGGCTTGAAGGACAGGTTGCCGCGGATGGCCACGGTGTAGCCGGCCAGGTACTCCTTGCCGTTCACGAACACACGCACGGGAAGCTTGCCGAACTCGTAGTAGCCGTCGTAGGGCTTGCCGGATTCGACCTTAGCCTTGGTAGTGGTGGTGGCGAAGTAGAAGCTCTCCTCGTCGCGGTCGGTGCTGTAGGTGCGCACCGGCTTCCACGTGCTGTCGGCCGGGTCGTAGTACCACTGGCGCAGGTACATGGTGGTACCCACACGGCCCTCTTCGGAAGCCGTAAGCTCAATCGTCTCGGTGCCCGTCGGGTCGTCCGGATCGAGGTAGGTGCCCGGATTACGGGAGTACCAGCCGTCCTTGTAGGCGTTGTCGCGCCAGATGTAGCCGGAGATGGAACGGTAGGCCGGGCGAATCTCGCCCACGTCGCCGGCCACCTCAGTGGCAAGCGGACGCGTCCACTGGTAGGTGGCCGCCGCCTGGGTGTCCATGGCATTGGCCGCGGGCACGCCGGCGAAGCTCACGGTGAGGCCCTTGGCGTCGGCGCCAGCCACCTCGGCCAGGATGACCTGGCCGTCGTTGGCGCGCACCGAGCCGTCCGCGTTGTAGCGGTTCACAATCGGGTAGCTGTGGTACAGGGCCGCCACGTTCGCGTCGGTAATGCCCAGCTCGTCGGTGTTGCCGGCCACGCCGGTGAAGGCCTCGGCGGTATCGGAGTCGGCCTCAAGGTCGGCCACCATGCCGTTGTCGGTCTTGCGGTCCTGATGCAGGCCCGTGAGGTGCCACGGGTCGGCCAGGGTGCCGTCGGCCTTCAGGTAGTTGTTCACGGAAGCCAGCTCCACGCGGTAGGCGGCGAGGAAGTACTCGTCGGTACCGGTGAGCGCGTTGTACTTCACCACGGCCGTGGGCAGGTTGTCGAAGACGTACTCGCCCTGGGCCACCGGCACCTGGGCGCCCGTGGCGTCGGTCTTGGTGACCGGCACGGTGTTGCCGTCGGCATCGGTGGTGGTGGCGCCGGCCGCATAGGTCTTCACAGCCACCACGTCGCCCACGCCGTTGGCGTCGGCACGGTTCTCGCCGCCGGTGACGACGGGCACGCGCACCACCTGCGGGGTGGCCGTCAGGTCGTTCGGGTCGGTGTAGATGACGGCCTTGGTGGACACCCAGTCGTTGCCGAAGCCGGTGTTCTGCACCCAGGCACCCACGGTGCCGGCCGGAGCAGCGCCGCCCACGGTCTTGGAGCCGTCGGCCGCGACCCACTCCACGATGCCCTCGTCGGCATCGATCAGCGGGAAGGCAGCGGCCTCGGCGGGCACGTAGTACCACTGGGTGGCGAGCACGGTCTGGTTGGCCAGGCCGGGCTCGTCGGCATCGCGCACGCCGTCGGAGGCGGTGTTGTCGTCGGCCTCGGTGTCGTCCCACACGATGCCGGTGACCTGGGAGGTGGGCACCTTGAACAGGCCGGTGTTCACGTGCTCGCGCTTGGCGACCTCGCTGGCCACGTCGTAGGTGATGCCGCCCATTTCGAAGGTGTAGGGCTGGTTGTTCTTGGCGTCGAGCGCCGAGCTGGCCGTCAGGATGAAGCCGGTGGTGCTGGCGAAGCCGCCATCGGGCTGCTCGCCGTCGCCGGCGGCCTCGAACTGCGGGTAGCTCGTCACGATGGGCGTGTCGTAGCCATCCACCATCGACGAGCGCAGCACGTCGCGCTTGGCGTCGGAGTCGGTGTTGGTGGCCCAGGCGTCGGAGGCGTTGGCGTCATCCACATGGAACACGGTGAGCACATGGCCCGCCGGGATGCCCTCGGGCATAGCCACACGGTAGGAGGCCATGGCGAGCACATCGTCGGTAGCCATGATATCGCCGGCGTGCAGCGGGTTGCGCTCGGCGTCGAACTGCACGTAGGGCAGAAGGCCCTTCGTGTTGGTCTCGTTGAAGGCGAAGGTGCCGTCGGCCAGCGTGTCCATGGTGTAGGAGCCGGTGTAGCCGGTGACCACCGTGGTGCTCGTACCCGCCTCCTCGTCGGTGACGGTATCGGTGATCTCGGTGCCGAAGGCCGGGTTCTTGATCCAGGCGCCCACGACGTCGCCGCCGTTGTACACCAGCTCGATCTCGTAGTCCTTCTCGCCCTCGAACACCTTGGCGGCGCGCAGCTGCTGCCCCTTGGCGTTCATGACCGCATCGGCGGTGAAGGTGACCTTCTCGTAGGTGCGGGCCTCGTCGCCCTCGCCCTCGGTCACCTCAGCCACCGTGCCGTCGCCAGCCAGGTAGAACCACTGGGTGAGCTCCACCTTCTGATTGGCAACCGGCTTATCGCCGTCCTCGGCGGCCTGGCCGAGCTCGTTCACGCCGTCGAAGTCGGCATCGAAGAACACGGTGCCGGACACCTCGGTGGTACCGAAGTAGCCGTAGCCGCCGGAGAGCTTGTCCTCGTCGCGGCCCGTGGCCATGTCGAGGGACACGGTCACGCCGTCGCGGGTCTGGTCGATCTTGTAGTTGTCGTCCTGGGTGTAGGTGGTGGTGTTGCCGGCCAGCACGATCATGCCGTCGAGGGTGGAGTTCGACGTGTTGGTGTACACGAGATCCGGATCGTCGTTCGGGAACATGTTCTGCGCCTGGCCGGTGAGCTTCTGCCAGCCGAGCGGGTAGTTCGTGTTGCCGTAGGTGTCCACGGAAGCGGCGCCGTCGGTGTAAGCCACATTACCGCCCACGTTCTCCAGCAGCTGGGTGCCGATGACCTGGGCCGTGGACTCCTGCTCGTCGTCGGCCAGGGCAGTCCCACGCTCCTCGATGCGGGTGACCGGGAAGTTCACGGCCTCCGCGTTGTCGGTGGAGCCGCCGAGCACCTCGACGGTGTAGCCGGCCAGGTACTCGGTGCCCTCCACGGCCACGTACACCGGCAGGTTGTCGAAGATGTAGTAGCCGGCGTAGTGGGCCGTCTTGTCCGCCGGGTCGGCCGGGTTGCCGGCAGCGGCCTGGGTGAGCGTGCTGCACTCCACCGCGTCCGCCTGGGCGGCGATGGCGGCGGTCACCGCAGCCACGGCCGCGGAGAAGTCGGCAGCGGCCTCGACAGCGGCACCCGGGTGGTTGTGGAAGTTCTCCACGAGCACCCACTGGCCGCCATGCTCGGTTACCTTGCCGTCGGCATCGGTCTCGGGCACGAAGTACCACTGCTTCAGGATGACCTTCTTGCCCACGAGGCCGGCCTCGGTGTAGGGCTTGCCATCCACGGTGAAGCTGTCGCTGCCGTTGTACTGGTAGACGCCGTCGTAGTTGGTGTCGTGGAACAGGTAGCCGGAGATGTAGTGCATGGGGATGTCCATGACGCCGGCGTCGTTGTTCGCACGGTTCGCGCCCTTGGCCAGGTCGTAGCGCAGGGTGGCCGGGGCACCGTCGCCGATGGTGGTGGCGACGGGCATGCGGTTGTAGCGGTCGATCTCGTTCTGGTTCGGGTTCAGCGAGTTGGCGCCCGCAACCACGTTGCTCGGCTGCGAGAGCACCGTCACGGCGGCGGCCCCCTGGTTGGTGGCGGCGCCGGTCACGTCCTGCTGGCGGCCGTACACGTAGTCGTCGGTGTCCTCCACCTCGAGCAGCACCGTGTACTCGTTCTCCTCCATGAGGTAGCCGTCGGCGTAGTTCAGATCGGAATCCACGGTGTAGTCGTCGCCCTCGTGCACGTTGGCGGCCAGGATGTGGCGGCCGCGCAGCTCGGCGTCGGTCACGCGCACCTTGTAGCCGTAGATGACGGTCACCAGCTCGGCGCCCTCGGTACCGGCCTCCACGAACTGGCCGTCCTTCACCCAGCGGCGATCGGAGCTCTTCAGGTCGCCGAAGGTGTAGGTGCCGTTCGCATCGGTGGTCACGTTGGCGTAGGCCGGGGCGTCGTAGCTCCAGGTGCCGTCGGCAGCCTGGGCCCAGTTCTTGGCCACGGCGGGCTTCATGGGCGAGCTGGCCGCCTGCACGTTGTCGGCGTAGGTAGCCGGGTACTCGTCGGCCCACTGGGTGTCCCACATCCACGTGCCGGTGCCATCGGCCACGAAACCGTAGCGCTCCAGCGACACCTGGATGTTCGCCACACCGGGCTCGACGAGCGTGTTGCCGTCCTCATCGGTGTAGTTGCCCTGCAGGCCGTCGTTGTTCATATCCTTCCACACCGTGCCGGTGATGGACTGGTACGGGGGCAGCACCTCGCCCACGTCGCCGCCGTGATGCAGCGCCGTGCCGTCGGGCAGCTCCAGCATCCAGTCGTACTGGACCTTGTTGGTCCACATGTTGTTGTTCTCGTCCACCTCCTCGGTGGTGTTCTTGTTGCCCTCGTCGCCGGTCACGAGCGTCGCCAGGATGATCTGGCCGTTGTTCTGGCGCTCCTTGGGCTCGTTGGCCGCGGTGTCCATCTCGTCGTTCTGCTGCGAGACGATGTAGCCGCCGGCGATGCCGATCTGGTCAGCGGAAAGCGTCGCCACATCGGAATCGAGCTTGGCAGAGGCCAGGTCGCGCTGGTCGAGCACCTCGGTGGCACGGTAGCGCGTGAGCAGCCACGTGTCGTCGGCAGAGCCGGCAACCGTGTCGGCGGCCTCGGTCACGTTCATGTACGGGATCTCCACGCGGTAGGCCGCGAGGTAGAACTCGTCGTAGGTGGCGTTCTGCACCACGCACACCGTGGGCAGCTTGTCGAACAGGTACACGCCGCGGGCGGCCCCGGTCGGGCTATCGACGCCGTTGGCGGTGTTCACGGCCACGACACCCTCAACCGGCGCGTCGGTGGCGTACCAGGAGCCGGTCATGTAGGGCTCGTGCACCGTGTTGCCGTCGCCGTCGGTGTAGGTGTAGGCGGTGTAGCGGTCGGTGCCGAACTTGGTGTTGCGGACCCACACGCCCTCGTCGATGGTCTCGGCGATCTCGTCGTCGTCAAGCTCGCCGTTGCCGTTGGCGTCGGTGCCGATACCGGCGGTCAGGCCGAAGGAGGCCTTGATCAGGTCGGCGTGGCTCTCGCGGAAGGCGCCCCACTTGGTGGTGGGCACGTAGATCCACTGGGTGAGGCGGATCTCCTCGTCGGCGATGCCGGGCTCGGCGTCGTCGTCCACCACGGTCACGGTCTTGCCGTCCACGGTCTCGGTCTTGGTGGCCTGCAGACCGTCGTAGTTGGCGTCGTCCCACACGCGACCGGAGATGTTGGCCTTCAAGAGCTCCACGAGGCCCGCGTCGCCGCCGCGCAGCGGGGTATCCACGGTCCGCGGAATGTCGTAGCACTTGCCGTTGTAGAAGACCTCGGTGGCCACATGGGCGGCACCGGAGGCGGCGTCCGTATTACCGGTCTGCTGGTACTGGCCGCCCTCGGGCGTGTTGGCCACACCGTTCTCGCCGGCCTCAATCTCGGCGGCCACGATGACGTAGCCGTCGTTACGGGTCTGGTGCACGTTGCCGTCGCGGTCGGTGAGGCTCAGCGTTGCGACAACGTCGGTATCGTCAGTCTCGTCGATGACCTCCTCGAACAACTCAACAAGGTTGCCGTCGCCCACGCGCACGGCGTCGGAGTCGTTCATCATGTCGAGCTTGTTGTTGTAGTTGTCGGCCAAATCCTCCTTCGCTTGATGCGGGAAGGTGAGGGCGTAGTCGGGCTCCACCTCATCGAGGCTCACGCGGTAGGCAGTCATGTACAGGTGGTCGGAAGTGACCTGGGCGGCGGCCACGGCCACCGGGTCGGTGGCGGAATCCACCACGTCCAGGGTCACGCCCTCGCCCATGGCGGGCTGCTCGGGCACGGTCGGCTGCTCGGGCTCGGTCACTTCGCCGTCGCCCTCGCCGTCGCCTTCCTCGCCCTCGGCCGGCTCGGTCACCTCGGGCTCGCCGCCCTCGGTCGCCTCGCCGTCGCCGGCGTTGTCGCCTTCGCCTTCGCCCTCGCCCGCGTTGTCGCCGTCGCCGGCACCGGGCAACGCGAAGGTGCCCACGGGCAGGTTCACGTGGGTGCGGCCCGGGAAGTAGGGCTGCACGTCGGTGATGGCGCGCTCATTGCCCTCGCCCAGGTAGTCCACGTACACGTAGCTCGTCAGCTCGTCGAAGTTGTAGATACCCTGCTCGTTGGTCACAGCGCCCTCGAACCAGCCGTTGGCGTCCACCGCGATGCGGCTATCGAGCTCCGCCTTATCGGCCGTGGGCTTGCCGTCGCCGTCGAGCTTGTTCGGCAGGTCGCTCACGTTGGTACGGTAGCTGAAGGTCTTCGACTTGAACCACACACCGTCGTTAGAAGTGGCCTCGTCGTACTCGAAGGAGGCGGCCTTCAACGCGTCGATGGTCTCGGTCTCGGCGGCGGGCACGAAGAACCACTGGGCCAGCTGCAGGGTCTCCCCCGCCACCGGCTTGTCCTTCGTGGGATTGCCGTTGATGTCGTTCTCGCTGTAGAAGCCGTCGACGTTCTTGTCCTGGAACACCATGCCGGTGATGTGGCCCGTGGCGTAGGCGCCGAAGCCGCCGTCGAGGTTGTCCTCGTTGCGGCCGAGGTTCCAGTCGAAGGCCACCGTCCGGCTGTCGTCCGTGACCGCCTCCACCGTGGACTCCACGGGGCTGTTGGCCTCGGCCACGCCGGCCAGCACAATGCGGCCGCCCATCACGTGCTTGCTGAACTTCGGGTTGCCGTTCTCGTCGGCGCCGTAGGTGCTCTGCTCGGTCTGCTGGTTCCAGGCGAGCGCGTAGTTGCCGTTGGCCGCACCGGTGGCGTTCACCGTGGCGGACACCGCGGTGGAAACCGCCTGGGAGTTCAGCTCGTCGTCGGCGCCCTGCTGCTTCAGGGTGGCCGGCAGGCCGGTCACGGCCTGGGCGCGCTGGTCGGCGGCCACGGAGTCGGCGTTGTTCACGTTGCCGAGCACCTCAACGGTGTAGCCGGCCAAACGCTCGATACCGAGCTGGGTGCCCTGGTGCTTCTCGCAGTAGCGGGTCGGCAGCTTGTCGAACAGGTAGCGGCCGTCAGTGCCGGAGGTCACCCACAGGCCACCCTCGTGCTCGTCGTAGACGGAGTTCGGGATAACCGACGGGGAACCGGCGGTGCCCTTGTCGGCGGCCTGGGTGTAGGCGTCGTTGCCGAAGGCGGTGTTCTGGATCCACTGCCAGGTGGTGGTGGCATCGTCGCCCTCGCCCTCGGTCACCGGGGCCCAGTACCACTGCTTCAGGATGACGCGCTTGCCCTCAAGGCCGGGCTCGTTCGCATCCTGGATGCCGTTGTAGTCGGTGTCGGCCACGGAATTGAAGTTGCTGTCGGCGTCGCGCCACAGCAGGCCGCCGATGTGCTGCAGCAGCGGCATGCGCAGGCCGCCGTCGTTGTGCACGCGGTTGATGCCCCAGGCCAGGTCGTAGCGGCGCACATCGCTTGCCACATCGGAGGTGCCGGCCGCGGCCTCGTCCTCGCCGTTGTTCGGGTTCTTGGAATTCGGCGCGAAGCGCTTATTGGAGGTCGGCGAGTTGTCGTCGGCCAGCTGCAGCGGCACGTCGAACTCGTCGTCGCCCATGAGGTAGCCGGTCTCGAAGTCGAGGTCGGAGTCGCTCGCGTAATCGGTGCCGTTGAAGCCGGACACCTGCAGCTTGGCGGTGCCGTAGTAGCGATCCCACCAACGGGTGTCGGTCACGCGCACCTTGTAGGCGTAGATGACGAGCACGTCGGTGCCGTCGGCCAGCGTCACCCATTCCTGGGTCTTCAGGTGGTCGAAGGTGTACACGCCGCCTTCCACCGCGGGCTCGGCGGGCACGAAGCCCTCCTCGCCTTCCACGCCCTGGGCCGGGGTGCCGGCCGAGCCGACGGAGGTGGCCACGGTGCGGGCCACGCCGTCCGCATGGGCATCGGCACCGCCCAGGCCCACGGCCGGGTCGGCGTCGTAGGCGGCCCACTGCTCGGCGCTCGCCCAGTCGGACTTCGGCGCGAGGGCGCCGGCGAACAGGCCCGTCGGGTCCTCGTCGTCGCGCAGCCACTCGGTAGCGGCCGCGGCCTCGTCGGCGCTCACCACGGCGTAGTAGCGCTCGAGGGTCACCTCGATGCCTTCCGCCATGGTGTCCTTGCCGGTGCCGGCATCCGCGTCGCGGTCGTCGGCCAAGAGGCCGTCGTTGTCGTCGTCGAACCAGATGCGGCCGCTGATCAGCTCGATGGGAGCCTGCACCTCGCCCACATCGCCGCCGGCGACGATGGTCTTGTTGTTGGCGTCCACCGAGGCCGCCGGGGTGTCGGCAGGCGTCGCGGTGGTCATGAAGTCGTAGGCGCGAGCCGCGTCGGTGTCCATGGCCTGGCCCGCCGGCACGGTCACCACCGACTTCGAGGCAGAGGTGCCCGAAGCCGAGGTGATAAGCCCGTTGCTGGCGCGGGTGCCGGCCAGAATGACCTGGCCGTCGTTGGCGCGGCCGGCCACAGCGGCGCCGTCGTAGCTGCCAACGACCTTGATGCCGCCGGCCACGCCCAAGTCGGCGATGTCGCTCGCGTCGGAGTCGGTCAGGCGGTTGCCGCCCTGCCAGGTGCGGGTAAGCAGCCACTGGTTGTCGGTGGCGTCGTCGTTCTCGGTATGCTCCACGTCGGCCAGCTCGATGCGGTAGGCCGCCAGGTAGTAGCGGTCGTCGGCGGTCACGTAGGCCGTCGGCAGGTTCGCGAAGTGGTACAGGCCCTGCTGGCTCGCGTCGGCCGTCTCCACCGTCTCGCCGGTGTCGGGGTCAACGGTGCTCACGGTGCCGGCGGCGCCGGTGGTGGTGGCCAGCACGCCCTCGACGAGGGTGCCCTCGGCCTCGGTGAGCAGGTTGCCCTTGGCATCCACGCGGTTGCCGTACTGGTCGGCGTACACGTAGGACAAAGGCGTCATGTCGTTGCCGTTGTACAGGATGGGCGAAAGCGCCTGCACGGTGCCGTCGGCCCGGGTGTCGCCGGCCTTCGCCAGCACCTCGGCGCCGGCTGCCTGGTAGCCGCCGTCGATGTTCGAGGTGTAGCGGTCGCGGCCGAACGCGGTGTTCTGGAACCAGTGGCCGTTCACGCCGTCGGGGTTCACGTTGGCCGGGTCGTAGTACCACTGGGTGATGAGCACGGCCTCGTTCTCCAAGCCCGGCTCGCCGGCGTCCTGGATGCCGTTGTAGGTGTCGGCCGACTGCGAGCCGTGGAAGGCGTCGTTCCAGATGCGGCCGGCGATGTCGGCGCGCGGCACGGCCACGAGGCCCGCGTCGCCGCCGCGCTGGGTGCCCATGGGGTCGGGCACGTCGTAGGCCACCTGGCCCGTGGCGCCGGAGCCGTAGGCGCGCTCGTACTGGTGGCCGTCGCCGGCGTCGGCGTGGTCGGACACCAGCACGTAGCCGTCGGTGCGCCAGGCCGAGATGGTGCCGTCGAAGAACTCCTCGCGAATCTCAATCTCGGAGAAGTCGTTGCGCACGGCGTCGGAGTCGGCGTCCTCGCGGCCCTGGGTGCCGTCGACCACGGCGTTACCGTTGCCGTCGGTGCCGTCGGCGGCCGACGGGCGGGTGGCCGGCTTGCTCGTCGTGGTGAGCATGCCGTCGCCGTCCACCACGTCGGTCTCGATGTTCACGCCCACATGGGCGCGGGTCAGCGAGAAGGACGGCGCCACCTCGGAGAGCACCAGGCGGTAGCTCACGATGTAGAGCTTGTCGGTGTTCACGAGGGTGTCGTTCTCGGGCGTGCCGTTCGGGCCGGCGAAGGCCGTGCCGTCGGCCAGCTTCTGACCGGGCTGGAAGATGCCGTTGTCCTGGGCGTACACGAAACTCGGGAGCCCCGCGAAGCCGTAGGTGCCGTCGGCGGCCGTCGTGGCCGTCAGAGTGCCGGTGTACTTACCGGCGGCGAACAGGCCGAAGGAGTCCACCTTCACCCAGGCGCCCACCACGGCGTCGGCGTTGGCGCCGTCGCCGCGCACGGGCTCCACCTTGGCGTTGGCGGGCACCACTTCGCCCTCGGCGGGCACGAAGCGGGCCGTATCGCCCTCCCCTTCCATGGTGCCTTCCACGAAGTACCACTGGGTCAGGGTCAGGCTCTTGTCGGCCAGACCGGCCTCGCCGGCGTTCAGGATGCCGTCGAAGTTGTTGTCCTGCCACACCTTGCCGGACACCGTGGTGGTGCCGAACAGGCCGAAGCCGGCGTTCAGCGAGGTTTCCTCGCGGGCCACGGAGAAGTCGAAGTCGACGTTAACGTCGGCATCGCCCTCCGAGCCGTCGCCGCGCACCTTGCCGGTGGCCTGGACGCGGTACTGGCCCTGGGTGGCGTCGGTGTTGGCGCCGTCGACCACGGCCGACTTGGCCGCCAGCACGATGCGGCCGCCGAGTGTGGCCTTATCGTAGGCCGACACGCCGTCGCCGGCGAGCACCTCGGCCTGGGTGGTGTTCTCGTTCCAGCGCAGCGGGTAGTTGCCCTTGGCGTACAGGGCCGTATCGGCGTTGGCCTCGGCGGAAACCACCTTGGAGTTCACCGGGTCGGCCACAGCGTCGATGGCCCAGCTCTCCTGGCCGTACTGGTTCACCTGCAGGCGCGTGGCCGGCAGGCCGTTCATGGAGTTGGCGGCGTCCTCGTCGTTGCCGAGCACCGACACCGTGTAGCCGGCCAGGTACTCGGTGGCGGCGCCGTTGAAGTCGGCACCGGCGCCGGGGCGCGTCACCACGTAGCGGGTGGGCAGGCCGTCGAAGCTGTAGTCGCCGTTCTCGTCGGTCAGCGTCCACACGCCCTTGCGGGCCGCGTCGTAGGTGGCGTTCGCCAGCGTGAACACCATGGCCTGGCCCTGGGCATCGGGCTGGGCCTGGGCGCCGGCGGCCACCGTGGCGCCGTTGGCCGCACGGGTGTAGAAGTCGTTGCCGAAGGCATCGTTGAGCGCCCAGCCGTAGGTGTTAGAAGCGGCGTCGAAGGCGCCCTCCTCGTTCACCGGGGCCCAGTACCACTGCTGCAGGATGACCTTCTTGTTCTGGAAGCCGGCCTCGCGAACCTCGGTGGTCTCGGTGGTGCCGTCTTCGTTCTCCACCGTCTCGGTGCGGACGAGCTTGCCGTCGTAGTCGGAGTCGTTGAACACCGTACCGGCGATCTTCGAGGCCACCGGCGTGCGCAGGCCCGCGTCGTTGAAGCGGCGGTCGGCGCCGAGGCCCAAGTCGTAGGTGAACGTAGCGCCGGTGGACACCGACCACTTGCTCGTGTCGAACACGGGCGCGGCCAGCGACTCGCCGTTGCGACCGGTCACCTTCACCGGCAGCTCGGGAATGAGCGTGGCCTCGGGGTCGGCCTCGGCCGCGGCGGCCAGGCGGTCGGCGGCGTTGCGGTCGATGGAGTTCTGGTTGTAGTTGCCCGACGCATTCACAATGGCGTGGCTCGTGCGCGGCGACTCGTCGGTCACCACGTTCAGCAGCACGTCGAACTCGGTCGGGTTGCCGGCCTCGTCGGTGGCCATCAGATAGCCGTTGGCGTAGATGAGGTCGGAATCGATCTCGGCGTTATCGCCGGCGCGGTACTTGGCCGCACCGATAGTGCGCTCCCAGAAGGGAACGTCGATAAGGCGCACGCGGTAGCCGTAGAGGGTGACAGAGGCCTTGCCCTTCACTTCCACGGTCTCCACGCGCTCCTCGCCGGTCTCCGGGTCGGTGAAGGTGTTGGTCACCTCGGACACCGTGGCCGGGTTGTACACGTGGCTCGGCAGGTCGGAGAAGGTGTACACACCGTTCTCGTCGGTCACCTGGGTGCGCTGGGAGCCCGCCGGCACGCCGGCCTTGGTAAGGCCCACGGTCGGGTCGGCGTCGTAGGCGGCCCAGTTGTCGGCCCAGGCCTCATCGCGCGTCCAGGCAGCACCGTCGGCCACCGCATACGAGCCGTCGGCCTGCTGCTCGGCAGTGATGGTGTAGCGCTCGAGCACGACCGCACGGCCGCTCTCCAGCTTCTCGCCGGCCACAGAGCCGTCGGCCGCCGGGGCGTCGTAGATGCCGTCGTTGTCCTCGTCGTTCCAGATGAGGCCCGAGATGGTCTGGCGCGGAGCCTGGACCTCTCCCACGTCGCCGGCCTGAACGGGCTTGGGCTCGGTGGTCACGGCGCCGGTCTCCTCGTCGGTCACCGTCGCGGTCTCGGGATCCATGATCCAGTCGTACACCTCGGCGGCATCTCCCATGCCCTCGCCGGCCGGCAGCTCCACGAAGGCGTTGCGGTTGGCGTGGGTGTAGGTGCCCTCGGCATCCTTGGTGGTGTCGGCCACCTGGGCCAGGATGATCTGGCCGTTGTGGTTGCGGGTCGTGCGCACGGCAGGCTTGCCGTCTACATCGGTGCCGTCAGAGGCCACGCCGGTGGTGGCCGCCCCGTCGCCGGTACCGGTCACACGGCCGGCGATCACCAGGCCGCCGGCAACGCCGGTGCGGTTCTCAAGGGCCGCGTCGGAATCGGAGACCACCGACTCGCTGCCGTTCACGGTCGCCTTCACGGCGGCGGGCACGGAGCCTGCGGCCTCGGTGGCGTCGTGATGGTAGCGGGTGAGCAGCCACTGGTTGGTGGTGCCGTCGGCGAGGTTCGCGCCCTCTTCGCGGTACAGGTCCGCCAGCTCGGCGCGGTAGCTCGCCAGGTAGTAGGTGTCGTCGTCGGTCACGTAGACGGTGGGCAGGTTCTCCACGAGCCACTGGCCGTCCTCGTTGGTGGTCACCTTCAGGGCGCCGGCCACGCCGTCCACGGCCTCAAGCGGCGTGTTGTCGGCGGCGTTGCCGTCGTAGATGATGGGGGCCACGGCCTCGCCGGCACCCCGGCTGTACTTGTTCGAGGTGTAGGTGTCGGCACCGAAGTTCTCGTTGCGCACCCACTGCCAGGTAGTCTCGGTGGTCGTGGCGCCGTCCTCGCCCTCCACGGTCTGGGTCACCGGCGCCCAGTACCACTGGGTCAGGTAGATGACCTGGCCGGGCAGGCCCGCCTCGCCGGCGTCCTGCACGCCGTTGTAGCCCGTGGCGTAGTTGTAGGCGCCGTCGGCACCCTTCACACCGGTGTCGTCCCAAACGCGACCGGTGAGGCTCGTGCGCGGAATCTTCACGAGGCCGGCCTGGCCGCCGGACTGGGCGAACAGCGGGCGCGGCACGTCGTAGCGCACGCCATTGTAAATCTGCTCGTACTGGTAGCTGGCCGCATCCGTGGGCGTGCCGGCGTTGTTGTAGCGGTTGGCGTAGGAGCCGCGGGCGGCCACGATGATGTAGCCGTCGGCGCGCCACAGGCTCGCCTGGCCCTGGTTCACCTGGTCGCGGTCGTCGGTGTTGTACTTGTCGTTCGTGTTCTTGTCGTACTCGTCGAAGGTGGCCTCGCCGTTGAAGGAGTTGTCGAAGTACTCCTCCACCACCTGGATGACGCGGTCGCCCGAGGGGTTCGGACGGAAGGCGTCGTTGTCGGCTTCCTCGCCGGCCAGCGGGTTGCCGTCGGCACCGGGGGCCGTGATGGTGGAAAGGGCGCCCAGGGTCTTGTCGCCGATGTTCACGCCCACATGCAGGCTCGTCAGCGCGAAGTTCGGCGCCACCTCGGCGAGCGTGATGCGGTAGGCGGTCATATACAGCTTGTCGAGCGCGATCTCGTTGGCCTCCAGGGTGTCGGTGGTGTCGTTGGGCTGCACGACGCGCAGGTCGTTCGCAGCCTCGACCGGCTCGTTCTCCTCGTCGCCCTCGTCGGCGGCGGTGAAGTCGCCGGCCAGGTACACGAAGCTCGGCAGCTTCTCGAACTTGTACACGCCGGTGGCGGCCTCGGTCACCGCATCGGGGCGGCTGAAGGTGGAGCGGGTCTCGCCCACGTTGCCCGCGTAGGCGTCGCCGGCGGCCGCGGCGTCGGCGGCCTTCTCGGCGGCGGTCTTCGCATGCACCCAGGCGCCGGAGCGGGTCTCGGTCGGGTTGCCGTTGCCGTCGCGCTTGATCACGTTGGTCACGCGGTCCACCACGTAGTTCTCGGTGTCGGCCTCGAAGGCGGCGATGAGCGCCTCCTCGTCGTCGTTCACGAAGAACCACTGGGTGATGGCCAGCGTATGGCCGGCGAGCACCTCCTCGCCGGGGTTCAGGATACCGTCGAAGTTGTGGTCGCGCCACACCTTGCCGGAAACGGTGGTGTAGCCGTACTCGCCGAAGCCGGCGTGCATGCGCACCTCGTCGCGGCCCACCGACCAGTCGTAGATGACGGTCTGGTCGGCCGGGTTGCCGTCCTCGTCGCGCGGGGCCACGGTGGCGCTGGCGGCGGAACCGGCCAGCAGCGGCTCGCGCACCACGGTCTCGGCGTCGTCGTCGCCTTCGTCCTCGTCGGCCTCGTCGCCCTCGGCGGTCGTCGAGGCGGCGGCCTCGGCCAGGCGGGTCTCGTTCACATAGTACTGGGGCTGGGTGCCGCGGGCCGCGTCGCTCGCCGCCGTCACGCGGTTGCCCGTGGCGGCGTTGCGGGTGGACTCGGCGTCGCCCTCGGCCGGCTGGGCCGCAGCCTGGGCGGCCAGGATGATCTTGCCGTCGAGGGTCGCCTTCAGCGTCACGCCGTTGGCATCGGTGGTCTGGACCGTCAGCTCGTTCCAGCGCACCGGGTAGTTGCCGTCGGCGTAGTCGGAGAAGTTCTGCTCGTCAGACGCCTTGGCAGCCAGGGCGCTCACGGCCTTGGAGTTCTGGGCATCGTCGGCCTTATCGGTCTGCAGCACCGTGGCGGGCAGGCCGGGGATGGCCTCGGTGTCGCCGGTGTCGATGGCGCCGCCCAGCACCTCCACGGTGTAGCCGGCCAGGTACTCCTCGGCCGGGGCGTTCAGAGTGCCGGGGATCTCCGGCGTGGCGGGCACGTTGGTGTAATCGTCGCCCGGAGTGCCCGGGATGGTGGGCACGCGCTTCTCCACGTAGCGGGCCGGCAGGCGGTCGAACAGGTAGTCGCCGGCGGTCTTCAGCGCCACCGGGTCGCCGTTCTCGTCGGTGCCGGTCTCGTCGGCGTCGGTGAGCACGCTCACGCCCACGCCGGCCAGGTAGGTGGCGTTCGGGATGATGGTGGTAAGGCCATCGGCGTAGTCGGCGTCGGTGGTGGTGTCCACCACGCGCACCGGGTTGCCGTCGGCGTCGGTGTCGTCCTTGTAGGTGACCGAGCCCTCGGCCACGGTGTAGGCGTCGTTGCCGAAGTTCTCGTTCAGCACCCAGGCGCCGTCCTTGTAGTACCACTGCTTCAGGATGACGCGCTTGCCGGCGTAGCCCTGCTCGGTGTTGGAAACCGCCGGAGCATTGTCGCCCTCGGCCTCATCCTCGCCGTCGCCGGCGCCCACGAGCGGCTTGTCGGCCGTCTCAAGCTCGTTGGCCGTGGCGGTATGCGCCAGCGTGCCGTCGTAGTCGGCGTCGTGGAACACGCGGCCGGCGATCTTCTGCTGCACCGGCACGCGCAGGCCGGCGTCGTTGCCCATACGGTCGGCGCCGCGGGCCAAATCGTAGGTAAGCACCGGGCGGAACTGGGCCGCGTCGCCCTCGGTCACGCCCATAGCGGCGCCGGCGGCGTTCAGCTCGGCCACGGCGTTGGTGGTGAGCACCACCTCGGCACCGGGGGTGCCGTAGCGGGTGTTCGCGCCGTAGCGGTCGGATTCGGCCTGGGCCAGCTGGTAGTTGATATTCGGGTTGTCGGGGTTGCCGGCCTGGCGCTTGTTCACCGAAGGCGTGTCGGCGGCCTCCACGTTCAGAAGCACCGTGTACTCCATGGAGTCGCCCTCGGCGGCCGTGCCGCTCATCAGGTAGCCGTCGGAATGCACCAGGTCGGAGTCGGCCATCCAGTCGGTGGACGTCTGCACGTAGGTGGTGCCCTGCAGGTACTTGGCGGTACCCCAGTAGCGGTTCCACCAGTCGGCGTCGGTCAGGCGCACGCGGTAACCGAACACCACGAGCTTCTTAACAGCACCCTCGGTGCCGTCGGCCACCACGTTGCCGTCCGCGTCGAAGGACAGCCAACCCTGGCTCTTCAGGTTCGTGAACTCGTAGGAGCCGTCGGCCAGGGTGCGAGCGTTGTGGGTGCCCTCGATCTCGGAGGTCACAGGCACCGGCATGCCCTTGGCGTTCTTGGCCAGCAGCACCGGCTCGTAGGTGGCCGGGTCGGTCTCGGTGGCCTCGGCGGTCTGCTCGTACACCGTCACCTCGGTCACCTTGTCGGTGAACAGCGCGTAGAGCGCCTCCTCGGTAAGCTCGGTGTAGGCATCGGCGCCGTCGCTGTCGGTGGTCTTCTGGTAGTAGGTGGGCAGCGCGATCTTCGGGCAGATGGTGCCGTCGTCGTACTTGGCCAAGGTCACGACCTCGTACACGCCGCGCACACCCACGGCGGGCGCCACCACTTGCTTGTACACCTCGGCGGTGAAGTTGCCGGAGGCGAACAGGGCCTCCACCTCGTCGGCGGTGTAGGCCACATAGCCCACGGTGTCGTCGTCGGGGTTCACCACCTGGCGGTACCACGTCTCGCCCTCGCCGTCTTCGGCGGCGTCGTAGGTACCGTAGGTGTTGTCACCGAGCAGGCCCGCGGTCGGGTCTTCGGCGTAGGTGCCAAAGGCCGAGCCGGTGCCGTTCTCGTCGGTCCAGCCCTCGGCCCAGGTCGGGTCGGCGTGCCAGCCGTTGGCGGCCACGTCGGCCGCGTCGGCCGTGCGCTCGGAGGCCAGGGTGTAGTAGCGCTCCAGCGTCAGCTGGACGCCCTTCACCGGCATATCGGCCACCTCGTCGGTCTCGCCGATGTTCAGGGTGCCGTTCATGCCGTCGTTGTCCACGTCGTTGAACACCACGCCGGTGATCTTCTGGGTCGGCGGGCAAATCTCGCCGGCATCGCCGCCGGCCACCTGCTTGACGGGCTGCTTGGTCTCCGGATCCACCACCACGTTGCCCTCGGCGTCTTTCAGCGCCTTGTAGGTCAGCCAGTCGTAGGTGATGTAGCGGTCGGTGGGCACGAGCACCTTCGTGGAGGTCTCGCCCTCGGTGATGACGTAGTCGGCATCAGTCGGCGTGCCCTCGACGTTCTTCACGATGACGTCGGCCAGGGGCACGGTCACCTTGGAGGCCTGCAGGTCGATGGCCGTGGTGGCCTCGTCGATGTTGGAGTACTTCACGTTGGTCGCCTCGCCGGCCAGGATGATGTGGCCGGTGTGGGCGCGCACGCCGTCGTGGGCCGCGCCGTTCAGGGTAACGACCTCGTCCTGAGCGGTAATGGCCACGCCGGAGCCGGCCGCCGGCACATCGGGGTCGGCGTCGGAATCGACGTCGTAGGAGGCCAGCGGGTCGCCCTCCACCGCCTGGGCCAGCGGCTTGTGGAAGCGGGTGAGCAGCCACTGGTCGTCGTCAGCCGCGGAATCGGCATCGGCGTCGTCCAGCTTCAGATCGCCCAGCTCAACGCGGTAGCTGGCCAGGTAGTGCGAGCCGTCGGCGGCGGTGTAGGCCGCGGGCAGGTTGTCGAAGGTGTACACGCCGCGAGTCGACTCGTCGATGGCGTCCACCTCGACGTCGACGGCATCGTCGCCGGTGCCCTCGGTCACCGTCGTGGTGTAGTGGCGCACATCGGCCGTCTTCACGGCGATGACGCCCGGACGGCCCTCCACGTTCCACGAGCCGGTGGAGCGCGGATTCACGGCGTCTTCCTCGGCGGGAAGGCCGGTGACCGGGTCGGTGGCCTGCTCGCCGGTATTCGGGTCGATGACCGGCACCTTGGTGGTGCGGCTCGTCAGCTTGTCGGTACCGAAGGCGAGGCTGCGCACCCAGAAGCCGGAACCGTCGGAGGCGAGCTCGAACTCGCCCTGCTCGACGTTCTCGGCGGGCACGCCGGCAGCCAGGGCCAGCTCGCCAGCGCGGGCGAGCTCGGCGTCAGTCAGGGTCTCCTTGGCTGCCAGGGCCGCCAACTCGGTATTCGTCGTGAAGCGGAACGACTCGTCGGCCGCCTCGGTCGCCTCGGCGTCGCCCTGGCCGGGCTCCACCACAGCGCCGTTGTCGCCGGCCGCGTCGTTCAGGTTCGCCAGCGGCAGGTAGTACCACTGGGTCAGGTACACGGTCTGGTCCGGCAGGCCGGGCTCGCCGTCGTCCTGGATGCCGTTGTAGGCGCGGTCGCGGGCCGCAGCATCGTCGGTGTTCTCGTCGGTCTCGTGGAACGAGTCGTCCCACACCTTGCCGGTGATGCTCGAGCGCGGCACCATGACCAGGCCCGCATCCCAGTTGTACAGACGGGCCGCGTCGCCCAGGTCGTAGACGGTGTTCTTGTCGCCGAAGAGCATCTTGCCGTTGTTGTAGTCCTCCTCGGACTCGTACTCGAGCTTCTCGGCCAGGTAGGTCTTGTACTTGCCCTTGTAGACGGTGTACTCGTTGTTCAGCGTCTCGTAGATGGCAAGCGCCGCCTCGTAATCGGCCACGCGGGCGTCGTACTCGGCCTTCAGGTAGTCGTAGATGGCCTTGTAGCCAGCGAAGTCCTCATGCGCCAGCAGCGTCTGGTTCATAAGGGCGCCGTCGGTGGTCACCGTGTAGTAGTAGGTGGCGTCGCCGTCGTAGGCGGCCTTGTAGGCGATCCAGGCGCCCTGCTCGGCATTATCGGCCTCGGCGTCGGCCGCGGTGAGCACGATGCCGTTCTTCACATAGGGCTGGGCATAGGGGTTCGACTCGGTGTTCGGACGCGAGATCACGAGCTCGTTGTTGTCGTCCAGGTAGCCGAAGCCAAGCACCCGGTACCACTGGGTGACGAAGTCGTTCCAGTCGTTGTTCCACGCCTCGTCGGCCTTCACCTTCGCAGCGGCAATCTCCTGCTCGGTGGGGTTGTCCTTGTCCTGGACCTTCACGGCGTCGTAGAAGTTCTCGGTGTTGTACTTCTCGTTGGACCGGGCCAGCGACTCCGGTGTCGGAGGCACCTTCGGCTCGGCCGGGATCTTCTTGCGCAGGTCGGTGACGTTCTTCCACAGGGCGTTCAGCGCCGTCTCCACGGCCTCGGTGGACTCGTAGCGGTTCACCGGGATGCCGGAAAGCGACACCAGGTTGGTGTAGACGCCGGTGCGCGCGCCGTCCTCGTCGAGCTTCTCCTTGCCGTAGAGCTTGTTGTCGGAGGTCTCCAGGTAGGCGCCCCAAACCGGGTTCAGGTCGTTGATGGTACCGTAGATGGTAAGGTTCACCGGAGCGCCGGCATGCTTCAGAAGGCCGGCCTGAGGCACCTGGGACACGACGGTGCCCTTGAGCTGCGAGCCGGTCACCGTCTCCTGGAAGGTGACGCGGCCCACCGTGAGCCCGTCGGCCTGGATGGCGGCCACGGCCTCGGCGTAGGAGGCGGGCAGCCCGCTGGCGTTCTTCGTGTAGTCGCCCGTCGGGATGGTGGGCACAACACGCGAGGTCTCCTTGCCCTGGTCGTCGTACTCCACGATGTCGTCGTCGCGCAGCATGGAAGACTGGAACAGCGGCAGCACCGGCAGCAGGGCCTCGAGGTCGCGCTTGACCTTGTGGGCCACGGTGTTGGACTCAACCTCGCCGTCCTCGCCGCCGGAGATGATGGCCTGGTGCACGATGGTCTTCACCGTGCGCAGGTGGTAGGTGGCCGTCACGGTGACAGTCTCGCCGGGCACGAGCTTGATGCCACTCCAGCGCATGACCGGGTTGCCCTCGTCGTCGGTGGCCTGCACGGCACTGATGCCGTCCTTGTCGCAGGTGGTGCCCACGTTCTTCACCGTAGACTCCAGGGTCAGGCCCTTGCCCTCGGGGAACGGGTCGGTAATGTTGATCACCTGGGTGGTGTCCGACTCGTTGCGGTACACCGTGGTGTAGGTGATCTCCACCGGGGTGTTCTCGTTCAGGGCGTAGGTGGTCTTCAGCTCCGGCGAGTCGGGCAGCACCTGCTCGGTCAGACGGTCGATCAGGCGGCCGGTGGCCGAGTGCTGGCCGATGGAGGCGAGCACGATGTAGCCGTCGGCGAAGGAGCCGGGCTCGGGCTGGCTGCCCTTCTCGTTCAGGTAGTAGGTAAGAACCGAGCTCTCCTTGCCCGTCTCGTCGCGGTTGGCGCCGGTGGTCTCCTGGATGTCGTCCACCACGACGTACTCCCCTTCCTCGGTGAGCACGTACTTGGTGCCGGTCCAGTCGAGCGGCGCGAACTCGTAGCGGCCCTCGGCGTTCTGGCGGTAGAACTGGCCCACGCCGGTGGGGGCATCGGCCACGGGCACGTAGATGTCGCGGCCGGCGGAGGCGTCGCGCACCTTCACGTAGCGGGTGACCGTAGCGTCAACCTCGCCGGTAACCTCCTGGTAATTGCCCTCGGAGATCTTCACGTAGTAGGTGGTCACGTCGGTGTTGCCGGTCACGGCGCCGTTGGACTGGCGCAGCACCGTGGTGGCCACGGGCTTGGTCATCAGGTCGGAATCGGAGTCGATGGACTGGCCGAGGTTGCCCTGGTTATCGGTCATGAAGGCGTTGCGCACGGTGATGGCGTAGTCCTCGTCGAGCGCGTTCAGGTCCTCCTGGTCGATGCGCAGGCGGTAGCCGGCCAGACGCTTGGTCTTGTAGTCGTTATCGAGGTTGCGGGTGTCGCGCGGGTCCACCACGTAGGAGGACACGTCGCGGAAGAGGTAGGTGCCCGCGGCCGCGGCGTCGCCGGTGTAGGCCTCGCGCAACTCGTCGCCCGGGTACAGCTGCCAGGCCCACTCGCCCTCGTCCACCATGGTCCACTCCATGATGGGGGTCTTCTCGCCGGTGTCCGGGTCCACCACGGGCACGCCCGCAGCGTTAGTCTTCCACATCGGGTTGCCGTCGGCGTCGGTCTTCTGGACGTACTCCATCTTGGTGGAGGTGGGGGCGTAGTACCACGTCTCCAGCTTCACCTTCACGCCGCCGTTGGTCTTACCCTGGCCGACACCGTCCTCGTCGGCCTGCTGCACGCCGTCGTAGTTGGCGTCGTTCCACACGTTGTTGCCCAAGTAGCCCTTGGTGCCGTCGACGTAGCCCAAAGCCAGCTTATCCTGGCGCTCGTAGCCCATCCACTTGTTGTTCGGATCCTCGTAGATGGCGCGGCCGTCCTCATCGAGCGGCAGGTCGGCCTTCAGCGGGTAGGTACGGGCCGAGCCGGACACGTAGCGCAGGTCGTTGTCGGCCACGAGCACCGTGTTGTTGGAATCGGTGTAGTAGAACCCGTCGCGCTGGTACTTCGTGGCGTCGTTGGTCCAGGTGTTCAGCGTCGGCTTGATGAGGCGGTTGGCCACGGTCTCCGACGTCTTGATGATATAGGTCTTGCCGGCCTTCAGGCGGAAGCGGAAGAAGCCGGTCTCGTCGGTCACCAGCGTGGCGGCGTTGCCGTCGGCGTCGGTGGCCAACTGCGACTTGATGGAGCCGTTCTCGTACTCGTACACGTTCACGCGGATGCCCTCGAGGCGCTTCTCGGGCGCCGTCGTGGCCCCGGCCATCTGCTCCTCGGTGTTGCCGGTGCCGACCGAAATGGAGTCGAGCAGCGAGTTGATGTCGACATCGTTCTCCGGCGTGCCGTCAGCCAGGATGTCATCGCGGTAGGTGACGCCCTCGAAGGTGATGCCCTGGGCGATGCCCAGCTTCATGGAGGTCATCTTCGCATCGTAGGCATCGTGGATCGACGCGTCGTAGGCGTCGGTGCCGATGTTCTTGGAATCGTACTGCACGGCGTCGACCACGATGGTGGAGGTGGTTACCACGAGCGCGGCGTCCACGCCGTTGGCATGGTCGGCCTCGATGCGCTCGACGGTCACGTCCTTGTCGTCCTGGGTCAGGTAGATGTCGGACTGGCCGATGGACTTCTGCGTGGGCGAGTAGTTGTAGTACTCCTCCGGGAAGGTGTAGCGCAGGCGGTACTTGCCCGGCTCCAGGTTACTGAACACGTAGTAGCCGGGGTTTCCGTAGTAGTCGGTCTCGGTGTAGAAGACGTAGGGCTCGCCGGAGTCGGCCGAGATGTAGTTGCCCCAGGCGTCGAACTCGGGCTTGCCGGTACGATCGTCGCAGCGCACCCAGCGGTCCTGGAAGCCGGTCTTCTCGTTGTTCACAAGCTGGGACACCTCGCCGTCGCGGTTGACGGGGTTGCCGTACTCGTTCAAAAGCTCAACCTTCACGCCGTTGATGCCCGGGTCCTCGAGCTCCAGATCGTAGTCGAGGTCGGTCAGGCGGCTCTGGGTGCGGTCGGCCTCGTCCTTGTAGGTGGTGTTGTCGAACAGCGTGCCGTCGGCGTTCTGGCCGCGCAGCAGCTTGCGCCCGTTGACCGAGGTCTGGTAGGCACTCGTGGCAGGGTTGCCGTCCTCGTCCACCAGGTTGCCGTTGGAATCGGTGTGCAGCTTCTCGCCGTTGGGGCCCAGCACGTCGTCGTCGGCCACGCCGGACCAGTCGGTGTCGAGCCACACGTAGTCGCCGATGTAGCCGCGGCCGTCGGGGGCGTCCACGAACACGCCGGCACGGGTGTCCTCGCCCTTGTAGACGCCGGAGATGTCGCCGGAGTCGTTCAGGTTGGCGCGATAGTAGAAGGTGTTCCACTGGACCACCGAGCGCATCTGGTTGGCACGCTCGAGGCGCTTCAGGTAGGCGGCCTTCTGCTCGGGGCTGTAGCTGTCGAACACCGAATCGTTCACCGTGGTCTGCAGGTCGACATTGGGGTCGCCGGTCTTGGTGCCCAGGAACTTGGGCAGGTTCAGCGGCGCGCGCATGTCGTAGGTCAGGCGCAGGTAGCCCTTGCGCGGGATGAAGGAGTCGGCCTTGGGCTGGGCCCAGATGGCGCGCAGACCGCGAGTCAGCTCTTCCTCGCGCTCGGGATGGTCCTCAACATAGGACTTCAGGTCGGCGAGCTTGATGAGCTTGTACTTGTTCTTCATCTCCTCTTCGGTGTACTTGAGGGTGCCGGTCTCCTCGTCGTACTGGCCGCGGCGCACGTCCTCCACCACGTCGTAGTGGCTGTCCTCGAACACCTCGTAGTCGTCGGGGTTCTTGCCGTCCTCTTCCTCGCCGTAGTTGTCGCCGTAGACGAACTTGTTGCCGTAGGGGTACAGCCACAGCAGGTCGTCAACGCTGGCCAGCGAGATGGAACCGTTGGCGTCCTCCTCGTAGGGGCCGACCCACACGGTCATGTCGATGCCGTCGGTCATCTCCACGCCGGTGGCGGGCATGCTGGTATCGGCGGCCGAGAAGCGACGCACCTTGATGGTGTCGAGGTCCTGCAGCCAGCCGGACCACTTGGAATCGCGGCTGACGGCCTCGGCGTTGTCGTTGGTGTAAATCTGCACGTCGCCGCCGTAGGGCAGGATGTCGTACATGGCGATGTTGTTGTACAGGCGGGCCTTGGTCTCGTCCACCTCGGGGTTCACCAGCGACGCGTAGTAGCTGTAGTTCGTGCCCTCGGGCACGCCGGCGGCGCCGTTGGTCAGGTAGGTGGCCAAATCCTCCAGCTGGGTAGAGGAGGTCTTGGTGTTCGACAGGTTCTGCTCGCCGGAGAACTCCAGCGCCTTCAGCTGCATCATGACCATGGACTGGCTCGTCTGGCCGTCGAGGTTCACGTCGCGGGTGTCGGAAACCAGGCCGCAGGTAGAGCCGTCGTTCTCGGTGGTGGCCGGGGTGTAGGGCATGAAGGAACCGGGCTTGTAGCCGTAGCCGGCCGTGGTCAGCAGGTCCTCGGAAAGCAGGTCCGTGGAGTCCTTCTGCACCGGCATGAGCAGCTCGATGACGATGCCCTGGCCCGGCGCCAGAATGCCGCGGTCGGTCTCGGTGACCGTGGTGGTCTCGCCGGTGGCCTCGTCGGTGACGTCGTGGGTCGACTGCTGGCCGGTGAAGCGCCAGTTGAACATCTTGCGGTTGTAGTTGGAACCGGATTCCACCGAGCCGGCCTTGTCGGTCATGAGGAAGGCCGAGCCGATCTTGGGCTGGTTCAGGCGCGGGGTGGAAGAGGTCTGGGAGGTGATGACGTCATCCACCTGCAGGTAGTCGGTCATGTCCGCGATGTAGTAGGTCCACAGCGGCGTCTTGTTGTTGATGTTGGAGTGCACGCCGCGGAAGTTCGGCACCGACACGTAGTCCCAATCGAAGTAGCCGTAGCCCGCGCCGCCCGCGGCCTTGTCGGCCTGCAGGGTCTCGTAGGGCACGTAGGCCAGCTTCGCGTCGGTCATGTCAACGGCGGCGCCGAAGCCCTCCACGTAGGGCAGAATCTGGGAGATCTGCGGGTTGGCGCAGTAGTCCTGCTCGTAGCCCTCGTAGTTCAGGGCCGCCATCTGGGCGTCGGAGAGGTTCGACAGGATGATCTTGTAGCGCATCATGAGCGACGAGCCCTTGTCGATGGTGCTCGCGCCCGTGACCCACTTGAAGCCCGTGGACGACGATCCGGAGAAGTAGCCCTGGATGATCTCCAAGGCGAGGACCGGCGACTCGGGCGTGCGGATGAAGCCGGCGCGCGAGCGCTCGGTCTCCACGTACTTCGTGTCGTCGTAGCGCGGCGTGGCGCTCACGAAGTGGTTCACGTGCACCGACGGGTCTACCTCGCTCGTGGCGGGCCACGGCTCCTGGGTCTGGGAGGCCTGGTACACCGTGGGCGTGTTGATGAGCGACGTGGCGAAGTCGATGAGCGGGGCGTTGTCCGTGATGCCGGAGTGGATGTTCACCGTGGTATCCGGGTAGTAGTGGCCCGCCGCATCCAGGATACGCACCTGGTTGCGGTTGTTCTTCATGTAGCCCCAGCCCACGTTCAGGCGCAGCGGGTCGAACTCGTCGGCCTCCTGCTTGCCCTTGGTCTCGATGGTCTTGCCGTTCTGGTCGACGAGCTTCTCGTCGGAATCGGGCACGGCGTCCACATCGAGGCGGAAGCCGTGGGGCACGGCCACCTTGTGGGACAGCGTGTCGTCGGACAGGTCGGCCTTGCCAGTCTTCTCGTCCACCGGCACCGCCTTCACGATCCAGCGGATCTGGCGCACCTGGCCGTTCTCGAAGCGGTCGAGGAAGGAGTTGTCGATGGTGACGTTCTTCTTGTCGGAGATGGCGTAGCCGTTCTCGTCGCCGATCTGCACCCAGGCCTGGGCGTCGGCGTTGTTGTAGTCGGTGGAGTCGCCGAACACCTCGTCGATCTCGTCCTCGCCGTACCAGTAGTCGCGGTCGGCGTCGGTGCCCGAGATGGCGAAGTTCTCGTGGTCGGTGTAGCCCGAGCCGTTCTGCTCGTTGTACACGTTCACGGCGTTGGTGCGGTCGGTGGTGGCCACACGGGCGAACATGAACAGGCGCAGCTGCTTCTCCGTCTCGGCGGCCTCGTTCTTGGCCGTGCGCACGACGGTGAACAGGTCGGACACCTTGCCGTTGGCATCGGCCACGTTGCCGTTGCCGTCAATGTGGAAGGTGGCCGTGGCCTGGGTGGGCTCGCCGCCCTCCACCGCCGGCGGCACGGTGACCGTCGCGGAATAGGTGCCCTTGCGATCGGCCCCGAACTCGTTGGTCACATCGACGCCGTCGAACAGGTAGCGGCACTCGTACTCGGCGCCCGGAACCTCCCACACGCCGGTGGACACCTGGGTGAAGGCGGAGTTCAGGCGGCCCACCGAATAGGCGGTCGACTCGAAGGGCGCGTTGTAGATGGTCATGGCGTTGTCGGCCGGGTTCACGCCGGCAGTGGCCCAGAAGGGCACCTGCCAGTCGACCACGAAGCTGTTCACCGCACCGCCGGTGTTGATGGCCTGGGTGAGGTAGAAGCCGTTCGAGCCGCGCAGCTGCACGTCCTGGCCGGTGTACACGTTCATGTCGGAGTTGTAGATGAGGCTGCGCAGCTTGGCGGTGTCGGCGCGGACCGACACGGAGGGCTTGCGCACGCGGAACCAGCCGGAGTTGGCCGTAACGTACAAATCGTCGTAGTCCTTGTCGCGGTCGTAGTTGCGGTTCTCGTAGAAGTGGTCCTCGGCCTTGTTGCCAGCGCGGAAGAAGCGGTTCACCGACTGGCCGTGGAACGAGGTGCCAATGAGCGTCTTGGCCACTTCCTCGAGCTTCGGCTTGGTGGCCACGGTGCCCTCGGTGGCACCGTCGGCCCCCAGCTGGCCGCCGTCGGCGCCGGTGCCGAAGCCGGTGTTCTCGCCGGGGGTGACGCCGGTCAGGTCGTCGCCGTTGTAGATGTGATCCCACGCGCCGTCGGCCGGGTCGTCGGAGAGCCAGTTCAGCTTCGTCTCGTGGGCCGTGGCGTACACCTGGGAGTCGTCACCCTGCCACGAGGCGATGGCGGCCAGCTGCTCCTTGTAGCTCTTCAGCACGCCGTCGTTGTACAGGCTGTCGTCCATGGCGGTATCCACGTCGCCCAGGTTGTCCAGACGCGTCTTGATCTTCAGGGTGATGGAGTCGCCGTAGCCCAGGTAGCCGTCGGCATGGGCGCCGGCGTAGAAGGCGTTCAGCAAGCTGTCGAACTCGGCGAACTCGTGGTCGGTGGCGTCGTCGGGCGCGGCCAGCTCGAACACCACGACCTCGCGGTCGCGGACGGAGGGCTTCAGCGTCGTCAGCTCGCCCACGCCCTGGTTCTCCTCGCGGGTGCCGGAGAGCACGTCGCTCGCCAGCCCGCGCGAGGCGGCCGTGTCGTTGGCGTCGTCGGTGTCGGGCTTGCCGTAGTGGGCGTTGTCCGCGCCGCCGCGGCCGGCCGCAGAACCGCTTACGGCGTAGGTGTCGTCCTCGTAGTTCGGCTGGTAGGTCACCTTCACCGTCCAGCCCTTATCCAACAGCTGGCGCGGGGTGAGGCGCTCGATCTTCACCACGGCCTCGCCCTTGGTAAGGTCGGCCTTGGTCTTGCCGTCGATCTTGTGGTTCTGGTTGTCCACCACGTACTCGCCGGCATCCAGGTCGGCCTCGGTGGCGTGGCGGTCCTCGTAGGTGCGCTCCACGTAGAACGAGTACTCATCGTCGGTGTAGTCGCCGATCCACTTGTAGTCGGCCGACTTAGAGGTCTGTTTGGCCTCGTCCCACTGAGCCAGGTCCTTGTCGTCGGTGAGCATGCGGTCGTCGTAGAACGTCACCTGGGTGGGCAGGTGCATGGCGTAGACGAGCTTCGCGTGCTTCAGGTTGCCCTGGGCCTCGATGAGGTCGGTGTACTCGGAGGGATCCAGGTTGTCGGCCGAGTTCAGAATGGTGGCCGCGAACCACGGGGTCTCGTTGTACTGCCAGGCGTCCTTCTCCTCGGTGGGCAGGAACAGCGTGTCGTGCTCGATCCAGTTGTTGTCCATGCCGAACTGCTGCAGGAAGGCCGGGTCGTAGGCGATCTCGTTGTACTGGAAGTAGTCGTCGTTCTGGGCAACCCAGTCGAGAGTGCGGCCATCCACGCGGTAGCCGGTGAAGGTGTAGGGCACCGGCTCCCAGCCCTCTTCGATGTTCAGCGTGCCGTCGGCGTTGTAGTCGAACTCGACGGACTTCACCTGGGTCGGGTCCTCGATGTTGCGAATCACGAGCAGGCCCGACTCGTCGGTCTTGTAGGCGATGCCCGGGTCGCGCAGCGGCGTATGGAAGATGACCGAGCGGCTCGTGGTGGTGCGGATGTCGCTCACCGACTCGTCGCGGCTGAACTCGAAGCGGTCGTAGGCGTCGGGCTCCACGGGCGCCGGCTCCTCCTTCACGCGGATGAGCTCCACCGGCAGGTACACCTCGCCGGTATCGGTCTTCACCTCCACGTACAGCTGCGGGGCGAACTCGTTGTCGTAGTCCTTGATATCGTCGGCATCCTTCACGAGCGGCACGCGCACGCTGGTCTCGGTGGTGATGACGCCGTCGCGCACCACGTTCCACTGGGAGGCGTCGGACTCGCTGCCGGGCTCGGGGTCGGTGAAGTAGTAGAACGACTCCCCTACCGCATCGAAACGGCCCAGATCGGCGTCGATCACCTCGGCGGCCGGCGCCTTGGCCTGCACCACGTAGTGGTACCAGGTCTCCTTGATGGGGTTCTTGTCGGCGTCCTGCAGCGGCTTGCCGTTGGTGCCCAGCTTGTTCTTCTCCACCTTGGTGTAGGCGTAGTAGTTGCCGGCGATCTCGGCCAGACGTCCCAGGGAAGCCGTCGTGTACACGTACTTGGTGCGCGGATCCACGGTCAGCTTGTAGATGCGCGCCTTGGCGTAGTCCTTCTCCTCGGTACCCGAGCCGGTGTGCTTGTACAGCTGCGGGGCCTCGGCGCCCAGGTACTGGTCGAGGTTCGTGTTGTTGATGGTGACCACGTCGAAGGTGACCTGCTTGATGAACTCGGGCACGTCGGGCTTGGTGGTCGTGCCGCCCTCGCCCTTGTCGTCGCCGGAGCCGTCGCCCGTGCCGTCGCCGTCGCCATCGGTACCGTCGCCCGTGCCGTCGCCGTCGCCCTTGTCGTCCTTGTCGTCGCCGCCGGGGGTGGGGGCCACGTACTCGGGGTTGGGCACCATGGTCTCGGTGCGGGTGTAGAAGGTCATGTCGGTCAGCTCGTGCTCGACGAGGTTGCCCTCGCTATCGACGTCGCCCTCCACGGTGTAGCGGTAGTCGTCGAAGAAGCCCACGGAGAGCGCCTTCAGCTTGGCGTTCACGTAGGTGGTCTCGCCGCGCACCGTCTGCTTCACGAACAGGTCGGGGGCCGCGTCGCTCGCGTAGAACGCCAGCTGGGTGGCGCTGGACAGGTCGCGCTCGTCGTAGCTGTCCTTGGTCTCGTTGTAGGTGTAGAACTTCGTGCCGTAGGCGCTCTGCTGCGGCACCGCGCCGATGGAGTAGTCGAAGTAGCTGTAGGGGTCCTCGCCCTCGGCAGCCGCAGCGTCGCCCAGGTACTTCACCTTCACGCCCACGAAGGCGTCGCCCTCGCCGACGAACAGCTTCGTGCCCTTCAGCAGCAGCGCCTTCAGGGCGTCCTCGGAGCGCTCGACCGGGGCGTACACCTCGTCGCGCTTGTAGTACACCGTATCGGCGTTCACGTCGTAGGCCTCGGACTCGGGCACGTACTCCATAAGGCCCGTGTCCTTGTTGGCCTGGTACACGTAGCGGATGCCGGTGTAGCCGATCTCGGCCTCCTCGTACACGTAGCTGCGGGTGTAGAAGGTCACGCCCGAGGCGGTCTCGTAGGCCGAGCCGCCGGGGATGATGGCCGTGGTCACCTTCTTGTTGCGCTTGTAGTTCTCGGTGAGCACATGGGTGCCGTCGGTGTCGCCGGCGTACAGCTCGGCCTTGGTGGAATCCACCTCGCCGGTCAGCAGCGACAGCGTGAAGGTCTTCACCATGGACCACTTCACGTTGCCGGCATCGTCGTAGGACTTCAGGGTCACCGTGACGATGTTGCCGTTCTTCACGCGCTCGGCGTAGGCCTGGGGCGTGCCGTCGGCCTTCTTCTGCACCATGGTGGTGGTCACCACGCCGTTGGCGTCCTCGGTCTCGGTCACCTTGATGAGCTCGTTGCCGTTGGTGTCGCGCATGACGCGGTCGGTGAACTTGATATCGTTGTTGTACCAGGTGTGCGGCGCGCTGATGATGGAGCCGTCCACGGAAATGATGGAGCCCTCGTCGGCGCCGGCGCCGGTGTAGCCGGTGCCCAGCTCGTCGGCGTAGCTCTTACCGGTGTCGCTCGGGCGGTCGGTGGGGTTGGCCTCCACCTCGTAGGCCACATTCAGCGTAGGCACCTTGGTGCGCAGCTTCACCGTGGAGTACACGCCGGCGTCGGAGTGCACCTGGGGCGCGCCCAGCAGGCGGTTCACGAACTTCTCGGCATGGGTGGCCGCGGTGTCGGGCACCAGGTTGCCGGTGCCGTCGTCGCGGGTGCCGTTCAGGCCGTTGGTGGTGGCCGCCGACAGGCCGTAGCGGTTGGCGTCGAAGTCGTAGTCGCCCACCATGAGGCCCTTGCCCTGGGTAAGCGGCGTATCCAGAATCTCGCCGTCGGCGCCCTTGCGCACCACATCGGAGCCCACGAGCGGCAGGCCGGCCACGGAAAGGCCGCCCATGGCCGCCGGAATGCGGGTGGTGCCGTAGCGCTCGGTGTAGCTGCCGTTGAAGCCCACGAGGTAGTTGTAGGGCACCTTCTCGTTCAGGTTCGCGCCGGTCTTCGGGTCGCCCACCTTGATGTACTTGGCGGGGATGAAGCCCTTCACATGCGGCGTGGCGGTATAGCCCCAGGTGATGGAGCCGTTGTAGGTGTAGTAGGTCGACTGCGTGGCATCGAGGCGCTTGTCCTCTTTGTAGTAGCCCACGCGGGCCAGGTAGCTGCTGTAGCTCGTGGCCTGGTAGCGGTTCAGGAACTCGAGCCAGGTGAGCTTCTCGGAGCGGGTCAGCTGGGCCTCGGCGCCCACGGTGAACGGGTTCTCGGTGCTGGCGTTCACCACCGAGGCAGTGCCCGCGCCCGTGGACTGCGCGATGCGGTCGGCGTAGGTGTTGCCCGGGGCCGTGGCGTTGGCCACGGTGATGTTCTCGTCGGTGAGGTACTTGTAGCCGTCCACCTTCGAGGTGACAAAGGCGCGGATGTTCTCGTAGCTCTTGGTCATGGAAGAGGGGTCGAGGCCCATCTTCGGCTCGTCGTAGGTGAGCACGTTGAACTTGAAGGTATCAAGACCGCCCGAGACAATCTGGGTCACCAGGTCGTTGGGGTCGTTGTAGCCGTCGGCCTTGGGCTCGAAGCGCAGCACGTAGCGCCACTCGGTGGAGCCGGAGTCGGTGGACACGGGCTCGAAGGAGTAAGTGGCGTTCCAGTTGGCTTCCTTCCAGGCGCGCGACATGTTGGCGTTGGCCGACTCCAGCTGCATATAGCCGGTCTCGGCGTTGCCGTCGAAGGCCACGTACTCGTCGCCGGCGGGGTTGGGCACGGCCGGGTTGTCGGCGGCCTTCACGTACAGGGTGCCCTTGAAGCTCGCCACGTCCTCGGCGGCCAGGCTCTTGTACTCGGCGGCCTTCGGCTCGGTGGTGCGCACGTACACGTTGCCGGTGCCGGCGATGGCATCGGCGATGGCGGCGTCGCGGTCGGTGCCGGTCACCTCGAGGTAGGAATCCACATCGTCGGGGGTAGCGGTCACGTACAGCGTCTTGCCGTCGGCGTCGGCCGCATCGGCCACAGCCAGCTTCTCGTAGACCGCCTTCACCTCGGGCAGGTACTCGTAGTAGTAGCGGGTGGCGGTGCCAAGCTTGGTGTAGTTGTCGGCGTCGGCGCCCACCACGTAGGACAGATCCCAGTCGTCCACGTTCAGCGTCCAGTCGGCCATCTCCTTCTTATCGGCATCCTTGTTCTTGCCGGTGATGGTGTAGGGCTGGCCGGTGGACTTCGAATAGGGGGCCACGCCGTAGGGCAGCACCACCGTCACTACGGGCAAGGTGAGCGAGCCCTTCTGGCCGCCGTCCACGGCGTAGTTGTTGTGGTACTTGGAGTTGTACTCCTGGCCGTTGTGCACGTTGCCGGCGTTGTTGTACTGCCAGTAGAAGGGCTGGTCGTTCAGCCAGTAGCGGTTCTCGATGTGCACGTTGATCTGGCGGCGGTCGGCCTCGGTGTCAACGTAGTAGGTGTCGTTCACAGCGGCGAGCGCGTCGGAAGTCTTCCCCACCTCGCCCACGTAGTCGGACACGGTGTTCCACACGCGCACGAGCGGCTTGCGCATGACGGCGTGGGTGCCGGTCTGGGCATAGAGGGTCTTGCCGCCCTTCAAGGCGTCGTTGTAGTTCACCTGAGCCGAATCGGTCACCTTCAGGCCCATGGCGGAAAGCGCGGCCAAGTCGGCGTTGTCGCCGGCAAGGGCCGCATCGGCCATGACGGAGTTGGCCATGGTGGTGAACCCGTTGATGGCCGGGAAGTTCGGCGAGCCGTAGAACTGGCCGTAGAGCGGCGCGTGCACGCCGAGGCGGTTGGCCCCGATGAGCGTCCAGGTGTAGTCCATGCCGTAGGGCTGCACGTTCTGGCGGCGCGTCTGCAGGGCGGCGTTGCCCTCGTACACGTCCACGTCGTAAATCTGGTAGTAGGCGCTGGAGTTGAACGGCTTCTTGTCGGCCACGGCGGGGCTGGCCTCGGACACCTTCTTGTACTTCACGGTGTCGGCATCGGCCAGATCGGCCGCGGAAGCGGCCACGTAGGCGCCGTCGGCGTCCTGCACGTACAGAGGCTCGGTCTCGGCAGCGGCGTCGGCCACGGCCTCATAGGCCTCCTCGGTGGCGGCATGGCCCGGCGTGGCGGCGCTCAGCAGCTCGTCGGTGTTGGCCAGGTCGTCCCACGGAGCGGCCAGCAGGCGGTCGTACCAGGCCTCGTCCTCGTTGTTGCCGAACACGTGGCTGCGCAGGTTCACGCGCAGCTTGTAGCCACCGTTGGCGTAGCACTCGGTCATGGTGGTCGGGTCGGGGTCGGCTACCTTGGCGGCGGCCGAATTGCGGCCGTACCACTTGCCCAGGTCCTGCTTCACGGTGATCTTCAGCACCCAGGGCTGCGAGCTCTGGGTGTAGGCGGCGCCGCGCATCTTCGCCTTGTCGACGACGATCTTGCCGTCCTTCAGGGTGTCGGTGGCGCCCGTCTCGGCCGAGGCCTTGCCGTCGGTGCCGTTCACCGAGGTGTAGGAGGCCATGTCGATGCGCTGCGAGTAGTCCACCGCCGCGGTCATCACGTTGCCCTCGCGGTACTCGGCCGGGTCCTGGCCGGCGCTCACGGCATCGTAGCCGTGGTAGGCGCCGTAGGGGGTCTGCAGCACTTCCACGTCGATGAGGTCGCCGTCGATGGCCTCGTAGGTCTCCTTCACGTAGGGGGCGCCGTTGTTGTCGGTACCCGTGCCGCGCGAGACGCCGGCGATGTTCTTCAGCAGCTCGGCGCCCACCTCGATGGTGCCGTCCTCGTTCACCACGGGCTCAACGCCGCGCGGCATGATGTAGGTGAACTCGACGCCGTCAGTGTTGCGGTCGCCGTAGTTGTAGGCGGTCAGCTGGCTCGTGTACTCCTGGCCCAGCTCGAGTGCGTCCTCGTACTGGCCGAACTCAATCTCGGGCTCGGCGGTCAGCTGCCAGTGGGCCAGGTTGTTCTGGCCGTTGTCGTAGACGTTCTTGTTCGGGTCGGTGTAGTTCACGTCGGCGGCCGTGGCGAACACGGTGTTGCGGGCCGCAGAGCCCGAGGCCGAGGTGGACACGAGCGTCACGCCGGAGTACTGCTTGAGGTTGCCCGAAGTGCTGTTCAGGCTGCCGGAGTACTTGCGGGCGGCCTGGTAGTCGTCGGAGGCGTTGTCATCGCCGTAGCTGTTGTCGAAGTCGCTCACCATCTCGGAGGTGGTGGTCAGCCACGCCTTCTGCATATGCAGGCGCGTCTGCGACCACACGAGCGGCGTGGCCGACACGGCCGAGGCGTTCTCGCGGTTGTAGGTCATGGTCTGACCCTGGGTGGAACGGCCCGTGGAATCGAAGGTGGCCGAATCCATGGCGTCGGCGATACGGCTGCTCGTCACGAAGGTGAAGTAGTCGCGGGCGAGCTTGCCGGTAGTGGTGTTGCCGGTGAGGCTCCAGGAGTCGAAGGTCACATAGGAGAACTGGTTCGGCAGCCCCGTCACGGCGTCGTTCACCGTGTTGCCCAGCGCCGTGGGCGTGCCGGTCAACAGGTAGCTCACCTTCTGGTTGTTGGCGCCGCCGCTGTAGTTCAGGGTGCGCACGTCCAAGTCCATAAACTGGCCGTTGGAGCCCGAGGAGCCGTAGTCGTAGGCGTTCACGTTCGGGGCGTTCACCACAGTCTCGCCGATGTAGCCGCCATTCGGGCGCAGCACGTTGGAAGCGGTGCCCGGAATGAAGGTGTAGGCGTGGTTGAACATCTCGTAGGTATCCACGTGCTTGGGCTTGTCGGCGGTGAAGGCCGACTCGTGCAGCAGCGAGTCCATGTCCATCATGGCGTTCTCGGTGGCCACGCGGTTGGTGCCACGCACGGCGTTGGACAGGCCGAAGCCGGTCACGCCGGGGCCCGGGTTCACGAAGAAGGAGCCGGCGGCGCAGCCGGTGTGGCCGCAGTGCAGGTGGTAGCTCGAGAAGTAGTACTCGCCCAAGCGCGGCAGGTAGGCCGGCTCGGAGCCGGCGGTATTCGAAGTTCCGTCGGCGTTGGTGGCCGTCGTCGTGGAGGCGTCCAGGTTCTTGTACACCTGGGGCAGGTTCTCCTCGGCGGCGCGCACCGGGAAGGCGATGGATACGGTATCGCCCACCTCTACCACAGCGGAAGTGTAGTCGGGGCGGTCCACCGGGCGCAGGGCGCGGTTCTTCTCGTCAAGTTCAGAGCCCGTTAGCAGTTCGTTCTCGTCCAGGAAACGGCTGTCGGCCGGGTCGGTAATGTAGGTGCGGTTGCCGTTATCCTCGTCGGTATAATCGGGATCCACGACCCATTCGATCTTGAACAGGCCGAAGCGGGTCTCGTTGGACACCATGCGGCCGCGCGGGTCAAGGTCGTTGTAGGCCTTGCCCCAGGTGTACTTGCCCGAGCCGCCGTCGACGCAGGGGTTGTTCACGCCGCCGTAGGTGCAAATGCCCAAGGCGTTCGAAGTGTAGTTCATCGATCCGCCGTAGTCGCGCTCGCTCTCCACCGAAAGCAGCGTGGCCTTCAGCTTCAGGCCGCGGGTGCGCTCGGCGGCCACGTCGTTGCCGTAGCGGTCGGTCCAGGAAACGCCCTGCAGGCTGCCGTCGGCCAGCTTGGCGTTCAGCACGGCCTCCAGGTACTCCTCGGTAATGTCCTTGCCGAGGGTCTCGGCCACCTTGCCCGTCTCGTCGTAGGCCCAGGTGGAGGACTGCTTCAGGTAGTCGAGCGGAATGCGCTCGAAGAACACCGGGTTGTAAATCTCGCCCTCGCCGGCGCCCTCTTCCTGGGTGCGGGTGACGGTGAGCTTGGTCTTCTCCCCTTCCTCGCCGGGCACCACGCCGTCGACGCTGACGGCGTCGGCCACCTTGAGGTTCTGGATGTAGGCACGGTCGGCGCCGCTGTTGACCGAGCCGTCCTTGGAGTACCAGAACTCCACGGTCCAATCGCCCGGGTCGCAGGTGTAGGACCAGTTGTGCCAGCTGGGGTTGTTGCCCGACCAGGTGGAGTACACCTGGACGCCGTTGCGGTACAGGGCCCAGTTGATGCGGTCGTAGTTGCTCTCGGAGGATACGTACCACTGGAAGCTCAGCGTGGTCTGGCTGTACACCGTGAAGGTGTAGCGCATCTGGGAGCTCGTGGAGTGGGCGCCGCAGTTGTTGGACTGCCAACCGCCGTTGCCGTAGGGAATCCAGGGGCGGGCGCCGTAGGGCTGGGCCTTCGGCGCCGTGGCCACCGCGGCCAGCTTGGCGTTCACCAGCGTGTCGCGGTACCAGAAGGTCTCGCCGGCCACGTAGCCGGTCTTCTGGGCGGCGTTCTCGTTGTAGGTGGCCGTGGCCTCTTCCTGGGTCTGGAACACCTGGTTCTGGAACTGGACGTTGGGGCTCTTGCGGTACACGCGGATCTTGCCCGTGGCATTCCACTGGTTCTGCAGCGTCTGCCAGGTGCCGTGCTTCACGTTGGTGGAAGCGGCCTGGCCGAAGCCGGCGCCCTGGATGGCGTCGCCCTTGGCGTTGTCGTACAGCGGGCCCTGGAAATCGAGCGTCGTGGTCTCGTTGTGGCGGTGGCTGAAGGCCACGTCCACGGCCACGGTGCCCTCGAAGTAGTTGGCGATGTCGCGCCACTGCTCGGTGGCGCCGCGGGTGTCGTTGAAGCGTGCCACGCCGTCGAGCACCACGTCGTCGAGCTTGAACGCGTTCAGGCCGTCGGCGGTGGCGGGCACGTCGTAGTAGGTCCAGCGCATGGCCTTGGCCTCGCGGTACAGGTTGATGTTGTACACGCCGCGGCTCGTGGTGGAGGCATCGTCGATAAGGCCGGTGAAGGCGTTCTCGGTGCCGGACACGTAGTGGGTGCGCCCGTTCATGAACGCGCGCAGGGCCTGGCGGTCCTGGTCCTCGGAGAACCAGGCGCCCACGATCTGCTCGTCGGTGGTCGAGGTGCCCGGCGTGGTGATGTTGCCCTCGTCGTCAACCTCGTCCGGCGTGGTCGTGGTGGTGCGCTGCACGTCGAACTCCACGGCGTCGTCGCCGTATTTGGCGTAGACCTCCTGGGCCTTGGCCACGTCGGCCGCCGTGGGCAGGGCCACGTAGTACTCGATCTTGATGTTCTTGCGGCCGTCGACCACCGATTCCGCCTTGCCGGCGTCCACGTAGTTGCTCGTGGCGGCCGAGTCGGCCACGGTGCGGTTCTCGCCGTTGGTGGCGTAGGTCTGCACCGGGTTGATGGAGGTGCCCAGCTTGTTGTTGGCCGCGCTCTTCATGGTGAAGTTCTCGGGCATGTTGGCCGGGTAGGCGATGTTGTGGCCGTAGAACTCGTAGACCTGGGTGCCGTAGGGGCGCTGGTTGTCGGCGTCGAAGTTCTCGGTGAAGCGGACGGTGGTGCGGATGTCGTTGGTGTGGAACGTGGGGTTGGCCAGGTTCGACACGGTCAGGCGCAGCGGGTTGCCGTCCTGGTTGGCCGTGGTGCGGCGAGTGCTGGACACCTCGGTGAAGCTGTAGTTGATCTGCACGTCGTTCTGGTGGTTGTCGGCCACGCTGGACATGCGGCGGCCGTTGTTCACCGCCAGGGAGCCGTCGGAGGTGTTGTACTTGCGCCACAGGGTGCTGGCCAGCTGGCCGGTGCCGATGCCGCTCGTCACGCGGTTGTTGGCCGTGGAGGCGATAAGGCCCGTGCCATCGGTGGTCAGCGCGCGGTTGGCCACCACGGTGTGCACGCCGGTGCCCGCGCTGTCGGTGTTGCCGTTCTTGTAGAAGCGCACCTTCGACTCCACGGTAGCGCCGTACTGGCTGCGGTTGCTCAGGTTGGCCGTCACCGCCAGCGGGTGGGTGTAGTCGACGGTGTCGTAGCCCTCGTCCTCCATGATCTTGTAGACGCTCTCCTGGAGGTTGTCGGACTGGTCCACCCGGTACTGGGTGTAGCCGTGGCGCGGCGTGGCCGTCACGGTGTAGACGGCCTGCACCGAGCTGGCGGCGTAGGAGGGCTTCTCGGCGTCGTTGTTGAAGGCCTTGTTCTCGAGGCTGTTGTAGCCCTCGGTGGTTTCAAGCTCGTCGGTCATCTGGGTGATCACGCGGATATAGACGCCCTCGCCCCGCAGCATCTGCTGGGTAGAGGAGCCCACCGAGAACACCAGTCCCCGGTTCGCGCTGTAGTATTCACCGGTGGCCGCCGCGTCAACCGCGGCCGCCCCAAGCATACCGGTCACCGTGGCCTGCTCGGTATCGTGAGCGATGGTGGTGAGGTCGGTGGAGGCGGGCGCGTTGGCCATGGTCACCGTCTGCTGGCCGTCCACGGGCTCGCCGAGCAGCTTCGCGGTCACGCGGGCCGCCTTGGCGTAGGGGTCGTAGTAGGCCGGGTCGGTGGTCTTGTTCGGGTTGGCCGTGTTCACCTGGGGCACGTCGGTGCCGAAGGGCTCGGTGACGCCGATCTCGTCGTTGGCGCCCACGGAGTTCTTCTGCACCTCGTCTTCGGTGAGCACCTCCCAACCCACGATGCGCTGGCCCTTCTGCACCCAGAAGCGGGCGTCCACATGCTGCAGCGGCAGGATGGAGGTGGCGTTCGCCCCCACGTACAGGGTGTACTCCACGTAGTCGCCGGCGTACAGGGCGCCGTCGGGGATGTCGTTGGCCGTGGTGGTGGGCTCGTAGCTGAAGATGGAGGTGCTGGAACGGTCGTCGGCATCGTAGGCGAAGACGGTGTCCTTCTTCGCCGGCGCAGCGGCGTCGGCGGTGCCGGAGGTGCCATTGTCGATGGGGGCGATCTTGCGGCCGCGCACGTAGTCGACGTTCATGGTGCCCAGTTTGTGGTACACGCGGTAGGTGGCCGTGTCGTCCACGAAGGCGGTAAGGCCCTCGGTGTTGGGATCCTTGGCCTTCAGGCTCACCGTGAGTTTATGGCGGGAATCGGTGCCGTTCTGCGAGAAATCGCTCGCCTGCTTGCCAAAGGTGGGCGTCGACTCGTAGTCGTAGTTGCCGGCGTTGGTCTTCTCGGCGTCGGTGCCGTTCAGCACGTTGTTGTGGGTGAGCGTGTTGGTGGCGGCGCGAGCCGTCGTGAACAGCTCCACCGGGCGGTCCACGTAGATGCCCTCGTACTTAAAGGCATAATTGGTCATGAGGTTCACGCCAGTCTCATTGGCCGTAGCAGCCGTGGTGCCCTTGTCTTTCTGGGAGGCGCGGGTGAGCCACTGGCCGGCGTCGAGCATGGTGTTCGGGAAGCGGCGGTTGGCGTTGGGAGCCTCGAAGGTAATCTCCAGCTCGGTGAACAGCGCCTTGGCGTAGGTGTGGTCCACGGCCTCGTCGCCGGCGAACCCGTTGATGGTATTGGTGTTGGTGGTGTCGGTGGCCTTGTAGGTGCTGTAGGAGAGCACATTCTTGCCATCGGCCAGCGACGTCAGCGCGGCCGGGCCCGGGTTCACCACCGACGTGGGCTCGGCAGCCTCGGCCGGCGCATCGGCGATGACCTCTTCCCCACCGTCGAAGGTGGTAGCGGCATCCTCAGCGCCCTCCTCGGCACCGTCGCCCTCCTCGCCCTCGCCGGGCTCGGGGGTCTCGGGCTCCTCGGGCTCCGGCGCCGGGGGCGTGTAGGAGCGGAAGAAGCTCTCGAAGTCGATGAGGTAGTCGCCGTCGGCGTCGTAAGTGGGGTTGCCGTTGGCGTCGTAGACGATCTTGGCCGTATCCGGGTCGATGGCCCACGGGCCGCTCACGCGGCCGGCGGCCTTCAGCTCGGCCCAGGTGACGTTCACTTCTTGCTCGGTGCCGGCGGCGTCCACGTACTTGAAGCGGAAGTTGGTGGCGTTGAACCAGCCGCCGTCGCACTCCATGCAGGTGCAGTCGTTGCCGTCCTGGCCGCCGCAGGCCTCGGCCTCGATGTAGGCGGCGTCGTCCTTGGTATAGGTGTCGCCGGCGATGGTCAGGTAAATCTGCTGGCCGTCGTAGGCGCCGCCCTTGGCCTGCTGCTTGCCGTCGGCGGAAAGCTTGCGCTCGCCGTCGTAGGCCACGTAGTCGTCGCCGTCCTTCACGTAGGTGACGTACTGGTAGCTGATGCAGGTACCGGCAGCGTGGTCGGCGCAATGGTAGTGGTCGGAGGCCTTGTTGTCGGCGTCGTTCACCAGGTAGGCCGGCACGTACACGTTCTGCAGGCGGAAGGCCTTCTTGGTCACGTCGGCGATGTTCTCGTCGAAGGTGCTCTTCAGGCTGATGCGCGTCAGGTGGGCGGCACGGTTGTTGTCGGTGTCGTTGCCCACGGTGGCGTCGAACTGGTTCTGGAAGCGCACCTCGTAGGTGGCCTTGGTAGGCGTCAGGTTGTCGGAGGTGGGGGAAATCACCTGCTCGCCGTTCACCCAGTCAAGGGTGCGGGCATCGCCGTAGTCGTAGATGCGCTTGGTGTCGGTGTTCCAGCGCACGACGTTGCTCGCCGTCACCTGGCCGTTGCCGTTGTAGTAGGTGACGTTGCGCCACGTGCCGTTGTTGGCCCACACGCCCTGGGGCGTCAGGTTGCTCGAGGCCGTGTCGTAGTTGTAGGTGTTGTTCAGCGTGATCTGCTGGTCGCGCTCGCGGTCCTTGATAACGCCGTGGGCCGTGGAGTTGTTCTCGTAGTAGTTCTCGGTGTTGTCCGTGAGCGTGTAGCCGTTGTTCTCGGTCTGGATGCCGGTGTTGTAGCCGTAGCGCACCTTGTAGCCGGCAATCCAGGCCGTGTCGTAGGCCGAGTTGCGCGGCACCCAGGTGTAGGCGTAGGCGCCCGGGTAGTTGAACTGGCGCTCGTAGCCGTTCACAATGCGCCAGTTGTTGTTCGAGTACAGGGCCTTCTCGGCGCTCGTGAGGAACGTCGTGGGGGCGTAGTAGCGGCTGTAGTCGACATGGGCCGTGGAGATGGCGTTGTCGATGTAGTTCTGGAAGCGCGTCTCGGCGGCGGTGGTGCCGGCCTTGTACAGCTTGTTGTTCTGGCCCTTGTAGATGTAGGGGCGGCCGAGGACCTGGTAGTCAGAGGTCTGCTGGCCGCTGCCGCGGTCGCCGTCGTAGGCGCGAGCGGTCTCGGCCGTGGAGTCGGCATCGCCGCCGTAGGGGCCCAGATCGATGGTGTAGCTCGTCACGAACTCGCCGTCGGGCAGGTTGATGGTCAGCGGCTGGTGGTCGCTGTACATGCCGTCGGCGAACTCGTCGGTCTTCAGCTCAATCTTGGAAGCGGTCACCTTGCCGGAGGCGTCGGTGGGCTTCTTGGTGTAGGTGTACTCCGGCGCCTTGGCCCAGTTCACGGCATCCATGAAGTCGGGCGTGTAGTCGTAGGGGCGCTTGAAGTAGATGATGGCGTCGCCGTCTTTGTTCAGGCCCTTCGAGAACAGGTAGGTAAGGCCGGGCGAATTCGGCTCATTCACGCTCTCGCCCTTGCCGGCGTTCTCGCCGGTGATGGGCTCGAGGTTCTCGTCCACCATGGTCTCGGTGCCATCGGCGTTCACAAGGTACATGTTGAACTCGCGAATGCGGATAGTACGGTAGACGGTGTGGCTCGTGGTGCCGCCGTCGGAGGTGGTGAAGTTGTAGGTGGTGCCGGCCTTCTTGGTCCAGCCGTTGTCGGTGGAGGCCGCCGCCTCTTCCTGGGTCTTGGGCGCCACGTAGTCGGCGTTCTTATCCCAGGCCGTGGTGCGCAGGGTGATGAACACCTTGTCCATGTTGTCGGCACGCTCGGCGCGGGCGTAGTTGGTCACCGGGTTCAGGTGCGCCCACACGTTCGACGCCGTCATGGAGGCGATGGAGCTCTGCTTATCGCCGGTGTTCGCCGCGCTCGTGCGGAAGAACTTCAGGCCGGTGCCGAGGAAGCCGTAGTACTCCAAGTCCTGATCGGGGTAGATGGTGGGCAGCGAGTCGTTGATGCGGATGTTGTCCGCCGCCGAGATGTTGGTGCCCCAGGGCTTGTAGTCGTGGTCGGAGTAGGCGTTGTCGTTGTTGCCGGGCTCCCAGCGGTACAGCGACATGAAGTAGCCGTCGTCATCGGCGAAGATGCGCTGGTTGGAATGGTTCGCCGTGGTGGCGTAGCGGCCGTCCCAGCCCAGCGAGCCGGCATCGCGGGTCGCCGACTTCTGCACGAAGTTGCGGGACTCGTAGGTGATCACGCGCGAGCTCGTGCGCAGGTGGCGCATCTTGCCCTCGTCGAACTGATAGAAGTGGTAGTGGTGGTGCCAGCCGTGGTAAGAACACCAGCCGCTCTTGCAGCACTGGCCCGAGCGGTGGAAGTTCTTGTAGCCCCAGGAACCGCGGCCGAGCTCGTCGTAGTAGAAGTTGAGCGACTCGGCGCCGGTGGCTCCCATGTTCGAGAACGAGGTGGCCACATCGCCGTAGATGTTGGACGCCGTCTTGCGGGTGCCGTCGTTGCCGTTGGCGCCGTCGGCGCGCTGGTTCGGGGAGTCGTAGCGCTGGGCCGCGGCGTGCACGTACTTCTCGCCGGAGTACTCGCCGCCGATGGTCATGTTCATCGTGGTGGTAGAGGTCACCGTGTTGGCCGCGGTGGCGCTCGTGGCCTGGTCCGTGCGGATGAAGCGGCCGGTCACCTCGAAGGACATGTTCTTCGTCCACTCGGCCGAGGAGGCGGCCAGGCTCTCGGAGAACCACTGGCCGTAGTCGGGCAGCTTCGGCAGGCCGTTGGCATCCAGCGTGCCCTGGTTGATGGTCACGTCGTAGGTGATCTGGGTCACGCGGAAGGTGGGCACGCCGTCGGCGTAGTCGTTGAAGGTGTCGCGGTAGGCGTAGGTGGGGTCGGTGCCGAAGTCGGGCGCGTGGTTAGCGTAGCTCGCCTTCGGGTTGCTCACCAGGTCCACGGCGTTGCCCTTGGCATCCACCACCTTCATGAGGTTCAGGCGGAAGAAGTAATTGCCCTGGTTGTCAATTTGGATGGAGGTGTTCTTGCCGCCGGCGTTGGCCTTGGCAAGCGAGGTGTAGTACTGCTCGCGAATGGTGTTGCCGTCGACCACCATGGTCTTGCCGTCGCTGTACTTCACCGTCACCTTGTCCAGGTAGGACAGGGCCTGCTGCTTGATCTTGATGTAGTAGGCGTCGAAGCCGTCGCCGGAGATGTCTTGGACCATCTCCAGGTGGGCGCCGGTGTTGTAGGTATAGCTGCCCACGGAGTTGAAGCGCGGGCTGCCCTCGGCCCAGTCGTAGCAGAAGTGGTTGCCGTAGTAGTTGGAGCCGCTGTGGTAGTGGTACTGGTCGTCGATGTTGCCGGCCTTGTCGCGGTAAGTGGCGTTGTCGTAGAAGCCGGTGCCGTACACCCAGCGGGAGTTCTTGTCGTAGTAGGACCAGTTGCTGTAGCAGCCCGGGCAGCGGGTGGCGTAGAAGTTCGAGTTGCCCTGCTCCATGAAGAACGTGGTCTCGGGCGCCACCGAGCTGGCCGCGGCGCGGGCCGGGCTCGGGTCGTAACCGGAATGCCAGTTCGGATGGTAGGTGATGTTGCCCAGGTTCGTCTGGGGCGTGGTATCTACCTGGCGGAAGTCCACGAGGAACGAGCCCTGGGACTTGTAGCCGATGGCCAGGTCGCCAGACGTCTCGTCGACGGACGAGCCCCAGCAGTCGGAATGACCGTAGTGGTGACCGTCGTTGGAGCCGGTGGAGTAGTTGGTGAAACGGGTCGACTGCGCGTCGCCCGTCAGGTACTTCGTGCTGTCGAGCTTGCTGGGCATGAGGTACCACGACGGGTAGGTGCCGTCGGCCAGGTTGGCGTCATAGCCGGCCGCCGCCGGGTCCTTCTTGGACCAGCTGGGGGTCAGCTGCACCTTCTTAGAGGTGGCGCCGGAGCCGTCGCCTGCGGTCTCGGGGCCCGAGGACACGATGAGGCGCGCACGCTTGATGTCGGTGGACACCTCGTCGCCGGTGACGACCTCTTCCACCTTCTCGCCGTTCACCTCGGTCACCTGCACGAGCCCGATGCACACGACGTGGTCCACGTCGATGGAGGCGTGGGCCTGGCGGTCCACCTGCTCGTCCACCTCGTAGCCGGCGGCCTCGAGCTTGGCACGGGCCTCGTCGGGCGTCAGGTTGACGCAGGCGTTGAACAGCTGGGCGCGGATATAGGCGTCGGTGGGGCCGTCGGACACGTAGATGCGGATGGCACCGCCCTCGAGGCCGTCCACGTAGTCGCCCTTGCGCTCGACGCGGATGACCAGACCGGCGGCCACCTCGTTGCTGCGCTCGAGCACGATGTCGTTGTCGCGGTCGAGGGTGAAGTACTTCTTGGCCGGCGTCTCGGGTTCGGTGGGCGTCTCGGGCTCCCCTTCCCCGTCGCCGTCGCCCTCGTCGGGCACGATGGGATCAGTCGGCGACACGATCTCGCCGGGGGTCTCGCCCTCGTCGGGATCGGTCTCTTCGGGTTCGGGGGCCACCAACAGCGCGATGGTCTCCTCGAGGGTCTTGTTGCGGTAGTCGTTGCGCAGGCTGTCGGCCTCGATGTCGGCCGGGTGCTTGCCGTCGGACACGATGAGCTGCACCGTGGCGCCGTGGATAACCTCGGGCTTCGGCAGCACCTCGTACTTGTCGTCGGGGTTCTCGGGCTCGGTGACCACCTCGCCGTCGGCGGGCACGTAGTCGGGGCGGTACTGGGGCTTCAGCACGCCCTCGACGGCGGGCTCGGTCCAGCCCTCCTTCACGATCTTCAGATCGATGATACGGCCGGCCTCCACGCTATTGCTGTACTGGTGCTCGGCCTCGGCCAGCTCGTAGCCGGCAGCCAGCAGCTTGGCGCGGGCGTCGGCCTCGGTCATGTAGGTCGTGGTGGTAACGCCGTCCTCGGTGGAAGTCACCGGGCGGAAGTCCTTGAACTCGTCGGGGCCGAGGGACACCACCACGGCGATGGTGCCCAGGCCGTCGGTGGCGTTGCCGGCCTCGTCGGTGCCGGGCTTCACATTGCCGTCGTCGTCGTAGGTGGGCATCGAGGTCTTCACCGCCGAGATGACGAGCCCCTTGGCCACGGTGTCGCTGTACTCGTAGGTCACATCGGCGTCGCGGATGGCGTAGTCGTACTCGGCCACGGCGGCGCGGGCCTCCTCGAGGGTCTTGCCCACGGCCGACTCGGCCTCGTCGATGACCACCTCGGGGCCCTTGGACACTTCCACGCGCACCACGGCCTTGGCCGTGTCGGTGGCCTCGCTCACCAGCGTCACGCTGATGACGTCGCCCTCGGGCACGCCGGCAACCTTCTTGTACAGCTGACGACCCGAGGAGATGGCCTCGGACTTGTTGTCGACCTTCTTGTAGCTCTCGTTGCCGTTGGCGTCGAGCACCGGCTCGTCGTTGGCGTCGACGACCACCTCGTACAGGTCGATGACGCTCGTGTCCTCGGTGCCATCGAGGGGCTCGTAGCGGTCGTTGGAGGTGCTGTACACCAAATCGATGGTGTACTTCGAATCGCGCAGGCGCCACTTGGCCGTCTTCTTCTCCTCGTCGGAGGCGCTGTCCATGGCGGCATCGGAGTTGAACCAGTAGCCGAGCACCTTGGCATCGTTGTCGTCGGGCAGCGGATGCTCCTCCACCACAACGCTGTCATAGGCGCCGTCGTCGCCCTTCACGTACAGCGTCGTGCCCGCCACGCCCTCGGAGCCGTTCTGGGTGGCCAGCTCGGTGCCCGGGGCGATGGCAATGTAGCCGTCGCTTACGGCGTCGGCGCTGAAGGAATAGAAGGTGACGCCCTCGGCCGGGGCAAGCTCCGCCTGGTCGTCGGCCTCGGCGGCGCGGTAGCCCAGGCCTTCCTCGGTGGCCATGATGATCACCTTGGTGTAGCTGCCGTCCTCGGCCTTGATGTACACATCGGGCACGTTCACCGGCTCCGGCTCGGGCTCGGGTTCGGGGGTTTCCTCTCCCCCGCCTTCGCCTTCGTCGCCGCCCTCGCCCTCGTCCGGGTCGGTGGGCTCGGAAGGCGCCGGGGTCACATAGGCGCCCAGGTTGTCCGTGGCAATGACGGCGTAGCCGTCGGCCACGGCATCCTCGTCGAAACGGTAGAACGTGGTGCCCTCGGCAGCCGCGTCCTCCTCCAGCTCGTAGGTAGCGCCCACCAGCTGCTCGAAGAGGCTCTTGTTCTCGTTCTCGTCGTTCTTGTCCTCAACGGCCTCGCCGGAATCGACGTCGGCATAGGCCGAGCGGGACACGGCGTCGTAGTACATCTTCGAAACGAAGATGAGCGAGCGGTCGTAGCGAGTGGTGGTGTAGTTGTCGTCCGTGGCGTTCAGCACCGCGTCGCCGTTGGCGGCACGGTTGGCCAGCTTGCCATTGGCGGTGAGGATGGTGCCGTTGGTGCTGGTGCCGAAGTTGGGCAGGTCTAGGGGCAGCTCGCGGAACGAGTCTAAATGATTATATGTTTGTACCGTTATGACACGCTGGGTCTCGAAGTTGCTGTCGGTGTAGCCGCGCAGGAAGATGTTCTGCTTGTCGATGGAGCCGGCCGTGCCCGCCATATCCTCGGCCATGTCCTTCCAGGAGTACAGCTGGAACATCGTGGGAACCTCGATGCCCATGTCGTACACCTGCTGCTCGGTCAGGTAGAAGCTGCCGTCCATCTGCAGCGGAATGCGCAGGCGGTTGTTGTCGATGCCGGTCGGGTCGAAGTCGTGGGCCTTCAGCTCGGCCTTCTGGGCGGCGGTCAGCGTGGCCGACGTCTTGCCGCGGGCCTGGATGCTGTTGCCCGTGGAGTACTCCAGCTCGAAGCCGGCCAGACGGCCGTTGCTGTAGTAGGGCCACAGCACGATCTTCTTCGTGGTCTGCTTCGGGTCGGAGGAATAGGTCTTGGCAGAGGTCACCTGGCTGGGCGAGTAGCCGAAGATGCGGATCTTGCCCACCTTGTCGTCGGGGAAGCACTTCAGGTAGTTGCGCGAGATGGAGTAATCCACCGGATGGAAGCCGGTGTACACGCCGCGCTTGCCGTTGCCGGAATTCGCCACGCCCGGACCGTTGGTGGTGCTCGCCTTCTCGGCGTACACGTACTCGAACTGGATGGGGAACGTGATGTTCACGTCGGTGTCGTCCAGCTTCGAGACGGCGCTCTCGTTCTTGAGCGTCGCCCAGAAGTTGAAGGTCTTGGCGTAGGGCACCGTCACCTCGGTGCGGTTGCCGTCGGAGGCGTAGCTCGTGGAATCGGAAACCGAGGTGTTGGTGTAGTTGTTCACGTCGCCGTAGCGCACGTAGGAGTGGACCTCCATGTAGGGGCGCGCCACCGAGATGCCGGCACACTTGCGCACGGTATCGTAGAGGTACGAGGTGGAGTTCACCTGGGGCTGATCGGTGGTAGCGGAGTTGATGGTGGTCTTGTCCTCCCACAGCGTAGGCGTGCCGCCCATGTTCTGTACCTGGTTGGCGGAAGCCATGCCGCGGGAGTCGTAGGCGCCCTTCTGCTTCAGGAACAGGCGCGCGTGCAGGGTCTGGTTGTGCGGGTAGTTCCAGCGGTAGTAGTAGGTGGAACCGGAGGTGCTGTAGTGGGTCCAGTAGTTGTTCACGCAGGGGGTGAGGGTGGCCTTGCTGGAAATGCCGTTCAGCGAGCCGCCCACGACCGCGCTCGTGTTCAGGGGCGCGGTGTTGCCCACGGAGTTGTACCAGTCGGTCTTGCCCGTGGCGGTAACCACCAGCTCGCCTTCGGCATCGGAGGCATGGGAGGCATTGTTGTTGCCCGAGGTGCAGGCCACCGAGCCCGAGCTCCAGGACGAGGCGCCCTCGTAGTACACGTTGTTGCCGTTGGCGTCCTTCACGTTCTGCACGCCGGGGCGCCAAGAGGGCTCCAGCGAGTCGTACTGGAAGTCGACCTGGTACAGGTAGCAGTCGGCCACGGTGTAGGCCGTGGTGTTCTGGTAGATGGTGCCGGTGTAGTTGGCAGAAGTGTAGGCCGTCGTGGAGCCGGCGATGGTGGGCACCGTGGTGGTGGCGTTGTAGCCGCTGGTCAGCGAGTTGGCCGCCGTCGTGCCGGGCTGGGTGGCCACCAGGCCCGCGAAGCTCACCGTCTGGTCGTCGTTGTTCGGAATCTTGTTCACCACGGTGCTGCCCCAGATGGTGTCCAGGTTCAGCGTGGTGGCGTCGCCCTCATTCCCCAGAAGCGAGGAGTCGGCGGGAATCTTGATGGTGAACTTCTCGCCGTTGGGCTGGTAGAAGTTCAGGTCCACCGACTTCAGCGAGCCCATGGTCTTCAGCGCCGTGCCCACTTCCAGGGTCTTGGTCTTGAAGCCGCGCACCACGCCGCGGTAGCCGTAGTAGTTGTTCGTGTCCAGGTCGGCGGAGTTGCCGTTGTTGGCCTCGGCGTAGCCGGGGGCCAGCATCATCTTCGTCTTCATGGACACGCTCTCGATGCGCATGGAGAGCGTGGCCGCATCGGAACGGGCGCGGCTGGCGTTGCGCAGGGTGAAGGTGTAGCCGGCGCCGTCGGCCTTGTTGGCCACGGTCACCGTAGCGGAGTTGCTGGACACGGTAGAGTTGTCCACGTACTCCGGCGTCTTCGAGGACACTGCCGTGCCGGCCGACGGGCGGCTCGCCGCCGCCTTGAAGGCCGTGGCCTCCGAGGCGCCCAGATACTGGTCCACCACGAGGGTCTTCGTGGAGGAGCGGTCGATGTTGCCGTAGAAGCTCGACAGCGGGAAGTAGTACATAGTCGAGGACATGCGGTTGTTGTAGGACGTGTTCACCTGGGCCACCGACGAGGGGGTGCCATGGGTGCGCACATCGCCGTAGATGCGGGCGGTAAGGGTGGTGTTCAGGCCCTTCTTCGCCGCGGTGAGGCCGTCCTCGGGGTAGCTCTCGTACAGCTCGGCGGCCATGGAGTTGTACAGCAGGCGCACGTTATGGATGGCCTTGAAATCGACGTTGCCGTTAGCGTCGGTGCGCAGGGTGATGTTGGCACCCTCGTCGATGAGCGCCTGCAGGCCCGCCAGCGTCAGCGGCAGGTGCGCCGTGGCCTCGTCAGCCGAGGAGTTGCCCGTGCCGGCCAGGGTGGTGAAGTCGATGGAGGAGCCGCCGTTCTTCGCCAAAAGCTCGATGGTGGCGTCGTCCATGGTCACCACGGCCACCGGGTGCACGCGGGACACCTCGGTGACGCCCTTCACAGTGACCACATCGCCGTTCGTAGCGTCCACCGAGGTGGTGGAGCCGTCGGTGTTGGTCACCGACGAGGCGTGGGGCACCGTGGTGTCGGAGCCGTAGAGCCACAGCTGGCTGATGGTGCCGGCGCGGTTGGTCCACTTGGTGCCCGTGGCATCCTGCGTGGCCGGCAGCTTGGTGCGGTAGGAGTCGGTGGCGCTGTAGCGGTAGTAGCCGTCGATCTGCAGCTCGTCGGCAATGAAGCCGCGGGCCTGCTCGACGATGCTGCTGCTATCGATGGACGAGGTGCCGTTGGCGTTGGTCTTCACCTTCATGTGGGACACGCCGTTGATGGCCAGGTCCAGGTAACCGTTCTCGGCGGTGGACTTCGAATGGTTCGTGAGGATGTACTCGTACCAGGCGTCCTCGCGCGGGTTGTCGGTGCTGTTGAAGGCCGGGGTGGCGTGAATCTGGCCCACCTTCCAACCGTTGCCCTGGCCGTTGCCGTAGTCGAGGTAGCGGTAGTCGCCCTCGCCCCAGCGGTAGGGCACGTTGGTGATGGTGCGCGACAGGCGCCCGTCAATGGTCTGGGTGTTGGTGAGCGGACGGTGGGTCGTTTGGTTCACCTCGATGTTGCTCTCCCCCGTCTCGCCGCCGGTCCAGTTGAAGTAGGTCTGCAGCTCAGGCTCGGCCGTCAGCGGGTTCATCTTGGCGTAGTCGCCGTCGATGGTGCGGGTAAGGGCGTTGCGGTTCCAGCTCTCGGTTTTGTACTCGGTGGAGAACTCGCCGTTCAGGCTCATGACCGTGGCGCGGGTGGGCACGCCGTGCATCTCGATGACGGCGGTCTCGGCCTTGCTGGCGTCCGACGCCGTCACGTTGGCGGCGAAGCCGGGCAGGTGGAACACCACGCGGGTAACGTACAGCTCGTTCACGCCGTTGTGGGCCCAGGCGGTGCTCGGAATGGAGATGACCCAGCGGCCGTTCACCTTCTGCACGTAGTCGGCCAGGTAGATGGGCTCGTACACGGGGCGGGTGGTGGTCTCGCCGGTGTCCTCGTCGGTCACCGTCTCGGTGTACATCTCGGTGATGGGCACCGTGGGGCTCTTCACCGTGGTGATGGTCTCGTCGGCGTAGGTGCCGTTGCCCTGCATGCGGCGCACCTGGCGCGTCTCGCGGTAGGCAGCGTCGGTGTCGCTCTCGCCGAGGCCCACGGCGTAGATGTCCACCGTGTAGCCGGCGAGCATGGCCTTGATCTCGTCCTCGGTAAGGGCGTTGGTCTTCGCGGCGTTAGCCGTAGGCGCGATGAACTTGCCCGCGCCCAGCTGCTCGAAGCCGGCGATGCCGTCGGCCGGGGCGCCGTGCTCCTTCTCGTAGATCTTGCCGGCAAGGATGGCATCCATGGCCGGAGCGTTAATGTAGAGGGTCTTCGGCTCGAAGCCGCGCCAGGAACCGTCGACGAGCTCGCCGTAAATCTGGCTGCCGCCGTCGTAGTTGTCGCGGTAGTTGCTGGTGGCGCCGGCCGGGGTGCGGTTGCCCCACGAGCCACGGTCGTTGTCGAGCACGCCACCACCAGATACCTCGGGCGACACATTGGCCGCATAGGAGGTACCCAGGGTCACGCGGGCGGAGTCCATGGCGTAGTTCGAGTTGTTGAACAGCGGGAAGCGCCAGCCGGAGTTCATGGAGCCCATAAGAGTGTCGATGGTGGCATCCGGCGTGGCGTCGTTGGACCATTCCATGTTGCTGGTCAGGTCGCCCGCGTTCTCGGCGTACAGGAAGGTGCGCGAGCCGATCTGCGGCTTGATGGGGTCTACCTCGGCCACGATGGTGGCGGAATCGGAGATATCCATGCCGTTGGAGCGGGCCACGTTGGTGCTGTAGCCGGCATAGCGCGAGGAGCCCAGGCTCTTGTAGCTGTAGGGCGCGTTGCCATTCTTATCGGTGGCCTTGGCCTGCTTGATGTTGTCGTTGTAGATGAGGCTGCCCCAGTGGCCGTACATGTCGGTGTTGTGATCCCAGGTGCCGGTGCGGCCGGGCACGATGGTGGACAAGTGCCCCTTGCCGGCCCAGTCGGTCGTGGTGTCGTAGCACGTGTTGAACGTAGAAGTCAGCGTGATGTTCTTCTGCGAGGTGTCGGTGCGGCCGAGCACGTCGATAACCGCATCGTCGTCCTCGTGGACCGATTTGTTGAAGTGGTACACGTCCATGCGGAACACCGAGAAGTAGCCGTCGCCCCACACCGTGGAGGGAATAACCAGGTTGCCCTCGGCGGTGTACTGCGCGCCGGCCTTCATAAGCTGCTCCAAGGTGAACACATAGGTCACCTTCGGCTGGCCGTTCTCCATCTCGGTGGTCACCGTGGCGCCGGTGGCGCTGTCGGTGACCGTGCCCTCTACGAAGGCACTGCTGTCCGCGGGCGTGCCGGCGTTATCGCCGGCGTCTCCGTCGGCATCGCCGTCGTCACTCCCCTCGCCCGCATCAGTGTCGCCGCCCTCGGGGGCCGCGGGCACCACGGTGTTGCCCTTCTTCGTGGAAGGATAGGTGACGATGCGGATGGTCTTGATGGCGTTGCCCTTCACCTTGTTGGCATCAAGCCCGTTGCCGGTCATGGCAGCGGCGTGCCAGGTGGCGTTGTCCCACGTGGCCGGATCCCAGGTGACGGCGTCGATGAGGCCCGAAGACAAGCTGATGTACTTCGCATCGAAGCTGCGGAAGTCGTTGTCGTAGTCGGCCTCCTCGCCGGCGGGCACCGCGTCAGCGGGCATGGCACCCACCTGGATGTAGCTGTCGAACATCTCGTAGTCGCGGTCGTAGACGTTGTTGTCCAGCTGCCACTTGGAGTTGTCGGAGTTGTTGGAGCGGGCCACCGTGGGGTTGGCGTAGTTCGTGTAGGTGAAGCGCCAGCCCGCGCCGTAGTAGCGCAGCCACGCCGTGGTGGTGTCGTTCAGGCTGCCGGCAGCGATAGCGCCCAGGGGGCTCGCGCCGTCCACGAAGTACGACTTCGCCTTCACCTTCTGGGAGGAGGCGGGCATCTGGGCGTACAGATCGCCGTAGTCGGTGGAGCGGGTCAGCTCGGAGTACTTATTGGTGTTGTAGGTACCGTGAAGGGTGCTGCCCTCGGTACCCTGGTTGTTGTCCTGGTACAGGTTGTTCCAGTTCGCGAAACCGTAGGTGGTGCGGAAGTCGGTGGACATACGCACCTGGTCGTAGTAGCGGTCCCACCACTGGGTGACCGACGGACCGTCGTCGGCCTCCCACCCGTGGTTCACGCACCAGGTGTCGGTGACGGTGCGCTTCTTGTTGGCATCGGGCGAGTCGATGGTGTAGCCGAAGAAGTCCACATAGGCCTCGTCGCCGTTGATCTTCTTGTAGTCCTTGTAGGCCTCCTGCTTCGACTGCTCGCGGGTGAGGTCGTTCTGGAACCAGTTGTACTTAATGGTCACGCCGGCCAAGTCGCCGCCGGTCCACATGGTGGGGTCGAGCATAACGTCGCCGTCGTCGGTGAGCACGATACCGGGGTTGGCGGCCTCCTCGTAGGTGATGTTGCCGTCGGCGTCGGTCACATACAGCGGGTTGCCGGCGGCGTCCTTCACGATATCGCCGTTCTCGTCGCGCTGGTACACGGGCACCACATGCTTGCCCTGGAACCAGGCGTTCACCTGCTCGGCGGTGTAGGTGGTGGTGAACAGCGTCGAAGCCGACGTGGAGTTCCACGCGGTGCCCACCTGGGCGAGCGCGCGGGCGTCGCGGGCGTACCAGCTGAGGGTGATGGAATCGATGCCGCTCACCTTGACGGTGCTGCCGTCATCGGCCACCACGTCGTGCACGCCGGAGTCGTACATGCGCTTGGAAAGCGACAGGCGCGTGGTACGGAAGCCGACGTTCTCAAGGAGCATGGGGGCATCAGCGCTGGCGATGGGCGTAATCTTGCCCAGGGTGACGAGCGCGCCGTGGTCAAGCGCGTAGCGCGACTTGTTGCCGATAAGGGCGCGGTAGCCCACGGCCTCGTCGCGCCAGTAGGCGCGGGGCTGGGTGCCCCAGTTGTAGTTCGTGCGCTGCGAGACGCCCACGTTGTTCGGGTTGTCCACACCGGTCTTCTGCGGGGTCTCGTACTTGGTCAGGGAGCCGAAGGCCTTGTTGGCGGTGTCGGCGTCCTTGTAGGAGTACATGGCAATGACCGGGCGCGTCGGCGGCAGGGCGATGTTCAGCTTGCTCGAGGTCGTGTAGGTGTAGGGAGCGTTGCCACCCATAGAATCAGCCTTGCTGAACGCCTGGGTGCGGTACGAACCGCCCGGGGTCTGCCAGGCGCCGTTCACCCACGTGCCGCCCGTGGGCGCCCAGTAGGTGTACTGGCCCAGGTAGGTGCTGAAGGTGTTGTAGGCGCCGATGGAGTACGGCCCCTGGTAGCCGGCCGAGCTCAGCGGGCTCGTGGCGGCGCTGTAGGTGTAGTTCTGGTAGTAGACGTTGCCCTTCCAGGACTCGCCGAACGCGCCGCTCGTAGCCATGACCAGGGTGCCGTGGTTGCTGCAGTTGTCGTGATCGCTCGCCTGCTTGTTGTTATGGTTCCACCAGGTGGTCAGCCAGTCGGTGCGCAGGGTGGAGTACATGTTCCAGTCGACCCAGCGGTAGGTGCCCTCGCCCCAGTACTCGACGTAGGCGCGGTCGTAGTCGGCCAGCTTGTCGGCGGCAAAGGCCGTGCGGCTCTTGAAGTCGCGCAGGTGCATTTCCAGGTTACGGAAGTAGTGGCCGCCCCAGAAGTCGGCGTTCAAAATGACGTCGCCGTCGGCCTGGCGGTAGGCCAGCACGTTGCCGTCGGCGTCGGTCACCTTGGCGGTCATCGTGCTGTCGCCGGTGACAATCTCCGCCGCGACCACACCGGGCACCTCGGCGAAGATGGGCACCATAACCGGCGTGGTGCCATCAGCCTCGAAGACCGGGTCGCCGTTGGCGTCCACCTGCTGGCGCTGCAGCTCGGCGGTGGTGGTGGCCGAGGCCAGGGCGATCAAGTCCTCGCCCTTCAGGGTAAGGGTCTCATCGACACCGGCCAGGGTGTTGTCCGGGTTCGCCGGGTCGATGCGGTAGGGCGTGTAGCTGAGCGTCACGTCCTTCACGCGGACGATGCCGTACTTGTCCACGTTCAGCAGCTGCTGGGTGAAGGCGATCTTCCTCGTGGTGAAGTTCACGTAGGCGCGCTCGGTCTTGCCCGCCTTCACTTCCTCGTTGTCCTTGTTGTCCACGTAGGGGATCTTCTTCGTGGCGAAGTAGCCCTTCTGCATGGTGTAGTGGCCGTCGGTAGAGCGCAGGTTCGCGCCCGCCACGTCGTTCTGGTTGTGGTTCGTCAGCGTGAAGCGGTAGCCCGAGCCCTCGTCCTCGTAGTAGCCGGTGGTGGTGCCCTTCTTCACGAGGGCGCCGCCGAGCGAGGACTCCTGGACCGTGCCGTCGGTGTAGTCGTCGTAGCCGGTCTCGGAGGTAACGTCGTCGGAGCGCATGAAGGTCTCGGCCTTGATGGTCTCGTTCACCTCGTAGGGGCGGCCCATAATCCAGGCCGTGGCGGCGCCGGCAGCGCCGTTGTGGTAGGCATTGGCTCCCTTCCAATAGGGATACCAGCTGGCCACGCAGCGCTTGAACTGCGGCATGTTCTGCTTGTAGTAGTTGGGGTCGTTCCGCCTCTTAGCCTCGGCCACAATACTCGCGCCCGGGTACGTCATGAACTGAACGAAGTCGCCCACACGAGTGTAGCCCTCGCCGTAGGCCGAGGGAGTGCGAGAGTTGTAGGCCCACACGTTCGGCCACGAGCCCCAGCCGTAGCCGGCCACGTTGGTGCCGTAGGGGCGGCTCGGCTCATCGCGGTCGTAGTGCCAGCCGTTGTAGTCGTAGGTGCAGCCGAACCAGGCGGAAAGCGGCATATCGCGCACGTTGTCGGCGTAGCCCCACAGGTCGACGTAGGCGGTGTTGTCGGTAGCGGTACCCTCAGCGTTGTAGCCGGTGTTGGGGTTCACCTTGTTGAATTTCACCACAACGTTGGTAACGTAGCCCTCGCCCCACTCGGACCAGGGGATGATGAGATTGCCGTTGCTCAGGTAGGCACTCGTCATCTTCTGCGGATCCTTGTCGTCACCGCTCTTGCCGTCGCGGTCGGTGCTGCCGATAAGGTAGCTGTAGGGCAGCGAAACCACCTGCTTGTTCGGCGCGGCCAAGGGCTTCGTGGCCGTGCTCGTCTTCGGGAAGTAGGTGACCTCAACGCGGCTGATATCAGAGTTCTGCTCGAGCCCCTTGGAGATGACGATGTCCTTGGTCTGGAAGCCGCGCACCACGTTGGCGTACTCTTCCACGTCGTCGGTGCCGGGGATGACCTCCCACGACACTTCGGTACCCTGCGGCGTGGCCGTCGGGTACTTCTGACCGGCGTTGGAGGGGTTCATCCAGTACTTGTTGTCCTTGGTGCCAATTTGCAGCTCGCTCTCGAACATGGTGCGGGCGCCGTTGGACACGTTGAAGCGGTAGGCCGCGCCGTCCTCGCCCCACCAGGCCTTGGTCTGGCCCTGGGTGGTGGCGCTGGAGGTGCTGGCCGCCAAATCGGTGAGGCTCGGCGTGTTGGCCACCGTCTCCACCGTCTTCTCGGGTTGGAAGTAGGTGCTCGCCGTCACCGAGATATTCGGCTGGCCGCCGATGGCGTACAGGTTCGCCTGGTCCTGGGCGTAGGTACGCTCGCCGTCGGAGTTGTTGCCGGAGCTGGCGCCGTTGCCAATGCCGTAGCGGGTGTTCCATGCCTCATTCGGATACAGGGCCTTAAGCTCCGAGTCGGCGTCGATGACCACGTAGTAGTTGCCCACGTAGGCGTAGCGGCCGAGGAACTGGCGGTCGATGCGGGACGCGCTCGTACCAGGGTTGCCGCCGCCCCAGCAGCCCCAGCTGTGGGTGGTGCCCACATGCACGACGTTGTAGGAGTCGCCGTAGGCGTAGGCATCGTCGGACTCGGCATAGTAGGGGTCGGTGGCGTTGTTCACGTTCGGCGAGTCGATGCCGTAGCCGAACAGGTCCACATAGGCGTTGTCGGATACCGACAGGTGCGCGCCCACCGACTTGAACTTCACCTCGAAGTAGTAGGCGTCGCCGCCGAGCCAGGCGCTCGCGGGAATGTTGATGTTCTGGCCGTCCCAGTTGCCGCTGGCATCCTTGCCCATCCAGTTGTCCTGAATGTCCTGCCAGGTGTACACCGTGGTCACCGACTTGCTGTTCGGGTCGGCCACCGACGAGCGGCTCACAATGCGGTGCGGGTTCGAGTTCGGGTTCGCGTGGTTCCACGCCGTCAGCTGACCGCCGGAGGTCATCTTCGAATAGGCGGCCACCGAGCGCACGGTCACCGTCTCAATTTCCGCGTTGGCCAGAAGGCCGGCGGAAAGGGTCATGTAGCTCGTGTGGTAGCCGAGGTTCTTATCGAGCGCCTCGCCGGGCTTCTCCCCTGCCGTGTGCCCGTCGCCGGTGTAAGTCCAGGCGGCGTTGTCCCAACGGGGGCTCAGGTTGCCGATGGTCAGCTTCGCGCCCAGGTACATGGCGTGGTCGGAATCGTTGGTGACCACGGCGCGGTAGCCGGAGTTCTCCTCGTTGCGGTAGGCCACGGGCTTCGTGTCGCGCACCTCGGAGGAGGTGATGGGGTACTGGGTATAGTAGTTGCTGTTGAAGATGTTGCGCTCGCGCTCGGTGCCGGTGTTGTACAGCGTGGTCTTGTTCATATGGATGGTGCTGATGCCGCCGTAGGTGTTGGTCTTGCCGGCCTGGGGCGTGAGCGTCTCCTCGCCCGGCGAGTCGACCTCGGCCTCGTAGCCGTAGGCGCCCATGTTCATGGTCGGGCGGATAGGCGGCAGCGTAGAGGTAAGGCGGCCGGCGCTCGTCCAGGAACGGGTCCACTCCTCAATGGCCTGCTTGGTCTTGAAGGTGGTGTTCATCTGGATGTTGCCCAGGTTGCTCGTGCGGCCGCGCAGCTCAACGTAGGCGTTGGTGTCCTCGTTCACCCAGTTGTTGAAGGAGCCGTAATCGAGCTCCACCGACACCAGGTAGCCCTTGTTCCAGGCCGACCAGTCGATGACGTAGTTGCCCTGCCCGTCGGAGGACAGCTTAACGTAGTCGGGCATATCCACCGAGGCCGCCGCGAAGGAGCCCTCGGTGTAGCCCTTGTAGTTCGCATCGCCCGGCTTGGTGAGCGTAATGCGCTTCTGGTAGATGTACTCCACCAGCTCGTGCAAGTCGAGGGTCTTCAGGGTGGTCTTGCCCGTATCGGTAATCTCGTAGTACTTGATGGAGGCGTCGATCACCTGGCCCGCATGGTCGGCCAAGGTCTCGTTGCCGACGACGTTGCCCTTCATGAACAGCTCTTTGGAAAGGGTAACCTCGTGGGTCTCGAAGTCGACCAGCTGGTCCACCGCTCCGGCGGCGCTGTCCAAATCGCGCTGGTCCTTCAGCACGTGGGCCTCCAGGGGCTCAATCTTGAAGTAGGCGCCCAAGTTGATGGCGTACTTCGTGTCGTTGGCCAAGTTGATGCGGAAGCCGGAGTCCTCGTAGTCGTAGTAGGCCTTACGGGCGGGCACGTTGCTGGCATTGGTGGACCACACCGGGGCATCCGTACCGGTCTGCGACTTCGTGCGGATACCGGAGCGGTAGCCCAGAAGCGGGCTCGAGTAGCCGTCACTCGTCAGGTAGTTCTTGTCGTCGTCCTTCGCCGTCTCGCCGCGCATGTCGGAGAAGGCCTTCACGATGGGGGTGCCGTCGGCCGGGTACGGAGCGCCGTTGAGCACGCCCTTGGAATCGACCGCAGTGTTCCACGAGGCGCGGGCGTAATCGGTGGAGAACACGCCGCCGACCCACATCTCGGCCTTGTTCACAACGGTGCCGTAAATATCCAGGTAGCCGCCGTCATCGAGCGTAAGGCCGCTGCCGAAGCCCACGAAGTGCATGTCGAGGCCGCGCAGGTAGTAGCTGCCAGCCTTCCAGGGGGCGCAGTTGGCCAGGGTCACCACGATGGTGCCGTCCATGGCCAGCGACAGGCCGTAGGTGCTCACCTGCGGGTCCCAAATGCGGTGAAGCTCGGCGTTCACGGAGGCGTCGTCGGCCCCGGCGAAGGCGGCGTTGGCCTTGCGCAGGGCGTCGCGGTCGTCGGCGGTGAACAGGTCGGTCAGGGCGCGGAAGGCCTCGCCGGGGATAGTCACCTCGCCGCCCAAGGTCTGCTCGGTCTGCACGTTAGAGGTGTTGGTGGTGGTGAACACCTTCAGGGCCAAGTCGTCGGGAATGCCGCCCTTGCGCACGTCCTTAGTCACAGCCACAGCACCCGGGCAGGAGACGGTGTGCTGATGGGCCACGCCGCACTCGTCGGTCTCGTAGACGGTCTCGCGGGTCTCTTTCCACAGGGCCGGCGAGATGGCGATGTGCGAGGCCTCGAAGTCGGTGTGGCCGGCGGTGATGTAGTCGATCTTGGTGGTGTGGGCCACCGCGCCGGCGCAGCTGGCGGTGTGAATGTGGTTCTGGGTGCACAGGCACGCCGAGGTGTGGGTGTGGCCCAGGGTGGCGTTGTCGCACCGGGGCACGTAGATGGTCTCGGTCTCTTCGGTGGTCTCCGTGGCCTTGCCGGTGCCCTGGGAGTCCTTCAGCACCACGCCGGCCTTGATGACCGCGTTGCCAATATCGTAGGCCGAATCGTTGGCCACGGTGAAGCGCCAGCCGCTGCCCGGGTCGCCGATGTAGCCCTCGAAGAGCTTGTCGGCGTTGGCGTCGTCCTTCTCCACCACGCGCACCTCGTTGCCCGTGGCCTCCTTCTCGGTCACGTTGTTCTGGATGACGTTGTAGGCGAAGGTGTCGTTGCGGCGCACGCCCTGGACCGACTTGCCGTTCTTGTCGGTGCCCACGTACTTGATGTAGCTGCCGTTCTTCTGCAGGGTCAGGTAATCGGAGATATCGCGGGTGAACTCCTGGTCGACGGGCACGTTGTAGTGGAACATGCCGTCCTTGATATAACCCTTATATCCTTCTGTGTTTGTATGCTCTTCGTACTCCACGCCCTCGACGGTCACCTTGTTGCCCGTGGCGGTGAACACCGTGCTCTTGGTGTACTGCTTCTTGTCGTCGGAGTCGGTGTAGGTGAACACGCCGTCGACGATGGTGCCCTCATGGCCCGACATGTCGGAGAACAGCAGGTTGCCCTCGGCGTCTTTGCGCTGCTCCGTCGTGATGGTCACGCGCTGCTCTACCCCGCCGTCGGTGTACACGAACTCGTTGTCCTCGACGATGCCGGAATGCCCGGCGGCATCCTCGTAGATGAGGTTGTTGTTCTCGTCGAGCTTGCTGGAAGCCGACAGCTTGCTACCGGCCGCGAACATATCGGTGACGGCGTTGAACTGCGCGTCATCCTGACGCGGGTCGTCCACCGGCGCGTTGTAGGTGAACTTGCCGTTGGCCACCGAGCCGAAGTAGGTGCCGTCGCTGAAGCGGCCCGAGCCGGTCACCGAGGTGACCTCGTACACGAGGTCGGTCATGGCCTGCTCTTCGCCGTTGGCATCCTCGTAATAGAAGATACCATCCTTCAGATAGCCCGACACGCCCTTGGTGGTGGTGTACAGGGGGAACATGGTGGCGGCGTCGAAGGGCTTGGTCTCCTCCTTCGTCTCTTCCTTGCCGTAGCGGAAGATGCGGGTGCCGTCGTCCTTCTCGATGATGATGCCCTTGTTGCCCGCGGCGTCGGTGTAGTAGATGTTGCCGTTGTTGTCGCGCTCGTATTCCAGGTTGCCCACAAAGGCGTTGGCGTCACCCGGGCGCTGCGACTCGCGCATGCCGGTGACGGTGATGCCCAGGTTGTAGGGGGCCTTGCGCGAGGTGAACGAGGCCGACGCCTTGGCGGCCACATTGCGGCCGCCGTACTGGGCGGCGATCTTCTCGTAGTTGGTGGTCAGCGTGCCGGTCATCTCCATGGTGGCCAGATCCTCGGCGGCACCCTGGATTTCCACGTACATCTTGCGGGCGCCAATCTCCTGCTTGCCCTTCAACTCGTTGAAGTTGATGGTAATGGAGACGAAGTAGCCGTTCAGCCACTGCTCGGGGGTGATGACGATGCCGTTCTTCACCCAGCCGTCCTTGGTGTCCTGGTTCGGCAGCTCGTTGCCCTTGGCATCGATGTAGTTGCCCGCGGCGTTCTTCTGGTACACCTCTTTGCCGTCCACCGTGTAGGCCTGCTTGGCCTCGATGAGGCGGGCGAGCGAGCCGTCGTCGGCCGAGAAGATGGCGTGCTTGTTCTCGAGCGCCACGCCGTTCTTCTGGCGGTAGGTGATGTCGATGGAGGCGATGTCGCTGCAGTCGAGCAACGCCTGGTTGATGCCGATGCGCTCGGTGGTGAAGCCGGCGGCGTCGGTGGCGCCGTAGGTGTTGCCCACGGTGAAGCTGGCGGGCTCCATCTTCGAGACGGAGTTGTTGTTGATCTGGAAGCGCCAGCCGGAACCGGTGCGCGACAGGATGGGCTGCTTGGCCGCCTCGGTGGGCAGGATGGCGCTCTTCTCGTCGTAGAGGTTCGCGGCCATGGCCACGGCGGTGGCGGTCACCTGCGGCGTCGGCGAGAGGGCCGACAGGAACGTGGCCGTCGACTGCTCGGAGTACTCGGAGTTGGCCGCGTAGTTCTGGGCGGCGTGGTTCCAGGTGCGCTTGCCGTAGTTCACTTCCACGGTGTTCTTGTAGTCGGCCAGAGGCAGCGTCATGGTACCGGTGACGCGCACGGTGATGGGCAGCGTGATGCCCGGGTTCACCGGGGTGCGCATAACCATGCGAATGCGGCCGGAGAAGTTCTTGATGTCGTTCTCGTCGATGACGTCGGGGTCGGTGATGCCGGGCAGCGGGCTGATCTGGCGATCGGCCAGCTTCTGGGCGAGGCTCGTCTTCTTGTCCTCGCCGCCCAGGCGGTAGATGTGCTTGTAACGGGTAACCTCGTCGCCATCACTATTAGTAGTAGTGTAGGCGTCGGAGCGCACGTACTCCGGCGTGCCCAGGTTCACCCAGTACAGCTCGTCCTCGGTGGTCTGGTTGCCATCGTCGTCGGTCACTTCCTTCGGCACGGCCACCTGGAACTGCACCACGGCGGAGTTGTTCTGGTTCACCGCGTCGAAGCCGTCCTTGAAGTCGTCGGTCTTCGTGTCGAAGTAGCGCGAGAGGGCGGCCATCTTGTCGTCGCCGAGCGCCGAGGAGGAGTCGATCTCGAACTCCAAGTTGTACAGGCGGAAGAAGTCGGGCAGGGTGTCGATGACCGACGGGCCGAAGGAGGTGGAGCTCGCATCGGTGCCGTAGAGCGGCATGTTGCCCGAGGTGGCGAAGTTCGCAATCTCGTAGGAGACCGGGTAGCCCAGGTAGCTGAACTTGGTGCTGGTCAGCGGCTCGGGCGTCGGGCGCGTCGTGGGGTTGGCCGTCGAGCCGGTGTACTTGTCGAGTACCGACTTCTCGGTGGCCATGGTGGCCTCGGGAATGCCGAAGGGGTACGAGAACTTCGGCGTGGAGTCGGACCAGGAGTAGTCCTGCTCCTTCGAGCCCAGCTTGCCGAAGAAGATGGTGGTACGGGGGCTCAGGTCCACATAGTAGCCCATGCCCTTGGAACCGACCGTCTGGTTAATATTAGTAGTGTAGGGGAACGCCACGATAAACGAGTAGGTGCCGTGGCCCCCTTCCTGCACGCGCTCCTGCGGATACAGGTGGCCCTGGGCGTCGGTGACGGCGAAGTTCACGTAGCCGGGCATGTCGTTGGTCTGGTACGGAATGGAGGGCGTGTTGACGATGGCGTTGTTGTCCTCGTCGAAGGTGCCTTCCACGTTGAAGGTGTCATCGAGGCTGTCGTCGTAGGACAGCGTGGTGAAGGTCTCGGTCGGGTTGTCCGGGTTCGGCTTCGAGGTGTAGATGGGCCGACGCGCGTTGGCACGGGCGATGATCTGGTCCAGGTTGCTGAAGTACATCTTGTCCAGATCTTTGTAGTCCTGCTCGAGCCAGTTCGAGGTGTTGTAGATAAGGACGCCGCCCTTGTTCGGCACGCCGATGTACTTGCGGTCCTTCGTCGTGGTGTCCGTCTCGGCCAGGGGCAGCTCGGCCTGGCGGGCCAGGTTCTTCAGCAGCTCGTTGGGGTACAGCGGGTTCAGCTGGGGCTTGCCGTCCACGTAGAGCCACTGCTGCAGGTCCTGGGGCGTCATGCCCTGGTTGTTGTTGTGCTCGGTGTTCATGGCCGTGAGGAAGTACTCGAGGTAGTCGATCTCGGCCGTACCGATAGAGGTGTTCGTGGTGGAGATCTTGTACACCATATAATTGTAGCGGTCGAACAGCACGTTGTCGGAGATGGGCTCGTAGGACGACTCCCAGGTGAGGTTCGTCTTCAGCAGCGTGATCTTGCGGATGGTGCCGTTGTAGCCCTCGCCCATGGTGGCGTTGTAGGTAGAGCCGATGCCGCCATCCGGGTAGTAGTAGCGCTCTTTGCCGCCCACCACGTCGGTGAACACGCGAGCGCGGCCGCCGTAGAGGATGGTGCCGCCGGTGTTCTCGGGGAAGTTGCCTTCCATGGACACGTTCACGTTGGGGGAACGGGACAGATGGTTGCCCACGGGCAGCTTGTGGTCGTAGCCGGAGGGGTTGTTGTCATCGGTGCCGCCGTGCCATACGAACACGAGCTGGCCCGACAGGCCGCGGCTGAAGTTCAGGCCGCGCAGCTGCTCGTAGGGAGCCGTCAGCTCGTCGAGGGTTTCCTGGGACTTGTCGTTCAGGTACTTGTCGAGGCAGATGCGCTCCTGGGGGTCAGTTTCGGGAACGATGAGGTACACCGACCAGTTGTTACGGTAGGCCGGCCAGTTGTCGCCGAAGTTGATGGCCATGAAGGGGTAGTTGGTGGGGTCGCTCGCATAGCCCAGGGCCGTATAGCCGCCCTTGGTGGGCTTGCCGTCGGCATCGAGGTTGCCACGCCACTCCTTGTAGCTGTAGGTGCCTTCCATACCGCCTTCACTATTAAGAGAGAGGTAGGGCACGCGGATTTCGAACTCCGTGTCCATCTCGTCGTAGCCCATGGCCTCCTTCTGAATGTTGTAGTCCATCAGAAGGGCGATGTTGCTCGCCTCGTTCGTGTGGTTGGTGTCGGAGAGGTCCACGTTGGGGTAGGTCGGCGTGCCGTCTTCCTTCACGGAGGGACGGAAGGAACCGCCCTCGAGGGACTCGGCGTACTTCACGGCCAGCGCCGTGGAGGTGACCGACGCGGGCAGCGTGGTGTTGGTGGTGCTGCGCTTGTAGGCACCGGTGTTGTCGTCGATGGAGCCGAAGTAGTCGTTGCCGTAGAGGCCCCAGGCGCCCATGTAGCCGGTCTGGCCGGAGAAGTTGCACGAGAGCGTCAGCTTCGGGGAGTTGTTGTCATTAATAAGGTAGGTGGCGCCGCCCTTCTCGTCGGCGCCGAGCGGCGTGCCCATATCCTGGGTGACCAGATGCGGGTTGAAGTTCGTCTGGTTCAGCTTGCTGGTGGAGCTGGAGGCCGGGGGCGCGATGGCGAAGGTGGAGATGCCGAAGTCGCCCAGGCCCGCCATCATGAGGGCCGTGGACATAAGCACCGGGTCGAACGTGGAGAGGATGAGGTCCTCGTCGTCGGTGGTGTCGCCGGTGGCCTCGCGGTCGAGCGCGTCCTTCAGCTGCTCCCACGACTCCAGGCCCACCTGGTTCAGAATGTCCTCGGCGAATTCCAGATTGTCCATATCGACGTAGTCGAGCTCGGAGGGCTCTTCCTCTTCCTGCTCGTCGTCGGCCGGCTCCTCCCCTTCCGTATCGTCGGCGGGCTCATCGGCTTCGGGCTCGTCGGTGTCGGCGGGCTCTTCCTCATCGGCGGGCTCGTCGGCCGGCTCGTCGGTGTCGGCGGGCTCGTCGGAGGGCTCGGGCTCGGTGGGCTCGGGCTCCTCTTCGGCGGGCATCGGGAAGGTGACGCTCTGGGCGCCCAAGTCACTAATATAGGTAAGGTCTTCGTCGGCCAGAGTGTCGTTCACAGCCTCGGCCTCTTCCACCTTGTCCTCCTGGACCGCCTTGCCGGCGCCGTAGGACCACAGCATGAAGGAGGGCGTCTCGGGGTTGTGGGCCGTGCCGTCCTCGGTGGTGGTGAGGTTCGCGGTGGCATAGGGCACCGCCACGTAGATGACGCGCTCGCCGTCGGTCTCGCCCGTGAGGGCGTCGGCGGAAAGCGTGCCCTCGGCGTGCACGGTGATGTCGGCCACGCCGTCGGCAGCCTTGGTCACCGACACAGCGGCCACCTCTTCGGTGGAGCCGTCGGTGGCGCCTTCCACCGGAATGGTGACGTTGGGGATAGCCGGCACCGTGGAGGCGTCGGCCGGGTTCACGGCGGCCAGCTCGTCGGCGGTCATGCCCGTGGCGTCGAAGGCAACGATGCCGTCGGCGTTCATCATGCCAGCGCCCTCGGCGGTGTCCGGCGCGTCGGTCACGCGCAGGGCGTAGGTCTTCTCGGCGAAGGAGCCCTTGGCGGCCTTCACGGTAACGAGGTAGGCGGCCCAGGCGGTGTCGCCGGCGAGGGTGGCATCGGCGGCGCTAGCCAGCTCGGCGGAAAGCGACAGCTGCGGCTCGGCGGCCACGAGGGTGACCGTGGCGGCGGCGGGCTCGGTGTAGTTGTAATAGACGGAGTCGGCCTTGCGGCTGCCGTCCTCGTTGCGGTCGGCCACGTAGGAGCACACAGCGAAGCCGGAGCGCACGGCCACCGGCTGGGCGGCCGGGGTGTTCTCGGTGAGCCAGGCGGTGACGACGGGCAGCTCGGTGCCGACGGGCATCTGGCCGCGGGTGTCGTTCACGGTGATGCCGTTCTCGTCCTGCACGCCTTCGAAGCGCAGCACGATGGTGCCGGAAAGGCCGGCGGCCAGTTCCTCGGCGGTGCGCTTCTGGTACTGCTCGCCGTGCTTGGTGTAGGCGGTCCAGCCCTCGGGCAGCACCGACACAGCCAGCTTGGCGCGCATGTCGTCGGCGGCGGCGCCGCGGGCCTTCCACTCCTCTTCCGAGAGCGTGGTGCCGAAGGTGCCGTCGTTGTTCTGGTAGAGGAAGGGGGCCTCGAAGGTGAGGGCCACGGCGTCGGCGTCTTCCACGCCGCCGAGGTGACCGCCCTCGAAGGTGACGTTGGTGTTGCCCAGGGAGGGGGCGAGCGTGAGGCTCGTGCCGGCAACGTGGTAGGCGTCGTCGGAGGCGCGCAGGGCGCCGGCCACCGCGAGAGAGAACGGGGCGCGGGCGGCGAGGGCTTCCTTGAGCTCGTCTTCAGTGGCCGAGGCAGTGTTCAGGATGCCGTCGGCCTTCTTGGCCTGGATGTCGTCGGAGAGGGTCGGCATGACCTTGTCGGCGTCGACGAGATTCTCGGGCAGGTAGGCGGCGATCTCCTCGTCGGTGGGGGCATCGGGGCCGGCGGGCTCTTCCTCGGTGGTCTCGTCGTCGGCGGTTTCGTCATCGGCGGCCTCGTCGCCCTCTTCGGCGTCGCCTTCGCCCTCGGCGTCGTTGGAGGCCTGGTCGAGGTTCTCGTCGTCCACCTCGTCCAGCAGCTCGTCGCCGGTGCCGGAGGCCATGGGGGTGGCCTCGTCGCCGATGACCATGCGGCGGGCCTCCTCGATGGAGTAGCTGTTCCAGCAGGTCAGCACCAGCAGCACCGACAGCACCGAGGCAATGACTTTGCCGAAGGGGTTCAGCTGGCGGGGCGCGTTGCGGCTGACGACGCCGGAGTAGGCCTCATCGCCGGGGACTGCGGGCGCGCCCTGGGGGCCGGCGGCGCCGGGGGCCGGCGCGACGGTACCCATCGGGGCAAACGCCTCATCCTGCGGGGCATGGCTACGCATTGGCGAACCCCCCCCCATGGGAGTTTTCGCGGCGTCGTGGCCGTTGCCGAAGGCGCCGTTCAGCGCGCCGTCAGCGGCGGGGATACGCAGATCGCTACGTTTGTTGCTCATGTTATCCTCGTTCTCTCTTTGCCCCGAGGGCGGGTCCTGATCCCCGCCTTCAAGGTCTTTCACCGTCGTTTTCCCTGATAAAACGCCGATTATGCTTCTTCTTCAAATCGTCGGTTTCGCTCTGAGGGCGCAGTGGTGCCAAAAAGCGTTTTTGTTCATGGACTATTATCAACATTTTGGCAACGTTGTAAAGTCGGGAAGGTTCCGAAAAGTGAGCGTTTTACTGGGCATTCTTGGGTTTGCGGCGCTTCTGAATCATGGTCAACAAGGTCAGATTTCTCCACAGTTGCCGTTACCTTCGCGAAAGATTTCTGCTCAAATTCTTCAAACTTCGCTGTTGTGATTCTGACATATAATCTTTCTATGTCTTTATCACTTAGGAATATACTCCTTAAGCCGTATAGGAACCATTGACGAAACCCCTGGTAAACGTCAAGTCAATAGCTAAATGACATAGTCACTCTATCTCATAGTCATATAGTTTTCGCCATATTGCAAAATTGGATAGTCACTTTATCTCTTTGTGACTTCATCATTATATGTTGTTATGTCTTTGTGGTTACATCCTATAGAGCTAGAAAAGTAGACGGCGAATTTCCGTCCCAAAATTTTTTTCAAAATTTTTTCGGGAACGGCCCAAAACCTAAGCGAACGGCTCAACAAAAGAAAAGTCGTGGGACAGTGCCCCGGAGGGGTGTCTCATCTTCCGAATATCTCTTAGTACCGAGGGAGTCCCTGAAGATGAGACACCCCTCCGGGGCACTGTCCCATACAACAAGATTTCGCCTTGTATTATCCTGCAATTTAGAGAATTGCTCTTTTGTTCGATTTGCGCTATGGTGCAGGAGTCAACGGTGTAAGTCCCTTTTGCTGACAGTGCTTCTGTCCCTGCAGGTTTCGACCATACAGGAAGGAGGTGGTGTCTATGGAACTGATCCTAGATTTAATGCAGATGCTGACAGCGGTTCTAACGTTAGCATCGGCTTTGGTGAAGCTTCGTAGCCAAAGCACAGGGCGGGAAAGCACGCTTAGCGACAAAGAAGGCTCGGATGCGGCAACATCCGAGCCTCAAGCTAAAAACGGCTCTGCCCGGTAAGTGTCAAGGGCTTCCGTTGGCGCTATTGTAGCACGCTGCAACGCGCGTTTCAACACCCCTACTTCATCAGCTTCTTGATAAGTTGCTCGTAGGCCATGACGGCGGCTTGCAGCTCGGCTTTGTGGTGGTCCCAGTACTCGTCGAGGGCCTGGCGCATCACTTCGGCGCGGGTGATTTTCATGACCGATGCCAGAAGGTCGGCGTGCTCGCGCTGCTCGGCAGTCATGGGCACGAGCACCTGGGCCGTCATGCGGCCCGATGCGGGCTCGGCGACTTCCGGCTCGCTCTTCGCCTTCGAGCGCGACCGCCGCGCCCGAGCCTGCTTGGGCTTCTCGACCTCATCCGCAGCCCGCGTCACATCCGAAGCCGCGCTTCTCACCGTGCGGCGTGGCTTGCGAGGCTCTGAGACGGCCTCTACGGCCCCATCAGCGCTCTCATGGGCACTAACGGAGGCTGCAGGCGCTACGGGCGTCTCAGCCGCTTTGGGCGCCTCGGATTCTTCCAAGGCCTCGTTCAGCTCTTCCTGGGCGGCGCCGATGAAGGCGGCAGCGGCCCGGGCGGCCTCCATCTGGGCGCGCAAGTCCTGCTTAGCCATTGGAACCCACCTCCTCCGCCTTGCCTCCGGCCACAGCGTCGACGTCTTCCATAAGCTCCTCGATGAAGAAGCGGTAGTGGTAGGCGGCCTTGGAGGTGGGCGCGTAGTCGAACAGCGACTGCTTCACCGCCTGGGACTCCTTCACCACCGTGGCCTCGGGAATCCAGGCGCGGAAGACCTTGGTGCCCAGCTCCTGGGCCATAGCCTCGGCGTCCTCGTGGATGATCTTCGAGATGGAGGTGCGCGGGTTGTAGCGCGTGAGCAAAATGCCGCCGATGTTCAGGTTCGGGTTCGTGTACTCGCGGATGGCCTGGATGGTGGCGGCCAGGTCGGTGACGCCGTCGAGCGAGTAGGCATCGGCCTGGGCCGGGATGACCACCCAGTCGGCGGCCGTGAGCGCGTTCACCGTGAGGGTGCCCAGCGCCGGCGGGGTGTCCAGGATGGCGTAGTCGTACTGGTCGGCCACGGTTTCCAGGGCCTTGCGCAGGCGGTAGTCCTTCCCCACGCTGGGCATGAGGTCGTCGGCCTTGCCGTTCAGGCGGCTGGCGGGCACCACCGCGTAGCCGTCGATGTGCTGGGCGGCGTCGGCGATGGCGGCGTCGCCGGTGAGCACGTCGAGCGATGAGGCCACGCCGGCCGTTTGCGCCTTCAGCGTTGTGGAGAGGTTCATCTGCGGGTCCAAGTCGATGTAGAGGACGCGCGCGCCGTCTTGGGCGAGCTTCGCCCCAATGGCCAGGTTGGTAGTCGTCTTCGCGACGCCGCCCTTCTGAGAGGCCGCAGCCAAGGTGATCATGGACTTCCCTTTCCGTATATCGCCCGCCCCGCGCCCCCACGGCGCAGCGGTGCCATCATGTTGGAAGCCACTATACCATATAATGTTATGTTGTCTATAGGGTTAGGTGCTAGGGGCGCTGTCTCACACACAAAGGGGGCGCCCCGCAGGACGCCCCCATCCAAAACTTCTTTCAGCCTGCTCGCTTAGGCCTGCTTGATAGCGGCTTGGGCGGCGGCCAGGCGGGCCACCGGCACGCGGTAGGGCGAGCAGCTCACATAGTTCAGGCCGATGCGGTTGAACGTGTGAATGCTCTCCGGATCGCCGCCGTGCTCGCCGCAGACGCCGCAGACGAGGTCCGGGTTGCCCTCGTGACCCAGCTCCACGCCCATTTCCACGAGCTTCGCCACGCCGGAATCGATGGTAGCGAACGGGTTGTAGGGCAGCAGGTGCTGTTCCAAGTACTGGGGCACGAACTCGCCCTCCACGTCGTCGCGCGAGAAGCCGAAGGTGGTCTGGGTGAGGTCGTTGGTGCCGAAGGAGAAGAAGTCGGCCTCAGTGGCGATCTCGTTGGCGGTGACGGCCGCGCGTGGCAGCTCGATCATGGTGCCAATGGGAATCTCCAGTTCCACGCCCTCGGCCACGGACACCTCGGCGATGACGGATTCCGCCACCTCGCGCAGGGTCGCAAGCTCGGGCACGACGGACACGAGCGGGATCATGATCTCGGGCTCGGGGTTCAGGCCCTCCTTCTTCAGGCGGGCAGCCGCCGTGGCGATGGCGCGCACCTGCATCTCGGGGAGGATCGGGTACACGATGCCCAGGCGGCAGCCGCGCATGCCCAGCATCGGGTTCTGCTCGGCGAAGCCGTCGATCTTCTCAAGCAGGTCGCGCTTCTCGGCGATGGCGTCGGCGGAAGCGCCGGTGGCCTCCATCTTCGCGATTTCCACGGCCAGCTCGCGCGGGCTCTCCAGGAACTCGTGCAGCGGCGGGTCCAGCAGGCGCACGATGACCGGCAGGCCGTCCATGGCCTTGAACATGCCGTAGAAGTCGCCCACCTGGGCCTCGAACAGGTCGTTCACGGCCTTCTCGCGAATGAGCTCGTCGTCGTTCAGGATGAACGTCTGGATGATCTGCTTGCGATCGCCCAGGAACATGTGCTCGGTGCGGCACAGGCCGATGCCCTCGGCGCCGAAGTCGCGCGAGAGCTGGGCATCCTCGGGGTTGTCGGCGTTGGCGCGCACACCCAGGGTACGGACCTCGTCGGCCCACTCGAGGATGGTGTCCAAATCGCCGGTGAGCTCGGGCATAACCAACTCCACGGCGCCCAGCACCACGATGCCCGTGGTGCCGTCGATGGAGATCATGTCGCCCTCGCGGATGACGATGTCGGTGCCGGCGATGGCGGCTTCCTTCTTCGCCGCGTCAATCTTCAGGGCCTCCACGCCGCAGACGCAGGGGGCGCCCATGCCGCGGGCGATAACGGCCGCGTGGCTGGTCTTGCCGCCGTGCGAGGTGAGGATGCCCTCGGCGGCGATCATGCCGGCGAGGTCGTCGGGGTTGGTCTCCCAGCGCACGAGCACGCACTTGCGGCCGGCCTCGGCGGCGGCCACGGCGTCGGCGGCCGAGAACACGGCCTCGCCCACAGCGGCGCCGGGGGACGCGTTCAGGCCGCGAGCCACCACGTCGTAGGTGGCGTTCTTGTCGAACTGCGGGTGCAGCAGCTGGTCGAGCGCATCGGGGGACACGCGCATGATGGCCTCTTCCTTGGTGATGAGGCCCTCTTTCTCCATCTCGATGGCAATGCGCAGGGCGGCTGCCGCGGTGCGCTTGCCGGCGCGGGTCTGCAGCATCCACAGCTTGCCCTGCTCGATGGTGAACTCGATGTCGCACATGTCGCGGAAGTGGTTCTCGAGCACCTCGAAGATTTCCTCCAGCTGGGCGCCGGCCTCTTCCAGGCCCTCCACTTCCTTCAGCTCGGCGATGGGGCTCGTGTTGCGGATGCCGGCCACCACGTCCTCGCCCTGGGCGTTCACCAGGTAGTCGCCGTAGAACTCCTTGGTGCCGTTAGCGGGGTTGCGGGTGAAGGCCACGCCGGTGGCCGACGTGTCGCCCTTGTTGCCGAACACCATGGACTGCACGTTGACGGCGGTGCCCAGGTCGTCGGCGATCTTCTCCTTCTGGCGGTAGAGGACCGCGCGGGGGTTGTTCCAGGAGCCGAACACGGCCTCGATGGCCAGCCGCAGCTGCACCATGGGGTCCTGAGGGAAGGCGACGGCGCCGTCGACCACGAGCGACGGATAGGCCTCGCCGTCGACGTTGTCGGCGAAGATGGCCTTGAACTCGGCGACGAGCTCCTGCAAGTCCTCGGCGGTGAGGTCGGTGTCGGAGGCGACGCCGCGGTCGTTCTTCATGGCGACAATGGCGTTCTCGAACAGGTCGCCGTCGAGGCCCATCACCACGTTGGAGAACATCTGGATGAAGCGGCGGTAGGAGTCCCAGGCGAAGCGCGGGTTCTCGGTCTGCTTGATGAGGCCGTTGATGGACTCGTCGTTCAGGCCCAGGTTAAGCACCGTGTCCATCATGCCGGGCATGGAGAACGGGGCACCGGAGCGGACCGACACGAGCAGCGGGTCCTCGGCGTCGCCCAGGCGCTTGCCCATGCGCTCTTCCAGGTCGGCGCGGTACTCGGCGATGGTGTCCAGCGCGCCCTCGGGCCAGACGTTGTCGGCATTGGCGTACTCCATGCAGGTCTGGCACGTGATGGTGAACCCGGGAGGCACCGGCAGCCCGATGTTGGCCATCTCGGCGAGGTTCGCGCCCTTGCCGCCGAGAATCCACTTCATGTCGGTGTTGCCCTCGGTCACGTTGTTCCCGTTGGCGTCCTTGCCGAAGGCGTAGACGCGCTTCACAGCTTCTGTCACCTTACTCTTCTCCTTAGAGCTGAGCACCCGTGAGGTGCGACTGGCTATTTCCGTCTTGCGCGGCGCGGCAGCTGGGCGGCCCGGAAATCTATCGCGCTGCAGGCTGTCGGGCCTGCGAATCGGCAGATCGCCAAGCTGCTGAGCTTGCGTCATTCAAGACGTAATCCAAGTATAAGGGATTTCGTCGCCGTTGGGGGCTTGTGGACTTTATTCCCTCCCCCACCACCGCAAAATCCCCTTGAGCGGTTGCTCAAGCCCCATCAGCCTTGCACGACCGCCGCCCCCGTACATCCACCACCTTCGCACAACCGCCGCCCCCGCACAATCCTCGCTAACCTCGTCGCGCCCTCCAACGATACGCGCCGACCACGCACGTATGCCTTGTCCTCAGCTTCCTCCCCTCCTCCTGAATGCGTGACCCGAAAATGACGGTTCTGCTTAACGCGCGTAAGCACGAGCCGCCGAAATGGCCGCAAAAGCACAGTTCTGCTTAACGAACGCACTCCCTCACGTGATTCAAGGCTAAGGATCAGAAGGTTCCCTATCCCCTACCCTATAATGACCTGGTGTTTTCATAGCATTCGCTCAAGATACCCTTGAAGAGGAGCAGCCAGAAAGCCAGCCAGAGGGAAAACGCGATGCCCCGATTAAGCAAAACCGTCATTTTCGGGACAAATCAGCCCCTCTCAGCTGCAAGCTTAAGCAGATCCGTCGTTTTCGGGACAGTCAGCCAACCACAACCGCACTACGAGTCATCGCGCTGTGCACAGACTCAGCCAGCGTGAAGGCTGAGTCGCCCGAACAGCCGAACACCCCGGATAGCCTAGATAGTTCGGATAGCCCGAACAGCCTCATTAGCCTGAAAAGCTTGAAGAACCCCACTAGCTCTCTGCGGCCGGACACACTGCATTCTGGAGACAGGTTCAGCTCCGCAGCATTCACCTCCTCGAGCAACAATGAGTTTACAGATCAGCTTTAGAACATAGTTTCTTCACTATTTGTGCTTTTCAGGTATAAATAGTTTTCCGCATTTCGTTAATTCATTGTGGATAACTACCGAAGAGCCGCGCGCAAACCGTGATAGAACCGCATCAGTGCCGCAGCAGAGCCGTACTTGAACCGTCTCAGAACCGCACTACAGTCGCACTAGAGTCTCATTTTAGACATAGGGGATCGTGCGGCACGCAAATTCGCCCTTAGGGGTACCCCCCTCCTCTTGATGTCATATCGATCGTTTCGCCAGGTCATTTACGCTTCTGCTCTCTTAAGGCCGATCGAGCTACAAGAGAGCACCCCCTCCGATTAGTTACTCGCACCGTATATCCCCGTCCGCCTTAAAACGGTGACTCACAACGCGCTGCGGCCCACTGGCGCCCCATGCTCGAATCCGCTATCATCGCGCCCCCATAGACCACCGGCACCAATGGGAAAGGGGCTCGCATGCGCATTGTGCCTTACGGGATAAGCGCTCTCGCTTGCTGGATTACGGCATACAGCCGGCCTTCAGGCCGCGCAAAATCTGACTCAAGGGTGCTTAATGACTGCGCGCCAACGCAAGGCAGCATCGCCTACCTGCACGAACAGTTGCCGCAAATCGGACTTAAGCCCCACGTTCTATGCTCGACGCCCGGGCAAATCACCCGGCCTTACTGCATCACCCACACCTGCACTTACCCCCTTCCCTCGGGTTCTTTCTACCCGATCTCGCGAGGAGTTTTTCTGCCGTCGCCGGAGCTCTGTATCGTGCAGCTAGCGCGGGAGCTGCCGATCGAGCAAGTCATCTTCGCCGCCCGAACTCTCTGCAGCTCCTTCGCCATCGACCCTTCAGCTCGAAGCGGCCTATCATCCCGCAAGCCACTCACCACTCACGAGCGCTTGGCCGATTATCTGGGCCGTTGTCCGGGACTCCATGGTCGAAAAGCGGCCCTGCGTGCTCTTCCGCACGTACGCGGCTGCGCGGCTTCCCCGCCCGAGGTCCTCTTGTCGATGCTGCTCGACCTGCCCTCGAACTTAGGCGGATTCGGGTTCTCGGATGCCGCAACCAACCTTCGCCTCAGCCCCTCGCTGAAGGCGCAAGGCTATTCCATGCGCAAAACCCTCATTCCCGATTGGTGCCTGCCAAGTGCTCGCGTTATTGTCGAGTACGATTCTGATGCCGAGCACCTGAGCAGCGAGCAAGCTCTGCGCGATGCAACCAAGCGTCTCGCCTACGAAGCCGACGGATACAAGGTTATAACCATCACGAGATCGCAACTGCTGAGCAACTCCATGATGCGCGATGCCGCCCAAGAGATAGCCCGCGCTGCGGGAATACGGCTCCGATGCCGATCGGCTCGCTTCGGGGAAATGCAGAAGCGCGTTTATAGATCTCGCTTTGTCCTGAGCGATGCGCTTGACCAGGGGTGGCTGAGACGAGTCAGAGAGGATGGCGGGGATAACGAACGGTAAGTAGCGGCGCCTCGCAAGTCTCAGGCCGGAGAGAACTTACGAGACGCAATAAGGGGAATTGCTCGACGCGGTGAAATGAACGCTCCAGGTCAACCGCATCTAGCGAACAGTGTCCCCAAATTAACGGTTCTGCTTAGTCCGCGTACCCCGATTCGCTTCGTTTGGCCCTAAAATGCCGATTCTACTTAATGTCTGCATCTGTCTTTATGGAGGCAGCAGGATTCCCCTGGTCTCACAGCGTTTTTCCCCTGATCGCAGCCTTGCGTAAGACGCGGTTGCAGGACACATCCGCCTAAGGCGACACACAGGTTAAGCAGAACCGGCATTTTGCGGACAATCCAAGCTACACCCTGGAGCCTGTTTAAGCAGAATCGCCAATTTGGGGACAGGTGAAGCAGCTTTCACCACTGGCGGACGGAAGAACCGGCAGCGGGGTAAACTGAAGGGCCGAGAGAACGGCAGAACCCAGCCGTGGGGATGGGACGAGGGCGCGCGGGTGGCGGGGTCGCGGGGTGGCGCGCTCGCGGGATAGCGAGGTCGCGGCGGGGGCTACTCTAGGATGTCGGTGGTGCTGGGGTGGCTGCGTTCGTAGTAGCGGAGGATTTCCTGGGCGGTTTCCTCGACGGCGCGGCCCTCGGTGTGCACGACGATGCAGCCGAGGCGGCGCATGAGGGCGCGGCTGGCCTCCAGGTCGCGGTAGATGTACTCGGGGTCGGCGTAGTCCTTGGCGATCATCTGCATTTTGCCGGCGGCCTTCTTGATGCGCTTCTTGCGGATGTCCAGCAGCACCTCGGGGGTGATCATGAGGCCGAACAGGCGCGTGCGATCGACTTCGAAGAGTTGCGCGGGAGGCTCTGTGGACGGATCTAAGGGCACGTTGGCCACTTTCAGGCCCTGCTGCGCCAGATAGATGGAAAGCGGCGTCTTAGACGAGCGAGAGACGCCCAGAAGCACGATGTCGGCCTTGGTGAGGTCCTCGGGCGCCCGGCCGTCGTCGTGGGCGATGGTGAACTCCAGGGCGCCGATGCGCTTGAAGTAGTTGCGATCCACCACGCGCAGCATGCCGGGCTTGCCGATGGGGTCCATGCCGCTCATCTGCGAGACGGCGTCCACGGCGGCGGTGAGCACGTCGACGGCCACGATGTTGGGCGCCTCGGCGATGAAGGCCACAAGCGGCTCGCGGATCTCGGCGTTCACGAGCGTGTACATGACGAGCATGCGGTCGTCGCCGAGGACGTCCTCGTGGTGGCGGGCGTGGGCGAGCAGGTAGTCGCGCACCTCCTCGAAGGAGCGCACCTTCGAGAAGATTTCCAGGCGCGGGTTGGTGACGCCGAACTGGGCGGCCGCCGCACGGGCCACCACCTGGGCCGTCTCGCCGATAGAGTCGGACACGATGTGGATAGTGGGCACGCGGGCGGCGCGCTCGTCAGGCGTTCGGTTATGCAAGACTATCCCCTCTCTTCCCTCTCGCAGGCTCGGCCCAGGAAGTCGTCGAGGCTCCGGCAGCGGCCTGCCGGAGCCTCGGCATCGGCGCCCTGTTCGTCCCGTTAGGGCGAACGGAACAGAGCTACTTCTTCGCCATCACGCTGAAGTCGGCCACGTGGGCGAAGGCGTTGGCGAAGCGGTTCAGAAGCTTCAGGCGGTTGGCGCGCACCTCCGGGTCGTCGTCCATGACCATGGTGGTGTCGAAGAACTCGTCGATGGGGGCGCGTAGGGCCGCAAGCGCCGCGATGGCGTCCTCGAAGCGGTCGGCGGACAGCGCCTCGGCCACAGCCTCCTCGGCCTCGCCGATGGCGGCGTCCAGGGCGCGCTCCACCTCGGTGAGCTCGGCGGTCTTGTAGCCGGTGCCCAGGCGCACCTCGCGCAGGTTGTTCGCGCGGGCGAAGGCCGTGGCCAGGTCCTCGAACACCTGGCGATCCTCGGTGCGGGCCGCCTCGAGCGCCCGGGCGCGACGGGCGAGCACGATGGGCTCCTCGATGCCGCAGGCGAGCACCGCGTCGATGGTATCGGCCTCGATGCCGGCGTCGCGTAGGGCCACCTTCTCGCGGGTGATGAAGAAGTCGATGATCTCGCGGCGCACCGCGGCGTTTTCGAACTGAAGCCCGGCCTCGCGGTAGATGATGAGCGAGGCGTCGATGGTCTCCACAAGGCTGATGGGCAGCCCCGTCTCCTCCAGGATGGCCAGCACGCCGAGCGCGGCGCGGCGCAGGGCGAACGGGTCGGAAGAGCCGGTGGGCGCCTGGCCCACGGCGAACAGCCCGCAGATGGTGTCGATCTTGTCGGAAAGCGCCACCACTTGGCCGATGATGTCGGTGGGGATGGCGTCGCCGGAGAAGCGCGGGCGGTAGTGCTCGGCGATGGCGCGGGCCACGCGCTCGGGCTCGCCGGCTGCGGCGGCGTAGTAGCTGCCCATGATGCCCTGGACGCTCGTGAACTCGATGACGGCGCCGGTGACGAGGTCGGCCTTGGCCAGGTAGGCGGCCCGGGCGATGTCGCGCATCTCGGCGCGCTCGATGCCGGCCTGGGTGGTGATGCGGGCCGACAGCTTCACCACGCGGGCGGTCTTGTCGCGCATGGTGCCGAGCGCCTCCTGGAAGACCACTTCATCGAGGCGGTCGACGTAGCTCTCCAGCGGGACCTTCAGGTCTTCCTCGTAGAAGAACTTCGCGTCGTAGAGACGGGCGGCCACCACGCGCTCGTTGCCGTCGATGATGGTGGCCTCGCGGGCCGGGTCGCCGTTGGAGACGACGATGAACTGGTTGGTGAGGCGCCCGTCGCCGTCGTAGAGCGGGAAGTAGCGCTGGTGCATGAGCATGGCGTCGACGATGATCTCCTCGGGGACCTTCAGGAACTCCTCGTCGAAGGTGCCCACCATGACCGTGGGGTACTCGGAGAGGTTGATGACCTCGGTGAGCGTCTTCGCCGGCAGCTCGGCACGGTAGCCGGTCGCGGCCTCGGCGGCGGCCACGCCCTCGCGGATGCGCGCCTCGCGGGCCTCTTGCGTGGGCACCACGTAGGCGTCCTCGATGATGCCGACAAGGTCGTCGGCACAGGGCACCTCGTGGGGGCCGGGGGCCAAAAAGCGGTGGCCGCGGGTGGTGTTGCCGGCCACAAGCCCCGCGTACTGCACGGGAATGACCTCGCTGCCGAGCAGGGCCACCAGCCAACGCACCGGGCGCGAGAACATCTCAGGGGTGGTGCCCCAGCGGCACGACTTCGGCCAGCTGATGCCGTCGATCACGCCGCGCAGCACCTCGGGCAGAAGCTCGGCGGTCTTCTGGGCCGGCACCTGGCGCACGGCGTACACGTACTCGGTGCCGTTCTCGTCGCGGCGCTCGAGCGCGTCCACGTCGAGCCCCTTGCCGCGGGCGAACCCGATGGCAGCCTTGGTGGGCGCACCGGCCTCGTCGAAGGCGATCTTGGCGGCGGGGCCCCGGAAGACCTCTTCCAAGGCCTCGGTGGACTCGGCCACGTCGGCCACGACGGCCACCAGGCGGCGCGGGCTCGTGTAGATGGCCACGTCCCCGTGGGGGATGCGCACGGCATCAAGCGCCGCGGGCACGAGCTCGGCCAGCTGCTCGGTGGCGCGCTTCAAATCGAAGGCGGGAATTTCCTCGGTGCC
>CAJUSP010000003.1:0-56838 GCA_910589165.1 uncultured Adlercreutzia sp.
TTCTGGTTGATGATGGCGTCGATGGCGATAGCGGTCTTGCCGGTCTGGCGGTCGCCGATGATAAGCTCGCGCTGGCCGCGGCCGATCGGCACCATGGAGTCGATGGCCAGGATACCGGTCTGCATGGGCTCGTCAACGGGCTGACGGGAGATAACGCCGGGAGCCTTGAACTCCACCGGGCGCGTGCCCTCGGCCTTGATGGGGCCCTTGCCGTCGATCGGCTGGCCCAGCGGGTTCACGACGCGGCCGAGCATGGCCTTGCCGGCGGGAACCTCCACGATACGACCGGTCGTGCGGACCTGGTCGTTCTCCTTGATTGCGGTGACGTCACCCAGAAGCACGGCGCCGACCTCGTCCTCCTCGAGGTTCTGGGCCAGACCGTAGACGGTCTTGCCACCCTCCCCGATGAACTCCAAGAGCTCGCCGGCCATGGCATCGCGCAGGCCGTCCACGCGGGCGATACCGTCGCCGACCTGGATGACCGTGCCCACCTCGCGAGACTCGACGCTGACGTTCAGCTGCTCCAGCTGCTTCTTCAGCGCCTCGTCGATGGACTGTGCGGTGATTTCAGTCACTAGCATTCACCTCCATCTGTTGTGTCCTTGAGGACGTTGCGGGCGCGATTGAGCTGCGAGATCATGCTCGCGTCAATGTAGTTGCCGTCAACATCCATGATGATGCCGCCCAGGATGCCCTTGTCGATGCGCTCGCGCAGCACCGCACGCTTTCCCAAGTCGGCCTCGGCTTTTTTCGTAATGAGTTGGCGCAGTTCGTCGTCCAGGGGCACGGCGGTGGTCACATCGACCACGCAGATCCCCAGCTTCTCTCCCAGAAGCTCGCGGTAGGCGTCGTACACGCGGGGCAGAAGGTCTGCCTGGCCGCGCTCGGCCATAACCGCCAGCACTTCGCGCAGGGCCAGGTGGCAGGCCCCGAAGGTGCCTTCCACGAGCGCCTTGCGCTGCTCGGGCGTGAAGTCCGGATTCGACAGGCTCATGGTGAGCTGGAGATCGGCGCGCATGAGGCGGATGATCTCGCCCATCTGCTCGCGCACGTCCAGCACGGCCTCCTGGCCGCCGGCACCGTTGGCGCTGTCGAAGAGCACCGATGCGTAAACCGCGACTTCCTCTTTCACGACGAGACGATTAGTTGCCATTGAAACTACCCGCCTCTTTGACGTAGCGCTCGATGATGGCGCGGTGCTCGCCCTCGGTGAGGTCCTCACCGATCAGACGGGCAGCGACATCGACCGAGGTGTCGGCCACGGTGGCCTGAAGATCGGCAACCGCCTGCTTCTTCTCGGCCTCGATGGCCGCCTTCGCCTTGGCGATCATGTCCGCGGCCTCGCTCTGGGCCTGGGCGGTGATGTCGGCCTTCACGGCCTCGCCCACCGCGCGGGCGTCGGCGACGATCTGAGCGGACTGGGCCTTGGCGTCGGCCAGCTGCTTCTGGTACTCGGCAAGCACGCGCTCGCTCTCGATCTGAGCTTCCTCAGACTTCTTCAGGGCCTCGCGGATGGTGCTCTCGCGCTTCTCGAGCATGCCGGCGAACATGGGCCAGCCGAACTTCGCGAGAATAACCCAGAGGATGATGAAGGCGATGAGCATGGGGATGAACTCCGCCATGTCGGGGAGAATGGCGGAGATGCCGCCGGACTCCTCTTCGCTAGCGAACGCGAGCGCAGGGAAAGCAGCGTTGAACGCCAGGGCGCCGAGCGCCACCTGAGCCGTTGCTTTTTTCGCTCTTGTCTTCACGTGCATTTCCTCCTTCCAGCCTTAATACGGGCTTGATAACCGGTAAAAGACTAGAACTAGAGGATGAAGGCAAGCACGAAGCCGATGAGGGCGAGAGCCTCGGCCAGAGCGGCACCGATGATGAAGTTCGTGAACAGACGACCACCCACTTCAGGCTGGCGGGCGGTGCCCACGCAGCAGCCGTAGCAGGCGATGCCGATGCCGAGGCCAGGGCCGATGGTGGCCAGGCCATAGCCGACGAGCTTCAGCGCAGCAATGACGAATACAGTTTCCACAGTTTCCTCCTTTAGGTCGTTTTTGAGCCTGTTTCCCAAAAACACTTACGGAATATGGTCTCCGGCACTGGTCGTGCCGGCTGAACCCAGATGGGTGCGGGGCGCGAGCCCCGGGAGTGCGCCGCGGCGGGCGCTTGGGGCCTAGTGGGCGGCCGTGGCGATCTGCACGTAGACGGCGGACAGCACGGTGAACACGTAAGCCTGCAGGAAGGCCACCAGCGTCTCAAGCGCGTACATGGCGATGAGCAGCAGGAACCACGGCAGCGAGAGCACGCCGGAGATGGGGTCGAGCGCCTGGATGCCCACGGTGAGGAACACGCTGGAGGCCAGGGCGAAGATGCCGAGCACCATGTGGCCGGCGAACATGTTGCCGTAGAGTCGGACAGCCAGCGTCAGCCAGCGGATGCAGGTGGAGATGAGCTCCAGGAACCAGATGATGGGAACCATCGGCGCCGGCAGGCCCGAGGGGGCAAACGACTTCAGGTAGCCCAGGCCGCCCTTGGCCTTGATGCCCCAGAAGTTGAAGTAGACAAAGGAGATGGTGGCCAGAGCCCAGGTCACCGAGATGGTGCCAGTCGGCGTCTTGCAGCCGGGGATGAGGCCCACGAAGTTCGAGATGAGGATGAAGAAGAACATGGTGGCCAGAAACGGCACGTGCTTCTTGAAGCCGTGGCCGATGATGCCCTCGCCCATGTCGTTGCGGACGAACTGGTAGCCGTACTCCACCGTGTTCACGAACTTGTTCGTGGGGATGAGGGTGAGCTTGCGGCCGACCGCCAAAATGATCACCAGCGTGATGATCCAGCAGATGACCATCCACAGGATGTACTGGGTGACTCCGCCGAAAACCACGGTGGGATCGAAGGATGCCTGAAGATGAGGTACCTCTTCAGAGAGCATTTCAAGAGCGTCCACGTATCAACCTTTCCTAGCTTTTCCGAGCGAGCCGCGTCACACCGAACACAATGGCAGTGACCGACAGCGCCCCGGCCTCCGACAGGACAAAGGGCAGCGCGGCATCGCGATTGACCGAGATGCAGATGATGGCGAAGGCGAACATGAGGACGAACGAGACGATAAGGCAGAGCATGAGCATTCCCATATGCCCGAGGTTGCCCGAATCCGTCATGTGCTTCACCCGGTGCAAACCGAACACGAGCGGGGCGAAGCCCGCTATGCCAGCCAGGATACCGAGTGCGATTGCCAGTACCATACCCTACTTTCGGTCGGGCGCTTATCGCGCTGTAAACCCAATTAAACCGCTACGTATGATAACGGCTCGGTCACAAAAGGTAAGTGAGACCCTCTTTTTATTGGTGAGCGGTGAAAAGGTCGGGCGGTCGGCCCCAGGGTTGATCAGGGGAAATTTGTGCATGTGCACGAAATACGCCCCCTGCGGCCGTGAACTGGGCGCAGGGGCGCAAGGGTCGAGGAAGGCTGGCGCCTTAGGCTACCTCGTCGGGGACGAACTCGCGCACGAGGATGTCGGATTCGGCCAGAAGCTCTTGGGAGAGCTCATCGGGGTACGGGTTCTGGTAGACGATCTCGGTGATGCCAGCGTTGATGAGCATCTTCGCGCACACGACGCAGGGCTGGGTGTTCACGTAGATGGTGGCCCCGGCGATGTTGATGCCGTAGCGGGCCGCCTGGATGATGGCGTTCTGCTCGGCATGCAGGCCTCGGCAGATCTCGTGGCGCTGGCCGCTGGGCACGCCGAGCTGCTCGCGCAAACAGCCGGTCTCGCTGCAGTGGGTGAGCCCCGTGGGCACGCCGTTGTAGCCGGTGGCCAGGATGCGACGGTCCTTCACGATGACGGCGCCGACGCCCCGGCGCAGGCAGGTGGTGCGGGTGGCCACGTCGTTGGCCATCTTCATGAAGTACTCGTCCCAGCTCGGGCGGTTGTCTTCTGCCATAACTGCTCCGTTCTGTCCGCGGAAGGTGCCGGGTATGCTATGCACGCACGCCCCGCTCCGCTGTTCGCCTTCGGCTCAGGCGCTTCGCTCCCTCATGCATTTAACAGCGAGCTTCGCTCGCGTTCAAGTTAGTGTTCAGAGGGTGCCAGCATAGCACACCCGGCACCTTCCGCTACTCTTCCTTGATCGGACTACTCGGTCCCGAAGATTCGGTCGCCGGCGTCGCCGAGGCCCGGAACGATGTAGGCATCCTCGTTGAGGCCCTCGTCGATGGCACAGGCGTAGATGATGAGGTCGTCGTCGGCAGCGAGCAAGCGCTCGATGCCCTCGGGGGCGGCCACGATGCACAGGAAGCGGATGGTGCCCGCCACGCCGGACTCGCGCAGGTACTCCACGGCCGCGGCCGCCGAGCCGCCGGTGGCGAGCATGGGGTCGAGCACGTAGACGCGGCGGCTCGCGATGTCGCGGGGCAGCTTGTCGTAGTAGCTTTCCGGCTGGTGGGTCTCCTCGTTGCGCTGCATGCCCAGATGCCCCACGCGCGCCGTGGGGATGACCTCCAGCGCGCCGTCGACCATGCCGAGGCCGGCGCGCAGAATGGGCACGAAGGCCACCTTGCGGCCGGTGATCTGCTTGGCGTCGAAGGGCGCGATGGGCGTGTGGATGAACACGTTGGTCAGCGGCAGGTCGCGCGTGGCCTCGTAGGTCTCGAACAGCGACAGCTCGCTCACGATGTCGCGGAAGTCGTTGGAGGAGGTGTGCTTGTCGCGCAGGATGGACAGCTTGTGCTGGACGATGGGGTGGTCGAGCACGACGACGCGGTCGTTGTTCATACTAGTACTCCAATCCGGGATAGAGGGGGTGGGCGTCGAGCATGGCGTTCACCTGGGTGCGGATGTCGGCGAGGACCGCCTCGTCTTCGGCGTTGAAGACGGCGCGGGCGATGAGCTGGCCGACGGCGTAGAAGTCGTCGGCGGTGAAGCCGCGGGTGGTGGCCGCCGCCGAGCCCACGCGGATGCCGCTGGTGACGAAGGGCGAGCGCTGCTCGTTGGGGATCGAGTTCTTGTTCACCGTGAGGCCGACGCTCTCGAGCAGCTTCTCGGCGTCCTTGCCGGTGATGTCGGAGGCCGTGAGGTCCACGAGGCACAGGTGGTTGTCGGTGCCGCCGGACACAAGGCGCAGGCCGCCGTCGATCATGCCCTGGCCCATCTGGGCGCAGTTGGCCACGACGTTTTCCATGTAGACGCGGTAGTCGGGCTTCAGGGCCTCGCCGAAGGCCACGGCCTTGCCGGCGATGACGTGCATGAGCGGGCCGCCCTGGGCGCCGGGGAAGATGGCCTTGTTGATCTTCGCGGCCAAATCCTCGCGGTTCGTGAGGATGAAGCCGCCGCGCGGGCCGCGCAGGGTCTTGTGGCTTGTGGAGGTGACGATATCGGCGTGGGGCACGGGACTCGGGTGCAGGCCCGCGGCCACGAGGCCGGCGATGTGGGCCATGTCCACCATGAGGTAGGCGCCCACCTCGTGGGCGATGTCGGCCATGCGGGCGAAGTCGATGAAGCGGGGGTAGGCGCTCGCGCCGCCGACGATGACCTTCGGGCGCACCTCCTTGGCCACGCGCTCGAGCTCGTCGTAGTCGATGGTCTCGGTTTCCGGGTCCACGCCGTAGGAGACGATGTTGTACAGAAGCCCCGAGAAGTTCACCGGCGAGCCGTGGGTGAGGTGGCCGCCGTGGTCCAGGCTCATGCCGAGCACCGTGTCGCCGGGCTCGATGATGGAAAGGTACGCGCCGAAGTTCGCGCTGGCGCCGGAGTGGGGCTGCACGTTGGCGAAGGCGGCGCCGTAGAGCTCGCAAGCGCGGTCGCGGGCGAGGTCCTCCACCATATCGACCTTCTCGCAGCCGCCGTAGTAGCGCTTGCCGGGGTAGCCCTCGGCGTACTTGTTGGTGAGCACGCTGCCCACGGCCTCCATGACGGCGCGGGAGGTGAAGTTCTCCGAGGCGATGAGCTCGACGCTGCCGCGCTGGCGGGCCAGCTCGGCGCGCAGGCACTCGGTGACCTGCGGGTCTTCCGCAGCTAGAAATTCAAGGGCCATGCTTTCTCCTTAGTCGAGGGCCATTATCTTTTCCACACGGCCCGTGTGGCGGCCGCCGGCGAAATTCGTTGACAGGAACGCGTCCAGGATGCGCTCGTTCTCCTCGAGGGAGACGAAGCGGCCGGACAGCGTGATGAGGTTGGCGTCGTTGTGCTCGCGGCACAAGGCGGCGAACTGGGGCGTGATGATGTTCGCCGCGCGGATGCCGGGAACCTTGTCGGCGGCCATGGCCATGCCGATACCCGTGCCGCAGACGAGCACGCCGCGCTCGACGGCGCCCTCGGCCACATCGCGGGCGACGGGGACGGCGAAGTCCGGGTAGTCGACGCGGTCGTCGTTGTCGGGCCCGCGGTCGATCACCTCGTGGCCCGCATCACGCAGGTAGGCCGCGAGGGCCTGCTTCTGCTCGAATCCGGCATGGTCGCTTCCGATGCTCAGGCGCATAGGCGCTCCTTCCCCGTTGGTTTCCATCGCTGCCTATTGTAGGCGCTCGCGCACTGCCCCGTGCGGGCTTTTCGCCAAGCTGCCGAAACAATTCGCAACGTTTGCAAGGGGTCAGCTGCGGATGCGGGCGATGGCGGCTCGCCAGGCGGCTAGGCGCGCGGCGCGCTCGGCGTCGTCGAAGGTGGGCAGGAAGCGGTCCTCCCCTTCCCGCAGGGCCAGAAGGGCCTCGGTGCTCGGCCAGAAGCCCGTGGTAAGGCCCGCCAGGAAAGCGGCGCCTAAGGCCGTGGTCTCGGCGTTGGCCGGGCGGCGCAGCGGGCAGCCGAGCATATCGGCCTGGAACTGCATGAGGAAGTCGTTGGACGAGGCGCCGCCATCGACATTCAGCACGCTCGGCGGCAGGCCGGCATCGTCGGCCATGGCCTGAACCAAGTCGCACACCTGGTAGGCGAGCGCCTCCAGGGCCGCCCGCACGATGTGGGCCCGTCCCGCGCCGCGAGTGAGCCCGAGGATGGCCCCGCGCGCCTCGGCGTCCCACCACGGCGCCCCAAGCCCCGTGAAGGCCGGCACCACCATGACGCCGCCGGTGGAGGGCACGCTGCGGGCGATGGCATCGGTCTCGCGCACGTCGTCGATGATGCCGAGCTCGTCGCGCAGCCACTGGATAAGGGCGCCGGCCACAAAGACGCTGCCCTCGAGCGCGTACTCGGTGCCGACGGTGCCCGGGGCGCTCGCGGCCACGGTGGTGATGAGGCCGTTCTTGCTCGCACAGGCATCGTGGCCGGTGTGCATAAGCAGAAAGCACCCGGTGCCGTAAGTGTTCTTCGCCTGGCCGGGGCCGAAGCAGCACTGGCCGAAGAGCGCCGCCTGCTGATCGCCCGCCACCCCGCGGATGGGCACGCCCTGCACGAGCCCCGGGTTCGCCGTCACGCCGAAGTCGCCGGCCGAGGGGCGCACCTCGGGAAGCAACGCCTCGGGGATGCCGAAGAGCTCCAGCAGGTAGGGGTCCCAGCGGTTCTCGTGGATGTTGTAGAGCATGGTGCGGCTCGCGTTGGTGACGTCGGTGGCGTGCACGGCGCCGTAGGTGAGCTTCCAGATGAGCCAGCTGTCCACGGTGCCGAAAGCCAGCTCGCCGGCCTCGGCCCGGGCACGGGCGCCGGGCACCTCGCCCAGAATCCACGCGAGCTTGCTGGCCGAGAAGTAGGCATCGGGAATGAGCCCCGTGCGCGCGGTGATTTCCGCGGCCACGGCCGGGTCGGCGGTGAGGGCCTCCACCATGGGGGCCGTGCGGCGGCACTGCCACACGATGGCGTTGGTGATGGGCTCACCGGTGGCGCGGTCCCACACGATGGTGGTCTCGCGTTGGTTGGTGATGCCGATGGAGTCGATGTCCTCGGGGCTCACGCTGTGGCCGGTGATGAGCTCGGTGAGCGCGCCGAGCTGGGAGGAGAGCAGGTCGTGGGGGTTGTGCTCGACCCAGCCGGGCTGCGGGTAGATCTGCGGGAAGGGGCGCTGGACGCTGGCGACGGGGCGGCCGGCGCGATCGATGAGCATAGCGCGGGACGAAGTGGTGCCCTGGTCCAGTGCGATCACGTATTTCTTCATGCGGATCCTCTCGGGTTCTTGCTTGGGGCTCTGCCGGGATCGGGCTACGGGGTAGTGCTCAGTCGCTCAGACAGTCCTCGCTCGGTGAGCACCACCCCGTATCCCTCTAAACTCAACTCTCATTGTGAGCATTTATCCAATCGAGGATGAACTCGTAGACGTCCTCTTTGCCGTATTCGTTGAGGATCTCGTGGCGCATTTCGGGGTAGAGCTTGAGGGTGACATCTTCGGCGCCGGCGGTTTCCATGGCCTCGGCGGCTTTGGTGACGCCCTTGCCGCACTTTCCCACCGGGTCGGCATCGCCGGCTATGTAGAGCAGGGGCAGGGCGTGAGGGGTGGCGGCGAGGGTCTTAGGGGAGGCGGCGCGGTGGGCGAGCTCGGTTAGGGCCGCGTAGGCGCCGGCACCGAACATGAAGCCGGCGGTTTCGTCGGCCATGAACTCGTCGGCCACCTGCGGGTCGCGGGAGAGCCAGTCGAAGGGCGTGCGCGCGTCCTTGATGGCGCGGCTGTAGGCGCCGTCGGCCAGGCTGTGGAGCAGGGCGCTCTTGTAGTCGTTGCCGCGCACCCGCGCGATAAGGCGGGCGAGCTTGTTGCCGGCGCCGGAGACGGCCACCGGCTCGTTGGCGGTGCCGCAGATGACGGCGCCGGCGAGGCCCTGTCCGTACTGCGGCAGGTAGCTGCGCAGCACGAGCGAGCCCATGGAATGCCCGAACATAAAATAGGGCACGCCCTCTGCCACCTGCTGGGTCATAAGCAGGCGTAGCTGCTGCACGTCGTCGATCATGGCCTGGGCGCCGCGGACCGCATCCACCACGCCGCGGGCCTCGGCCGCGCCGGCGGTCTGTCCGTGGCCGATGTGGTCGTGGCCGGCCACCAGGTAGCCGGCGCTCGCGAGGAAGCGGGCGAAGGCATCGTAGCGGTCGATGTGCTCGGCCATGCCGTGGATGAGCTGTACCACGCCGCGCGGGCGGAACTGCCCGAGGGCACCGCGATCGTCGCCTGCGCGCTCCATGGCCAGGGGCACCCACACGACAGCGCGCACCGCGCTTGCGCCGTCGGCGGAATCGAAGGTGAACTCGGTGCGGCCGACCGTCTCGGACGGGTTCTGGGCCGCCTCGGCGAAGGCCGCGTCGGCGACTTTCGCTGCGGACGTTGCATCGCTCATGAAAGTGCTCCTTTCAGGGTTTCCCAGCCAAGCGCCCCCTCGCGCAGAAGTCGCGGAGCACTTCCCGTGCAGTCTAGCACCGTGGAGGGCAGCGGAAGCGCACCCGTCGCAGGCGTCTTGGTTCCGTTGCCCGCGGCCGATGGTGAGACAGTGCCCCGGAGGGGTGTCTCATGCTTCGATAGATCGTGCGGCGCTTCGCACAGGGGGTCTCCCGGAAGATGAGACACCCCTCCGGGGCACTGTCTCACGGGGCACGGTCTCACTCCCCCGAACACGCCGGCGGTGCGGGCGACGAAGGCCTCGTCGACATCGCGAACGGCGAGGGGCGCGGGGGCGCCGGAGAAGTTCGCCGAGGTGACGGCTAGGGGGCTTGCGGCCGCGGCGATGAGGGCGAGGGTGTCCTCGCAGGCGGGCATGCGCAGGCCGATGGTGCCGGCTGCCGACTGGAAGGCGGCGGGAACCTCGTCGCTCGCGGATACCACCAGGGTAAGGGCGCCGGGCCAGAAGGCCTCGGCGAGGACACGGGCGTAATCGGGTACGGATCGCCCGTACCGGCTGAGATCGCCGACGCTTCCCACGAGCCACGCCACGGGCTTGTCGGCAGGGCGCCGCTTCGCGCGGAACAGCGGCGCGGGGCTTTCCGCAGCACCCACGGCCACCCCCACGCCGCACACCGTATCGGTGGGCATGACAACGGCCTCGCCGACCCGCAAGCTCGCGGCAGCCTCTTCCAAGGTCAGAAGCCTCATGAGCACTCCCCCACAATGGCCTCGGCGACGCGCAGTCCGTCGACGGCGGCGCTCATGATACCGCCGGCATAGCCGCCGCCTTCGCCGCAGGGATAGAGCCCGGCGATGTTCGCCTGGAACCCCTCGTCGCGCACGAGGCGCACAGGACTCGAGCTGCGGGCCTCGATGCCCGTCATCACCGCCTGGGGATGGGCGAAGCCGGCCAACTTGCGATCGAGCAGCGGGAAGGCCTCCTCCAGGGCATCGGTCACAAACGGCGGCAGGCACTGGTGCAGGTCGGCCCACACCACACCGCGCGGATAAGTGGGGTTCACCTCGCTGCTGGGCGCGCCCGCCGTGCCGGCGCGGAACTGCTTCACCGTCTGAGCTGGGGCCAGATAGCTGAAGCCGCCCAGGTCGAACGCGGCGTGCTCCCACTGGCGCTGGAAGGCCACGCCCTCGAGCGGGTCTTCGCCGGGTAGGTCGTCGGGGCGCACCTCCACGAGCAGGGCGCTGTTCGCATTCTTGCCGGCACGGGCATGGCGGCTCATACCGTTCACGCACAGGCCGCCGGCCTCGCTGGCCGCGGCCACCACTTCCCCGCCGGGGCACATGCAGAACGTGTAGACCCCGCGGCCATCGGATGTTTTCACCGCCAGCTTGTAGTCGGCCGCGCCCAGGGCCGGATGCGCGGCGGCCGGGCCATACTGGGCCTGGTTGATAAGCGCCTGGGGATGCTCGATGCGCACGCCCACGGCGAAGGGCTTGCGCTCGAGCACGACGCCTGCTTTCGACACCATCTGGAAGGTGTCGCGGGCCGAGTGGCCGCAAGCCAGCACCACGCGGTTCGTGGCCACGGTCTCGGTGGCCCCGGTGCGCTCGTCCTCGAGCACAGCACCGACCACGGCGCCGTCTTCCACCTCCACATCGACCAGACGAGTGAGAAAGCGCACCTCGCCGCCGGTTGCCTCGATGGCCTGGCGCAAGTTGCGTACGACATCCACAAGCAGGTCGGTGCCGATGTGCGGCTTGGCATCGACGAGAATGTCGTCGGGCGCGCCGGCCTCGACGAACGCCTCCAGCACATGGCGGATATGGGGACTCTTGATGCCCGAGTTCAGCTTGCCGTCGGAAAACGTGCCCGCACCACCCTCGCCGAACTGGACGTTCGTTACCGCATCGAGGGGACCGCCGGCGTTGAAGGCCTCGACGATTTCCACGCGCTCGTCCACCGCCGCGCCCCGCTCCACCACAAGCGGCCGCAAGCCGGCGCGGGCCAGGTACAGGGCGCAGAACAGGCCGGCAGGGCCCGTGCCCACCACAAGCGGGCGCGGCTCGCCGGGCCGAAGCTGCGCAGCCGGAACCTCCAAGGGGGCCGGCGGGTCGTAAGGCTTCACGGTCACGCCGCGGGCCGGCGCGACCTGGGCCCCCTCGGCGAGCTTGACGGCCACGGTGACCACGCCGTGCACGTGGCTCTTCTTCCGCGCGTCGATGGAGCGCTTGAGCAGCCGCACGTCGGTTACCTGCGCCGCCTTCACGCCCAGGGCCCGGGCCACCTCGCGGCGGAAGAGCCCCGCGTTTTCCGGAAGCAGGGCGTCGAGCGAGACGGGGACGTTGGCCGCCTGCATCATCGCGCGGCGCCTTCCGCCTCTTCCGCAACGCCGTGGGCCAAAGCCGATACGGCCGACCAGCCGGCGGAAAGCCCGCTCGCCCAGGCCCAGTGCAGGTTGTAGCCGCCGCAGGGCGCGTCCACGTCGAGGGCCTCGCCGACCACATAGAGCCCGGCCACCTCGCGCAGCTCGCCAGTGCGCGGGCTTACCGCCTCGCAGGCCACGCCGCCGCGGTGCACCTGGCACTGCCGCGCATCGCCCAGGCCGGCCACGGGAAGCCGTAGCCCCTTCAGGGGAACCGCCAGCCGCGCCACGGCCTCGTCGGAGGCCGCTTCGGCCCCTTCCAAGTTCGCCGCCCGCAGCAGCACCTCGGCCACCGGCGCGAGCACCATGCCCCGCAGCAGGTCGTCGGCGCTGATGGGCGTACCCAGGGCCTGGCGCAGCAGGTTGCGGCGGCGCAGCAGGTAGGCCTCGGCCTCGCGGGCGGGCACCGTGGGCAGGAAATCGAGGGCCAGCTCGTCGCCGGGCTGCATGAGGCGGCTGAGGTTGAACGCGGCGATGCCCGACACCCCATACTTGCGGAACATAACCTCGCCCACCTCGCGCGAGACGAGGCGCTCGTGGCCGTGGTTCTCGGGCTCATGGCCCAAGCGGTCGAGCATGTCGCGATAGCGGGCGTCCGCAGGCGCGCCGCCCGGGCGCCACAGCTCCAGGGCCCCGCGCACGCGGATGTTGTCGAGCCGGCGGGGCCACGGCGAGTCGCAGGCCACCGGGCCCAAGGTCGGCGCCGGGGCCACCCACGGCACGCCCTCGGGCATTAGCCGCCGGGCGATGGAGCCGCCCACGGCCACGATGACCGCATCGGCCCGCTCGAAGCGCCCGTCGGCCAGGCGCATGGTGAAGGGCGCGCCCGGACACCGCGGCGGCTCCACAGTGACCACCTCGCATTCCCCGCGCACCTGCACGCCGGCAGCCGCCGCGGCCGCCCGCAGGCAGTCGAGCACGCTTGTGGCCTTGTTCGCCAGCGGGTACAAGCGCCCCTCGGATTCCTCGCGCCAGGCCAGCCCGTGGTCCGAGAAGAACGCGAGCACGCCGTGGACCGACGCCGTGGCCTCGCGCGCCTGGGAGGGCACGCGCATGGACGCGGCGCCCTCGAAATGGCGCAACGCCTCTTCCACGAAGGGGGCGTTTCGGTAGAGTTTGGGGCTGATGCGGGTGTTCGAGAAGTTGCAGCGGCCGTTGCCCGTGGCCAGAATCGAGCGCCCCACGCGCTCGTCGGCCTCGTAGACAACGACGCGCACGGGCGCCGCCGCATCGCGCGCCGCCTCCCCCGCCGCCACGGCCGCCGCGAGCCCCGCCGCGCCGCCGCCTATGATCGCAAGTGTCTTCATACCCCCAGTATAAGAGAAAAGCGACCCTCCGAAGAGGGCCGCTTCCATTCCAAATTCTAAACCCACACGGGCCGCCTCAGAGTCCTTCGGCTCCCGCCATGCTCCCAAGCTCTCCGCTACTTATTCTCCAGCTGCGGGATGGGGGCCTCGTCGCGCTCGTCGAGGTTGCCCTCGTAGACGTAGTGGCGCGTCTCGCGGGCGATGAGCCCCGACAGCAGCAGCACCATGATGATGTTGGGAATGGCCATAAGGGCGTTGGTGATGTCGGACACCGTCCACACCACATCGCCCACGCCGATGGCGCCGAGGAAGGCCACCACCACATAGAGCACCTGGTAGGGGCGGATGGCGCGCTTGCCGAACAGGTAGGTGACGCAGCGGTTGCCGTAGTAGGACCAGCCCAGGATGGTGGAGTAGGCGAACAGGATCATGCCGAGCACGAGGATGGGCGTGCCGATGTAGGGAATCTGCCCGAAGGCGGCGCTGGAGAGCGCGGCACCGGCGGTGATGTTGCCGGCCATGATCTCGGCCTGCAAGTCGGCGCTGCCCATCATGGTGGATACGAGCACGAGGCCCGTGAGCAGGCAGATGATGACGGTATCCCAGAAGGTGCCGGTCATGGAGACGAGCGCCTGGCGAGCCGGGTTGCGCGTGGCGGCCGCCGAGGCCACGATGGGCGCCGAGCCGAGGCCCGACTCGTTGGAGAACAGGCCGCGGGCGCAGCCGAACTGCAGGGCCAGCATAAGGCCGGAGCCCAGCGCGCCGCCGAAGGCCGCCTTGGCCGTGAACGCGCTTTCCACGATAAGGCAGAAGGCCGGCCACACGAGCTCCCAGTTCATGCCCAGGATAACCACGCAGCCCCAGATGTAGGCGAGCGCCATGAACGGCACGAGCTTCTCGCACACGCTGGAGATGACCTTCACGCCGCCGAAGATAACCACCGACACCATGATGACGATGGCCAGTCCGATGCCCCAGGCGGGCACGCCGGGCAGGTTCGTCGAGATGACCTCAGTCATGGCCGAGGACTGCACGGCCGAGCCGATGCCGAAGGACGCGATGGCCGCGAACAGCGCGAAGGCGCCGGCGCCAAGCAGCGCCCACCAGGGGGTGTTGCCGGCCTTGTCGGTAAACGCGCGCTTCCACGCGTACATGGCGCCGCCGAGCATGTTGCCGTTGTGGTCCTTCACGCGGTACTTCACCGCGGCGAAGGTCTCGGAGTACTTCGTGGCAATGCCGAAGACACCGGTGATCCACATCCAGAACACCGCGCCCGGGCCGCCGGCGATGATGGCGGTGCCCACGCCCACGATGTTGCCGGTGCCGATGGTGGCCGAGAGGGCCGTGCACAAGGCGCCGAACTGGCTGATGTCGCCGGGGGCGTCGGGATCCTTCGTCACCGACAGCTTGATGGCTGTCGGCAGCTTCCGCTGAATGAAGCCGGTGCGGAACGTCAGGTAAATGTGCGAGCCTAAAAGCAGCACGAGCATGGGCGGCCCCCACACGAAGCCGTCGATGCTGTTGATGATGTCGACGAGTACGTCCACGGTCACATCTCCTCTCCAACGAGCGCGCCGCGTGCGTGGCCTTGGTTGCGCGCCCGCGGCGGCCGTGCCGGCCGAGCTTCGGGGTGCACTTTAACGCGCTAAAGTGGCCCCATTATAGGCAGAGAAGATGAGCGAATTTGTTAACAATGGAAGAATTACCCGCAAGCGGACGGGAGCGAGGGGACGGGCAGCCCGGGTTCGGGGCCAGCGCGCCGCGGCGGTGCCGCTAGAGCTGGGGGCTTTCCACGCGGGGCACGGGCTCGTCGGCCACCTCGTCGAGATGGTCGTCGTAGACGAAATGGCGGGTCTCGCGGGCGATCATGCCCGACAGGAGCAGAATGGCGATGATGTTCGGAATGGCCATAAGCGCGTTGCCGATATCCGAGATCGTCCACACCACATCGCCCACGCCGATGGCGCCGAAGAAGGCCACGGCCACGTAGATGACCTGGTAGGGCTTGATGCCCTTGGGCCCGAACAGGTAGGCCACGCAGCGGTTGCCGTAGTAGGACCAGCCCAAAATGGTGGAATAGGCGAAGGCGCACATGCCCAGCACGAGGATGGGCGTGCCCAGGTAGGGGATCTCGGCGAAGGCGGCGCTCGCCAGGGCGGCGCCGGTGTAGATGGTGGGGTTCGCGAGGATGTCCTGGCCGATTTCCGGGTGCACGATCATAGTGGACACGAGCACGATGCCGGTGAGCGCGCAGATGACCACCGTGGACCAGAAGGCGCCGGTCATCGATACGAGCGCCTGCTCGGCGGGGTTCTTCGTCTTAGCGGCGGCCGCCACGATAGGCGCGGTGCCCAGGCCCGACTCGTTGGAGAACAGGCCGCGAGCGCAGCCGTACTGCAGGGCCATCATGAGGCCGCTTCCCACGGCGCCGCCGAAGGCCGCCTTGGGCGTGAAGGCGCATTCGACGATGAGCCCCAGCGTCTCGCCGATCACTCCCCCGTTCATGGCGATGATGACCACGCAGCCGAGCGCGTAGGCGCCGGCCATGATGGGCACGAGCCACTCGCACACCCGGGCGATGGAGCGCACGCCGCCGAAGATGACGGCCGCCACGGCCGCCACGACGACGACGGCCACGGCCACGGCGGGAATCGCCGGCGCCGCCGAGGTGACAATGCCCGAGATGGCCGCCGCCTGCACCGCCGAGCCGGTGCCGATGGTGGCGACGACCGCGAAGGCGGCGAAGGCCACGGCCCCCAGCGTCGCCCACCAGGGCACGCTGCCGTCGGCGCGGGCGAAGGCGCGCTTCCACACGAACATGGCGCCGCCCATCATGGCGCCGGACTTGTCGCGCACGCGGTACTTCACGGCCGCGTAGGTTTCCACGTACTTGGTGGCGATGCCGAAGATGCCGGCAATCCACATCCAGAACACCGCACCCGGGCCGCCGGCCAGAATGGCCGTGGCCACGCCCACGATGGAGCCGGTGCCGATGGTGGCGGCGAGCGCCGTGGCCAGGGCCCCGAAGCTAGAGATGTCGCCCTTGCCGTCGGGGTCGCGGCGTACCGACATGCGGATGGCCTGGGGCAGCTTGCGCTGGATGAAGCCCGTGCGGAAGGTGAGGTAGATGTGGGTGCCCAGCAGAAACGCGATCATCACCGGGCCCCACACGAACGAGTCTATGGTTTCGAGAAATTCAATCATGGAAGCGATTGTACCCTACTTCGCCGCCGCGACCGCCCTGGCTCTCAATTCTTGACAACTGGTTACCGACGGTTGCCAACAGTTGCCGACCGTCCGCACGGGAGGGCGGCGCATTCATCGTCCGGTCACCCGCTCCGCTGTTCGCCTTCGGCTCAGGCGCTCCGCTCCCTCATGCTTTTATGAGCGACCTTCGGTCGCAGGTAGGCAGTGTTCAGAGAGCCCGGCCGACGAACGCGCCGCCCTCCCGTGCTGCCATTACAGCTCGACGGGGTTCCAGGTGCCGTCTATGTCGCAGAGCCAGGCTTCGGCATCGTCGATGGTGAAGAAGGTGAGGCGCTCATCGTCGGCGCTCTCCCACGTCTCGCCGAGGCCCACCATGTGCTCGAAGCCGGCCTGGCGGGTGGCGGCGTCGGCGCGGTCTTCCAGGTTCGCGCGGCCGCGCAGGATGACCCAGCCGCGGCTGGGCTTCCAGGCTGTCAGCTCCACGCGGGGGTTGGCGGCCATCTCGCGGTAGACGTCCTTGGTGGTGGCGGTGCAGTACTGAATCTCGCCGTCCTGCAGCATGGCGAAGCTGAAGGGGCGCACGTGGGGCTGGGAGCCGTTAGGCGTCTCCTCCACCGTGGCCAGGTACCAGGCAGGCACCGAGGTGAGGTATTCGACGATGGTTTCTTTTCCGGTCATAGGGGTTCCTTTCTAAAGCGGGAGGTAGTTCGCGGCGATGACGCAGGCGATCATCAGGGCCAGGGCGGCCGAGCCCACGGCGTCGCGCCAGGTGAGGCGCAGGGGCGTAAGGCGCGTTATGCCCTCGCCGCCGTGGTAGCAGCGGGCCTCCATGGCCAAACTCAAGGTTTCGGCATGGCGGAAGGCGCTCGTGAACAGGGGGATGAGCAGGGCCGTCAGCGACTGGATGCCGCCGCGGAAGGGGTTGGCCGTGAAGGTGGCCCCGCGGCTCTTCTGGGCGCGGTAGATGGTGCCGAGCTCGGTCATGAACTGGGGCAGGAAGCGCAGGGCGATACCGAGGATCATGCCCAGCTCGTGGGCCGGCACGCCGATGCGGGAAAGCGGTGCCAGCAGGCGTTCGAAGGCGGCGGTGATGTCGAGGGTAGTCGTGGTGAGCGTGAGCAGGCTCATGCCCATGAGCAGAAGCAGCAGCCGGCATCCGATGAACGCGGCCGACTGCAGGCCCTTCTCGCTCACGCAGATGATGCCGAACTCGAAGTACACCCGGCCGCCCTGGACGAAGAGCACGTTCAGCAGCGCCGTGAGCACCACGAGCACGAGCAGGGGCCCGATGGCGCGCACCGCCTGCAGAAGCGGAATGCGGCTGGCCGAGTAGAAGCCCACGACGAACAGGGCCGCCACCGCGAGCGAGACCGGCGTGGCCGCGCAGAACACGGCGACCATGAGCACGAGCGACAAGATGAACTTCACCCGCGGGTCCATGGCGTGCACGAGGGACTCCTCGGGCCAGTACTGGCCGATGATCGCGCGGCTAGCCATGGGAGGGCTCCTCGGCGCGTACGCAGCCCAGCTGGGCGGCGATGTCGGCGGCCAGGGTGCGCTCGTCGTAGAGGGCGCGCGGCAGCGCGAAGCCGGCCGCGCGCAGCTCACCCGCGAAGGCCTCGGGCGCCGGGGCACCCAGGCCCACGGCCTTCAGCGCCGCCGCATCGGCGAACACCTCGGCCGGCGTGCCCAGGGCGAACACGCGGCCCTCCGACAGCACGAGGATACGGTCGGAAAGCGCCGCCAGATCCTCCATGGAGTGGGACACCATCACCACGGTGCGGCCGCCGCCGTGCAAATCGCGGATGAGCCCGAGGAACTCCTCGCGCGAGAGCGGGTCGAGCCCGGCCACCGGCTCGTCGAGCACGAGCACCTCAGGCTCCATGGCGAGCACGCCCGCGAAGGCCACGCGGCGCTGCTGGCCGCCGGACAGGTCGAAGGGGCTGCGGTCACGCAGCTCGTCGAAGGAGAGCCCCACGAGCGCGAGCCCCTCGCGGACCCGGCGGTCCACTTCCTCTTCCGCCAGCTTCATATTGCGCGGCCCGAAGGCCACATCGTCGTAGACGGTGTTGGCGAACAGCTGGTTTTCCGGGTACTGGAACACGAGGCCCACCTGCTGGCGCACCTCGTGGGCCACGCCCTTCTCGACCAGGTCGCGCCCGTCGGCGAGCACGCGGCCCTCGGTGGGGTGCACGAGCCCGTTCATATGCTGGATGAGGGTCGATTTCCCGCTGCCGGTGTGCCCGGCGATGCCGAGGAACTCCCCCGGCTCCACGGCAAACGTCACATCGCGCAGGGCCCACAGGGCGTCGGGCGCGTTGCCCCAGTCGGCCCGGCGCGCCTCGCGCTTGGAACGGGCGCGCTTCTTCTCGGCCGCGGCGCCCTCGTAGCTGTAGCTTACCGCTTCGAAGCTAAGGCGCATAGCTCCTCCTTCAGGGCGTCGTCGGTGATGCAGGTAGGCACGGGCACGCCGCGCTTCTGCAGTTCAAGGGAAAGCCGGCAGGCGAAGGGCACCTCCAGCGACAGCGCCCGTAGCTCGTCGGCGCGGGTGAGCACCTCGCCCGGCGCGCCGTCCATGCGCACCTGGCCGCCGTCGAGCACCACCACGCGCTCGGCCTGGGCCGCCTCCTCCATGTAGTGGGTGATCATCACGATGGTCATGCCGGCGCCGTGCAGCTCGCGCACCACGCGCAGAAGCCCGGCCCGCCCGCGAGGGTCGAGCATAGCCGTGGCCTCGTCCAAAATGAGGATGGCCGGGTCCATGGCCAGCACGCCGGCGATGGCCACGCGCTGCTTCTGGCCGCCGGAAAGGGCGTTGGTCTCGTGGGCCTCGAAGCCCTGCAGGCCCACTTCCGCAAGCGCGCTCGTGACCCGCTCGCGCAGCTCGGGATTGGGCACGCCGAGGTTTTCCGGCCCGAAGGCCACGTCGTTCTCGATGAGGCTCGCCACCAGCTGGTCGTCGGGGTTCTGGAACACGAGCCCCGCGTTCGAGCGGATGAAGAACGTCTGATCGGCGTCGCGCGTGTCGGCGCCGAAGGTGCGCACGGAGCCCTCGTCGGGGACGAGCAGGGCGTTGATGTGCTTGGCCAGGGTCGACTTCCCCGAGCCGTTCCCGCCGAGCAGGCACAGGAACTGGCCCTGGGGCACCGTGAGGTCCAGGTGGCGGAAGACGAAGCGCTCGCCGTCGTAGGTGAACCCGGCGTCGGCGAACTGGACGAAGGTCTCCTCCATTAGCGACCGATCACCTGCTTCTTCTTCGGCGTGATCAGGTTCGAGATGGCCTTGTACACGATAAGGGTGAGCACCGCGTTCAGCAGGCCCTTCAGCAGGTTGAACGGCACGAGGATGGGAATGATCATGGCCACCACGGCGTCAAGCGGCACGCCGAGCCACGCCGGCGTCACCACCAGATTGCCGAGCACCGCCATGATAACGCCGAACACGATGCCGAGCAGCAGGCCGATGATGGCGCCCTTGAACGTGTGCAGCTTCTGGTACACGAGCGCCGAGGGCAGCACGAAGCCGAGGACCACGAGCGCGTTCATGACGGCGCCGGTGAAGTCGGCGAACAGGATGCCGTGGGCCACCACCGAGATGAGGCCGCAGGCCAGGCCCGCGGCGGGCCCGAAGGCGAAGCCGCAGACGGCCGCGGGCATGATGGAGGCGTCGTAGGACAGCCACGCCACGCCGGGCAAAAGCGGGAACTCGACGAAGGACAGCAGCACCGAGATGGCGCACAGAAGCGCGATGGTCACGAGCGTGCGGGTGGACCAGCGGTTCGTGTTGGCCATGGAGGCCTGGACCGTGGGGGCCTTGGCCGGGCGCACGGGGCTTTTCACGGCGGGGTTGGTAGGTTGCTTTGCCATGGGGCACCTTCTTTCTCTTCGCGAGGAACTTGTCCGACGGTGCCCTTTTCCCCTCGCAAAAAGAAAACGAGCCCGCATGAATTCCCATTCATACAGGCTTCCGAGATGTCGCGCTTCGCGGGGTGCGCCGGGGCGCCTTCGCCCTGCAATGCGCGAACGTCTGCCTCTTCCATCCGGACTGTAACCGTTGGCCCCGGAATTTCACCGGATCAGCCTGCGGGCCTTATGAGCCGCGCAGGGTCGCGGGCTTGCGCGGGGCTTACCGCCCCACCGGGCCTGCCGCCCGGACGCTTACCGCCAGTGAGGATTTCCACCTCGCCCTGAAACAGAATTCACGGCCCGTATTGTAGGAGAAGGGCGTAGTGCCGCGCAACCCCCAAATTGGCGCGGGCGGGCAACCTCGCTCGGATGCCGCGGTGTTCTCCAATGGAAACTTTTTCGGCGCGCCCTATACACCGTTTAGGCGATTACCCCGGCCGGGACGCTCCCGTATCGTATTCGGCACTGGAAGAGAAGAGAAAAGGGAGACCCCCATGGTTACACCGAACCACCCCCGCCGCGCGGCCCGCGCGCTGACGAGCCGTCCGATGCCGAGCGGGGCCGCCGCCGGTGCCGCGCGTCCGCTGGGCCGTCGCGCCGGCAATATCGTTTTGGCCTGCGCGCTCTCGCTGAGCATGGTGCCCAGCCTCGCTTTCGCCGAGGAGGCGGAAACCGTCGAGGGCGAGAGCATCGAACTGGTCACCGAGAGCGCAGCCGCGGCGGAGCCGACCACCGAGTCTGCGCCTACGACGAAGACCGAAGCGACGAAGGAGAAGGCGGAAGAGAAAGCAGAGGGAGCAAAGGCGCCCGAGAAGCCTGAATCCTCTGACAAGACCAACAAGACCGAGGGTACCCAGCAGTCGGGCAACGAGACGGAAGCCGCCGCACCCACCGCGACGGAGACGCCCGCCACGCCCGAGGCAGAGCCGTCCGACACCGCCTCCGCAACACCTGAGACCCCGACCAACGACGCTACGGCGCAAAATGTCGAACTGACAGAGGGCGTTACCTACGAGGGTGAGGCAGCTCTGGTGAAAGCAGCCGGCACTCCGTCCGGCGCGGCCCGATACATCGAGAAAACCATCACCGTGGTTCGCCACGGCGCGGTTTACATCGTTACGTTCTCCGTAACCACCGAGGGCCAGCAATACATCACCGAGATCGAGGGCGCCTCCTCTTTGGGCGAAGGACACTACGCCCTTCGCGCGGCTTCGATAGATGACCCGCTGTCAATCAAGTTCAAGCTCACAACCCCCATGGGGGCCATGACGCAAGAAGGGTTCCTGGCGATTGCGGCAGACTCCTTGACTGAAGCCGACAGCAATTCAGTCGACAAGTCGGGGCTTCAGGGGGTTCTGGCGGCGGCGAAGCGGCTGACTCAAGGGCAGAAGAGCGATGCGGCTTGGAAGACGTTACAGGACGCCATTAAAGCGGCGGAGGCAGTGCTGGCGAACGACAGCGCAACTGAGGACGAGGTGACGCAGGCCGCCGCTTCCGTCGGTCGGGCCATGAAGGCGTTCAACGAGAGCGAGAACGTGGGCGGGATGGATCAGCCGACGCCCGAGCAGCCGGGCGCGTCGGATTCCGAGCAGACGCCGAAGCCGCCCGTCCAGGCCGAGGACGGCGCCGTGGCGACGCCGGGCGGGTTCTATCTCGTGAAGGACAAGGCCTACCCGGTGAAGGCGAGCACCACCAGCTCCATGATCAACCAGATGAGCTTGCTTGACGAGGACGCGACGGTGGTATGGAACGGCAGCGCCTACGTGGTCACCATCGGCTTCCAAGGCACCATGGCCAGCGCGCTCAAGGGCATCACCTACGAGGGCAAGCAGGCGCAGGCTCTCGGCAACAACCGCTTCTCCTTCGAGGCGTCGGACATTGCCAAGGGCTTCCACCTGGCCTTCAACCTGGGCTCGCCCGCCCCGGAGATGACCGTCGAGGGCGACATCATGCTGGACACCACTTCCCTGCCCACCGAATCGGGCAAGCCCATCGAATCGGAGAAGCCGACGCCGAAGCCGGAGGGCGACAGCAACCAGAACGCCAACAACAGCGGCGCTACGAACAACAGCTCCACGAAGGCCGAGAAGTTCCAGGTGGGACACACCTACCGGGTGCCGATCTCGTTCACCAAGCAGGGCAGCTCGACCACATCCATGGCCGCGAAGTACTTCGGCGACACGGCGCTCGTACGGCCGCGCGCGAACGGCACCTTCGACGTGACCTTTGCCGCCACCTCCGAGGGGCTGAAGTACATCAACGCGCTGAAGTACAAGGGCGCGAACCTCAAGCGGTCGGGCAACCAGTTCACCGTGAACATCCCGGCGGCCTCAGGCGACACCACCGTGCCCATCGTCATGGACATCTCGATGCTGCGCGATTTGGGCCTGGGAGACGCCGTGACGGCCGACATGCACCTGTACCTGAGCCGCGCCGAGGACCTGGGCACGGGCAAGGACGGCGCCCAGGCCTCCTCGAACGCGATGCTCGCCCAGACCGGCGACGCCGAAGACGCGACCGGCCTTGCCCTGGCGGCCATGGCCGCAGGCGCTGTGGCCGTAGCCTGCCGCCGTCGCCTTAGCGCCGAGTAGAAAGGTTCCCCATGACTCGCACCCGCTTTGCCCTTCCCGCCTTCGCGGCGGCTGTAGCCCTCGTCGCCTCCCTGGCCCTGGCCGCCGCGCTTCCCTCCTTCGCCTTCGCCGCGGTATCCACCGTGGAAACGGCCGAGGTGACGCCCAGCTACCCCAATCCCGTCACGGGCGAGATCGAGGACCCGGGCGACCCTAACATGGTGGCCATGGCCGAATCCATGATGGAGGGCGTGACCTTCCCCTACGCGCTCGTCGAGACCGACACCGACGGCACCTGCTACGTCACCCTGCGCTTCAATTTGGCCGACCAGGAGAGCGGCGTGTGGATGGAGGCCTCCACCGACGGCGGCGCGACCTATGCGGACGTGCCCGCCGGCGAAGTGACTGCCGAGAACGCCGAGGAGAACACCGCCGACTGGCGCTTCACCGTGCCTGCGGGCACGACGCATTTGCGCAGCCACCTGGGAGTTATCCCCATCGAGCGCGAGGTCATCTACTTCCTCACCCTGGGCAACGCCGTGGAAGGCAACGCCGCCGGCTTCGTGCAGACGGTGACCCCGGGCGAGGGAGCCGAGGAGCCGGAAGCGGCCGAGGGTGCCGAGCCCGCAACGACGGCCGAAGCGGAGCCGACGGACGGCAGCGCTGCCGCGGGCGAGGACGCCGAAGAGGCCGCGCCAGAGGCGGACGCCGAGGCAGCGGCCGGCATCAAGGAGTACAACGCCGAGGGGCGCGATGTCACCGGCGGCGTAAGCGAGGAGCCAGAGCTCGATGGCGGCACCATCGCCCTTGTGGCAGCCGTCGCCGTGGCCGTGGTCGCCGTGGCCGGCATTGTCGTGTTCGTCGCCTACGTGCGCCCCAAGCGCGCCCGCCAGGCGGCGGCTGCGGCGGCGGCCCAGGGACAGGGCGCCACTCCCAACAGCGCCGGTGCCGCCGAGACGAAGGCCGACGATACGGAAGCGAGCCCCCGTGGCTAGAAGCTCCCGCTCGCCTGAAACGTCTTCGGGCGGCCGCAGGCTTATCGCGGCCGCCCTCGGGCTGCTGCTGGCCGCAGGGCTTCTCGGCGGCTGCGTGGACCAGCACCCGGAACGGGCCGAGGGCGACGGCAGCCCCCGCATCATCGCCGCCTCGCCGGCCATCGCGGACCTCTGCGACCTTCTATCCCTGGACCTTATCGCCGTGCCCACCACGGCCAAGGAGCTCCCCGAGCGCTACCAGGGCCTTCCCGAAATCGGCACCGCCATCGCGCCGGACCTGGAAAAGGTCCGCTCTCTGCGCCCCGACGTGGTGCTCTCCCCCGCCTCGCTTTCCCACGATTTGCAACCGAAATACGCCGGCATTGCCACCGGCGCGCTGTTCCTGGATCTGAAGAGCGTCGACGGTATGTACGACTCACTGTCTTACCTGGGCCGACGCTTCAACCGCGAGGAGACGGCCGAAGCGCTCGTGGCCAGCTACCGGGCCTTTCTGGACGAATACCAGGCCACCCACGAGAGCGCCGAGGCGCCCCGGGTGCTCATCCTCATGGGAGTGCCCGGGTCCTACCTGGTGGCGACGCCGAACAGCTACATCGGCAGCCTCGTGGAGATGGCTGGAGGCGAGAACGTCTATGCCGAGGCCGAAGATGAGTTCGTGAACGTGAACACCGAGGACATGGCGGCCCGCGACCCGGACATCATCCTGCGGGCGAGCCATGCGCTGCCCGACGAGGTGCAGGCCATGTTCGCGAAGGAGTTCGCCGAGAACGACATCTGGAAGCACTTCCGCGCCGTGGAGGAGGGCCGGGTCTACGACCTGCCGCCGGAGCTCTTCGGCATGAGCGCGACTATGGACTACCCCGCGGCCCTCGAGCATTTGGACGGACTGCTGTACGGGAAAGGAGCGCACCATGGTTAGCACCGCGCGACGCATCGCCGCGTTTCTGGTCACGGCGGCGGCACTGTTCGCATTGGCCCTTCTCGCCGTGAACACCGGCAGCTTGCAGGTGAGCCCCGAGCAGCTTATCAACGGGCTGTTCGTCGCCTTCGACGAGGACGTGTCCGTCGTCTACGACCTGCGCTTCCCCCGCATCATCATCGCCTTGGTAGGCGGGGCGGCCATGGCGGTGTCCGGCGTGCTTCTGCAGGCGGCCATCCGCAACCCGCTCGCCGACCCGGGCATCATCGGCATCAACGCCGGGGCGTCACTCGTGGCCGTGGTGGTCACCGCGCTCTTCCCGGCCTGGCTCGCCTTTACGCCGGCTCTTGCCTTCGCCGGGGGCATGGTCGCCTTCCTCGTCGTCTACAGCCTGTCGTGGAAGGGAGGCCTGTCGCCTCTGCGCGTGATTCTCATCGGCGTGGCCGTGGGCACCATGTTCTCGGGCCTCATGGCGGCGTTCAGCTCCACCGGCGGCGGGGTGTCCAGCTCGGTGGCGAGCCTCGTAGACGCGAACATCACGATGAAGACCTGGGCCGACGTGCAGACCATCGCCGTCTACACCGCCGCGGGCCTTATCCTGGCCCTTCTGTGCGCACGGCGCTGCGACATGTTGGCACTGGAGGATAAGACCGCCCGGGCCCTCGGCGTGGAAGTGAGCGCGAGCCGCTTTGCCGTGTCGGCCGTGGCAGTGCTTCTGGCCTCGGTGGCCACGGCCATCATAGGCCCCATCAGCTTCCTCGGCCTCATCGTGCCGCACATGGCCCGCATCCTCGTGGGCACGAGCCACCGCGCGCTCATCCCCTACGCCGCCCTGCTCGGGGCGCTCGTGCTTCTGGCCGCCGACACCGTGGGGCGCACCATCGCCGCCCCCTACGAGATCAGCGCGGCGGTCATCATGGCCGTCGTGGGCGGCCCGGTATTCATCGTTTTGCTGAGAGGAGCGCGCGCGACCTATGGCGAGTAACGTGTTCACCATCGAGAACCTCGCGTTCTCCTACGGGGCCCATCCCGTGTTCGACGGGCTTTCGCTCGCCTTCCGCGAAGGGGCCGTCACCACGCTCATCGGGGCCAACGGCTCGGGGAAGTCCACCCTGTTCGACCTCATGACGAAGAACCTGAAGCCCCGGGCCGGCTCGCTGTTTCTGCGCGGCGCGAACGTGGCCGATCTGCGCCTGCGCGACTTCGCCAAGCTCGTGGCCATCGTGCACCAGCGCAACATTGCCCCGGCCGACCTCACCGTCGAGCGGCTCGTGGCCTACGGGCGGTTCCCCTACCGCTCCTTCGGGAGATCGGGGGATGCGGCGGAAGACGCCCGCATGGTGGACTGGGCCCTTGAGGTCTGTGAACTTGCGGATTGCCGCGGCCAGTCGGTGTCGTCGCTTTCCGGCGGCCAGGCCCAGCGCGCCTGGATCGCGCTCGCGCTGGCCCAGGGGTCGCGGGTACTGCTTCTCGACGAGCCCACTACCTACCTAGACGTGCGCTACCAGCTGGACATCCTGCGCCTTGTGCGGCGGTTGAACGAGGAGTTCGCCATGACGGTGATCATGGTGCTCCACGATGTGAACCAGGCGCTGCACTACTCCGACGAGGTGGTGGCGCTCGCCGACGGGCGCGTGGTGGCCCAGGGGGCGCCTGGCGACATCGTGAGCGAGGAGCTGCTGCGGGCCGTCTACGGCATTCCCCTGCGCGTGGTAGAGGTGGACGGTCGCCCCTTTGTGCTGGAGGTGTAGGCGGCCGCCTTGCTTCGGAAGGACCGCGAAGGCGCCTGAGGAGTGCTGGCAGCGGCCTACTTCCGCGCCGCCAGCCAGGCCGCGAGGGCCGCCGTCTCGCGGGCGAGGGTTTCCTCGCGGCGGGAGGCGCGGGTGGGGAGGCCGGGCATGGCCTCGGCCAGGGCGCCCAGGTCTTCGGTGCGGTAGAGGTACACCTCGTCGATTGAGGCCGCGCGGGCGTCGACGGCGCCTTCGTCGGTGAGGTCCAGCACGAGGCTCGCCCGTCCGCGGCGCTCGCGCACGGCCTGGCGCAGGGCCCGCTTGTCGAGGACGCGGGAAAGCTCAGGGTCGGCCGCCACCACGATATCGGCCTTCGCAAGGGCCACGGCTAGGGCCTCGGACATGCCGCGGCGGGCGCCCAGGATGCGTGCGAGCTTATCGCCGGCCTCTTCCCCGCCGATGACGGCGAAGCTTTCCACCCCGGCCTCGGCCAGGACGCGAGCGGCGGCGGCTGCCTCAGTAGTGGCACCGAGCACGAGCACGCAGCGGCGGTCCAGGTGGTCGAACACGCGCCGGGCCAGGGCACGCACCACAGCGGCGCGGGCCTCTTCCGGCTGCTCGTCGGCACCGCCCAAAGCCGCCTCGCCCACAGCGCACGCCCGCGCGAGCACGTAATCGAGCACCTCGCCGGACAGCCGCGCCGCCCGCGCTTCGGAGCGCGCCCGGGAAAGCGCCGCCGGCATACCGCTTCCAAACGGGGTGCCCTCCCCTGCAGCTTTCCCGCGGCTACCCGCATAGCCGCACGATGCCGCCGGAGCGCCCTTGAGGGCGAAGTAGTCGCATTCGCAGGCCGCGGCCAGCAGGTGCCCCACGGCGTCGGCCCCCTCGGCGAAATACCCGTTGGCCGCCGCCTCCGCCGCACCCGCGCCCGCCGCCTCGGCGAGCACCCGGGACACCTCGTCGATGGAGTCGGCGCCGGGGGCCACCGTGCAGTACACCTCCACGCGGGTCTCGGCCGCCACGACGGCCGCCTCGCCGATGACGGGCGATGCCGCAAGCGCCTGGGCCACCGCGCGGCGCCCCTCGGGGCTGGCGCAGGGGGCGGCCAGAAACGCGAAGGCCGGGCGCTGGGGGTTTATGCCGAACAGGACCAGTTCCACGCCATCACCCGGCCGATACGGCGATGAGGGCCACGGTGAGCGCGAACCCCGCGATGGACACCGCCGCGCGCACACGGCTGCCCACGGCGTAGGGCACGAGGAAGGACAGCACCGCGTACACCACATAGACGGCCCACACCACGAGCGAGAGCGCGATGCGCGGGTTCAGGTAGGAGACAGACCCCAAACACCCCATGGCCGACATGGCGGCCCCCATGGCCACGAGCCGCGTGAACCCGATGACCATGGCGCCGGTAAGCAGGATGAGGCCGGCCAGGGCCGCAGCGCGGGCCACGTGGGCAAGCGTGTCCAGGGCCGGTGCGTCCAGCGAGAAGAGGCGGGCGCTGCGGCGGGTCATGAGGCGCCGCTCGTACAGGTGCAGCCCCGAGGCCGCCGCGCTCACCATGAAGCAGGCCGCCGCCAAAAAGACGAGCACGATATGGGGCACAAGCGTGGGCCACTGGTAGTAGACGGCGTTGGAGGGGTTCGCCCCGTCGGAGAGCAGCCCCAGCCACAGCGACGCCAGGATGAGGGCCGCAGCGGCGGGGGCGGTGAACATGGCGTAGGCGCAGGACCGCCGGCGCACCACCAGCAGCACGCCGGTGGCCACGGCCAGCACCCACGAGGCGAGCATGACGATATTGGGGCCCGTGAGCAGCGTGCCGTGGGTGCTCGCCGACGTGAGCCCGATGGCGGCCGAGTGCAGAAGCAGCGCGCCCAGGAAGAGTCCCTTGGCGCGGCGGCCCAGTTGGGGCTTGTTGCGCGCGGTCACGTAGGCGCACAGGGCGCCGGCGCCTCCGTAGGCGAGCATGCAGAGCACTTCCACGTAGAACAGAACCATGGGCGATACGACTCCTTCGAAATCCTCAGCCTCAAGCTTAGCGAACCGAGCCGCCCGGGCCATCCCCTATTCGGGCTAAGTGAGGCTGTCGGGTGAGACAGCGCCTCGCGCGCCTTCCCCTACTTGTTGCGCAGGATGCCGCTCTCGAAGCCGTAGGCCACCAGAGCCGCGCGGTTGGCCCGGCCCGACTTCGTGGTCATGTGCGACAGGTGAGCCTTCACCGTCTGCTCGGACAGCGTGAGGCGCCCGGCGATCTCCTTGTTGGAAAGGCCGCCGGCAATGTAGTAGAGAATCTGCTGCTCGCGCAGGGTGAGCACGTGATCGGGGTTGGGAACGAGAATCATAGGAGCCTTCCGGCAGTCACAGGCGAAAAGGGGCGCCCTGTGCGGACGCCCCGGCAAAGCAAACGCGGCCTTAAGCGAAGTCGTACAGGTCCTTCGCGGCCTCTTGGAAATCGGCGTAGGCCTCGGCAGCGATGGCCTCGTCGGTCACCAGCTCGAAGGCGGCAGGCTGGCCCTCCTCGTCGAGCTCGGTCACCTCGAGCAGCACCACTTCCCCCGATGACGTGGCCGGATGGTCCTCGTCAACCGGGAAGAAGAAGCCGTAGGAACGATCGCCCTTCAGCACCAGGCCGAGGAACTCCAAATCGACCGTGTCGCCCTTCTCGTCGGCGAACGTGAGGGTGATGCCCTCCTCAGTGGGCGGGCAGAAATTCGGGGCAGATCCTTCGCGTACCATTTACTGGGCCCTTCCGTGCTTGTGCTTCTTCTTTTTGTTGCTGGAGGCCTTGGCGCCCGCGGCATGGGCGCCCGCGGTGGCCTCGCCGGTGCCGGCAGCAGTGGCGGCCTCGGCGGCCTGGGCGGCGCGGGCGTCGGCCTCAAGGCGCGCCAGCGGCACCTGGGCGATGCCGGTGGAGGCGGAGTGGTCGAACTCGAAGCGCCCGATCTCCGTACCGTACTTCTTCTGCAGCTTCGCGAACTTCGGCTCGCGGGTCTTCCACAGGCAGTAGAGCGGGCAGGCGATGGCGATGGACGAGTAGGAGCCGGCGATAAGGCCGATGGCCATGGCGAACGCGAAGTCCTTCAGCGTCTCGCCGCCGAACAGCAGCATGGCGAACACCGGGATGAACGAGGTGAGCGTCGTGTTGATGGTGCGGATGAACACCTGGTTCATGGAGTGGTTGGCCATGGTCATGAAGGTGCAGCGGATGTCCTCGCCCTTCATGTTGTCGTTGATGCGGTGGAACACGACGACCGTGTCGTAGAGCGAGTAGCCCAAGATGGTAAGCAGGGCGGCGATGGTGTTCGGGTTCACTTCCCGGCCCACCAGCGCGTAGATGCCCACCACGAGCACCAGGTCGTGCAGCAGCGCCACAATGGCCATGACGCCCATCTTGTACTCGAAGCGGATGGCGATGTAGACGATGATGAGCAGGATGGACACGAGGAACGCGATGACCGAGCTTTGGATGACGCTGGCGCCCCAGTCCGGGCCGATGGTGGTCACCTCGAAGTCGCTCGTAGTCATGCCCAGTTCCTCGGCCACCTCGTTGGCGTGGGCCGTAGCGTCTTCGGCCGAGGTGGTGGTGGTGCGCACGAGGAAGCCGGGCTCGCCGTTGGTTTCGGTGGTCTGGATGACCGCGTCGGGCTCGCCGGCCGCGTCGAAGGCGTCGCGCATCTGCTCGGTGGTAATGTCGCCGGTGCCGTGGAAGGCGATGGAGGTGCCGCCCACGAACTCGATGCCGAAGTTCAGCCCTCGGATACCCACGATGGCGAAGCACGCCACCATGGCCACGGCGGCCACAGTGAGGAACACCTTGCGGTAACCCAGGAAGTTGATGTCGTGCTTGATGAAGCGGCCGTGGATCTTGCGCACGGCTGCTACGGTCTTCGAGGCGTCGGCCGGGTCGTCGGCATCCACGATCTCGCGGGTCTCGGCAGCGTTCATCTGGGCGCCGGTCTCGGCCTCGCGCTCGGGCACGCCCTCGGCGGCGGCCAGCTCGGCGTAGCCGCGCGACGCGTCGATGGAGTCCTTAATGCCCCAGAAGCCCGGATGGCGCGCGATGACCTTCGGCGCCAGCAGGCGGATGAGCGGGGCCTTGAAGATGAGCATCATGAGAATGTCGCAGATGATGCCCAGCGCCAGCGTCATGCCGAAGCCCTTGACCGACGCCGATGCCAGGAAGAACAGGCAGAGCGCCGACACCATGGTCACCAGGTCGGCGTCGATAGAGGTGAAGATGGCGTGCTTCACGCCGGTGATGGAGGCGGCCTTCACACTGCGGCCCATGCGAATCTCCTCGCGGAAGCGCTCCACGGTGAGGATGGACGAGTCGGCCGCCATGCCGATGGTCAGCACGATACCGGCGATGCCCGCCAGCGACAGGCTGAACAGGTGGAAGGCGGAAAGCGCCGCCAGGATGCCCAGGTAGAGCACCGCGAACACCGCCATGGCCGCCGCCGTGATAAGGCCCAGACCCTTGTAGAAGAACAGCAGGTACAGCATGACGAGCGCCAGTCCGATAAGCGCCACGATGACGCCGGAGACGAGCGCGTCCTGGCCGAGCGTGGGGCCCACAACCTGCGACTGGGCGTACTCGAAGGACACCGGCAGCGAGCCGGACTCCAGAATGGTCTGCAGGTTCTTCGCCTCGTCGAGCGTGTAGTTGCCGGTGATGGACACCTGGCCGCCCGGGATCTCGGACTGCACGGCCGGCGCCTGCTGCACTTCCCCGTCGAGGATGATGACGATCTTGCCGTGATCGGCCACCAAGTCGCGCGAGGCCTCGGCGAAGGCCTGGGCGCCCTGGGAGTTCAGCGTGAGGTTCACCGCGTAGTAGGTGCTGCCCTCGCTCTCGCGGCCGATGGTCACGTTGGTGATGTCGGCGCCGGTGACGATGGGCGTGTAGGTGCCCTGCTCGACGGACATGTGCTGCACCTGGCCCGAAGGGAACGCGTTGCCGAACTCGTCGGTGACGGTGCCCTCGCCGGAGGTCTGGCCCGAGTCGATGGCCTCGCGCACGGTCTCGTCGGTGAACGAGTCGAGGCGTGCGAACTCCAGCGAGCCGGTGCGGCCGATGGTGGCGAGCGCCTGCTCGGTGTCGGACAGGCCCGGAATCTGCACGAGAATCTGATTGCTGCCCTGCTCCTGCACCGTGGCCTCCGAGGCGCCGAGCGCGTTCACGCGGCTCTCGATGATGGCGCGGGACTTCTCCATGTCCTCGGGCGTGACCGGCTCGCCGTCGGTGGAGTTCGCGGTAAGCACTACCGACAGGCCGCCTTGGATGTCGAGGCCCTGGTTGATTTTCTCGTTGGGCGGGGTGAACAGCACCACCGACACCACGACGAGCAGCGTGGTGAGGATGAGCAGCCAGATGTTGCGGCGGTCGGCCGTGCGCGTCGTGCGCTTCTTGACGTTGCGTTCCAGTGCCATTGGGGTTTAGCTCCTTGCAAGTTGCCTTGGTTTCCAACTTCTCTTCAGGCCCGGACATCCCCCGATTCCGCGCCCCTGAGTTCAACTTGCCTATTGTGCCACAAACCCCCACCCATGACCAGCCCATTTTCCCGCGCCACCGCACCGTCGCCCCGTCTTCCCCTTACCCTTCTGTCCGGCCCCCTCCTCCATATGCCCCTCGGACTGTCCTCCCCGAAGTGTTGCACTAATCGGCATTTCTGGAAATTGGCTTGGATTCGACGCTTTTTCTACGCTACCGAGGTTGGAAGCCGGCTCCAATCAATAGCGACCTGGGAAAACTCGGCGTCCACGTAACCTGAGCGCCGCCGCTCAAGGGAGATACGTCGAAAAATCGTCAAATCCAAGCCAAAATCCTGAAACCCCGATGTCCCGATGACGAATCCTGACCCGAACCATAGGCGTAACGCTTCCTTCGTGAATTGAGTCATTCTCATAACCCAGGCCGCAGCGGCGCCCCTACAATCTGCCCATGAGAATCTTTCTGCATGGAACAACCGACTTCGCCTACTGGCTGACAGCGCCCTATCCGCCCCTTGCAGCGGATCGGGTCGGCTCGGGCGCCCTCACCGACTGCGAGCCCACACGGCACTCAGTGGACTACACGCACGAACGTTTTCCGTTCCTTCCGATGCCCCTCCATGTTTGCACCTCGTCGAAGCGCCTGAGGCCGATAGAGGGGGCCGTCAAGCACCTCGCCACGAAGCGTCCCGACGGCAAAGCCTACTGCCGTATCGGCAACGGCATCTTCGCTGCTGGGCCCGAGCTGTGCTTCGTCCAGCTGGGGCAGACCTTGTCTTTCCACGAACTCGTGCTTGCGGGCAATGTGCTCTGCGGCACCTTCTTCTTGAGTCCCAGCAACGAAGGGCGGCTGGAAAAGCGCCGGCCTCTGACTACGAAACGCAGATTGGGGGCATTTCTGCGAGCCAACCCGGGTCTGTGGGGCGCGAAAAAGGCGCGCGAAGCGCTGCGCTGGGTAGTCGAAGGAGCCGCCTCGCCGCCGGAGGCGTTTCTTGCCATGATTTTCGGACTGCCATTCCGCTACGGAGGCTTTCAGATCGCCGGACTGAAGATCAACAAGCGCATAACACCGTCGCGAAAGGCTCAGCGTATCGCCCATCGGGCAACGCTCGTCCCCGATATCCTCATCCCTGATGCGAAAATCGCGATCGAATACGACTCGACGACCGAGCATGCGGATGCGCCCCGGCTCACGCGGGACGCGCAGAAACGGCTGGCGCTTGAGGCCGACGGATACAAAGTCGTAACCGTCACTGCGCGCCAGCTTGGAAGCTGTTCGGAAATGGAGCGGATTGCCACTGAGGTGTACCATGCCCGCAATCTGCGACTGCGCCCCCAAAGTCGCGATTTCGAAGCCCAGCAAGCGCTCCTCTTCGCAATTGAGTGGTCGCTCGGGGGCTACTGGGCCGCGCCGCCCGAGAAGCAGAGCTTGGCCGAGACGGCTTATTTCGAAACAGATTGGGCCTTTGCGCAGAAGCTAGAGAAAGGGGATCGCGTTCATGAGCAGCAGAGGTAGAGCAGGCGACCACCCGGTCGAGCGCGTGGAGCATGGCATCGAGCCGGTGTTTGACGGGCGCTCGCGCGTGCTTGTGCTGGGCACGATGCCCTCGCCGGCCTCGCGGGAGGCGGCGTTTTTCTACGGGCATCCGCGCAACCGGTTCTGGCCGGTGATGGCGGCACTGTTCGACGAGCCGGTGCCCGAGCCCAACGCCGAGCGCGCCGATTTGCTGCTGCGTCACCACATCGCGCTGTGGGACGTGCTGGCCTCCTGCGACATCTGCGGGGCGTCGGATGCCTCCATCGAGAACGCGCGGCCCAACGACCTGGCGCGCATCCTGGACGCCGCGCCCATCGAGCGCATCTTCTGCACAGGGGCCACTTCGGCGCGGCTGTACCGGCAGCTCTGCGAGGCCGAATACGGGATGCCAGCCGTGCAGCTGCCCTCTACGAGCCCCGCGAACGCCGCCTGGTCGCTGCCGCGGCTGGTGGAGGCCTACCGCCCCGTGGCCGATGCTGTCGCCGATAGCGCCTTCGAGTCGCCGGTGCTGGACGTTACCGAAGTGGTGGCGCTTGAGCAACGCATCGCCGAAGCGGGCACCTCCCTTGACGCGCTGATGCGGCGCGCAGGGCGCTTCCTGGCTTTTGAGGTGCGCAAGATGCTGGAAGCGCGTGACAAGCTGGCTTCGGGCTCCCCCGTGGTCATTCTCTGCGGCACGGGCAACAACGGAGGCGACGGCTGGGTGGCGGCCGAGTACCTGGACGCCTGGGGCATCCCTGCGCGCGTGGTGACGCCGGCGGCAGCGAGCGACCTCTTGGCCGAGCCGGCGCGGACAGCGGCGCTGCGGGCGCAGGCGGCGCTCGGCAACCACAGCTTCGTGGAGGTAGCGCCGGACGGTAAACGGTTGGCGAATCTTCTGCGTGAAGCGCCGCTGGCCATCGACGCCCTGCTGGGGACCGGGTTTGCCCACGATTCCGTGCGAGCGCCCTTAGATGGGTGGATTCGCGCCCTTAATGAGGCCCATGATGCCGGCACCCTGGCGGTGGCCGCCGATGTCCCTAGCGGATTTTCCGCGCAAACGGGGCGCGCTGCAGTCGACACGGTGCGCGCTGACCTGACGGTCACGATGATCGCTTCCAAACGCGGGCTGGAGATGCCGGGCGCTGCGGAATTCTGCGGCTCCGTGAAGACAGCGCCCCTCGCCTACGTAGAGCCGCTTATTTAGCTATCAGGCGTTCGACTGGAGAAGCGCCGAGTGCGCAGTCCTCCGACGATGGACGCATCGGGATTTTCATTTTGTGGCTTGGATTCGACGATTTTTCGACGCTCGGGGGCGAAAAACGCCTTCCCGCGCGAGAAAGTTGTCGAGTTTCCCCAGGTCGCTCGTGGTCGCTGACGGCAATTCAGTGGCGAGATGTAGAAAAATCGTCGAATCCGAGCCAGTTTCCCGATTTCCCGTTTGATGGGAGACACCGGGCGGCAGGCCTGGTACGTCTAGTGCAGGAACATGGCGTCGCCGAAGCTGAGGAGGCGGTAGCGGGCGGCTATGGCGTGCTCGTAGGCGGCCATGATGTGCTCGCGGGTGGCAAACGCACTCACGAGCATCATGAGGGTGGATTTCGGCACGTGGAAGTTGGTGATGAGGGCGTCGACCACATGGAACTGGTAGCCCGGCAGGATGTAGAGGCTCGTGGCCTCGCGGTCGCGGGGCGCAAGAGCGCCGCGACCCCCGTCGGCGGCCGGATCCCAGGCACTTTCCAAGCTGCGCACGCTCGTGGTGCCCACGGCGATAACGCGGCCGCCGGCAGCGCGGGCGGCGGCGACGGCGTCCACTGTGGCCTGGGGCACCGTGTAGAACTCGGTGTGGATAACGTGGTCGGCGGGGTCTTCCTCATCCACCACGCGGAAGGTGTCCAGCCCCACCTCCAGCTCCACCGTGGCCCAGCCGATGCCGCGCTCGCGCAAACGCTCGATGAGTTCGGGCGTGAAGTGCAGCCCGGCCGTGGGCGCGGCCGCCGAGCTTTCCCGGCGCGAATACACCGTCTGGTAGAGCTCCTCGTCGCCGGCGTAGTCCTTGATGTAGGGCGGTAGCGGCGTGTGGCCCACGGCGTGCAGGGCCTCGTCCAGCGACGGCAGAGGCGTGGTCAGCTTCGCCACACGCTCGCCCTTCTGCGCCCCGCGGGCCCAGTCGCTGATCTCGGCCGACAGCACCACCTCGCCGGCGGCGTTCGTGAAATCGACCACGGCCCCGGCCCCCGGCTTCAGACGCTTGCCCGGGCGCACGAGCACCTCCCAGAACGCCACGCGGTTCGTGCGCGGCTCGGGGCCGGCGCACTCGCGCAGCAGGAACACCTCCGCTGCCCCGCCCGTGCCGCGCTTGGCGCCGAGCAGCCGCGCCGGCATGACGCGAGTCTCGTTGGCCACGAGCAGGTCCCCGGGGCGCAGGTACTCGACGATGTCGCGGAAGATGCGGTCTTCCACCGCGCCGCTTTCGCGGTCCATCACGAGCAGGCGGCACTCGTCGCGCACGGCCGCCGGCTCCTGGGCGATAAGCTCCTCGGGCAAGTTGTAGTCGAAATCATCCGTTCTCATGGAATCGCTCCTTAGCATTTTCGTTCGGCGGTATACTACCACGACACCACATCGCCTCGGCCGCGTCGGCGGCCCGGGCACCCGAAAGGACACGCTCATGACCGAAACCCCGCGCGCCTACCGCGCCATCTGCTTCGATTTGGACGGAACGCTTCTGCCCATGGACCTGGGCGCCTTCATGCAAAGCTACTTCGAGGCCCTCTACGACTTCATGACCGTGCGCGGCATCGACGGCGGCGCCTTCCTGGAGGCGCTCAAGCGCGGCACCCACGCCATGGCCACCCACGACGACGGCTCCACCAACGAGGAGGCGTTCTGGGGCGAGTTCCACCGCCATATGGACCCCGATGCCGCCGACTGGGAGGCCCTGCTTACGGAGTTCTACGAGGGGCCCTTCGGGAAGCTGGGCGAAAGCGTGCAGCCGAACCCGGAGACGGCCCGCGCCCTGGAGGTGCTGCAGGAGAAGGGCTACCCGCTGGTGCTTACCACCATGCCCATGTTCCCGCCCCAGGCCGTGCGCTGGCGCCTCGCGTGGGCCGGCGCCGACGCGGACGCCTTCGCGCGCCTGACCACCTACGACAACTCCACCACGGTGAAGCCGCACCCGCGATACTACGCCGAGAACGCGGCGGCGCTGGGCGTGGCGCCGGAGGACATCCTCATGGTGGGCAACAACACCGTGGAGGACCTGGCCTTTGCGGAACTGGGGGCCGACGCGTTCCTCGTGACCGACTGGCTGCTGGATCCCACCGACGGCTTCGATCTTTCCACGGTGCGCCACGGGACCATGGCCGACTTCGCCCGCTGGGTGGAAGCGCTGCCGCCCTGCGCCGACCCGGCCCGCGACATCAACGCGGGCACGGTGGCCGCCGCCGACGCCGAGGCGGTGCTCGCGACCTGCGCGACAGCTGCCGAGGCCCAGGCTGCCGCCGCCCGCTACGCCGCGGCCAAGGCCGATGCGGCCCCCTACCCCGCCACCCCCGGCGCGGGCGCCGCAGCCAGCGAGGAGGTGCGCTAGATGGCCCTGTTTGACTGCACCTGCGACGCGACGAGCGGACACGCCCGCGCGCTCACCTACACCACCGCCCACGGCGATTTCCACACCCCCATGTTCATGCCCGTGGGCACCTCTGCCACCGTGAAGGGCGTCACCGTGGACCAGCTGCACGAGCTTGGGGCCCAGGTGGTGCTCGCGAACACCTACCACCTGGCCATGCGGCCCGGCGCCGACCTCGTGGCCGAGGCCGGGGGCATCCACCGCTTCATGAACTACAACGGCCCCATGCTCACCGACTCCGGCGGCTTCCAGGTGTTCTCGCTGGCCGACACCGTGAAGCTGTCGGACGACGGCGTCACCTTCAAGAGCATCTACGACGGCTCGAACATCCACTGGACGCCCGAGGAGAACATGCGCATACAGGAGCTCATCGGCGCGGACATTGCCATGCAGCTGGACCAGTGCGCCCCCTACCCGGCCACCCGCGAGTTCGTTGCGCGCGCCGTGGACTACTCGAGCGCCTGGGCGCGCCGGTGCCTGGCGGCCCACACCCGGCCCGACCAGACGCTCTTCGGCATCGTGCAGGGCGGCATGCACCTTGATTTGCGCTTGGAAAGCGTGCGGCGCCTGCGCGAGATCGAGGACGAGTCGCTGGCCGCGGGCGGCCGGCGCTTCGGCGGCTTCGGCATCGGCGGCTATTCCGTGGGCGAGGACCACGAGGTGATGTTCGAGACCTTAGGCGACGTGGCCCGCGCCTGCCCCGAGGACCGTCCGCGCTACCTCATGGGCGTGGGGAACCCGACCACCCTCGTGCGCGCCGTGCGCGAGGGCGTCGACATGTTCGACTGCGTGCTGCCGACGCGCACCGCCCGCATGGGCACGGCGTTTTCCAGCACGGGCCGCATGAACATGCGCAACGCCAAGTACGCGCGCGACTTCGGCCCGCTGGATGCGGCCTGCGACTGCCCCACCTGCCGCAACTACACGCGCGCCTATATTCGGCACCTGGTGAAGCAGAACGAGATGCTCGGCGCCATGCTCATCTCGGTGCACAACCTGCATTTCCTGCTGGACCTCATGCGCCGCGCCCGCGAGGCGGTGCTCGCCGATGCCTACGAGGACTTCTACCGGCAGTGGATGGAAAGCGACGCGGCGGCCGACTACTAGGGAGCGGCTACGGGCCGCGGTGCGGCGAGCGTTCCGCGGCCTTCACCAGCACTTTCGCCGCAGAACGGGCGAGCGGCCCGCTGGGCGGCGCCCGCGTTTGGTAACGGCTTAGCTTCCCCTATATTACAGCCTGTTGACAAACCGCTACGAAACGTAAACGAGTGGGGCGGTTCGCTGACGGCTCCGTTACGGAGAACTAAACTGACTAGTCAGATAAGGCGCGAGCGTGCCACCTGCGACGAGGAGAGAGACGCAGAGGCGGGCGCGGGCCGACCCTTCCGCTGAAAGGATTTGCTATGACCGCAGAGCTTGCAGATAAACTGGCCCCCTTCGGGATCGACTACGTCGACGCCATGGACCGCTTCGGCGACAACGCCGATTTGTACGAGCGGCTGGCGCTGAAGTACCTGGATGACGGCCACATGGTGGCGCTTGAGGCCGCCATGGAGACCAAGGACTTCTCCGAGGGCTACAGCCAGGCCCACGCGCTGAAGGGCGTGGCGGGCAACCTCAGCTTCAAGGACCTCTACGAGTGCGCGGCGCTCGTGTCCGACGCCCTGTACGCCGGCGAGTACGAGGCCGCCGAGAAGCACCTCCCCCAGGTAGAGAAGGCCCACAAGCTCGTCATCGAGGGCCTGGAAGCCTGGCAGCGCGGCGAACTGTAAGATCTCCAATCTCTTCTACCCCAAAGACCCAGCTTTCTCCTATGCTGGGTCTTTTTATGTGATAGGATAATTTTTACTATCTAGAGTGAAGCCTGCATGCCCCCGCAGAGCCAATGCCAAGCACCATATCAGATGGCCCGCTCCGCCCGGCAAGAATGGAGAAGCCAATGTCCGTCACCTCCGACGCTCTCCTCTTCCAGCAGCTTGTCGACGAACATGCAGCATGGCGACTGCTGAGGGCCGCCAACGCCCCCGTGATACTTGCCATACTCGACAATCACCTGGGCGGCCAAACACGCCGCCTCCCCACGTTTGAACTTGCGAATCTCGTTGAAGCGGACTTGGAGGAGCTGCGTCTGCGGACATCGCTCGACCTCCCCCGATCGGCCCAAGATTATTGCGATCAATGGCGCACTGCCGGCTTTCTCGTTCGCAGGCCGTCCGACCAACCGAGAATTGAGACGTATGAGCTATCTGCGGCTGCCGTTACGGCCATTCAATTCGCACGGGGAATAGCCGAGCCACAAAGAACAGCAACTCAGTCGCGTTTGAGCACCATCATCGAAGCCATTCAGAGACTTGCCCGCGACACCGACGAGGATATCACGAAGCGAAAAGCCGCCCTGATGTCCGAGCGCGACGCCATCGACGAAGCCCTCAAACGCCTCGATGAGGGCATCATCGAAACCCTCGAGAACGACCGCGCCGTAGAGCAGGCTCGGGATATCATGAGCATCGCGCGGCAGATTCCCGCAGACTTCCTTACCGTGACCGCCGAGTTCGAGGTCATCAATGAACAGCTGCATGCCTCTATCCTCAACAGCGATGATGAGTCGGCTCAAATCCTTGAAGACATCTTCGCAGGAGTAGACCATATCGAGCAATCGTCCTCAGGGCGCTCCTTCGGGGGATTTTTCAGCCTTCTGCGAGACCCCGCTCTCACCGAGTCAGTGCAAGCCGCCCTTGACGATATCCTCAGCCGGCCTTTCGCCCACGACCTCACAGCCGACGAACGCCACCGACTGCGTAACTTGCTCCGCAGCTTCCTAAATCAGAGCTTCGAGGTGCATGGGGTGATGACCCAATTCGCCCAGGGTCTGCGCCGGTTCGTACAGGAGCAGAGTTATCAGGAACAGCGCCAGATGAAGCGGCTTATCGACCAAACGCTCGCCCTGGCTCACAACCTCGCTAGTGAAATCCCCCTTTACCACGAAATGCTTACGCGACTCAGCCTCACGCACATCAAAATGCAGCCCATTACCCGCTGGCAGCCCCACAACCCCGGACTCTACCGCTCCGATGACGCAGCTATAGAGCCTGAATCCGCGGGCCCGAAGCTGTCCATTGAGGATCTCAGGAAGATTGTGCGCGAGAGCGAGATCGACTACCGGGAGCTCTTAAACAACGTGAATGCAGCCCTCTCCATGAAGGAGACCGTCGCTGACGAAATGCCGACCGTCTCCCTTGCCGAGGTGCTCAATCAGTTTCCTGCCACTCAGGGCGTCGCTTCCGTCGTTGGCCTCGTAGATATCGCGACGCGTCAGGGCCGGCAAAGCGAGACGAGAGCTTTCGAGACGGTTCACTGGGAGAGGCGCGACGGTGCTCGCCGCAAGGCAACCATACCTGCCTTCGAATTCTACCGGGAGGTAACCTTATGACCGAGTTCTACGATAACACCGCCGGCGCTGATGACCGAGGATTGTGGCCCGGTGATTGCGGGACGCTGTCCCTCGATGCGCGGCGTGCCTTTCTGCAGCTGCTTCGAGGGCCCATGCTGACCGAACGTCGCCACAGCGAGCTTTGGGCGGCTCTTGTAACCAACCGCGAGGCTGTAGAGATCGCTCTAGCCAACTTGTTTCTTGTTCTTGTTTTAAGCGAAGAGGACGGCATCGCTTTTGTGCGCGATGCGCCGGCGGAAGACGAACGCATACCCGCCGCTGTGCGCAAGAGCAAGCTCACATTTTGCGATACCATCATGGTGCTCACCCTCCGCAAGACCCTTATGCTGGAGGGAGACGGGCGAGCCTTCGTCAGCAAACGCGAGGTGTTCGACCAACTGGCATCCTACCGCGCCGCCACCTCCCACGATGAGGCAGCATTCCAGAAGAAGCTCGATGCCTCGTGGTCGAAGATGACGAAAAACAACATCTTACTGCGCACAGAAGACGACCAGCGTTTTGAGGTGTCTCCCGTCCTCTCTCTCGTCTTCAATGCGGAGGAGATCACCGCGCTCCAGGAAGAATACCAGGACCTTTTACGGGAGACGGAGAAGGAGGGTGGTCGTGAGTAGCGAACACGGCAGCGCAGAGCAAGTTCTTTATCCAGATCAATGGCGCCTCGCTGCCATCGAGGTGTACAACTGGGGGACGTTCAACGGACTTCATGTTGTTCCCATCGACCGCAAGGGTGCGTTGCTCACCGGCGAGTCGGGGTCGGGTAAGTCAACGCTACTCGACGGGATGACCACGGTGCTCACACCACCACGCAATCGACACCTCAACGCCGCAGCTCGCAGTGATGGCGATCGCGGGGAAGACCGCACCATCGCCTCCTACGTGCGCGGGGCCTGGGGGAACAAAACGAGCGATTCGGGCGAAGTCACAAGCGCCTTCCTTCGCGCGAAAGGCGCTCTCTGGTCAGGCATTCTTTTGCGCTACGAAGATGGTGCCGGCGGTCGGCGCCCGATAAACCTGGTTGCCCTGTTCCATATGAAGGCCGGCACAGTGAGCCCGTCGGACGTAAGCTCGATGTTCGCCGTCGTTCGCGGCGACGAAGGCCTCGCCGACCTTTCCCCTTACGCGGCTAACGGCATCGACTTAGCCAAGTTCAACCGCGACTTCAAGGATCGCGGACGGGCATTCCGCCAACACGCGCCTTTCGCCGCCTACTTTGCCCGACTCCTATCGATGCGCGACGTCAAATCACTCGAGCTTCTCCACCGCACCCAGGCTGCGAAGAACTTCGGGTCTCTTGACGACCTCCTGCGTCGTTTCATGCTTGAGGATCCCAAAACATACGACCAGGCTAAATCAGCCGTCGAGCAGTTCGGCGCGCTAGAAACTGCCTATCAAGCCGTCGTCGACCAGCGCAAGCAGATGGAATGCCTCCTACCTCTCGAGGGTTTGGCAATACAGTACAAAGGCGCATCAGAAAACCTGGCCCGCATAGAGCGGCTCGCGCAAGCTCTTCCGCGCTTCACCGATCGTCTCGCCCTCTTACGCCTCCGTGGAGAAAAGGAAAGGCTCCTGAGAAGTATCGACGGTCTCTCGGGGCAGCGCACCGAGCGCGAAGACGAGTTGCACCGCGCTGATATGGCGCAAAGCCAAGCACGTCAGGCCCTCGGCGATAAAGGCGGCTTCGCTCTCGATACCGCTATAGTAGCTACGGCAAACGCCGAAGATCACCTTCGGGATATTGAATCCAACCGCACCCGACTCCAGGCAGACCTTATGTCCTATGGCTTTGGCAAGGTGCCCGTCCTCGCCGAGGAATGGGGATGCCTTGTGCGCACCGTCAGGAAAAAGGGAGCAGAAGCCGAGCAGGAAATCAGTGCGCACAAAGACCGCACGTTCAAAGCCGCCGCCCTTGCCGAGGAGGCTCAAAGCAGGCTCGACGATATCCAAGCGGAACGGCGTCATCTCCTAGCGACAAAAACCAACATTCCCCGCGGACTCGATGAAGTGCGTCGCCGAATCGAGCGAGACCTGGGGCTCGACCACGGGGACCTCATCTTCGTCGCCGAGCTCATCGACATGCGCGAAGGCGAAGAGCGCTGGCGCGGGGCCGCCGAGCGCCTTCTAGCCAGCCAAGGCCGAACCCTCCTCGTTGCCCACCGATTTGCTCCCGCCGTCGCCAGCTTCGTCGACAAAATGCACCTCGGCTTGCGCTTCGAGTTCGAGGACGTTGCCGAAGACGTTGAAGTACCCCAAAGCGAGCTTTCTCCGTCGTCGCTGGTACGCAAGCTTGACGTAGTTCGCGAATGCACCCACGAAGAGTACGTGCGCTGGGTGCACCGACTTCTCCGGACCAAATTCGATTTTGCCTGCGTGGAATCCTCTGACGATCTGCAGAATCACCGCTATGCGGTCACCTTGCGAGGTCAAGTGAAGCGCGGTCGGCGGTACATCAAAGACGATCGAGCAAAGATCGGCGATAAAGCCCGCTGGATTCTCGGCTCCTCGAACCAAGCCAAGACCGCAGAGCTCGATCGCCAGCTCGAAGAGGTACGCAACATAGTGAGCGATCTGCGAGCGAAGGCCGACGAGCAGTCGGATGCGCTCCAGCACAAGAGAGATCTTGTACGTTTGGGAAAGCTGCTCGAAGGAGCCCGCTGGGAATCCTACGACCTCAAGACAGCCCAAAGCGCCCTCGCCAGCGCTCGTAATTACCAACAGACGCTCGAGAGGGCAAACGTTAAACTCAGCCGCCTTCGCCAGATGCTGGACGATGCCGAAAAACGCTTCAACCAAGCCCGCGACGCAGTCAATGAGATAGCCGCGCAGATAAAAGAGCAGGAACACGCCCTGGCCAAGATCGAAGAACATATTGCCGCCGCCCAGCGGCGCATAGACGGAGTTGAGCCTCCCGATGCCGAGGACAACGCCATGCTCGAGGCGCGATTCAACGTGTGCGGCCTATCCCCCGAAGACGACACGGCCGAGGTATATCGCATCTCCACTGAGGTGGGCAATGCGCTCTCCAGTGAGCAGCGACAGGTCGCCGACCTGAAGCAGAAGGCCCAGAATGCCGCCGAGCAGACAATCGCCGACTATCGGCGCCAGTGGAGCACCGCGGCGGCGAACCTAACCATGGACTTCGCGGAACTTCCCGCCTATCTGAAGATTCTACGCCGCATTCAGTCAAGCGGCCTCCCCGACCACGAGAACGACTTCCTGCGCGTGCTCCACAACTTCAGCCAAGACCAGATCACCACCATTTCAGCCACCATTCGCGATGCCGTCCACGAAGTGAAGGAGCGTATCGCGCAAGTGAACACCTCGCTCGCTCTTTCGGAGTACGCTCCGGGAATCCATCTCGAAATTGTCGTCAGAGAGAGCAGAGGCGCCCAGGCCGATGCCTTCTTGAAGGACTTGCGCGCTATTACAGAGGGATCGTGGAGCGACGAGGAACTCGCGCAAGCAGAGGATCGCTACCGCCGAAGCGCCGCTCTCATCAACCGCCTGCGAGCCGGGCTCGCACGCGACAATGCGGCCGATAAAAACTGGGTTGACCAGTGCCTCGACACACGCCTTCACGTCTCCTTCCTCGCCCGCGAGATAACTGATACGGGGGAAATCCGCACTGTCCATGCAAGCGATCGAGGGCTCTCGGGCGGTCAGAAGCAAAAACTCGTCATCTTCTGCCTGGCGGCCGCGCTTCGCTACCAGCTGGCAGAGGACGGCGAGGACATTCCCGCTTTTGGCACTGTGGCAATGGACGAGGCGTTCGACAAAGCCGACACCTCCTTCGCTGAAACAGCTCTCGGCACGTTCGAGGATTTCGGCTTTCAGCCGATACTCGCCACCCCAGGAAAAATGGTACAAGTCGCCGAAAGTCATGTGGGCAATATCGTGTATTTCCACTGCGAGGACGGACGACGCACGACCGTGACGAGCATCGCATCGGAGCCAGACGACGAGCGGGAGGAGGAGCGCGACTGTGGGAAGTAGCACCGCACCGCTTTCGACCGAAGAAGCAAAGAGCCGAGCCGGGAAGCTCTACGAGAGGCACTTCGGATCATGGGCCTCGCTCGTTTTTCTCGGCAAGCTCAAAGAAGTCGCAGCCGAGCCTTTCGCATCGCTGCCCTGGTCGATACCACTTCATCGACCAAGCGAGCGTAGCGCGTTGAAAGACCTGGAAGGAACCAGGCGGTGGGCCGACGACTGGAGAGTGCTTCCCCTTCCACCGGACACGCAGCTTGAATGGGAGGAGCGCAACTGGCCAACCATTGGCACCCAGTGTCTCCCCACGCGGCTTCTTGCCCAGACGCCGGCAGCCGTTGCCTCCCTTGCCGGCCGTTTGAAAAGTTGGCAATTGGCTTGTCTTCGTATAGCTCAATTAGCCGATGTGCTCAGAGGCTCTTACGGCCAAAACGCTATCGAAGACTCCGCACTCGACATTGCCAACGCAACTAAGCGATCCATGCGCTCCCTTTGTTCCATGCGAGATGCCGACTGGAACCGCACGTTAGATGTTTTAGCGTGGCTCGCCGAACATCCTGACGAGCCGCGCTTCATCAGAGAGCTTCCCATCTTCGGCATTGACACGAAGTGGGCTGAGCGGCACTGGAGTACCATACGTCCGATTTACGAACTTGCATCAGGGCGACGCTATCAATTCAAGCAGCTGCCGCCACTCGTGCGCATCCGCTTCCTTGGCACAGGTCTCGCTCCCAGCGAACTGGCCGACCTAGCCCTTCCCATCGTTCAATTGGCCAACTTGGAGAAGCAAAGAGCGCTAACGGTTCCAAAACGCGTTATCGTCTGCGAAAACCTTACCACCATGCTGGCCCTTCCCCCCTTGAAAGACACCCTGGCAGTTCATGGAGGAGGCTACCGTGTCGGCGAGCTCAAAGATGTCCCATGGCTTTCGGAAACCGAGCTTTACTACTGGGGCGACCTCGATACCCATGGATTCGCTATCCTCAGCCTCTTCCGCTCCCACTTTCCCAGCGCGCGATCCATCCTCATGGATCGCGGGACCCTTCTTAGGCATTCATCGCTCTGCGTAACCGAGGAGAAGCCAAACGCTGGTCGTTTCGAGTGTTTGACAGCGGAGGAGCAAGCCACCCTTGAAACACTTCGGGGCCAAAGCCAACAATCCGATTGGGGAGATTTCCCAACAATCGACTTCAGCAGGCACGCACTCCGACTCGAACAGGAGAGAGTCTCGTGGCCTTGGGCTCTTGAGCAGCTGAGTCAACAGTGGGGCATGAAAGGCGACTGACGGCGTGGCGCAAATTTGCGAGCATAACCACGCGTAGAAAAACCTTCGGGTTTTGCAAGGGCCGGTCCTGCTGGGACTGGCCCTAGTTTTAATATGAGTCTAATATCTGCGAGTTAACGGTGACAGCCTTGGGCTAGCGCGGGCCGCGTTTGTCTTGTCCTATAAACGCTGAAGCAAGTCGGGGAACACCCTTCAACCTGCATCACCTCAGGCAAAAGCGGGAAGGTTCTTGTAGATCAAGTCGTTGAAAATCGTCACGAATCGCGAGATATCCCCGAAGTAGTTCGGGTACAGATCCTTCAGCTTATCGAGCGTGGCGCCGCGCAGCAGCACGAAATTATGCCCCTCTCTGTCAGGGTCGTCCTCGCTGGCGAAATAGGTCTCGAGCGCCACTTCGGGACAAACCTCGGTAAGCTCGACAACCTGCTCTGCGGGGTCGAAGTCGACCAGGCAGTAACTTTCGGGGGCCACCTCCTTCCCCCCTCCCAGCACATACACCGACTGAGAGGCGGCCGAGAGCATCCGAAGGATGTCGAGCGCGGCCTGCAGTCCGTCGGTGCCGTCATCAAGGGAGCGGATCGACGACGGCTCAACGCGACCGCGCTCCTCGAGCTGCCGCATGACAACCGATATGCGCCGGAAGAACCTATCAGCCTGCGACTGCCCTTCCCCGAACTTCAGGCGGTCGGCCGCCACCTCGTCGTACATCTCCACCGCCGTCGCCCAAGCATGCTGGTGCTCCGTGCGCACTTGCAGCTCGATGGGCAGGGCGTAGCCGTGGCGCGGATCCTGATAACGAAACAGCAGATGCCGTCCGCGATAGCCGCTCTCCTTCGGGCTGCCGATGTAGTCGTGTCGGTCTGACCACGCCGTATCGCACTCGGGAACCTCGTACAGCGCATCGCACAAGGCAGCTTGCCTGCCAAGGTCGGGAACGACGATTCGGCAGCCCGCAATGTCGTCCATAGCCGCCAAATTGGCGATGGCATTGCGGCGAGTCAACTTGTCAACGATGGTATCGAACTTCTTGATCCGCCCCGCAACCAGGTGCTCGGCGGAAATCCCGCGCTCATCCAGCTCCTGCAGAAGCAGCTGCAGCGGGCGACGGTGAATGTTGCGCCAGAAATTCACCACCGCCTCGGCTTCCGCCCTCTCCGAAGGTGACGCAGAAGGGCTGGAGATAGTCTCTCCAGCCCTTCTGACCTGCTTTTTCGAGTAATGAAGCATTAGCGCGCAAACAAGGGGTTTGCGCAGGACAGCGACGAGTAGAACTTCATAATGCTCTCGTCGGAAATCTGGTTGTGCGACCGGGCTGCCGGAGCGAGCCCCTTGCGAGCATCCGCCCACGGCGATTCGGAATGCGTCAACTCGCTGAGCTCAGCGCCCGTCATATCGCGGAACGCGCCCAGGGCGGCGCGCAGCGCAATGACCTCGCTTGACTTGAGGGGCGCCCCCTTCGCGAACCCCGAGAAAAAGCCGCGAGAAACCACGAACGAGCGGCGATGCTTGTCGAACAGCGCGGGGAAGATCGGGCCATTAGCCCAGGCCTCGATCTTCTCGTCAACCAAGGGCTCGCCCGTGCGCACCAAATGGTATGCATGGCTGTAGAAGACGATCTTTTGAAGCTTCATAGTTGAGGAAGCTCCCAAATCCTCGAGAACGAATTCAGCGACATCGAACAAATCCGCCATGGAAGCCTCCTTTCGTCATTGGTTCTGCCATTCTACAACGTCCCGCACGTCAATGCGACAGAAAATGCTCGCTCTGGCTCTTCGCGTATCGTGAAGAACCCAAATTTCAGTCGCCTTCTGCGCCCCCCTACAGCTCGATGCGCTCGAACATGTCGCGGGTAGCGCCGCAGATGGGGCACATGTAGTCGGCGGGCAGGCCATCGGGGTAGCCCTCCTCGATGAAGCCGCAGATGGTGCAGCGCCAGGCGATCTTCTTGCCCGTGGCCGCCTCGCCGGCCGCTGTGGCCTCGACGCTCGCGGGAGCCGCCTCGTCGCCGCCGTTGTAGGTGGCGGCCTTCGGCGGGGTCTTACCGCCCTTCACGGCGTGGTAGTAGGCGTAGGTGAGCGGGTCGCCGGCGGACAGCACCTCGGCCTCTTCCACGACGCCCACGAACAGGTAGTGGCTGCCCACGTCCACCGTCTCGGTAACGGCGACGGAGAACCGCGCGAGCCCGTGCTCGGTCACGTACGGAATGTGCGTGCCATCTTCGGCATGCTCGCACAGGGCGAACTTGTCGGTGTCGGCAGAGGTGTGGAACCCGAAGGTGCCGATGAGCTCCATGGGCGCATCCTGCGACAGCACCACCGCGGCGAAGCGGCCCGATTCCAGGATAGACGCCGTGGTGGCGTTCTCCTTGTTGAGCGATACCGCCAGCGTGGCCGGCTCCGAGGCCACCTGCACGAGCGTGTTCACCACGCACCCGCACACTTTGTCGCCCACGCGCGCCGAAATAAGGTACAGCCCGGACGACAGCGTCCGAAACGCCTTGCGATCAATCATAGTCATCCCTTCCCGAAAGGCGCCCGAGCGCCGTCGAACATCAAAAGCGATTATCCCCCGCCGAGCCCCAAGCCTCCGTCAGTAATTCCGACTCATCAACACATCGTTAACTTCGAACGGCGGAAGGATGCGAAGGGCTGCGCCGGCCAAATCCATTATTCGGTAGTCTCGCCGCGCAAACCACCTCTGAGGAAAATCTCACGCTCCAACGCAGATGCACGCATCCACCAGCACTCGACTGACCAACGCCTCGCCATAGGCAGGCTCAACCACAGAGCCCCGTCTCAGTTCTTTGCAGAGTGGGAGATGTCGCTTGCGTCCTTGAGAGCCGTATCCTGAGCGAGCGCTGTCAGCTTACTGCGAAGACGCGCCATTTCAACTGACAGAGCAAGCAATCGATACACCACGACAACCAAAACACAGAGAAAGACAAAGTTTGCGGGGGACTCGATGCCGAGAAGGTCAGACAAGGAAAAAACAAGCTGGGGGAACAGCGCTGCCACGATAAGCACGACAGCAAAAAAGAACCAGAATACTGCATCTGAAGTCATGAGCTGGTTATGACGTATTTTAACGAGAACATAAGCAACCGTCAGAAAGGCGCCCACGATCAGCAAAGGCCAGTACATCTACTTTCCCTTCTTACGGAACCACTGCAGAAACAGAATAGACACGCCCACTCTCAACATGTAGGCGACGGATTTGGTGAAATTCAGATAGCTCTCGCCTGCAACACGATCCCTCATCTCAACAGGAATCTCCGTAACGACGCCCCCACCCCGAATCACCAGCGCCAGCGTATCGGGTTCTGGGCTGTAATCGTAGTTATTAGCAAACTGCGCGATCATCTTCTTATTGAAGAGACGCATTCCCGAAGTCGGATCCTCGATCTTCGTTCCAGTAGTAAGCTTCATTATGGCCGTTATCAACTCCGAACCGACCATGCGGGCCGAAAGGGGCTTTTTCTGAGCGCAGAACCGCGACCCCACTACAATATCGGATCCCGAAGACTCAGCATGCTCCACCATGGGCCAAATATAGGCAGCCGAATGCTGGCCATCCGCATCAAACTGCACAGCAAAATCGTACCCATGAGACAAGGCGAATTTCATACCAGTCTGAAACCCGCCGGCCAATCCGAGATTCACCGGCAATGGAATAAGCGGGTATCCGTGTTCGTGACAGAGGTCACGCGTTGCATCCCGCGAGCCATCATCGACAACAACGTAATCTACTCCTGGAGCATTTCGCTTCAGGTCTTCTACGGTAGATACTATGTTCGCCTCTTCGTTGTAGGCTGGTATTATTGCCAGAACCTTCATGTTTCTCCCACTAACGCATAATAGCCGTTGGACAGTATACCCCTCTGCCTACGAGGATGAGGGCGCCATCGTGTTAGAACACGCGGAACGCACGGATGAGGCAGTCGATAGCCAGGTGCACTCGTTCTCCACATGCTCACGCAGCCTGCGGCCTATGCATCGCATCTCCTCACGATTATCTCGTGCATATTTTATGGCATCAGCGATCTCGTCAGGCGACGCGGATGCTAGTAGCAGCTTACCGTCTTCACTCCCAGCGAGCTCGTCAACGCCCCCCACATCAGTAGCTGCAAAGGGAATCCCCCACGCCCCGCTTTCAAGAAGCACCGTAGCAAACCCCTCGGAGCGCGAGGGGAGGCAAAACATATCAAGCTGGCTCAAAAGAGCCGACAAATCCGCCTTATCAAGACGTCCCAAAAATGTCACGTTCCCTCGCTTCGCGTCAGACACAAGGCTCTCGCAACTGCCCGACCCCGCAACAAGAAAGTGAATACCTTCTTCCTCCTGCAGCAAATCTGCAGCCTCCATTAGAGACGCTATACCCTTTTCCGGAGTTAAGCGCCCCGCATAGCCTACGACAAACGCATCCCCCCCAATGCCGTTCTCGGTCAGGAAATCTCGGGCTGATGCCAGCGCCCTAAACTCTGGCGCATCGATCGCGTTCTTCAAAACCCCCTCTGCCCGTATTCCGAAATGCTCCAGCCAGCGATTACTTTTCTCAGAAACACCATAGAACAATGGCCTACCTCTTTTCACGAGTCCAGTAATCGCGTGCTCGTACAAAGCGAGAGCACGATCGAAGACCGCATTGCCTAATGTTAGATGAGCTGATCCATGCTCGATGAGAATCGGCGTGATGCCTTTATCCCTAGCGTAACGTAAGCCCTCCAGAGAATGTCGATAAAACCTCGTATTGACAAGCACATAATCGGCCCTCACTGAGCTTAAATAGCCCCATAGTCTTCGGTAGTCCGCGTTCCTCCTCGAAATCGGCAAGCGCCCCTTGAGCAGAACGGTTGCCGGCAGCCTGACAACCTCTACGCCATCGGCATTAACCTCGCGCGCAGGCTCATCGCCTAGCATCGACGTCACGACGATCACCCTGCTACCGTCCCGCCGTAGCTCTCGAGCCAAACACTGCGTATAGTTCTCAACTCCACCCATGCTTGGGGCGAAGAGGGCTGAAAAAATCACATAGCACCTTTGCTCAGCTGCCATTTATTTCGCCTTTCGAAAGTAATCGCCGCTACGGCCCTATAATAACTCATGATTTACATTGCGCCTGATAGTTATCAGTTTTGTTCATTTTTACGATCTGAAATTCTATACCTATGGTCATAGACCTATTTGCCGAATATGCGATACCGCTTCGTTCATTATCTTTGTTCATATAGTGATTTTGAACGTTTTGATCAGATATTTGCTAAGCTATTCTTCACAGTTGGTTTAGCTAGAGGAAAGGAGCACCGTGACTCTCTCGAAGAACGATTTCTTAACCCTCCGAGAGCTAGCCCTGCATCCAGGAATATCTCAGCGGAGCATATCCGACGCAACTGGTCTCTCACTGGGATCGGTGAATTCCGCTATGAAATCTCTCACGAATTGCAACCTAATCGAGGGAGGTGCACCCTCTAGCGAAGGACTGGCCGCCCTTGAATCCTACAGGGTTGAAAACGCGATCATACTAGCTGCGGGCCTCTCTTCGCGATTCGCTCCCATATCGTACGAGAAACCAAAAGGATTGCTGAAGGTTCGCGGGGAAATCCTCATCGAGCGCCAAATTGAGCAGCTACTCGCGGCGGGTATTACCGACATTACCGTTGTAGTCGGCTACAAGAAAGAATACTTTTTCTACCTCGAAGACAAGTTCGGCGTCTCCATCGTTGTGAACCCCGACTACGCTTCGCGCAACAACAGCTCCTCTATAAAATGCGTCGAAGAGCGTCTCGGCAACACCTACATTTGCTCTTCGGACGACTACTTCACCGTGAATCCCTTCGAACAGTACGTGTGGAAGGCGTATTACGCTGTGGAATACGCCGAAGGGCCTACCAACGAATGGTGCGTGGAGACGGGTACCCACGATCGCATTACCAGCGTTACCATAGGCGGCTCGGACTCGTGGTACATGATTGGGCAGGTTTACTTCGATCGCGCCTTTTCCGATGCCTACGTTCCCCTGCTCGATGCCGTCTACGACTCCCCCGCCACTGCAGACAAGCTCTGGGAGCATATCTATCTGGACAATATCAAGCACCTCGACATGACAGCTCGCCGCTACCCCGCGGGGACAATCTTTGAGTTCGACAGCCTCGATGAAGTGCGCCAATTCGATCCGATGTTCCTCGAGAACCTCGACTCAGAAGTGTTCGACAACATCGTGAACGTGCTCGGCTGCGAGAAGAGCGAAATCCGCGACGTATACCCTCTCAAGCAGGGGCTCACAAACCTCTCGTGCCATTTCGCTACGAACGAGGGAGAATTCGTCTATCGTCATCCGGGCATAGGGACTGAAGCGATGATCGATCGCACAAGCGAAGCAGCCGCACAGCGCATCGCCTACGAACTCGGCATAGACGACACCTTCATTTTCGAGGACGCAGATCGCGGGTGGAAAATCTCGCGCTTCATACCCCAAGCCCGCAACCTAGACCCGAGAAACGATGCCGAGGTTGCCCGGGCCATGAAAGTGGCACGCCTGGTACACGACTCGGACGCCGCCCTTGCGTCAACGTTCGATTTCTACACCGAGGGGAAGCACTATGAGAAGCTCCTGCTCGAGCATGGCCCCATCGACGTGCCGGGCTATCAGGAAATGGCTGACCTGGCACGGCGCGTGAAAGAGTACGCCGACGCCGACGGCGCGCCGGTTTGCCTGACGCACAACGATTTCTTCTATCTGAACTTCCTCCTCGACGAGAACGATCACCTCTACCTCATCGATTGGGAATACTCTGGCATGGCCGATTACGCCAGCGACTTCGGCACGTACGTCGTTTGCTGCGAGTGCGACGAAAAGGAAGCGTTGCGCGCTCTCGAGCACTATTTCGACCGTAAGCCAACTTTCGAAGAGGTGCGTCACAACTTTGCCTACGTCGCCCTTGCGGGCTGGTGCTGGTATGTCTGGAGCCTGGTCAAAGAAGCCGAAGGGGACTTCGTTGGTGAGTGGCTCTACATCTACTACAACTACGCGAAGAAATACTTGTCCAAAGTCATTCGGTGGTATGACGAGTCGTTTTACACGGAAGGATAAACTATGAAGTATGCACTTTTCAGCGGCTGCCTCTGGGGTCTCGACACTGTGATCTTAGGCATAGCGCTCACCATGGTGCCTTTTATCGGCACTGCCGAGGCACTGGCTTTGGGAGCAATCGTCAGCTCGGCCCTGCATGATGTATGCTGCGCCCTCTGGCTCCTCATCTACATGGGCGTTCGTGGGCGCCTGAAGGACACCCTCGCAGCCCTGAAAACCCGCAGCGGCAAAGTCGTTATCTTGGGCGCTTTGCTTGGCGGCCCCATCGGCATGACTGGCTACGTAATCGCCATCAACAATATCGGCGCCGGCTACACCGCCATTATCTCTTCGTTTTATCCCGCATTCGGCACTCTCATGGCAGTGTTGCTGCTTAAGGAGAAAATCACGCCCGGCCGCGTTGTTGCACTCATCGTCGCGCTAGGCGGCATCATCGCCATGGGCTACCTTTCCGCCGACACCACCATCACCGGCGACCCGGTCATCGGCCTTCTGGGTGCCCTCGCGGCCGTGTTCGGCTGGGGTTCCGAAGCGGTGCTCTGCGCATGGGGCATGCGCGATGACGCGGTAGACAACGAGACCGCGCTGCAGATTCGCGAGACCACATCGGCCCTCGTATACCTCATCGTAGTCCTGCCCATCTTCGGCGCCTGGGCGTTTACATGGAATGCGATCCCCAACATCGGCACTGGCGTTGTCGCCCTTGCCGCATTGGCCGGCACCTGCTCTTACCTGTTCTACTACAAGGGCATCTCCGTCATCGGCGCCGCTCGAGGCATGGCGCTCAACATCTCCTACTCCGCCTGGGCGGTGCTGTTCGGCCTCATCTTACTGGGCACCATTCCTGGACCCGTGGAAATCGTCTGCTGCATCGCCATCCTGGCAGGCACTATCCTTGCCGCCTGCGATTGGAATGAGTTGTTCGGGAAAAGAGCCGGGTAATTAGAGCCAGAATTAATGCGGAAAACAGGAGGGGTCGAGAGCCGTGGCTCTCGACCCCTCCTAGCATTAAACCAACGCACAGTTCAGCTGTCAGTTTGCTCGCTCTTCCCGCATTCTCGCGCGCACGACACTAACGCGTGGCGTCCCACAAGCCCGAGGCATTCACGTGATATGCGCCGATCCACGTGTTCGTAGCCATCGCTCCTGAAGCGGTCACGTAATAATTACCCACCCATTTGCTTGATGCCATAGCGCCCGACTTTGCAAGGTAATACCAGGTACCCGAGATTTTCTTCCACCCCGTTGCCATGGCGCCGCTGCCGGGGTTGAGGTAGTACCACGTTCCTCCCACTTTTGACCAGCCCTCGGCCATAGCTCCTGAACTCTTCAGGTAATACCATTTGCCGGAAATGTAGTTCCAGCCCGTAGCCATCGCTCCAGAGCCTTTCAAATAGTACCATTTGCCAGAAATGTAATTCCACCCCGTGGCCATCGCGCCGGAGCTTTTCAGATAGTACCATTTGCCGGAAATATACTGCCAGCCTGTCTGCATTTCACCATTCGGGCTCATGTAGTACCACGTTTTTCCGACTTTTTGCCAGCCGATTAAGTTTTTACCCGATCCGTCTCGATAGTACCAATGATTACCCTCCCAAACCCATCCGGAAGAGACTGTGGAAGAGCCAGGATCTTCGCTAATGAGCTCGCCCGACCCGGCGAACTGATATGTTTTGCCGTCTATAGTCTGCGTTCCCGTCAGCATAATGCCGCTGGATGTCGACAGATAGTATTTGTAGCCGCCTATCTCTTGCCAGCCCTTGAGCATTACCCCAGAGGAGGGATCCAAGTAATACCAATAGGCGCCCAATTTCTGCCAACCGGTTTTCATCGCTCCATTTGAATCCAGATAATACCAGCCGCTCGATAGCTCTATCCATCCCGTTCGCTTTGCGCCGTCGGATCCAAAGTAATACCACTTGCCGTCAATTTTCCCCCAATTTGTTTGCATTGAGCCATCGGACCTCAAGTAGTACTGCTTCCCTTTCACCATCTGCCACCCTGTGAGATTACTCCCCGCAGAATCGACTAGATACCACTTAGAGCCTGCATATTTCCAAGTAACCCGTTTCGCCACCACTCCGGACGCATCTTTCATATATGCGAAATTCGTATCGCAGTACTTGCGCTGCATACCGCTTACAATTCCAATGCTCGTGAACTGCCACAAATCCGTGTTCTGAACCCCACTCGCAGTGGAGCCCCATGAGTAGCGAGCAACCCAACGAGACCATCCGCTTTTTTTCATGGAAGCAGGCGAAAAGGCACCATCGGTCAAAACATTGTTAAACCAATCTTGGTTAGCGTATATTCCCACCTTGTAACCAGCATCCTGGATGGCATCGCAATAAGCTGTGGCTATTTTTGCGATCATCGCCTTGCCGAGCTTCTTCTGCGACGAGTCCTCCATGTCGAGATAAATCGGAAAATCCAGATCCTTTGGCGTAATTCCAGCAGCCTTCAGCTGCGCCAACGTACCATTTACTTCGTTGGCAACCGAGAATGTCGCTCCCTCGAGATAAAGCGCGCGCGAATAGACATAGGCGCCCACTTTGATGCCCGCCGCTTTGGCTCCCTGAATGTTTCGCGCAAACCAGGGGTCAGAGAAGAATTTCCCGGCAGAACCTCCATCTCCAATGCGGACTATGGCAAACGAGACGCCGTCGGCCTTCGCCTTGTTCCAATCGATAGGCTTGTACACACCGCCTTTCTCATTGTTGAAGTAGGAAACGTCTACGCCTAGCCCCACGACATCGGGAACCTTTATCTTCTGAAATGAGTCTGTTGGCTTAACGCGATAGCTATAGGCGCTCACGCCATCGCTTTTCGACCAAGTAGATCGGTAAGAGTCCGGGACGTCACTATAAGCACCGTAGAGCTCTATGCCACTTTCCTCCTGAGCTTCATACAGTACATTATCGGGAATGCCATCGGTAAATCGCCAGCTTTGAGCGAGAGCTTCCTCCTCAGCGTATGCAGTCCCTGCGGAAAGAAGACCCGCGGCGAGTACCCCCGAAAGAACAAGGGCGCATTTAGCGCGCTGGGCACGTCGAAAAGCCATAGACACCTCCTAGTCAGCGCTACTGCTTGCTCAGCAAAGCAGCAGACGCGCATGCATTTACTTCACGTTTGAGTTTCCCAGACCAGCTCATACTAGCATCTTGGGCCAAAACCAGAAAGTGCTCTTGTTGACAAATCGACAAATTAGGCACCCTCCGCCTTCTGGGTACGCTTCGCCCTCGCATGCAGGACGATAGCCCAGCAGGAACCTTTTGTGCTACCATTCGTCACCGACTGATAGTATTCGGCTGGAAGGTCGCCCCCGAGCGCTCCTCTGGCCAGTTTTGAGGAGAAGCGATGACGATTACACGATCCTTTCCGGCCGTGCGCCATTTAGCCGCCTTGCTGCTGCTTGCCTTCAGCTTAGCAGCAGTGGCACTTTCGATGACGCCTGGTGATGCACACGCCAACGAAGATGCATCTGCATCACCGGCCTCTGAGTCGGTAAATCATCCATTAGGATCGGATATCGATGATGCCGCTCGCGATCTCCAAAGCGAACAAGATGGCATCCTATCGACAGACAGCCCCTCAAGCCCCTATAAGAGTGAGCGCTCAGAGGAGCCTGACGAGCAGGCTCCGGACTCTTCCGGCTCCTCGGACGACCCCAAACCTACCCCCGATCCAGGCCCCGACCCAGAGCCAGAAGCTCCCACGCTGCTGCGAGGCTGGAACTACATCGACGGCAAATGGTACTGGGGCGACAGTTCGGGAAAGCCTCAAACCGGTTGGCTTTCTACCGGCGGGAAGTGGTACTACCTCAACCCCGGCAGCGGCGCCATGGCCACGGGGTGGCTATGGACCGACAACCACTGGTACTACCTCGACAAGTCCGGCGCCATGAAGACGGGCTGGGCCAAGATCGGGGGCAAGTGGTACTACCTGAACAAGTCCGGTTACATGGCCGAGGGCTGGAAAAAGCTCTCGGGCACGTGGTACTACCTCAACCCCGGAAGCGGCGCCATGGCCACGGGGTGGCTATGGACGGACAACCACTGGTACTACCTCGACAAGTCCGGCGCCATGAAGACGGGCTGGGCCA
>CAJUSP010000003.1:56938-57846 GCA_910589165.1 uncultured Adlercreutzia sp.
CTCGGGCACGTGGTACTACCTCAACCCCGGAAGCGGCGCCATGGCCACGGGGTGGATACAGCCAGACAAGACCTGGTATTACCTAAAAAGCTCCGGAGCTATGGTTACAGGACGCCATGTTATAGACGGGCGGGCAAGCCTCTTCGACGGAAGCGGAGCGTGGCTTGGATACGAGAACGTGGAAAGGCTCTTCACCATGTGGGCGCAGCCCGAAACCAGCTCGACCAAGTGGCTGATCCTTGTCGACACTTCTCGCTGCAAGGTCGGTGTCTTTTGGGGATCAAAGGGGCACTGGGAACTGCAGCGAATGATGGATTGCGCCCCCGGCAAGGCTTCAACCCCCACGAAAAAGGGACGCTTCACCGTTGGGAGCAAGGGGTACTATTTCGATTCGGGGGCCGCACGCTGCTTCTACTTCACCCAATTCAGTGGGAACTATCTTTTCCATTCGGTTCTGTATTACCAGAATTCCAAGCCTACTTCCATCATGGATGGAAGGGTTGGCATGGGACTCTCCCACGGTTGCGTACGCCTAAAACTTTCTAACGCGAAATGGATTTACGATAACATCCCACGCGGCACGAAAGTGTACGTTTGGTAAGACCAAAGCTCAAGCCCCGCCCAGAAAAGTTCAGGGCGGGGCTTTTTCTTCAGAGCAAAACGCCCGAGTCAGCAAAGCGATACCAAACTCCGCCGACCTTGCGCCAGCCCGTGGCCATGGCGCCCGACCCGTCGAGCCAGTACCACTTGCCGCCGACCCTGGCCCACCCCGTGGCCATGGCGCCGCTTCCGGGGTTGAGGTAGTACCAGCGGCCCGAGACCTTCCTCCAGCCCTCGGCCATCGCCCCCGATCCGTCCAGGTAGTACCACTTTCCGCCGACCTTGCGCCAGCCCGTGGCCATGGCGCC
>CAJUSP010000003.1:57946-107725 GCA_910589165.1 uncultured Adlercreutzia sp.
CGTCCAGGTAGTACCACTTTCCGCCGACCTTGCGCCAGCCCGTGGCCATGGCGCCGCTTCCGGGGTTGAGGTAGTACCAGCGGCCCGAGACCTTCCTCCAGCCCTCGGCCATCGCCCCCGATCCGTCCAGGTAGTACCACTTTCCGCCGACCTTGCGCCAGCCCGTGGCCATGGCGCCCGACCCGTCGAGCCAGTACCACTTGCCGCCGACCCTGGCCCACCCCGTGGCCATGGCGCCGCTTCCGGGGTTGAGGTAGTACCACGCGCCCGAGACTTTCCTCCAGCCCATAGCAATCGAGCCGTCAGTCTCAAAATAGCGCCAACCCCCATTCACAACTTGCCAGCCCCTGCAATCGAGCATCGCGGCGCCATTCTTGTAGCAGTAGCCCCAAGGAGCACTTGCTCGAGAGCGAATCACGATGTCAGCGCTATCAACGTTCGTAGTCACTCCTCCATCTCCCAGCGTCACGACCAGAGCCCCTAAGCCTCTTTCTTTCGCGTACACCGCATTGAAATATCTGGCCCCGAGCTCATGGAGAGCCTGCAGCGTTTCAAGCGGTAGCCGTTCGTAGCGCCCCGTTTGCACCGCCACCGGTCGGCCACCATCATCGCCAGATCGCATGACTGCCCTCAAGTAAGAAGGCGTGTTCGACCCCTCTAAGCCATGATGGCCCAGCTTGAGAAAATCTACGCCGCGTAAAACTTGCGCCAGCTTAAACTCGTCGCCAAATCCGACTGTGCCCTCTGGGCTATCGTCTCTGTTGTTAATATCACCAGACAAGAAAGCGATACGCCCATTTGAGCCAGTTACCTTTACGCCATAGGATAAATTGTTGGCATCTCTAACACGTATGGAATCATGGTCGATTTCAGCCGGCTCGTAGTTCATTATCTCAATACGAGCGCTACCAAGCATAAACGTAGGAGCACCAGAGTGGTTGTCGCCTATCGCACCATCCTCGTACTCAGGGTGGAGGTAGTGAACAAGCTGTGCTCCATACGAGTCCGCCGCCTCGCACAATCGATCGTAAACATACAGATTATCCCAAAGACAGCCGGCTATCGTGATCATCGAGTCTGTGTAATACGGGGTATACACTCGCGGGGGCTGAAATTCCCTCAGCACATAGGGGGCAGTGCCAATATGGTCGCTATGAGGATGCGTTCCAATGTAGAACTCCAGATTCCCCTTTTCAACCCCAACAGAACGCATGTAATCAAGCAATTCATCTTCAATGCCATTTCCGCGTGTCACGCCGCTTCGCAAAGGGTATGTCCCGCTGCCGTCGGGATAACTTGAATCTTCTCCAGAATCGACCATGCCAAAACGACCATCGCATTCGACAAGAATGGCGTCCATATTATTAAAGGGCATTATATGAATGCGAACCTCGCCCACGCTTTCGCAGGCTATTTCGTCGGCATGGGCCAAAAATGGACAGGAGAAAATAAACCCTGCCGCAAAAGCAAGCGCGCAAAGAAGACCCCACACGTTGCGAGCGTACGAAATTCTCATATCTCCAACCTCCACTTCGAAAGCCTTAGAGCAGCCAGGCAGGATCCCCTTACGCAAACACTCAAGAACCAGAAAGCGCTTGCGGCTTCTTCGTTCCGACGAACCACCGAGGGTTCACGCTAGTCGCAGGATCGAGTTTTTCCTCTCAGTCGCAGCACGAAAGACACACCCATGCACAGAGCGCCGACGGCACTGGCGACAATAGCCGTGAAACTCACACCGTTCATCCCCCACACCCGGATAAAGGGCACCATGACAGCAAGAGCCGCTATTAACGACGAAAGGTTGCCCAGGAAATTGCCCCGGAAATCGCGAACAGCAATCAGCAGATCATTCAGGAACCAAAGGTAAGCCGAAACAAGCGCAGCAACGATCATCGGGGTCAGCAAGTACGCGTATTGAGAGATCCCGTTTCCGAAAAACAATTCAAGGATAGGCGCGCCCAGCAACTCCAGAAGGACCGCACATACCACCCCGACCAAGGCGATCCCAATGGTCACACGGCCGAAAAGCTTCAGCAGTCCTCGCCGATCCCCTGCCGCAAAATAATCAGCGAAATAACCGATGAGCGGATAATAAATATAAGATGCACCGTTTTGAATGACCGCTACAGGAGCAGCAACCGACGAATAAATACCAAGGGCCGCCTCTCCGGCCTCGGAGAACAAAAACTGCCTCGGAATTGAAGCGGCAGCAGCGCACGCAAGCGCTCCCAGCACAAAAGGAAGACAGCGCAACAGCAGATAGCGCGTTTTCGCAAGCGTAATGCCGATCTTCAGTTTTTCGAACTTCTCCGATCGACCGAAGTCGTAGAAAACACCTATAGCGACTATAGTCAAGCACATAGCTGATAGCGTTATCTCCAGACTATTTGAGAGCGCGAATACGCAGGAAAACACTGCCAGGGAAAGAACGCCCTGAAGGATCAGCGATATCCCGATGTAGTCCATGCGGCAATGTCGTTGTTCGCATGCATGGAATACATCCAGCAGGAGAATGAGCGCCTTATAGAGTCCGTAAAGCATTATTGTAGGTAGCGACGCAAGGGGGCAAGTGGCTAGCGCATAGCCGAAACAGCCCACCAAAGCAATTCCATCTGTAATAATACGCAGAGTAAAATACTCGCCCACCGTGTTTTCGTGGTCTGTATCTGATATCTGATAGGTATACATTCTGTATTGAGCAATTGGAGCAAAAATACCGTACACAGACACCGCCAGGGAATACAGACCCGCGGCATCAAACCCACTCGCAATGCGAACTACCAAAACGGTAATAAGCCACTGGGTTACCAGATTCGTCAGCGACCCGACGGTATTCCAGGCAACATTCTTTTTTACGGACAATGGCTTGACGCCGTTTTCCACAATGCCTTCTTTCTCGAAGTCAGCCGAGCGCACACAACCCTCAGATGCTCTTTCTAGTAAAATCCATTGTATGCGCTATTATAATGCCCATTGCGCCAACCACACTATGCGCAAACCACTCACAGATCGACGGCAGGAGCCATTGTCCATGGAACCACTCACTAGCGACGAGATGAAGCAGATCGAGCTTGACATCATGAGCGAAATCGACCGTATATGCCGGGAGCATAATCTTCGCTACTTTCTCGCCTATGGCACGCTGCTAGGCGCAGTAAGGCACGACGGGTTCATACCATGGGACGACGATATGGATATCGTGATGCCGCGTGACGACTACGAAACGCTTTTGGCTCATTTCGACGAATGGAAACAGGCCGAGCATATCGAGGTAAGTTCCTACCGTAAAGGAAACTCCATCCACCCTTTCACGAAAATTGTCGATTCAACCACCTTGGTCAGCGAACGATTCCTAAAGCCCGAGTATAAGACGGGGGTATGGGTTGACATATTCCCCCTCGACCATGTCCCGGCCAACAAAAAGAAGGTTTTTCGGCGCAAGAGCCAGCTGAGCTTTTTCCGAGCGCTTAGCATTTCGGATCCCTCTGACGGAGTAACGCCGCTTGCGAGGTTCGCAAAGCGGGTGCTCGTGCCGCTCTCCGGTCGGATCGACCCCATCAAACTAGCTCGCAAGACCGACGAAAACGCTCGGTTCTGCGAGAAGTCGGACGAAAAAGCCTTCATGGTCGTTGCCTCCTCTGCCGCAAATCCCCTGATGGTTTTCCCCGAAGCATGGTTCGATCCTATCGAAATGAATTTTGAGGATCGGTCGTTTCTAGCCCCAGCTGGTTGGCGGGAATTTCTGGAACTCGTTTACGGCGACTGGAAATCCCTCCCTCCCGAAAACGAACGGCCGCAGCACGTCACCGAGGCTTACCGTCTCGTCTAGCCTCAAAGGAAGACAACTATGGAACGACTATGCGTTTTCACCGCCACTTACAATCGTGCCTACTGCATAAAAGACCTCTATGCCAGCCTCACGAATCAGACTAACGGTGACTTTTACTGGCTGGTCGTGGATGATGGTTCCACAGATGACACTAGTGAACTCATCTCAGAACTGCAGGCACAGGGAAAGATTAGGATCGAGTACCTTAGGCAGGAAAACGGGGGGAAGCAGCGTGCCCACAATACAGGAGTGGACGCATGCGCATCGCCGCTCTTCTTTTGCGTCGACTCAGACGACACACTTACGCCAAACGCCATTGAGCTGATCCTGAATCGATGGGACGCCGTCGGCGACGATGCGAGAATTGCAGGAATCGTAGGGCTCGATGGCGCAACGAGCACAAAACCCATCGGCAACTCGATGCCTCGCGATAATTACACAACCACACTGTGGGATCTTCAGTACAACGAACACCATATCGGGGACGTGGCCCTTATCTATCGGACGAGCATCCTTAAAGATTACCCGTTCCACGTTCACCCGGACGAGAAGTTCATTGCCGAAACATACGTTTACAATCAGATAGACCAGAGCTACCTGCTCAACGTGTTGGACGAAATCCTCATTGTTTGTCAGTACCGCCCCGACGGGTACACTCAAAACGCTCGCAAAATCACACGCGAAAACCCCCATGGGTACATGAGGCTTAAGCGCATGCAGATTCAATATGCCGACAGTTATTTGCTCAAATTCAAAAGTACCGTGCTCTACCTTGTCGGCTGCATCTTTGCGGGCCAAGGCATCCGATCCGGCATAAAAGATGCTCCGTCTCGCGTTCTGGCCACCTTGGCCGCACCCTTGGCCCTTATCCTTGCGCAAACAGAATTTCGTAAATAGGGCCGCATCGTTTTCTACAAACTCACTGCCCGAGAGCACGACCCCCTACCATTAAGAGGTGATATTACGCAGTACGACTCGCAAGAATTAAGGCGTCTCCAGCAAGCGGAGCTAGAAATACTCGACGCGATTGATGCGCTGTGCCGGCGTGAGGGAATCACCTACTTTTTAGACGGTGGTTCTGTTCTGGGCGCCCTACGCCACGAAGGCTTTATTCCCTGGGATGATGATATTGACCTAGGGATGCCGCGTCCCGACTACGACCGCTTTATAGAGGTTGCAAGAACGTCTCTTCCAGACGATCTCACCCTCGCTCTTCCAGGCGAAACACCTAACTATGCACCTATGTTTGCGAAAGTCATGCGCAAAGGAACGAAATTCCTGACGGAGGAGACATTAGAAGCAGGTTTCGACCAGGGAATTTTTGTCGATATCTTCCCTTATGACGACCTGAGCCCCAATGAAAAAATCGCACGCTCGCAGCTTCGTCGGGCTCGGTTTTGGCAATCGGCTTCATATCTCTATCATGCAAAATCGGTCCACGTACCCCATCGCGGCATCGTGGGCAGCATCGAAAGCGCGGCCTGCAAAGGCTGTCATTACGCACTGCGCTTGCTTCTGAACGAAGAGAAGCTCCACGCACGCTTCAATGAAAGTCTAGACACTGACACAGAGGGGACGACTCGATGTGCCACCCTAGCTTGGGCGCAGTCAGAGGGATACAATACGGACGACATGCTGCCGACACGCCTAGAGTCATTCGAGGGCAGGGAACTGCCCGTCCCGGGCAATGCGGAAGCCTACCTCACGCGCACCTATGGTTCGAACTGGAGATCCCTGCCTCCCATAGACCAAAGACAGAACCACGCCCCCATTGAACTAGCCTTTTGAGAGCACGACGACCAGGATCAGCGCACGGCGGAAGGAGCCGAACACGATGCAAGCAATCATTCTAGCGGCCGGAATGGGCAAACGCCTCAAGGCGCTTACAGCCCACAATACCAAATGCATGATCGAAGTAAACGGCATTACCCTCATTGAGCGCACATTGTCGCAGCTTGACACCCTCGGCCTCAACCGCATCATCATTGTCGCCGGCTACGAGGGGGACAAGCTCAAAACTTTTGTTGGCGACCTGAACGTTCTGACGCCGATCGAGTACGTCGACAATCCCGACTACGACAAAACCAACAACATCTATTCCCTTTCGCTTGCGAAAGACTACCTACTTGAGGACGACACCCTTCTCCTCGAGTCTGACATAATCTTCGAGGACGGTGTGCTGGAGTCGCTCCTCGAAGACTCGCGCCCGACGCTGGCCCTGGTGGACAAATACGAGAGCTGGATGGACGGTACGGTCGTCAAGCTCGACAGCGAGGACAACATCACCGCGTTCATCCCCGGTAAACAATTTCAATTCTCGGACATTCCATCATATTATAAGACAGTTAATATCTATAAATTCTCACAGGAGTTTTCTCGAACCCACTACGTCCCCTTTCTTGATGCATACTCCAAGGCCCTCGGCAACAACGAGTATTACGAGCAAGTGCTGCGCGTTATAACGCTGCTAGACGACTCCACCGTTAAGGCGAAGAGACTCGAGGGGCAACGTTGGTATGAAATCGATGACCTGCAGGATCTCGACATAGCTGAAACCATTTTCGCGAAAGATGCCCCCGCGAAACTACAAGCCATGTACTCGCGCTACGGGGGGTACTGGCGCTACCCCAAGCTGATCGATTTCTGCTACCTTGTTAATCCATACTATCCGCCTCAGCGCCTTCTCGATGAAATGAAAGCCAACTTTGAAACCCTCCTCTGTCAATATCCCTCTGGCTTGCGCGTCAACTCTCTCTTGGCAGGTAAAACCTTTGGTGTCGACCAGAACCATATCGTTGTTGGGAACGGAGCCGCGGAATTAATCAAAGAGCTCATGGGGGGCTTTTCTGGAAAGGTTGGGTCTATCAAGCCAACATTCGAAGAGTACCCCAATCGACTCCCCGAAGAACGCTACTTGAGCTTCATTCCCGACAACGAAGACCTTCGATACTCAGCGCAAGATATAATGACATTCTTCGATGACTCCGGAATCGAGGCTCTGGTTCTTATAAACCCCGACAATCCGACTGGCAACTACCTGCCCAAACCCGGCTGTCTTAAGTTGGCTCAATGGTGCCTCGAGCGCAACATTGCCTTCATCTTGGACGAGAGCTTTGTTGACTTTGCCGATGACCCAGATGTCTCGATGATTCATGACGAGATTCTCGAGCGATATAAAAACCTTATTGTTGTGAAAAGCATATCCAAATCACATGGCGTACCGGGGGCACGACTAGGCGTACTCGCCTCTGCCAATCATGCTCTTATCGACTCGCTGAAGAAGTCGATGGCCATTTGGAATATCAACTCATTCGGTGAATTCTATCTTCAGATCGCGGAGAAGTATAAGGCCGATTACCAGGAGGCTCTCGAGCGCCTTCGCCGCGAACGCGTAAGACTCATCGACGGAATCAACGCCATCGCAGGCCTTCGCGCACTTCCCTCGCAGGCCAACTACCTACTCGTTAAACTAAGCGGCAGCGTGCCAGCCCGTGACCTCGCCGCAAAATTGCTCAACGACCACAACATTTTAATCAAGGATCTCACCCCGAAAGAGCCTTTCGACGACGGCAATTACATACGAGTGGCAATTCGCGACAGCTCAGACAACGACAAACTTCTCCTGGCGCTTAAGGAAGCATTAACGGAGTTGAACGGATAACAGCTTCATAGCAAAGGAGATAAATCACCATGAAACACGCCATTCTCGGCGGCGGAAACATCGGCACTCTCATGGGAGCGGAGCTCGCCGCGAAGGGACATGAGGTGTCCATCGTCACCTCCGATCCGCTGCCTTGGTCAAACTCAATAGACATTCTCGACCAAAACGAAGAACCCTTAGTTGCCGATTGCCCGATAAACGCAACCAGCAACCTCGCTCAAGCCGTGACAAACGCTCAATACATCTGGATAACCTATCCGACTTACCTGTTCGGCGAAACCGCCGCCAAACTCTCCCCCCTCTTAAGCAAGGGGCAGAGAGTCGGCGTAATACCTGGAGCCTGTGCCGAATTTTTTTTCAGCGGAGTAGTCGAAAAGGGATGCACGCTCTTCGGATTCCAAAGGGTGCACAGCGTCGCTCGCATTGTGAAGCGCGGACATTCCGTAGCTATGCTGGGAAGAAAGCCATCGCTTCAAGTCGCCTCTATCCCATCTAGCGAGGCAAGCGACATCGCTAGTCAAGTGGAGAGGTTCTTCGATATACCCACCGAAGCGCTCCCCAATTACCTCAACCTCACTCTGGTTCCAAGCAACCCCATACTGCACACTTCACGCATCGCCACCATGTTCCACGACTGGAAGCAAGGCGACACCTATCCTAGAAACTACCTGTTTTACGAAGAGTGGACCGATGACGCCTCTCGTCTCATGCTTGAATGCGACAACGAGTTACAACAGCTCTGCGAAACCCTCCCCCTCGACCTCTCTGCCGTAATCTCCCTGCGAAAACACTACGAAAGCAACACCCCCGAGGCCATGACGCAGAAAATTTCCCACATCGCGGCTTTCAAGGGGCTTCCTTCCCCTATGAGGAAGGAAGCAGAAGATACCTGGGTGCCCGATTTTGAGTCGCGATACTTCAGGGCTGATTTTTCATATGGCCTCGAGGCGATTCGGCAAATTGCCGACTTGGCGGGCGTCGATACACCAGGGATGGATCGAATATTGGATTGGTACTACCATACTTCGGGAAAGCAGCGTGCATTCACTGTGAACGCGCAAACCCTAGAGCAGCTGATCGATGCCTACTAAGCTAAGCAGAATCATCTCTCCCTGTTCGCTATAATAAAAGAACCACCGACGAAGGAAGTAACATGGGATCACGTTTTCTAGAGGCCTTCGAGGAGATGCGCCGCCAGCATCCTAACCGAATCGCCTATTTCACATCAAGAGCCGGGCAAGACCAGGCCCTCTCGTACGAACAGCTGGGCGCCCATTCTGACACCCTCGCCTTTTTCTTGCACTCGTTTGCACCAAAAAGCCTCCCCGTCGTGGTGTACGGGCATAAATCGCCCCTCATGCTAACGGCCTTTCTCGCTTGCGCGAAGGCGGGGCTTCCCTATGCGCCGGTAGATGTAGCCTACCCCGTAGACCGCGTTTCCGATATTCTTGAACAAATTGACAAGCCACTCGTCCTCACCTTTGCAGACGAGCCCTTTCCGTGTGACCCGTCTCTCGCTTACGATGTAGTTGGCAAGGAGGCAATTGAGTCGATTATCGCAGGTTCGGGCGCACCGGAACGAGCGTGGCAAGTTTCGGGCGACGACATCTTCTACCTCCTCTTCACTTCTGGCAGCACGGGCCGTCCTAAGGGCGTGCAGATGCCCTCACGCTGCGTCGACTCGTTCATGGACTACTTTCAAAAGCTCTTCCCACCCTGTGAGAACCCTATAAGTTTTAACCGGGTGCCGTATACGTTCGATGTAAGCCTTTTCGACATCATCGCAGGACTGTCTCAGGGCTACAGTCTCTTTGCGCTCGAATCAGAATGCGAGCAATCTCTCGCTTCCACTTTCGACGCGCTCGCCCAGAGTGGTCTTACAGCATGGGTTTCAACTCCTTCGTTCGTAGAGATGTGCTTGGCAGACCCCTCATTCAACCGCGATTTGCTTCCGCGCCTCAACACCATCGTACTTTGCGGCGAGGTGTTTCGCAATTCTACCGCGCTTAAGCTGATCGAACGATTCCCAACCGCTTCCATCTACAACACCTATGGACCGACCGAAACTCAAGCAGTGACCGACATCCTTGTCACGCGCGAGCTGGCAGAGGAGACGAACCCACTCCCTGTAGGGTACTTGAACCCCGAAGTCCAGGCCGTAATACGCGATTTGCAGACTGGGGAACCTCTACCCGAAGGCGAGGCCGGGGAGGTGTATCTCGAGGGGTCGACGGTCTCTCTGGGTTACTGGAAGCGCCCTGATCTCACTGAGGCCGCCTTCACTGAGCACAATAGCCCCTCTTCGAGCAAGATACGTTGCTACAAAACCGGCGACAAAGGCTACCTTGATGGCGAGGGAAGGCTCTTCTGCCTAGGTCGTCTAGACTTCCAAGTTAAGCTCAACGGTTTTCGCGTCGAATTAGGAGACGTAGAGCAAGGCATTGCCCAACTACCATCAATCAAGGAAGCAGTGGTTCTACCGGTCGAGAAAGACGGGAAGGTAACTCATCTCGCAGCTCACGTCATGCTCGCCGACCCCGACGCGCCCAAAGATTTCAAGGCTGCGCAGAATTTAAAGGCGCAGCTAAAGCAAACATTGCCTGACTACATGATCCCGAAAAAGATAGTTTTTCACAACTCATTCCCCCTTACTGTCAACGGCAAAATCGACCGCAAGGCGCTGTAGCAACCGGAGCCGCTGAATGAACTTCTACATCGACCCCGCATTCTACGTATTCCTCGCATTGGCCGTAATTCCGGCCGCCATCCTTGGCTTCACGGGCCACCGCATAAAATACTACGGCCTCGCCGCCTCTTTGGCGTTCCTTCTTCTCCTCTTCGGGGAGAACGCCGAGGGAATGCTCGCGTTCCTCGTCTTCCTTGCCGTTGCCTGCGCGGCAACTTTCTGGGTACTGTCAAGCTGGAAGCGCGGCGAGAAGTCCCTCTGGAAGTACCGGTGCGCTCTTGTGGCCGTCATCGCCCCTTTGGTGATATACAAAATTGGAGCCGTATTCGACCATAACCTCATGGGCTTTCTCGGCATCTCGTATATCACTTTCAAGGCCGTTCAGGTGATCATCGAGATACGCGACGGCCTCATCGATCACATGGATTTCGCAGACTACCTTTATTTTCTCGTGTTCTTCACGCCCTTCACGTCTGGCCCGATCGACCGCTCGCGCCGCTTCACTGAAGATGCGAATCGGGTATATAGCAAGCAGGAGTATGCCGACTTGCTCGCACGCGGCATTATGCTCGTACTCATCGGGGCGGTGTACCAGAAAGTGCTCGGGACAGTCTTCTTTCATTACTTCACCCCTGCTCCGGCGGGAGATGGTTCGTGGTGGAGCGAATTAGGAGAGCAGGTAAAAGATGCATACATGTACGGTTTTTACCTCTTTTTCGACTTCGCTGGCTACTCCTTGATGGCCATGGGCGCCAGTTACTGTTTCGGCATTAAAACGCCCCGCAACTTCCGCGCCCCGTTCCTGGCTACCGACGTGCGAGAGTTTTGGGATCGATGGCACATGACTCTTTCCACGTGGCTACGCGACTTCGTGTTCATGCGCGTTGTAAAATCGGCCACAAGGAGAAAACTGTTTAAAGACCGGTTACATACTGCCTGCGCAGGCTATATGGCAAACTTTATGCTAATGGGTGCCTGGCATGGCCTTACGGTGGACTACTTGGTATACGGCGCCTATTACGGCACCCTCATGGGCGCAACCGATATATACCAAAAGAAATCTTCGTTCCACAAGAAGCACAAGAAGAAGCGATGGTATAAGGCGCTACAATGGTTCATCACGATCAATTTGGTGATGCTGGGAATGGCGATTTTTTCCGGTCAGCTCCATACGGTAATAGGAGGGCTTTTCCATGGCTGACAATTCCGTTGAGGAAGGAATGCTCAACCTCATTGAAGAGGTTTGCGATGACGATGTCATTCGCGAGGAAAGAGATATCGACCTTTTCGAAGCCGGCTTGCTCGATTCCATGGCCGCTATCGAACTTCTCGTAGGCATAGAGACGGAGTTCGGCGTTGAAATTGCACCGACCGCCGTTGAGCGCGAGGAGATGAATACCGTCAACAAGATAATTCATCAGGTTCAGATTCGCTATGAGGGCAACTAGCCGGGCCGGTGGTATGGAAAAACTGATCGCAGTAGGTCTGGCCATAGCTGTCGCAGGCGGCCTTGGCGCTGCTTGGCGCGTTCAAGCGCCTTCGCAGCACGACCTGGAAGCTAAAGCACAAGAAGCTCCCGTGCTCACCCGCATTCAAAGTGCAGTGGCAAGTAGCCCCTCCTTCATTGCGGATATGGTAGCTGCCCGCAATGCCAAAGGCGACGACGTTCGTTTTCTCTTCGGCACCTCCGAGCTGGAATACGTATGCGACGACACAGCACACCCCACGAGGTTCTTCGATGAGCACGACTATGGATTCAGCCTCATGTGCGTTGGCAACGCCGGTTGCCAGTCGCTCTGGCAAGCCATGGAGCTAGCTGCGCTGGAAGAAGAAGGAGCAGTAAGCGGCAATCGCATCGCCCTCATGCTGGGCACGCAATGGTTTATGGAGGACGGGTTGACGGAAAGCGCTTTCGCGAAGCGTTTTTCCGAAGAGACATTTGCCACAGTCATGGCCAACCCTCGCCTCTCGGACGCAACCAAGCAGAAAATCTACGATCGTTGCGTTGCCATGGGTGCTGATCCCCAGCAGCTCGATGAACTCAAGGACCCATCCTTGGTTTCCAGCATCAACCGCGCTATTAGCGACCTCCCCGTCTCTGTCGAGCGCAGCGAGGCGATCATGGACGACGTCGACGAGCAAGGCCGCCCCTTTGAAGAAATTGCGGCAGATAAAGCTGATGCTATTACCGACTGGGAAGAACTCAACGAGCTGGTTGTAGAAGAGGGCAAGCGATCCTGCACCAACAATGATCTGGGCATTTACGACGAATACTACACTGATATCTTCGTACCGCAGGACAAAGAAAACCGCGAGAAGGATGAGCCCCAGTGCACCGAGTGGAGCGAGAAAGAATTCGGCGATTTCGAGATCTTCCTCGACGTTTGCCGAGACCTGGGCATTAAGCCGCTCGTTGTCCTGCAGCCCGCAAAGGGGGCATACTACGACAACACTCCTTACGATAAGGAGAGTCGCGAGATCTTCTACAACAAGATTCGCAGCATGATCGATGAAGCCGACGCGGAGCTGCTCGACCTCACTCCCTACGAGTACGATATGTATTATCTCCGCGACGTCATGCATCCCGAGTGGAAGAGCTGGGTCATTGTGAACCAGAAGCTCTGCGAACTCTACGGGGACTCAAATGACTAAGAACGCTTCGCCTTTCCAAAAGCTGCAATGCAACGCCCAGCGCTGGCTGCAGGATCACCCGAAGCTCGAGGCTGCCCTTTGGTTTCTTGCGGCGTTGGGCCTTATCGCCCTTCTCGTGTGGTTTCTTGCGTTCAGCAACTTCGGGGCGCCGCCGGAATTCGTATACCAGCAATTCTAGCAATGCGCTTTTGACCTAACGCTACTCCGAGAGAAACGCGAGCGTTTCCGCAGAGACGAATTCGGCGTCGCGCATCAGAAACAAGACATCGTCAACCCCCGGATACTCGTTCAAGATGGTGTCAATAGTACCGTCATAGTGTCGAGGGTCGCACACGTACACCTTCTCGAACGAGCCGGCGAAGAAGTACTCCATGCAGTTCGAGTACGAATCGGCAACGATAAGAAGACTGCCGCTTGCCTTCGATTCCGGATCACTGATCGACATAAGGCCGTAATCGCCATGGAAGAACTCTCCGTAGTGATTGGCGAATGGATCGTCATCCCAATTTCCCGCTGCGTATTTTTCGCGGTGCACAAGTGATTCGGGGCTCCGCTCCTCCCCCTTTACTTCAACCACGAGACTATCGAAATAGCTCGTCGGAACATACGAGACCTCATCCGCATAGTCTGAGTCGAGCCCGCTCCGAGCAAAAGTGCCCCGAAACAACGGAGCCTCGAGAGCCTCGAAATCGGGGCGGACTCTATCGTCATCGGGAATACCCATTGCATCTGCCAAACGCTGGTAAGCCAAATAGGCTCCTTGCGTCTTCCAATGGTGATCGGTTTTGTACCACATCTCATTGAATTCATCGTAGGTGACGCTCCCATCTACCCACGTAATCTCCTGCGCAGACATCGCAAGCGAGCCTTGAATTTGACCATAAGTCACGCCGTTGCTAACCAGGGAATGCAGCGGGCCACCCGCAACGTAATGAGAATCGGTAGCCAAATAACCAAAGAACCGCTTATCGGGCCATCTCTCACTTGCGTCTCCAAGCCCCTCTGACACCTCTTCTGCCAAAGCAGCATGTTCTGTGTTGGAAGCCTGAGGGAAAGCCATCATGCGGCCATCCCCTGGTATCACCGCATACTCGCATCCGTAAAAAGCTGGGTAAGCCGCCCACTGAAAAGCAACGTTGGAGGCACCGATAAACGCTCTTTGAAGCGCAGCGTTGCCCAGCAATGCCGCTGCTTTACATGGTATATAGTTCCCGACTTCGCCCTCCAACGCCTCCTGTAGAGCGCCCGAGCGGAACCCGGCGAGCGAGATGTTCTCAGACAAATGCGCGTTAACTATACCACCCTCGAGGTAGTAAGCATCATCGGCCGTGAGCCACGACGGGAGTTCCAGACCCAATTTGTCAGAAGCATACAAGGCGCAAGGGGCAGCAAGCAACGCACAGAGCGCCAATGAGAATGCTGTATCACGAAATCGCACGCAAGCCCCCTAGAACTGGAAGTAGATGAACGGGTTGTAGGAGCTGGACACCACCGACATGCAGCTGAGCACGAAGACGGCGAGCAAAGCCACATCGGCGAGCACATTCACGGCCGTGGCCACGCGGGCGCGGGCCGGAGCCACCTCGCCCTCGAGCACCACCTGACAGGGCGGCACGGCGGTGTTGCCTTTCTGGGGTGCGGCCACAATGACGCGCTTCGGGTCGCCCTCGGCCCACGCTTGAATCTTCTTGCGCAGCCACGGCGCCCAGGGCAGCGAACCCACGACGAAGATCGGCACAAGGCTCACGTAGCTCCACGACTGCAGTTCCCACAGGGTCGAGGTGCCCAGCCACCCGTAGGCACCGAACATGGCGCAGAACCACTCGCCCACGTTCGAGAGCCCCGTCACGGCGAACAAAAGCCACCCGAAGAAGAACAGCACCGCGCACCACAAGTGACTCACGAAGCGCGGCAGCCGGTCGAGCACCCTCATGATGAAGAACTTCTCCAGCAGAATGAGCACGCCCCAGTACAGGCCCCACAGCAGGAAGTTCCATGCGGCGCCGTGCCAGATGCCGGTGAGGCCCCACACGATCATGGTGTTCAGTACGAAGCGCGGCGTGGACACGCGGTTGCCGCCGAGGGGGATGTACACGTAGTCGCGGAAGAAGCCGCCCAGCGACATGTGCCAGCGGCGCCAGAACTCCGTGGCCGACCGAGACGTATAGGGGTAGTTGAAGTTGCGTGGGTACTCGAAGCCCATCATCTTGCCCAGGCCGATGGCCATGTCCGAGTAGCCGGAGAAATCGAAGTAGATCTGGAAGGTGTAGGCGGCCACGCCCGAGAAGCAGCCCACAAAGCCAATCTCGGCGGCCTCGCGGGGCAGAAGCGAATCGGCCAGCACGCCGGCTGTGTTGGCCAGCAGCACCTTCTTGCCCAGGCCCACGCAGAACAGCCGCAGGCCCTGGGCAAAGCCCTCGAGCGTTGCTCGGCGGTTGTCTATCTCGGCCTCGATGTCGGCGTAGCGCACGATGGGGCCCGCCACCAGCTGCGGGAACATGGCGATGTACATGCCCAGGTACAGCGGGTTCTTCTGCACCTTCACCTCGCCGCGGTACACGTCCACCACGTAGGTGATGGCCTGCAGGGTGAAGAACGAGATGCCAATGGGCAGCGCCAGGTTCAGCTCGGCGATGAACTCCTCGCCAAGGGCGCGGTTGACGTTCTCGGCCAAGAAGCCCTGGTACTTGTAGAACCCGAGCACCAGCAGGTTGGCCGTAAGCGCCGCCACGAGCCAGAGGCGCTTGGGCAGCGTCTTGCCCTCACCACACTTGCCGATAATGAAGGCGAACAGCCAGTTGAAGCAGATGGAGGCCACCATGAGCCACACGTACACCGGCTCGCCCCAGGCGTAGAACAGAAGGCTGAACAGCAGCAGAACCACGTTCTTCGCCGGCCGCCACGGCATGGCGAAGTACACCGCCAGGAACAGCGGCAGGAACGCGAAAAGGAAAATAGTGCTGGAAAAGACCACAGAACCATCCTTAACCCACACGATGCCTACGCACAAGCCCTTACGCCGCATCCCACGTAGCCATCACCGTCGGCAGCATCCAGGCTTTCGTTATGATACCAGCCCTCGCACTCACTCGCCGTATGGCGGAGACACTTGTCGTTTATTTCCGCAAACTACAGCGGATTCTCGCGCATCCCTCAATCATTTTCGTGATACGCCCTTTATCGTTCACAGTGTTCGTGATTAAATAGCTCCATGAACATACGAGGAGGGCCGTTTTGCTTAGCCAACATGAATTTAGCGTCCTTCGTGCCGTCGCAGAAGGACACGGTGGAACACAACGCGCATTAGCCCAAGCCTGCACATTGTCATTAGGTGCCGTCAACAAAGCCGTGCGGGCACTTCGAGAGAAGCATCTCTTGTCGGAACACGACCTCATCACCGACCAAGGACTCCTCGCTCTTGAACCCTACGCTGTCGAGCACGCCGTTATCTTGGCGGCCGGCCTTTCTACGCGCCTAGCGCCCCTTTCCTACGAACACCCAAAGGCTCTTTTCACGGTTCAGGGGGAAGTGTTAATAGAGCGCCTGATAAGGCAATTGCGCAATGCCGGCATTCCGCAAATCTCAGTTGTTGTGGGACACATGAAAGAGCAGCTGTTCTACCTGGAAGACAAATTCGGTATCACCCTTGTTGAGACCGATGACTACCTGATCCGAAACAATCACTCCTCGGTACTCTGCGCGGCGTCGTTCTTGCAAAACGCCTACTTGTGCTCCTCTGATCAGTTCTATGAGGTGTCGCCCTTCCATCGCTGGGAGAACGGATCCTGGGTATCTGTCGTGCAGGGCCTTGCAGACAACAGGGAGACTCCCCTTCGCATTGATTCGAAGGGGCGAGTTGCCAGCCGTGATATCCGGCAATCCGACGATTCCTGGTACATGATGGGCCCAGCCTTCCTCGACCAGGAGGATGGAGCCCGCTTAGTGGAGCTCATCGAGCTCGATTACGATCTGCCCGGTACGAAAGAAAAGCTCTGGGAAGATGTGCTTCTCGACCATATCAGGGCGTTCGAAATATACGCCAAGCCTCTTCCGAAGGATGCCATCTTTGAGTTCGATCGCATGGAGGACCTCTGCAGCTTCGACGCAGCATTCTTGGAAAATGTAGACTCCGCAATTCTCGACAATATTTGCCGCACACTCGATTGCGACCGCTCCGATATACTAGACGTTGAACCCCTCACGAAAGGTCTTACCAATCTTTCGGTCGTGTTCTCCTGCAAAGGAGAGCGTTTCGTTTACCGACATCCCGGGGCCGGCACCGACGAGCTGGTTAACCGCGAAGCAGAGGCGTTTGCGCTGAAAGCTGCGCACAGCTTGGGCCTCGACAGCACCTTTGTTTACGAAGAACCGGCAGAGGGGTGGAAGATTTCCCGGTACATCCCGAACTGCCTGCCTTTCGACTACAGGAACAGCGCCCATGTAAGCGGAGCGCTTGAGAAGATACGATGTCTGCACGACAGCGAAGAGTCTTCGCCTTGGTCCTTCGACTTCTATGAAGAGAGCCAGCGGATAGCAAAACTCCTCCGAAGCGAAAATGCCCCCATCCCTCACGATTTCGGTACCATGGAGGCCATGATCGGCAAGCTCGCCGAACCCATGAGACTCGGCCGCGGCCGTCCCGTGCTTTGCCACAACGATTTCTACGGACCGAACATTTTGATTCACGATGAAAACATTTGCCTTATCGACTGGGAATACGCAGCCATGGGCGACTACGGTTGCGATTTGGGCAATTTCATCGCCCAGGGGTCTGGCTACTCTGTCGACGAAGCCCTAGCGGTTCTCCCCTTCTACTTCGGCAGGCCGCCCACAAAGGCGGAAGCCGCCCATATTCTTATGTGCACTGCCATCGTAGGATGGTATTGGTATGTATGGGCTCTCTACAAAGAGCACTCAGGGTCATCGACAGGATCCTGGATAAGAACCTGGTACAGCGCGGCAAAACAATTCGGAGAGGCAGCCATGGATACTATCGTCAATCAGCCTAACGACATCGGATCCCTCAGCGAAGAGCAGTTCAACGCTCTCGTGAATCTGGAACAGGATAGCTCAGCTTTCATAGAGCCGTCCATCCTCAGCGGCCTGGGTTCACTGGGACTCGTTGACGACGATGGCATTACAGCCGCAGGACTAGCCGCACTCGAGCCCTACCGCGCCAAACGCGCAATCTTCTTTGCTGCCGGATTCGGAAGCCGGATGCTGCCAGTCACCCTTAACACGCCCAAGCCTCTTGTCAGAGTTTGGGGCACGCGCATCATCGACCGCCTCCTGGATGCGGTCTCCTCTATAGGAATTGAGGAGATATACGTAGTTCGCGGCTACCTCAAAGACGAGTTCGATCAGCTTCGGGCGAAATACCCCACCATTACATTCGTAGATAACCCGCTCTACGATTCCACCAACAACATATCCTCGGCATTGGCCGTCAAAGATCTCTTCCAAAACGCCTACGCATTCGAAAGCGATCTGCTCCTTGCCAACCCGAACCTCATCACAAAGTACAACTACACCTCCAACTACCTCGCCATCCCCGTTGACCAAACGCCCGATTGGTGCTTCGATGTCAACGGCGAAGGGGTAATTTGCAGCATAGCCAAGGGTAGCGAGAAGCCTTGCTGGCAAATGGTCGGTGCCTCGTACTGGAATGCCGCAGACGGAAAGCAGCTGGCTCAGGATCTGCCCGAAGTGTTCAACTCGAACCCCGAAGCAAGGCAAATCTTCTGGGACGACGTGGCTCTTGATCGCAAACCCCAAAACTACAAAGTACGCATTCGCGAATGCAACTCCGACGATATTGTAGAGATCGACACATTCGAAGAACTCCAAGAGCTGGACGCAGCGTACCGCACCGGCGGAGAAGGGCGGTAATCATGCGGGTCTACCATGGCTCAATTCTGACCGTAGACGAAAAAGACACCGTCGTCCAATATCTAGTGGAGGATAGCGGCCGCATTGTCTTTACGGGAAACGAACTTCCCGCAAAATGGTCAGACGCCCCCAGGGTGGAGCTGGGAGACCGGGCTCTGTGCCCCAGCTTCGCCGATACGCATGCGCACTTTGCAAGCTTCGCCACCTTCAATGCGGGCTTGAATGTGATGAACGCCGAGAGCAATGCCGACATCGTTGACGCGTTGCACGACTTCGCCGCATCTTCGACATCGTCACTCTTGCTGGCATTCGGAGCCTCTTCGCACTCTGTTCGGGAAAGAAGGCTCGTCAGTCGCGAGAAGCTTGACCGTGCTTGCGGCCGAAAGCCCGCCGTCGTCATAAAATACGACGGTCACGCCTGCATCGTAAACAGCGCGCTCCTTGCAAAGCTGAGGAAGCGACTCGAGCACCTTCGCGGCTACCACCCTGAATCCGGGGAAATGAACCAGGAGGCCTTTTTCGCCGTCTCCGATTACATAACGAACAGCATTTCCCTCCCGACCCTTGTCCGCAACATGCAGCACGCCATGGATCTCTACGCAAGCCGAGGATTCGGTCTCGTGCATAGTGTCAGCGGAGTCGGCTTTGCGCTGAATCTCGACATCACGCTTGAATGCCTTTTAGCCAATTCCGCGCAAAACGGCTTTCAGCTGCGTATATTTCCCCAGTCGCTCAACATCAGCACAGCCACACGCCGCCATCTGCCCCGCATTGGAGGCTGCTTCGAATGCGCCCTGGATGGCTGTTTCGGATCGAAAGACGCGGCGCTTTTGTCCCCCTATAAAGACGAGGCGGAGAGCGGGGTACTTTATTACGACGACGAGAAGGTGCTCGAATTCGTCGAATCCGCAAACCAGGCTGCCCTCCAAATCGAAATGCACGCCATCGGCGACAAAGCGTTCGATCAGGCAACCCGGTGCCTGAAGGCGGCGCTCGAAAAACACCCACGTTCAGATCATCGGCACGGCATAATACACGCCTGTCTGCCCACCGATGACGGGCTGGATATTTGCGCGCAGTATGGCATTCACCTTCCCGTGCAGCCTGCCTTCATTGACTGGAATCAGGAACCTGACACATACCTTGCGGATATTCTGGGCCCGGAGAGAGCTGCGAAACTCAACCCTCTAAGGTCTATGTCCGACCAAGGTATTCGCCTTTCCGCGGGGTCGGATGCCCCCTGTACCGACCCGGATCCAATCATGTGGCTTTCAAAAGCCTGCAACCACACCAACCCCGCCGAGTCGCTGACGATTCGAGAGGCACTAAGGATGTGCACGTACAACGGCTACTGGGCTAGCTTCGACGAGAAGAACCGAGGATCTCTTGAGGTGGGAAAGATAGCGGATATGGTCATCCTCTCAAAGAGCCCCTACGCTACCCCGGCAAACCAGCTAAGTGAAATAACCGTTGAGCAAACCTTCCTTTCAGGAGAAGCCTACCAACCTCAGAACCAGAATCCCGCGCGAGCTTTACTAGCAGGCATGGGCTCACGCTAAAACCACTCATCCAGCTAAGCAGGGCAACTAGGTAGAAGCCCTCGTTCTTATTGCTTCGGGCTCAATGCTTGCGGCAATTCCCAGTGCGAAATAGAAGGAGCAATACGGCTCGGCTTCCGTTATGCCTACGACGAAGAATGCGCCCAGCATGGCGGCCGCAAGAGCCACCCTCTTCGAGACTCGCCCGCGATACAGGTTAGCAACACCATAGGCAACCAGACCAAAAAACAGAACCGTGGTCAGCAAACCCCCGACGTACCAGATATGAAGCAATAGGTTGTGGGCATTCAGCGTCACCCCTTCGATGGCAATATAGCCATAATCTACCGTGCCATGGCCTATTAAGGCGGTGAGAGGGTCCTGCGTTCCCAAAATAGCGTCCCAAACCGGAGTGCGACCGGAGAACGTGATATCTTCGCGAAGAACGCCTTCAAGTACCGGCTTCAGCACGTCTCCAACCCTGCAGAACACAAACAGCAGCATAGCAACGAGGTAAGCCACCGCATAGGTAATGCCATTGAGGAACTGGCGAAGCACTTTATACCGCACGAGAAACACTGCGATCAGAAATAGCACGAGGGCAATCGAAGACGTGTTGGAAGTATCGAGCATCAAATTGATTGCGGAGACAGCAACCAACAGTATAGAACGAATAGGGAGCCGCCCTCTTCGCTCCGCATCCAGTATGAACGAACTCCCGAGCGCCGGAAGCATCATCAAAAAAATGCCATTCCTGTTTCCGAAAAAGTAATAATGAGGAGCCCATATGCCGTCTGGAAACATAATAACGGAACAGCAGTTGCACACCAGCAAAGCAGAGGTTACGAAACACAGCGCCGAGAGAAACTCCTTGCGCCAAAACCGCGTTGCGATAGCGGCCAGCACCATCGCCATAGAAAAGGAGAAAAACTGGTCGAACCAGACCATCAAGCGCCCAGAAAACAAGAGCGTAGGCAGAAGCGCACTTAGAGCGAACAGCCCCGCGACGGCGGAAAAAACCCTGCAGCGCCTAACCACAAGGAAGAGAGCGACGATGACAAGAGACGCGGCGACACGCCACCAAAAGTACAGGTCATACAGCTCGGGATGGCCAATATGCTCGATAACCTGAGGGCGAAAAAAGGGGGCAATAAGCAAGCAGAAGAGCACAGTCATGGCACCGCGGGGCGCCTTATTCAACAAAACTCGAAGAGTATCACACACAATTCGACACCCTCCCTTCTCGCCTCTTTTCTTACCAGCCGCGCCGAGTCGCAACCATTATAGCTCGCACAAAGACACCCCGTGAGCTGCGCATGGGAAAGCGACCCAATCCAAAGTCGAATGATATACTTAATCCGCTTAAACCTAGGTCTTTTTGGAAGGTTGCCGATGTTACGCAAAGTCGCCAGAAAAGTATTGCCGCTATCCCTAAGGAAGACGCTAAAAAAAATATCCAGCCCCCACCCAGACTCCAACTCCCCTCAAGAAAAAGAAGCTCCGTACCGTTGCCGCCACAGTTACACAATTGTATCTGCGGTGTACAACATGCAGAACTATCTCGACGACTATTTTGAAAGCATTTTTAGCCAAACATGCGGAACCGACCACATTAAAATTGTTCTCGTGGATGATGGCTCCACCGACGATTCCGCCGCAGTGATCGAATCCTGGCAAAAGCGCTATCCTGGCAAAATCAGCTACATCCGCCAAGAGAATGCGGGACCCGGGGCCGCTCGCAACCGAGGACTTGAGATGGTGTCTACTGAATGGGTAACCTTTATAGACACCGATGACAAGATAGCCGCAAATTACTTCGAAGAAGTCGACAAGGCCGTTTGCTCGCACCCATCGCTCGTCCTCGCCACTTGCAAGCTTATATACTGGCACATGGAAGATGACCGCCTGCAAGAAGACAACTTGATGATGCGCCATTTCGGCAAAAAGAGCCAGTTTTTTGCCGTGGGAGACGAGCAGATGCATCCGATCTTCTTCATGAACGCATCTTTCTTCAGGACAGATATCATTCGCAGCAACCAGCTCGTCATCGATGAAGAGCTCAGGCCTATTTTCGAAGACGGGAAGTTTGTCGCACATTACCTACTCCGATGCAAAAGCGGATTGGTCGGATACCTGAGCGCGCCTCACTATTTTTATCGCAAGCGCGATGATCATTCCTCTCTCATCGACCGATCGTGGCTGGATCCTCGACGATACACTTTGGTGCCATCTCGCGGTTACCTGGACATTCTGAAGACGTCGCAACTGCTAAAGGGACGAGTGCCGCTCAACATACAGCAAACCGTTCTGCAGGACATTTCCTGGTACTTCAAGCGCTTGAACAATCATCCGGAGCACGAAGCGCTCATCGGAGGCCAGCAAAATATCGACAGCCTCATAAACTACCTCCGAGAGATACTGTCTTTCATTGACGAGGAAGAGCTTTTCCGCATTTCGGGCTCGTTCATCCCCTTTGTCACGAAAAACGGAATCGCCCGCACCTTCCTTCAAGCAGAGCCCCCCTTCCAGCTCTGCAAACTCATCAGAGCCAATCCCAAGCGCCAAGAGCTTCTTATCGAATCCTACACTCAGGACATCGAGTTCCTGCTCGATGGAGCACCCGTTGCGCCGCTCGACCAAAAGCGAGTTGATATCAATTTCTGCGGTATGCATCTGTGCGAGCGCTTTGAAACGTGGATCTCCTATTCTTCCGAATCGCAGATTCTTTCCTATCGCCTGCCGAGCGGAAAACTTGTGCGTCTCGATGTCGATGGCAAAACCTATCCGCGAAGCATGAGCGTGGAGGAGCTTCTTCAGCGCTATACGCGCAATTGGAAAGAATACCAGCAGCAGGGCGACACCTGGATCATCATGGACAGGGACACGCAAGCAGACGACAACGGCGAGCATTTTTACCGCTACCTCATGAATAACCACCCCGAGCAAAAGGCTCTCTTCGCCCTGCGTCGAACCTCAGCCGATTGGGATCGCCTTCAAAAAGAAGGGTTCAACTTGGTTGAATTCGGGTCCCCCGAGCACGAACGTGCCCTTAAGGCGTGCTCGAAAATCATTAGCTCGCATGCGGACGACTACGTCAGATCCTACTTCGGCGATAATTTCTTCCATTCCAAAGACTACATCTTTCTTCAGCACGGCATAATCAAAGACGACCTTTCTGGCTGGCTTAACAGCTTCTCCCCCAATCTCATGCTCACTTCCACAGAAGCAGAACGCGAATCAATAATCGAAGACGGAAGCCCTTATCTTTACACATCGAAGCAAGTAGCTCTCACGGGGCTCCCTCGCCACGACTCCCTCATCGCTAAACGCCAGGAATACCAGAGATGCCCCAGGCGTCGCACCCTTCTCATAATGCCAACCTGGAGACGCTACCTCAGCGGCGCGCAGCAGGGCAGGAGCAATAATCGGAACATGAAGGCCGGCTTTGAGCAATCAGAATACGCGACTGCATGGAGGTCTCTCCTTGAAAGCAGCCGACTAGCGTCAATCGCAGAACAGCACAATCTCGATATAGTATTCTTCCCGCATGCCAACGTCCTCCCCTATTTCAGCACGGGAGTCATTTCGCTGCCTGGCCATGTGGAATTGGGGAGTTGCGAGATAAAGTCGATCCAGGACTATTACAGCGAAGCAGCTCTCTGCATAACCGATTACTCCTCCGCTTCCTTCGAAGCCTCCATAGCTCGAATTCCCGTCATATACTACCAATTCGATCAACCGCGATTTTACGGCGGAGACCACGGCATAGCATCTGGCTACTTCAGTTTTGAACGTAACGGCTTCGGCCCAGTGGTTACAGGAGAACAGGAATGCTTTAAAGCTATTGAAACTATCATCGATAATGGTTTTTCGCCAGATGATATATATTTGCAACGCATCGATTCAACCTTTCGACATACTGACGGACACTGCTGCGAACGAGTCTACGATGCCATAATTGAGCACTGCGAGTAATTCGGCGTTCCGCTTATCGCCAATACGATGCTCCGGTTGTATTTGACATAATTAGATTGCATACACCAGCCTGATCAATTTGAACACTTTAGCCGCGAACATGCCAACCATAATCGATGGCCTAATCTTATTGGCGCTCAGGTATCCGACAGGAAAGATCGCTAACAGGTGGCACCTCGGAATACCTCCTCCCGCGACGCGCTGAGTCCCCTAGCGGGGCCGCTCGTCACAAAGACGCCCTCCACGTCGCGCTCGAGCGCAGTGCGCAATGGCACCGCCCATCCATCACGCAAAGCAAAATGCTAGGCAGCCCTCCTTTCGAATCGATCTTGGTACTGGCGCCTATGATCGACATCTAGGCGAAAGTACACCCGAAGAAACGTACTTTTGCAATCAAAGGGAGCTACTCAGCGATCATGCCTACAGCCTTTCGCGCTTGCTCCATAAACTCTGTTTTACGCGGCTTTACACGTAGCACATCACCATTACTATCTTTGTCCTTATAGAACTCACCAGTAGAAATAATCCATAGAATTTTATCCGTCTTGTAAGGCGTCTGCCCGTTGTCAGTGGCAAGATCAACGATAGCCCTGAACGCACTCATTTGCTTCTCGTCACGCACAAGGTCCAGACTTCGGCATATCTTAATTATATGCGTATCGGGCTTGGGATAATCAAGATACCCCAACTCCTTTAGCACATCGCAGCAAAGGGCAAAACCAAGACCTCTGATGTTCGCAGACAAATAGAGGGGAAGCGCGGCTCTTGTGTCGGCATTGTAAGCAAAGCTCTTCACGAACTCATCGAAATTTTCCACATCCTCAAAGCTAGAGAGAAACCGGGCGGAATCCACAACTGCCTTGCACCATTTTCGCCAGCTGTTACGGACTGAAGAAAGGTTGTTAATCGTATAGAGTTGTTGGAACTCAGCAACGAGAACATTTGCATCCATTGTTGAAACCAAAGAAACATCAAAGTCCTTAAACACCCTGGCGAATACCTCCCTACGATCACGGAATTTGATCGTATTTGGCATATGCGCGTAATTCTGCGCCGAAAGGGCAAACTGCCGTAGCACGTCATTCGTGACTTGAGGGTGGCTAGCGTCTCCTTGAAAGTATTTTCCAGGGACTCCTCATCAAGATTCGCTTCTCGAGCCATTTGGCAGAAGACTGATTGCGCTATCCCGTAGATCGCCTTGTTGGCGATTATCCCTCGCTGTAGGGGTTCCATGCGAACCATCCCTTTCTTCCCGCTACTCTTGCAAATTAGATCCCGTTGGCCTCACCTAAAGTCTCACCCGAGGCTAGCGAGCGGACGCCGTGCGACCCGCGAATGTTAGCCGCCTATATTTGCCTCGACCTTAGCCGAAGAGCATAATGCCTCACCTTCTGGCGATACGCAAATAGATAGCAAGCATATAGGAACCAATAAACGGCACAGGCGACTGGCGATCCAAAGCAAAAGGTCAGCGTCACGAACGCTACTGTGAGTCCTACCTCAACGAACGACATCGGCGAGATTGCTCCGCCCAACCGCCTCGCAACAATCACTTCGGACGCAAGAGATCTTCCAACAATCGCAACAACAGCGGCTGCAAGCGTTACCTCTACGGACTCCAGCAAGAACACGCCTACTAGCACGCCAGCACCACTCGCCACGACAGTCGCAACGTTGACGCAAAGCAGCGTCTTCTCCATACGCAACACTTTGAAATATGTAGTACCCAGCAGGTTCATCTTGCTATCGAAAACGCAAATGGGTAGTAAGAATACGAAGTAGTGCATTGTCCCCGTATATTGCGGCAGCCAGAGCGAAAGCACCAAAATAATTGGATAGCAGAAACCATACACAATGGGTAGCAGTAGGCTCAAGGCATCATCCAGCCCTCGGAAGAATGACGCCTGCTCATTATCCGATGCTCGTCGCAAAGCCGGGAACAGCACCATTGCAACCTGCGAGATGAACGTCAAGAAGAAGTTAACCATCGAGAGCGCAAACGAGATTTCACCGAACGAATCTATACCCCATCGCGCATCGATAGCAAACCTCATAACGCCGAGGATCAACATACTCGCTATATTCGCCAGCATCAGCTTCACGCCCACCCTGATGCTCTCGAGGCAGTCCTGCACCGCCGCTGAAGGCCGCAAAAGCCCCGACCTCAAAATATCCCTCGCCTTTACAAGGCAGAACAGCAAACAGACAGCACGCGAAGCAAGAAACAATACAACGTAGGGCCCAAAGTCGTCACAATGGATCGCAATCAGCACGATCAGGGGGACAAGAAAAGCAAGCCTGTCAAGCATACTCGAGTACGAAAATAAACGAGTCTCGTTTAGCGACTGAAAAACATATCCGAGATAGCTTGAGGCGTTTGCCAGCAACAAATAAAGCGCAACCGCCACCCACACAAAACGGCGACTTCCCTCTTCGCAAAAAAACGCAGCCAAGCCAATTCCCAGCGCAATAACAAATTGGAAGAACAAACCAACAAGAAACTGCGATGTTATGCTCGCGCCGTCAATCTCCTGTCGCGTTTTACCTCCATTTAAAAGATATACACCGTCATTAAGGCCAAAATGGAAGAATCCAACATACCCGCCATAAAACAAAAAGAGCTGCCAATAGCCAAACTCCGTCACGCCAAGCACTTTCGGTACAAGCAAAGACATTGCCAGGCTGACCAGCATGGCAACCCCTTGGGCCCCAAACGCAATCGAAACGTTCTTAGCTATCCCTCTAACGTCCATCACGGCTAAAGAGACAGTTCCTTCAGCGGAGGATGCTTCTTGTCCTTATCGCTCAGCAGTATCTCGGACTCGTCGAACAACACGCTGCCGTTGAGCGCGGGCCACTCAATCCCCAGGTCGGGATCGTTCCACATGAGGCCGCCCTCGTCGTTGGGATGGTAGACATCGTCGCACTTATAGCAAAACACCGCCTGGTCGGATAAGACCAGGAAGCCGTGAGCAAACCCTCGGGGAATAAAGAACTGGCGACGATTCTCTCCCGACAGGACCACGCCCTCCCACTGGCCATAGGTCGGCGATCCCGGCCGAAGATCGACCGCCACGTCGAAGACCTCGCCCGACGCCACCCTCACGAGTTTCGACTGGGGATGGTTTATCTGGAAGTGAAGGCCCCTTAAGACGCCCCTTGTGGAAGACGATTGGTTGTCCTGCACGAAATCAACATTGATTCCACCTCGGGCGAAATCGCTTTTCTTGTACGTCTCCATGAAGTACCCGCGCGAATCGCCGAACGCCTTCGCGTCCACGACGACCACGCCCTCGATGGAGGTTTCCCTGAAAGTGAAATTGCCGGCCTCCACTACGACATTGCCCATCATCGCTCCCGCCTCCTACTGACCCTGCGCCTCGTACTTTGCTTCAGTCGCCTCTTTTGCGGGCTTCCACCAATCCTCATTCTGGCGGTACCACTCCACGGTCTCCGCCAAGCCGGCGGCGAAGTCGTCATGGGAAGGCCGCCACCCGAGCTCGGCGCGAAGCTTCGCGGAGTCGATAGCATACCTCCGGTCGTGACCCGGACGGTCCTTGACCCAATCAAACTCGTCGGGCCCCAGGCCGAAAGCCTCAAGGATCGCTTCCAGCACCTCAATGTTGTTCTTTTCGCCGTCCGCGCCGATGAGATAGGTCTCGCCGATCTTGCCGCGCTCGAGGATCGCCCAGACGGCGCTGGAGTGATCCTCCGTATGAATCCAGTCGCGGACGTTCAGCCCGTCCCCGTACAGCTTGGGGCGGCGGCCGCTAAGGACGTTGGTGATCTGCCTCGGGATGAACTTCTCAACGTGCTGGTAGGGGCCGTAGTTGTTCGAGCAGTTAGAGATAGTGGCCCGAACCCCGTACGTGCGCACCCATGCCCGCACCAACATGTCGCTCGCCGCCTTGGTGGAGCTGTAGGGCGAGGAGGGATGGTAGGGCGTGTCCTCCGTGAACCGCGCAGGGTCATCGAGGGCGAGATCCCCGTACACCTCGTCGGTCGACACGTGGTGGAACCGAACGTCGTGGCGCCTCGCCGCCTCCAGCAGGACGTAGGTGCCCTGCACGTTGGTTCTCAGGAAGGGGCTGGGGTCAGCGATCGAGTTGTCGTTATGGCTCTCGGCCGCAAAGTGAACGCACGCATCTGTGCTGGCGAACAGTTCGTCCACCAGGCCCTCGTCGCATATGTCCCCGTGAACGAACGTAAGCCGGTCGTCCGGGATGCCGGCGAGGTTCTCGCGGTTCCCTGCGTACGTAAGGGCGTCGAGGACCGTCACGTGGACGTCCGGCTGGTTGTCGACCACCCAGTGGACGAAGTTCGACCCTATGAACCCGGCGCCGCCGGTGACTACGATGCTCCTCATTCGGTCAAGCCCTCCTCTTGGCTCATGGCGCTCAGGTAAGAGTCCAATGCATCCTGCCATTCGCGCATCTCGCTCCCGATGGTTCGGTCAAAGCGAGCGTTTTCCAGCACAGAATACTGCGGCCGCGGCGCTGAAGCGGGAAAGCGGCGCTTATACTCCTCAGTGGATATCGGCTCCTTTTTGCAGGGGATGCCGAGGGCATCGACCGCGCGCGAGGCGAAGTCGAACCAGGAACACGAGCCCCTGTTGACGCAATGGTACACCCCGTAACCGTCCGTGGCGGCCAGTCGAAGAATCTCGTGGGCGAGGTCGTTGGCCGAAGTCGGGCAGCCCACCTGGTCGGAGACCACGGAGATCTTGCCGTTCTCCCGGGCGAGCCTCGCCATCGTCTTGACAAAGTTGCGGCCGCGCCGACCGTACAGCCACGCGGTGCGCACAACGAACGTCCCATCGCATGCATCGGCCGCGAGGATCTCGCCGGCAAGCTTGCTGCGGCCGTACGACGATATTGGGCAGACGGCGTCCTCCTCGGTAAGGGGGCGATCCCGCAATTCGCCCGAGAAGACGTAATCCGTCGAGACCTGGACGAACTTCGCGCCGGACTCCTGCGCCTTCTGCGCGAGGTGCATGGCCCCAAGCGCGTTCACGCGCAACGCGCCGGCCTCATCCGCCTCGCACCCGTCGACGTTGGTCATGGCGGCGCAGTTTATGATCAAGTCGTAGGGCTCGTGGTCCGAGAACCAAGCGTCGACACTCGACTGATCGGAGATGTCCACTGCATCGCCGTCGACATAGTCGGCCTCGGCGCCGAAGTAGCAGGGCGGGATCGCACCTATCTCCGAGCATCCCGCTTCAAGGCATCTTCGGAGCTCCGTCCCAAGCTGCCCGTTGGAGCCTACAACGAGGATCCTCATCTAGTCATCACCTCGCGCGTAGATCTTGTTGTCGGCGACCTTCCTCAGGTACTCGCCGTAGCTGTTCTTGCTGCACCGATCCGCCGCCTCGAGCAGCTGTTCCCGGCTTATCCAGCCGTTCATGAAGGCGATCTCCTCGGGAACGGACACTGGAAGCCCTTGGGCCTGCTGCACAGTCCTCACGAAGGAGGACGCCTCGTAGAGGCTCTCCATGGTCCCCGTATCGAGCCACGCGTAGCCGCGGCCGAGCACCGACACGCTCAGCCGGCCCTCCCGCAGATACATCTCGTTGAGGGTCGTGATCTCGAGCTCGCCGCGGGGTGAAGGCTTGACCTTCTTCGCAAGCTCGCACACCCTCGAGTCGTAGAAGTAGAGGCCCGTCACCGCATAGTTCGACTTGGGTTCAGCGGGCTTTTCCTCGATCGAGACGGCGTTGAATGAGTCATTGAACTCGACAACCCCGAAGCGTTCGGGATCATCGACATAGTAGCCGAAAACCGTCGCCCCAGAACCCGATTCCGCGCGCGCAACGGCATCCCTAAGCTGGGCGCCGAGCCCGTTGCCGTAAAAGATGTTGTCGCCCAGAACAAGCGCACAGGGCTCGCCCGCAACGAAATCCTCACCAATGATAAAAGCCTGGGCAAGTCCGTCAGGAGAGGGCTGCTCAGCGTAACTGAGCGAAATACCCAGCTGCGAACCGTCCGAAAGAAGATTCCGGAAGTTCGGGAGGTCGCGAGGGGTGGAGATGACCAGGATGTCCTGAATCCCCGCCATCATCAGAGTCGAGAGCGGGTAGTAAATCATCGGCTTGTCGTACACAGGGAGAAGCTGCTTGCTTGTAACCAGTGTAAGAGGGTGAAGCCTAGTGCCACTCCCGCCGGCCAATATGATGCCTTTCACCTTGCCTCCTTGTCTCCACTTAAAGCAATCTCCAGAAAATGAATCATGACAAGGCCTCCTCTTCGCCGCACCCTCGAGCCGCTGGGATGCCGGGATCCGAGACGATAAATAGATTTCGAGTCAAAACAAACGACCAAAAAAGCATTTGAATCCAAGAGGATGTAATGGAGAAGAACTTATCGTCGAAGAACGAATTTATCAAAGGATAATACATGAGACAAAGGATTATCAACGTCGCGGGCGCACTGCAATTACTTCGTAAGACGCTGCTATCCAGCGCGCCATACACAAAGCCAAGCGCCCCTTGAATCAGCAAGCCGTACAGGATCCCAAAATCCTCAACATAAAACCTCAATACTGTATAAACATTTGTCTGAAGCCCATCGCCAATATCGATGTAGTCCTGGATTAGCCCTCGATCCATAAAATCAAACCCCAAAGCATTCAGCACCACCATCGGAAACCGGAGAATGTTATCCCCCATAAGCAATGCGGGCTCGGTGTCAAGCCATCGAGAGAAGGCCTCGAAAGAAGCAGCAAAATACAACTTTGCGTAATGAACGACAAAATCAACGGGATCTTCGAAAGCAACTTCCCCAAATTTCGAGAAGGTAGAAACAACGAATATTGTCCCTATCACCAATACGCACAGCGCTGCCACTCTTACTATCGTTCCATTCCAAGGGCGCTTGACGTAAATCCATATCGCAGTGATCGCAATTAGCTCCATAAACCACAGGCCTCTGTGGCTAAACAAGAAGACTATTGCCAGCGGTATACTGCATAAAATCGCAAAACAGATATTCTTTAAATCATTGCTCCTTACAGCCAAATAAAAAGAAACCAAAAACAGAACGCAAATAAACTGCACACCATACTCTTCCATCGAGGAAAGAGATATATCCCCTGCGGCAAGAGCGTGCCTTATCGTGGTCCACACTGACCCAGACAAAGCATTTGCCGCTACAGCCTTGCTCAGAAAAGATGCCGCTATCAGCAGTGAGACAACAAGCGCCGCTATCAGTAGTGGGCCAAAAGTTTTGCGATCATTGTTGCCCGATGCCATCGTCCCTTTATCTTGATCTCGAAAACACGCAAAATATCCTAATGCGAACGCAACCGCAGACAGCGCAAAAAGACTATAATTTACATTGGAGACTGTTGGCCACCCAAACGCCATAAGTGCAGCGACGTAACCAAACAGCCACAACAGGGAATATACAACCGGAGGGCATAGAACCCTCCCGCTGAGGCGAAAGCTGCAAACGCCCACCAGCCCGCATATCGCAAGATAAAGTACAAGCATTAATACTTCCCTAGCAATGTGCGCACCCGCAATATCATCGTGCCAGAGGGGCAGGAGCGGTGGAAATCGCTGCAGCCTAAAAGGGACACGCGATTGCGTATAGATTTCTTCGAGGCTCTAACTGTCTTTAAGAATTTTTCGAATTCGTCATCTTGCAGCTCATCCCCGAAAACATTAAGGAGGGTGTTCGCGCAGGTAGAGGACAGATCGCCTGGACTAGTTATAATTTTTATCCAGTTTTTCAATCGCGCCAAAAAACCAGGAGTTGCTCCGACCGCATTAGCGTCGTGCTGGCGATAGAGAACGAAGGACTCGTAATCGTAAACTATCGAACCAAACGCCCTAGCTAAAACTGAGGTCCACCAATCGTGACCCTTTGCCCCCGGATCGACAACACGAAGAACCAATTGCCTGAGTTTTTCATTGAAAACAAAGGTTAGGCCCCTCTGTTCGTTCTCTACAAACAACTCTCCTTTACTTTTCTCCATGGGATCCAACGGGACAGCATGGGTAAAGCCAATGGGATTCAGGAAGCAATCGCAAACCGTTGAGTTGCTGACGTACAACTTTGGATCGTCCTCAAGACAAGAACGCGAGTCCAGCATCTCAACCGCCCGAAGCATCTTTCCAGAGAGCCAAACATCATCCTGATCGGCAAAAGCATAGAAATCGCCCCTAGGAGCCGCAGCGAGAGCCAACAAGAAGCTTCGTTTCCAGCCGACATTTTCGCCCAGATCATAAGATACGACCTCTGGGTAGCGAGCGACCGCCTCCCTTAGAATCCCAAGCGTACCGTCTGATGATCCATCATCCCGAATGAACAGGTGAAGAGATACGCCCTCTTGGGACACGATGCTCTCGATTTGCTCCCACAGATAGGCCTCTCCGTTGTATGTCGACATGACAACAGTCACTACTTCACTATGCAAAATTCTCACCTGACCGCAAATTCACCTGGCACGAAGCGAAACAAGGCCGCGATAATACTCCGCAAGATCGACGGCCTGCTCCCTAATATCGTATCCGCCTCCTCGAACCAGATCAACGCCTTTCGCCCTGTCTCGACCTTTCCGGCCAAGCCGAATCAGCTCATCAGCCCATGCGCGAGGAGAATCTTCAAGAGACAGGCGCTTTACCAACACGCTTCCAAAGTCGCATTCATCGGTTATTGTATCCGAAACTAGGCACGGCAAGCCAGAGGCCTGAGCCTCGACCAACACAGTTGGCAAACCCTCAAACAGCGAAGGAAGTGCGAAAACATCAAAGGCTTGATAATACCTGGACACGTCGCTTCGAGGTCCCGTAAATATCACATTCTGCGACAAACCCAAAGACGCAACCCTACCGCGAATCCCATCCTCAAGAGCGCCTCCTCCAACAAGCACAAGAACCGCATCTGCGTACAGCTCCACAACATGCCTAAAAATCTCAAGAAGGAATAGATGATTCTTTTGTTGATTAAACCGCCCAACATGGCCCACCAGCATTGTTTCGGGCGAAACCCCAAGTCTTGCCCTTGTCTCTTTTGCTATGCCAGGATCGAACCGAAAAGACTCCACATCGATAGCATTTGGAATCACGTCGAACGGGCGCCCGCCAAAAAGCCACAAACCTGCATCACGCCCACAAGCAGCCAGGTCGGTAGCCACGAGAGGAATCCCCTTCTTGCATGCCATTTTTATAGGGTAGCGAAAATCTCTCTCTTGAGACGTGTTATGGGAGTGGGCAATTCGAATTGGTACTCCACTCCCTTGGGCCGCCAACAGCGGGAGAAAACTCATGCAGTTAATATGGGAGTGCACGATAGCGTAATCGCCATGGCGATTAAAGAAGTGACGCAGACTGCTATAATATCGAGGATCGAAAGGGTTTGCGCGCGGAGCGCTAAACACATTGCCCCCAAGCGACTCAATCTCGTCCTCGAAGGCACCCCTATGATCTCTATGCTTTAGGAAATCAAACTGGATTTCGTTTTTGTCGATATTGCGAAAATAGTTCAAAAGAACGGTCTCTAAGCCGCCACGATCCAAAGTTGTGACAACCTGCAATACTTTAAGAGGGCCATCGGCGCGCACAATTCTTCACCTCCTCAAACCATAACACTCTGGCACTCGCGAACTATTCCTGTGTCAAAGTTCTCTTTTTCAGTCGCATTCGGCAGCAACGCCAGATAAAGAGCCCCTGTAGTAATCGATCGCCAGGGCGATTCCGGAAGCAAAATCATAGTCCGGATCATAGGCAAGCAGCTCTCGAGCCTTCGAGATATCGGCATTACTATGTTTGATGTCGCCAGCGCGATCTGGGCCGTACAACGGCTCTATATCGACCCCTAAAGCGGACGCAAGATTCCGATACACATCGTTGAGATATTCGCGTCCACCAAAAGCAATATTGAACGCTTCACCTGCAGCCTCGTGGGAAGCGAGACAGGCTTTGAGGTTCGCCTCAATAACGTTCTCGATGTATGTGAAGTCTCGGGACTGATTACCATCACCGTTAATGGTCGGCCTCTCCCCAGCTAGCAGCATGCGAATAAACCGAGGGATCACGGCTGCATACGCACCATCTGGATCCTGACGACGCCCAAACACGTTGAAATAGCGCATCCCATACGTATCAAGGCCGTAGAGCTTTGTATACAGCTTCGCATATTCCTCATCCGCACGCTTGGTAAGCGCATACGGCGAAAGGAGACCGCCCTCGCGCCCCTCGACCTTCGGGAGATTAGGCTCATCGCCATATACCGAGGACGAGGAGGCATAAACGAACTTTTTGACATCATTGACCCTCGAAGCCTCGAGCATATTAAGGGTGCCGCGAATGTTGACCTCCTCATAAAAAAGAGGCATCTCGATGCTGCGGGGAACACTGCCCCATGCGGCCTGATGAAGCACGTAGTCGATTCCCTCGGTGCACTTTAAACAGATATCCAGGTCGGTGATATCGCCTTCGATGAACTCAAAATTGGAATCATCGATAAAGCTGTCCATGTTATGCAGATGACCAGTGGATAGATTGTCCAGGCAACGGACTTTGTAGCCCATCCCCAAAATTGCCTCGCACAAATTCGAGCCGATAAAGCCCGCTCCACCTGTGACCAAGAAGCGGGATCCCTCGGGAAACCGTACTTCAGAATAGCCCATTAAAGCCTCCAGTAATCAAAGCCAGCGTCTTCCGCTTCCCGCTTGGGGTAAATGCCCTTAATGTCAAAGAAAATCTGAGCATCGGAGCGCGAGCCGAACAACTTCCTCCATTCCGAAAGCTTCATTTTCTTGAGCTCATTGTGACCCACTGCAACTACGATAGCGTCCAGATCTTCGATATCACCAAAAGATGCCGTTTCAACTCCATAGAATTTCTCAATCTCAGAATTATCTGCGATAGGATCGAATATATGGGGCTCGATGCCGTATTCACGAAGTTCGTTGATGATATCGATTACCTTGGTATTGCGAATATCCGGACAGTCTTCTTTGAAGGTAAATCCAAAAATACCGACCTTCGCATCTTTGACAGGAACGGAATTAGCAATCAGGCGCTTAACGAGGTTTTCTGCGACGTATTTCCCCATATCATCGTTGATCCGGCGCCCCGAGAGAATGATCTGGCTGTGATACCCCAGCTGCTCAGCCTTATGGGTGAGATAATAAGGGTCAACGCCAATACAATGGCCTCCCACCAGCCCAGGAGTGAAGTTTAGGAAATTCCATTTTGTGCCGGCAGCCTTCAGCACCTCTTTCGTATCAATGCCCATCTTATGGAAGATAATCGAAAGCTCGTTCATAAAAGCAATATTGATGTCGCGCTGACTATTCTCAATCACCTTCGCAGCCTCGGCAACCTTAATAGATTCAGCACGGTGAACACCCGCATCAATAACAAGCTCATACACGTTGGCGATTTCCTCGAGAGACTCGGCGTCCATGCCGGAAACAATCTTGGTTATCGTCTCCAGACGATGTTCTTTGTCGCCGGGATTAATTCGCTCGGGCGAATAACCCACCTTGAAGTCTATCCCGCATTTGAGCCCCGACTCTTCTTCGAGAATCGGAATGCAGATATCCTCGGTAACGCCAGGATAAACGGTTGATTCGTAGACAACAATCGCCCCGGGGGAAAGATGGCGCCCAACAATATGGCTCGCACCCTCGACAGGCGTCAAGTCGGGAGTATGATCCGAGTTAACCGGAGTAGGGACGGCGACAATGAAGAACTTAGCTGCATCGAGGTCGTTCTCATCTGCAGTGAACTCGACTGTCGTTTCGCTTATAGCCTCATCGCCAACCTCATTTGTCGGATCAAAGCCGGCTTTGTAAAGATTGATCTTCTCTTCATTGAGATCATACCCAATCACATCAATTTGTTTGGCGAAAGCGACAGCAATGGGCATTCCAACGTAGCCCAAGCCAACCAAGGCGAGCTTCTCTCGCTTTTCGCGCAAATCAGAATATAGGCTAGTCATCTTAATCCTTCCTCCGTCGGCACCAATCCTCGAGATCGGTCGCTACAATCCCATGGTATTACAAATGGCTTCATTCACCTTGCGGACATCATATTTTTCTTCGGCAATGACTCGGCTTTTCTGGCCCATAGCCACCGCAAGTGTTGGCTGCTCGATGAATCGAATCATCACCTCAGCTAAAGACTTGGGGTCTCCAACGGGAATCATAAAACCGTTTTCTCCATTCTGAACCACTTCCCGACATCCAGGCGCGTCCGTAAGAATCACGGGGCGACCAACAGCCAACGCCTCTAAGGCAGATCGGGGAGTTCCTTCATGATGCGAAGGCAACACAAAAACCGAGCTACGCTGATAAAAAGGCACTACGTTTGACTGCGGCCCAGCGAATTCGACAATCCCCTCTTCAGCAATCGAATCGATGAGAGACCGGCTCAAGGACGTCGGATTGTCATCGACGTCGCCAACAATCTGGAAACGCACAAGGGGATAATATCGCTTGACGATTCTTGCCGCCTCGATAAATTCAAGGATGCCCTTATCCTTGATTAAACGACCCACAAATAAAAATGAAGGGCTTTCTGGCAAAGGAGTCCACGGAAACCGGCCAAGATCCACGCCCGATCCGTTTACTATCACGGTCTTGGAAGGCTCAACGATGCCCCTATCAACAAACAGGGCCTTATCGTCGTTGTTCTGAAAGAAAACAGCAGTCGCCCCTCTTAGAGCCGCCCGATACTCCATGGTCATGATCGAGCGGATAATATTAATCTTATCCGGATCATCCCTAAAGATGGTCCCCAGACCGGCGACGAGGCTATACACGTCGTTTAAGCCGGCCCTTTGCGCAGCCAAGCAGCCGTAGATGTTGCCTTTAGCATGATAAGTAAACACCTTATCCGGCTTCTCCTCAGAGTACAGCCTCTCTAAGCTCGCAATTGTTTTGATATCCTGGATAGGGTTCACGCCCGTGCGATTGACGGAAAACTGACGATACGAGACCTTTCTCGCCGCAAAGAAGTCTATCCAGTTTTCTTCCGATTCCCCTCCAAAAGCTACAACTTCGTGCCCTCTATCGATGAAGGACTGAATCAATTCCGCCCGAATCCCCGCATGTGATTGGGTGTAAGCAGACACAACGGCAATTTTCAAATCCGCCTCCTCGAATCCTCGGACATGAGCTTTGCTGGCACCCCAATATACGTTCCTGGCTTTTCAATATCGGAAACCACAACCGCGCCCGCACCAACGACGGAACCCTCGCAAATTGAAACATTGTTGCTAACCGTCGCCCCAGCCCCGATCCACGCCTCATCCTCAATTCGAACGGAACCAGCCACATGAGCTCCTACTGCCACATGAACATAGCTGCCCAGCAGACAATCATGATCGACGCTCGCACATGTGTTGATAATGCTTCCGAATCCAATGTGCGCCCCAGCATTTACCACCGCTCCTGGCATTACGACGGTTCCAGATTCGAGAATCGCAAAATCCGATACGCTGGCTGCAGGATGAATCAAGGTTGCAAAAACTCCACCGCTGGCTGCGATCTCGCAGGAAATTCTTTTCCTGATCGAAGCTGATCCAATCGCGACAAAATATCTTGCCTCGGGCTCAATCGGGAAAAAACCACAGTCGCCCACTACCGGAAAGCCCATGAACTCTAGCAAGCCCCTAAGGTAGCAAGTATCACGAAATTCAAGCTTTGAATATTGGCCGGTCTCGAGCGCTGTGTCTGCTACAACTTTCGCATGACCACCTGCACCAATAATTACAAGCTTTTTCTTGCCGCCAACCCGATTGCTACTCATGGGAACCTCTAAACGGCTCCATTGTTACTGAGGTAAAGCTGGAAACCCCCTCCCGACGCAGAACGGATTTCACCGTCTTGAGGATTATTGATAGATCTAAACCAAAAGAGCAGTTTTCAACATATTCCACATCAAGCTCAAATCGCTCCTCCCAAGAAAGAGCATTTCGTCCAGAGCACTGAGCCAACCCCGTTAGGCCAGGCCTGACGTCATGGCGCCTTTTCTGTCGAGCATTGTAAAGACTCAGATATTCAATGAGTAAAGGTCGGGGGCCCACAAATGCCATATCACCCTTCAGAATATTAAGCAACTCGGGAAGTTCATCTAGGCTGGTGGATCGCAGTTTCTTTCCAAAATCAGTTAGCCTGGCTTCGTCCGAAAGGAGCTCTCCAGCCGCATCCGTCTTGTCGGTCATACTTCGAAATTTGTAGAGCATAAACACTCGTTCGCCCCTTCCAGGGCGAGGCTGTTTGAAAATCACCGGAGATCCCAACTTGATGCGTACAAGTATTGCAACTGCCAGAAGAAGCCACCAGAACAGCGCCAACGAAACCAGCGCAATGCAGAAGTCCAGCACTCGCTTGATATAACGTGAATACAGCCCCTCTCTGGGCTTCGCTTCCAAGCCATATCCATTGTGCCAGCGCGCCTTTACCGCCACTACGCAAAGCACCCCTCAATTACCTCAATGATCTTATCCTGCTGACTAGGGGTCATCTTGTTGTCGCTGGGGAGGCAGAGGCCGCGCTGGAAGATGTCAGCTCCTACGTCCATAGGTTTGCCGTCCGCGCCAACGCTTCCGCCGGCTATATAGGCGTTTGTCAGGCAACGCCCGTCACCCTCGCGCGTCACGAAGGGATTCATGCGGAAGATAGGCTGCAAATGCATTGGCTTCCAGATAGGCCGACCTTCGGCATTGATTGCAGCAATTGCCTCAAGGATTTCCGTCGGACTGCTCTTGCCAAGCTCAGTACGGTAAAGGGGCTCTTGCTCACCGCGCACATGGGGGGCCATCGCATCTGGGTCAATAATCATGCAACTAAGCCAGTAGTTTGGTTCGCTGTCTTGCGGGATGGGGTTCATGGACACAGGCGACCCCTTGAGCCCTTCTTGATACCGTTCATAAATTGCTTTCTTCTGGGCGATGTGCTCGTCCAGATAAGGAAGCTGACCGCGAATGACACCTGCAATCACATTGCTCATACGATAGTTGTAGCCCAATTCCTCGTGCTGATACCAAGGAGCATTCTCTCGGCTCTGGGTGGACCACTTCCTGACCCGATTGGCATCCGCCTCGCTATGGGTCAGCAACATACCCCCCGAACTGCCGGTAATGATCTTGTTCCCATTGAAGCTGATTACGCCCACATTGCCGAAGGATCCGGTCTCTTGACCCTTGAAAGTGGCACCTAGACTCTCGGCTGCATCCTCAACCAGATACGCACCATGGGCATCGCAAATTGCCCGTATCTCGTCAATCTTCGCGGGAGTGCCGTAGAGGTGAGCCAGCACCACTACTTTGGCGCCTGGATGAAGCTCAAACGCCCTCTCAAGAGCAACCGGATCCATGTTCCACGAATCGTATTCGCTATCCACGAACACCGGAACGCCACCCTCGTACACAACCGGATTCACGGTTGCAGAGAACGTCATGTCGGAGCAAAGAACCTCATCGCCCGGCTTCACGCCCGCAAGCTTCATCGCAAGATGAAGAGCGCTCGTGCCTGCAGACAACGCTACAGCACCTTCCACGCCAATCTTCTTGCTTATCGCCTCTTCAATCTCGTTGATATTTGCTCCGACGGTCGACATCCAGTTGGTTTCATAGGCTTCCGTCACATAGCGTAGCTCATCCCCATGCATCGTGGGGCTGCTCAACCAAACCTTTTCCTTGAAGGGGATTAGCTCCATGGAAGTTCCTATCTCTAGGCCCATTACTTAGTCTCCGGGTGGTAGGTGGGAACCGCTTCGGCCAAGGCAGCCTTCAGCTCCGGCACGCCTAAGGTCAGCGAGTCAGAGAGCAGCTGGAGGCGCTCGTCCGTAGTCTGCACTTCAGGACGCACCCTGCAAATCACCGTGATAGAACCGTTGGCAGTGGGGCGAGTAGGCTCGTCGCCCATGCTCAGCTCTTCGTACATCTTCTCACCCGGGCGAAGGCCGGTAACCTTGATCTCGATATCCTCCCCCACCGTAAGGCCAGAGAGTCGGATGAGGTTTTCCGCCAGGTCATAAATTCGCACCGGCTCCCCCATATCCAGCACGAATATCTCACCGCCCTCCGCAAGTGCGCCTGCCGTGATAACAAGGCGGGAGGCCTCGGGGATGGTCATGAAGTAGCGGGTGATGTCCTTGTGGGTAACCGTCAGAGGACCGCCTTCTTTGAGCTGCCGTTTGAAGAGTGGAATCACACTGCCGTGGCTCCCCAATACGTTGCCGAAACGAACGGCAGCAAAGACAGTGTCGGATTCCTCCGCCTTCTTCTGCACGATCATTTCGCACATACGCTTGGTAGCGCCCATGACGTTTGCGGGATTTACCGCTTTGTCAGTTGAAATGAGTATGAAGTGATTGCAGCTGTACTCGTCAGCCATATCCACAACGTTCTGAGTGCCGAAAACGTTGTTTTCAATTGCCTCGCGCGGATTGAACTCCATCAGGGGCACGTGCTTATGGGCAGCCGCGTGAAATACCACCTGAGGGCGATGGCGCTCGAACACCTCGCGCAAGGCGGGCATATGGGTGATAGATCCGATCTCGGTCACAATCTCAATGTCGTTTTTCTTCGCGCGCTCGTTTATCTCGTGAAAGAGCTCGTAGACGGTGTTTTCGTAGATATCAAACAAAATGATCTTTGTCGGCCGCGCCGGAATGAGCTGCCGAGCAATCTCGCTGCCGATGGAACCGCCCCCGCCTGTTACGAGGACGGTCTTACCGGCGAGGTAGTCCCCCACAAGACCTTCGTCCAGAACAACTTCCTCCCGCGCAAGCAGATCGGGCACCTCAACATCACGCAACACCACCCGCCCCAACTGCTCTTCGGGGATGTCCTTAATCCTTTCCGGAACTGTAAAAACCTTGCACCCCGCATCAATACAGAGGTCGAAAACGCGCTGCTTCTCCTTTCGTGACGCGGCGGGAATAGCTACAACTATTTGCTCGATACCACGCTGGGTGCTTAGCAGTCCAATCTGATCGCAAGTACCCAAAACCGGGATACCGTGAATTCGACGCCCGACCTTAGCGCTATCGTCATCTACAAAGCATATAGGGCATCCGTTAACCTCATCATTTCCTGCCAGCATCCGACTAGCGACAAGACTGCCACTTTCCCCCGCCCCCACTATAAGCGTGCGAGGCAATCCGGGTTCATGGACTCCGAGAAAAGACCAGCTTCTTTTACCCGCATTAATCCTTATAAGAAAACGCGACATAGAAACGATGATGAACAGAATGGCCCACTCGGTCACATAAACGCGAAATGGGAAGCGACCACCGAACGCCAAAGCACCCAGAATATCTCCCAGAAGAGAGCCGACCAAACTTGCGATGACGATACGTCCCGCATCGTCGACGCTTGCATAGCACCATAAATTGTTGTACATCCGGAACAGCGCAAAGACCAACACGTTTACCAAGGCTAGCAATGCCAAATGCAAGGCAAACTGATTGGTGTCCACAACCAACGTGCTCGTCTCGGTTCCCCATGCGGCAATAAGAAAAGCCGCCACCGTACCCAGCACATCAATGACGATCAGGGGAATGGCTTGCACGAAGCGTAGCGTTAGAATCTCATTTCTCATTACATTGGCCCATCAAGCAACATACACTAGGAAACAACAGCTACGCCTACCACATTGGCCCTAGCCAACTTCAACTCCGCAAGCGTGCGCGCCAGCTCTCCTTCGTTCTCCTTCCAGAGCTCAACCAAAACAACGGTAGCATCCGCACAATGGGCTCGCTGCGCGCCATCGACGCTTTCAGCGATGGACTCCACCGGCAGTATCTTTATAGCGTAGGGATTGTCCTCCATCTTAGTGACCACCTGATCATCCACCAAACCCGCCACTGGTACAATGCAGACGCTCTCCAGCTCATCTCCATTGGCAAATCGACAATTCGCCAGAAGACGCTTGCAGAAATCCCTTTCTGTGGCATTAGCGAGTATGGGCAGATCAGTCACAGCTTTGATGTCACCATCATATTTCAGAGGCCTTCTTACTGCGTCAACCAGTGAAAGAGCGAGCACGACACAGAAAAGACCGCCCACGAGCCCGACGGCGGCGTACTTTAAAGAAACTGAGACGATGCTGCCCGATTCAGCCTCTTGCGGAACAGACGCTCTGAACAAAACGGACTGCAGAGCAGCGAGCCGATCGGAAGGGGAAACCGACGATTCAACGGTGATGGATTCACTCACGCCTCCATATGTATCTTCAGAAGAAGCCAGTTCCAAGAAAGACTCCCCTTGCGTCACGAGGATCTCCCTCACTGAATTTACCGAGCGCTCCACAAGGTCGACAGCCACAGCAGAGGCGTCCTCAAACGTATCCCCGTGCGCTGTTACATCGATGGATTGACTGGGCAAATCAGCTTCAATGCTTATGTTTGCCTCCTCCGGAAGAGCGAGCGACTCCTCCTCCAGTACCGTGCTGAGCAGTCCCTCAAGACTGTTTGCAGACACGATGCCAGACAGATCGGTATAGCTCAGAGTACAAGTCGCCTCGTAACTGCGTCCGGAGAACGCGCTGGACACAAGGGGATATCCTCCACACAAAAGAGCGCAGAGCATAGGCACGATGACCACCCACCTAGCATAGTGGCGCACTAACATCCCCAACTCTTCAATAGTCAAAATCCGCTCCGTTCATGAACTACCTGATCATAGCTAAGTATAAGGCACACGTCCCAACCCGCAAAGCCTCACAGATGAGATTGGGACGAATGGACAGATCTCAAAGCGAATTAGGCTAACATGCGAATAGCTCTACGCAGATTGCCGCAACTCGGGGGAGAGAGCTTGCGTTTCTTTTGCGTCTAGCCGCATTGATGCTGTCCCGACCCCTGCTACCGTTTATCTTCCAGCTCTCCATTTCGACAGCATACGCACCGGAGCAAGAACGCATCTCCCCATCAAATAAACCCATTCTACTTTAGAAAACTTTCGCGATAGCTCGCAGTTCTCCGATTCTAGCCGCCCGCAATCGCCCTCCAAAGAATCGACCTTGGCGCTAAGAGATCTCACGTGCGCCTCAAGCTTGGCTTTGGCCGATAAGGCAGTTCGCCGCTCCATCTTCCGTTCGTCCATCTGGGCGTCAAGCTCTCTGCTGGTCTCGAAAAGCATATATGTCAAAAATTCCGGCAGAGTGTCATCTTGCAAATGCGCGACAAACGAAGCATACCACGGCTTGTAATAATAGCTAGCATCCTGCCGATCAAGCGCCAACTGCCCAAAAACACCGTCGCGGAGCACGTCGAAGCACTCGGAAAACGCCGTCGCCTCCGAAATATTTCGAAAGCTGTGACGAATCACCCCGACTACTTTGCAATCGAAACTTCGCTTGGCGAAATTTGGAGCATCTCCGAAACGTCTGAAAACCTCGAGCCACTCGATAATGGGCTCAGCCGGAGCCTCTGAGAGTGCGGCAACCAGACTGCCCGGCCTTCCGACCCTGTAAACCACAAGGGCCTTCTCGACAATGGTTATTCTTTCCGCCAGCCACAAAGCCGATGCCGAGAACACGACGTCCTCTCCGTTGCGCGCCGAAGAAAACTGGAGGCCGTGCTCGACTAGAAAACTGCGACGATACATTTTGTTATGCACCATCACCGTCGTGAAGCTGAAGATATGCTCATGGTTGCTTTCGCGGTTGAAGGGCAGTGCCTTGGGAATCCGGTCCATCTCCAAGTGCGACGGGGCGGGCACACGCTGCCTCGACTCCTCGCGATACTTGTCCTCCTTGCATACGCAAATATCCGCGTTGTCGCGCTCGCACTGGACGAACATAAGCTCGAGAGCATCGCTGTCCAGGTAGTCGTCCGAATCGCAAAACAACACGTAGCGCCCCCGGGCCAGAGCCAGCCCGTTGTTCCGCGCAATGCCGGCCCGTTGATTCTGTTGGGTGACAACCGTCAGGCGAGGATCTTGCTGCGCGTAGTCTTGCAAAATCGCCAAGGAGCCATCCGTAGATCCGTCATCAACGCATATGATCTCAATATTGTCGAGGCTCTGGCCGACAAGGCTGTCCAGGCACTGCGGCAGATAGGGAGCGGTGTTGTACACCGGAACAACCACCGACACCTTCACCGAATCGGCAGCCATCAGTCCTCCAAGTAAGCCATAAGGTTGCGGTACATGCCATGCAAATCTTGCGTTGGCTTCCAGCCGAGCTCCATAAGCTTCGACACATCAAGAGGCAAATGATGTTCCGGTGGATAGGGCGCATCGGGGTCAACCTCGCACCTTACGCTTACTCCATTTTCCGGCAGAAGGGGCGCCACCAATTCAGCCATTTCGAAAACCGAAGAATAGGTGGCGGGGTTTGCAGCGTTGTAGGCGCGGCCCGGCACCCCACGCAGCATCACCGTGAAGAGCGCGGCAACCGCATCGGCCGTATAGAGATACATGCGCGTGCTTGCCCCCGTCGTTTTCAAGACAATATCCCTGCCTTCCAAGGCATTTCGAGCGCACATGGCAAACAGGCGACCGTCTGTTTTGGGAATACCGGGGCCGAAGGTTTGGGCCAACCGCACTACCATTGCCGGCACTCCATACTCAGATGCAAAGGCGCAGCAGTACTGCTCAGCCATGCGCTTGCCCTCTGGATAGCAGCTGCGCACTGCTAGCGGGTCTACGTAGCCGACCCGACTCTCGTCTAGCAGCTGATCGATCCCAGGCTGGCCGTTGCCGCTTCCGTAGGCTTCCATGCTGGACACGTACACGAAGCCCTTCGCCCCCTGCTCCCGGGCAACACCAAGAAGACGACGGGTTCCCAGCACTATGGCGTCAGCAGTCTCCACCGGATGTTCGGCAAAAAAGCCCGACGCCGTGGGGCAGGCTGCATGAACAACGTAATCTACGGTAGCGCCTTCGTCCATTACGAAATTCTCCACGCATCCCTCGACGAAAACTAGGCCATCTTCCGCGCCGTAGCCCCGGAAGACCTCCTTTGCCTTTCCGCGGTCGCGCACAAGGCACAAGACGCGAATAGGCTCGCCCAAGCCCAAACGGTTGCGCTCCAACAGCAGCCGAGCGCAGGCGAAACCAATCAGCCCCGTTGCGCCCGTGATAAGGACGCTCGAGCCGCACAGCTTATCCCATTCGATATCAAGATTAAGCGCCTGCTCGCGCGATTCTGCCGACAGATCGAACATAAGGTCCCCCTAAAGACCGAAGATTTGAGAGTTTTCACGAGCGTCTAAGAACGCCCTGAAGATATAGAAATCAGAGGGTGTGGTGATTTTGATGTTCTCTGGGCCCGTGGCCACCGTATGCAACGCGTGACCGTAATGGCTCATAAGGCTCGCAGAATCGATGAAACCAGCACTCCCCTCTTCCTCGGCTCTCCTGTGGGCGTCAAGAAGCTCCCCCAGGTTGAAGCATTGGGGCGCTTTCGCCATTCGACACGCCTCTCGGTCGATAATGCTTGTCACCGTGCCGTTGTTTTCCTGGACAATGGTCTCGATGGCAGGAGTGACCGACACGGCGCTCCCGAAACGCGCAACCGAAAGCGCGCACTCGGATATAGTCTCAGGGCTCACAAGCGGACGAACCCCGTCGTGGACCATGACGCAATGATCGGGGCCGACTGCCTTCTCCAGTGCCATCAGGCCGTTGCGAATCGATTCCTGGCCCGTAGCCCCTCCTGGGACTATGTCGATCACCTTGCCAATGTCGTAATGCTCGAGCTTTTTCCTCAGAAACGGAATCCAATCCTCAAGACAAACGACCACTATCCCGTCGATATCGGGGTGATTTTCAAACGCTTCAATGGTGTAGAGGATGATGGGTTTACCGTGCAGCTCGAGGAATTGCTTCGGGCGCGTTTTGGTGTTCATCCGCTGCCCGGTTCCTCCGGCGAAGATAAGTGCGTAGTTCACTATACCCTGTCTTTCCTTCGAATTGTGTCCATTGGCCTATTATGAATGATCGCACGGCAGGCGTACGCCAGGTACGTCCTTCCCCAAAAGCACTGCATCAATTACGCGATCAGCCGCCAGACCGGACCCCTCCATGCAACGATCAATCATGGAGGTATCAGGCGCTACGGTCGCATACTGTCCCGATGCGAGCGCAGACACCAACTCAGCGGAGCTCTCGCATACCAAGCCGGGAGCCATCTCGTCGACCGATCTTTGCACGCCGCGCGTGGCTGAGTACTCGATCTTATCGGGCACATAGAACACAACGGGCTTCTTGAGCAGCAAGCAATCGTAGAAGCATGACGAGTAATCCGTAATGAGAACATCGGCGACATGGAGCAAGTCGCTCAGACTCTCGTCCGACAAATCCTTCAGCCTCGAAGAGTATTCCTCGGGTATTTCCGGACGCTCCTTGATGAAATGGTGCATCTCGAAGACGAAGTACGAGTTCGTCTCTTCGCACATCTTCCAAAGGGCCTCGTAATCGATAAAAAGATCGTAAGGGTAATAGGCCGTGGCCTGGCCCTTCCCTCGGAAAGTTGGGGCGAACACAATCACTCGCCCCTCGCTCATCCAAGGGTACTCAGCAAGCAGCCTGTTTTCGGCAGTCACGCGCTTTTCCTCGTCGAGGAAATGATCGAGACGAGGCATGCCCGTCGCCAGCAGAGCCGCCTCCTCGATACCGAAGACTTCGGAGTAAATCTCTCGAAGCTCGCTGTTTCCCACCAAGGCGTAGTCGTAGCGCCGATGGGCCGATTGGTAGGGGTCGGGAGACCCCTGAATGCCGAAACGAGCATATCCCACCGACTTGAAGCCGACGCCGGCATGCCAAACCTGCGTAAGGATGGTGTCGTCATCGGGCTCGATGAAATTGAAGGCGGGACAGTAGTCGTCGATGAAAATGAACCTGCTCTTGGCAATAGCGTTGATATCCTTTATCCACGAGCCCAGCTTTTGCCGTGAGCCGAAGGTGTTGCGATAGCGCTCAATAATCGGGTACTCGCGCTCCATGCCCCTCTCGAGCATACGGTCGCGCACGGCCGCCATGTTCTCCGTAGGCTCCTCGCCATTCTCCTTCAAGAACAGGACGGTGTTTCCACGCGGCTTCAGCAAGCGCCGAGCCACTGCATAGTAAAGGGAAAAGGCGCGCTTCTCCAGCTGTCGCAAGCTGAATCGACGAGTTTGGGGCTTCTTGTTCTTGACAAAGAAGTCTATAGCCAGCCTCACGTAGAAATAGTCCGTCGCATCCCGGCCGGGCAAGAACGATGCCGCCATCGCGTACTTGCCGTTGACGTAGCGAAACACATGGGAGTAGCTATCCAAATGCTCCATGACTGACGGAGCGTAGGTTATGCCATGAGTTGCATAGGGGCGCCGGCGGATGCCCGCCTCAATCTCGTCATCAGAGAAATCATACTCGAGATAGGTGATGCCGTTTTCTCGCAATCGCCTTCTTTGTGCGGGCTTCAACTGCCCCCACAGGCGCTTGCGCGACAACGTGATGAGATACGGCGCGTTCTCGCGCACCCAGCTGAGGCTGGACTCCTGGGGGGTCAGCTCTTGGCAGATAATCCACTCGCCGTCATCCAAGGGATGGCGGCCGCCGCCTTGGGTGACATTCATCGTGGCAACCACACGATCGCCGTCCTGGATCTCCACAAATGGGACGAAGGTCTCAGTTCGCACGCGATATAACTTTAAAGAGGCCAATGAGTCAGATCGATAGGTTATGCGCAGGAACACACGCTCCCAAGAAATGTCCTCAATTGTTATCGACACTCGATCCTCCATTTCTCATGAATGAGTGCCATGATACCATGAGGCACTAGAGGACGACTTTCCTTTTCCATTGAGCAGGCCTATCACCAGCCGAGAGGAGCAACGTGAAAACATTACTCGTGCGCGCAGCAACCGCTTTCCTCGCGCTGCTCTACTATATCTGCCGACTGGCGCCGACCCGGCAAAGGGTGGTATGCATAAGCCGGCAGAGCAACGAAGACCCCGTCGACTTCACTTTGATCGCCAGAGAGCTCGCGCATCGCTCTCCCCCGCTTGCAACCGTCATCCTCGCCAATAAAATTGAAGGAGCCCTGTCCTATGTCCCCGTCATCGCTAGGCAAGTGTTCTATATAGCGACAAGCAGAGCCGTTATCCTTGATTCCTACTGCATAGCCGTAAGCCTGCTTGGCGACAGAATAACCGTACCCGTGTTCCAGATCTGGCACGCGTTGGGGAACATGAAGAAGTTCGGCTATACGGCACTTGGAACACCGGAGGGTCATAGCAAGAGTATCGCCAAGGCTATGCATATGCACGAAGGCTACGACTGCGTCGTTGTTTCCTCGAACAACTTCAAGAAGGATTTCGCGGCAGGCTTCAACGTGCCAGAAGCCATCGTGGAGGAAAGCCCGCTCCCCCGCACCGATCTTCTTATCAGCCCAAATTATCGGGAGAGGCAACGCCACCTCTTTTTCGCCGCATACCCGCGCGCTGCAGGGAAAAAGGTTGTCGTCTACTGCCCAACTTTTCGAAAGAGCGCACCTACCAACGAGGCTGAGGCCATGCGCGCTCTCGTCGACTCCTTCGATCCGCAACATTACTTGTTGGTATACATGCCCCACCCGGTGAGCCAGCAAGCCATCGACGATCCCCGCGTTCTCACGGTGCCGAAGGGCGACATCGATCCGCTTTTCTCCGCTGATTACATCATTAGCGACTACTCAACCGTCATTTATGAGGCCGGGCTACTCGGTACACCTGTCTTCCTGTACGCTTACGACTGGGACAGCTACCGTGAAAAGAGGTCGTTCAATATCGACCTCGAGCACGATGTGCCCACTCTCTTCACCTCCGATGCAAAAGAAATTGCCCTGGCCATATCGGAGAATCGGTTTGATCGCAAAGAGTTCGAGGCTTTCGTCTGCCGCAATGTCTCTCTGCCGGTTGGCAAATCTTGCACTCAGCAGCTCTGCGATCTTATAGTCGCGCGTATTGAGTCGGCATAGCTCCAATTGATCGCTCCTCGCAACAGCAAGGGGGCCGCTGCTCTGTGCAGCGGCCCCCTTTATCGTGGACTCATCCCTTATGAGCCATGGGGAGTAAGACCCGTCGGCTTCTAGCCGCACACCTTGCACGGACGCGACTTCCCCGATTGAGAGATCGTACCCGATTGTATTCCAGACGATTTGCTCAGAGAGGGGCAATCCTTAGACAGGTGGTACACCTCTCCCGAGCTCACCCAATAGACGGTTTTCGACGCATTGGTATTGCGAACCCACTTGCCGTCCGAGCCGACATAGTAGCCATCCACCCAGCAATCAGTAGCCATGGCACCCGAAGCGTCCACATAGTAGTCGCCGATCCACTTCTTCGCAGCCATAGACCCCGAGGGGTTCAGGTAGTACCAGTAGCTGCCCACCTTCTGCCAGCCGGTTGCCATGGCGCCGGAGCCCTTGAGGTAGTACCACGCGCCGCCGACCTTCTGCCAGCCGGTGGCCATCTCGCCGCCCGACTTCAGGTAGTACCAGGAGCCGCCGACCTTCTGCCACCCCTTGGCCATGGCGCCGGAGCCCTTCAGGTAGTACCAGTAGCTGCCCACCTTCTGCCAGCCGGTGGCCATCTCGCCGCCCGACTTCAGGTAGTACCAGGAGC
>CAJUSP010000003.1:107825-195050 GCA_910589165.1 uncultured Adlercreutzia sp.
ACCTTCTGCCAGCCGGTGGCCATCTCGCCGCCCGACTTCAGGTAGTACCAGGAGCCGCCGACCTTCTGCCACCCCTTGGCCATGGCGCCGGAGCCCTTCAGGTAGTACCAGTAGCTGCCCACCTTCTGCCAGCCGGTTGCCATGGCGCCGGAGCCCTTGAGGTAGTACCACGCGCCGCCGACCTTCTGCCAGCCGGTGGCCATGGCACCAGAAGACTTCAGGTAGTACCAGGAGCTGCCGACTTTGAGCCAGCCCGTCTGCATGTATCCGCTTTTGTCAAAGTGGTACCAATCGCCCTCAATTTGGCACCATGTGTTATAGGGGTAAGAACCGTCAGAAAGCTGGAACCACCATTTACCGCCGCTCTTTTTCCAGACCCCCGACTCCCCTTCAACCTGTACGGGCACCGACAGAGACACCATGCTGCCCAGCTTTGCCGTTACCGTAGTAGTGCCGGGCGCTTTACCCGTAATTACGCCGCTGGCATTCACCGTAGCCACAGAGCTTTTGGCGCTTGACCACTGGAACAGATTGCTCGGCAGAACGCAGAAGGCGCTTGGCGCGCTCGTCGACTGGTTGCGGAAGGCAACAACAGCCTGATCGGATTCGCCCGGGTAAACCGAATAGTAGTTATACTCAAAAGTAAAGTTGCTCGGAATGAGCCAAGAACGCGGTACCGACACGCGCTGACGCACGATCGTATCAGCCGGCTTCGCAGCCGACGCGACAGAGTCGTCCGTGCCGAAGCACTGCACCCAATACGGACCATAATCGCCAGCATAGATGCAGCCAATGCCGATCGTTTTGAAATCGGGGTCCAAGATGTTTGCACGATGACCAGCAGAGTTCATCCAGCCTTCCATAACGTCAACTGGATCCACATAGCCGTAGGCGATATTCTCTCCGAACATAACACCGGGGGCAACGCTGAAGCAATTCTGCCCGTCGGGCCTATCGTGGCTAAAAAACACCGAGAGCTCAACGGCGCGCGTCAGCATTGCCGCATCGAGCAAGCGTTTATCCATGACAAGGGGCTGGAGACCTGCAGCCGCACGCTCTTTATTGACCAAGGCGAGAACCTCATATGCGTACGTATAGTCGCGGTCGACCTCGACTTCCAGCGCCCCCACCATATCGACCTCGGCGAGAGGCGTCGCGACGGCCATCGCGTCATCCGACAAGACGAGGCTTGATGCAGAGGGCTCGATTTCGCCGAAGCCCTCCTCCGCCCATGCGCTTTGAGCGGTGCTGAGATTAAGGCACGCTGCCAAAAGGAGCGAGATGCACAGGGCAAAGAGGGCCCCTGCCGCATTGCCTTTTTCGCCTAAGCGCAAGCTTGCAAGGTTCATAGAACCATCCCCTTTCGTGGATATCCGGCAAACTTCTCTCTAATGCGAGGTTACCACCTCTATCGATAAGTGACAAGGTTATCTATTTTTAATCAAGCCTCATGCTCTCCCGATGACGCATCGGGACCTCCCTCTGAAACGCTGCCAACAATACGACTGACCGAAGCGCCAGCCCCCACTCTTTCATCCAGCCGCATCTCCTTGGGGTATACTACGTTTGCTCTGTTGTCAGACTGAAGGGCTTTTATCTTTTATGTGGTTCTCTTTTTTTCTTTGCATCCTCGCCTGCGTCGTAGTTCTTTATCTACCCGGATTCTTCCTCTTTCGCTGCTTCTCGCTCGACCGGCCAACATGCGTCGCTTGCGCTCCACTCGCAGGCGTTGCGTTCGTTAGCCTCATACCTATCGCCAACGCCCTCCTGGGAATTCACAGCTCAGTTGCCACCGTCCTCCTTCCCCTTTTCGCTATTTGCCTTGTACCGTATTTTGCTTGGAGGATCGCAAAGAGAGGCGCGGCGCGAGAGGCCGATGGCGCGTGGCGCTGGAAAATGCTTTTCTGGTACGCCGCCGTTGGCATCGCCGTTTGCGTGTACATGTTCATCAAGCCCCTCGATGGGGCGGACTCCTTCTACGGTCGAGCCGACAACGCAACGCACCTCAACATGGTTCGGTATTTCATTGAGTCAGGGCATTGGTCATCGCTGAACCCTACCACGGGCGACTTGGCCTACGAGCCCGACAGCTTTAAGTTCTACCCTGCCGGCTGGCATTGCCTGGCAGCTCTCGCAAGCATGATGGCTCAAGCTGATCCCATTGTGGCCATTAACGCCACGAATGCCGTAATCAGCGGCCTGGTCTATCCCCTCTCTATGTTTGCCCTCATGGACAAGCTCTTCGGGGGCTCAAAGCTATCGATCGCCATCGGGGCTATTGCCTCTTTGGCATTCGCCTGCTTTCCTTGGTCGTTTTTCATCAAAGGGCCCCTTGTTTCCAACTTGCTCAGCTACGCTCTGCTCCCAGCAACCCTCGCGCTCTTTATTTGGTACATACGCGCGGGTGTACGCTCCCACTGGAAGGGAATGCTTACTAGCGGGCTAATATGCGGGGTCGCATTGGCGTTATCCCAAGCGAACGCCCTGTTCTGCGCCTACATCTTTATTGGATCCTATTTATCGCACCGTGCATTCATGCGCTGGGATACGGCAAAGAAAAGGATCCCGGCGCTTCTGGGAACGGTCGTTCTCTTCGTTGCCGTTTGGTTCGCCCTCATGCAGGTTCCCTATCTTGCAAGCATCGTCAATTTCGACGATCACGGTGGCCTCAACTTCACGCCCGTAGAAAGCATATTCGCCACTCTTACGCTGGAACTCTATGCGAACCAACCGCCCCAGCTTCTTTTGGCGCTTGTCTCGTTTGTTGGCATAATTGCCACGTTGCGGGCGAAGCGGCTTTGGCTCATCTTTCCGCCACTGTACATGCTGGTCGCCTATGGCGTCTCACGATGCACCGATGCATACATCCGCTCCATCCTCTGCGGATTCTGGTACAACGATCCGTGGCGCATGGCAGACTGCGCGGCAATATTCCTAGGGCCAATTGTTGTCTTTGGCCTGACGGCAATCATAAGGTTCGTTGTTCGTCTCGCGCGCAGAATAAGGTCGCGCAGCCTTTCCGAAAGCACCCAGGCAAAAGACGGCCTAGCCACCACGAGAGCCGTCTCAATTGTGGTGCTGGTTCTCTTTGTCGTGATCAACTTCTTCCCCACGTTCCCAAACCCCGCCACGCACAAACGAGACTACACGCCTTTCGGCTTCATGCGTGACAGAATCGCACGCGAGTATAGTACCGAGCGCGACCATGTCTATTCAGCCAAGGAGAAGGAATTTGTCGAACGCGTAAAGGAGGCCATCCCCGAGGACGCGCTGGTTATCAACTCTCCGGAAGACGGTAGCTTTCTTGCCTATGGCGTAAACGACCTCAATACCTACTTGCGCCACTACAGCGTCGCCTCCCTTACCGACGATGCCGAAATCATTCGCAAGAGACTTGCCGACGTGGCCACCGACCCCGAGGTACAACAAGCGGTGAACAACGCCTCTGCGCAGTATGTCCTCCTCCTCGACCAGGGCATTTCGCCCGATGAAGGCGAGTGGCTCATGCAGACTAACGAAAAAACACTCGCACGCTGGGACGGCATCAACCGCATTACCGACGATACTCCCGGCTTTGAGACCGTTCTAGCCGATGATGATATGCGCCTATATAAGATAGTCGGAGCAGACCAGTAGGCGGGTTTCCATGTGGGGGGAGTTCTTTGCATGCATGGCCATAATTGTTTTGGCGCTTTATGGCCCTGGCGTGCTGGCTTTTCGAGCGCTAAGGCTTGACGGAAGCTTAGCGCTCGCGTGTGCGCCCCTAGCCAGCATCTTCGGATACTCTATTGTGGCGCTCATATACGATAAGCTCGATGCTCCGTGCTCGTGGGTAACCATACTTCTTCCATTAGCAGCTGTTTATGGGGCCGCATATATCATCTCGCGCCTAATGGCAGGTGGCCAACAAGGAAGCGGCAGCAAACTCTCTTGGCTCCTTCTGGGCGCCTACCTCGTCGTCGGGCTTGCCGTTTGCGGCTACGTGTTCATCAAAAGCCTCGATGGGCCGCTTTCCTATTACTGCCGCTTTGACAACCAAACGCATTATGCCCTGGCGCGGCATTTCATCGACACGCAGAGCTGGTCGACACTCGATACATGGTCGGGAGCCCTCTCCGAAACGAGCCGCACCGGATACTATCCAGCCGCCTGGCATGCAACAGCCGCCCTCGCCTGTTCTCTCACGGGATTCGATCCGGCCCTGGTGTTCAACGCCTTGAATGCAACCTTGAGCGGCATCGTCTTCCCCGCTAGTTCCTACGCCCTCATGCGCGTGCTTTTCCCGAACCGCACATCTGTCCTCGCCGCCGGCGCTGTGACCACCATGTCCTTCGCCTGCCTTCCCTGGGTGCTCCTTCTGAAGGGGCAGCTTCTGGCGAACCTCATAAGCTTCGCCATCACCCCTGCGGCCATTGCGCTTATCATCAGGTATGCCGAGAATGGTCTTGCCCGGCATTGGCCGGCTTTCGCCATCGTCGCGGTCATGTCGCTCGGGGATTTCGTCTTTGCGCATCCCAACGGCCTCTTTACCGCAGTCGTCTTCCTCGCCCCCTACTTCATCCATCAAGCGGCTTTAGCATGCAAGAACTCGAAGCGGCTTAGCGAGCGAAACCCTTTGAGGAAGACTTGGGTGGTGTGGACGGCCGGAGCCCTCGCCGCTTTCGCCCTTTGGCAAGCCATGCTTTACGCACCGCCCCTCCAAGCTGTCGTCCTCTACAACAACACGGGCAACCTGAATCTAACCTGGGGGGAAAGCATCTGGGCCGCCCTGGGGCTCTCGCTTTACCCCGACCAGCCTATGCAGTGGCTGGTAATGGCCTTCTGTATCGTCGGCGCCGTCTCGCTCGTGCGGCAGAAACGCCTCTGGCTCGTACTCCCGAGTCTGTGGATGCTTATCGTTTACGCCGCCTGCCGCTGCACCGAGGCTTCGTATACACTTCGAACGTTCCTTGCCGGATTTTGGTACAGCGACCCCTACCGCATCCTCTGCTGCGCCGAGCTTTTCCTGATACCCGTGGCTGCCGCAGGACTCGTTGCAGCGGCTCGGTGGCTCACGAAGCAGGTACCCTTTGCCGGTGCGCACCCCCGAGCGACACAGCTCCTCGTGCTTGCCGCGTTCTCGATCGGCAACTTCTTTCCCTACTACGTTGCCCCACCCAAATCCGATGCGACAGAGCCGGAGCCGCATTTCGTTTCCACAGTAGGAACTGCGTTCGGCTTCATGCATTATCTGACGACCGAAGGATACACCGAAGCCGAGGAACAGGCTTACAGCGCCGAAGAACGCGACTTCGTCGAACGTGCGCGCAACGCGCTGCCGGCAGGAGCCCTGGTGATTAACCAGCCACACGACGGTAGCACCTTCGCCTACGGCCTCGACGGCCTTAACACCTACTACCGTCATATCGACGTTGGGAGCGATGCTCCCGAGAGCCAGATCCTGCGCTCATCGCTCGATACCATAGCCACCGATGCGGAAGTGCAAGAGGCTGCGAGGAAGACGGGGGTCGATTATGTGCTGCAGCTCGACCAAGGAGCCGACCCCTCCGAGATCGACGCTCCGGAAAGCACTGACGGACGTACTTGGCTCCTGCAGACGGACGAGTCCTCGTGGCGCAACTTCGACGGCATCAACCGCATTACCGACGAGACCCCTGGCTTCGAACTGGTAATGAGCGAGGGCGACATGCGGCTCTACAGAATTCTCTAGTTCTCACGCTGCCGCTATCGCGTCCGGCTCCACTTCCCATCGGCTCCTACGTAGTAGCGGCCGATCCACATATTGGTTTCCATAACGCCCGAGCCGTTCACGTAGTAGTCGCCGACCCACGTTGAAGCAGACATAGCGCCGGATGATTTCAGGTGATACCACTTGCCGCCAACCTTCTGCCAGCCAATCGCCATAGCACCCGAAGATTTGAGGTAGTACCACGATCCGCCGATTTTCTGCCAGCCGGTTTTCATGGCCCCAGACGAAGCGAGGTAATACCAAGCGCCACCGACCTTCTGCCACCCAGTTTTCATCGCGCCAGACGAGGCCAAGTAGTACCACGTTTTGCCGATTTTCTGCCAACCGGTCTTCATCCACCCTGCATTGTCGAAGAGGTACCAGGTTCCCCCGATGAGCACCCACCCCGACTTCGCGTAAGTTCCATCAGAATAGGAGTACCACCACTTCCCCGAGGTCTTCTTCCACGACCCCGTCACCTTTACGGGCTCCTTCGCCGGGGAGGAAGATGAACCGCCCGAGCCAGATGTTGAGCCGCTTGAGCCAGACGAAGAACCCGGTTGAGAACCAGTGGCACCCCCGCCAGTCACCAGCGCCTTCTTCTTGGCCGTCACGCTGAAGTAGCCGTTCGTCGAAGCGGTTTTCACAAAGGACACCGTTATAGTCGTGTTCGCGAGCCCCCAGTTCGTATTTGTTAGCTGATAAGCGGCTAGCGGGTACACGATGTTGTACACATTGGGGTAGTAGCTCTTTTCAGCCGCCAAGGTGAAGCTCGTCGGCTGGCCATCCTTGACGCGCGCGCGAATCTGCTGCTCGAGGGGGGCGGTCCAGCGGGATATTTCGCCAGAGCGCAAAAAGTAATTGCTATCGTAGCTTGTGCAGGGTCGGCTCGCATTGGGCTTGTGGTCGCTATGCACCTGCTTCATCATGTCGTCGGTAATGCCGAAATAAAGGTGGTTCATAAACTCCAGGCTGCCCGTATGCTTTTCTCCGTTCCAGGTGGGGTCGATCTGCGTCCACTTACCATCGAGCTTCACGCAGCTCCATACGTGGCCGTTGCCCGTGGCGCGTTCGCACTGGATGCCCATGCGGTTCAAAAGCAACGTGAACGCGCGATGATAGCTTTCGCAAGTTCCTGTGCCCCGAATAAGCACTCCGGACTCCCCATCATATTCGAGCGAATGATCGTAGCTGGCGTTGTTGGTAATCCAGTCATGCAGGAAGAGCGCTTTCTCGTATTGCGTCTTGAAGCCTTTCGCCTCACAGCTTTTCACGATGTTGTCGGCCACTTTTTCGATGGACGGATAGCGAGAATCGGAGACTTCGATCATCTTCGTGACGGAAACGGTCTGCCGCGTTTCCATATCCATGACATATACCCGCATGCGGTAGGAGCCCGACGCGACGAATGTGTACTGGAAGGTGTTGTCATCGACATACTTCTTATAGGTCCAGTCCGAATCATCGGTATAATAGCCGTTCAACCGCACCATCATCATGTTCTGAAGATACTTGTAGTTGCCCGATCCGCCACTTGCCCTAATTGTGAAGGTGGTGGGCGACCCGCATTTAATCGCGCTGGGCGACCAGACGAGTTCGGCCGTCAGGGGCTCCGTGGTCACGACAGGTTCCTGAGCGGACTCAGGTGTAGTTTTGGCAACGCTTCCATCCAAGTCGAGCGCCCGAGAGACGGCAGCTTCGGCGTCCACCATGCCATGACCCGTTTGATCGTCTTTCCCCGAGCTGTGCAGGTCGCTTGCAGTTTCGCAGAGAAGCGAGCTCACCTCGGTGGCCGTCAGGCTCGGGTTGGCAACTCGTACCATGGCCGCCACCGCCGCTGTCACGGGGCAAGCCATAGACGTGCCACTCATGTAGGCGTAAGTATCGGTGACACCGCCGCTTAAATAGGTGCTGAGAATGCGCTCGCCGGGCGCTGTGATATCGTACCAGCTTCCGTAATTCGAGAACCAAGACCGCGTTGTATCGCCCGTTGTCCAGCTAGCATTCGAGAACGTAGTGCTGCCGCTGTCCAAGTGCGCGCGATCGGAAACACTCATGACGCCGAGAACGCTCGGCGAGGCAGCAGGCTGGCTCATGGTCTCGGCGCCGTTGTTGCCGGCTGCTGCCACGATAACCATGTCGTTTTCCACGGTCAGTCGCGCGGTAATCTCATCGAATGCGGCCTTCAAATCCTCGTCCGAGGTGGCAAATCCGAGGCTCATGTTGACAACATCGGCACCCATGGCACTCGCGCGGCTGAGCCCGTAGAGGATGTCGTAAACCCCGCCGCCTGGCTCCTGCCGCTTGGTAATCGGCGAATACGCCGATCGCGAAAACGCATCGATAACTGTTAGGTTTACGAGCCCGTTAGCGCACGAGGTGGCCCCTCCGCTTGCAACGCCAGCAACGCCGCCATTGCCCGATTCTGCCGCTATGATTCCAGATACGTGGGTGCCGTGACTGGTCGTCTCATCGACGTCCGCGCTGCCGTTCGTGTAGCCATCGCCGCGAAGGGGCCTGCTTCCGCGCACGGTATTGTTCTCGTACGCCCCCTCGTAAACCACCTCGATGCTCTCGTCTTTATCGACGATGTTCGTCAGATCGGGGTGGCTCAAGGAAGCACCTGTATCGAGAACGACCACTTTGACGGGCTCTATGTTTTCGGAATGCTCTGCGAGAAGATTCCAAGCCTGAGGGGCCTTAACGTAGTCGAGATACCATTGATTCGCCTGCATGTCGTCGAATTTGGTTGCCCCCTGGGTCAGCGCACTCGACGCTTCGGCTATTTCGTTCGCAACACCCGGAGCAGGCGCATCGAAGAGGCTCGCGGTGTAGTTCGGCATGGCATATTTCACAGCCTCGTCGTTTTTCGCCAGCTCCACCGCCGTCTCAACCGTCAAGTCATCGGAGATTTCAACTGCAGCAGCATCGCCCGTAGAGAACTCGACTTCCTCTGCGGCAGTTTCGCCATCGACCGCAGCGAGCGCTTCTTGCTTTTCGACATCGGTGGCATCGTCCTCGTAGATGACGACGATCTCGCCGGGTAGATAACCCAGCTCTTCAGGATCGGTAGCCCGCTCTTCGGCAGCCGCCTGGGCTTCCGCTTCGGACGCGATCGTGGAGGCCTCGGGGTCTGCCGATGAAGCGTCGCCGCCATCGCCGGTGACACCCTCGATGGCTGCCTCTTCCGCAGATGCGAGCGAACCCTCACCCACGCTGGAATCTGAAGCCGCATCGATTGGAACCGCACCATCTTCTTCGCCAGCAGGAAAAGCTACCTCCCGCACCGAATCGCCAGCATGCTCGACGTCTTCAGCGCCAAGCTCATCAGTCGCAGACTCTTCGGCATACGCCGCCATAGGAACGGCATCATCGAAGACGGCGTTAGCAGCCGAAGAAAGCGAGACGCCATTCCCCGCCCATCCGACCGTCCAGGCCAACAGCACCGCAAGCGTAACGCTAACCACCTTAGAAAACGGCGTAGTGTTGCGACCCATCGAAGTACCTCAATTCCCTGCCATCGAAGAGTCAATACCCGACTCAAACACACCGCAAAACCGCAGCGTAGCACCCAATATAAACGTGTTGCCATAATACCCAATTCACGCAAAACCCGCAAATGTCAATAGACCACGGACGGCGTAACTTTGATGGGGGCAGTGTCTCCTCGATCTCCTACTGGCCCCTCCCGGCTGCCCTAGATAACAGGCAGCATAGCGAACCAAGGCAGACAAGCCGCGGGAGACGCGCTCATCCTCCTCGGCGTAGCGGATCCCGGCATCCCCCATCACCCCCATAGCGGTGGTCGCGCTCACCCTCGAGTCACCCTTGCGGACGAGGAGCTTCGCCGCGGCCACGTACGAGTCCTTGACGCTGACCTCAACGAGGAGCGACTCCACGTCCGCCGAGGCGCAGCAGCCCCAAGGCAAGTCGAGCAACGTCGGCCAGGGACACGACGATCACCCCGGGGCGGTCACACGCGCCAGTGCCAGGAGGGGGAGGCATGGTCTACCTCGGCGGCCAGCGTATGGGCGCGCACGTCGTGAGCACGTAGGACGCAGATGGAACCGCGCACAGCGCGCGATCGAGCCTCTCCGGGGCCGTATCCATCGCGGCAGTGGTCAGCGATTGGGCGGGCGCGATGGCTTTTTTCGAATCCCTCGAACCGTCGCGCCCGGCCAGCAGAATGCTGACGAGAGCCGCCGCGGTTGCCGCCGTGGTGGCCACCGAAGCGGCAGAAGCCCCCCTAGGGAGTCCTCTCTGTCTCGGTTCTTGGTCATAAGAGACTAGAGGGCTCCCTTAGCCTTACCCCGATTCGTCGAACAGCCGCGTGCCCGGCCGCGTTGGCGGTGCCACCATAATCCCCAAAACGCTATTCCGCGTAAGCGCTTCGCCCTCAAACATTAGTGCAGTGCCCCTATGCACGAGTCGCGCGGCATCCCTAGAACGATGCTTGCAACAGCATCATTGTCCGAAGGCGCGTCCATACTCCGATGCACTCATCTTGCACCGTAGAAGCAGGGGAACATCATGCACCTCAACCACGAAAGGAGAAACCTCACCGAACTGGCATGCTCGATAATCGAGGATAGGCACTCTGCCCACCACGAGTCGAACTGCAACCCGCGCACCCGGCTGCACATCCTGAACGGTTCGGGGCGGCCCACGATTTGGTCAGAGGCAAGTTTATATCGAACCGCAATCACCAGAAAAGACTAAAAATACGACTGGGCCTGGAGGGCTCGGGGATCTACGTCAGCGACACGAATTTACTGCAAGATTCACGGAAGCCGCTTTGACGGAGGCTCGAATCACAAGACCTCCCTCAACCCACGCCAGCGCGGGACAGCCAGGGCCAATCATGAGATTGCAAACATGCCGCCAGAGCCCCGTCTTGGCGCATCTCGCATCTTCAAAGCCCTAACGTGCATCACGGAATTGCAATTAATCCACATCCCAGCCCTATCTGCAATCATCGTCCCACAAAATGCTCACACCCGACTTTCGTTCGATAATCACATTAGCTACAGACAGGATTGAACGCTCCATCTTTAGCATGCCTGCTCTAATCCGATCGAACTCCTGCAAACACCATGACGGCGGTTGTAAGGTTAACGTAACGCCCTCTATGCTTCTGTGAGCACACTCACACCGAACGGTCCACAGGCTTCCAAGCGAAGACGCAAGATCGTCTCTACCTTGGTTCTCGAAGGAGTCCTCGAAGAGCTTAGCACCGTAACAACCCAGCAACGGCTCAAACACCTTTTCAATAAAATGCTCTTTATACCTGAAGCCATTTACCCCTTTGGAGATTCGCTTCGATTCAGCCTGCGCTCTCTCGACATCATCAAACAACATGAAGGCCAAATCAGAAATGAGACCATCCCTTACTTCCTCAATCCAACCGCTAAGCTCAATTATCGACAACTTTGACACCATGGCCATCTGAAGCGCAGTGTCGGTGTTGCTTGCAGCCAGCTTATCAAACTCGCATTTAAGCCATGAGAGATTGCCCCGGTGCGAACTATCCTCGAGCATGTTCCATACTCCGAATGGCTACATCCATTCTCCCGATTAGTTTTTCCCTCTTCCCCAATCCCTCACGAAGAAACTGGGGCTGAAACTCTGTCGAACTCTTCATCTTCTCGAGCCCAATTTTACCTAAAGTGTAGCTATCATCCTTCTGTAGCATATCGATATTTCGGGCTACACCAACCATGACAGCCTCGAATAAAGTCTGAGACGTACTCGCAGCAGATGAGCCAATCGATTTATCAATATAAGACATTGTCTTATGAAACAATTCTCTCTTATGGCTAATGTAATCCTCATCTGGATACTGATTCTTATCCATATAGTTGTTTAAGAATGTAGCTAGCTTTCCTGAGTACTCTTCATAGGAGTCGTAAAACGCAAAGAAGCGCAATATAAGCTCTTGTCCCTTGAATCGTTTACCGGTTGCCGACTTGAGACCACTCACTCGCAGCCACACCGGATCCGAGTTTAGCGCATTAAGCATATCATTTAATCCACCACAATAAATACAATTACGTATTTCCTGATTACGAAGCGTCTTGCCGCCCGAATTGAGCCTATGGAATATCTGGAATAGGTACTGACGATGGTCTGATTTTGAATAGTCGCAGCGAATAACAGTGATCGGCAACGTAATATTCTCGACGACTCGAACAATCTTACGTCCCTGATCGTTTTTTCTGAGGTCGCCAACTTCGACTCCCGCAATATCCCGATTAATGTCATCGAGCCTAGAGAGCCTCCATGCAGAATCCGGATCAAGGAATTTGATTATTGTTGCTATACGCTGCAGACCGTCTATCACTTGCCATTGCTGTCTTCTATAATCAAGACCGAAACAGAGACTCGGGATAGGAAGCTGCTTGACCAGAGAGTCGATGAATCGCGTCTGTTCAGCAACTGTCCAGACTTCCTCCCTCTGGAACTCGGGATGAATCTCTAGATCTCCCGCTTCGTACATCCTATACAAATCGGCAGCTGATCGAAGTTCCGTAAATGCCACGACGTCTATCGGGGGCACAACAGTCTCATCGGCCTCGACAAGTAGGCTCTTTTCGGCTTCCGTCTCATACCCCAACTCTTCCTTCGATTTATCCATACGGTCCTCTTCCACTTGTCCTTACAATGCATTCTTCCGTTTAAGCCACCGGAACTCAAACCTTATTTTCCAAGTCAGCCACATCCCTAATCGTTGTCCCTGCCCCAGGAAGCTACGGCCTTTAAAGCTAGCAAGAGGCTATCTCCTATGCTGCAATGATGCATATCGCCAACCCTCAGATGCCGATTTGTGCTCAATGATACGTAAGCCTTAATCATTCCCGAACAGTCGCTCGATCTCTTCACGCAATTGCATGAGAAGCGGATTCTCTTCCTCGACTTTTGCCAAAGCCCGTTGCTGCTCGCCAAGAATGCCCGACGATCCCACCTCTTCGCCTTCGGTCAGGCCCAATGACATTCGCGCCCGTTCAACCCAATGGCCCTTCGCCTCCTCTGCATCCTCAATCCCAGTACCGCCCTCCATCTCTATCACAAGGCTTTCCGGACAAAATGAACCCGGCAGATAGCCCACGTGTTCCCACATCCACGTCAGCGTTGTGCGCATGATAGCTGCTATCTCACCATCGGTTACTCCAGAACCACCATTTCTTGGTAAGTTTTTCTTGAATATTTGATATTTTTCAAGTTCTTTCTCTAGTTCAGAATCAGACACATTCTTTGGGTTAACACGATCCGCAGGCGCCTGATCACCATCTAAAAGGACAATTGCTGGCGAATTTAGAGTCGCCAAGTCAGGTATGATGCGATTCAGGATGGTGCCAGATCCGCCAGGAATAGGATTGACGTCAACAGTCTTTAAGTAATCAGGCCCCTTCCCTCTCAGAGCACGCCGCACCACCTCTGCCGCCAACTCATCTTCTACGAGCACCTTGCGTTCACTGTAAGTTGCCCCGATCCTCTCGAAAGCCTCCCTAGCTGTAGCCGCATGCGATACCAGATATATCCTTCCGTCAGATGGCCTCGCGGCCACAACCTTACGCCCTGCAGGGGGAAGGTCCTCGACCATAGAAGGTGAGTGCGTCGACATGACGATCTGATGTTTATGGGAAAGTGCCTGCCCCAGAAGAAAGTCCATTAGCTCTTTTTGTGCCCTGGGATGGAGTGATGTCTCAGGTTCGTCAAGAAGCACAAGAGATCTAGGATGTGCGCTACAGATTTCGTGGACCAATTTCACAACTGCAAATTCCCCGCTCCCCGCGAAAGCCTCCGAATAGTGCAGATTACTTGTTTCCATCAGCGCCGTGCACCCCTCGCAGCGATAATAGTCGTGCTCAACAATCCTGATGTCGGAATAGCACTTACCAAGGATTCTTCCGATTTCTTCGACCTCGGTTTTTGGAAGACGCCGAGCGGGGTGAACTAGTCTTTCTACGCCAGCAAATTTACTCGATGCGGCAGAATCCTCCAATGCTGAACTTATGCGTGATGACCTCAACCTCACCAGATGCTTTTTTCCCTGCGGAGTATTGTCTTGCCTCCTCCAATTGAAATTCATAAATATATCGTATGCAGGAAGAATCGCACGAAAATCTAAGTATAGAGCATGCATTTGGATGGGCTTCCAGCGCTCCTTATTTCTCAGACCCTCGTCCCTAACGTCATATGGGGGCATAGGGCGCATCTTGTCTCTTTTTCGAGGACGCGTAGTTTCAAAGTAATCGTCGCCCCTCTCGCTCTTGTTAACACGCTGCTTCATAACTTCCGCAATGTTTCCCGACGGCGCTCGGTACGTATGGATATAGCGCTGCGATCCAGTCCTTTCGTCTATCTGATCAAGAGCCGTATCAAACCAATAATCGCTTATGCTAGAGCCCTCAGGACACGACTGCAATGCCCTCAAAATGGAGCTTTTATTGCAACCATTTGGGCCGATAAGCGCTGTGACTGGAAAAGTAAACTCAATTTCGAAGTTAGGTTCTAAGTTCTTAAAATGCGGGAACCGTATCGAAGTGATATATGGATCAAATTGCTGCGCAGAAAAAGCCCTTTGCAAGCTATCAATCGTAGACACTGGCCTCCCTCGATTCTTAAGCTTGGCCTGACGGAGCTTGAGCGTCAAGAACCTCTACTAAGGCCCTTGCCTGCTGACAGGCAAAGGCTGGGGGTAGCGCATTACCAATCATTAACGCAACCGCCTGTTTTGATATGTTGGGGGGAAATGTGTAGTTATCGGGAAACGTCTGCAGAAGAGAGGCCTCACGCGCAGTAATACTCCTATTCTCAACAGGATGCAGAAACCTCCCCTTGGACGGATTCAAGCAACCTCCAGTAATAGTGGGAGCAACATCATCCCATGCCATTCTCCCATACACATCGCTGAAGCCTACGCCTTCCTTCGCGTGACATGCAAGCTGGCAATCAGACGGAATATCGCAACGACTACCACCGTCTTTAGGTATCGACTCGATTAGTTTTTTAATTCTATCGCTATGACGAGAATACATCCTGTGTATTTCATCGGAGGCATTGCTCGCATCAGGCAAAGCGCCAATAGCTTCTCTAACCGTAACTCGCTTATCGTTTTTTTGCGGCAACGAGGGGGCGCCAACTCTCGATCCGAGCAAAACTAGCCTTTTTCTCCGTTGCGGTACCCCATAATTCTCTGCATTAAGCGTTTCGTATACAACTTGATAACCCATTCCTTTTAGGCTTGCAACAAAAGTGGGAAACTTGTAGTAATCTTGCAATCCTGGCACATTCTCAAGCAGGATTGTCTTCGGTTCTAGTTCCTTGACGAATCGTAGATATTCCATGATTAAACTATTTCGCTGATCCCTGCGTGCCCCCCTCTTGTTCCTTCTTCTTAGCGTAGAAAATCCCTGACACGGGGGGCAGCCCGCCAATAAATCCAGAGATCCAACGTTAAGATCCCTCAACAAGGCACGTGGGTCGACTTTTTTTATATCAGCTTGAATAATCTTAGTACCAGGATGATTTAATTTATATGTCTCGGCCGCGATCGCATCTATCTCTACAGATGCTACCACAGAAAAACCCGCCTGCTCTAGGCCGCAGCTGAGACCACCACAGCCGCTGAACAAGTCAATGGCGGTATATTGATGAGAACAAGACATTAGACCACCCTACCTTCACACCTAAAAACCAGAATAGTATATACTAAATCACGCCGTGGTCACTTTCAACTGCCCCTACGCGCGAATTAATCGTAGCTAATCGCACTTATCTTGCCGACACCCACCTCCCAAGAATGATTGGAGGGAACCCGACACCCTCCCCACTTATCAATCTAACGCACATTTTGCCAACTCTGGAACCTCGCGGCCTCTGTCTTTTACTCTAGCTATAGTTCGCTAACAGCCTCTAGATTCGGTAGGAAATGATGATCCACGTTAAGATATTTGGGAGTTTCAGACACAGGGGCATAGGGTTCGCAGGTCGCATCGCCAACTACTAATTTTGAGCAGGATAGTGGAGCATTTTGTGGCGATATAGGGCTATCCCATACTGAACCGACCCATTCTTTTAACGCAGTCCAGGGACTTCGATACTGGATGGGCTGCTACCCGGTGACGCCCAAGCAACAGGACAGACGGTTGTCTAGACGTCATAGCATCAGGTTCCGATGTCGTTGCGTTACGGGCTTTTCGGAGGGTCTTCTGAGTCGCGTCTGAGTCTTCGATGCAGGGACAGCGACTCCCCCAATTGGCAAAACGGCGGCTCACGCGGGTCTTCCAACGGGACACGCGGCCATTCAGCAGCTTCAGGGCCGCTTCACGCTTCTTGCCAGTCAGGCGATCCGCGACGAACTTCGACCGCTCCAAGTCGGCGCACACGCGCCAGTCGCCCACAATCCGCGTATTATGCAGCGCGTAGGCCAAGCGCGCGAGCTCCTTCACCGGCCAGCGCAAGGGAATGCTGCAACTGTCAAGGCGCAGATCGAGCCACATATCTTTATTCTCCCCCAGCTCACAGGCGAAGGAGAAATCGTAGAAGTCGTTGACCTTGACCGCATCGTCGTAGTAGCCGGCAGCAGACTCGGTCAGATCCAGCACCTCCTCGCGCACGCGCGGTCGCAGCGGCGGTAGCGGCGGCACAGGGCAAGCTCCACGCTCCCCTGCCAGCCCGTGAGGAATGGCGATTCCACGCGTCCCTCCACAAACAGCTGGCCGTCGCGCACGGCGAGGCGCTCCAGCACCGCATCGGCCTCCCCCGCCGCCAACACCACCTCGTCGCCCCACGTCACCGTCATGGCCGCGGGTGCCGCATGTCACACCAGAGGAACTGCCTTCTTAAGCCCCAGCACGAACAGCCGACAGTCGCGCTTCAGGGTCGGATGCGTCATGTGATGAGCTGGTCGTCCACCCACTCCAGCAGGCGTCCCGTACACGCTAGAGCCTCATCGTAAGCCGCGCCTTCCACATGGGTCGGCAGGGTGATACGCGAGTTCATCTTCCACGTGATGTCGTTCACCAGAAGCCCCTGCACGCACGGAGGCACTGCACCCTCATATAGTCCGAAAAGTTCCTCTTATAGCGCCAGATTGTTGTCGCAAAGATACTCCTATTGCACCGATGCGGTGGTCGCTCCCTCGTCGTGGCGCATCCAGCGGTACTCCGTCTCGTCGCAGAAGCCCAGCTTCGTGGTGCGGTGCAGCACATTGGTGCAGCACTTCTCGTCTCGCGAATAACGGCACCGCATCATGAAAGCCATCGAGGCCGATGCGTTCGACCACAAGGCCTACCGCGCCTTCACCACGAAAAACGTCGCCCTGCCCGCAGAGGGCACCTGCACGGAAACCGTGTGCGAGAAGATATTGAGCCTCGCCCAGGCAAACGCGTAGTTTCTATCTGGGAAATTCGGGGCGCGCTCCGCAAGTAGCTAGTTCGAGCTCTCGTAGAAGGCGATGGCGTCTTGGATGGTGCCGTCGAACTTCTTTGTGCCCTTGTCCAGCACGATGCCGCGGGTGCAGAATTCCTGGGCCGCCGACGAGGAATGGGTCACGAACAGCACCGTCACGTTCTCGTCTTCCATGATCTCGCGTACGCGGGCGAAGCACTTCTGCTGGAACTGCTTATCGCCAACCGACAGCGCCTCGTCCACCACGAGGATCTCAGGGTCACTGCTCACGGCGAAGGCAAACCCCAAACGCGACTTCATGCCCGAAGAATAGGTGCGCACCGGTTGGTCGATGTACACGCCCAGATCGGCGAACTCCACCACACGTGGCTCCAGCTCAGCGATCTGCTCGTTGTCGAGCCCCATGGCGTGCCCGCGCAGGTAGATGTTCTCTCGGCCCGTGAGCGCCATGTCGAACCCGGCCGTCAGCTCGAGCAGCGCGCTCACCGTGCCGTTCACGGTCACCTCGCCGGTGGTGGGGAACGTCACGCCGGTGATCATCTTCAGCGCCGTCGATTTCCCCGCACCGTTGTGGCCAAGGAACGCCACCGCCTCTCCCTTGCGAATCTCGAAGGACAGGTCGTTGCTCGCGTTCACCTTCGTCACCAGCTTGCGCTTGTCCTTGCTGCTGAACACGCTGAAGAAGCGCTGGCGGTCATTCTCATACAGCTTGTAGGTCTTCGTCACGTGATCGAACTTGATGGCGACGGGCGCCTCGGCACTAGAGGACATCGGCCACCTCCTCGTGGGTGCGGCGGTAGATGACGAGCGTCACCACGAGCGTCACCACGAACACCACGGCGAACCCGATGATGGCCTCCGGCTTCTCCCAGATCCACATCTTGTCGTAAACCGCGCAGCGGTACATGGTGATGATGAACGTGATGGGGTTGAACATGAGGATCCACTCGATAACGGGCAGCCCCAGCTTGTACACGTTGAAGATAATGCCCGACAGCCAGAACAGCGGCGTGGAGAGCGTCTTCATCAGGTTCATGAAGTCCTTGCTGATAGCCGAAAGCAAACTTGTGACCAGCGAGAACATGTCGAAGAACACGAACATGAGCACAAGGGCCACCGGCAGCTGCAAAAGATACAGGTCAAGCGGCTGGCCGCAGAGGAAGTACACGACAAGCAGCGCCGCCACAAGCCCCAGCTGAATGATGAAGGTGGAAATGCTGAAGATGGTGGGAATGCCCGACAGCGGGAACTTGATCTTCGTCACCAGGTAAGAGTACCGCTTGAAGATGTTGATGCCGGTGCCGAGGATCTCCTGAATGTAGAACCAGGGCACGAGGCCACCCATGAGCCACAGGATGTAGGGCACGTTCGAACCGGTCTGATCGGCGCTGCGCAGGCCCACCTCCAGGGCGAACCAGAACACGAGGATGTACACCGCCGGCTTCGCGAAGAACCACAGGGGCCCCAGCACCGCGCCCGCCGACACCTTCTTCAGGTCGAACAGGCCCAGGCTCGTGATCTGCTTGCGCCAATCCCACTGTTCCTTGAGTATCTTAGAGAGTGTACCCACAATCCCCTTATTCTCGCGCCGGACAAAACTGCCGAGCCCCTATTCTACCATTGCCCGCGCTCCCTCACACTACCCATATGTATTCCCCAGGGTAAGAGGTCGGCCCTACCTTCCGTGTTTGCCGTACCAGGTGGGTTTGTCTTCTCGGCGGGTGTGGCGGCCGTGGTAGTGGTGGCGGAGTACCTGGTCGAAGATGCCGAGCTTCCACAGGATAAGGAACGAGCCGACGAGCAGCACGAGGATCATGCCCCACACGGCCAGGCCGTGGGTGGAGCTGATGACCCAGGCACCGATGCCGAGCAGGGTCGTCCAGGCGTACACGATGACCACCGACTTCCGCACGCCGTAGCCCTTGCGCAGCAGCATGTGGTGCAGGTGCTTGCGGTCGGCCTGCTGGATGGGCTGGTGATGGTACAGCCGACGCACGATGGCCGCGGCCGTGTCGGCAATGGGGATGGCGGCAATCACGAGCGGCACCGCCAGCACGATGACCGTCGGCGAGCGCATGACGCCCATAAGCGAGATGACGCCGATCATGGCGCCCAACAGCAGCGACCCGGAATCGCCCATGAAAATGCTCGCCGGAGCGAAGTTGTAACGCAGAAACGCGAGCGTGGCCCCAAGAAGGATGATGGAGAGCATCGCCGTCTCCTCCATGCCGCGCCCGAACGCGATAAGGAACAAGAAGAACGACGCGATGGCCGCAATGCCCGCCGCCAAGCCGTCGAGCCCGTCGATGAGGTTAATCACGTTCATGAAGCACACGAGGTAGAGCACGGTAAGCGGGTAGGCCGCCCACCCGAACTCGATGAACCCGCGGCCGATCGGGTTCGCGATGCTCGACAGCAGCAGCCCCGAAGCAGCAATAATCGCAGCACCGAGCACCTGCCCCGCCAGCTTCATCCCCGGCTTCAGCGAGTACACGTCATCCATGGCCCCCACACACACGATGGTCAGAAGGCCGCACATGACCCCGGCGTGGTTCACCGTACCCGAGCCCTCCACGTAGAAGCCGGCCCAGCCGAACAGCGCCTCGCCGGCCACTTCCACAAGAAGCGCCGCGGCAATGCCCAGGGCCATGGCCACGCCGCCCATGCGCGGCACCGGGCGCTTGTTCACCCGGCGCTTACTCGGGTAGTCCACCGCATCCAAACGCAGTGCGAGCCTTCGAGCCAACGGGACGCACACATACGTCACAACGAAGGCAAGAAGGCCCAGCACTAAAAAGTGTCGAAGCGTTACTCCCACGAACCGCGCAGGCCTAGAAAGTCAGGCCCTGCAGCCACTCGGTGAGCTCGGCGAGCGACTCGTCGGACACGCCGCGGCGCTGCTCGCGCTCCTGGAGGTACTTCTCGCGGTCCACAAAGGCCGCCAGCTGCTCGTCGCTGTACTCGTCGAGGCTGATGTCGCGCACCTCCACGACGCGCTTGGCGAAGTCCGGCAGCTTGTCGTTCATGGCCGTGATCTTCACCACGTCGCCGGTGTGCGGCGCCTCAACGTAGTAGCCGTCGCCCAGGTACATGGCCACGTGGTGCACGTCGCCCCCGTCGGCGAAGAACAGCAAGTCGCCCGGCAGCAGCTCCTCAAAGGGAACCTCCACCCCCACCTCGCACTGGTAGTAGGTGGTGCGGGGCAGCTCGATGTTGAACACCTCGCGGTAGCAGTACTGCACGAGGCCCGAGCAGTCGAAGCCGGCCGGCGTGGTGCCGCCCCACAAATACGGCACGCCGAGGAACGAGTTCGCGAGGCTCGTCAGGTCGTGCAGCGTGCGGCCCTCGCGCACCGGCAAGGGCTCGCCGGCGGCGATAAGCTCGTCGAAGCCCTCGAAGCGCTCGGCGTCAATGGCGTCCTGGTGCTGCTGCATGAGCGAGTCCGTCTCGGGAATGGACGGCTTCTCCAGGTACACCGGCACGTGGTAGAGCTCCTCGGCCGCGGCCATCTGCTCTTCCCAGCGGGCCAGCGACGCCTGGTACTCGCTCGTGCGGGCCAGATAAGCCTGGTACTCGGCCACCAGCTCCTCGTACTCGTTGCGCTGGGTGACCGGGTCCACGTACTTGTCGAGCCCTGTCACCTCGTCCTTCACCGGCAACACGAAGGTCTCGCGCAGCTCGTAGGTGAGCGGCATGTCGAAGCGGGTCAGGTCGTAGGTCTCAATGAGGTCCTGCAGCTTCTCGGAGTAGAAGATGTCCGTGGCGTAGCGGCCCACGAGGAAGTCGCAGGCGTCCACAAACGAGTCGGTGTTCGACTTGCGCGCCCCGGCGTAGAAGTCGCCCATGGAGTTCGACAGCAGGTCGGCGTAGTCGGAAAGCGACTCGTCCACGGTGTCGTACTGGCGGAAGTCGGACATGATGGTGTAGGTGGCACCGGAGCCGTCGTCCTCGCGGGTGGGCAGCTTGACGGAGTTGCCGTTGTAGGTGCCCTTGATGCCGAACAGGTTGTTGTTCGGGGCCTGGGCCAGGGTGGAGTTGCCCGAAGCGGACTCCAGAATGGCCTGGGCGATCATCACCGAGGCGTACAGGTCGGACTCGGCCGCGATGGAGCGGGCCGACTCGCCCACCAGCGAGATGAACTTCTCGGTGGTAAGGTCCTCGCTGTAGTGGCGCGCCACGTAGGCGGAGTTGTCGATATGGGTGAAGGAGATGGTCGGAATGGAAACGGCCACCTGCTTCAGCGGCGTCTGGGCCTCGGCCTTGATGGCGCCGGCCACCTCGTCGGCCGGCGTGGTGGGCCGCACCGCCGGGTTGTCCGGCTGGATGGGAGCCGCCGGGTCGTTGCCGGGGGCATCCGGAATCTCGGGCACCTCGGGCTCGGCGGGCTCGTCCGGATCCGTGGGATCGGTGGGCTCGGACGGGTCGGTCGGCCCCGTCGGCTGATCCGGGTTCTCGGGGTCAGTGGGCTCCGTCGGGTCGGTCGGCTCCGTCGGCGTCTCCGGGACATCCGGGACGGTCGGCTGCTCGGGATCCGGAGTCTCCGGATCGGGCGTCTCGGGAATCTCCGGATCGGGCGTCTCAGGCGTCTCGTTCTCGCTGCCAGAGACGTTACCCGCGTCGGCATCGTCGTCGGAATCCGTGCCGCCCGTATTGGCCTCCTCATCGGAAGTCGAGGTGTTCTCCTCGGAATCTGGGGTCTCTTCCTCCGGTAGCGTAGGCACGTTGCCGTTAAGCTGCTGGGAGAGCATGTCGTGCTCGCTGGCACTGAGAAGCCCTTCGGTTCCCATCACGTCGATGGTAGCCTGATCCAGCTGGCCGGCCCCGGCCCACGCGCGGGCCTCGGCGTAGTTCGCCGGGAGCGTCTTCCCGTCAACTTCTAACGTGTGGCCATCGCCATCGGAAGCGTAGGCGGGCGAATAGGTGACAGCAACACTGCCAACAGGAGCAGCAACGAGCGCCGCGGCAGTAACAATGGATACTGCCTCTTTCGGTGAAGCCATCGTGCCTCCTCAACCATTGCAAACGTTCAGTTCAGTCGCGCATTTGGGTGCGCGAACCCAGGGCAAATTTTGCCTGGAAGCTTGCATTATAACGGCTGAAACGGCCACATCCAACAGGGAAAATCGAGCTTCCATCAATCTTGAGCAAGAAAGTCGGCGACTTGTCCTTCAAGAGTCTCCACAAAAATGTTGCTGAACTGGCACTTTTTAGCGAGTCTGAGTGCAATGGCCTCAAAGGTTACAAATTATGTTTTTCGGGAAAGCCCTCATCACGGCAGAAATTCGGTGACGAGCGGGGTCATCGAATGGCCGCCCGCAGGGAGGTGAGACAGCGCCCCGGAGGGGTGTCTCACGTTCAGTGACTCATGCGGCGCTTTGCGCAGAAAGACTGCCGGAACATGAGACACCCCTCCGGGGCGCTGTCTCACCGGGGCACTGTCTCACTCTACTCGATGACGCGCTTGGCGAAGGTGGGGGCGAAGTAGTCGAAGGTGGCGCGCATGACGCGGCCGCCGCCGGTAGAGGCGTGCACGTACTCGCCGTCGCCGGCGTAAATGCCCACATGGTAGACGCCCGACCCCTGTCCCCAGAACAGCAAGTCGCCGGGAACGAGCTCGTCAAGCGATACACCTTCCCCCAGCGCCGCCTGCTCGGCCGCCGTGCGCGGCAGCTGCTTGCCGAGGGCGTGCTCGAACACCCAGCGGGTAAAGCCGGAGCAGTCGAAGCCGGAAGGCGTCGTGCCGCCGTACACGTAGGGCACGCCCAAGTGGCTGAGCGCCTCGGACACCACCGACTGGCGCCGGCCCTCCAAAGCCTCGGCCTCCTGCTGGGCCGCCGCCTCCTCGGCGACATCGGCCACATGGGCCCGAATCTCGTGGGCGAAGGTTTCCAATTGCGTGAAGGGGTTCGCGTGAGGCTCCTCAGACGCGTGAGCCTCCCCATGAGCGAAGGCCGCGCAGGCCGCCGCCAGAACGCAGGCGAGCGCAAAGGCGCGCACCTGCCCGAAATGCGATCTCAACGTATCCATGACGCAGAAGCCTAAAGCCGCCCGCGCCCGCTGCCAACCCCCTCCACAAACCGCCCGCCTTCAGTTCACGCCCCCACCGCGAGATAAGAACGAAACCCCCACGCCCCCTTCACGCCGGGCACATTCATGAGGAAACTGGTAAGAACCCCTAGACCTCGCGGGGGACTTCCCCGGTCTCCAACAGGTTCAGCAGCTGGGCCTCGTCGAGGACGGGCACGCCGAGGGTGACGGCTTTGTCGTACTTCGAGCCGGCGGCTTCGCCCGCCACTACGAACGACGTCTTCTTCGACACCGACCCCGACACCTTCGCCCCCATGGCCTTCAGCCGCGCGCCGGCCTCGTCGCGCGTCATGCCGGAGTGGGCCAGGGTGCCCGTCAGCACGAAGGTGAGCCCCGAGAGCACCTGGGGCACCTCATCGCCCGGCGCCACGGTTTCGGCGGCCATGGTCACGCCGGCCGCGCGCAGCCGCTCGATGACCGATACGTTGTCCGGCGTGCGGAAGAACAGCCACACCCCGTGGGCGATCTTCGGCCCCACGCCGTCGAGGGCCGCCAGCTCGTCCTCGCCGGCGGCGGCCAGCGCCTCCATGGAGGGGAACCCGCCGGCAATCACCTCGGCCGTGGTCTTGCCCACATGCCGGATACCCAGGCCGAAGAGCACCCGGGCAAAGGTGCGCGTCCGCGAGGCGTCGATGGCCGCCACAAGCTTCGCGGCAATGGTGTGCCCCAGCCGGATGGCCTCGCCGTCCTTGTTCACGCGCCCCATGTCGAGCACGGCCAGCTCGTCCTCGGAAAGCGAGTAGTAGTCGGCCACGTCGGCCACGCGCCCGCATTCCACGAGCCGCGAGACAATCTCCTCCCCCATGCCATCGATGTCGAGCGCCCCGCGGCTCGCCCAATGCAGAAGCCGCTCGAGCGCCTGGGCCGGGCAGTCGATGGAGATGCAGCGGAAGGCCACCTCGCCCTCGTCGCGCACCACGGGGCTGCCGCAGCTGGGGCACACGCTCGGCATCTCCCACACCCGCGCCGTCTCGGGCCGAAGGGCCAGCACCGGCCCCAGCACCTCGGGAATCACGTCGCCGGCCTTCCGCACGATGACCGTGTCGCCCACGCGCACGTCCTTGCGGTGCACCTCGTCCAGGTTGTGCAGGGTCGCGCGGGCCACGGTGGAGCCGGCCACCACTACGGGCACGAGCTCGGCCACGGGCGTGAGCGCGCCGGTGCGCCCCACCTGCACGGTAATGTCGCGCAGCAGGGTGGTCTTCTCCTCGGGCGGGAACTTGAAGGCGATGGCCCAGCGCGGTGCCCGGGCCGTAAATCCCATGGCGCGCTGGCGGGCGAACTCGTTCACCTTCACCACCACGCCGTCGATCTCGTAGGGCAGCGACTCGCGGCGTTCCAGGCACTCCTCGCAGAAGGCGCGCACCGCGCTCGCGCTCTCGCACAGGCGCACGTCGGGGTTCACGTGGAAGCCGGCCTCGCGCAGCCACTGCAGAAGCTCCCACTGGCCGGCCACCTCAAGGGAGCGGTCGTCGGCGATGGCGTACATGAAGGTGGAAAGGTCGCGCATCTTGGTCACGGCCGGGTCCTTCTGGCGCAGCGAGCCGGCGGCGGCGTTGCGCGGGTTCGCGAAGGGCGCGCGGCCCTCGGTCTCGGCGGCGGCATTCAGCGCCTCGAAGCTCTTCTTCGGCATGTACACCTCGCCGCGAAGCTCCAGGGAATCGACCCCCGGCGTAATCGCCGACAAAGCGTCGGCGCGCAGGCGCAGCGGCACGTCGCGCACCGTGCGCATATTCACGGTCACGTCCTCGCCCGTGGTGCCGTCGCCGCGGGTGGCGGCCCGCACGAGCACGCCGTCCTCGTAGGTGAGCGCGATAGACGAGCCATCGATCTTCAGCTCGCAGCACAGCGGCGGCAGCACGCCCCCGCAGGCCTCGGCCGTGCGCTCCATCCACGCGTCAAGCTCGTCTAAGTCCATGGCGTTGTCAAGCGAGTACATGCGCTGCTCGTGGACCACCGGCGCAAACTGCTCGCCCACGTAGCCCCCCACCCGCTGCGTGGGCGAAGAAGCCGTCACCAGTTCCGGATGGGCCGCCTCAATCTCGCGCAGCTCGCGCATGAGCGAGTCGAAGGCCGCGTCGGAAATGGTGGGGCTGTCCAGCGCGTAGTACTGGTAGCTGTGGTGCTCGATCTCGCGCCGCAGCGCCTCGGCCCGCGCCGCCGGCGCCTCCCCAAACAACGACTCCTGCCCGTCGGTCATAGCCCTGTTCCTTCCACGAATTTACAACTTCGGACATACTACCACCCCACCCACAAAGTAACGGTAGCGAAAGTGGGGCGGGGGCTTGTCTCGGGGCTCTCTGAACACAAAACTAAAAAAGCGACCGAAGGTCGCCGTCGAATGCATGAGGGAGCGGAGCGCCTGAGCCGAAGGCGAACAGCGGAGCGGGTGCCCAGAGGCAAGTTCCCGCCCCGCTTTCGCGAACAAGAGGGTTTAGTGGTTGTGCGCCACGATGGTGGCCTGGGGCATCGAGACACCGAAGACGGCCATCTGCACGCCGCGGGCCATGAGGAAGAAGCCCAGGAACAGCGCGAAGGTGCCCGGCGCCACGAAGAATGCGATGCCGCAGAGAATGCTCACGATGCCGGCGAACAGCACCCAGCCCCAGCCGCTCATCTCGCCGCGGAAGCGCACGGCCGCCGCAATCTCGAAGATGCCGTAGGCCACGACGAAGATGCCGCACACCCAGGGAATCACCACGGCCGAGGCCACGGGATGCACGATGAACAGCACGCCCAGGATGATGTCGCAGATGGCGTAGGCCAGCGCCCAGCCCGACAGCCCCTCGGTCTTGCGATAGCGGAAGTAGGCGTAGGCATCAACGATGCCGGCGGCCAGGAACAGGCAGCCTGCGATGATGGCGATGCTCACCAGCGTGAGCCCCGGCACCATCAGCAGCACGAACCCGATGATGATGAGCGCGATACCGGCGGCGAACAGGCCCCAGTTGCGTCCGACTTTGATATCCATACGATCACGGCTCCTTAACCCGAGTTACCTCAACCGCACCCAACGTGCGATACTGTGACAACTCGCATTTTAGAAGCGGGGGCCTCAGGGAATGCGCGCCGCACTGCAAGCGTCACCGAGCAGATTGCGCCGCGTTGGCCCTGCGAATCCCCGCCGATACCGTTTCGAAAAGAAGGTGCCCATGGAAGCGAATGTCCTGCCCGCGCGCACAAACCGCGCCCTCGCGGCGCTGCTGCCCCACCCCGCCGCCGACGCGAACAAGTACACCCGCGGCCACTTGTACCTCGTGGCCGGCTCGGCCGCCTACCCCGGAGCCGCGTGCCTTGCCGCCTCGGCCTCCGAGCGCGCCGGCGCGGGCTACACGGAAGTGTTCTGCGCCGGGAAGGCCATGATCACCGTGCGCGGGTGCCGCCCCTCGGCCGTGGTGCGCGATTGGAAGACGTGGCGCCCGGCCGGGCTAGCGGCGCCGCGAGCGGGCCACCCGACCGCCTGCGCCATCGGCAGCGGCTTCGACGTCGCCGACAAAGGCGCGACGGGGCTCGTGATGGAAACCGTGCGCGCCTTTACGGGCCCGGTGCTCATGGATGGCGGCGCGCTGGGGCTGCTCGCCGGCGACACCGGGCGCCGCCTGGCTACCGAGCGCGCGGAAGCAGGCCGAGCCCTCGTGCTCACGCCCCACGGCGGCGAGGCGGCCCGCCTGGCCGAGGGGGCGTCGCTTACCGTGCCGGACAGCCCGGCCGAGGAGGCCCGCGCCCTGGCCCAGGCCTACCGAGCCACCGTCGTGCTGAAGGGCCCGGATACGTTCATCGCCACGCCCGAGGGCGCCGTGGAAGTGATGAACCGCGGCACGGCGGCCTTGGCGAAAGCAGGTACCGGCGATGTGCTCGCCGGTATCATAGGCGCGCTCCTCGCTCAGGGCCTCGCCCCAGCGGATGCCGCCGCCTTGGGCAGCGCCCTGCACGCCGAAGCCGCCCGCGCCGCCGCGCGGGAGCTGACGGACATCTGCGTCATTCCCGAGGACGTAATCGCGTACCTGCCTCAGGCGGTAAAGCTCATCGAAAACGAAGGTTAAACGAGGTCGGCCACTACGCGGGCGAGGGCTTGGATGTCGAGGGGCTTGGCCACGTGGGCGTTCATGCCCGCCTCCTTGGCGAGGCGCACGTCCTCGGCGAAGGCGTTGGCCGTCATGGCCACAAGCGGCATGGCCGCGGCGTCCGGCCGCTTAAGCGCGCGGATGGCCCGGGCCGCCGCGTGGCCGTCCATCACCGGCATCTGCACGTCCAGGAACACCAGGTCGTAGGTACCTGCCGGCGCCGCGGTGAACTTCTCCACCGCCACCTGCCCGTTCTCGGCGATATCGCAGGTGGCCCCGTGCATGTCCAGAATGGCCGCGACAATTTCCGCGTTCAGCTCGTTGTCCTCGGCCACGAGGAAGTGCCTGCCCGAGAGCACAGCATCCACATCCACCGGCCCTCGCGAGCCGCCTTCCTCCCCCTCGCCCTCGGGCGCCGGCGGGAAGTCCAAGTCGATAATGAAGGTGGACCCACGCCCCAGCTCGCTTTCCACCGAGATGGTGCCGCCCATAAGCTCCACGAGGTTCTTCGTGATGGCCATGCCAAGGCCCGTGCCCTCGATCTTGCTCGTGCGCTCGGAATCCTCGCGGCTAAACGAGTCGAAGATGGTGGCCAAATACTCCGGCGCCATGCCGATGCCGCTGTCGCGCACGATGATGCGCAGATGCTGCAGCTCGCCGCGGCGCTTGTCGGACCCGTCGATGCGGAAGAGGATCTCGCCCTCCTCCGGCGTGTACTTCATGGCGTTGGAGAGCACGTTCATGAGAATCTGCCGCAGCCGCCCCTCGTCGCCCACGAGCGCCGGGTGCGCCACGCCGTGCACCTCCACGGTAAACGCCTGGCGCTTGGCGTCGGTCTGCTGGCGCATCATGGCCTCGACGCTTTCCACCACATCCGTCAGCGAGAACCGCTCGGCGGCCAGCGTCGTCTTGCCCGCCTCTATCTTGCTCATGTCGAGCACGTCGTTGATGAGCCCCAGCAAATGCTGCCCCGAGGTGGCGATCTTGCGGTTGTAGTCGCGCACCGCGGCCTCGTCAGCGGCATCGCGGTCGATAAGGGTGGAAAAGCCCAAGATGGCGTTCATGGGCGTGCGGATGTCGTGGGACATGCTGGAGAGGAAGCTGCTCTTGGCGCGGTTCGCCTCCTTCTCGGCCGCGGCGGAACGCTCCAGCTCGGCGCGGATGTCGTGGTCGCCAGTCACATCGGTCACCGTGAAGATGACCTTGTCGGCCCCGCCGAGGGCCACCCCGTGGCTCGTCATGCGCAGCCACTGGGCACGGCCCAGCGCCGGGTTCTCGCACTGGAACTCCCACAGCCCTCGGCCCTCCGGCGCGCCGGAGTGCACGATGGCCGCCACCTTCGCGTAGGCCTCGTTCGCGCTTTCCGCATCGATGACGAAGAATTCGCGGGCCGGCACCCCCATAATGCCCTGGATGTTCTCGAAGACGGCCTCCACCTCGCGGCTTTCCGCATCCACGATGACGATGGCCGTGTCGATGTTCTCGCCGATGGCCTGGTACAGGCTCTGCACGTAGCGCTCCCGCTCGCGCTCGCGGCGGTTGCGGTAGGAAAGCAGCCCCAGAAGCGCGCCCACGGCGCCGGCCACGGCAAGTCCCAGCACCGCCACCATCTGCTGGGCGAGCCCCACGATGGACGCGCCGTCGCGCTCCACAAGCGACAGCGGCAGCACCGTCACGAGCGACCAGCCGGGCTTGGCCTCAAGGGGCGTGGTGAAGGCGAAGCGGGCGGCCTCCCCCGACCCGAGCACGAGGCTGCCGGCGCGCCGGGCGGCCACATCGGCCAGAAGCGGCGCCACATCGACCTCTCCCCCGTCGGCCAGAAGCGCCGAGAGGCTCCCCTGCTCGGCCTCGGCCGTGCCGCGGTTGGCGTCCAGCACGATGGTGCCCGACGCGTCCACCACGTAGGTCTCGCCGGAATCGGTATACACGGTGCCGTAGGAGTTCTGCAGCTCGTCGGCCGGGAACGACACGTACAGGCCGCCCACGGTGTCCGCCGCACTGATGTCACCTGTGGCCCCGTCCTCGTGGCCGGGGGCCAGAAGCGGCGTGTAGAACAGGATGCGCTTCTCGCCGGCGTGGCCCACGTACATCTCGGAGATGCCGGTATGCCCCTCAAGGGCCGGCCCGAACAGCTCCTCCTCGCGGTCGGCCGGGTACAGGTCGGCCTCGTCGGAAGAGCACCACACCTCGCCGTCCTTCTCGCGCACCCAGGCTGTGGCGGCCCCGTGCACCGCTAGAAAGTCGCGGATCTGGGCGATTTTCTCGGTATCGTCGGAATGGGCCACGTAGTGGGCCAGGCTCATGACGCTGTCCTCGTCGGCGGTCAGGCACTCGTCCAGGTAGCGGGCGCGGGCCGTGGCCACCTCCATGACCGAGGTGGTGGTGGTGTTGCGCACGAGCGACGAGATAGACCCCAGGTAGTACTGGCCCACCGCCAGCACCACCACGAGGAACACCGCCGCAATGGCCAGAGCCACCGCGATGATCTTCCGTATGTCAACCTTCACCGCGTGCATGGCCCTGTCGCGCCGCCGCTATTCCACGGTGACCGATTTGGCCAGGTTGCGGGGCTGATCCACATCGCAGCCGCGCTTCACGGCCACCTCGCGGGCCAGAAGCTGCAAAGGCACACTCGCCGTGATGGCGCTGAAGGCGTCGCGCACCTTCGGAATGTAGATGACGTGGTCGGCGTGCTTCTTTATCTCCTCGTCGCCCTCGGTGGCCACGGCGATGATGCGGGCGCCGCGGGCGCGGGACTCCTGCAGGTTCGAGACCACCTTGTCGTAGACCGGGCTCTTCGTGGCAATGGCGATGACGGGGAAGTTCTCGTCGATAAGGGCGATGGGGCCGTGCTTCATCTCGCCGGCGGCGTAGGCCTCGGCGTGCAGGTAGCTGATCTCCTTCAGCTTGAGCGCCCCCTCGTAGCTGGTGGCAGCCCCCATGCCGCGCCCGATGAAGAGGGCACTCGGCGCGTCCACCATGGCCTCAGCCGCTTCCTCCACCTGGGCCGGACACGCGTCCAGAATGCGCTCCACCTGCTCGGCGGTGTCGGCCAGCTCGCTGAACAGCAGCTTGATCTGCCCCTGGGTAAGCTCGCCCTGGGACTGGCCGAGCAGCATGGCCAGAAGCGTGAGGGACACCACCTGGCCGAGGAAGCTCTTCGTGGAGGCCACGGCGATTTCCTTGTTCGCCTTGGTGTAGATGACGCCGTCAGACTCGCGGGCCACGGGGCTTCCCACCACGTTGGTGATGCCGAAGACCTTCGCCCCCTTAACCCGCGCGTCGCGGATGGCGGCCAGGGTGTCGGCGGTCTCGCCGGACTGGGACACGGCCACCACGAGCGTGGTCGGCGTGATGATGGGGTTGCGGTAGCGGAACTCGCTGGCCACCTCCACCTCGCAGGGGATGCGGGCCCAGCCCTCGATGAGGTTCTTGGCGATGAGGCCAGCGTGATACGACGTGCCGCAGGCGATGACGTAGACGCGGTCGATGAGGTTCAGCTCCTCGGCGGTCATATCCAGCTCGTCGATGACGAGGCTGCCGCCGGACAGGCGCCCGGCCAGCGTGTCGCGGATGACGCGGGGCTGCTCGTGAATCTCCTTCAGCATGAAGTCGGGGTAGCCGCCCTTCTCGGCCACGTCGATGTCCCAATCGACATGGGTCACCTCTGGGGTGATGGGGTTGCCCGCCTCGTCGAAGTACTCGACCGCATCGGCCGTCAGGCGCGCCATCTGCCCGTCGGCAAGCACCACCACGTCGCGGGTGGCGTCGATCATGGCGATGATGTCTGAGGCCACGTAGCTGCCGTGCTCGCCTCGGCCCACCACAATGGGCGAGTCCTTGCGGCAGGCGATGATGGTGCCGGGCTCGTCGGCGGCGATGACCGCGAGGCCATAGGCGCCCACGAGCCGGCCCGTGGCCTCGGCCACGGCAGCGCGCAGGTCGGGCGTGCCCTCGGCCTGCAGGCGATGGTAGGCCTCCTCGATCAGGTGGGCGGCCACCTCGGTGTCGGTGTCGCTCGTGAACACGTGGCCGCGGCCGACCAGCTCCTCGCGCAGCTCGGCGAAGTTCTCGATGATGCCGTTGTGCACCACGGCGATGTCGCCGGCGCACGAGGTGTGCGGGTGCGCGTTGGCCTCGCTCGGCTTGCCGTGGGTGGCCCAGCGGGTGTGACCGATGCCGCAGGTGCCGGTCATGTCGAAGTGGCCGAGGGTGTGGGCGAGCTCCGCCACCTTGCCCTTGCGGGTGACCACCTGGATACGTGAGTCCTGCTCCACCGCCACGCCGGCCGAGTCGTAGCCGCGGTACTCCATGCGCGTGAGGCCCTCCACCAAAATCGGCGTGGCGCCCTCGTGCCCGGTATACCCGACGATTCCGCACATAGTATGCTCCTTATCGAAAACGGGCGGCCTTGCGCGCCGCCCTGTGCTCTCTGCTTTTCCTCAATTGTACCGAAGAGCCGCGCTGCCCCTCAACCGTTTCACGAAACCCCCGCACCCGGCGTATTTTCCAGGCCGGGAAGCGTCGGCGTGGCAGGCTCGGCGGCGGCCGCCTCTTCCGGGGCCTCCCCAGCTCCCGTCGCGGCCGCGGGCAGCTCGTCCAGCAGGCTGCGGGCGTCCTTGAACTGGCGGGTGAGCTCCTCCATGGGATCGCGCCGGCGCTCCTGGGCGGCCACCGCCTGCTCGGTGATGGCCATGGCACAGGCCACGGCATCGGTATGGGTGAACGACAGCGAGACGGGAATCTCCCGTACCCCCTGCTCGCGGGCCACTTCCCGGGCGCGACCGGTCAGCACCACGTAGGGGCGCCCCTTGGCCGTGCGCCTCACTTCCACGTCGCGCCAGCCGATGCCCTCGGAAAACCCGGTGCCGAGCGCCTTCAGCACCGCCTCCTTGGCGGCGAAGCGAGTGGCGTAGTGCACCTCGGGGTGCGCGTGGGCGTCGCAGTAGGCACGCTCGGCCTCCGAGAACACCTTCGCGGCGAAGGAGGGCGATCGGCCGAGGATCTTCCCCATGCGCTCGATCTCCACGATATCCACGCCCAGGCCCACCGACTCGTCGGGCACCGCCATGGCCAGGGCGCCGTCGACGATAGCCTGGGATTTCTTCGATACAGCCACGGGGCTACCCGCGCACTTCGGCGCCGCAGACCGCCTGCACCTTGGCCACGAGCTTGCCCAAGGCCGCCTCCACTTCCTCGCTTTTCAGCGTGCGGTCGGCCGCGCGGTAAGTGAGGCTGTAGGCCATGGACTTCTTGTTCGCGCCCACGCGCTCGGCGTCGCGGTACACGTCGAACAGCGCCACGCTCTCCAGCAGCTTGCCGCCGGCAGAGGTCATCACCTGGGTCATCTTCTCGTGGGTCACGTCCTCGTCCACCACGAAGGCCTGATCGATGGCCACGGCCGGGTAGGTGGGCACGTCCACATAGGGGCGCATCGGGCGCGCGTTCTTCACGAGCGCGTTCACATCGAGCTCGAAGGCGGCCACGGGCGCCTCGGCGCCGAAGGCCTCGGCCACCAGCGGGTGAATCTCGCCCACCCAGCCGATGACGGCGCCCCCGGCCAGCATCTCGGCGGCACGGCCGGGCTGCAGCTGCGGCGCCTCCTCGGCGGAAAGCGCGCGGAAACGCACCTTGGGCAGCGCCAGCTCGCGGGCGATGTTCTCCAGCACGCCCTTGGCGTCGAAGAAGTCGAAGGGCACCGCCGGCGCGTTCCACGCCGCGTCGTTCATGGCCCCGGCGAGTACGCCGCCGAGCTTCTTGCGCTCCTTGGGCTTCTTGCGGCCCTCGGCCGTCGCGAACACGGTGCCAATCTCGTAGAGCTGGATGTTCTTCACGCCGCGGGCCTGGTTGTAGGCCACGGCGCGCAGAAGGCCGCCCATGATGGTCTGACGCATCACCGACTGATCGGCGTTCAGCGGGTTCAGCAGCTCCACGGCCATGCCCAGCCCCTCGGCGGGCAGGCGCAGGCGCTCCACATCGCCGGGCTCGGCGAAGGAGTAGGTCATGGTCTCGTTCATGCCCGAGGCGCGCAGGGTGTCGTTCAGAAGACGCACAACAAGCTGCTCGGGGGTGCGGGTGCCCACGCGCTCGCGGCCGCCGGGCAGCGTGGGGGCAATGCGGTCCATGCCCCACAGGCGCAGCACTTCCTCGTACAGGTCGATCTCGCGCTCGAGGTCGGGGCGGAAGGTGGGCGGCAGCACGCGCAGCACGTCGGCCTCGGCGGTGTCCTCCACCGCGCAGCCGAGGCGCACGAGGATGTCCTTCACGAACTCGGCCGGAATGTCGGCGCCCATCATGGCGTTGAAGCGCGGAATGCGGAAGGTAAGCTCGATCTGCTCGGTGGGCAGCGGGTACACGTCCACCACGCCGGGGCGCACGGTGCCGCCGGACACCTCGGCCAGAAGCGCCGCCGCGGCCTTCGACACCACCTCGCACAGGTTGTCGTCCACGCCGCGCTCGTAGCGCATCGAGGCCTCGGAGATGAGGCCGAGGTTGCGGCTCGTGCGCGAGGTGCGGCCGTGCTCGAAGGAGGCCGATTCCAGAAGCACCGTGGTGGTGGCCTCGGTAACCTCGCTGTCCTCGCCGCCCATGACGCCGGCAAGCGCCACCGCGCGCTCAGGCGTGGCGATGACGGTCATGTCTTGCGTGAGCTCGCGGCGCTCGCCGTCGAGGGTCACCAGCACCTCGCCGTCCTCGGCCGCCCGCACGATGATATGGGCCACGCCATCGGCCGAGGCCACCTTGTCGAAGTCGAAGGCGTGCAGCGGCTGGCCGTAGAGGTACAGGATGTAGTTCGTCACGTCCACCACGTTGTTGATGGGGCGGCCGCCCGCGGCGGTCACGCGCTCGGCGAGCCAGTCGGGCGACGGGCCCACCTTCACGTTGTCGATGACGCGGGCCGTGTAACGGGGGCAGCGGACGTCCTCGGGAATCTCCACGGTCACCGCCTCGGCCACGTCGGCCCCCTCGGTGCACTCAGCCAGCTTCGCCACATCGGCAGCGAGCGGGTAGTCCACCGGCTGCTGGTACATGGCGCCCACCTCGCGGGCCAGGCCCACCACCGACAGGCAATCAGGGCGGTTCGGAGTAATCTCCAGATCGAGCACCGTGTCGCCAGAGCCGATGACCTCGGCCATGGGGGTGCCCACGACGGTATCCTCCGGCAGCACCCAAATGCCCGAGTGGTCCGAGCCCAGCCCCAGCTCGCGCTGCGAACAGCACATGCCCAGGCTCACGACCCCGCGCAGCTTCGACTTCTTAATCTTGAAGTCGCCCGGCAGCACCGCTCCCACAGTGGCCACCGGCACCTTGATGTTTGCAGCGATATTCGGCGCCCCGCAGACAATCTGCACCGGCTCGCCCTCGCCCACGTTCACCGTCACCACATGCATATGGTCGGAATCGGGATGCGGCTCGCAGGTAAGCACCTCGCCCACCACCACGCCGTCGAAAGCCTCCCCCAGCGTCTCGACGCCCTCCACGCCGGTTCCCGTCAAATCCAGCCTGTCGCAAAACGCCTTCAGATCCCCCGGCACCGCCGTATATTCAGAAAGCCACTTCAAAGATAGTTTCATGATCCGTTCTTTCTCCTAAAACTTTTTTGTCAAACAGGTTGGCGTAGTAAGTCAGCGAGCGGCTATGAGGCGTTTCAGATTGCCCCGCCTTTGGGCCAAGTGACCTTCGGTCACGCCGAGCCCAAAACAAGGGGCAAGGTGAAATGCATCAGAGTCGCGCAGCGTCGGCTTGTCCGTCCGTTCCGCCAGGACGGACGGAACAACACAGCGAGGACTGTCTGAGCGACTGGGCATTACCCGGAAGCCCGATCCCGACGAGTTCCAACCGAAACCTTAGAATTGCCGCAAGAAACGCATGTCCCCTTCAAGCAGCATACGCAAGTCCGGCACGTCGTACTTGAGGCAGGCGATGCGCTCCACCCCCATGCCGAAGGCGAACCCCGAGTACTCCTCCGGGTCGATGCTGCTCATGGAAAGCACGTTGGGATCCACCATGCCGCAGCCGAGAATCTCAAGCCAGCCGGTGCCCTTGCACATGCGGCAGCCCTCGCCGTGGCACACGGCACAGCTCACGTCCACCTCAGCCGAAGGCTCGGTGAAGGGGAAGTAGTGGGCGCGGAAGCGCGTCTTGCGCTCGGGCCCGAACAGCTGCTTGCACACATAGTCGAGGGTGCCCTTCAAATCGCCGAAGGTGATGCCGCGGTCCACCACCAGGCCCTCGATCTGGTGGAACTGCGGCAGGTGCGAGGGGTCGGCCACATCGCGGCGGTACACCTTGCCCGGCGCGATCATGTAGATGGGCAGGTCCCAGTCCTCCATGACGTGCACCTGCACGCCGGAGGTCTGGGTGCGCAGAAGCACGTCGGACTCGCCGCGCACCCGCGAGGTGTCGCCGGACAAATCGCGCACGTAGAAGGTGTCCTGCATGGACCGGCTCGGGTGGTCGGCCGGGGCGTTCAGAGCCGTAAAGTTGTAGTAGTCGGTCTCGATCTCGGAGCCTTCCACCACCTTGTAGCCGAGCCCCATGAAGATGTCGCTCACCTCGTCGATGATGCCGTTGATAAGGTGGCGCGTGCCCATCTGCTGGGCGCGGCCGGGAAGGGTGACGTCCACGGCGGCGGCATCGATGGCGGCGGACAGCTCGGCGGCGGACAGCTCGGCCTTGCGGGCGGCCAGCGCCTCCTCCACCTCGGCGCGGGCCTCGTTCACAGCGCGGCCCACTTCGGCGCGCTCCTCCTTGGGCACCTGGCCCATAGAGCGCAAGTAGCCGGTCAGCGTGCCCGACTTGCCGATGACCTGCACGCGCACGGCCTCAAGGTCCGCCGACGTGGCCGCCTGCGCAATGGCCTCGAGCGTCGATGCGCGAAGGGCGCTCAGCTCCTCTGCAATAGCCATAGGGTACAACCTTCCTCTCGCGATAACGAAAAAAGGGCGCATGCCACACGCCCTGACGGTTCATTGCATACGAATGACCAGTATAGCGCTTATGAATTGCGCTCGCCGAAGAATTAGAGGAAACGGTACTTGACCGTGCGTAAACCCCAGGCCTTGCAGCTGGAGAAGCCGAAGGCCTTCCACACGCCGGGCTGCAGGTCCAGCACGCGGGAACCGCCGCCCATGGAGCCGCAGTCGTTCACCGTGGCGTACACCGTCTGGCCGCCGTAGACGATTTCCACCGTGCGGCCGAAGTAGCTGCGGTAGTTGGAAAGCGACTTGGGCACCGCCACGCCCATGGACCAGTCGTCGCAGGTAGCGCCGGTAGAGGTGGTGCCGGGGTTGGGGGTGTTCGGGTCGGTGGAGCCGCCGTAGGCCGAGGCCACACCGCTCTTCCACCCGGCATTCGAGCTGCTCGACCCGCTCGAGGAGCCCTCGGAGGACCCGCCCGAGGAACCGGAGCCTGCAGATTCGTCGGCGTTGTCGTCATCGTCGGCCACGGGCTCGTCGTCGGAGACCACCGGCTCGCGCTCGGTGGTGTTGGCTTCAGAGCTCTCCTCGGCGGCGGCAGCAGCAGCGGCAGCCGCTTCCTCCTCCTGCTTGCGCAGGGCCTCGGCCTGGGCGGCCAGCTCGGCCAAGCGGGCCACGTGCTCTTCCTTGGCGCTCGACAGGTCGCGGGTGGCTTCCTCCACCACGGCCTGGGCCTCGTAGCGCTTCTCCTCCTGGGCGGCCAGGGCCTCTTCCTGCTCGCTCTTCTGGGCGTTCAGCTCGTCGGACACCTCGTCGAAGGCGCGCTTGCGCTCCTTCTGCTCGGCCACCTCGTCGGCCTGGTAGGCCATAATCTGCGCGGCGTACTCCATGTTGCGCAGAAGCTCGTCGAAGTTCTTCGCATCGAGGATGAAGCCGATGAGCCCCAGCGAGCTGCCGTCGCGGTACTCGCTCACCGCCACCTGGCCCAAAGCCTCGCGCCCGTCGAGCATGGCCTGCTGGGCCTCCAGGGCCGAGGCGGCCGTCTCGTCGATCTTCTTCTGCAGCTCGGCCACTTCCGCCGACAGCGCCTCGTATTCCTCGTTGATCTGCGCCATGCGCGACTCGGCCGCATCGAGGGCCGACTGGGCGTCGGCCACGGCCGCCGAGCCGTCATCGGGTTCGGCCAGGGCCTGCCGGGGGAACGCCCCCAGAAGCGAGAACGTGAGCAGCAGCGCCAGCGCCGCGCACAGCATCCTCTCCCCTTTATGCAGCAGGTATGCCAAAGCGTCCCTTCCTGAAGCCCGACAGATTCCTCGCGCCGCCTGCAGCGGCTGCGTTTCGCGAATTGCAATCGGCTTATCTTCCCGAAAACCCCCGACCGTGGCAAGCGTCTTGCCGAAAAAGACACGAGCCAGCCATCTGGTGCGCACGATCTTAGCAAAGATAGGGCACTTTTTCAAATATTTGTTCGTATTATCATTGCACTTTTCGGGAAAAGGGCGTACACTACGGCGAAACACAAGGGAAAGGAGGGGCCTATGCACGCGGTCGTCACCGCCCGGGTTCCCCAGGAAATCCGGGACCAAGTCCACAGCAAGCTGCGCGATATCGGCTCGTCGCCCACCGAACTCATCAACGCCGCCTACGAGTACCTGCTGGCCACAGGGTCGCTGCCCGACGCGAACCCCGCCGAGGCGCCCCTGCGCATCACGCTCACCGACAAGCAGGCCAACGAGCTGCGCTTCCGCCTGCGCCACGCCACGCGCCCCGTGCCCGACACGTTCTGGCGGCGCGTCGTGGAAGACCCTCGGGAAGGGGCGTGATGGCCATGCGCCTGCTCATCGAAAGCGATGTGCTGCTCGACTTCATCGGCGAGCGCCCCAGCACCGCCGCGGCCTGGAACAAGCTGCACGCCCTAGAGCTTACCGGCGCCGCCGAGCTGTGGGTTACCGCCGACGCCTTCGCCGAGGTGCGCGAAGCCCTACTGGGCACCTTAAGCGACCACGACATCCGCTCGGCCCTGCGCTCGTCGCTCGCCTTTTTGTCGGTGTGCTCGGTGGACGGCTCCGATATCCGCTTCGCCCTCGACCGCGAGATGCTGCCCTTAGCCTCGGCCATCACCGAGTCCTGCGCCCGCAAGATCCAGGCCGACTTCATCGTCACCGGCCGCGGCCCCATCGACATCGCCCGCCCGGTGCGCCGGGTGGCCCCCGACGAGCTGTTCTCGGTGCTTGAAAGCGAGCAGGGCCTTGTCTTCGACGTTATCGACCTTTAAAAGGATGCGGCCATGATAGATGAAATCTCCGTAAGCGATATCGCCCTTATCCGCGAGGCGTCGCTTTCCCCCTCCCCCGCCCTCACGGTGCTCACCGGCGAGACGGGCGCGGGCAAGACCGCCCTCGTGTCGGCTGTGAAGCTGCTGGTGGGCGAGCGGGCCGATGCCTCGGCCGTGCGCGAGGGGGCCCGCAGCGCGCAAGTGAGCGGGCGCCTCTTCCCCGGCATTGGCGAAGCCGACGATCTCGTGGTCACGCGCCGGATAGGCGCCGACGGCCGCAGCCGCGCCACCTTGAACGGCGCCATGGCCTCCGTCTCCGAGCTCGCTCGCACCGTGGGACCGCGGGTCGAGCTCTGCGGCCAGCACGAGTTCCAGGCGCTGCTGAAGCCCGCCGAGCACGGGCGCATCCTCGATGCCTGGGGCAGCTTGGGAGAGGTGGCCGAGGCCTACCGGGCGGCGCTCGCCACGGTGCGCGAGCGCGAGGCCGCCCTGCAGGCCCTGCGCGAGCAGGCCCACTCCACCAACGCCCAGCTCGACGAGGCCCGCTTCACCATCGCCCAAATACAGGCGGTGAACCCCCAGGGCGGCGAGTACGAGGAACTGCGCGACTGGCTCTCTCGGGCCGAAAACGCCGAGACCCTCGCCCGCGCCTCCCACGGCGCCGCCGAGGCGCTCTCGGGCGACGGGGGCGCGCTCGACGCTCTGAACGCGGCCATCGCGCTCATCGACGAGGCCGCCCGCGCCGACGAGAGCCTCTCCGGCTTCGCCTCCTCGCTGCGCGAGACCTGCTACGTGGTGGAAGACGTGGCCCGCGATATGGGCTCCTACGCCAGCTCCATCGATTTCGACGCCGCCTCGCTGGCCGAGGCCCAGGACCGCCTGGGGGCCCTCATGGGGCTCATGCGCAGCTTCGGCCCCACCATGGACGCCGTGTTCGAGCGGTGGGACGAGGCAGCGGCCCTGCTAGAGGTGGCCGACAACGCCGACGGCCACCTTGCCCGCGCCGAGCGCGAGTTGGAAGAGGCCGAGGCCGCCCTGGCCGAGGCGGCGGAGGCCTACGACGCGGCCCGCGCCGAGGCGGCCCCGCGCTTCGCCGCAACCGTAGGCGAGGTGCTCTCGCGCCTGGAGATGGGGTCGGCCGAGCTCGTGTGCACGGTGGCGCCCCTTGCGCGCGAGGCGTGGAACAGCCACGGCAGCGCCAGCGTCACCTTCGAGTTCAAGCCGGGCAAATCGATGCAGGCGCGTCCCTTGGCCCGCATCGCCTCCGGCGGCGAGATCAGCCGCGTTATGCTGGCGGTGAAGGTGGCCCTCGGCGCCAAGGACGGCACCGAGACCCTCGTCTTCGACGAGGTGGACGCCGGGGTGGGCGGCAGCACCGCCAACGCGCTCGCTGCGGTACTGGCCGAGCTGTCCCGCAGCCACCAGGTCATCGTCATCACCCACCTGGCCCAAGTGGCGGCGCTCGCCGACAAGCACTACCGGGTCACGAAAACTGAGAGCGATGCCCCCGAGACCCAGCTTTCAGTCGTCGAGGGAGACGAGCGCGTAGCCGAGGTGGCCCGTCTGCTCTCAGGCACCGCCACCGAAACCAGCCTAGCCCACGCCCGAGAACTCCTAGAAGCCCGCACCTCGTAGGGCAACGGCCACGCCCTTGCCGCCCGCAACGGGAGACGTGCGTCCTTGCAAACTGCAGGATGGGACGGATCCTTCCGTAGGGCAAGGGCCATGCCCTTGCCGCCCGCAACGGGAGACGTGCGTCCTTGCAAACTGCAGGATGGGACGGATCCTTCCGTAGGGCAAGGGCCATGCCCTTGCCGTCTACAATGGGAAACGCGCGCCTATAGGGAACGCGCGACAAAAACGGAAAGGGCATGGCCCTTTCCCTACGGGGGGGGTTACTCGGCTGAGGCGGCTTGCAGCTCCTGGGCGAGGGCCTTGGCGTCGTCGTAGGCCAAAAGCTCGTCGATGGTGACGAACTTATAGCCCTGGGCCTTCAACTGGGGCAGCGCGATGGAAAGGGCCTCCACGGTCTGGCTGCGGTCGCCGCCGCCGTCGTGCATGAGCACCACGTCGCCCGATTTCACCGAGAGCAGGCGCTGCACAATGGCATCGACGCCAGGCTTGCGCCAATCCTCGGTATCGATGTTCCAGCCGATCTCGCTCGTCACATAGGGAGCGAGGTTCCAGATGATGTCGCCGTGGTAGTTGCCGCCCGGCGAGCGAAACGCCTTCGAGGCCTCCGTACCGGTCGCATCGGTGATGGCCTGCTGGCCCATCTGCACTTCCTCGATCTGCTTCTCGGGGCTCTGGCGCGTCATGTCCACCCCGTTGCCGCCGCCGGTGGCCGCATGGTCGTAGGAGTGGGTCGCAATCTGGTGCCCCGCATCGGCGGCCTGCTTCACCAGGGCCGAGAAGTCGGTCTTGTCGGAAATCTGCTCGCTGATAGTGAAGAACGTGGCCTTGGCGTCGTTCTCCTTCAGAATCTTCAGAATCTGCTCGGTGGAGCCCGCCCACGGGCCGTCGTCGAAGGTGAGCGCGATCACCTTGTCGCCGTCGGTGTTGGCGTTGTACTTGAGGTACACGTTGTCCACGCCCTCGGTCACCGTCTCCTCGATAGTCTTGCCCGACACCTTGCCGGTACGCTTCTCTACCTGGGAGGCCTCGCCGGGCACGTACACGTGCAGGGCGCCCTCGCCCAGCTCCACCTGCTCGGGCTGGGTCTCAACAGTCTCGACGTCGTACTCCTCGGTGACGTCGGCCCCGTGGTCAAGCTGCACTGTATCACCGGAGTGCAGCTCGAAGGCCGGGTCGTCTACCTCGTCGCCATTCACCGTGCCCACAAAGGCCGTGCCGCCGCCTTCCTCGATCACTTCGCCGTCGACAGCCACCAGGTTACCGGGAACCGGCGTGACCACGCCCTCCTCGATGATGTCGGAAAGCGTCGTGCCGCGATCGACCGTGCGCGTCATGCCGTTCACGGTGACGTTGAAGGAAAGCGGGTTGAAGTGCAGGTACACCCCCGCGCCGATGGCGCCGAGGATAACGAGGGCCGCAAGCACCGACACGATGCCGGCCTTCTTCTTGCCCTTCTTCTTGTAGCGGCCGGCATCGGCATAGGGCGAGCCGGGCAGCTCGGAGGGCGCCGCCGGCATGACGCGGGGCGCCGAGGATTGGGCATAGCCCGCGTAACCGCCCTGCTGCTGGTAGCGCGACCCGTACTGCGGGTTCGAGGCCGCCCCCGGGTACGGGGTGTTGGTGTTGGCCACGTACTGCTCGTAGGCCGCCCGGGCCGCCGCCTCCTGGGAGACGGCATCGTGCCCGTTGGGATAGGCGGGAACGCTGCGCTGGGCGCCCGTAGCCGAGGGAGATGCCGGATGGGCGCCGGTGGCGGAGGGCCCCACGGCACGCTGGGCCCCTGTGGCGCCAGGGTTCACCGGGCGCTGGGCTCCCGTGGCCCCGGGCACGGCACCGCGCACCGGCGCGCTCGCAGATCGCCTCGTGGGCTTCTTGTGGGCGCGGGCGGCGTTACGCGGGTTGTTCGTCCCTTCGGGGTTGGTGGGCGCATCGGGCATTGCGGCGTTCCTTCGGCAAGCGTCATCGGGCGGATAGAGTCATTCTCGGAATTATACGACGAAGCTGCCCTAGGGACAGCCCTCGGGTGCTTACATTTCCGTAAAGTTCGCAATCCTTCGGTTCTCCACAGAATATGAACACCGGCCGCACGGACCCAGCCTGCGGGGAACGGAAAGCCGTCGCGAGCCGAGCGGCAAGGGCATGGCCCTTGCCCTACGGGGGGAGAGAATCCCGGGAGTGACCCGTAGGGAAAGGGCCATGCCCTTTCCGTTTTTGTCAGGTGTTTCCGGCCGAGCGGCAAGGGCATGGCCCTTGCCCTACGGGGCTACTGCGCGCGACTGCTTCCGTAGGCGGCGTGTTTGCGGTTGCCGTAGGCGCTGCCCTTGCGCGCGCTCTTCTTCAGGTCCTTCAGCACGTCGTCCTCGCTTTGGCCCTCCACGGACGCGCGCAGCTTCACCACCTGGTCGCGCAGGCGCGCCGCCTCCTCGAAGTCCATGGACCGCGAGGCCTCGGCCATGTCGTCCTCCATCGACGAGATGATGCGCAGCACCTCTTCGCGCGAGAGCTCCGCCAGTTCCTTGTTCACCTGCTCGGCCGTGGTGTTCGCCGTCTCGTCGGTGATGAAACCCATGATGTCGTTGATGGCCTTGCGGATGGTCTGCGGCTTGATGCCGTGGGCCTCGTTGTAGGCCATCTGAATCTCGCGACGCCGGCGCGTCTCGTCGATGGCCCGGCGCATGGAATCGGTGATGCGGTCGGCGTACATGATGACCTCGCCGGACACGTTGCGGGCCGCACGGCCAATGGTCTGGATGAGCGAGCGGTGGTTGCGCAGGAAGCCCTCCTTGTCGGCGTCGAGGATGGCCACAAGCGACACCTCGGGCAAATCCAGGCCCTCGCGCAGAAGGTTGATGCCCACGAGCACGTCGAACTCGCCGCGGCGCAGATCGCGCAGAATCTCCGTGCGCTCCAGGGTGGCAATGTCCGAGTGCATGTAGCGTGCCTTCACCCCCTGGTCCAGCAAATGGTCGGTGAGATCCTCGGCCATCTTCTTCGTGAGCGTGGTGATGAGCACGCGCTCGTCGCGGGCGGCGCGCTCCTTGGCCTCGTCGATGATGTCGTCGATCTGGCTCTTGCTCGTGCGCACGACAATTTCCGGGTCAAGAAGCCCCGTCGGGCGGATGACCTGATCCACCTTCTGCTGGCTCACCTTCTCCTCGTAGTCGCCCGGCGTGGCCGACACGTAGATGAACTGCGGGACGCGGTCCTCGAACTCGTCGAAGCGCAAGGGGCGGTTGTCCAGGCAGCTGGGCAGCCGGAAGCCGTGCTCGGCCAGGGTGATCTTGCGGGAGCGGTCGCCCTCGTGCATGCCGCGGATCTGCGGCACGGTCACGTGGGACTCGTCGATGATGCAGAAGAAGTCGCTCGGGAAGTAGTCGATGAGGGTGTAGGGCGGCTCGCCGGGCTCGCGGCCGTCCAAGTGCCGCGAGTAGTTCTCGATGCCGGAGCAGAAGCCCATGGTCTCAAGCATCTCCAAGTCGTAGTTCACGCGCATCTCGAGGCGCTGGGCCTCCAGCAGCTTCCCCTCTTCCTTGAACTGGGCCAAGCGCTCGCGCAGCTCGTCCTGGATGGTGCCCAGGGCCTTGTCCATCTTCGGGCGCGCGGTCACGTAGTGCGACGCCGGCCAGATGGGCAGCGCCTCATAGGTGCCCAGCACCTCGCCCGTCACCAGGTCAATCTCGGCGATTTCCTCAATCTCGTCGCCCCAGAACTCGATGCGCAGCGGGTTGTCGGCGTAGGGCGGGAACACGTCGAGCGCATCGCCTCGCACCCGGAAGGTGCCGCGCTTCAGCTCGTAGTCGTTGCGGTCGTACTGGATGTCGATGAGCTCGTAGATGACCTGGTCGCGATCCATCTCCTTCTGCTTGTCGACGAACACCGCCATGCCAGCGTAGTCCATGGGGCTTCCGATGCCGTAGATGCACGACACCGAGGCCACCACGATGACATCGCGCCGCGAGAGCAGGGCGCTTGTGGCCGCATGGCGCAGCTTCTCCACCTCCTCGTTGATGGAGGCGTCCTTCTCGATGAAGGTGTCGGAGGCGGGCACGTAGGCCTCGGGCTGGTAGTAGTCGTAGTAGCTGACGAAGTACACCACGGCGTTGTCGGGGAAGAACTCCTTCAGCTCGGCGGCCAGCTGGGCCGCGAGCGTCTTGTTCGGCGCCATGACGAGTGTGGGTTTCTGCACCGCCTCGATGGTCTTCGCCATGGTGAAGGTTTTGCCCGAGCCGGTGACGCCGAGCAGCGTCTGGTAGCGCAGCCCCTCTTCCACGCCCTTCGCCAAGGCGGCGATGGCCTCGGGCTGGTCGCCCGACGGCTCGAAGGGCGACACCACCTTGAACGGGGTGTTCGCCAGGCGCACTTCGGGAAGCTTCCCCTCCATGGCCATGCCCTCTATGTTGGAAAGATGCGTGGACATGCCGCCCGCTCCTCTCGTCGTGCTCGCGTACGGCTCGCCAGTCTACCACGGGCCGTGCCTATTGAACAGATGTTCGTCAATCCTTCACCGAAGCGTAACGGCGCGCCCCAACGAAATCGTGTCAGCCGCCTGCGCGGCACCCCCTCACATTTCCTCAGTGCTATACTCCCATCGTTTTACTGGTTGGAAGAGAGGCATTCCCCATGGCCGTCAATTACCGCAGCATCGTCCCCGGCATCGGCATCTGCGCCGCCATCGCCGTTCCCTGTTGGTTCCTCGGCGAGGCGCTGCCCGTCATCGGCGGCCCGGTGTTCGCCATTTTGCTGGGCATGCTCATCGCCGTGTGGTGGGGCCAGCCCAAGCGCGGCACGGTCCAGGACGGCATCGCCTTCACGGCGAAGAAGATCCTGCAGTACGCCGTCATCCTGCTCGGCTTCGGGCTGAACCTCGTGCAGATTGCCGCCGTGGGCGCCGAGAGCCTGCCTATCATCTGCTCCACCATCGCCACGGCCCTCATCGTGGGCTACCTGCTGTACAAGATTCTGCACATGGAGTCGGCCATTGCCACGCTCATCGCCGTGGGCTCCTCCATCTGCGGCGGCTCGGCCATCGCCGCCACAGCGCCGGTCATTCACGCGAAAGACGAGGAAGTGGCCCAGGCCATCTCGGTCATCTTCCTGTTCAACGTGCTGGCGGCGCTCATCTTCCCCACCCTCGGCAACGCGCTCGGCATGAGCAACGAGGGCTTCGGACTGTTCGCCGGCACCGCCGTGAACGACACCTCGTCGGTGACCGCCGCCGCGGCCGCCTGGGACGGCATGCACCCGGGCTCCAACGCGCTGGACGACGCCACCATCGTGAAGCTCACGCGAACGCTGGCCATCATCCCCATCACGCTCGTGCTCGGCATCCTCGTGGCGCGGCGCGAGAACGCCGCCGGCGCCCACGACGGCGCGCTCGGCAGCTTCTCGCTCAAGCGCGCCTTCCCCATGTTCATCCTGTTCTTCCTGCTGGCCTCGGTCGTCACCACCGTGGCCGTGGCCGCCGGCGCCGATGTGGCGGTGTTCGCCCCCTTAAAGACGCTCAGCAAGTTCTTCATCGTCATGGCCATGGCGGCCATCGGGCTTAACACCGACATCGTGAAGCTCGTGAAAAGCGGCGGCAAGCCCATCCTCATGGGCCTCATCTGCTGGATCTGCATCGCCGCCGTAAGCCTCGCCATGCAAAGCCTGCTGGGCCTTTGGTAGGGACTAGGCGCCTGCGAGCACGCGATATGCATTCACTGCCGTTTCGCGGCTCAGCTTAGTCACATCCCCTTTCATGAAGGCATAGAAATTGCCTTTGTTGAGACCCAGCAGGCGGCACGCCTGAGCTCGGCTCATTCCGCGCTGCTCCAGGGCCTGCTCGATGGCATCACGAACCATGGGAAGCATATGCCGATCGCGCTCCAGGCTGGTAGCCTCCGAACGCCACGCATTCCAAACCTTGCGATAGCGATTCTGCTCCGGAAGCTCCTCGAGGTACTCCTCCAGAGAGCCGCCTTTCTGACTTATGTCGGCCAACGTCCTTCGATAGGCGGCCTCAAAGGGAGTCCCCGCCGCCTGCCTCAGCAGATAATCCTCCCTCCCTTCGGCGCAAGCCAGAAGCAAAAGAGCCTCGGCCGCCCTGGGGGAATCGCAAGTCACAGCCTGAAAGAAACGCTTTAGACTCGCCGATTCACAACCGGTCAGATCCTGTACGTAGCCGAGAAGAAATCCCTTAAACGAACGGCTCACTGCAACCATCCCTCCCGGTACTGCGCATAACCCCTGCGACTTTGCCGGAAAAGAACACTTCCTCATCGATGCGCTTTAGCTTACTTATGAGCTCTTCTCTGTCCATAAAACTCCTTAGTATTATTAAATCTGAATAATACTATTGGCTCCAAAGAAAGGCAAGGGCCCTAAAGACCCTTGCCCGACAGCGCTAATCGCAAGAGTTAGATGCTCTTCCTGTACTCGTTCCACCAGGCCAATACCTCGTTGCGCAGTTCTTCCGGGGTGCCGTCGTTGTTGAAGACGACGTCGGCGGCCTCGATGCGGTCGGCATCGGTGATCTGGCGGGCGATGCGGGCACGCACGTCCTCCTCGGGGAAACCGGAGGCCACGGCGCGCTCGATGCGCACCTCCAGCGGCGCGAGCACCGCCATGACCACGTCGGCCCCGTAGGCCAGCGAGCTCTGGCGGTTGCGGAAGACGGAGTACTCCACCACCACGGCGGGCTTGCCCTCAGCCGTAAAGCCGTCGATGAGGTCGGTGTAGCGCTCCTCGATGCGCGGCATGGTGATGGTGTTCAGCTTGCGGGTGGCCGCCGGCGTGGCGAAGGCCTTGGCGGCCAGCGCCGGGCGCACCACTTCCCCGCTCTCATCGAAGATGTCGTCGCCGAAGGCGCCGCGCAAATCGTCCTTCACCGTGTCCCACGTGAGCACCTCATGGCCCACCTGGTCCAAGTCGATCCACGCCAGGCCCTCGTCGGTCAGCGCCTTGCGCGCCGTCGACTTCCCCGCGCCCATCCCGCCAATGAGAAACAGCTTCTTCATCCCATACCTCCTGATGTTACTTTCGAAGTGCCTCCATGATACACGAAAAGAAACGGGCCACCCCGAAGGATGGCCCGTCAAATTCACGCGGTTGCGTCTAAGGTTACTCGGCGTCCTCCACCGTCTCCACCTCGACGACCTCGGCCTCGGCCGGAGCCTCGTCCTTCTTGCGGCGGGCCGGCTTCTCCTCGGCCTGAACCGACTCGTCCACGTCGATCTCGAAGCCCAGCTCCTCGGCAGCGGCCTTCATGGACAGGCTGATGCGGCGGCGGTCCGGGTTGATCTCCATGACCTTCACCTTCACATCGTCGCCCGCATGCACGACCTGCGCCGGGGTGTCGATGTGGCGGCCGGCCATCTCAGAGATGTGCACCAGGCCCTCGATGGAATCGCCCAGCTCGACGAAGGCGCCGAAGGGAACGATCTTGGTGACCTTGCCGTCGACGATGGTGCCCACGGGGTAGTTCTCCACCAGCTGGATCCACGGGTCGGGCGTGGTCTGCTTGAGGCCGAGCGAGATGCGCTCACGCTGCAGATCGACGTCGAGCACCTCGACCTCCACCTCGTCGCCCACCTTGACGACCTCGGAGGGATGGTTGACGTGGTTCCAGGACAGCTCGGAGATGTGCACCAGGCCGTCGATGCCGCCCAGATCCACGAAGGCGCCGAAGTCCACGATGGAGGAGACGGAGCCCTTGAGGCGCATGCCCTTGGTGAGCTTCGAGAGGATCTCGGCGCGCTCGTTCTTGCGGCCCTCCTCCAGAAGCACGCGGCGGGACAGCACGACGTTGTTGCGGTTGCGGTCCATCTCGATGACGCGGGCCTCGATCTCGGTGCCCAGGTACATGTCCAGGTCCTTCACGCGGCGCAGGTCCACGAGAGAGGCCGGAAGGAAGCCGCGCAGGCCGATGTCCAGGATAAGACCGCCCTTGACCACCTCGATGACCTCGCCGGTGACCACTTCGCCGGCCTTGAACTTCTCCTCGACGGAAATCCAGGCACGCTCGTACTCGGCGCGCTTCTTGGAAAGGATGAGGCGGCCGTCCTTGTCCTCCTTCTGAAGGACCAGAGCCTCGATCTTGTCGCCCAGGCTCACGATGTCGGACGGATCGGCGTCCTTGCGGATGGACAGCTCGCGGGAGGGAATGACGCCCTCGCTCTTGAAGCCGATGTCAACGAGGACCTCGTCGTGCTCGAGCTTGACAACGGTGCCATCGACCAGATCGCCCTCGTCGAACTCGGTCAGCGTGCCGTCGATCATCTCGTTCATCTGCTCGTCGGAGATGTCCGAGAAGTCGATCACGGACGTGTTCTTGATTTCGGTCAAAACGGACCCCTTTCAAAAACTAAAATCGGGGACCCTTCGTCATGATGGTTGATACTTACCATGTTCGCTTGCGCAAGCAAGGATCGCGGTGCAACAAACATGTCTCGGGGGCCAACAGATACTTGTACCTGCCCACGGCGGGCAAGCTTGCCCAGTATAGCACCGCCCGCCCAGAACGTTCTGTGAATTTTCCCCGAGCGCGAGTGTTTTTCACGACATGCCCAAAGAGCGGTGAGACGGCATCACTGAGCCGCGCGTGCCTCGCGCAGGGCACGGGCCATCTGGTCGGCGCAGGAGGTGGGGCGCCGGCCGCAGGTGTGGCCCTCCATCATGGCCACGATCTCCTCGACGTCCTTCCCCTCCACCAGCTTCGAGATGGCCTTCAAATTGCCGTCGCAGCCGCCGGTGAACTGCACGCTCTTGATGGTGTCGCCGTCCAGCTCCACGTCGATCTGCCGTGAGCACACGCCCTTCGGGATATAGGTATGCATGAGTTCGTCCTCTCTCTTCGTTTGCGAGAGATTGTACCCCATAAGCACTCCTACCGTCTTCTACACCGCTTCACCGCCACGCTCGCCGGTGCGGATGCGGATGACGTCCTCCACCGGGGCGACGAAGATCTTGCCGTCGCCGACCTCCCCGGTGCGGGCCGCACCCACGATTACCGCCACCAGATCGTCCACCGCCCCGTCTTCCACGACGATCTCGAACTTCACCTTCGGCACCATGTTCAACAGCACCTCGTTGCCGCGGACGTACTCCGTCCAGCCATGCTGGGCGCCGCAACCGTGCACCTGCGAGATGGTCATGCCCGACACATTCGCCGCGAACAGGGCGTCTTTCAAGGGCTCCATCTTCTCGGGCCTCACAATGGCCGTTACGCGTTTCATAGCAGTCTCCTATCGGTTTCCCATCGGTTCAACAGGGCTCGGGCACCAGCGGCAAGCCTAGCTGTCGCTTTCGCCCCGCATTCCCGAACATGGTTAGTCTAAGCCAAGGTAGGCCGGGTAGGCCGACTCGCCGTGCAGGGCCACGTCGAGCCCGGCGGCCTCGTCGGCCGCGCTCACCCGCAGGCTCCCCTTGAAGCAGGCTCTCACGATAAGCCCCAGCACCACGTCGGCCGCCACCACGAACACCACCGTCACCACAATGCCGAGCACCTGGGCGCCCAGCAGCGAGAAGTCGCCGGTGTACAGCAGGCCGCCGGCGCCGGTCCACGAAAGCTCCGGCACGCAGAACAGCCCCGTGAGCACGCCGCCCACGATGCCGCCCACGCCGTGGCAGCCGAAGGCGTCCAGCGCGTCGTCGTAGCCGATGCGCCGCTTCGCCTGGGAGATGGCCAAATACACCACCGGGCTCACGATAAGCCCCATGACGATAGCGGCCCACGGCTCCACGAAGCCGGCCGCCGGCGTGATGGCCACGAGCCCCGCCACAAGCCCTGTGGCCGCGCCCACAAGCGTGCACTTGCCCACGCGCACCCGCTCCACCACAAGCCACGACACGACGCCGGCCGCGCTCGCCGCCACGGTGTTCAGCAGGGCCAGGGCCGCCACCCCGTCGGCCGCGAACTCGCTGCCGGCGTTGAACCCGAACCAGCCGAACCACAGAAGCGTCGCTCCCAGCACCACGAAGGGCACGTTGTGCGGGCGGTAGCTCATCACCGCGAACTCCTTGCGACGCCCGAGCATGAGGCAGAGGATAAGGCCCGTCAAACCCGAGGAGATATGCACCACGTCGCCCCCGGCGAAATCCAGTGCGCCGATCATCTCGCCGATAAGCGACCCCTCCCCGCCCCACACCATGTGCGCGAGCGGCGCGTACACCACCACGACCCACACGGCCACGAAGGCGCACAGCGCGCCGAACTTCATGCGGCCGGCCACTGCGCCGGTGATAATGGCGCAGGTGATCATCGCGAAGGCCATCTGGAACACGATGTCGATGATGGCCGGGTAGGTGGCCGCCAGCGCCGGATCGTCGGCAAGCGCCCCCTGGCCCGAAAGAACTGCGAAGGCGTCGGGGGTTCCCTCGGCCTCGGCCAGCAGGTCGTTCACCGCGCTCAGACACCCCAGCTGGTCGATGCCGCCGAACACGGGAATGGAACCGTCGCCGCCATAGGCGAACGACCAGCCGCACACCACCCACGCCAAGCCCACGATACCGAGCACCGCGAAGATCATGACCATGGTGTTCACTACGTTCTTGCGACGCGAGAGCCCTCCGTAGAAGAACGAGAGCCCGGGCGTCATCAGCAGCACCAGCATGGTGCACACCAGCATGAAGCCGGTGGTTCCGGTGTCAATCATCGCGATCGACCTCCTTTGCGAGCGGCGGCGCTCCCGATGATCAGGGGTCGAAGAGCCGGCGGCGCTTCGCCCCGGCTCCCCCACCCCAGGCCATCGTGCGCCCTGCGGTTGGGACATTCCGCATTGTTCCACGCCCGTGCGCTCACTGGATCGCTCATCGATGATTGTTAACCCCCTCAAAAAGCAGTGTTAACACAGCCGCCCAATTCTTGTTACCAGACGGAAACAACGCCAACCGAAGGCCGAACCTGCGAGCCGGGCCGCTAAAATGTTCAGGAGATGCCGCAGCACTGCACGAACGGCCCCCGTTTCAGAAAGGAACCCATCATGAGCGTGTCATTCAGGCAAGTTGAGCGCGACGAGGAAGTGGAGACGCTGGCCCACATGGCCCGCGTCATCTGGAATGAGTACTGGCCGGCACTCATCGGGCAGGAGCAGACCGACTACATGGTCGACAAGTTCCAGAGCCTGAACGCCTTCCGTGCCGACATCGCCGACAACGGCTACGAGTACTTCTTCATCATGGAGCACGAGGACGAGACGCCCCGCGAGCTCGACCAGGCCGCCCACGGCGCCGACGTGCACGACAAGGGCGACAGCGTTCCCGCCGCTGCTAACGATGCCATCGAGTCGAGCCGCGACGGCGAGCTGGCGCGCGATGCCGAGGGATTCGCCCGCACCGCCGGCGCCGGGCGCATCGTCGGCTACACTGGCGGCCACGTGGAGCCCGAGACCAACCGCTTCTTCATCTCGAAGATCTACCTCCTGAAGGAGCACCGCGGGCGTGGCCTGTGCTCGGCGACACTGCGCTTTTACGAGACCCTCGCCCGCACCCGCGGCCTGAAGGCCCTCTACCTTACGGTGAATAAGCGCAACGAACTGGGTATCCGCGCCTACAAGGGCAACGGCTTCGAAGTCATCGACGCGGTGGAGACCGACATCGGCGAGGGCTTCGTCATGGACGACTACATCATGGAGAAGAAGCTGCACTAAAACCGAAGTCATTCACGGCAAAAGGTCCCGCCTCTTCTTCAGATTTCACTGAAGAAGAGGCGGGACCTTCGTTTATGCAAGCTCAATTCCTACGCCAGCGTTTCCCTCACGGTCTTGGCAATGCCCTCGCCGTCGAGGCCGAGGTCGGCGAACAGCTGGCTTACCGGGCCCTGGGGGATAAAGCGGTCGGGAATGCCCAGGGTGATCGCGGGAACCGTTGCCCCTTGGCGCGCGAGCACCTCGAGCACGCCCTCGCCGGCGCCTCCCGCAACGACGCCCTCTTCCACGGTGACCACAAGCCGGGTGGCAGCGGCAGCAGCGATAGCCTCCTCGTCGAGGGGCTTCACCCAGCGCATGTCCACCACGCGGGCCTGAATGCCCTGCGCCGCAAGCAGTTCGGCGGCCTCGCGGGCCTGCCCCACCATGCGCCCGAAGGCGAGTAAGGCCACGTCGTCGCCCTCGCGCACCGTGCGGGCCTTCCCCACTTCCAGCACCTGGGGTGCCTCGGGCAGCGGCGCGCCCTCAGCCGCGCCGCGCGGGTAGCGCAGGGCCACCGGCCCCTCAAGGGCCAGAGCCGTGTGCAGTGCGTGCACGAGCTCGGCCTCGTCCGAAGGCGCCAGCATGCGCACATTGGGCACCATGCGCATATACACCATATCGAACACGCCGTGGTGCGTGGGGCCGTCATCGCCCACCAAACCGGCGCGGTCGAGGGCGAACACCACGTTCGCATCGGGCAGCGCGCAGTCGATGATCAGCTGGTCCACGGCCCGCTGCATGAATGTGGAGTACAGGGCCACCACCGGCTTCTTGCCGCCGGCGGCAAGGCCGCTCGCCATGCCCACGGCCTGCTCCTCGGCAATGCCCACGTCCACGAAACGATCGGAGAACTCGGCGGCTAAGGCCTTCAGCCCCGTGCCGCCGGTCATGGCCGCCGTGATAGCCACCACGTCGCCGTCGCGCACGGCCTCGTCCACCATGGCCTGCCCGAATACCTCGGTGTAGGTGGGGTGCTTCGCCGGCGCCTTCAGCGACGTGCCCGTGGCAATGTCGTAGGGGCCGGTGCCGTGGAAGCTCTCCGGGTCGCGGCGGGCCGGCTCGTAGCCCTCGCCCTTGCGCGTGACCACGTGCACCAGTGCAGGGCCGTCCATCTCCAGCACAAGCGACAGAATGTCGCGCAGCTCGGCGATGTTGTGCCCGTCGACCGGCGCCGTGCACACGATGCCGAGCGACTCGTAGATCATGGTATGGGGAATCACCATCTGCTTGAGGGATTCCTTCATGTTCTTACCGAACCCGAGCAGCCCGCGCGCCGCGGGCCCTCCCTGCTCCATAGCCGCCTGCAGCCCCTCGCGCGCCTCGCGGTAGTGGCTGTTGGCGCGGATGTTGCCCAAATGCTTCATGAGCGCGCCCACGTTGCGCGAGATGGACATCTCGTTGTCGTTCAGAATGACTACGAGGGGCAGCTGCTCATTACCCATGTAGTTCAGCGCCTCGAAGGCCATGCCGCCGGCCAGCGACGCGTCGCCGATGAGCGCCACCACCTTCTCGTTCGTGCCCTTCAGCTGGCGCGCCTTGGCCAGGCCCGTGGCCACAGAAAGCGAGTCCGAGGCGTGGCCGGAGGGGTGCGCGTCGAAGGGGCTCTCGGAGGGCTTGGTGAAGCCGGAAATACCGCCGTAGGCGCGCAGCGTGCGGAACGCCTCGCGACGGCCGGTGAGCAGCTTGTGGGCGTAAGCCTGGTGCCCCACGTCGAACACCACGCGGTCGCGCGGCATATCGAGCAGGCTCTCCAAGGCCACGATGATGTCCACCGCGCCGAGCGAGGAGGCCACATGCCCCCCGGTCACGGCGGTGGTCGCGACGATCTCCTGACGGATCTCGGCCGCGAGGATGGCCAGCTCCTCGTTGTCGAGGACCTTCAAGTCATCGGGGCTGTTGATGGCGTCCAGAATGCGGAGATCGTCCATAGCTGTGTCCTTAGACCGCTGCGGCATCGGCGTTATCCGCCGGCGCGTTATCGGCCGGGGCTTCCTCAGCGTCAGCATCGCCGACCTCAGCCTCGACTTCCTGAGCCTCGGCGCCCTCGGCCCCGCTCTCAGCCGAAGCCTCGTCCTCGCGGGCGACGAACGCGTCAATGTCCTGCTCGGACAAATCGCAGGCGGAAAGGCCGAGCTTCACGGCCTCCTCGTAAAGCTTCAGCGCCTCGTCGAGCGAGATATCCTCAGCGGCTACCTCGTCGACAATTTGCGAAAGACGCTCGTGCACCGCCTCGAAAGTGCGGCCCTGCTCGTCGGCCATAGCTACACCCCCGCCTGCACGACGGCAGCCGCGCCCGATGCGCCCACCAGCGCGCCGGCCGGCTCGTCGGCGGAAGCGGAGGCGGCAAGCGCGCCCCGCTCCTCCATCTGGCGGGCGATGCGGCCGAGCACGCCGTTGACGAAGCGCGGGGAATCGTCCTCGCCGCCGAAGCCCTTGGCCAGCTCCACCGCCTCGTTGATGGTCACCGACACGGGCACATCGTCGCAGTGCTCCATCTCGAAGACCGCCAACCGCAAAATAGAGCGGTCCACGATGGGCATACGCGAGAGCGCCCAGTTCTCGGACGCCTCGGCAATTACCTCGTCGATGGCGCCCTGGTGCGCCTGCACGCCCTTGATGAGCACGAGGGCGTAGTCGGTAAGCGCGCCTTCCTCGATGCGGCCGAAGGTGCGCGCCTCGTCCTCGCTTTCCGGCGCCAGCTCGCGGGCCACCAGGCACAGGCCCCCGTCAAGCAGCTCGGAGGGGGCCTTGCCCTGAAGTTCGCTCGTGTAAAGCACCTGCACCGCGCTTATGCGGTCGCGGGTGCGCTCGTGTTTTCTGGAAGCCATGACCGCCCTTAAGCCTTGAACTGCAGGCCGTCGACGAACACGTCCACCGAGGACACCTCCACGCCCGCCTGGGTGGCCAGCGACTCGGCGATGGCGCTGCGCAGCTTGGCCGCCAGCTCGGGCAGCACGAACCCGTAGTACACCTCAACGTGCACGGCAACGTAGAGCTTGCCGTCCTCGCCCATCTTCGTCTCAATGCCGGAAGTGGAGGGCTTGCTCGCCAGCATCGAGCGGATGCCGCTCGTGGCGAACGAGCCGATGGAGGCCACGCCTTCCACCTCGCCGGCGGCCACGGAAATGATGGTCTCCATGACGCCGGGGGCGATGGAGAGCCCTTCCACGTTCATCTGGTCTGTCATAGTACGTCTCCCATCTGGGTTTCGATAAAGTCGGTTGTGGCATCGCCTGCCAAGAATACCTCGTTGTCGAGCACACGCTGATGGAACGGGATAGTTGTTGCTATTCCCTCAATAACGAACTCGGAAAGGGCGCGCTTGGCGCGGGCGACGGCCTCGGCGCGGTCCTGGCCGTGCACGATCACCTTCGCCACAAGCGAGTCGTAGTAGGGCGAGATGCGCGAGCCGGGGCGCAGGTAGGTCTCCACGCGCACGCCCGGGCCCGCCGGGGGCTCGAAGCGCGTGACGTTGCCCGGGCACGGGCGGAAGCCGTGGGCCGGGTCCTCGGCGTTGATGCGCAGCTCGATGGCGTGTCCCGCCGGCGTGAACGGCGCGCGCCCGGCGCAGCTCATGGGCGCGCCCGCGGCAATGCGCAGCTGCTCCTTGATGATATCGGTGCCGGTGATCTCCTCGGTGACCGGGTGCTCCACCTGCACGCGGGTGTTCATCTCCATGAAGTAGAACTGGCCGCGCTCGTCGAGCAGAAACTCGATGGTGCCGGCGTTCTTGTAATCCACCGCACGCACGGCCTTGAGGGCCGCCTTCATCATGTCGCGGCGCAGCTCCTCGGAAAGGGCCGGCGACGGCGCCTCCTCCAGAAGCTTCTGGTGGCGGCGCTGGATGGAGCAGTCACGCTCGCACAGGGCCACGGCGTTGCCATGGTCGTCGGCGAGCACCTGCACCTCCACGTGGCGCGGGCGCAGCACGAGCTTCTCCAGGTAGACGCCGTCGTTGCCGAACGCGGCGCCGGCCTCGGTGCGGGCGGCCTTGTACTGGGCTTCCAGATCGGCCGGGTCGTGCACCTCGCGCATGCCCTTGCCGCCGCCGCCAGCCGTGGCCTTGATGAGCACCGGGTAGCCCACCTTCTCGGCGAAGGCCGCGGCTTCCTCCACGGTATCGAGGCAGCCGTCGGAGCCGGGCACCGTGGGCACGCCGCAGCTCTTCATGGTCTCGCGCGCGCTCGACTTGTCGCCCATGCGGTCGATGCACTCGGGCGCCGGCCCGATGAACACAAGGTCGTTCTCGGCGCAGGCGCGGGCGAAGTCCGCGTTCTCGGCCAGAAAGCCGTAGCCGGGGTGGATGGCCTGGGCGCCGGTGTTTTTGGCCGCGGCAATGATGTTGGCCATCACCAGATAGCTCTTGTTCGACTGGGCAGGGCCGATGCATACCGCCTCGTCGGCGTACTGCACCGGGTAGGTGTCCGCATCCTCCGTGGAGTACACGGCCACCGTCTTCACTCCCAGCTCGCGGGCGGCCCGCATGATGCGCAGGGCCACTTCCCCGCGGTTGGCGACGAGAATCTTATCGAACATGCTAGTTCTCCGCCGCCGCGTGGGGCTCAACATAGAAGAGCACGGTGCCGTACTCCACCGGCGTGGCGTCCGACAGGCACACCTCGCGGACGGTGCCCATCTCCTCGGCCGTGATCTCGTTCATGAGCTTCATGGCCTCCACGATGCACAGCGTCTCGCCGGCGGCCACCTCGTCGCCCACCTTCACGAAGGGCGCCTCGCCCGGGGCCGGAGCCTCGTAGTAGGTGCCCACCATGGGAGCCACCACGGGCACCCACGTGGCCGGACGGTCGCTCTTCTCCTCGGCGGCCGGGGCCGGCGCCGCGGGAGCCGGGGCCGCCTGGGCCACCGGGGCGGCCGGGGCCGCAGGCGCCGCTACACCCTGGCCCGGCATGCGCACGGCGATGCGCACGCCCTCCTCTTCCACGACAATCTCGCCAACGCCGCTCTCCTCGGCAACGCGAACCAGCTCGCGAATCTGATTGATGTCCACGTAATCGTCCTCCTTGGTGGCGCTGGACTCCTGCTCCAGCATGAAATCGACTTTCTCGGATACCCGGTGCTTGCTCAAATAGGTGCGGGCCTCGTTCGGGAACAGGGCGTACATGAGCACGTCCTCCTCGCTTTGGGCCAAATCGCCGATCTCGGCGGCGCACTCGTCGTAGGTGGTGGTGACGAGCGTTCCCGGCGCGATGGACGGGTCCAGAATCTCGGAATCGCCGGCCACCTTCGCCACGATCTCCTTGTCCATGTTGCCCGGGGCCTTGCCGTAGTAGCCGCAGACGTAGTCCTTCATCTCTTTCGAGATAACGGACCAGCGCTTGCCGGTGAGCACGTTGAACACCGCCTGGGTGCCCACGATCTGCGACAGCGGCGTCACGAGCGGCGGGTAGCCCACCTCGGCGCGCACCTTCGGAATTTCCGCCATCACCTCGGGCAGGCGGTCGGCGGCCTTCTGCACTTCCAGCTGGCTGACGAGGTTGCTCATCATGCCGCCGGGCACCTGGTGCGAGTACACCTTCATGTGCATGAGCGACGACACGCCGCGCTTGTAGTGGCCGCGCTTGCGCATTTCCTCCCAGTACTCGGAGATCTCGAACAGCAGGTCCAAGTCCAGGTCGGTATCGTACTTGCTCTCCTTCAGGGCCGCGACGATCATCTCCACCGCCGGGTGCGAGTTGCCGAAGGCGAGCGGCGCGTGGGCCGTGTCGGCGATGGCCGCGCCGGCCTCGGCCGCTTTCAGGATATTGGCCGGGGCCATGCCGCCAACGTAGTGGCAGTGGATGTGCACCGGCAGGCCGATTTCCTCGTTGAAGGCCTTCACCATGCGCTCGGCGCGATAGGGCGTGAGCATGCCAGCCATGTCCTTGATGGCGATGGTGTCGGCGCCCAGGTCCTTCAGCTGCTGGCCGTACTCGAGGAACGAGTCCAGCGTGTGCACCGGCGAGATGGTGTAGGAGATGGCGCCCTCGAAAAGCCCGCCGCACTCCTTGATGGCCTCGGCGTTGTCCACCACGTTGCGGATGTCGTTCAGCGCGTCGAACACGCGGAAGACCTCGATGCCGTTGCGGTGAGCTGCATGGATGAAACGGTGCACGATCTCCTTGGAGTAGTGCTTGTAGCCGACCAGGTTCTGGCCGCGCGAGAGCATGGCGAGCGGCGTGTTGGGCGTGTTCGCCTTGATGGCGCGCAGGCGCTCCCAGGGGTTCTCGTCAAGAAAACGCAGGCAGGAGTCGAATGTCGCGCCTCCCCACGCCTCGATGGCCCAGTAACCGACGCGGTCCATCTTCGGCAGAATGGGCAGCATGTCGCCGATCTGCATACGCGTGGCCCAAAGGCTCTGCTGGCCGTCGCGGATCGTCGTGTCCATGATTTGAAGCCGTGGCATGAACTCACACCTCCTTATACCTCTGTTAGTCAAAGATCAAGTTTCGGATTATAGGGGATGCCTACCACGGACCTGAGCGCCGAGGCCCATTTTGCCGACAAGAAACATCAACGAAACGGCGGGGGGTCGTGACGCGGCACGGCGAGGGCGCCTATGTGACCCCGCGCTTCTGGGAGCGCCCCAACCTTCGGCGAATCGATTCACCGCTCAACATACGCACCGCAGATGCCTCGACGGGGGCGCCCCGACACAAGAGCATGCCCAGCCGCCCAGCCCTGCTGCAAGTGCGCGCCCAGCCACGCTGTCAGCCCACTCCCGGCCGCTCCCGTCACAGGGACATACCGGGACAACGCATCTTCCAAAACGAAAAACCAGCACATCTTGGCTCCAGAATCACGTTTTATAAAATACGAAATAGCCTCGGCGGCAAAAACCTGCCGCAATCGTCTTCCAAAACGTCATTCTGGCGCATTTTCCTTCTTTTGATATTCTAAAACGCAATTCTAGAGCCACGATTCCAAACGCAGGGGTATCCGCACCAGAACACGCAAAACGCCTCTTTCGAGTCGACCCTACGGTAAGAATCGCTGATGGTAGCGGTGCACTTGCTCGCGCAGGACGTGATGCCTTCGCCTATGACCCTCGCTATGCCGGCGTCGTCGGCCATCAATGCTCATGGAAACGCGATCGAGCAACTCGACGCACTGTTCTTCGCGGTAGAACTGCGATGCCGTAACCGTGACGGATTCGTACCCCTCAAGCACCAGCGCGTCGCGCTTTCTGGCATCGCGCGCCTGCTGCCCCGCGTCTCTGTGCGAAAGAACCCCGTCGTACTCAACGACCTTTCGGCACCCCGGCCACACGATGTCGCCCACAGCCCGCTGGCAGCCTGTCGCGCGAACCGTAGATGTCGCAAGCGGAACGACATAATTCAGCAGACCGCGCTCAAGCCCGAGACCTCCGCGACGGGCCGATGTGAACGCAGCGGCGGCCAGCTCGGTCTCCATGGGCGACGCGGACTTCGCCAGCACCTCCGCTGCAACCGCGCGGGCCCTCTTCGCCCCGTGCAACCCGCGAGCGGCTCGAGAGAACGAGAGCAATCGGCGGGGCGTGCTCAGTGGGCATCGCACCCATCCCGCCTGCTCCTCCGAAGACAACGGGTAGCAGCCGCAGAGCTCGTAGCCCAGACCAAGCAGCTCGCCGAACGTGAGAAGGGCGCCCATTTGCACGAAAACCAGCTCGGGCGATGCTACATACACCCTTGGAAGCACTCTGAGGAAGGCACCTCTCGGCACAGCAGTCGCAAGCCGATGACGCACGACCCCCTCATCCGAATGGGCCGACTGCGACGCGGCAACGAGAATGTGTAAGGGCTCGTCGGCCGCAACGGCAAGCAGCGGCCGTATTGGCCCGGCAAGCTCCTCTATATCGTCGGCCCGGACGGCGCAAAGGCGGAGGCACGCCGTCGTCGGAAAGATACCCGATGGAATGACATCGCCGCCGAACTCCGATGCATCGTGAAACGCCGAGAGCGTCATGGGATGGGCGGCGGACCAGGCGCGCCAAAGGCGGAAGGCGGTTATGTGGCTGAGGTACAGGTTCATGGGGAAAGCATAGCGCGTCATTCTATAAACGTTTTGAGAGGATACTCAAGTCGATAATTTATACATTCATGATTGCGTAGATAAGGTATGGATATGGCAAGGCCCTTGCTCGAAGAAAGGGGAAGCTGGCTGGGAAGGACGGCGGGGAACGCTTCGGCGCTATCTCTGGTTTTTCTGCTTTCACCTGGCTAAACGCAAAGTTTACCCCGCTGGGGTAATAGCCAGCAGCCCCCTTGGCGGCGCACAATGGCGGCGTTCTCATCTCCGCACGAACACAGGAAGGGAGGAGCGAGCATGAGCAACGAGGAAACGAAGGGCGCGACCGCGGCTGCCGAGCACGCGGCGGACGGTTCGTCCACGCCCGAGGGGGTCGGCGCCCCGGCGGCGGCCAGCCCGAAGAAGCCGCGGCGCAAGGGCTGGATCGTCGCCGGCGTGGTGGCGGCCATCGTCATTGTGGCCGGCGCGGGATTCTGGGTATGGCACGAGCAGCCGAGCTTCTGCAACGCCATTTGCCACAGCCCCATGGACTACTATGTGGAAACCTACGAGGCCGACGACCCGAAGCTGGGCGTGACCGCCCACGCGAAGGCTGGCGAATCGTGCCTCGACTGCCACACTGCCGAGCTCACCACGCAGATCTCGGAAGTGTGCGCCTGGGTGTCGGACAACTACCCCATGACGGCCGACGGCACCATGCTCGCCACGGGCAAGCAGTTCGCCGACGAGCAGTTCTGCGCGCGCCCCGAGTGCCATCATGCCCTGGGCACCAGCTTCGACGAGATTACCGCGGGGCTGTGGGGCTTTGCCGGCAACGACGAGAAGTACAACCCGCATGCCAGCCATCAGGACATGGCCCTGGAATGCGGCGATTGCCACAAGATTCACGAGCAGCAGGTGCTGGTGTGCAACGAGTGCCACGACCTGACCCTGCCCGAGGGATGGGAGGCCCCCAATGCAGAGTAACGTTTCCCGCCGCAGCTTTTTGCGCGGCGCCGGCGTGGCCGCTATGGGCGCGTTTGCGGCCGGCACCCTTTCCGCCTGCGGCCACGGCTACGCCGCCGAGACGCCCGACAACCTGAGCGCCGGCGAGTTCTCGGGTCCCTCGTGGCTCGGCCAGGCGCCGGTGATTCCCGAAGAGGACATCACCGAGACGGTGGAGACTGAGGTGCTCGTCGTGGGCATGGGCACCGGCGGCATTCCGGCCATGATCTCGGCGGCCGAGAACGGCGCGCGCGTGCTTGGCATCGACCGCCAGGGCACGCCGAAGAATGTCCGCGAGGATATCGGCGCCATCGACTCGCGGCTGCAGCAGGCCTCCTTCGACGAGTTCCCCGAGTTCAAGATCGACAAGAAGGAGGCCATCGAGGACATCGTGCGCTACGCCAACGGCTTTGTGGACTACGACGTGGTGAAGCTGTGGGCCAACGAGTCCGGCGCCATGGTGGACTGGCTCACGGACATCGTCGAGCGCGATGGCAAGATGGTCATGGAGTTCGAGGGCGGCGTGGGCGACACGAGCGACCCGGGCCGCGACAGGGCCTACGCCACCGGCCACAGCCCCCAGCTGACTGACGCGGTGGGCGAAGACGAGGAGTGGGGCTTCGCCGAGTCCATCTTGGCCTACGCGGCCGAGAAGGGCGCCGAGGCACGCTGGTTCTGCGAGTTCGTGAAGTGCGAGCAGGACGAGTCGGGGCGCGTGACCGGCGTCATCGCCCGCGAGGTGAAGGGCGACCGCCACTACCTGCGCATCAACGCCAGCAAGGGCGTGATCCTGTCCACCGGCGGCTACGGCAACAACCTCGAGATGATGGAGGATCGCCAGGCCTGGAACCAGAAAATCCGCATCGCGGCCCCCGGCTCCGGCGGCAACCCTACCGGCGACGGCATCAAGGCGTGCCTGTGGATGGGCGCCACCATGGACCCGCTGGGCGCAGCGGTCACCTTCAACCGCGCCTGCGTAAAGCCCGACCAGACCGCCGGCGACGGCGTGCTCGGCCGCTGGTTCTGGTTCGGCGAGCAGCCCTTCCTGAAGCTGAACCTGAAGGGCGAGCGCTTCTGCAACGAGAGCGGCCCCTACGACTACATGCTGCACTCCACCATCATGCAGCCGCACCAGACCTACGTGGACATCTGGGACGCGAATCACGCCGAGCAGGCCGAGGCCTTCGACGAGGTGGGCTGCTGCCGCCTGTTCCCGTTCCCCAACGGGGCGAAGAACAACATTCCCATGCAGGTGGTTGACGGCATGATCGAGAAGCTCATAGAGGACGGCTACGTGCAGAAGGCCGACACCATGGAGGAGCTGGCCGAGAAGCTGAACCTGCCCGTGGAGGCGACGGTGGCCTCGTGGAAGCGCTACAACGAGATGGCCGCGGCCGGCGAGGACACCGACTACTTCAAGGAGAAGCACCGCCTGCTGCCGCTGACGACGCCGCCCTACTACGGCGTGCGCACCGGTGCCTGGTTCTTGGCCACGCTGGATGGCATCACCATCGACACGAACCTGCACCCCTGCGACAGCAACGGCGACCCCATCCAGGGCATCTACCTGACCGGCAACGACTCGGGCGGCTTCTTCTCCGTGAGCTACCCGAACCTGATGACGGGCCTTGCCTGCGGGCGCACCATGACCTTCGGGCGGCGCGCCGGCATGCTGGCCGCCACCGGCCAGGCCTAGGGGCGCGGGGTTAGCGCTGCGACGGTCGCCATTCTTCGACGCGCGTCTCATCGGCACCCGCGGGCGCCGCGGCCGACCCGAAGCCCGAATAGGCAGATGAGGTAACGAAATCCCCCGTCTTGGCAGAGCCGGGGGATTTTTGCCTATACAATGGGAGGAACTCTTTGGGAGGAGGCCCATGGCACAGGCAGCACGCTCTTGGCGGGCGGGAGGCGCGCTCGCGCTGTTTTTGCTTTCCACGTCTATCATGAACGGGACGGTGTTCCCGCTATTCGACGCGGTGTTCATGTTCGCGCGCGACATCTCCGTCACCGTGGCCGCCATCGCCTATGTGGCCCTCGGGCTGGCGGCCTGGCGCGCGCCGCACCTGCTGACGGGACGGCTCGTCGTCGCGGGGAACGCCCTGGCTGTGGCCATCGGCGTGGCGGCGACGGCTGGCGGCGTGGCTTTGGCCTCCGCGCCGCTGCTGGTGGCCGGCTCGTCGCTGGCTGCTGCGGGGCGATCGGGCATCATGGTCTCGGTGGGGCTGGCCCTCACGCGTCTTGAGGCGCGGTCGGCGGCTTTGGCCATCGGGGGCGCCTTCGCCTTCCAGCTGATCGTAAGTCCGCTTACGGGCGCCATGGGCGCCACCGTTGGGCTTGCGTTGTTCGCCGCCCTACCTTTGGCCGCCCTCGCTCTCGTCGCGCCGCCGGCGGTCTCCTCGTTCGAGTTCGCCCGCGGCCATGCCTCGCCGAGCGATCTGTCCATCACGCGCCCGGCGTCGTTTGTTGCTTTGTTCTCGCTGCTGTTCGCCTGCCTGTTCTTCTTCCAGCTGGCCTTCGGATTCGCCCTGCGCTTCGAGGAGGTGGCCGGAAGCCCCCGCGCCAGCATCGTTCCAGCGGTTCCCGTCGTGCTCGTGACCGGCTACATGGCGCTGACGCGTCGCCCGTTCCCAGCCGACTTCTCCGTGCAGCTTTCGGCGCTGGCCATTATCGCCGGCTTTCTGTGCGCCGTGCGGCCCCTGCTGTTCGCACCGGCGGCCGATGTGGCCCTGCTGAACGCGGGGCACGGGCTCTTCAACCTGACGGCGCAAATCGCGCTCGTGGCCGTGGCGGCGCGCAACCCGGTGGGGGCGGTCACCGTGCTGGCGTGGGGCTCCGGCGTGCAGAGCCTGGGGTCGCTTGCCGGCGCCGGGGCCGGCATGATCGGCAACGCGGCCGCTGCAGCCGACGCCACCTGGGGCTCGCTCATTCCCGCGGTGCTTCTGCTGGTATTCGCCGGTTGGGTGATCATCGGGCTCAAGCGCTTCAGCTTCGCGGAGCTTATCGCCGGGGTGGAGCCGGTGGAGGTGTCCCCGGCCGCGGCGCCGGAAGATTTGTTCGACGACCGCTGCGCCCAGGTGGCCGAGCGCTTCGCTCTCACGCCGCGCGAGGCCGAGGTGTTCGCCATGCTCGCCCGCGGGCGCGACCGCGCCTACATCGAGGAGGCGCTCGTCGTGTCGCGCAACACGGTGAAGGCCCACGTGAAGCACGTGTACGCCAAGCTCGGCATTCACTCGCATCAGGAGCTCATCGACCTGGTGGAGGGGTAGCCGGAACCGTAAACAGCACCTTTGTGCTCTAGAATTGCGTTTTGGAAGACGTTTGCATCGCAAATGGTCCCAGTATTGCGTTTTGGAAGATCGATGCGCCATTCCTGAGCGATATTGTCTTCTAAAGCGCAATTCTAAAGCCAAAGAGCCCAAAACCCTCTCGGTCCGTAAGCGTTATCACGAAACGATTCCTCGCTCTGCGCATCAAGGCTATTTTCTCGCGCGGGGCCAGATTGAGGGCTCCTCTTCCCTGCGGCCACGTTTGCGGGGCGCTGTCAACTAGGCAAGCTGTTCTTTATTTATGAACAATTGCTCAGCTTTTCGCGAACGAGCACGGCCCTTGAAACGGGGCGCTATAGAATACTTCGAAACAATTCGCGCGACGCAGGCGGGCTGGGCGCGCGCAACAGGACGGCTGTGCGGCCGGAAACGCGATTCCCGTGAATCCGCCGCGCCGCCGCAGGAAACAGAACCCGCCCCAGGGAGGCAGCATGGGCATTCGCATCATCATCGATTCGTCGGCCGACATGGAAGAGGCGTACGCCTGCGCCCACGGCATCACCATCATCCCCATGACCATCACTTTCGGCGACGAGGAGTTCGCCGAAGGGGTCGACATCAGCCGCACCGAGTTCTTCGAGCGCCTCATCGAGAGCGACGAGCTGCCGCGCACGAGCCAGATTCCCCCCATGGTGTTCCAGGATCTGTTCCAGGAGGCCGTGGCCGCCGGCGACACCGTGGTGTGCATTACGCTGTCGAGCCACATCTCGGGCACCTACCAGAGCGCCTGCATCGCCGCAGCCCCCTTCAAGGAATCCGTCTTCGTGGTGGATTCCGAGAATGCCACCGTCGGCGAGCGTATCTTGGCCGAGCGCGCCTGGGCCCTGCGCGACGAGGGGCTTTCCGCCGCCGACATTGCCTACTGCCTCGATCAGGAGAAGAAGGACATCCGCCTCGTGGCGGCCTTAGACGGCCTGGAGTACCTGCGCCGCGGCGGGCGCATCTCTGGCGCGGCGGCGGCCATCGGCGGCCTTTTGTCCATCAAGCCCGTGGTGGGCGTCGTGGACGGCAAAGTGGTCGTTCTGGGGAAGGCCCGCGGCTCGAAGGCATCGCGCTCCATGGTGTTCGAGGAAATCGAGAAGGCCGGCGGCATCGACTTCACGCGCCCGGTGTGGGTGGCCTACTCGGGCCTGTCCGACAAGATCGGCCGCAAGTACATCGCCGACTCGCTCGCCATCGCCGCCGACGGGGGCCTGATCGAGAGCCCGGACGCCCTGGAGCTGCCCCTCACCCTCGTCGGTGCCGTCATCGGCACCCACGTGGGCCCCGACGGCGTTGCCTTCGCCTTCTTCGCCCGGGAATAGCGGGGCGCAGCTCTCCTCCTGGCGGAGGCGGCGTCAGTAGGCGTCGATGAGCTCTTGGATCTCCTTGCGGCTGTGCACGCCGAGCTTGGTGTAGATGTGCTTGATGTGGCTGCGCACGGTGTTTTCCGTCACGTACATCGTCTCGGCGATGTAGGCCTTGGTGCGGCCCTTGCAGAACAGCTGCATGACCTCCACCTCGCGCGCGGTGAGCCCCGCGCGGGCGCCCACCGCCGCGCACCGGCTCTCGATGTCGTCGAAGTCGCTCGGCGCGACACGCTCCCGCTCGGCCAAGTCGCCGAAGATATGGGCGATGTTCTGGTCTCTCGACTGCAGGCACAGCGCCATGGTCAGCGCCACCACGTACAGGAGCACCGCCACATAGCTTGCGCCCAAACCGCGCTGGAAGAACGCGGCGGCCAGCAGCGAACCGCCGTAGAACGGCAGCACGTAGCAGCTCCAGCCAATGCCGAAGACGGGGAAGGGCGAGAAGGTGCTGTGCCGGGCCACATCGGCCAAGGTGAGCCAGAGGAACAGCACGATGAAGTTCAGGGAGACGCCCGAGAAGAGGGCCTGCATGCCGGCATCGGGCGCGATCAGCTCGCAGAGCAGGTCGGTGGCCAGCACGAAGAGCACGATCTTCCACAGCTGGGGGAAGTCGAAGGGCCGTGCGAGCGCGAAGACGAACAGCAGAATGCCCAGGCACAGCAGGGCGTCGAGCGCGCGGGCCGCGGCGAACAGCCCCACGCCCCCGAGGGTGTCAGATGTCGGCTGGAAGGAGAGCATGGAGGCGTTCGCCAAGCTGAAGACGACGAACACCGCCGCCACCTTCCAGAGCGCGCCGACGTTGTCCCGGGTGAAGCGGGGCGCGGCTGTCAGGACGCCGGACGCCGCCTCGGCAGCGGACGGGCGGGCGTCCCTTTTGCCGGGCGCGGGGGCACCATCGCCTTCGCCGCCCTCTGCGGTCAGGCGCAGGGCGCGCCGGCAGAGCATGATCGAGAGCGCTGGCAGCAGCGCGGCAAAGATGCCCGCCACCAGCGGGGGCAGCGCGAACACCACGAGCTTCAGCGCCGCCGCGGCGATGCCCGCCGTGAAGAGGTAGGCCACAGCCTGGCGAATGGAGAGACGGCCGTAGAACTGCCCCCAGCGCAGATAGGCCCACCCGTAGCCCGCCACCGCGACGATCTTCGCCGCCGTGGCCGCCGAAGGCGCCGCGAGCCCCGCGACGGCGAGGGCGACCACCAGCGTGGCCGCCGTCGAGACCGCGCCCGCAACCACATCTACGGCGCGAAGGCGACCGGCCGAGGGACGCCCGAGCAGGACGAGTCCGGCCGCGACGAGCATGGCGAGTCCCGTGACGAGGTACATGCTCTGCCACGGGAGGCTGCCGGCGCCCATGGCGGCGGTGTTCAGCCAGAAGACCCAGACGTGCTGGGTCCAGATGCCCGTCAGCGCGAGCGCCGATGCGGCGCCGGCGCCTGCGAGCTCGAATTGTCTGCGATAGGTTTCCATGGCATGCATTATAGGGAGTTTGCCGCCCCATCTGGGGAAGAACTTTCCGATACCTCGACCGCATTGCCTCTCACCTGGGGTTTTACGAAGATCACCCGCAACGGGTAGTGCCCTCCCCCGCAACAGGGCATGACGGGGAAGAGGGTGCGGGCCTATTGTTTGGGCCACGGAGGAAACAGCGCCGGGCACCTGCCCGGCACCCGACAAGAAGGAGAGCCCCATGCAAGATTTGAACCTCACCCCCACCCGCCGTTCCTTTATCAAGTCCGCTGGCATCGCCCTTATGGGGGCCGCCGCCCTCGGCGCCGCCGGATGCGCCCCCAAGGGCAAAGGAGACGCCGCCCTTTCCGCCACGGGCAACGACGCCGCCCAGGCCGTCTCCGACATCGCGTGGGACGGCGAGTACGACGTGATCGTCGTGGGCGGCGGCATCGCCGGCCTGTCGGCGGCGGCCACCGTGGCACTCGAGGGCGAGGGCAAGAGCTGCCTGCTCCTGGAGAAGTCGGCGAACTGCGGCGGCAACAGCTTCGCCTCGTCGGGCTTCTGCATGCACGCCGAGGACGCCGACGCCGTCTACGAGACCTACATCAGCGGCCTGAGCGGCGACACGAACTGCACCCCCGAGGACGTGCTGCGCGCCTACGCCCAGGGCATCACCGAGAACGTGCAGTGGGCGAAGGACCTGGGCGGCGAGCCCTACATGAGCGTGTTCCCCATCGGATGGGCCGACGAGGAGTCGCGCACGAACCAGATTCCCGAGTATCCCGAGATCCCCGGCGCCGAGCTGCAGGGCGCGTTCAAGTTCAACGGCGGCGAGGCCGGCGACGGCCCCACCCACATCGCCGTGTTCCTGCAGAACTACGTGCGCGACCACGCCGACACCATCGACTACAAGCTGAGCACCCCCATGACCGCCCTCGTGCAGGATCCGGCCACGGGCGCCATCCTGGGCGTGGTGGCCGACAACGGCGGCAACAAGTACTACCGGGCCCGGGGCGGCGTGGTCATGTGCACCGGCGGCTTCGAGAACGACCCGGAGTACCTGGAGCAGTACATGGGCATGCAGGGCGTCACGCCGGCCGCCGCACTGGAGAACACCGCCGACGGACACCGCGCCTGCCAGAAGGCCGGAGCCGCCCTGTGGCACATGCACGGAGGAGCCTGCTTCTGGCTGGCCCCGCGCAACCTCGACAACACCCAGTTCACGCAGACCCAGCAGACGGGCCTCACCAAGGAGTTCGGCATCACCGTGGGCGTGAACGGCCGTCGCTTCTACAACGACTGGGACGCCTGCGCCGCCGGTGATGTGCTGCCCATCGGCGGGAACCTGACCACGAACGTGGGCTACCGCCACGGCCAGACCCAGTGGGGAGGCCGCTGGATCCACCTGCAGCTGCCGCCGAAGGCCTGGTTCGTCTTCGACGCGAACGGCCTGGCTGCCGGCGCGCTGCCCGAGGGGCTGACCGACGACCCGGTCGCCGACGGCTGGGCGCACTCTGCCGCCACCATCGAGGAGCTGGCCGCCCAGATCGAGGTGCCCGCCGACGAGCTGTCGAAGACGGTGGCCCAGTGGAACGAGTTCTGCGAGCGCGGCGAGGACATGGCCTTCTATCGTCCGAGCAACCACATGACCCCCGTGGCAACCGGCCCGTTCTACGCCATGCTTTGCACGCCCACCCTGCTGAACACCGACGGCGGCCCGGTGCACGATGCCGAGGCCCGCATCCTCGACCCCTACGGCGACCCCATCCCCAACCTGTACTCCGCCGGCGAGTTCGGCAGCATCTGGGGCGCCATGTACCAGGGCACGGGCAACATCGGCGAGTGCTGCGTCTTCGGCCGCATCGCCGCCCGCAACGCCATGGCCAGCGCCTAGCCTTTCGCCCTCCCCTTCTTGGAAGCAGCCCCTCCACCCGAGGGGCTGCTTTCGGTTGCACGCATTCCCTGGGAATAGAAGAAGCCTCCCGGAGGAGGCTTCTCGACCTGCGAGGTTGTCCCGCTTGATTAGACGCGCTTGATGAAGCGGCCGTCGCGGGTGTCGATCTGCAGCACATCGCCGATTTCGATGAAGGTGGGCACCTGCAGCTCCTTGCCAGTTTCCAGGGTGGCCGGCTTGGTGGTGTTGGTGGCGGTGTCGCCCTTGAAGCCGGGCTCGGTGTGGGTCACCTCAAGCTCGACGAACATCTGGGGCTCAAGGCTGATGAGCTCGTCGCCGGCGTAGAGCAGCGTGGCCTCGTCGTTCTCCTTCAGCCAATCGGTGGCAGAGCCCACGGTGTCCACAGGAATGGCCACCTGCTCGTAGGTGTCGTTGTCCATGAAGTAGTAGTCGGCGCCGTCGTTGTACAGGTACTGCATCTTCTTGGAATCGAGGCGCACGGAATCGAACTTGGTGCCGGAGTTGAAGGTGTAGTCGACCACGCGGCCGGTCTTGATGTCCTTCAGCTTGGTGCGCACGAACGCCCCGCCCTTGCCGGGCTTCACATGCTGGAACTCGACGATGGTGCACATCTTGCCGTTGTTGATGATGCACATGCCGTTCTTGAAATCGGCGGTGGAAATGCTGGCCACGAATGCTTCCTTTCACGTTCACGCGGCGGGGCTCGCAGGCCCGCACTCCGCGTCTGATTCACAAACTGGTTCATTATAGCCGTCTTCGCGCGGTCGCGCAAAGGAACGCACCTTGCCATAGAGCGCCATGTACACATTCACGATCATGCCGGTGAACACCGCGCACACGAGCGTGCCCTCGCGCACGCCGGCCAAATGCCCCGCAAACACGAAGGCGCAGATGGTCGCCAGGGCCGCGCAAGACAGATCGAACAGCACCTTGCCCGTGCCGAAGCGGATGCCCGTCTTGCGCACCACGGCCTGCACCACGGCCTCGCCGCAGTTCATAACCGTGCCAGAAACGACCGTCATCACAATGCCTGCGGCCAGCACCGCCATGCCGCCGATAAGCCACAGCCACGAGAACCCGTAGCTGGCGGGCGCGGCCTCGCCGATGAGCGCCATGAAGGCATCGATGCACACGCCGAAGAATACCGAAATGGGAATCTGCCACAAATCGACGAGACGGAAATCGCGACGTAGGATGGCAACTTGCACGAGCACAAGAAAGCACTGCCACGCCAGCATGAAGGTACCGAAGCTCACGGCGGTAAACGCGATGCTGAGCACGTTGGGCGTCGCGGAAATCGGCGAGTTGCCCAGGTTGGCCTTCACGATGATGTCGATGCCGAGGGCCATGACGGCCACGCCGGCGAGCATGAGCGCGATGCGGCCCGTTAGGTACAGCGCTGCTCGCAGGCTCGGGCGCGGCCGGGCAGAGCGTCTGGCCGGCTCCTCACCGGAGGGCGAGACCGCACGCGACGACGCGCCCATGCCCGAGCGCTCGCGCCCCATGGACTTTCCCTTGACCCGAATCTCGTTTCCGCGGTTTTCCGGTCGTGCCGTCAATAGTCTCACCGTCCTCTCGGTCGTCGCGGCCGCATTTCCTCCTCTTTTTATAGCACTGGGGAAAATTGACGGGGCGCCGATTTACGCGAGGACGGGCAAACCGCCGATTGACGGAAAGTAAGGCACCGTTAACCATTGAGGAACGACCGATCAGCTAGAGCGATCGAGCCGAGAAGAGCCCCGCAAAAAATGTCTCTCATTTGACTTTCTGCTATGCCACAAAAAGCCTACGGCTCGATACGAGCACCGGAAAGAGTGATTTCGAAAACGCCGGCTGAGGCCTGGGCGCTCAGGTGCATGTGCATGGCTCGGGCAAGGTTGGCGGCAATAGCGAGGCCCAACCCGCTGCCGCCGGCTTGGCGGGCGCCGTCGCCGCGGTAGAAGCGGTCGAAGACGCGGGGCATGTCGAGCGCCTCCAGTCGGTCGGCGGGATTGGAGACGATAAGTTCGAACGCGCCCGGTTCGACAGAGCTGCCAGAAGAATGCCCCACGGTTCCGGTGTCACCGCCGACCGCCCGTAGCTCGATGCGGGGTGCACCGCTTCCATGGCGCAGGCAGTTGTCGAGCAGGTTGCCAACGATGCGGGCGAGCGCCTCGCCATCGGCACGCACGACCACCGCCGCGTCGGGAAGCGCCACTACAGGCTCCCAACCACGCTCGGCGAAAGCCGGATAGCGGCTGCTAAGGGCCTCGGCAACCACGGCGCAGATATCAACCTCCTCGCAAGCCGGCATCTGCTCGCCTTCGTCCACTTTGGCGAACTCGAACAGCTGATCCACGAGCCCGCGCATGACGCCGAGGCGCTCGGCAGCCGCGGCCACGCACTCATCGCGCTCAGCGGCATCGTCGGCCAACGCATACAGCTGCAGAAAGCCCTGGGCACCCGCCAGCGGCGTGCGCACATCGTGGGAGAACGACGCCAGGTTCCGCTGCAGCTCGCGTCGCTCCGCATCTGCCTCCCGCCGCGCCCCGTCCGATTCCTCGATCAGCGCGTTCATCTCAAGCGCCAACGCCCGGGCCGCCGGCGTCGGGAACGTCACACGCACTTTCCCCGCCCGGCCCCGTCCCCGCGCCAACAACAGTAGCTCCATGGCCCGCAGCTGCCGCTCGTTCAACCAGAGCACCGCCGCCAACGCACAGGCCAGCAGCAGGCACACCACACTCAGCCCGATCATCTCTAAATCCTCTTCCGCCGAATCGCCAGCCAACACAACGCCATCGCCGCAGCTGCCCCCACCGCAGGACTCAGCATATCGAGCGCCAATGGCGGCATCCCGCTTATCCCCACACGCTCCACAACCTGAAGGGGCAGCCACGAGATAACCCCATCCATCACCCCCTCTGCACCTAGCCAAAAGGCAATGGCACCTAGAGCGCTTTCGAAGACGGAACAGCACAGCAGAACCGCGAAAAGCACCGCCACGGTTTTCCGCCCCGTCGCCAAGAGCACCGTCAAGGTGACCATGGAGCAGAACACGGCCGCCAGCACCACCATCATTGCCCAGCGCACGAATCTCCCCCCGCTGAACCCCACGCTCATCAAGGCGAACGGAAGGAACGCAGCCCACGTGGCGACGAATGCCACGAGCACCATGGACAACGCCACCACAGCGGATAGCGTCGTCATAGCGAGCACATAGTCTTGACGAGCGCCTTTTCCGACCATCAAAGACCGCAGGCCGCCCTGGTGGCCGTCGTCGGAATAAAGCACCGCCACAACCAGCGAAGTGAAAAGGCACAGGTACAGCGGCGCATGATATGCGCTCAGCACAAGTTCCGCATCGACAACCACCCCCTGCCAATCGCCCAAAATATTCAGCGGGGGCAGTCCAGCAATCTGCGACCCCATCAGCGCATTTTCAGCCACCGAACGGCCAACCACATAGGCGATGAACGCAGTTAAACCGAGAAACCCCCAGAATGTCACGCTTCGAATCAGCCGATAGAGTTGGGCATGCAGAAGGTTAAGCATCCTTCTCACCTCCCTTTCCGCGTATGGGGGCGGTGCCGCCCATGAGGGTTACGAAGTAGTCTTCGATATCGCGGCTGTGGGTGTAGAGGCCGCTGACGGGGATGTCCGCCTCCAGCAGCACGCGGCCCACTTCCTCGCATGAGAGCGGAGCGGCCTTTGCGGGCGATGCAGCCGTGCCCGACTCTTCCGCCGCCTCAAGTCCCACCGATGCCGCAGCGTTCCCTTCCATCGCCTTCCCGGCTAATGCCATCGCCGGCGACAGGGGCGCCATGTCGGCGCCGATGCGGATGGCGTCGTTGGGCATCACGGTGGACGACGCGGCGGGCCAGCGCTGCTGGAGCACGGCCACGGCCCGGGGCGCCTCGGGGGTTTCCACGCACAGGTAGTCGGTGCACTCGGCGGCCACCTGGTCGGCCGTCACCTCGCAGACGAGCCGCCCTTCGCGGATGACGCCGTAGCGCGTGACCATGCGATCGAGCTGATCGAGCACGTGGGAGCTGACGAGCACGGCCACCTGCCGCGTCTCGGCCAGATTCACCAGCAGCTCGCGCACCTGGCGCACGCCCTCGGGATCGAGGCCGTTGAAGGGCTCGTCCAGAAGCAGTACGTCCGGTTCCCCCACCAGCGCCAAGGCCAAGCCCAGCCGCTGCTTCATGCCCAGCGAGAACCCGGCCGCCCGCTCCCGCGCCGCCAGATCGAGTCCCACGGCCTGCAAGGCACACGCCGCGGCCTCCTTCGCATCGGGGAGCCCCTGGGCCAGGGCCCGCACCATCACGTTCTGGAAGGCGGTAAGCGACGGATTCACCGCCGGGTGCTCGATGAGGCAGCCGACATGCGCGCTCGTCTGGCAGGGGCCCAGCGCCTCGCCGCAGATTTCCACCGCGCCCGCCGTCGGCGCCAAGTATCCCGCGAGCATCTTCAGCAGCGTCGACTTACCGGCCCCGTTGCGACCCACCAAGCCGTAGAGGTCGCCGGGCGCCAGGGCCAGCGAGACGCTGTCCACCACCCGCTTGCGCCAGAAGTCGCGCGTCAGGTTCTCGCATTTCAAGGCGAACATGGCGTCTTCCCTTCTCGTCGGTTCCATGCCTCAAGCATAGCGGGGCGGTCTTTAGGAAGTGCCCAGGAAATGCCAAGATTGTTCCAAGATGGGAAATCAGGGCAGGTCGCGCAGCTTGAACCCTAGGCCCCAGACGGTTTCCAGGTAGTCCTCGGCGCCGGCGGCCCGCAGCTTCGCGCGGATGTTGCCGATATGAGTGGCCACGGCCTTGTCCTCGAGCGCCCCCTCGCTGCCGGCGGCAGCCGCCGAGAGGTTGGCCTTGGTGAGCACGCGGCGCGGTTCGGCCATAAGCGCGGACACCATGGCAAATTCCGTGGGCGTCAGGTGGATGGGCGCGCCGGCGGCGGAGAAGGTGTGGGCAGTTGGGTCGAGAGTCCAGGTGCCGTAACGCAAGATGGGCTCGGTTGGGCGGCAAGGGCATGGCCCTTGCCCTACGGGGGTGGTCGCGACAGGTTCGGTCGTTGAGGCGGCCTTTGCCGCTCTTCGGAGCACGGCTTCGGCGCGAGCATGCAGCTCTTCCAGGTCGAAGGGCTTTACCAGGTAGTCGTCGGCGCCCAGGTTCAGCAGGCTCACCCGGTCGGCTACCGTAGCCCGGGCCGAGAGCACGATGACGGACACCCCGGCCGCCCGGGCTGCCGCAACCACCTCTTCCCCCGACGCGCCGGGCAGCATGAGATCGCAGATCAGCAGGTCGAAGCGGCCGCCCTCGAGGCGCAGCAGTCCCTCGGTACCGGAGAACGCCGCCGTGCACGCCGCGCCCAGCTTCCCCAGGTAGGAGCACACCACGCGATTGATGGCATCGTCATCTTCGACAACCAGTATACGCAGGCCCTCTACCATGGCACACCCCCTCTCTTCTGCGGAAAACCGACGATGGATGAGACAAGTCAGACGGTTGGCTGTCTCATCCGGCCTAGATGACCACCGTCTCGTGGGTGCTCTTGGTGAACACCTCGAAGCCGTCGTCGGTGATAACGCCGAAGTCCTCCAGGCGCATGCCGAACTTGCCCGGCAGGTAGATGCCCGGCTCCACGGTGACCACGTTGCCGGCCACGAGCGGCTTCTCGTTGCGCGGCGCGAGCACCGGCTCCTCGTGGATATCGAGCCCCACGCCGTGGCCGAGCCCGTGGCCCATGCAGCCGGCGAACCCGTGCTCGGCGAGCACCGCCTCGGCCCGCTCGTGGGCCTCGCGCCCCGTGACGCCGGGGGCCAGCATCGCCTCCACGGCCTCGTTGGCCGCGCGCACCGCCTCCCAGGCGCGGCGCATCTCGCCCTCGGGCTCGCCGAGGAACACCGTGCGGGTCATGTCCGAGCAGTACCCGTAGGCCCGCGCGCCGAAGTCGAGCACGACGCACTGGCCGGCCTCGAGCACCGTAGCACCGGGAATGGCGTGCGGGCTCGCCCCGTTCTCGCCGGTGGCCACAATGGAGGGGAAGGCCAGGCCCTGGGCGCCGTGGCGCACCATGAAATCCTCCAGCTCAAGCTGCACCGCGCGCTCGGTCATGCCCGGCTTCATATACTTCACGATATGCTCGAAGGCGGCGTCGGTAATGGCCTGGGCCGCCCGCATGCGGGCCACCTCGTAGGTGTCCTTCACGGCGCGCAGGCCCACCACGAGCCCGTCGGTCACGCCGATGGGGAACTCCTCTGGGAAGGCCTTTTCCAGCGCCCGGTACTCCCCGATGGTCATGGTGTCCTCCACCTGCAGCTCGGCCCCGGGCATGCCGTGCAGCCACGAGCCGTTCCACTGGCGCGCCACGAAGGCGGCATGGCCCTCGCGCTCCACATCGACCTTGATGGGCGTGCGGCGCGCGGCCTCCTGGCAGGCGGCGGCATAGCGGGAATCGGTGTGTAGCACCGCGCGGTCGCCGCTCACGTAGAGGGCGTGGGCCGCCTCGTCGTCGAACACGTCGTCGAAGGCCGTGGCCCAGCGGATGTTCGACGTGTCGCGCAGCACCATGGGGCTCGGCCGCCCATCGCGCAGCTGGGCCAAGGCCCGCAGCAGCTGCCCCAAGTGCCACTCGCAGGCCACCGGGTTGTAAAGCTCGTTGTACGCCATTACGACTCCCCTTCCAAAAGCAGGTCCAGCGCGCGCAGGTAGCCCTCCTTGCCGAGCCCCTTCACCTGGCCGATGCAGGCCGGGGCGATCACCGAATGGCGGCGGAACTCCTCGCGCTTCGCGATATCGGAAATGTGAATCTCCACCACCGGCACGTCGATGCACTCCACCGCGTCGTGCAGCGCGTAGGAATAGTGCGTGTGGGCGCCGGGGTTGTACACGATGCCGTCGTAGCGGCCGCGGGCCTCGTGCAGCCGGTCCACGAGCGCACCCTCGTGGTTCGATTGGAAGCAGTCGACCGCGCACCCGCGCTCGGCGCCGTAGGCCACCACCATGGCTTCGATGTCGGCCAGGGTGTCCGAGCCGTAAATAGCCGGATCGCGCACGCCGAGCATGTTCAGGTTCGGCCCGTTCAGAAGCAGAATCTTCTTCATTTGGAAGCCTCCCATGCACGCAGCTGCTCTAAGATGACGTCGTCGGGCACGGCGACCAGTTCCCAGTCGCCCACATCGCGCGGCAGCACGAAGCGCACCTCGCCGGCGCGGGTCTTCTTGTCGCGCTTCATGGCCGCGAGCATGTCCTCGGCCGGGGCCGACCATGCAAGGGCCGGAAGCCCCAGGGCATCCAGCAGCTCGTCCTGGGCAGTGACAAACTCCTCGCTCGTGCCCACCACCTCGCGACCGAGCCGGGCGGCGAATCGCATGCCCTCGGCCACGGCGGCCCCGTGGGAGAACATGCCGTAGCCGGCAAGGGCCTCCACGGCGTGCCCCAGGGTGTGGCCGTAGTTCAGGCACTCGCGCACGCCGCGGCTCTCGGTTTTGTCCTGGGCCACCACGCCGGCCTTGAACACCACCGACCGCGCGATGGCCTCGGTTACCGCGGAGCCCCCGCGGGCCATGAGCTGGCGGGTGTGGGAAGAAAGCCAGAAGAAGAAATCGTCGGAGTCGATGACGGCGGACTTGGCGATTTCCGCGCAGCCGCAGGCCCATTCGCGGGCGTCCAGCGTGGCCAGCACCGCCGTGGAGGCGCACACGAAGGCAGGCTGCTTGAACGTGCCCACGAGGTTCTTGCCCGCCGGCAGGTTCACGCCGGTCTTGCCGCCCACCGACGAGTCCACCATGGCCAGAAGCGTCGTCGGCACCTGCACGAAGGGAATGCCCCGCATGTAGGTGGAAGCGATGAACCCAGCCAGGTCGCCCACCACGCCGCCGCCGAGGGCCACCACGGCGCAGTCGCGGGTAAGCCCCAGCTCGGCCGCGGCCGCCCAAATCTCGCCGGCCACATCCACCGATTTCGAATCCTCGCCAGCCGGCACCACAATGTCGCTCACGCGGAAGCCGGCGCCTTTGCAGGAGGCCTTGGCCGCCTCCAGGTACAGCGGCGCCACGTTCGAATCGGTGATCATGAGCAGCTGCGGCGCTGCGGCCACCTTCGGCAGCTTGCGCAGCGAGGCGCCCAGCTCGTCGAGCACCGAGGCCCCGATGCGCACGTCGTAGGGCGTCTCGCCGGGAATGTTCACGACTATCTTTGTAGCGGGCACAGGATACCCTCCTTCTCGAGAATGCGCTGGACTTCGCGGGCGATGGCCGGCACCGACTTGCCCGCCGTGGACACCGTGGCGTCGGCCACGGCCTCGTAAAGCGGCAGCCGCTCGGCGCAGCGGGCCCGGGCGGCCTCCAGGTTCTGGAACAGGGGCCGGGTAGAGGTGTCGGAAATGCGGCCGGCGGCCTCGTCGGCGGTCACCTCCAGATACACCACGAAGCCGGCCTCGGAGAACACCTCGTGGTTGGCTGGGGTAACCACCACGCCGCCCCCGCAGGACACGAGCAGCGGGTCGGGCTTGGCGGCCAGCTCGCGCAGCACGTCGGTCTCCACGGCGCGGAAGCCCTCCTCGCCCGCCTCGGCGAAGATCTCCTTCACCTTCTTGCCCTCGCGCCGCTCGATGTAGGTGTCCATGTCCACCGAGGCCACGCGGCAAGTGCGGGCCAGCCGGCGCGCGACCGAGGTCTTCCCCGCGCCCATGAACCCGACGAAGAACACCGGGCGCGTAAGCTCCATGGGCACGTCGGGCGCCGGCGCGGGCGGGCGGCGGCGCGGCTTCTGTGGGGCGCCCATGCTAGCGCCCCATGGTGCGCAGGCGCGCCTTGTAGGCCTTGATGTTCGCCTTGATGTCGGCCATGCAGGTGTCGCCGAAGGCCTCAAGGTAGGCGTTGGCCAGGGCGAAGGCCACCTCGCCCTCGGCCACCACGGCCGCCGCCGGCACCGCGCACACGTCCGAGCGCTCCTTCGAGGCCTCCTCCACGTCCAGCGTGTCCAGGTTCACCGTCTCAAGGGGCGTCATCAGCGTGGGGATGGGCTTCATGGCCACCGTGGCGATAAGCGGCATGCCGCTCGTCATGCCGCCCTCCAGGCCGCCGGCGTTGTTCGAGGCGCGGATAAAGTCGCCGTCGGCGAGCACAATGGGGTCGTGCACCTGCGAGCCCGGGCGGCGCGCCGCCTCGAAGCCGAGGCCGAACTCCACGCCCTTGATGGCGGGAATGGAGAAGAGCGCCCCGCCGATGCGCGAGGTGAGCCGCGCGTTGCCCGTAGCGTGGGTGCCGAGCCCCGGCACGAGCCCCGTGACCACAATGCGGAAGGTACCGCCTAAGCTCTCGCCGTCGGCCTTGGCGCGATCGATGGCCTTCTTCATAGCGATGGTGGCCTTGGCGTCGGGGCAGCGCATGTCGGAAAGCTCGATGTCGAGCGGCTTGTGCTCGGCGGCGTCGGCCATGGTCTCGGGCGCCATGGCGGCATCGCCCACCGACACCACGTAGGACATGACCTCCACCCCCAGCGAGGCCAGAAACTCGCGGGCCACCGAGGCCGCCGCCACGCGCGCCGCCGTCTCGCGGGCGCTCGCACGCTCGAGGATGTTGCGACAGTCGTCGGTGTTCGTCTTCAGCACGCCCACCAGATCGGCATGACCCGGACGCGGCGTCACCTCGCGCACGAGGTCGGCCGGGGCCGTGCCGAAGGCGGCCATGCGGTCGGTCCAGTTCTCCCAATCGCGGTTGACCACCTCAAGGGCGATGGGGCTGCCGATAGTGCGCCCGAAGCGCACGCCGCTCGTCACGCGCGCGGTATCCTTCTCGATTGCCATGCGGCCGCCGCGCCCGTAGCCGGCCTGGCGACGGGCCAAATCGGCGTTGATGTGCTCTTCAGAGATGGAAAGCCCCGCCGGCACGCCGGACACGATGGCCGTCAGGCACGGCCCGTGGCTCTCCCCCGCTGTGATGTATTCCATAGATGCAACACTTTCGCTCGCGAATATACTGCGTCCATTGTAACGCAGGGCGAACACCGCAGCGTTTCAAGAAGGAAAACCCGCCGACCCTATGCCCCGAGCGGGGCGGCTCGGCTACGCGCGCTACAGCTGGAACCCGGCGGCTTCGGCCATGGTTTGGAACAGCTCGTCCTCGGGAATGTCCAGGGCGGCCACCTCGAAGATGTCGCGGAGGATGCCGACCGTGACCACCGCCTGGCCCACGAGCATGCCGGCACCGTCGAGGAAGGCGCACCCCGCCGCGCGGGCCGCCGCCGCCAGCGCCGTCTCGCCGTGGCCGTAGACCACGTCGAACACCGTCTGGCGCGACGAGAGCAAACCGGTGTCGAAGGGCGCCGGGTCGCCCTCGCTCATACCGAGGGGCGTGGCGTCGATGATGATGTCGGCAGCAGCGATAGCCTGGCGGCTCGTCTCGTAGCTGCCGAACTTCAGCCCCACCTTCTTATACACCTCGGCGAAGCTCAGGTGCCCCTCCTTGAAGGCCGGCATGTCCACGGTGCGTCCCACCATGGCCCCCAGCTCGTCGGCATAGGTGCGCACGATACGGTAGGCGCGGTCCTTGTCGCGGCCGATGAGCACCACCTCGGCCGGTCCCGCCTGGGCCACGGCGTGCAGAATGGAAAGCGACGTCGGCCCCGTGCCGCATACCACCACGCTCTTACCCGCGAATTTCACCCCGGCCCGTTCCAAATAGGCCACGCAGCCCTGGCCGTCGGTGTTGTAGGCGATGAGCGCCCCGCCCTTGTTCACGAGCACATTGGCGCCGTGGGCCAGCTGCGCCGAGGCCGCCTTCACATCGGCGGCGGCGAAGGCCTCGGGCTTGTAGGGCGTGGTGATGTTGAGGGACAGGAAGTCGCGTGCAGCAAGGAACGCCTCGGCCTCGGCGCCCTCGGGAAGGTCGGCGAACCCGTAGGACCAGTCGAGCCCCGCCTTCTCGTAGACGGCGTTGTACATGACAGGCGATTTCGAGTGGGCGATGGGATGGCCCAGAATGTAGAGGCGCTCGGTCACGAGGGTTCTCCTTCCGACGGCACGGCCGGTCGCACAGCAGGCGCGGCCGCAGCCGCCGTGCGGGCTGCAGCCGCAACATCGGCCCGGGCGCTCGCGGCGGGCTCGGGCTGGCGGTCGCCGAGAAGCGCCGCCTCCACCACGCGCAGCACCTTGGTATGGGCAAGGTCCTGCTTCACCAGCGGCTGCAGCATATAGGCGGGAAGCCCCGCGCAGTGGGCCCCCAGCACGTCGGTGGACAGCTGGTCGCCGATGACGACGGTGTCGCCCCGCGTGGCGCCGATCTTGCCCATGGCGCGGAAGAACGCCGGCGGCAGCGGCTTCATGGCCTTGGCGACGATGGGCAGCTCAAGCTCGCCGGCAAAGGCGTAGGCGTCGGCGTGCCAGTTGTTGGAAAGCAGGCAGAACGTCACCCCCGCCGTGCGGGCACGGCCGAGCCACAGCCCCACGTCGCGGGGCACGCTATGGGTGTCGCGGGCGCGGATGGTGTTGTCGATATCCAACAGGACATGGGTGTAGCCGCAGCCGATCAGGTCGCGCTCGATATCGATGTCGGTGATGCGCGAGAAGTAGCGCTCGGGCGTCCAAAGGGCCATAGGAACGGGAACCGAACTCGTCAGCGTGCCAAGGGGCGGCCCTAGGCCGCGTCGCCTTCCGCAGCCGCGCCGTCGCCGGAATTGGCCGCGATGGCCGCCTGGTGATCCTCGTAGGTCTGGCTGAACACCGCCTGCATGTTCCCGTCGCCGTCGGCGAAGAAGTAGAAGAACATATCGTCGGTGGAGGCGGGCTCGCACACGGCGATGATACTCTCAAGCCCCGGCGAGCAGATGGGGGTCGGCGGCAGCCCCGGGTTCGCGTAGGTGCCGTAGGGGGTGTCGGCGTGAACCTCGTCGGCCGTGGGCTCGCGGCCCACCTCGTAGGCCGTGGTGGCGTCCGATTCCAAATAGGGGCGGTCGCTCGCCAGGCGGTTGTAGAACACGCCGGCCACATGGTCGCGGGTCTCCTGGTCGCCGGTGGACTCCTTAGCCACAATGGAGGCGAGGTTTATCGCCTGGTAGTAGTCGAGTCCCTGGCTGGCCGGGTAGCTGTTCGCGAAATCGCCGAGGTACGGCGCCACCTCAGTGGAGAACTGGTTGAGCATCGTGCGCACCACGGCGGCGGCGTCCATATCGTCGGTGACGGTATAGGTCTTGGGGAACAGGAAGCCCTCGAGGCTGTTGGTCCCGGCGCTTTCCAAAAACGAGAACTCGGAAACCCAGGCGCTCGCATCAGCCGAGGCAGCCAGGAAGTCGTCAGCGGTGATGCGGCCGCCCGTGGCGCTTTCCACAAGGGCCGCCGCCTCGGCGCGGGTGATGTCCTCGGGGATGGTGAGCGTGTCGCCTGCCGCCGCCGGCCCCGCCATGATGGCGCGCACGAGCTCCTCGGCCGTCATGCCGCCCTCGAAGGTGTAGGTGCCGGGGATAAGGGCGCTCGCCGCCTCCAGGCGCGTGACCTCGCCGGTGAACTCCTGGGCGCTGCCGATGAGGTGCGCCGCCACCAGGGCGTCGCCGATAGAGGTGGCAGACTCCCCTTCTTCGATGGTCACTTCCGCCGTCTCGCCCGGAGCCAGAAGCTCGGGCGCGCTGCAGCCGCGGAAGGCGAAGAAGCACACGGCCGCGATGACGACCACGGCCACAATGCCCAGGCAGATGAAGGGCGCCGGCGACTTCTTCGGCATGATGGCGCTCGTGTCGTAGGTGCGGAACTCCTTGTCGCCCTTGGCATGGGCCGCGCGGGCGGCACGGCTGGCGTGGGAGGAGTAGGTCACGTTCTTGTTGTGCAGAGCCACGGCAGCGGCCTTTCTCGCCGAGGCCCGAGCGAGCGCACGCACCGGGCACGAGGTGCCGGAACCGAAGCCTTATCTGCGCGTACGTTCATCGAGCCAGGATTGCAGAAACAAACTTGCGGCTATCATATCAACCTTGCCCCGCATGGACTTCTCGTCGTAGCCCTTTTCACGCAAACTCCGTTTCGCCTCGGCGGAACTAAGGCGCTCATCGGCGAAAACGTGGGGAATGCCCGTGCGCTCGCTGATGGCGGCGGCTACCCCGCGGATGCGCTCGGCCTGGGGCCCCTCCTCGCCGGCCAGGGTCAGCGGCAGCCCGCAGACGAGAAGCTCCGGCTCCCAGTCCTCCAGCACGCGCTTGAAGGGCTTGCCGCCGGCCTGCACCTCGGCCGCCGGCAGCACGCACACGGGGCTTGCCACCCGCTCGCCCGGGTCGCTTACGGCAACGCCCACGCGCACTTCCCCTATGTCCAGCGCCATCACCCGCACGAGCTAGCGCACCTCCAGAAGCTTGGCGCGCAGCTCGGCCTCCATGCGGCGCATCTCGGATTCGGCCTCGGCGCGCTTGGCGCGGCCCTCGGCCTGAATCTTCATGACCTCGTCGAAGGTCTGGATGAGACTCTCGTTGGTGGCCTTGAGCGTCTCGATGTCCACGATGCCCCGCTCAGACTCACGGGCCACATCGATCGTGGACTGCTTCAGCTTCTCGGCGTTCTTGCGCAGAAGCTCGTTGGTCATGTCGGTGACGGCGGTCTGCGCCCGCAGGGCCGCCTCGTTGTTGGCCAGGCCGAGCGCCAGCACCATTTGGCTCTTCCAGAGGGGAATGGTGTTCACCAGCGTCGTCTGGATCTTCTCGATCATGAGCATCTCGTTGTTCTGCACGAGTCGAATCTGCGGGGCCATCTGCATGGCCACCGTGCGCGAGAGGTCCAGGTCGGAGAGCTTCTTCTCGAAGCGGTTGCAAGCCGCGGCCAGCTTCTGCACCGCCTCGGCGTCTTCCGTGGAGCCGGAGGCCTGGGCGCGCGCCGACAGCTCGGCCAGCTCGCCCTCGCGCACCTCGGCCAGGCGCTGGCGCCCGGCCAACAGGTACATGGTCAGCTCCTTGAAGTAGGTGAGGTTCAGCTCGTAGAGCTGGTCGAGGGTGGCCGCGTCCTTCATGAGCGCCACCTGGTGGCCCTCCAGCGTCTTGGCGATTTTGTCGACGTTGGCCTCGGCAGCGTCGTAGCGGACCTTCAGCGCGACGATCTTGTTGGCCTGACGCTTGAACAGCCCGAAGAACCCGCCGTCATCGTCAGCATCGAAGCTCTTGAGCTCGGTGACCACGCCTGCGATGAGGTCGCCGGCCTCCCCCAGATCCTGGGTGCGCACCTTCGACAAGGCCGTCTCGGAAAACGACGCCATCTTCTTCTGGGCTCCGGAGCCGAAGGTGAGCACCTGTTGGGAGTTCGCGATGTCGATCTGCTTGGCGAAGGCCTCAACCTGGGCCAGCTCCTCGGCCGTAAGCGAGTCGGCCAGCGAGGGGGCCGCCGGCGTGGGAGCCTCGGTCTCGATGATGGAGGCCTCGGCCACCTCCTCCACCGGATCGAGGGTCAGCTTCGGGGTGGGGATGCTCTCAAGGTTTTTCAGTTCGTCGTTCATGGGTCGTCCTTTCGGGAAACGGGGGTACCGTGGGTGGATGCGTTAGGGTTTCGCATCGAAGGGGCTATCGGTCAGCCCCTCCTGGGCCAGCAGGGCGTGCAGCACCGAGATATCGGCGGACACGTCCATGTTGAGTTCTTGGAAGGTGTCGTCAAGCAGCTTCTCGAAGGCGCCGTTAAGCACGTCGAGGGTATGCTCGATCTCGCGGCGCGACGAGGCAATGTTCTCGCCTTGGACCGGCTGCTCCTCCAGGGCGTCGTAGGCCTCGAGCAGCTTGAGGGTGGTGGGCAGGTAGTAGTCGTTCAGGCGATCGAGCCCGGCGATGACCTTGGGCTCGGCCTCGGCGCGGTCGAGAATGCGGGCGGTCACGGCCTCGAGGGCCGACACCTTCTCGCTCACCGCCGCGTCTTCGATGCGGCCGTTCAGCTCGGCCATCTGACGCAGCGAGGCGCGGCCGCGCTCGAGGAAGGCGCGCTGGGCGGGCGTGAGGGAGTCGGAAGCGGGAACCGCGTTCTGTCCCATTGCCGGCGCCTGGGATTTCGCCGCCTCCTCAGCCGCGTGGGCCTTCGCCGCCTGCTCGTCGGCAAGGGCCTGGCGCTGCGCCTGCTGGAACTGCCGGTACTGGTGGTAGGCGCCCTCGGTGACCATGAGCGTGCGCCCCTCGTCGTCGAGCCGCCCCGCGGGCAGGTAGCCGCCCTTGATAAGCCCGCGCACGGCGGAAAGCGCCGCCTTGGGGCTTATCTGCATGCGGGAAGCCAGCTCGTCGATGTTGCACACCTCGCGGTTCCCCACGATGCGCCGCACGGCCTTGAGCCGCGACGCCCTGCGCAGCCGCTTGATGCCGAAGCCAAGCAGCGTGCCGAAACCCGCCGTCACAATGCCGCACATCGCTGCAGCAATGATGCCGCCAGGTCCTATCACCATCTCCGTCGCCAACATAGTCAGCGTAGAGATGCCAAATAAGAACGTTCCCGCACCACCTGCGGCCGTCATGAGCACACCGGAGGCCGTAAGCCCCCAGGAGGAGCGAAACCGCCCATCATTCGGCGCAAGGGGCCGCCACGCTTGAGCATAGCCCTGCGCGGGCTGCGGAACCGGTGCCGACGGCGGCGCCTGGGGCGACCGGAAGTTCGCCGCCTGGTACTGCCGCTGCGCCTGGGCTTGGGCCGTCTGAGCCTGGCGCTGCGCCTGGGCCTCCCGGGCTTGCTGCTGGGCGTACGCCCGAGCCTGTTTCTGAGCCTGCTTGCGCGCCTGCTTCTGGGCTTTCTTCTGCGCTTTCCGCTGCTCTTGCAGCTTTTGGTGGGCCTTCAAGTTGTCCTCGGAGCTGTGGCCGAGCGCCTCGGCGGCCTCTTCCACGCCCTTGTTCACGAGCCGGGCGAACTGCGAGAACGCCTTGTCCACCGACTGGCACATTTTCTGGAAGTCCTTGGCCGACATGCCCGGAACGGGGCTCCCCGACCCACTCGGCGAAGCGCTCCACGACGACGAATTCGCGCCGGCGCCACCGGCCGCACCCTGCCACGATGCATTCCGGGCCACCTCCGCCGCCGCGAACTCATCGGGCGTCTCGTACACACTTTCCGGCCCCGGTGTCTGCGGCCGCCCTGCCGTCGGGCCACCGCCAACCTGCTGCGGCCCCGATACGGGCCTTCCCCACCCGTCGACAGGCCCTTGGGGCCCATTCGATCCAGAATACGGGGAACTCACAGCGCGCTCCTAACCGACGCGCACCAGCGCGCCACGCTTCAATACTGAAGCCATCTTACCACGCACCCCCAACACGCCCCCAACCCCCACCCCCGCTTCCACGCAATACGCACCCGTTAAAAGGCAGAGATTGCGCAGCAGGCTGCTGCGCAAATGAAACAGCGGGCGGGGTCTCCCCCGCCCGCTGGCTTGGTTGTTTGTCGCGCTGTCGCGCCCGCGCGCCGCTACAGGATCATGTTGCGGGCGATTTCCAGGGCGTCGTCGATGCCCTCGGGGTTCTTGCCGCCGGCCTGGGCCATGGTGGGCTTGCCGCCGCCACCGCCCTGGATGGCAGGTCCCATGGCCTTGATGAGGGCGCCGGCGTTGAAGCCCTTGGCCACAGCCTCGTCGGTGCCGGCCGCCATGAGCACGGGCTTGCCGTCGTTCACGCCAGCTACCACCAGGGCGCCGGGCTCGCTCATGCGGCTCTTCACCACGTCCCACATGTTGCGCATCTGGCCGCCGTCGCGCACTTCGGTCCGCGCGATAATGACCGGGTAACCGGCCGGGGCATCCTGCACCTGGGACAGCAGGTCGGCGAACATGTCGTCGCTGACCATGGACTTCGCACGCTTGGCCTTCTGCTGCATCTCCTTCATGGCCTTGGCGTTGGCCGCCGTGCGCTCGGACACGTCGAACATGGGCACGCGCAGCAGGGCCGCCGTCTCCTTCAGCTCGGCCTCCACCTTGTCCAGGTAGGCCAGGGCTCCGTAGCTGGTCACCGCCTCGATGCGGCGCACGTTGGCGCCCACCGACGTCTCGGTCGTAATCTTCATGAGGCCGATCTCGGAGGTGTTGTGCACATGGCAGCCGCCGCACAGCTCGCGGGAGAAGTCGCCCGCCTCCACCACGCGGACCACGTCGCCGTACTTCTCGCCGAACAAGCCCGTTACGCCGGCGGCGCGGGCCTCTTCCAGCGAGGTCTCGTAAATAGTGGTGGGCGTGGCGCTCATGATGTGCATGTTGGCCTCACGCTCCACTTTCGCGATCTGCTCCGGCGTCATAGCCTCGAAGTGGGTGAAGTCGAAGCGCAGGCGATCGGGGCCCACGTAGGAGCCGGCCTGCTTCACGTGGTCGCCCAGCACCTTGCGCAGGGCGGCGTGCAGGATATGGGTACCCGTGTGGTTGCGCTCGATGGCGGCGCGGCGGTTGGCGTCCACCTTGGCCACGACGGTATTGCCCACGGCAATGGTGCCCTCATCGGAGCGCACCGCGTGCACGAACAGACCCTTCTCGGGAGCTGTGGTATCAAGCACGTACACATGGTCGTCACCGCTCTCAATGATGCCGGTGTCGCCCACTTCGCCGCCCATCTCGGCGTAGAAGGGGGTGGCCGCCAGCAGCAGCTCGCCGGTCTGACCGGCCTCCAGGCGCTCGACGCGCTCGCCCTCGCGCAGGATGGCGATGACCTTCGTCTCGGCGGCCGTGGCAGCGTAGCCCACAAACTCCGTGGGGCCGAATTCCTTCAACAGGTCGGCGTAGATGCCGCCGTAGGTAGACCACGCGGCCTCGGCGTCTTTAGCGCCGGCGGCGCGGGCGCGCTCGCGCTGGGCCTCCATGGCGGCCTCGAAGCCCTCCATGTCCACGGCAATGCCGCGGCCCTCAGCGATCTCCTGGGTCACCTCCACGGGGAAGCCGTAGGTGTCGTGCAAGGTGAAGGCCTCCTCGCCGGCGAGCGTCGTGCCCTCCAGCTTGCCCAGGGCATCTTCCAAATAGGCCTGGCCCTGGCGCAGGGTGGCGCCGAAGCGCTCCTCCTCGGCCATGATGAGCTTGCGCTCCAGCTCGCGGTTCTCCACGATTTCCGGGTACACATCGCCCATGAGGCGCACGATCTCGTCCACGTACTCGTTCAGGAAGTGGCCCTCAATGCCGATGAGGTGGGCCTTCATGATGGCGCGACGCAGCAGACGGCGCAGCACATAGCCGCGGCCCTCGTTGGAGGGCAGGATGCCGTCGGCGATCATGAACGTGACGGCGCGGGAGTGGTCGGCAATGATGCGCAGCGACAGGTCGGTCTCCGCGTTCTCGCCGTAGGTGACGCCGGCCAGTCGCTCGCCCACCGCTACCAGGCTGCGCAGCACGTCGGTTTCATAGTTGGACTGCACGCCCTGCATGATGGCGGCCATACGCTCGAGCCCCATGCCCGTGTCGATATTCTTCGTGGGCAGCTCGGCCAGCGTGCCGTCCTCCTGGCCGTCGTACTGGGTGAACACGCAGTTCCAGTACTCCAGGA
>CAJUSP010000004.1 GCA_910589165.1 uncultured Adlercreutzia sp.
AGCCCACTGGGCTGTTTCGTTCGCTGCGGAACTCGCTTGGTGAGCACCACCCCGTGTTCCTCTACGCTCTGCCACAGCTGAGTGATGGTGCAGAGGAGACGCCGGGTGTTCTGACCGAGCGAGTTCCGCAGCGACTGGAAGTGTCCAGTGGACACTTCCACAAAGCGAGGACTGTCTGAGCGAATCAGAATACCCGGCGGCTCCGACCGGCGGGGAGTCGCAAGCTGATGAGAGAGGATTCATCATGGGTACACGACAGGCTATGACGGGGATGGAGGCGGCGGCTCAGGCGGCTTATGCGCTGTCGGACGCGGCCATGATCTTCCCCATTACGCCGGCCTCCCACATGGCCGAAACCGTCGAGCGGTGGGCAAGCCAAGGGCGCAGGAACTTCTTCGACCACACGGTGGCGGTGAAGGAGATGCAGTCGGAGAAGGGTGTGGCCGGCGCGCTGCACGGGTGTCTGGCCGGCGGAGCGCTGGGCACCACGATGACGGCCAGCCAGGGCCTCATGCTCATGATTCCCAACATGTACAAGATCTCCGGCGAGATGCTGCCGGGCGTTTTCCACATTACCTGCCGGTCGCTGGCGGCCCACGCGCTGTCCATTTTCGGCGACCATCAGGACCTTATGGCGGTGCGCGCCACGGGCGTGGCCATGCTGGGGTCGAGCTCGGTGCAGGAGTGCCAGGACCTCTCGTGGGTGGCGCACCTGTCGGCCATCGACGGCAGCCTGCCCTTCGTGCACTTCTTCGACGGCTTCCGCACTTCCGACGAGGTGCAGACCATCGACGTCATTGACCCCGAGGTCATGCGTCCGCTCGTGAACTGGCAGGCCGTAAGCGCCTTCCGCCACCGCGCCATGGACCCGGAGCATCCCACGGTGCGCGGCACCGCCCAGAACCCCGACATCTACTTCCAGAACCGCGAGGCGCCCAATGTCGCCTACGACGCGCTGCCCGGTATCGTGCAAAAGAACATGGACGCCCTGGCGAAGGTTACGGGCCGGCAGTACCACCTGTTCGACTACGTGGGCGCGCCCGATGCCGAATACGTGGTGGTGACCATGGCCTCCAGCTGCGAGACCGTGGAGGCGGTGGTGAACGACTTGGTGGCCCAGGGGCAGAAGGTAGGCCTCGTGAAGGTGCGCCTGTATAGGCCGTTCTCGGCCGAGCATTTGCTGGCCGCGCTGCCGGCTACGGTGCGCGCCGTGTGTGCGCTCGACCGCACCAAGGAGCCGGGCAGCTTGGGCGAGCCGCTGTTCCTCGATGTGATGGCCGCCGTGGCTGCCGCGCGTCCGGGCGTGCGCGTCATCGGAGGCCGTTACGGCCTCTCCTCCAAGGAGTTCGACCCGGCCCAGGCGAAAGCCGTCTTCGACAACTTGGCTGCAGCCTCGCCCAAAGCCCGCTTCACCGTGGGCATCACCGACGATGTCACGCACCTGTCTCTTGCGGTGCCCGCTTACCGGCTGCCCGCGCGCCAAAAGCTCACCCAGGCGGTGTTCTACGGCTTCGGCAGCGACGGCACGGTGAGCGCCAACAAGGTGGCGGCGCGCATCGTCAGCGACAGCGCCGACAAGTACGTGCAGGAGTACAGCTGGTTCGACTCCAAGAAGTCCGGCGGTTTGACCATCTCCTACATGCGCTTCGGCGACGAGCCGGTGCACGCCCCGTGGCTCATTACCGAGGCCGACTACCTGGCCTGCCACAAGGACATCTACGTGAAGCGCGGTTACGCCATGCTCGATAGGCTGCGTGAGGGCGGCACCTTCGTGTTGAACGCCTCGTGGACCGACGTGCGCTCCCTGGAGGCGCAGCTGCCGGCCGCTCTGCGACGCGCCATTGCCGCGAAGAAGGCCCGCTTCTATGTGATCGACGCCGCGGCGCTGGCGGCGCGGGAGGGCCTGGGGCCGCGCATCAACATGATCATGCAGACGGTGTTCTTCAAGCTGACCCAGGTTATGGACTTCGATAAGGCCGTGCGCCTGCTGAAGCAGGATGTGGCCCGGGTGTACGCCTCGAAGGGCGCCGATGTGGTGGCTCGCGACCAGAAGGCCATCGACCAAGCGGCCGCGGCCCTCGTGGAAATTGCCTACCCGAAAAGCTGGGCCGATGCCCGCGATGCGGGAGGGGCTCCCAGCGACTACGCTGCCGGAACAGGTGCCGCGCCGGCCGTGCGCCTGGGCTCGGTGCCCGGCGAGGATGCCTTCATCGAGAAGATCTTCCGCCCCATGGATGAGCTGCGCGGCAACGACCTTCCCGTCTCGGCCCTCGACCCTGCGGGCATCGTGCCCCCGGGCTCGGCCGAGTACGAGAAGCGCTGCGTGGCCTTCGAGATTCCCGAATGGGACGTTACCAAGTGCGTCCAGTGCTACGAGTGCTCGCTTGTGTGCTCGCACGCGGCTATTCGCCCCTACGTGGCCACCGACGACGAGCTGAAGGGCGCCCCGGCGAGCTTCGACACCAAGCCGGCGACCTTGAAGGAGCTTTCCGGCATGCACTATCGCGTGCAGGTGTACCCCGAGGACTGCGTGGGCTGCGGCAGCTGCGCCGACAACTGCCCCGCGCCGGGCAAGGCTCTGGTTATGAAGCCTTTGGCCAGCCAGCTGGAAACGCAGAAGGCAAACCTCGCCTTCGGCCAGCGCAACATCTCCCTCAAAGACATCCAGGTGAGCACCGCCAGCATCGCGGGCACCCAGCTGCAGAAACCGCTGCTGGAGTTCTCCGGCTGCTGCGGCGGCTGCGGCGAGACGCCCTATGTGAAGCTGCTCACCCAGCTGTTCGGCGAGCGCCTCATCATTGCGAACGCCACGGGCTGCTCGTCCATCTGGGGCGCCTACATGCCCTCCATTCCCTATACGGTGCGGCCTGACGGGCGCGGGCCGGCCTGGGGCAACTCGCTGTTCGAGGACAACGGGGAGTTCGGCTACGGTATTGCCAAGGCGGTGAAGGTGCGTCGGCGCCACCTGGTGGACTTGGCGCGTCGGGCCGTGGGCGAGGCGGTGGACGATCCGGCTATCGCCAACCCCGTCGGCTCCGATGCCCAGCGCGAGATTGCCGGGGGCGCCGTGGCGGAAGCGACGGTCGCCGGCGCCGCGGAGGTTGCCTCGGGGACGCCTCTTTTCTCCGACGCTGTGACGGCGCTTCTGCGCGACTGGCTGGCGGCGGCCGACGATGTCGAGGCGGCCTACGGGCTCGGCCAGGCGGTTCGGCAGGCTCTGGCGCAGGAGCGCGACGGGCTGCCTGCCGAGGGGGCGGCCCGCGTCCTGGCCGACGAGATCCTCGACTACGGCGAGCTGTTCGGGAAGAAGAGCGTATGGGCCGTGGGCGGCGACGGCTGGGCCTACGATATCGGCTACGGCGGCTTGGACGAGGTGCTGGCCTCGGGCGAGAACATCAACGTGCTCGTGCTGGACACCGAGGGCTATTCCAACACCGGCGGGGAGATGTCGAAGGCCACCGAGCTTTCCAGCGTGTCCGGGTTCACCCTGGACGGCAAGCCCACGCCCCGCAAGGACCTGGGGCGCATGTGCATGCAGTACGACTACGTGTACGTGGCCCAGGTGTGCCTGGGGGCGAACATGGAGCAGACCATCACGGCCCTGCGCGAGGCCGAGGCCTACGACGGCCCCTCCATCGTCATCGCGCTGTGTCCCTGCATCAGCTGGGGCATCAAGGGCGGCATGAGCACCAACCTGCGGGTGGCCCGCGAGGGCGTGCATGCCGGCTACTGGCCGCTGTTCCGCTTCAACCCCGCCCTGCGCGGGGAAGGGAAAGACCCGCTCGTGCTCGACTACCATGCGCCGGATGGCTCCCTCGACGACTTCCTCGCCCGCCAGGACCGCTTCACCTCGCTCATGCAGCGCGACCCCCAGGTGGCCCGCACCCTGCACAGCGAGCTTGCCAAAGACCTCGCTCGCGAGTACACCGAGATGGAGCGCGAGGTGAAGGGGTACGCCCCGCCGGCGCCAGCCGTTGACGGTTGTCAACAATAACGTCACAAACCAATGCCGACCTTGCCCCTCAACAATACACCGCTATACTGAGGGAGTTGCAATATCCGTTCGAAAAGGAGAGCGTCATGAACACCAATCATGCGAAGGCCATCAAGGGCATGAGCATTGCCAATATCGTGCTGGCGGCCCTGGGGCTGCTGGGCGTGCTGGCCATTTGGGCCATGCTGGGCGCCGGCGGAGCTGCCATCGACGGCTCGGGCTACGATTACTTCTACACCGACGACGGCTACTACATTGAGGCGAGCGACGTCACGGCCATTCTGGGCATGCTCGGCGGCCTGGTGGGCTTTTTGTTCGTCGGCTGCGTACTCGTGCTGGTGGCGGGCATCATCGGCGTGCGCGGCGCCGCGGCGCCCGAGAAGCTGAAGGGCGTGATGGTGTGGAACATCGTGGGCGCGGTGGCCGCCCTTATCACTGGCAGCTGGATCTCGCTCGTGTTGTGCATTATCGTGGCGGTGTTCGCCAACAAGGATAAGAAGCTCTACGGTGCGCCGGCGGCTCCGGTCTACGCGCCTTATGGCGCGGCCCCGGTGGCGCCGGCCGCTGCTCCCCAGCAGCCCTACACGGCCCCGGCGCCAGTGACGCCGACGGTGCCCGTGGCTGCCGAGGCCGTGACGGCCACCGAGGCGGTGGCCTGCGACACGGGCGCGGCTCCAGTTCCCGTTGCCGTGGAGGAGACCGTGGCCGAAGGCACCTTCGCGCCGGCTGAGACGGCCGCCGAGGCCCAGGCTGCCGCCGAGGCGCCTGCCGTGGTGCTTCCCGACAACAATGTGGAAGAGGTGGCCGACAGCGTGACGGTGGTGGAGGTTCCCGCCGACGAGGACAAGCCGAACGCGTAACGCTGGCTCGCCCGCCGTCGCGGGCGCGAGAGGCGAGCGGTTGCTGGAGCCGGGCCCGAGGGCCCGGCTCCTTTGCGTTTCGGCGGCTAAATGCCGATGAAACACCTCATCAAAGGGCATATCGGGCGCATTTCGATGGACAAATTGTGGGCAATTGCCCGCCAGGGGCCGTCTCGCGCCTTTTCGGTGTGCCCGAAGGGGCGCGTTGTGTGAAAATGAACGGCAAAGAGACAAGGTGTGAATAAGGGCGCGCACGGGGTTCGGCGCCCCTTCGAGGAGATAGGGTTCGTTCATGGAGCTGACGCGCAGAGGCTTTCTGGCTGGGGCCGGCGCCGTGGTAGCGGCCGGCGCGGCGGGCGGCTTGGCAACTCCGGCGGCCTGGGCCGACGAGGAGCCGACGGAAGGCGGCGAAGGCGCCGCGGCCGCTGAGGCGCCGGCGGGGCCGATCGCATTCTGCGAGGGCTGCCCGGGCGGCTGCACGGCGGTGCTCGAGGTGGAGGACGGCTGCATCGCGGCCGTGCGGGGCGATGGCGCCAACCCGGTGAGCGAGGGCAAGCTGTGCCTGCGGGGCCAGCAGATGGGCTCGCTGTACGGGAACGGGCCGGCGTCCGCTGCGGCGGAGGACGCCGAGACGTCCGCGGACGAGGATGCGCCGGCCGTAGAGGCTGCTGCTTCCTATCGCCTGGCGAGCCCGCGCGTGCGCCGCGCCGGGTCGGAGGCGTGGGAAGACATCTCCTGGGACATGGCCCTCGGCGAGATCGCCGCGCTTGTCAAGGAGACGCGCGACGCCACCTTTGAGGAGGCGGTAGGCGAGGTGCCGGTGATGCGCACCCAGGCCCTGGCGAGCTTCGGGGGCGCCCGCTTCACGGCTGAGGAGCAGTACCTGCTGTGCAAGGCCCTGCGCAGCTGGGGCATGGTGAACGTGGACAGCGAGGCGGCCTTGGGGCGCCGCGCCTTCGCCGAGGGGTGCGCGTCTACCTTCGGCATCGCCGAGCCCGACGGGTCGTGGGCTGATATCGCCAACGCCGACGTCATTGTGACCGTGGGATCGGACCACGGGGCGAGCTGCCCGGTGAGCCTGCGCTGGATCGAGCGCGCCCGCGAGCGGGGAGCTACCTGGATCGTCATCGACCCCATCCGCACCCGGACGGCCGAGATGGCCGATTTGCACGTGGCGATTCGCCCCGGTACCGACGTGGCCTTTTTCTGCGGCCTCGCCAAGTACCTGCGCGACGGCGGCCTGTGGCAGCCGGAGTACGTTCTGAACTACACGAACGCCTCCTATCTGCTGGACCCGGCGTTCAGCTTCGATGCCGCCACGGGCCTGTTCTTCGGGTGGGATCCGGTGGCCGGTACCTACGACAAGGCCAGCTGGGGGTACCAAAGCGACGGCTTCGAGACTTGGAACATGCGCTTCGACGGCGAGTTCTCCTGGGTGCGGGGCGAGGGGGTCCCCGTGTGGACCATTCCCTCGCAGCCCAAGGTGACGCGCGACATCACCCTGCAAGACCCCGCCTGCACCTGGGTGCGTTGGGGCGAGTTTCTGGCGCGCTACGACCTGGACACGGTGGCAACGGTATGCGGCGTGGGGCGCGACGTGCTGGAGCAGGCCTACGGCACGATCGGCGCCACGGCGGCCGCGGAGAAGGCGGCCAAGATCCTGGCCGGTCCCGGCCTTACGCAACACGGTACAGGCGCCCAGGCCGTGCGCGCCGCGGCGGCGGCCCAGCTGGTGCTGGGAAATATCGGCGTGGTAGGCGGCGGCATGAGCTATATGGGCGGCGAGCCCAACGAGATCATGGCCGACGCCGTGGGGCTCTCGCCCGAGGCGTTCTGCGGCGGACTGCCGTGGCCAAGCGAAGACACCGCCGATCTGCAGGGATGGCTCGAGGCCCATACTGAGCCGGCGGGCCGCGGGTCGACGCGGCCTAAGGCCCTCGTTTCGGCTTTGCGGGAATGGTGGGGCGATGCGTCGGTAAGCGAGGAGGACTACGGGTTCGACTGGTTGCCGAAGCGCCCGACGGCGGTTCCCTCGTTGGGCGACGGGCTGCGCAGCGCGTCGCTCCAAGGGTGCTTCTTGTGGGGTTGCGACGCGGTAGCGCGCGCCGTTAACGGCGTGGGGGCCGATGAGCTGGGTACCCTCTCGTGGCTCGTGGTGGCCGACGGCGCCCCGAATCTGGCCGCCGAGTTCTGGATGCAGGCCGAAGACGCCTCGCAGCAGCAGACGACGGTCTACCAGCTGCCTTTGGCCGAGGGCCCCGAGAAGGCGGGGCTGCGCTGCGGATCCGACCGCGTTCTTCAGTGGGCCGATGCGGCGGTGGCTCCCTTTGGCGAGAGCCGTGCGCCGGCGGAGGTCGTCTGCGAGCTGTGGGAGCGCGTCTTCAACCTCTACGACACGAAGGGCGGCACGGCCATCACCCCCATTCTGAATGCGAAATGGGATTACGCCTCCGGCGGTGTTCCCGATCTGACCCGCGTTGCCTGGGCGCTTAACGGCTACGTGGTGGAGGACAGCGATCTGGCCGGCGGCGCGCCGCTGCTTATCGAAGGTGCCGACGGGTTGCGGGCCGACGGCGCGGTGGCCTGCGCGGTCGCCCCGCTGGCGGGCTGCTGGGGCAACGGGGAGGCTGCGGCCGATGTGGCCGTGCAGCCGGTGGGCTTGCGGGACGGCTCGGATGAGTCGGGGCTGGCCCTGTTCGGCGCCTGGGGCTTCGCGTGGCCCGGCAACGTGCGCCTTCGGGGCAACCGCGCGAGCGCGAACTTGGCCGGGCAGCCCTGGGTGCGCGAACGGCCCGTGCTGACGTGGGACGGCCAGACGTGGGTCGGCGCCGATAAGCCCGATTTCCCGGTGCTGCGCGAGGGGCGCTGGATCGAGCCCGACAACTGCGCGTTCCCCGGCCTGTGGGAGCAGGTGGCCCTCTTCGCGAGCGACCGGATGGACGACGGGCCGTTCCCCGAGCACTACGAGTCCTTGGAGTCGCCCCTCAACAACCGGCTGAACACAGCCTACGCCTCGCCGGTGGTGATGGCGGCCGCCTCGCGCTCGGCGAAGAGCGACACGGCGGTCGACGACGCGGTGGCCGAGGCGCTCGCGCCCGACTACGCGGAGGTGCAGGCCGACCGGCAGACGTACCCCATTGCGGCGGTCGTGTGCGGCGACGGGCGCTCCAACGCCGACCGGGCGCGTTGCGAGGCGCTCGCGGCAGTGGAGCCGGGGTGCTTCGTGGAGATGTCGCCGACGCTGGCGCGCATTCGCGGCCTTGCGACGGGGGATAGGGCCCGGGTGTTCAACGGGCGCGCCTCTATGACGGCCCCGGTGCTGGTAACCGAGCGCCTTGCGCCGTTTTTGTGCGAGGAGAGCGAGGCCCACTACGTGGTGCTGAACGGGGTCGCCTACGGCCAGGAGGAGGATCCGGCGTGCTGCTGGGCCGCCCTGGCGCCCGCGTCGGTGTCGCCGGTGGGCGGCGCGCGGGATCTCAAGGGATTTTTAGTCGATATCGAGAAGGCCTAGGGGAGCATCATGGCGGATAAGGCGATTCTGTTCGACAGCAGCCGTTGCTCGGCGTGCCAGGCCTGCGTGGTGGCCTGCCGGGCGCATTTCGGCATGGGCGCCCGCGACGAAGGGGAGGAGGCGGCGACGGCTTTCGGCCGCGCCGTCGCACCGGATGGCGCATCTCCTTTGGCTGTCACGCTGACCGAGCGCCAAGATGGCGAGCGCGGGCTTGTGTGGGAGGCCCATCGGGAAGGCTGCGTCCATTGTGTTGAGGCTCCTTGCGCCGAGGTGTGCCCCACGGGCTCGCTGGCCGTCAACGAGGCCACGGGCTTCGTGGCCCTCGACGCGAGTCGCTGCGTGGGCTGCCATTTGTGCACCATGGTTTGTCCTGCCGATGCCCCGCGCCATGTGGGCGAGCGGGCGGGCGTCTGCCTGTGCGACGGCTGCTCGGCGTTGGTGGCCGATGGCGGCGTGCCCGCTTGCGTGGCGGGCTGCCCTCTCGATGCGCTGGCGTTCGATGACCGCGAGGCGGTGGTAACCCGTGCGAACGAGCGAGCCCAGGCGCTTCGCGAGCGCGGTTGGGATCGCGCCCAGGTGCTCGGTGTGGGCGAGCAGGGCGGCCACCATGTCATTCAGGTGCTGAAGTACGGTGTGGCGGGCGGTCCCCACGAGGCGCTGGCGAATACCGGCGAGGTGGAATGGCTCGAAGCTGCCAAGATGGCCGGTCCGGTGTCGGTAGGGGTACTGGGGGCTGCCGCCGTGGGCGCCGTGGCCGGCTTTGCCGTGGAGTCCCGCAAGCAGCGGGTGGCCGCAGAGGCCGCGGCGGCGAGCGCTGCCGAGGCGGCTGCGGCGGGCATCAACCCGTTGTGGGTGGAAGACGAGGTGGCGCTTGACGAGTCGGCGCCCGTCGTGGAGGAGTCGGCCCTCGATGCCGCCCTGCGCCGCCGCGAGGCGCTCCGCTCTCGCAAGGGCGCTACGCCGGCAGCGGCAGCGGCTGCGGCTGCGGCAGCCGTTCCCGACGAGGCCTATCATTGGTACGTCGTCGAAGACGAGGTGCCGCAGGATTCTTTCCGCCTGGTGGCCTGCGGCCGCGATCGCTTCGGCATGAAGGATTTCGGTGACGCTGGCGAGGGGGACGGCTTTTCGGAGGATGCCGGCGAGCTGTTCTCGGTGGACGAGCTGGGGGACACCGGCGAGTTGTACAATTTGGAGGACTTCCAGCGCCTGCTCGCCGAAGATGCCGCCTTGGCTGCTGCGAGCGAAAGCGATCCTGGGGCGATGGCGGCCGAGCCAACTTCGACGCCCGCCTCCGGTGAGGCATGCGAGCCGAGCGACGCCGTCGAAGCCACCGAACCCGAAGCGACTTCGGAGCCTACCGAGCCTGCAGAGCGAGAAGCTTAGCCTTCAGGTGCTCGTAATGCCTGCGCTCCTCTTCGGTCCACGGGCCGAAGAGAGCCTCTTTCAGCGTATCGCTTGCCGTGCCGCCGTAGCCCTCCCGAGGGTAGAGGCACCGCTGAGCCCGAGTGTACAGATATATCTCCTCGAACTGCTGGCTTTCCTCGAGGGTACGCAGATTGCTGACGATTTGGTCGACGATCTTCTTGTGGTGGGCTGGATCGGTGGCGCGGGGCGTTGTGCCCGCGATGCGCATCTCCTCGTAGCGCAGCTGACAGCTTACTAGGGAGATGTCGGGCTTCACCGCCATAAGGGCCAGCGACACCCCATAGCCGCGCTCGCGCAAAAGCATGGCGGTTTTCAAGGGAACTTCCGCTGTGCGCAGCGTGCCCTCGATGATGAGGTTGTAGCCAATGGCCGACAACGCCTCAACGAGCGCCTCGGTCATGCGCCCCGCCCAAGGGGCCGTGTAGTCAACGGCTTTGTCCCCGTGCAATCTTTGCAACTCGAGAAACCGTGGGTGCTTTTTGCGGTAGTCGTCTCCGTTGATGCTAATGATGCCTCCTGGTGTGCGCTGGCGAATCATCTTGTGCAGCGTCGTTTTCCCCGCACCGCTTTGCCCTCCCAGAAGATACGCTTGAGGCTTTTCTGGAAGATGCGGAGCGTAGGCGGTCAAAAGATCTCGCATGATGCGCTCGTGTTCTCGGTTGAATTCCTCTGGCGTGTAGTCCTCTGCCGCCATGGTTATGCCGCCTTCGCAAGCCGCGTCGCCATGAGCTGCTGAAAGCCCGTTAATTGCCCTCGCAGTTCGCTGATTCTCGCTTGATTGGTGCTCTCTTCTGAGAGGATCTGGGGAACAAGTTTGGCGATTTGCAATTCGATGTCGTCGTAAATCATGGCCAGACCCTCGTCTCCCTTTTGCTTGGCCTCTTGGCGGGCGCGTGAAACCTGAGCCATGATGTCCCAGGCCTTTTCGTTTAGCACTTCCTGCTGCAGGGTGAGCTCGTAGATGTCGTTGATGTCCATAATCTCGCCTTCCTCGTCGAATATGATTTCTGCGTAAACGATCTTCTCGACGCTCTCGCGCTGCTTGGCGGTGAGCACCTCGCCGTCGCGCTTCAGGCAATCGGCCATGAATTCTGGGATTTCAGCTGCACGGATGAGGTTGGCGTTGGCCTTCGTTGGTTTGGCGCCGTTCTCGTAGCGCGCAATGCTTGCGGGGCCGATGCCAAGAATGCGGGCAAACGCCTGCTGCGAGAGCCCATACCGCTTCCGAATCTCCTTGATACGCGCCGGTGTAATGTCGTCGACCATGATGCCCCTCTCGCACGATGAATATGGCAAATTCAGCATAGACCTTATGTGAATGTAGGTCAAGAATAAAATCATCAAATGATATGGATTAAGGTCTCTAAAGAGCAATCAAAAGATAAAGGGAAGCTCTGAGAGCTTCCCTTTAAGAGAGTGAGCTAATGCCTCTAGTTGGAGATGATCTAGTTGCGGGTCAGCTTGCGGTGGAGGCGATGGGGCTTGGAGGCCTCCTTGCCCAGGCGCGCTTCGCGATCGGCCTGATAGGCCTCGAAGTTGCCCTCGAAGAAATGCCAGCGGCCGGGGTTCTCGTCGTCGCCTTCCCAGGCCAGAATATGGGTGGCGATGCGGTCGAGGAACATGCGATCGTGGCTGACCACTACCGAGCAGCCGGGGAAGTCGAGCAGGGCCGCCTCCAGGCTGGAGAGGGTTTCCACATCCAAGTCGTTGGTGGGCTCGTCGAGCAGCAGCAGGTTGCCGCCCTCTTTCAGGGTGAGCGCCAAGTTCAGGCGGTTGCGTTCGCCGCCCGAGAGCACGCCGGCAGGTTTCTGCTGATCGGCGCCTTTGAAGCCGAAAGCGGCCACGTAGGCACGCGAGGGCACCTCGGTCTCGCCGACCATCATGTAATCGGTGCCTCCCGAGACCACTTCCCACAGCTTCTTGTCGGGGTCGATGCCCGCGCGGTTCTGATCCACGTAGGCGATCTTCACCGTCTCGCCCACCTCAATCTCGCCGCCATCCAGGGGCTCGAGGCCCACGATGGTCTTGAACAGCGTTGTCTTGCCGACGCCGTTGGGGCCGATGACGCCCACGATGCCGTTGGGAGGGAGCTCGAAAGAGAGATCGTCGATAAGCACGCGGCCGTCGAACTCCTTGTGCAGGTTCTTGGCGACGAGCACTTTCGAGCCCAGGCGCGGGCCGGCGGGAATTTGAATCTCGGCGAAGTCGAGCTTCTTGGCCTTGCCGGCCTCGGCCACCATGGCCTCGTAGTTGGCCAGGCGGGCCTTCGATTTGGCCTGGCGGGCCTTAGGCGAGGAGCGCACCCATTCCAGCTCGCGCTCCATGCGGCGGGCGAGCTTCGCTTGGGCCTGGCCCTGGGCGGCCATGCGGGCGGCCTTGGTCTCCAGGTAGGTGGAGTAGTTGCCCTTGTAGGGGAACAGCTGGCCGCGGTCGACCTCGCAGATCCACTCGGCGGCATGGTCGAGGAAGTAGCGGTCGTGGGTGACGGCCAATACGGCGCCGGGATAGTTCTTCAGGTGCTGCTCGAGCCACAGCACGCTTTCGGCATCTAAGTGGTTGGTGGGCTCGTCGAGCAGCAGCAGGTCGGGCTGCTCGAGCAGCAGACGGCAGAGGGCCACGCGACGGCGCTCGCCGCCGGAGAGGATGCTCACCGGCGCGTCGGGGTCGGGGCACTGCAGGGCATCCATGGCCTGGGAAAGCTGAGAGTCGAGATCCCAGCCGTTGGCGGCGTCTATCTCGTCCTGCAGCTTGCCCATCTCGTCCATGAGCGTGTCGAAGTCGGCATCGGGCTCGGCCATCTCCTCGCCGATCTTGTTGAAGCGATCCACCTTGGCCAGCACATCGGCGAAGGCCATCTGGATGTTCTCGAGCACCGTTTTGTCCTCGTCGAGCGGCGGCTCTTGCAGGAGAATGCCCACGCTGTAGCCGGGGGACAGGCGTGCCTCGCCATTGGACACTTCTTCCAGGCCGGCCATGACTTTCAGCAGCGTGGATTTCCCCATGCCGTTGGGGCCGACGACGCCGATTTTCGCGCCCGGGTAGAACGACAGCGTCACGTCGTCGAGGATGACCTTGTCGCCGACGGCCTTGCGGGCCTTGTACATTTGGTAGATGAACTCCGCCATGTTTCTCCTTGGTAGTTGCTCCGCGCTCGGGCGGATGGGGCAAGTGCTGGGCGGTATTTTCTCAGAAGCCGCAGGGCTGCGCTATGGGCCAATGTGCGATACTGGAAGAAAACCGCGATCGCGTGAGGGAGGGCCCATGATACGGGTGCTGTTCGTCTGCCATGGGAACATCTGCCGCTCCACCATGGCCGAGTTCGTTCTGAAGGATATGGTGGCCCGACGCGGCCTGTCCGATAGGTTTGAGATTGCCTCGGCGGCCACGAGCACCGAGGAGATCGGCAATCCGGTGCATCCGGGCACCGCCGCAGAACTGCGCCGGCACGGCATCGGAGGCTTCGAGGGCAAGCGCGCCCGCCAGTTGCGGCGCGCCGACTACGACGATTGGGATTTCCTCATTGGCATGGACGCGGCGAACATTCGCAACATGCACCGGATGTTAGGGGAAGACCCTGGACGCAAGGTGTTCAAGCTTCTGGAATTCGCCGGCACGACGAGAGACGTCGACGACCCTTGGTACACGGGGGATTTCGCAACGACCTACCAAGATGTCGTCGACGGCTGCGAGGGGCTCTTGGCCTACCTCGGGCTTTAGCTATATAGCCCGCACTCCTCCAGCAGATCGGCCCGTCGCGCCGGATCGCTCGCTGCGGCCAGGGCGTCATCGCTGCGTCCGTGCTCTAGAAGGAATGCGACAAGAGCTGCCATGCGTTCTTCTCCCTGCTGCACGCCTTCGGTGCGGCCTTCGGCCAAACCTTCGGCGCGCCCTTCGGCACGACCCTCGGCCAAGCCCTGCTCCAGGGCTGCTTCCTTCATCATGCGCGCTTGGGCGCGCAAGTCTTCTTCCAGGGTGATCATGGCAAGGCCTTCCTGCCTCCACGCCGCATCGTCGTTGGCTTCTTCCACGGCCGTTGCGATGTCGTTCACGAGGCGATCGTCGCTGACGCTTTGCTCTTGAATGTAGTGTAACAGGTCTTTGAGTTCGCCAGCGGGAAGGGAGCGCCACGCGGAGGCGTTCAGCACTACCCATTTGAAGCCGTGGTCGAGGGAAACGTGGGCGCTCTCGTCGCAGATCATGTCGAAGGTATAGACAGGAAGTTCGTGCTCGAAGGGATCGAAGGTGCAGATAAACACGATGAAGCTCTGGGGAAGACGGTCGTAGTCCTCGCCCGGCTTAAGGGCCAGCGAATCCATCGAGGATTGGTTGTAGCGCATACGGCGCCCAAGCTTGCCGCGCGAGTAGCACTGCATTTCCACGTCATAGGCAACCCCTCCCGCATGCATGATGACGTCGAGGCGCACGCCGTGGGATCCTAAGCGCGGCAAGATAGTACGCTCAGCCGTGATGTTCTCCACGGCGGCGACGGGCATGCCGAGCACCACCTCTAGGAGCCGACGGCATATATCGGGGTGTTTCTCCATGATGTGGTCGAACATGGGCCAATCGCTGAATTTCAGATCGCGGTCTTGCATGGCGGCTCCTCGGGTTGGGGACGATGCCGCTATGCTAGCCGCGCAAAACCGTCAAAAGGTCGGGGGGATTTCCCGTTTAGAACCGTCCGCAAACCGTCGCAGCACCGTAAAACGACCGCCCGCAAACCGCAGCGCCGCCGTATGGGCGCCGTCTCTGAACCGTACTTCCTTCGTAGTAGGGCTGCTTGTGGGCGATGGCTGCACGCAGGGTATGTCATCGGTGTCTGAAGGGGCTGCTGTAGCTATTTCCCCATGAGGTGGCGTACGGCGGCCACGGGGTGGTGGAGCATCATACGGGGGCCGGCGTAACGCATGACCTCGCGAATGCGCGCTTGTTGGGTCGGGGCGTAGCAGTGGTTGCCGCAGGCCTCGCAGCTGGTTTTGCGCGCCATGGAACGGCAGCGCTCGGTGCGTAGGACGCAGTAATCGTCGAGCTCCTTGCACGCGGGGCAAAGCGCCTCGCCGGCGTAGCTCTTTTCGGTGCGCGCCTCTTTCTGATGATGGCCGGCGCAATGAATTGCCACCATCTGCGAGACGGTGCGCTTCTCTCGTTCCCGTCGGCGAGCGACGGCGGGGGTGTCAGGTGTTCTAGCCATGGGGCGCACTCTAACAGAAGTTATACCGAACTTACTTCGACCCCGAGGGGAATCAAGGAAACTGCATTGATGAGCGTAAAGCTTATGGCCTCTGAAGAACGAGGTAGCGGTTGAGGTCGCCCGTTTTGCCGTCGGCGGAGAAGCGGGCGATCTCACGGAGGGACACGTCGGCTGGCACGGGCGATTCTCCAGCTGCTGTGCCGTCCTGCCGTACGATGCCGCAGATGCTCAGGAGGGCGTCGATCTCGCTGTCGGAGGTGTGGTGGCAGAAGCGGAAGACGTTCTCGGCGTGCTGCCATCCCAACAGGAAGTCGCCGTCTCCGAACGGAGGCAACCGATAACGGCTGCGGCCGGCGGCGGTTGCCGCCTCGGCCTTCGCGGCTAGGCGAGAGTCGTTCAGGAATTGCCAGAAGGAGACGATGGCGAAGCCGCCGGGGCGCAGGGACGCGACCAGGGATTCCAAAACCGTGGCGCGATGCTCGAACGTGGCCAGGTGGTGCATCACGCCGAAGGCCACGGCAAGGTCGCACGAGGCGCGGGGGAGGCGCTCCGCGAACGTGCCGCTCAGCAGGGCCTCCACTATATCAAGTTTTTGGAAGGTGACGGATGCCGAGGGGGCTGCGCCGGCGTTCGATGCGGAAAGCGCGCGGGCGAGGTAGCCGCCTGCGGGGCGGGGGTCATCTGGCTCTCGCGAGGCTTCGCGCAGGCCAAGCCCCTCCTGGGCGAGGGCCGCGCAATTGTCCACGGCGTGAACACTGAGAGGGCCCGCTGCTCGCTCGGCGAGGAAGCGCTCGAAGCGGAGGTTCCCGCAGCCGAGGTCGAGCACGGAAAGCGGGCGGCCAGCTAGGGTGGGATCGCTTCCTGCAATGATGCCCCAAGCCTCTTCCCAGCCGTGCCAGGGTGCTTGGCGCGTGGCAGAGAACGACGCGGCCTCGCGAGCGTAGAACTCGCTCGTGAGGGCATTCAGCTGGCGAATGACGTCGTCGCCGTAGGGGCCCGATTCCGTCGCCCGAGCCGCGTGATCTGCGGATACGGGCGCCGTCACAGCGTGCGCCTCTGGTAGAGCTCGGCATCCTCGAACCCGAGCGCGCGGTAGTAGGCGCGGGTGCCCACCGCGCTGATGACGTTCACAGCGCCGAAGCTGGCCTCGGTCGCCTGGCGGCAGGCCTCCTCCACGAGCTTACGGCCGAGGCCCCCGTGCTGGGCCCCTTCGCCCGCCTCGTGCAGCGCCGCCACCTTGCCGTACACATGCACCTCGCGGATCATGGCGTCGAAGAGTGATGGCGCGCCTGCTGCTTCGGAAGGGCTGGCGCCCTCGGGCGCCGCTGCGTCGGTCGAGCGCCCCATGGGCTTGGGTAGCGAGAGTCGAAGAAACCCCGCGATACGTCCGTCGGGCCCGATCCACTGGAGGAAGCGCTCCTCGGTGGTGGCGGTCTCGTAGGCGAGGGTTTCCAGGGTCAGCGTTGCGGATGCGACCCCTTCCACGGAAATCTCGCGCGAGCGAATCTCGGCCACCGGGGTCTGCGCCTGGGCCAGATGCCCGTCCACCACCTGGCGCAGGTTCGCCTTCTTGCTGCCGGCCACGATGTCGTCGGCGGAGATATCGCGGATCATGCGGGAGATGCGCGTCCAAGGCGGCGTAGCGGCCACATCGGCCGCCAGCACCTCCACAAGTTCCTCTTCCGTGTAGGGAACCCACCGGCCCTCCTCGTAGGCCTTGGTCAGCTGCGCGCTTTCCACCAGGGCGCACGGGTAGAGCTTCACCTCGTCGGGCAGAAACGCCGGGTCGGAGACGAGCCGCGCGTAGTCGGCGATGTCGCCGGCCGGCGTGGCGCCCAGAAGGTTCGCCATGAAGTGCACGTGGCTCTTGAAGCCCCAGCGGCGCAGGCACGCCATGGCGCCCGCGATGCGCTCGGCAGTGATGCCTCGCCCGTTTGCGGCCAGTACATCGTCGCGCAGGCTCTGGATGCCAATCTGGACCTTGGTGCAGCCGAGCGCGCGCAGCTCGCGGCAGCTTGCGTCGTCGATAAGGTCGGGGCGCGTTTCCACGACGAGCCCCACCACGCGGTGGGCCGCGCCTTCGTTGATGCGGTGCGCGTCGTGCAGCGTGTTCCACAGGCTGGCAGGGTCGCTCTCGGAAGGGGACGGCGGCTCGTTCCGGTAGCGTTCCTTCCATGCCTCGTTGTAGGCGATCTCGCCGGCGTTGATACGCCGTTGGAGCGGTTCGCAGGCGCGCGCCAGGTCTTCCGCCTCTCGCAGGCGCCCTTGGCTTTCGTACCAGGCGCGGCGCCGTTCGACCTCGACGGCGCGTTCGCTGTCCTTCGCGTTCAGGGCGGCGAACAGCTCGCTGATGAACCAGATGCGGTAGCTCTCGGGGTAGTCGCTCCAGGTGCCGCCGAGCACGATGAGTTCCACCTTGTCGGTGACGTGCCCCATGTTCGTCAGGGTGCGCAGGCGCGCGGCCACCTGCAGGTACGGGTCGAACCAGCAGCGCTCGGCCCGTTGGCAGGCCGGCTCGTCGGCCAGGTAGCTCTTCGGCATGCGGATGTCGCTCGGGCAGAAGACGCAGGCGCCCGAGCAGGGCCAGGGCTTGGTGAGCACGGTGATGGTGGCCACGCCGGAGGCGGTGCGGCGGGGTTTGGCCTGAAGCAGGCGCACGAGGGCGGCGTCCTCCGCGGCGCTCACGTTCCACGCCGCCCAGCGCTCGGGTTCTTCGGCGCGCACCCGCAGGTAGTAGGGGAGCAGCCGGCGCTTCGCCACCTGCCGTGTGCCGTCGTGGGCGGCCCGGTTGTGGCGCCGCACGAGCTTGTCGAGCCACACGGCGTCGACCGCTTCCCCCGCACGGATCGCGGTGATTATTTCCAGCAGCGCGTCTTCCACCTACAGGGCGGCGCGGATGGCGGCCAGCAGCTCGTCGTAGGTCTCGAGCGCCGGCAGCTCCGGGTGCTCGGCCTTGATGGCGGCAGTGGAGCGGAACAGGAACCCGGCCTTCGAATCCAGAATCATGCCCAGGTCGTTGTGGGAGTCGCCCGCCGCGATGGTCTCGAGCCCGCAGGAGTGCAGGGCGCGCACGGTGGTGAGCTTGCTTTCCGGGCAGCGCATCGTGAAATCGACGATGGTGCCGTCCTCGGCGACCACCAGCTCGTTGCAGAACAGCGTCGGCCAGCCGAGCTTCTCCATAAGGGGGCGGGCGAACTGCTCGAAGGTATCGGAGATGATGATCACCTGGGTCTCGGCCCGCAGCGCGTCCAGGAATTCCCGGGCGCCCTCCATGGGCTCGATCTTCGCGATGGTCGCCTGCACGTCGGCCAGGCCCAGCCCGTGCTCGCGCAGAATGTCCAGGCGGAAGCGCATGAGCTTGTCGTAGTCCGGCTCGTCGCGGGTGGTGCGGGCGAGCTCGGGGATGCCCGCCTCCTCGGAAAAGGCGATCCAGATTTCCGGTACCAGCACGCCTTCCAGATCGAGGCATACGACGTTCATGGGCTGCTCCTCTCGGGCGGGTTTCTTCACGAATGGTTCTCAGGATACCGCGCCGGGGCGCTTGGTGGTATAAGATGGCCGACGACAGGTGGAAAGGAAGACCATGGCGGATATTCTCACGTTTGTGATCGGGGCCAGCGCCCTTGTGGGCGGCTGCTGCGGTTTCGCCGCCTTGGCGCTGGTGTTCATGAAGCGCGATTGCCAGGTGGCGGTCACGGTGTTCGGCGTGTGCATGGCGGTGTGTTTCGCGGCTATGCTCGGGCGGCAGTTGTTCTAAGGGGAGGCCATGGTGAAGTCTATCGAGATTGCGGGTAGCGGGGCGCGCGAGCAGGAGGTCATGCTGGCGGTGCCCGAGGCCATCCGGCAGGCGCCGGGCATCGCCGTGGCCGGGCGCAAGATTCGCTCGCTCGTGTTCTCCACGGATTTGGCCGTTATCTGCCACTGCGACGCCGACGCGGTGCTCGCGGTGTACCCGTTCACCTGCCAGCCGGCTATCACGAGCGCTCTTGTGGCCGCATCCCAGCGCCCGGTGTTCAACGGGGTGGGCGGCTCCATCACCCAGGGCGAGCGCTGCGTAGAGGCGGCGCTGCATTCGGAAATGTGCGGGGTGGCCTCGGTGGTGGTGAACGCGTCCATTCCTGTGGAGACCATTGAGGCGCTCGTCTCGCGGGTGGGGGTGCCGGTGACGGTGACCGCCTGCGAAGCGGACGGGGTGGTGCGCCGCCAGATTGAGGCGGGCGCCACGCTCGTGAACGTGGCGGCCGGCCCGCGCACGGCGGAGGTAGTGGGCACCCTGCGCGCTGCCTACCCGGAGCTTCCCATCATTGCCACGGGGGGTGCCACCAACCGCTCGATGGAGGCGACGCTGGCCGCCGGGGCAGACGCCCTCAGCTGGACGCCGCCGGCCATCGCCGATTTGGAGCGCGCCGTCATGGAAAAGGCCCGTCGTCTCGCCAGAGGCTAGGGTGGGACAGCGCCCCGAGCTCACTAAAAGAGCCGCCCGGTCCTGATTGCCCGGGCGGCTCGGAAGAGGGGAAGCGGTCGCTCGCCTAGTCGGCGATGACCACGCGGTAGTGGGCGTTGTCGCCGCAGCAGGTCTGCAGGATGATGGACTCGCCGTACTCGGTCACGCGGGACTGGATGTCCTCCCAGTAGGTGTCGTCGGGAACGATGAACTCGTCCACCACGTGGTAGGTGCGGGTGCGGCCCTCGGAGTCGCACACGGTGACCGGGTCGCCGTTCTTCAGCGTCATGACGCAGGTGAACGATCCGGGGTTGTGCCCGATGAAGTAGCCCCAGCTGCCGTCCACAGTGCTGTCAGATCCCATCCACAGCCCCGCGCCGCTTGTGGGCGCCGAGGCGGTCTCGTAGGAATCGATGTAGTCCATGATGTCGCCGTTCACGTCGATGGTGGCCGGATCCATGGCATCCTCGCCGTGCTTGGGGGAGATAACCTCGAGCGGCTCGGTAACATCCATGGGCTCCACGGCTTCCTCACTGTTGGCTTCCTCAGCAGCTGGCTCGGCGGCTTTTTCGGTATCTGCCTCGGCATCCGCTTCCGCCTTGGCGGCCTCGCCGGCGGCGCTGTGCTGGTAGGCCAGGTTCGCGCGGTTGGCGACGGCATCGAGGGCGAGCTCGTCGTGGATCGCGCTGAATTCCGTGGCCATGGCTTCCGCCTCCTCCTGATCCTGGTAGACGAGGATGGACGTGACTTGCTGGGCAATGGAGGTGTCGCGAGCCTTCTCCGGCATCGGTGCGGTGGTGGGGTCGGTGTATTCGGTGGCGTAGGCGAGCCCCGCTGCCAGGCACAGGGCGGCGGCGCTGGACGCTACGACGGCTACAAGTTTGGGTGCTTTCATTTCCTGCCCTTTCACGAGGCCTGTCGACGGGTGCGTCGAGGACGGTCTCTTGCGCGTTCGAAACCCTCTCGTGGGGTGGAGGCGACAGCTCGACCTCCACGGTGCCTATCTTAGGGCGAATTGGTCAGAAATATGCTCTGAACTGGGCGTTGTTAGTCCTCTGTATGTTGAAGATAACTTTTTCGGAAGAAAGTCGCCGCCCTGTTGGAGCGGTGTTGCCGCCCCGTCGCATTTGTTGACACGGTGCAAGTAAGAGGCGTGTCAGATATGGCGAACTTGTGGCGCAGCGCCGCCGGGCATGGTCGGGAACGGCGCGCAAGGGGAGGCGTCGGCGGCACCTCGGTGGGCTTTTCGCGAAAAGTCGTGCTCAAGAGGGCGCCTTGGCGCTGGCTTTGCCTATAATGATGCGGCCCTGTATTTCAACAGACGACGCTTCCCGGCGCGAGCACGCCGGGCAACGCTGCAGCAAACGTACTTTCAACGAACGACCAGACGACGAAGAGGTTGATTTCCATGGGACAGAACGAAGACGCCCAAGGCTCTCCGCGCGCCGACGCCTATGAGTCGGCCGGCGCCCCCGCAGGGCGCCCGGTGCCCGGCTCGCGCGGCAAGATCACCAGCCGCCCCTCGCGCGAGAGCATCCTGAGATCCTACGCCTCCCAAGACGAGATGCGCGCCCGTGACGCGCGCCTGCGCTCGCAGCAGGCCACGCGCGCCGTGGCCGCCAGCGCCGCCCAGCGCGCCTCCGACAGGGCTGCCCGCCAGGAGGCCCTTGCCGCCCACGAGCGCGAGCAGGCCGCCCTGCGCGCCGCCTCCCGCGATGCCGGTCGGCCGAGCCGCCCCGCACCCGCTCAGCAGCGCCGCAGCCGCGTGGTTCCCCCGCTGTCCTCCCAGGAAAGCTACGACCTCACGCGCTCGTCTATGGAAAGCTACGAGCGCGCCCGCGCCTCTCGCGACGCGCTGTCCGAGTCGCGCCGCGGCCGCGCCCTCAACCGCGAGGTCATCGACGGGCGCGGTTCCATCGACTCGCGCACGTTCAACGAGAGCCACCAGATATCGTCCTACTCCCGCGACGACCGCGATCGCCACGATCCCATGCTCGATACCATGGATTCGCGCACGTGGCACTCTCGGGCTGGCCAGGGTTTCGTCACCCCCGCCGAGGGCGGCACCGGTGCTATGGCCCCCATTCGCCCCCGCGCTACGCGGGCCTCGTCGGTGGGCTTCTCCGGCGTTATGAGCGGCCGCGCCCAGTACAGCGCCTCCCAAGGGGGTATGGCGGGTGTGCCCTTGTTCCTTAAGGTGGCCGTTCCCGTTATCGTCGTGCTGCTCGCCGTGATCATTTTCCTGCTGGTGTTCTAGAAAAGGCTTTACATGTACTCGAAACCGACCACGCCCGCCCCGTTGAAGTTCCTGCTCGTTCTTATCATCGTCGTTGAGCTGGTGGCCATCGGACTGCTGTCCTACACGCGTTACATAGATAACATGATGATCGGCCCTGGCGTCGACCCCCAAAGATCCGAGCAAACGGTGCCCGTGAACGATGCGACTGGCTCGTCTGCGGAAGGCGCTGCCGAGGGCGATGGCGCCGAGGCAGCGCCCGAGCCCGTGACCCTTACGGTTACCTTCGCCGGCGACTGCACGCTTGGCACCGATAAGAACTACGAGAACGAGCGCTCCTTCAACAGCCGCTGGGAAACCGAGGAGGGCGACGCCACCTACTTCCTGCGCAACGTGGCCGAGCTCTTCGGTGCCGACGATTTGACCATCGTGAACATGGAGGGCGTGCTTACCGAGGGCGGCGAGCGGGCCGACAAGTCCTTTGCCTTCCGCGGCAAGCCCGAGTACGCGAAGATCTTCAGCAGCTCTTCGGTGGAGGCGGCCACGCTGGCCAACAACCACTCCGCCGACTACGGACAGGAAAGCTACGACGACACCATCGCCGCCCTCGATGCCGAGGGTGTGGAAAGCTTCGGCTACGACCGCATCGCCTCTATGGACGTGAAGGGCGTGAAGGTGGCGCTCGTGGGCGCTTACTTCCCTGAGGATTCCGAGGACAACTTCAAGCAGATGACCGACAACATTGCCGCGGCCCGGGCCGAGGGCGCTCAGCTTGTGCTCGTGTACGTGCACTGGGGGCTCGAGCACGAGTACGACATCACCGAGGACCAGATGAAGATGGGCCACGCTGCCATTGACGCCGGGGCCGATTTGGTGGTGGGCTCGCACCCGCACGTCATTCAGGGCTGGGAGCAGTACCAGGGTCGCTACATCGTCTACAGCCTGGGCAACTTCTGCTTCGGCGGCAACACGAACCCCGACGACAAGGACTGCCTCATCTTCCAGCAGACCTTCACCGTGACCGGCGACGAGGTGGCGAAGAACGACGACGTGGACTTCATCGCTTGCTCGGTGTCCAGCGAGACCGATCGCAACACCTACCAGCCGACGCTGGCTGAGGGCGACGAGAAGGCCCGCATCGACCAGAAGATCCAGGACTCCGCCGACCGCATAGCCGCCCTGGCCGCCCAGATGGCCGACAGCGGGGAAGGCTCCACCGAAGGCACCGAAGGCGAATCTGCCGACGGCTCCGCTGACGACTCCGAAGGTGCCTCGGAGTAACGCCCCCGACACCTCCGTAGGGAAAGGGCCATGCCCTTTCCGTAAGGCGCGCCAAACCCGAATGAGCCCCCGCGTAGGGAAAGGGCTCTGCCCTTTCCGCCAAAATCGCCAAACCCGAAAGTAAAACAGCGCCAAATCCGAAAGTGCGCAGGTCAGAGCGTTGCAGAATAGGGCGTTTTTAGATCCTTATCACGCAGGAGCCGGCGGTGAGGCCGCCGCCGAAGGCGGTCATGCAGGCGATGTCGCCCTGGGTGATCTTGCCGTCGCACAAGGCCTCGTTGAGGGCGATGAGCGCGCTGGCGCCGCTGACGTTGCCGACGTGGTCGATGATCAGCTGGAAGCGCTCCATGGGGAGGTCCATCTTCTTGGCGGCGTAGCGGATGATGCGCTCGTTGGCCTGGTGCGGCGTGAACAGCGTGACGTCTTCCACGGAAAGCCCGGCGCGCTCGAGCGCTTCCTCGGTGCAGCGCATCATGGCGGCGGTGGCGAACTTGAACACGGCCTGGCCGGCCATGCGCATGTAGGGGTCGAGTCCCTCGCGTTCCGCGGCGCCCTCGCCCTCGGCGGCAAAGGGGGTCTCCCGCGCGCAGAAGGCGCTGTCGCACCAGAGCGTGCGGGCCGTGTCGTCGGTGTTCTCCATGTAGGAGGACAGCACGCCGTCCTCGCCGTCGCGCCATTCCAGCACCACGGCGCCGGCGCCGTCACCGAACAGGATGCAGGTGGCGCGGTCGTCCCAATCGACCAGGCGGCTCAGCCGCTCGGCGGCCACCACGAGCACGCGGCGCACGACGTTGCGGCGCGGGACGCGCCCGGCGGCTTCGGCGCCCGCGCGGTCGAAAGCGGAGCCGGCCAGCATAAGGTCGGCGGTGGAGATGCCGTAGACGCAGCCGGAACAGGCGCAGGACATGTCGTAGCACACGGCGTTCTCGGCCCCGATGCGCTCGCGGATGCGCGCGGCCTGGGAGGGGAAGTGCGTGTCGGCGGTGAGCGTCGGGCAGATGATCATATCGAGCGTTGCTGGGTCGATGGCGCCCTCTTCGCGCTGCCAGCCGCCCGCTGCCTGGCCGAGCGCCCGCAGCGCGGCCTCGGCGCCCAAGTCGGTGCAGGTTTCCTCAGTGGCTATCTGGCGTGTGCGAATGCCCGTGCGCGGCACGATCCACTCGTCGGAGGTGTCGACGATAGCGCCCAGCTCGTCGTTGGTCACCGTGCGTTTCGGCAGAGAACGTCCCGATCCGATGATTACGCTGCCCACAGCCCGTCCTTTCCTTAAAATGCGCCCGTAGCTGCGCTAAAATGCTACCTCGGAAATCCGAGGAACCTGAGCATCTTACTCAACCATAAGATGTTTGGTGAAGATTTTAGACGCGCAGTCAGTTTTTGGAGCAAATTCCTTAAGATTTCTCAGATAGTTTACCAGAGAGGAAGGCCGCACCCATGAAGACCCGCATCACCGAGCTGCTCGGCATCGAGTACCCCGTCGTCCAGGGGGCCATGGCCCGCATTGCCGACGGAGGGCTCGCCGGCGCGGTGAGCGAGGCCGGCGGTTTGGGCATTATCGCCTGCGGCGGTGCCCGTCCGGAATGGATCCGCGACCAGGTGGCCCGCGCCCGCGCCCTTACCAGCAAGCCCATCGGCATGAACGTCATGCTCATGGACCCGCGGGCCGACGAGGTGGCCGAGCTTGTGGTCGAGCTGGGCGTGGAAGTGGTCACCACTGGCGCCGGCAGTCCCGCCAACTATATGAAGGCGTGGAAGGAGGCCGGCGTGAAGGTGGTGCCCGTGGTGGCCTCTTCGGCCCTGGCCGCCCGCATGGAGCGCCTGGGCGCCGATGCGGTGGTGGCCGAGGGCACCGAGGCCGGCGGCCACATCGGCGAGCTCACCACTATGGCGCTTATCCCCGCGGTGTGCGAGAAGGTGTCCATTCCCGTCATCGGAGCCGGCGGCATCGTGGACGGCCGCGGCATGCTGGCTGCCTTTGCTCTGGGCGCCGAGGGCGTGCAGTGCGGCACCCGTTTCCTCACCGTGGAGGAGTGCGGCGTGCACGAGGCCTGGAAGGAGAAGGTGCTGGCGGCGAAGGACTCCGACACCATCGTTACCGGGCGCGGCACAGGGCATCCCGTGCGCGGCCTGAAGAACAAGTTCGCCCGCGAGTGCCGCAAGATGGAGCTGGCGGCCCAGTCGGGGGAGGAGCTCGAGGGCATGTACGCCGGCTCGCTCGCCCGTGCCGTGGCGGGTGACGTGGAGAACGGCTCGGTGATGGCCGGCCAGGTGGCGGCGCTCGTCACCGAGCGCGGCACGGCTGCCGGCGTCATCACCGAGATGGTGCGCGAGGCCGAGGCTTTGGCCGGGCGCTCCATGGAGGCCCTGGCCGCAATGAACGCCCAGCGCGAGCGCGCGTAAGCGCAATCAAAGAGGAAGAAGGCTGAATGACTGGAATTGATGCGGCGCCTCTCCCGGCGCTGGGGCCCGACGGGCTGGTGTTCATGGCCTCGGGCCAGGGCTCGCAGAAGCCTGGCATGGGGGCCGATATGCTCGACATTCCCGAGGTGGCGAACACCTTCGCCTGCGCTTCGGAGGTGCTCGGCCGCGACGTGGCGGCCCTCGTGCGCGACGCGAGCCCCGAAGAACTCAACGACACCCGCAACGCGCAGATTGCCATTGCAGCCACGTCCATCGGCATCGGCTGGGCGCTCATGGCCCGCGACATCGTGCCCGACGCGCTGCTCGGCTTCTCGCTTGGCCAGGTGTCGGCTATGGTGCTCGGCGGCATGCTGGCCGCGGAAGACGCCTTCGCCCTCATCGCCGAGCGGGCTCGCCTTATGGGTGAGGCGGCTGACGCCAATCCCGGCGTCATGAGCGCGTTTTTGAAGATCACGCTGCCTGAGGCCGAGGCGTTGGCGGCGGACTGCGCCGAAGGCGAGGTGCTCGTGCCCGCCAACCTAAACGGCGGCGGCCAGATCGTCATGGCCGGCACGCCGGCGGCCGTGGCCCGCGCCGAGGAGGCCTGGGCTGCCCAGAAGGGCCGCTCCTCGCGCCTGGCCACCTCCGGCGCCTTCCACAGCCCGCTTATGGCGAGCGCCGTGGAGCCCTTCGGCGCCTATTTGGAAGGCGTGGAGTTCAAGGAGTCGGCGGTGCCGGTCGTCGGGAACGTGGGCGCCTCGCCGCTGACGGCCGCCGGTGCCCGTGAAGAGCTGATGGCCCATTTGGTGTCGCCGGTGCAGTTCGAGGCCAGCGTGCAGAAGTTGCAGGCCGCCGGGGCGAAGATGTTCGCCGAGGTGGGCTTCGGCGGCGTGCTCGCCAACCTGATCAAGCGCATCGACCGCAGCGCCCTCCGCGCCTGCGTGCAAGACCGCCCGAGCTTCGAGGCGTTCGTAGAGGAATGGAAGGGGAACTAGCATGACCGAGATGAACGACCGCCGCGCGGCGGTGGTGACCGGGTCCACCCGCGGCATCGGGCGCGAGATCGCCCGGGAGCTGGCGGCGGCCGGTATGAACGTGGTGGTGAACAGCTCGTCGGAGCGCAGCCTGCCTGCCGCCGAGGAGCTGGCGGCATCCCTGGCCGACGAGTTCGGCGTTGAGGCCGTGGCTGTGGCCGCCAATGTGGCCGACGAGGCCGAGGCCAACGCCCTCATCGACGCGGCCATGGAGGCCTTCGGGCGCGTGGACGTGCTCGTGAACAACGCCGGCATCACCCGCGACGGCCTGGCGGCTCGCATGACCGACGAGGACTTCGACGCCGTTATCGACATCAACCTCAAGGGCACCTTCCACTGCTGCCGCGCCGCGGCCAAGCCCATGATGAAGCAGCGCTGGGGCCGCATCATCAACATGTCCAGCGTGGTGGGCGTCTACGGCAACGCGGGCCAGGTGAACTACGCCGCTAGCAAGGCCGGCGTCATCGGCATCACGAAGACCATCGCCAAGGAACTCGCGAAGCGCAACGTCACGGCCAACGCCGTGGCTCCTGGCTTCATTGCCACTGATATGACCGACGCGCTCTCTGACAGCCAGAAAGAGGCCATCACGGGCCGCATCGGCTGCGGGCGGCTGGGCGAGCCGGCCGACATCGCCCATCTGGTGCGCTTCCTCGCCTCGGACGAGGCGTCTTACATCACCGGTCAGGTAATCTGCGTGGACGGAGGTATGTCCCTATGACGAACGAGAACATTCAGATGCGCCGGCCCGATGGCACGCACCGCGTGGTTGTCACTGGCGTGGGCGCGGTGACGCCCGCCGGCGTGGGCGTGGACGCGCTGTGGGAGAAGCTCATGAGCGGCGAGACCTGCATTGCCCCCATCGAGCGCTTCGACACCTCCGACTACGAGGTGCACCTGGCCGCCGAGGTGCGCGACTTCGACGGCACCGAGCACGGCCTTTCCAAGAAGGAGGCGCGCCGCTTCGAGCGCTTCGTGCAGTACGCCATCGTGGCCGCCGACGAGGCCCTGGCCCAGTCGGGGCTCGAGGTGACCGACGAGAACCGCGACCGCATCGCCGTGGTGTTCGGCACCGGCATCGGCGGCATCGACGAGCTTGAGAAGAGCTTCTCCATCTTGGCCGAAAAGGGGCCCAAGCGCGTGAACCCGCTGTTCATCCCCACGATGATCGGCAACATTGCCGCGGGTAATTTGGCCATTCGCTACGGCATGCGCGGCGAGTGCCTGAACGTGGTGACCGCCTGTGCCACCGGCGCCCACTGCATTGGCACGGCCTTGCGCGATATTCGCCACGGCTACATCGACGCGGCGCTCGTGGGCGGCACGGAGGAATCCGTAAGCCCCATCTGCATCGCCGGCTTCACCAACTTGGGGGCGCTTACCCGCTCCGAGGACCCGCAGGCCGCGAGCCTGCCCTTCGACGCCCGCCGCGGAGGCTTCGTGGCTGGCGAGGGAGCCGGCGCGCTCGTCATCGAGTCGCTGGAGAGCGCCCTGGCCCGCGGCGCCGAGCCCATCGCGGAAATTACCGGCTTCGGCTCTACCGGCGACGCCTACCACATGACCGCGCCTGACCCTGAGGCCACGGCCATCACCGCCGCTATGGCCGCTGCTCTGGCCGAGGGCGGCTTCACGGCGGCCGACCTGGGGCACTTGAATGCCCACGGCACCGGCACGCCGGCCAACGACGCCACCGAGTCGAAGGCGCTTGCGGCGCTTGCCGGCGAGGAGGCGCCCGCGGTGCCCGTCACCTCCATCAAGGGTGCCACGGGCCACATGCTGGGCGCTGCCGGCGCTGTGGAGGCCATCGTGTGCGCGCTCTCTGTGGCCCGCGACACCGTGCCTCCTACGGCCGGGTTCGCCGAGCCGGCCGAGGACTGCCCGGTGGCCGTGGTCACCGAGGCGAAGACCGACTACCCGCAGAAGGTGGCCCTTTCCACCTCGCTCGGCTTCGGCGGCCACAATGCTGCCCTGGCGTTTTCCCCGTACAAGGAGTCCTAGCATGACCGATGAGTTGCAGCAGGCGCCGCTGCCCTGGGGGCGCGAGGAAATCGAGGGCATCCTTCCCCACCGCGAGCCGTTCGTGTGGGTGAGCCGCATTGTGGCCATCGAGCCCGGCGTCTCTATCGAAGGCGAGCTCGATGTGCCGGCCGATCTGGACCTGTTCCGCGGGCACTTCCCGGGACACCCCGTGCTGCCCGGCGTCATCATCATGGAGGCCCTCGCCCAGTGCGCCTCCATCGCCGTGCTCGAGAGCCCCGAGCTGCGCGGCTGCATCGGCTTTCTCACCGGCATCGACGGCGCGAAGTTCCGCCGCCAGGTGGCCCCGGGCGAGACGGTCACCCTGAAGGCGACCATCGTGAAGTCGTCGCGCCGGCTCGTGGTGGCCGAGGTAGAGGCCTCTGTGAACGGCGAGGTGTGCGCCACGGCCACGCAGAAGTACGTGCTCGCGCCGAAGGAAGAAAACCATGGCTAAAGGCTCCAAGTACATCAGCTTCGACACCGCCGGCAACTTCGTCAGCGACGAGGCTCCCGCGCCGGCGGCCCCGGAAGCGGAAGGCGCGCTGAAGTCGGCGGTGTCCTACGCGCTGGACGCCATCGCCGAGGCGGCCGGCACCCTGCCGGACACGGCGGCGGCGCTCATTGGCGCCAAGGCTGCCGGCACGCCGGAGGATCCCGAGGAGGCCGTGCTGCACGTCTCGCGCCACGTGCGCTCCACCATCGGCGACGACTTCGCTGTGACGCCCGAGGCCCGCACGAAGCCCCGGGCCCTCGTTATCGCCTCGGCGAAGAACGCCCGCGCCTTCGTGGTGCCCATGGAGGCGGCCGGGCTCGACGTGGTGTTCGCTACGGTGGACAACCGCTCGCTCGACGGGTTCGCCCGCCGCACGCTGCCCACCTACAACGTCGGGCTCACCACGCCCGAGGTGAGCGCAGAGCTTCTGCTCGGCAATATCTACACGGTGCTGTCGGCCGCCAAGGCCTGCGGCGCCTCGCTCATCTTCCTCGACAGCGCCACGGCGCCTCTGGCCGAGGATCGCTACTTCCTGCGCCACGCCGCCAAGCGCGGCCTGCGCGTGTTCGCCCCCGCCTTCGAGGGCACCATGCGCATGGGATGGGTGGAGCTGCTCGCCGCCGACGGCGACGGGGCCTGCTCGGTGCCCTCCGAGGCGCCTTGGGAGCAGGGCACGGCGCCCGCGGTCGACGATGACGAGGGCCCGACCCATTGGCGGCGCTGCCACAAATGCAAGCTCTTCTTCGACAAGCAGGAGATGATCGACGAGGGGCACCGCTGCCCCGCCTGCGGCACCCTGCAGCGCCTGCGCTCCGACGAGCGCATCGCCGCCACGGTGGACGCGGGGTCCTTTGAAGAGTGGAATGCGGAAATGCCCGACTCCAACCCGCTCGACTTTCCGGGCTACCCCGAGAAGCTGGCCGACCAGCGCGAGAAGAGCGGCCTGGCGGAGGCGGTGTGCACGGGCCGGGCGACCATCGCCGGGCTGCCCGTGGCCATCGGCGTCATGGAATCCGGCTTCTTCATGGGGTCCATGGGGCATGTGGTGGGCGAGAAGGTGTCGGCCATGATCGACCGCGCCATCGCCGAGCGGCTGCCGGTGGTCGTGTTCTGCGCTTCGGGCGGCGCGCGCATGCAGGAGGGGCTCATCTCGCTCATGCAGATGGCGAAGGTCTCCTGCGCGGTGGAGCGCCTGGCCCAGGCGCGGCTGCCGTTCATCACGGTGCTGACCGACCCCACCACCGGCGGCGTGACCGCGTCGTTCGCCATGCAGGGCGACATCGTGCTGGCCGAGCCGGGGGCGCTCATCGGCTTCGCCGGCCAGCGCGTGATCCGCGACACCATCAAGCAGGAGCTCCCCGAGGGCTTCCAAACCGCCGAGTTCGCGCTGGAGCACGGGCTCATCGACGCTATTGTAGAACGCCCGCAGATGCGCAGCGTGCTTGCCCAGCTTTTGGCCCTGCATGCGCCGGCCGACGACCCGAGCCGCATCGTCACCTACCACAGCGTGATGGATGCGCTGTCGGTGGGCACGGCGGCCTACGGCTCCGTGGAAGTGGCCGCTTCCGCCCGCGAGGAGAGCGAGCGTTTGGGCGCCGAGGAGGAGGCGGGCTTCCTGAAGAGCCTGGCCGAGGCGGTGCCGGTGGTGGGCGAGCTTATCGGCAAGGGCGACGATGCCGAGGACGCGGCTGACGCCGACCGCCGCGAGCTTGAGCGCCACGCCCGCCGCGAGGCCCGCAAATCGGGTGTCAGCGGCGAGGCCGAGGCGGGCAGCGCCTGGGCGAGCGTGCAGATTGCCCGCAACGTGCACCGCCCCACGGCGCGCCGGTACCTCGAGGGGCTCGTCGAGGGCTTCATCGAGCTGCACGGCGACCGCGCCTTCGCCGACGACGGCGCCATCCTCGCCGGCCTCGGCTGGATTTCCGGGCATCCCGTCACCATTATCGCCCAGGAGAAGGGCGTGAACCTGGCCGATCGCGTGGCCCGCAACTTCGGCTGCCCGCAGCCTGAGGGCTACCGCAAGTCGCTGCGGCTCATGCGCGAGGCCGAGAGGTTCGGCCGTCCCATCCTGTGCCTGGTAGACACCCAGGGCGCCTTCTGCGGCACCGAGGCCGAGGAGCGCGGCCAGGGCAACGCCATCGCCGACAACCTGGTGGCCATGGCCGGCCTGAAAGTTCCGGTGGTCAGCGTGCTGCTCGGCGAGGGCGGAAGTGGCGGCGCGCTCGCGTTGGCCGTGGGCAACCGCGTGGCCATGCAGGAGCACGCCGTGTACTCGGTGCTCTCGCCGGAGGGCTTCGCCTCTATCCTGTGGAAGGACCGCTCTCGCGCGCCGGAGGCGGCCGACGCTATGAAGATGGATGCCGCCTCGGTGCTCGATTGCGGCATCATCGACGCGGTCATCTCGGAAGGGGAGGGCCCGGCCCACGAGAACCCCGAGGCCGCCGTGGCCGCCGTGCGCGACTACGTGCGCGAGGCCTACAAGGAGCTGGCCGACCTCACTCCCGACGAGCTCGTCCGCCAACGCCAGGAACGCTTCGCGAAGTTCTAACAAGCAGAAGGGCCCGGAATACCGGGCCCTTCGTCGTCTTGGCTCGTCCGCGCGGGAGGGCGGCGCATTCATCGTCCGGTCACCCGCTCCGCTGTTCGCCTTCGGCTCAGGCGCTCCGCTCCCTCATGCTTTTATGAGCGACCTTCGGTCGCGGGTAGGCAGTGTTCAGAGAGCCCGGCCGACGAACGCGCCACCCTCCCGCGCTACCCGTAAAACAGTGCGCACCTGTTTCTACAGCATGTTCGCGCGCAGGTCCTCGGCGCTCATCGGGGAGAGCTGGGCGGGGGCGATGTCGAAGATGGTCTTGCAGCCCACCTCGCCGGCCTGGGCCATGCGCCAGCAGGCGCGGGCGCAGGCGGCCAGCACGGAACCGGTGAACTCCGGGTTGGAATCGAGCTTCAGCGAGTACTCGATCACGTGGGTGTTCTCGCCGTTTGCGCCGGTGGTGCCGGTGCGGATGACCGAGCCGCCGTGGGGAATGCCGGCGTGGTCGCGGTTCAGCTCCTCCTGGGAGATGAAGGTGACCGTGGTGTCGTAGTCGGCGAAGTAGTTCGGCATGGTGACGATGGCCTCTTCGATGGCGGTGGTGTCGGCGCCCTCCTCGGCCACGACGAAGCACTCGCGGGTGTGCTTCTGGCGCGTGGTCAGCTCGGGGTTCGCGCCGGAGCGCACCGCTTCCAGCGCCTCGGGCACGGGCACGGTGTACTGGCGGGCGTCAACGACGCCGGGGATGCGGCGAATGGCGTCGGAGTGGCCCTGGGACACGCCGCGGCCCCAGAAGGTGTAGTCGGCGCCGTTGGGCATGATGGCGTTCGCGTACACGCGCGACACCGAGAACATGCCCGGATCCCAGCCCACCGAGATGACGGCCACGTGGCCCCCCTCGCGGGCGGCAGCATCCACGGCGGCGAAGTGCGCCGGGATGTTGGCATGGGTGTCGAAGGAGTCCACCACGTTGTACAGCAGCGCTGCGGCCGGGGTCTGCTCCGGCAGGTCGGTGGCGCTTCCGCCGGCCAGCATCAGCACGTCGATGTCGCCGGTGTGGGCGGCCAGGTCGGCGGCGGGCCACACGGCCACGTTCTCGCCGTAGGGCTTCACGCTGGCCGGGTCGCGGCGGGTGAAGATGCCCACCACTTCCATGTCGTCGTTGGCGTTGACGGCCAGCTCGATGCCGCGGCCGAGGTTTCCGTACCCGAGAATACCGATGCGAATCACGAGTGCCTCCTTGAAGGTCGAATGCGTTTGGTGGCCCCATTATCGCGCACCGCCGTGCGCGCCGGGGGCCTCCCGTGGCGCGCGTAACGAGGATTTAACCGAGTCGTTCGGTCGTCTGCCGGGCGCGCTGGTGCGGAAGCGGGGACGCCCGATCGCGGCCGAGCAATCGGTGCCGCTGCAGGGGAGGGCGCGGAAGGCGCCGGCGTGGTCGTCCCCGGACGCCGGGTGCGCATTGGTGCGGGTGCGTCCTGTTCACCGTGGGTGGGAAGGGTGATGGTGAACACGGTGAGCCCCTGCTCGCTTTGGGCGGCGATGTCGCCGTGGTGGGCCACGACGATCTCCCGGGCGATGGCCAGGCCCAGCCCCGCCCCGCCGCTCTTCGACGAGCGCGCTCCGTCTTCGCGGTAGAACTTCTCGAAGATGGTCTCTAGGTGCGCCGCGGAAATCTCGCGGCCGCGATTGGCCACGGTAATAGTGGTGGTGCGCGCGTCCTGGCGGGCGGCGATGGCGATGGTGGAGTTCGCATCGGCGTAGGCCACGGCGTTGCGCAGCACGTTGCCGAGGGCGCGGGCCAGCTTGTCCGGGTCGATGAAGAACTGCTCGGCGCCGGCCACGTCCACTGAGATGCGGATGTTGCGCGCGCTCGCCTCGGGGAAGAAGGCCTCGGCCACCTGCTGGCAGAACAGGCGCACGCCCACGGTCTCGCGCTCGATGGGAATGGCCGACAAATTGTAGCGGGTGATCTCGAAGAACTCGTTGATAAGCGATTCCAGCCGCTCAGCCTTGGTGTAGGCGATGTCGGCGTAGCGCCGCAGGGTCTCCCGCGGCAGGTCGGTGGTTTCGCGCAGCAGGTCCAGGTAGCCGAGCACCGAGGTGAGTGGCGTGCGGATGTCGTGGGCCAGGTAGGCCACCAGCTCGTTTTTGCGCTGCTCGGCGGCGTGGGCCGCCCGCTCGTCGGCGATGGACTGCTGCTGGATAACCGCCAGCTCGTTGCGGGCGATGGACAAATCGGGCGGCAGCGCGATAGGGGCGTCCTTGTCGGCGAGCAGGGTGGCCACGGCGCCCGAGAGCTCGTCGAAGTAGCGGAAGGATCGGTTCAGCGTGCGCAGGATGATGATCAGCCAGCCGCCCACGAACAAAAGGGCCGCCAAGGGCAGCTTGAAGGACTTGATGAAGGTGTAGAGGGCGATGTCGCGCATCTGGTAGGTGCCGTCGTCAGCGATGAGAATCTGCCACACGGGATTGTCGTCGGAGATGCCGAGGGCCTTCGCCTCGTCGGCCGGCTCCAGTTCGACCCACGCGTTGTAGGCGAGATCCTGGGAGGCGCGGTAGGCGTCGGCGATGACGGTGTTCACGGCCTCCTGGTCGAACCCGGCAAGGGCCATGGAGGCCAGCAGGGCCGTCTGGTCGGCCTCGATGCCCGCGGGCAGCGTGCAGGTGATGCCCAGCTCCTGGATGGAGGCGCTCGCCCGCAGCGCGGTTACGGCCTGGGCGGCGCTGGCGGTATCGAGGGTAAGGCCGAAGGAGGAGAGAATCTCCTCGTAGCTGACGAAGGGCACCGACGCGTTCGGTGCCGACGAGTCTTCCACGCCGCTTCCGGGCTCGGCGTCCTCGACGTATTCCCCGTCGTTTACGCCGGCGGCCGCGGAGCCGCCCGACTCCTGCTCGGTGACAACCTTGTCGGAGAGGTCGGCGTCGGTCATCACGTCGGAGGAGAACCCCCAGGCGTCCTGGGAAAGCTTGAGGGCCGCTTCGCCCGCGTAGGTTTCCACGGCGGCGGACAGGTCGTTCAGCTCGGCGGCGATGTCGGCCGCTGTGCCCTCGCCGCCCGGGTAGCCGAACCCTTCCATTTCCACGGCGGCATCGGCGAAGCGCCCGTTAGCCCCCAGGCCCTGGTCGGTTATGAGCTGGTTGAACTGCTCCGACGAGTTGAGCGTGCGCCAGACCGCGGTGGCATCGGCCACCCTGTCGGCCAAGCCGGGCACGGCAAAGGTTTGGAAGGCAAGGCAGAAGACGGCGAAGGCCGCGGTGAACAGGATAAGGTTGCGGATGAGGCCGCCGATCACCGAGCGTCGGAGCACCCGGGCCTGCTCGCTCCTAAGCGCCACGGGTTCCCTCGGCCCCCGGGCCGCCGCGCAGCTTGTAGCCCACGCCCCAGGCCGTTTCAATGAAGGCCGTGGAGGCGTCGATGTCGGCGAGCTTCTTGCGCAGGCGGCGGATATGCACCATCACCGTGTTGGCCGCCGCGTCGTCGAACCGCTCGTGCCAGGCGCCCTCGAACAGGTCGGCCGCCGAAACCGGGGAGCCGGCGTTCTGGGCGAGCAGGGCCAAAATGGCGAACTCCTTGGGGGTGAGGTGCAAGGGCTCGCCGTGGAGCGTGGCCAGGTGGGTGCGCAAGTCGACTTCCACGGCACCGGCGGTAAGCAGGGTGGACGAGGCCGGCTGGGCCGCCGCGCGACGGCGTAGGCGGGCCTTCACCCGGGCCACCAACTCGCGAGGGCGGAAGGGCTTGGTCACGTAGTCTTCGGCGCCCAGGGTGAAGCCCACCACCTGGTCGGCCTCCTCGTCCTTCGCCGAAAGGAAGATGACGGGGATGTCGGAGGTCTGGCGGATGCGCACGCACAGCTCGAAGCCGTCCATGCCCGGCATCATGATGTCGACGATGGCCAGGTCGAAGGGGGCGCGGGCAAGCATCTCGAGGGCGGCCGCGCCGCTGTAGCAGGCGAGCGCGTCCATGCCCTCGGCCACCAGCAGCTGCACCACCAGATCGGCGATGGCCTGCTCGTCGTCGACAACCAGTATGTGGGGGCGTTTCTCCATGGGCCTATTGTACGCGATTCGGCTGCGGCGGGGCTTGTTGACGGACGTCGAGTTACGAGATTCAGGAAAAGTTAAGAACCCTCTACGGAAACGTCAGGTTTCGCTATGAGACCTGTAAGCGGGCCGGCGGGTAAGGTGGGGAAAAGAGCTGAGCAAGGAGGAGTGCCATGGAAGCCTGCACCTGGAACCTGAGTGAAACGTCCGGCGCCGAGTGGGGCTGCGCCGACGCCAACCCCTATTCGCGTGCGGCGTGGAGCGCGCCTGCGACCAGGCGAGACGACCGCGCCCCCAAGGGGGCGACCCCGACGAGCGCGTTTGCGGCCGGGCGAGACGACCGTGCCTCTAGGCGGTCAGCCCCGACGAGCGCGCCTGCCGCGCCCGCCCGGCGGCCCGCGGTACCGGCGGAAGTGCGGGCTCGTTGCGTCTCCGCGGCGCCTCGGCTGGCTGAGCGCCGTCGTGTGGTCGGCCTGGTGGCTGCCGTGGCAGTGGCAGCGCTGGTGCTGGGCGCGGCTTTGCAGCTGGCCGATGGGGGCACCGGTTCGGCGACCTCGGGCGACGGCCTCGTTTCCGCATCCGGGGCATCGGTTGCCGCTCGCGCCGGCGACGGCTCCGAGGCGGCCAGCACGCCGAAGAGCCAGTGGCGCGCCGGCGAGCTTCCCTTCCTTTACCAGATAGACCCGCAGTACGGGGCTGCGCCCTACGCCGGGGCCGATGTGGCCGAATCGGGCTGCGGGCCGACGAGCCTGGCCATGGTGTACGTGGCGCTGACGGGCAAAACCGACTACGACCCGGCGTCGATGGCCGCCTTCAGCGAAGAGCACGGGTTCGTGGAAGACGGTCTGACGGCCTGGCGCCTTATGACCGAGGGCGCCTCGATGCTGGGCCTTTCCTCCCGCGAGCTGCCTGCCGATGCTAGTGTGCTTGTCGGCGAGCTTCGGGCGGGGCATCCAGTCATCTGCACCGTGCGCCCCGGCGACTTCACCGACACGGGCCACTTCCTCGTGCTGGCCGGCGTGGCAGACAACGGCGAGCTGGTCATCCACGACCCGAACAGCCCCGCCAACAGCGCCCGCACCTGGGAGGTAGACCGCGTGCTGGCCCAATGCGCCAACCTGTGGGCCTTCTCGTAAACCAGGCGGTGAGACAGTGCCCCGGAGGGGTGTCTCATGTTCTGTTAGACATGCGGCGCATTCGCGCAGCGAGGGCCACAGAACATGAGACACCCCTCCGGGGCACTGTCTCGCGGGTTGTGCTAGGATGGGGCCACTGATCCCTAGGGGAAGAGGAGGAGCATGGACGCCCCTGTGCTCGTATGTTCGGGCCTCACCAAGGCCTACGGTCCCACGGTGGCGCTTGACCGGCTGACGATTTCCGTGCCGGCCGGACGCATCGTGGGCCTGCTCGGGCCGAACGGCTCGGGCAAAACCACCCTGCTGAAGATGATCGCCGGCGTGGCACACCCTACGGCGGGCGAGGTGCGCGTGGCCGGATGGGCGCCGGGCCCGGAAAGCAAGGCGCTCGTCTCTTACCTGCCCGAGCGGCCCTACTTCTCCCGCTCTATGCGGGTGCGCGACATGGTGGCCTACTTCGCCGACTTCTACGCCGATTTCGACCGGGCCCTTGCGCTGGACATGCTGCAGCACTTGGGCGTGAACCCGGCCTCGCCCTGCTCGGCGCTTTCCAAGGGCACCGTGGAGAAAGTCCAGCTCGTGCTTGTCATGGCGCGCCATGCGGCGCTCTACCTGCTTGACGAGCCCATCGGCGGCGTCGACCCGGCGGCCCGCGACTACATTCTGCAGACCATCATCCGCGGCTACCGCCCGCAGTCGACCATCCTGCTGTCCACCCACCTGGTGCGCGATGTGGAGGCGGTGCTCGACGACTTCATCTTGCTGCGCTACGGGCAGATGCTGCTGCATGCGCCGGTGGGCTATGTGACCTGCGAGCTGGGCACGACGCTGGACGCCTACTTCCGAGAGGAGTTCCGATGCTAGGAAAGCTCATGGGCGCCGAGTGGCGCGCTCTTTGGAAGCCGGCGGCCATCCTGTTCGGCATCATGGTGGTGGCCGGGTGCGCCGGCATCGCCTGCTTCAACGGCGTTGAGGTGACGAGCGGCTATTACACGAGTTCTACCTCGTTCTTCTCGAATGCGAGCGTCACACTGCTTATGGCGTCGTTGTTCTGCGGCTTTCTCGTATGGGCGTCGCTGGCGGCCCTGTACGTGTACGTGGTGGTGCGCTTCTACCGCACGATGTTCACCGACGAGGGGTATCTCACCCTCACGCTGCCGGTGCCTGCGGCCACCCTCGTGCTGGCGAAGTTCCTCGTGGCGTTTCTGCTCGTGGTGGCGGCATCCTACCTTTCCACGGTGCTGTTCTCGGCCATGATGACGACGGTGAGTTCCGGCGAGCTGTCGCTTACCTGGATGATCGGGGCTGCCGGCGGCATGGCCGGCGTCGCTGATATCGGCTCGGCCGGCTCCGTGCTGGCCGGCATCGTGAACGTCATCGTGATGGCTGCCTACAATCTGGGGCTCGCCTTCGCGGCGCTGTCACTGGGGGCCTGGTGGGCGAGCCGCCACAAGGTGGCCGCGGCCGTGGGCCTGTATTTGGGGGCGAGTTGGCTGCTGTCGCTGGTGTTCTCGGTGTTCGGCGTCATCTTGCTTTTCGACAGCTACTCTTCGGTGGCTATGACGGTGTTCGGCATCGTGCAGATGGCGTTCAGCGCCGCCGTCGCCGTGGGCGCCGTGGCCCTGGCCATCTACGTGGTGAAGAACAAGGTGGACCTGAGCTAACGGGCGTTCTCGGCACCGATGCGCCCGTCGGCCGATGCGACTGCGCGCCATGGCCGAAAAGGCCCCGCAACCTTAGCTGCCAGCTAATGAATCGCCGCGGTTGAACCGATACCCTTCTCTTTGTCTATTAGGAGCTTTATGCTTTCAGAGAAGGGATTACCATGGAAAAGAAGCCGACTTCCGGCCTGGCGGTCGCGTCATTGGTCACGGGCATCATCGCGCTGTTTAGCGCTTTCGTGCCGCTACTGAACCTCCTTTCGTTCCCGTTCGTCATCCTCGCCATCATCTTCGGTGCCATTGGCATCTGGCAGGTCTCGAAGGGTACGAAGGGCGGAAAGGGCCTGTCCATTGCGGGTCTGGTGCTTGGCGTGCTCGGCTTGCTGGTCACCTTCGCCATGTACGGCGGTGCTGCTGCGAGTTCCGACGGGGCAGACGCAAACGCCAGTGGTGCAGCCGCCGGCTCCGATGCGCCCGCGATCGAGCAGGAGGCTGCTTCGCCCGAGGCGGCCGAGGGTGCCGGCGAGACTGCCGCAGCGAGCTACGCTGTTTCCATCGACGGGTGTCGTGTGACCGAGGACTATCAGGGAAATCCGGTCGCTGTCGTCACCTACACGTTCACCAACAATTCCGACGAGGACAAGAGCTTCGCCTTGGCGGTGTACCCCAAGGTGTTCCAAGATGGAGTGGAAATCGGCACGGCCATCGGCACCGACTGGGATTCCGAGAAGTATATGAGCGACGTGAAGCCGGGCGCCACCACGACGGTGGAGGTAGGTTACGCGCTGGAAGGGTCGAGCGATATCACCGTCGAGGTGAGCGAGCTTATGAGCTTCGACAACGTTGTGCTGGCCGAGAAGACCTTCTCGGTGGCCTAGGGTCTCGGTGGTGGTGGGGCGGCTCTGCAACTGCGGCCGTTCCGTCCCGCTGCGGTAGAATACGAGTGCGACGTGGCCCGACGAAGGAGAAAGAAGCGCGTGGAAGAGCCGCTGACGGAAGATATGCTCGCCGAGCTTTTAGAGGCGCCCGACCCGCGCGCGTTCATCCGCAAGCCCGAGGTGGGCGAGCGCGATTTGGCGGCGTACCTGAATGAGCTGCTGGCGGCGCGGGGCCTGAAGCGGCCGGAGGTGGTGCGGGCGGCCGGCATCAACGAGACATTCGGCTACCAGATTTTCACCGGCGCCCGGCGCGCCTCGCGAGACAACCTGCTGAAGCTCGCCTTTGCCCTGGGCCTTTCCCTGCGCGAGACGAACCGCCTGCTTCAGGCCGGCGGCGCCAACGAGCTGTACTGCAAGAACCGTCGCGATGCCATCATCATCTTCTCTCTTTCCCATGGGTATTCGCTGCAAAAGACCGAAGAGGAGCTCTACCGCTTCGGGGAGGACACGATCAGCTAGGGGGTGCGCAGGCGCCCCTTTTTCGTGGTGTCGCTCGTTGTCAGACAGGGCGTGGGAGGCGGTGCTTCGGGAGTCTGCTACCATGGGTGTCATGGAAAACGATCCGTTGGCGACATATCTGGATGCCCTGGCGCGCGACGACGGCTACCGCGTCGATCGGGTGCTGAAGAGCGCACCGTGCGAGGTGACTGAGGTCGTCTTCTTTGTGAGCGCCGATGGGTCGGAGCTAGGGCCCTTCGTGCGCAAGCGCATCGCCGGCGAGGCGGGGCTAGGGGCGGCCTACTATCAGCTGCGCGATGCCCAGCGCGCCGGGCGGCGCTTCCGGCATCTTCCCCGCATCTACGACGTGCACGAGGCTGATGGCGAGCTCGTCGTCATCATGGAGTACGTGGAGGGGCGCACCCTGCGCGACGAGGTGTTCGAGCGCGACCCGTCGCCGGCGCTGGCCCAGCGGTGGTTCCCGCCTCTATGCGACGGGGTGTCCGAGCTGCACGGGCTGTTCGCGCCGCCGCTCATCCACCGCGACCTGAAGCCGAGCAACGTGCTCGTGGCCGAGGGCGCGCTCACCATCATCGACTTCGGCATCGCCCGCACCTGGCGCGAGGGGGCCGACGCCGATACGGCCCATTTCGGCACGCGGGCCTACGCGCCGCCGGAGCAGTTCGGCTATGGCCAGACCGACGAGCGCACCGATGTGTACGCCCTCGGCATGATCCTGTACTACCTGCTCACTGAGCGCGACCCGTCGCCGGCGGTGGCACGGGAGGGGTTTGCCGACCCTGCGGTGCCGGCGCCCCTCCGCCCGGTGCTGCAGCGTGCCTGCGCCTTCGACCCGGCCGCGCGCTACGGCTCGGCCGCCGAGCTGAAGGAGGCGTTTCTTGCAGCATCGGTCGCCGCTTGTCCCGTCGATATTCCGCCGAGTGAGCGCCCCGTCGTGCCGGAACCTTCCGCCGCTCTGCCCGCGCGTGGTTTCGTGGGGCGCGTGCATCGAGCCTTCGCGCAGGTGACCCCCACGGAAATCGGCGGTTTGGTCTGGGATAGCATTCTGACGGCAGTATGGCTGCTCTTCGTCGGCGTCTCGTTCTATAACCCCTTTGTGGCTGACGGCTACTACACAACCTGGCCCTTCTGGCTTGTGATGTTGCAATACGGGCTGTTCGGGACGCTTTTCTTCACGGGCTTCTACCTGATGCTGCTCGATGTCCGCGTAGTGAGGCGCTTTCTGCTGGCACATCCGCGCAAGCGCTCATGGCCCGTGCGGCTGGCAGGTTTGTGTCTTGTCGTGCTTGGCATCGCGGCCGTGCTGGTCACGTCGGGTATGGCGGTGGCCATGGGGCTTCCTACGACGGACGCGCAGGTTTAGCGGCGCACGCGGGTTTCCCAGAAGGCGACGGCGCTGGCGGCGGCCACGTTCAGCGAGTCGACGCCGTGCTCCATGGGGATGCGCACCGTGAGGTCGCAGGAGGCGATGGTGCGCGGGGCCAGACCGTCGCCCTCGGTGCCCAGTACGAGGGCCAGGCGATCGATGTCTGCCAGCGCCGGGTCGCCCAGGGGGATGGAGTCGTCGGAAAGCGCCAGGGCGGCTATGGTGAACCCCGCCTCGTGCAGCTGCGCCACGCCTTCGTCCGCCCAGGCGCGCGCGGTGCCGATGCGGGCCCAAGGCACTTGGAAGACGGTGCCCATGGACACGCGCGAGGCGCGGCGGAACAGCGGGTCGTGACAGGCGGGCGTGAGCAGCACGGCATCGATGCCCAGGGCCGCGGCGCTGCGGAAGATGGCGCCGATGTTGGTGTAGTTTGTGATGTCCTCGAGCACGGCTACGCGCCGGGCGCCGGCAAGCAGGTCGGCGAGCTCAGGTTCCGGCTTGCGATGGAAGGCTGCGAGTGGTCCGCGGGTCTCGCGGTAGCCGGTGATGGCGCATACCTCGTCGCTGGAGGCGACGACGACGGGCAGGTTCGGGGCGCCCTCACGCAGGCGGGAGATGAGCCCTTCGGCCCCGGCGAGCCAGCGCCGGTCGGTGAGCACGGCGAAGGGGGTGTACCCCGCATCGAGGGCCCGGGTGATGACGTTTACCGATTCCGCAACGAAGAGACCCGCCGCCAGGCGGTTCGGGTCGGCGTTGCCGTCGCAAGCCAGGGCGAGGCCCACGAGCTGCTTCGGGTCGCGCAGCTCGCCGTCGGTCATCGAGGCGAAGGGGGCAAGGTAGGGGTTGTCGGCGCGCTGTTCCATGGGCACAGTATACCCCACGGGTGGTTATGGTCGCAGAATGACGTTTTGGAAGAGCAGAACGGCCTCTTTTGCCACAAGCATCTTCCGAAACGTCATTTCGCAGCCAAAAGGGGCGAACCTGTCTTCCGAAACGCAATTCCGCAGCCAGAAGGGGCGCGAAGGCGCGCCAGGTCCGAACTTATCTTCCGAAGCGATATTCTGCGACTAAGAGGAGCGCGAAAGCGTGCCGGGCCCATGGCGAAAGCGGGTCGGGCCCATGATGGATGGCCGATGCGGGGCGCCGGCTTTTCAGCGGGAGGATTTCCGCAGGATGACGGTGGGCGCAGGCGGCAGGTAGCGGGCTGGGTAGACGATGATGCCGGTGCGGCCGATATGCGAGAGCGCCCCCATGAGGGCCACCGGCAGCCCGTAGCAGGCAACGAGTGCGCCCAGCCCCATGAGCCACGGCGCGGCCGAGAGGGGCACCCCGACGATCGCGAGTGCCCAGAAGTACAGCTTCAGGCAGATGGCGTGGAACAGCCAGATGGCCATGGTGTAGCGCGTCACGAAGGCGAAGAAGCGGTTCGTGCGCCCGTTGCGGAACACGGTGGAGAACAGCGAGGCGAACCAGGCGATTCCCAGTGCGTCGAGCACCACGTGGGCCGGCTCGCCGATCCAGCCGGCGGCGTAGGTGATGATGCTGGCCGCCAGCCACAGGCCGCCGAGCCCCCAGGTCTTCTCGCGCCCGCGCAGCAGCGGCAGCCCGCGGTAGAGGGCCAGGGCCATGCCGGCGGCCACCCAGATGCCGTTGTCGGCCACCGAGGTAATGGCGTAGGGAAGCGATGCAGCGAACGCGGCGGTGGCCGGCAGCGACTCCAGGGTCACGAGCGTGATTTTCGCTGCCGCGGCGCCGATGAGCAGGCAGGAGGCGTTGCGGCGGCTCGCGAGGGTGGGGGTGAGCGCGTAGATGATGAGGCACGTGTAGAAGTAGCCTACGGGCGCGATGGGGCTCACGAAGAGCGCGCGGGCCACCTCTGCGACCGAGAAGCCGGGGCTCACGCCGGTGACGGTGTTCGCCAGCAGCTCGAGGACGGTGAACGCCGCGAACGGGATGAGCATGAGCGCCAGCTCTCGTTTTAGGTTCGCCGCCCAGGCGCGCCGGGTGCGCACGGTGCGGTAGCGCTGGTACAGATACCCCAGGCAGAAGTAGAAGACGGGCAGCTGGAACGGCACGAGGCAGTCTTCAATCCAGTGGGCGACGGGCGTCTCGGGCAGCACCGCGTGGGCCTGACAGGTGGCGATCAGGCCGCCCAGGGCGATGAGCAGCGAGGCTGTGGCCTCTGCGTTGTGCAGCCAGGAGTCTTTCGCGGTGCCCGCGCCGTGGCCGTGCATCTCGTGGGCGGCGGCGCTTCCCGATATGTTGACGGTTTCGCTCATAGGAACATGCTAGCGCTTCGCCGTCGCCCCGGGAAAGCCGCCGCCCATCGTTTGCCCAACCATTACCTTGGGGTGTTCTCCTCCTCGGTGCGGATGCGGGTGATGCGCTCGTAGGGGGCCTCGGCGGCGCGGTCGGCGTCGGCGAGCAGGAGCTGCTCGAAGTCGCGGCGACGGGTCACGTAGGCCTTGCGGTAGATGTTCGAGGCGTGGAACTGCACCGTGCGGGGCGCGAGGTGGCACAGCTGGCCGATGTCTCCGTAACTGCGGTGCTGCAGAATGAGCTGGGCCACGGCCATCTCCTTGGGTGTGAGCCCGAGCGAGTCCAGCTCGCTTTGGATGCGGGCGGCACGGCTCGTGAGTCGCACCTCCTGGGTGCGCAGGTTGCGCTCGCGTAGGGCGAGCAGAAGGCCGATGCCCACCAGGGCCGCGGCGCCGGCGACGGCGGCGCAGGCGAGCATGGTCGGCTCCACGCCGAGCGTTGTGGGCGCGATTAGGGCCAGGCACACGGCGGCTCCGGCCAGCAGGCAGGCGCCTCCGAAGGCGGTAAGCGCCGCAGCAAGGAAAAGGGTGGAATGGCGGCGCGCAGGTTCCGCGCCGAGCAGTGATGCGTTCAGCATGGCGACTTCCTTAGAACAGGGGACGGGCCCCGATGGGTTGTAGGCTCCGATGGGGCACGGCGGCGGAGACCTCCTGTGCCAAGGGTCGGCTGCGTTTATGGTGGAAATGCCCTGCGTAGAAGTGCGTATCGCTTCATGCCTCGAGCGGGTATTCGATGTTAGGAGATAAGGCGCCAAAGAACACCTGTCAATAATTAACGATTACGATATAGCAATAGAAGCGATGAAAGAATGTAATAAAACATTAGAAAGTAAAACGAAACGCGAGAGAAGCGCTCGGGCCCAAACGTGGACTTTATCCGAAAGCGCGCCGCGTGCGCCCGGGCCGTGGTAGCATTTTTCCTGTTACGTTCGCTTCGACCCTAGGCAAGGCTCATCCATGGATATGTTTCTGGAAGTACTGAAGGCGTTCTTCATCGGCGTGGTGGAGGGCATTACCGAATGGCTGCCCATCTCGTCGACGGGCCATATGATTCTAGTGGACGAGTTCGTGAAGCTGAACGTCTCGGCGGAGTTCCTCGAACTGTTCTTGGTGGTCATCCAGCTTGGGGCCATCATGGCGGTGCTCATCCTGTACTTCCACAAGCTGAACCCGTTCTCGCCGCGCAAAACGGCGGCTGAGCGCCGCGGCACATGGCGGCTGTGGGGCATGGTGGCCATCGGCTGCATTCCGGCGGCGGCCATCGGCCTGACCCTCGACGATTTCTTCAACGAGTACTTCTACAACGCGTGGACCGTGGCTATCGCCCTTATCGTCTACGGTGTCATCTTCATCGTGCTCGAGCGCCACAACCGCAAGCGCGAGGCAGCCTACCTGGCGGCCCGTCGGCCCCGCGGCGCCCATGCGCGCCCCGTGAAGGTGGGTCCGGGCGACGACGGCGACGATGCCGAGCAGGGCCTGTTCCGCGTGCGCACCGTCGACGAGATCGACTGGAAGACATCGCTGAAGATCGGCTGCTTCCAGATGCTCGCCATCATTCCGGGCACGAGCCGCTCCGGCTCCACCATCATCGGCGGCATGCTCTGCGGCTGCTCGCGCACGGCGGCGGCCGAATTCACGTTCTTCCTGGCCATCCCCGTCATGTTCGGCTGGGGCGTGCTGAAGCTCATCAAGTATGTGCTGGCCGTGGGCCTGGCCATGACGGCCACCGAGATCGCCGTGCTGGTGGTGGGCATCCTGACGGCCTTCGTCGTATCGGTGGTGGCTATCAAGTTCCTCATGGGCTACATCAAGAAGAACGACTTCACCGCCTTCGGCGTCTACCGCATCATCGTCGGCCTCGTCGTCCTCGCCTACTTCGGCGCAAAGGTGCTGCTGTAGGAATTTGCTCAGTCTGCCGTTCGAGGGCCGGCTTGGCAGATGACAGATCGGTAACTTGATTTTGTCGTGTTGGTGTCCTTGTTGACGGGGCGATAACGGGCGTGGGTTTTGTTCAACTGGATGTTTTCAGAAAGGCGCTTTCGCATATGGCGAGGGCGCTTTTTCTTACCATGGGTGTCAACAAGAAACGCGCGCGGGTGAGCAGGGGAGACGCGCGCAGCGAGAGCGAAAGAGCGAGCGGAGGCAATCATGGAGCGTTTTCTCAATATTGTGCGGTCGAACAACATGGTGCAGGCGGTGCTGTGCATCGGGTTCGGCCTGTTCCTCATGATTTACCCGTCCATCACTATTCAAGGCATCATCATGCTGTTCGGTGTGGCCATGGCGCTCGTGGGGGCGGCCTCGGTGGTTTCCTACACGCGCCAGCGCAGCGCCCGCTATCACGATATGGGCGTGCTTATGACCGGCGTCTTCTACCTTATCGTGGCTTTCATTGCGTTCGTGTTCCCCAAGGCTATCGCGAGCTTCTTCTCGGTGGTGCTGGGGCTGGTGCTCGTGCTATGCGCCATCGTGAACTTCATCCGCGCCATCGACCTGCGCAAGTTCGGCAGCTCCATCTGGGTCGCCGTGCTGGCGGTGAGCGTGCTCGTGGGCATCGGTGGGGTGCTTATCGTGGTGAACCCGTTCGGCGCCTCGATGACCTTCGTGCTGGTGCTGGGCGCAGTATCCATCGTGAACGGCGCGGTGGACTTGTTCATCGAGTGGTACACCCGCGACTCCGAAAGCAAGGGCGGCCCCATGGCCAAGGGGCACGCGGTTTAAGGCCGCGTGTCTGGGTTCACGTCGCTAGCGCGGGCCGCGCGGCTATCGGCGAGGCCGATGGCTGGTCATTGGCGGCTTGTTTCCCGCAATTTCCCAAAGTCCCCTGCTTGCGCGGGGGATTTTGCTATCATGATGCGCACACGAGGGCCGGTACGCCCGCGGCGGCGCCGTCGCGCGGCTCCCTTCTCGGCCATGCTCGTTAAAGCTTTTGGTAAGGAAAGGAATTGCGATGTCAGACGAAACCAGCGCCCTGGCGGAGATCGAGAAGCATCGCGAGAAGATCGACGAGATCGATCGTCAGCTCGTGGCGCTTCTGAACAAGCGCGCCAGCCATTCTCTGGTCATTCGCGGGCTGAAGCCCGATGCCCACATGGGCCTCTACGACGCCCGCCGCGAGGAGGAGATCTTCGCCAAGATCGCCTCGTACAACGAAGGCCCGCTCTACAACGAGTACCTTCGCGCCATTTACGAGACCATCCTTCGAGTAAGTAAGGAGACGCCGTCCGTATGAGCGAAGAAGTGAAACTTGCCCCCATTCCCGATTTGGGGCAGCGCACCGACGAGATCACCATCTACGCCGGCCCGTGCTCGGTGGAATCCGCCGAGCAGTTCGATGAAGTGGCTGAATGCATTGCCGATCTGGGGCTTTCCTGGATCCGCGGCGGCGCCTTCAAGCCGCGTACCAACCCGCACTCTTTCCAGGGGCTCGGCGAAGAGGCGCTGAAGATCATGAAGGCCGCTGGCGATAAGTACGGCCTGAAGACGCTGACCGAGGTCATGGACTCGGCCCACTGCCAGCTGGTGGCCGACTACGTGGACGGCCTGCAGGTGGGCGCCCGCAACTTCCAGAACTTCAGCCTGCTGAAGAAGATCGGCGAAGTGACCGCCGACACGCATCAGATGGTGCTGTACAAGCGCGGGTTCGCCGGCACCATTGCCGAGTGGCTCGCCGCCACCGACTACATCACCGACCACGGCAACACCAACGTGGTGCTGTGCGAACGCGGCATCCGCACCTTCGAGACGGCCACGCGTTTCACGCTGGATATCGCCGCGGTGCCGGTCATTCACAAGCAGTCGCTATACCCGGTGTGCATCGACGTGTCGCACCCGGCCGGCCAGCGTGACCTGGTGCCGTCGCTTGCCATGGCGGCGGTGGCGGCCGGCGCCGATTCGCTCATGATCGAAGTGCATCCCAACCCGCCGGTGGCCCTCTCCGACGGCCCCCAGCAGCTAACCCCCGCCCAGTTCCGCGTGCTTATCGAGCAGCTGCGCGAGCTGGCCGCGGTGCTCGGCAAGAAGATCGTGTAGCGCCCCTGTGCCCGCACCCACGCGAAGCGCCCGTCCGGCTTCGGCCGCGGCGGGCGCTTCTGCGTTTGAGGCATCGCCGATCTTCCGCATAATGGGCGGCTTTGCCGGTTGTGCGCAGGTGCCTTCGGTTCCGGTTTGACGATTCGTCAGGCTATCAAAAACTTTCTAGCGGGCGCGCAACGTCTTGAAGCGACAGCCCGTCTTCTGAGAACATAGCCGTAAAGTCGGCCTGCAGGAGAGGAGGGACTCGTGGAAGGCAAAGCCGCATTTCGCTCGGCACCGCTGCTCGATCGCGCGCTGCGGGCGGCCTCTCAGCGGGCCCAAACCTGCGCCACCCTGGCCGAGGCCCTCGGCGTGTCGGCCGAGGACGCTGCCCTGTACTGGTTCACTATCAACGGCCTGCGCCAGGGGCTCGGCCACGACCTGCCGCCCTTGTTGGACGATTCGGCCCGGTGCTGGTACGACCCTACCTGGCATCTGCAGGCGCTGCTGGAAGAGTATCAGATAAACGAAGGGCTCGCCTCGCACTACGGGCGCATCTTCTACGATCCCGAGGGCGGCCATCTCGAGCTGAACCTTGCGGCCAACGAGGTGGTTCGGGCGACGGCCATCGACCACGGCGAGGTGGACGAGGTGCGCCTGCGCCGGGTGTGCGTGCACGCCTGCGAGCCGGAAAACGGCACCGAGCTTCTGGCAGCCAACGCCGGCAAGATCCTGCTTTCCATCGAGCAGTACCGCGAGGAGCCCCTGACGCCGGCGCTGCTGGACCGGCTGTACGCGCGGCTGGTCGACGGCATCGCCATCGATGACGCTGCCTCCACCCCCGTCGAGGGCTTGCGGCTGCTCTGCTCGTTCATTACCGGCGAGGACGGCCCGCTTGCTGGCCAGCAGGGTGATCACTGCCTAGTTCTTGCGCTCGCATCGCTCCTGTTCCTGCGCTCCGCGCATCTGTTTCCCGTAGGCAACACGGTATTCGCCTTCCTCGTCTACTTCCTGCTCCTTCATCGTGCGGGCTACCATCTGTCGGCGCATTTGCCGGTGCTCGACGTGCTGTTCGGCGCTCAGGAAGAGGAGGGGCGGGGCTCGAGCGACGCGTGCGGCTCCGCTTCTGAGGCGGACGTATCGGCCAACCCGGGCAGCGGCACGGTGATCTTCGGGAAGTTCCGCCTGCCCTGCGCCCCCGAGTCGCTCGCGGTGGAATGCGACGGCGCCTACGACTGGACGCTGCCCTTCGAGCGTGCCGTCGAGCTGCTGGTGAGAGAGCAGCGCTGGCTCATGACGAAGCTCGAGGGCATGAGCCGCCGGCGCGACCGCATGGCGGCCATCATCGACGCAGATCAGTCGATGAACGCGCGGCAGAAGGAAGTGCTTGTGGAGGCCATGCTGCACAGCAACGCCGAGTTCACCTACGGCATTCACATGAAGCGCTACGCCGTGTCGTACCCGAGCGCCCGCAGCGATTTCGGGCGCTTGATGGACTTGGGTTTTCTCCAGCAGCGCGACGACGGGCTGCGGCACTTCTTCTTCGCGTCCGACAACCTGCACGAGGTGGGCATGGCCTACCTGCGCGAGCACTGCGCCGAGGCCTATGCGCGCTTCTACGACGAGGCGGGCGAGCTTCGGGCGGAATTCCGTGCCACAGAGGAAGCGCCGGAGCTTTACAACCGCGACATCGGCTTCTACGAGAAGGCACTGCTCGATAAAACCTATACAGAGCACTACGATTTCAGGCGCTCGCCCATCGCCGACAGCGATGGCTTGATGCGGCGCCATCCTAACGAGGGGGAATAGCCTGCCTAGGCGCGATGATGCGCCAGGCGGGGGATGCGAGGGCCCGGAAAGGAGGGCGGCCGAGGCGGGGCTCCATACATTTTCTAGGAGGAGGTACCACTATGTCGAACAGACATGAGGGACGGCGCGTGACGCGCAAGGGGGCGCTTGCGGCCCTGGTGTCGGCATGCGTGCTGGCGACGGGCCTGGTTGCTTGGGGCTGCGCCCCTGCGGCTGCCCCGGCCGAGAGCGGCGATACGGCGCCGCAGAAAGAGGAGGCGCTGGACTTTTCCAGCGACGGTTCCTACACCGACCAGCTGGCGTCGGCCAGCGGCTTTCCCACCGAGGGTCGCTTCGTAGACGGCATTACGGCGCTGCCCGACTTCTACCAGAACGCCGAGGCCAACGCCGCCAACGCCGAGGCCAACCAGCCGCGGCGCTACGTGGACCGCAACGGGTTCACCGTGCAGCCGGTGCCCAGCGACGACCGCGCGTTCAACATCACCTACCTGAATGCCGAGAACCGCGGCTGCACCTCGTGCCACACGCTGGAGAACGCGCTCATGGCGCTGCCCACCTACCATCGCCTGATCTTCTTCGGCTACCCGACCGAGCAGACCTTCGCGAACTGCATCGCCTGCCATTCGAAGACCTATCAGGGGCAGAACTACCTGGGCGAGGCTATCCACAACACCCATATGACGAGCGATATGTTCACGAGTCAGGGTGGCACGTGCTTCTCGTGCCACTACAACGATGTGGAAACCAGCACGCTTCAGCGCTGGGACGATTACAAGTACAACTTGTACCACGGCATCACCGATGTGGCCGCCGAGGAAGCGCAGCTGGCGATCAGCTACGACCAGACCACCATTACCCCTGCGGCTAACCGCGTCTTCAAGACGGTGAAGGACGAGCCGGCCGAGTGGCTGGTGGACGATACGAACGTGGACCCGTCCATCTACGAGAACTGGGCGGTGACTATAGACGGCGACTGCGAGAACCCGGTGACCATGACGCTGCCCGAGATGGTAGAGCAGTTCGGCACGGTGAAGCAGGTAATGAAGATGGACTGCACCATCAACGGCGTGGGCCAGGCCACCATCATGCAGAGCGAGGTGGAGGGCATTCCGCTTTCCAAGGTGATCGAGTTCGCGAAGCCCGGCGCCGATGCCAACATCGTGAGCCCCATTGGGTCGGACGGCTACGACTACGCCCAGATGCCCATCGATTGGGTGCTTGAGAACGAGGCCATCCTCGTGACGAAGATGGACGGCGAGGTGCTGCCGAACTCCCAGGGCTACCCCTGCATGGTGTGGGTGTACAACACTTCCGGCGGCAACTTCGTGAAGCGTATCAGCAACCTCACGTTCATGACCCAGCCGGAAGACGTGGCTATGAACCAGGTGTATCTGGGCGAGTTCGCCGACGACTGCACCGGCGAGGTGTACTCCAAGCCCAACAGCGGCGTGCTGAACTACCCCACTAACGTGGTGCTCACCGGCGACGAAGCCAAGCCGGTGCATTTGGAGGGCTTCGCCGACGCGTTCAACGAGCCCATCAAGAAGATCGAGTTCTCGCTCGACCACGGCGCCACCTGGCAGACGCTGGACACGCCGAACAACGATTCCAAATACTGGACCTACTGGCGCTTGGATTTCACGCCGCCTGCGGCCGGCACGTACCTGCTGGACATTCGCACGACGTCCATCGCGCCTGACGGCACCGACCATGTGTGTCAGTACGACACCCAGTTCATGTTCACGGTGGAGTAGGGGGACCGACGATGAAAGATATGAGAGCAAAGACCCGGGCAGCAGCCGGGGTTGCCGCAAGCCTGACGATGGTTGCCTCGATGACTGCCGTGCCCGCCTTGGCGGTGGCGCCGGATGCTGATGGCGCGGCCGAGGCGCCGGCATCGTGCGAGGCCGTGCAGTCGGGTGTGGCCGCGGCGGCGGTGAAGGTGGCCGATGTGCAGGGAGCCTTCGCCTGGGATCAAAGCGCCATAACGCCCAACGAGACCATTCGCAGTCTGTTCCAGAAAACGGTGAAAGCGCTGTGCGGCGCTCAGATTCCCGTGACGGTGGAGAACCCGCTGAACTGGGAGATTACCGTGTCGGGTGCGGTCGATGAGGCTTATACGGCGTCGGTGGGCGAGCTGGCCGAAGACGATGCGGTGCAGCGCCCGATGACCTGCACCTGCGGCGGCAATCCGGCCGGCGGCAAGGCCATCGTGACTGCCGAGGTGAAGGGCGTGCCGGTGGAGGCCATGCTGGCCCGCGCCGGTGTGCAGCCTGGGGCCAACGCGGTGACCTTCGTGTCTTCCGACGGGGCCCGCACGGTTCTGCCGCTGGGCTACGTCATCGGACGCCATGGAGTTATCAGCTACGAGATCAACGAGGAGGACCTGTCGGCTTCGGTTGGCGGCAACAACCAGCTGTGGCTGGCCCGCACGCCGGCCAACTACTTCGCGCGCGATGTGGTGGAGATCGTCGTGTCGGCCGAAGAGGAGGCGCCGGCGGTGCCCGACGAAGAGGCCGCGCATCCCAACAGCCCTAATGCCGGCGTGTTGGCTGGCGGCCAGGAGTAGCGTCGCTATGATCGCGCCGATGCAGGTTCAGGTCGGTCGTCCCGTGCGGTTCGAAGGCTATGCCGAGGACTACGGTTGCCCCATCGCCGCCGTGCAGTTTTCCCTGGACGGCGGTGATACCTGGACCGACTACGATGTGTCGGGCTCTACGGGGGATTTGTGGGTGCACTGGACCTTCGAGTACACCCCCGAGCGCCCCGGCGCGTACTGCCTGCTCGTCCGCTCGGTAAACGAGCGCGGCGAGGCGAGCCCCGAGCCCGACATAGCCGAGTTCACGGCATTCGAGGCTTAATCGTCTGGCGGGAAGCGCCGCGCAACAGAGCGGTGCCGTCCGTCAGACAGAGGCGCCCGCCCGGTTTCGGCCGCGGCGGGCGCTTCTGCGTTTGGGTGCGTCGTAAGCGGGTGTGCTGCCGGGGTTTCGGGGAGCGCTCGCTTGCGTTTACTTCGCTTGGCGGGCGGCTTTGCGGGCCTCGCGCAGCTGCTTGCGGATTGCGGCGGCCAGTTGGTCGCGCAGGGCTTCGGCGTGCTCGACTTCTGCGGTTACCACGCCGGCGTCCCAGCGGTAGATGGCGCAGGTCTCGTCAATGGCGGCATCGAGGGCCGCTTCGTCGTGCTCCTTCACCACCATGGCCAGCGCCGTCTGGCCCTCGGCCAGGTTCTGGGCGGCCCACTCCATGAGCGAGTCGTCGTCCGCGACGTCCTTGTCGTCGATGGCCATGCCGGCGGCAAGCCCGATGCCTGTGCCCAGCAGCACGCCGATTGGGCCTCCCAAAACACCTACGACGGCGCCGATGATGCCGCCGAACCCGGTGTTGTTGGTGTCGTCGTAGCCGTCCTCGTAGCCGTCGGCGGCCATAATGATGCCGCCCTCGTTCCTCACGACGGCCATTTCCAGGATGGTGTACCCCTCGGTGCTTTCCTCGTCTTTCAGACGATTGAATTGGTCGTAGGCCGCGCCCTCGTTTTCGAAGGTGACAAGTGCCACGTTGAGATCTGCCATGATCGCTCCTTTGCGTCGCTGCGTGCGGAATCGTTGCTGCTTTCAGTATAGGAAGCGCTGCGGCATCGAGGGGGAAGTGAGGCCCTTCTGTCACAAGAGCGTTGCACGTGTCGGCGCGCAACCAACGGCTTTTTGTCCACTTGCGCTCGGGATGCGTGCAAAATCGAAAAAAGTGCTTGCGCGAGTGCTTTGTTGTGCTAAAGTACGGCCCAGCAATTGAATAGACCTGAAACCGATGAGGCGAAAGTCAAGCCATCCGGGCACTCCCAGAGAGCGGGCGTAGCTGAGATTCCCGCAGAACGCCAGATGGTAAATGGATCGCCGAGGGAAAGGGGAAAGGTTGGCGCGGTTTGTATCCGTGAGGCCGAGTATCTGGACCGTGAGCCTGCGTTAAAGGCAGAATGGGTGATAGCCCGTTCACGAGAGGGTTCGCAGCCGCGAGCCAATTAAAGGTGGCACCGCAGATCTTCAAGGGATCTGTCCTTTAAGCAAAGGACAGATCCCTTTTTTGTTGGGTCGCCTCTCTCGATCAGCGTCGGCACAGGGCAATTGCGAAGACAAGGAAAGCTCGCAGGAAGCGAGCGCAACCGGGCCCTGTGCCCAAGAAAGGACTGATCGAAATGGCAGAACTCCGTTTGACCGCTGACGGCGAGACCGCGACCCCCGCTGCAGGCGCCAAGCGCGCCGTGGCCGCCCAGGACAAGAAGGGCCTGGGTATTCAGGACCTCATTTTGGTGGCCGTGCTGCTGGCCGCCGGCGCCGTGCTGAAGCTGACTGTGGGCAGCTTGCTGGCCTCCTTTGGCATGAAGCCGAACTTCATCATCGCCGCCTACTGCCTGGCCATTATCATCATTCGCCCGAACGTGGCCCAGTCGCTGGCGATCGGCTTGATTGCCGGTCTGGTGTGTCAGATTCCCATGCTGAATGCCACGCCGCTGCTGAACATCCCCTCTGAGCTTCTGGGCGCCCTGGCTTGCGGGCTGCTCATCCACGTGCCCATGAAGATCGGCAAGCTGGACATCAACCCGCTCGTGAACACGTTCATCTCCACCTGCGTGTCCGGCTTCACGTTCGCGGCGCTGTCCGTCTACATCAACGTGGTGTCCGTTGGCGGCGACTTCGCCGTGGCCATGGCCGCCTACGTGGCCATCGTGCTGGGCACCGCCACCTTCAACTGCATCTTCGTAGAGGTCTTGGCCACGCCCCTGAAAAAGGTGCTGAAGCGCTAAGCAGGTTTGGAAGAGCTTCGACAAGAAAGACTAGCAATGATCGAGTTCAAAGAATTCAGTTTCCGGTACCGGGAGGGTGCTGAGCCGGTGGTCAAGGATATCTCTCTGACCATTCCCGACGGCTGTTTCGTCGGTATTACGGGAGCGGCGGGATCGGGCAAATCTACCCTCACCTACGCTATCAACGGCATCATCCCGCACTGCTACCCCGGCGACTTTTACGGGGCGGTCAGCGTGGAGGGCTGCGACACCGTGGAAACCTCGCTGACCGATCTGTCGCGGATGGTGGGCAGCGTGTGCCAGGATATCGATTCGCAGATGGTGTCCACGGTGGTGGAAGACGAGATTCTCTACGGTCTGGAGAACTTCGCGGTGCCGTGGGACGAGATTCCCGCACGTGTTGACGAGGCCCTGGCCTCTATGGGCATCGAGGACCTGCGCGACCGCACTATCGACAGCCTGTCCGGAGGGCAGAAGCAGAAGGTTGCGGTGGCTTCCGTGATTGCCCTGCATCCGAAGGTGCTCGTGCTGGACGAGCCCACCGCTGAGCTGGATCCGGCCTCCTCGGTAGCGGTGTTCGACTTGCTGGCCCGTTACGCGCGCGAACATGGCACGACCGTTGTGGTGGTGGAGCAGAAGATCGCGCTCTTGTCCGATTACGCTGACCTGTTGGTCATTGTGGACGATGGGCGCATCCGCTTCGCCGATACGCCCGACGCGGTGCTGGCCCATTCCGACGAGCTGCTGGCCCTGGGCGTGAACTGCCCGCGCGCCACGACGCTTATGAACGCCCTGGGCAAACAGGGGCTCTATGACGGCCCCACGGTGCGCAACGTGGCCCAGGCGGCGGCAGCGCTTCAGGAGGTGCTCGCATGATTGAGTTCAAGAACGTCTCGGCGTCCTACGATGGCGAACTGGCGGTGCTGCGCGACGTGAGCTTCACGGTGAACGACGGCGACTTCGTGGCCTTCGTGGGCACCAACGGTGCTGGCAAGTCCACCACCATGCGCCTGGCTAACGGGCTCTTGAAGCCCACAGCGGGCGAAGTGCTCGTGGACGGCGTACCCACCACGGCCCTGAAGACCAGCGAGCTGGCCCGCAAGATCGGTTTCCTGTTCCAAAACCCCGATCGGCAGATTTGCTGCAACACCGTGCGCGAGGAGCTGCTGTTCGGCTTTAAGGCGCTCGGCGAGGAGGGTCCGGACGCCGAGGCCCGCGTAGACGCCATGATCGAGCGCTTCGGCTTCGACGGCGACGCAGAGCCCTACCTGCTGAACCGCGGCACCCGCCAGCTTTTGGCCCTGGCCTCCATTATTGTGCTGGCGCCGCCCACCATCATTTTGGACGAGCCCACGACGGGCCTCGATTTCCGCGAGTGCGTGAAGGTCATGGACATCGTGTGCGAGCTGAACGAGGGTGGAACCACGGTTATCATGGTGTGCCACGACATGGAGGTGGTGGGCGATTTCGCCCATCGCGTTATTGCCATGACGGCAGGCCAGGTAGTGGCCGACGGGGCCACGTTCGATGTGCTCCGCGACGGCGCAGTGCTGAAGGCGGCCCACATCTTGCCGCCGCAGGTAACGGAGGTGTCGATGATCCTCGGCCGCGAGCCCGGCTGCGTGCCGGCGGTGGCGGCTGCGAACACGGTGCCCCAGATGGTGGAGGCCGTGGCCCAGGCGAAGCAGGCCGAGCTGCAGCAGGTGGCCGAGGCGGCGGCTCTGGCCGACGATGTGCTGGCGGTACTTGCTGCCGAGCAGGCCGCCACCGCGGCAGCCATCGTGGAGGCGTCGGCCGATTACGAAGCGCCGGCTGCGGCGATGGGCGCGAGCGAAGAGGAGGGCCGCTAACATGGCGAAGTTTCTGGAATACGTGCCGGGGGACAGCATCCTGCACCGCATGAACCCCAGCGTGAAGCTCATCTGCGCCGTGCTGTTCGCCGTCGCCTGCTTCGTCACCAGCAACCTGGTGTTTCTGGCCGTGCTGCTGGCGGCGGCGCTGGTGCTGGCGGTGTCCTGCGGCTTGGGCCGCGAGACGGCGGGCCTGTGCAAGGCGGTGTTCGCGTTCTCGCTCATCCTGGCCGTGGTGATTCTGCTGACCACGCCCTACGGTGTGCCGCTCGTGCCGCTGCCCTGGGGCTTCATCGGCACGGGCAGTCTGCTGGCGGCGCTCACGGTGATGGTGCGCCTCATGGCCGCCGCCATCCCGTTGTTCCTCGTGTTCTACGTCACCAAGATGAACGACATTACGAACTCGGCGGTGAAGCAGCTGCATGTACCCTACAAGTACGCGTTCACGTTCACCAGTACCGTGCACTTCATTCCCGTGTTCATGAACGACATGGCCGGCATTATGGAAGCGCAGACGGCCCGTGGCGTGGCTTTCGATGGTTCCATCGTGCAGAAGGTGCGCCTCATGATCCCCTTGTGCGTGCCGCTGCTTATCAGCTCGGTGCGCAAGACGAATTCCGCGGCCATCGCCGCCGAAGTGCGCGGCTTCAACCTGCGCACCCGCGAGAGCGGCTACAAAGAGTATCCGCTGACCGGCATTGATTACGCCGCCGTCGCCCTATGCGTGTTGGTGCTGGTAGCTGCCATCGCGGTGGCCGTGCTGGGGTAGGGGCGGCTCTTTTAGCACGAAGGGCATTTCGGCAGCGGCATTATTTTGCCGATGGAGGCGACGGCAAAACAATGCCGTTACCTCACTGAGAACAGTTTCTTGGCTTCTCGGGTGAAGCGGCCCTTGGTGAAGAGGAGGAGGGCAGCGAGGAACAGGGCGGCGGCGGTAAGGGAGGCCCAGGCCAGATAGGGCCAGGTGACTTGGCCCAAGGCCAACGAGAGGGCCGGTACGGCGCCCAGAATCACGTCGTAGATGAGGTACTTCGCGTAATCGGTGATGAAGGTGCCGCGGAAGGTGGCTACCAGGATGGCGTCGAAGAGGATAGCAAGAAGGCTGATGCTGGGAATGACGAAGGTGGTCACGGCCAGGTTGCCCGTGGCGATGAACCAGAGAGCGGCCACGGCCAGAAGCACGAGGAAGTAGCGCTCGATGAGGCGGAGGAAGTCCGGCGCGTGGGCGATCATGTTGCGCACGAACAGGTAGTTCAGCGCGATAGCCGCCACGGCGGCGATGACGGACAGGGGCGAGGAGCCCAGGGCGACGCCGAGGGCCACGATGCCGGCAGCCAAGGCGATGCTCGCAACGAGCAGCACGCGCTGGGCCGCCATGCTGCGCCGGGTGAAGGGCACCGCGGGAAAGGGAGAGGGCACAGCGCTGCCTTCGAGCCCCGTGCCGCACAGCGGGCAGCGGTTAAGCTCGCCAGTGAAATCGATATGGCAGCGGTCGCAGTGCTTCATGGGTTTCTTCCTACTCGGCCTTGCTCGCGTTGGGGCGCGCGGGTCTTCTGCTGTTGCCAGGCGGCGCCAGCGGCGAGCAGGCGGTCTTCCAGCTGGGCCTCCTTCAGGTCGCGGTCGATCTCGGCAGCTTCCCTGCTCACGTTCGCGAAGCCCGTGATGCCATCGTCGGCCAGCAGGCGCACGAGGTTGCGGGCGACGCGCAGGCTGACGAACCGGCTCGAAATGCCGATGCACAAGTCGTCCCCGAAGGTGCTCACGATGAAGTTCAGCCCGGCCGGCGAAGTGAGCGCACTGATGCCCTCCACGTAGGGGGCGGCGGCCTCGTCTACGGCGACGCGTCCCAGGCTGGAAACGGTGCAGGTGACCTCGCGGGCCGTTTTCCACGCCGCAATATCCAGCACGAAATCCTTCAGGAACAACGGCGCCAGGCGCAGAAGAGGGTTCTTCTCCAGCTTGATCATCTGCATCATGCGGCGCTTCAGGGCCTCAGGCTCCGTGCCGTCGGTCAGCTGCCGCTGCACCCGGGCAGCAATCTGCGCCAGCGACTCGTCGGCATCGCCGGGGGTGTAGCTTACGAAGGCCAGTCCGAAGAAGTTGCGCAGGGTGGTGGAGCCGAACAGCGAGCGCAGGTCCACGGGCACGTCCATGTGGATGGCCCGGTCGCGCTCGGCGGCGGGCATCTCGCGGCGGATGGCGGCGATGACGGCGGCGATGAGCCAGCTCGTGACCGTGGCGTCGGCAGCCTTGGCCCGGGCGTGCACCTCCGCGGCGGAGTAGTGCAGCTCCAGGTAGGTGAAGTCGTCGTCGCGCTTCCATCCGGGCAGGCGGAAGACCTTCGGCTGGGTGGCGCCGCCGGCGGCCGCCCGGTCGTAGTTGGCCGAGAAGCTGTCCTCGGTCTTGGCCGCCTCGGTGCCGGGGTAGGCAATCTCGCTCACGGGGGCGCCGTAGCGCTCGCGCGCGTAGGCGGCCAGCAGCGTCTTCAGAAACTCCAGGCTGCCGCGCCCGTCGGAAATCATGTGGGATACTTCCACGTTGATGCGCCGCTCGTAGTAGGTGACGCGGAAGAGCACGCTTTTGGGCCCCGTATGCAGGCCGAAGCAGACCGGCAGCGCCTCGGATTCGGCGCGGGGCGCGGTTTTCGCCGGTTCCAGGTAGTGCCAGAACAGGCCGCTTCGCAGGCATACGTTGAAGCCGGGGAAGCGGGCGATGGCGACATCCAGCGCCCGCTGGAGCGCTTCGGCATCCACTTCGTCGCGCATGGTGGCGGCCAGGCGGAACACCGTCTGGTTGCCGCTGCCGGCCTGGGAGGCGTAGAACTTGCCGACGTTGTCTAGTCGGTACCAAGCAGGGGCAGCCATGGCGCTTCGCCTTTGTGCTCGATGTCGTCATCGTCGAGGAAGTTCGCGATAAGCTCGTAGGTGTCGCGCACGAGCGAGAGCACCGAGGGGTACAGGAAGTACCCGTGCACGGCGTCGAACATGCGCACGCAGACGACCTCGTTGCCCTCGGCTTCCAGGCGCGCCGCGAAGGCCTCGCCCTCGTCGCGCAGCGGGTCGTACTCGGCGGTGACCACGAGCGTGCGCGGCTGGTCGGCCAGGCTCGAGGCGATGAGCGGCGCGAAGCGCGAATCGGTGAAGTCGGCCACGTCGCGCAGGTACAGGTCCACGTAGGCGACGATGTCCTCTCGGGTGAGCAGGTAGTCCTCGCCGTTCTCGCGCACGGAATCGAAAATGGTTTCCAGGCTGTGGTCGTTGTAGGTAAGCGGGTACAGCAGCACCTGGGTAGGTACGGCGAATTCGCCCCGGTCGCGGGCCAGCAGCGACACCCCGGCGGCCAGGTTGCCGCCCGCCGAGTCGCCCATGAGCACGATGTGGCGCAGCTTCACGTCGGGCAGCAGCGTGCCGGCGAACAACTGCCGGGCCACCTCGTAGCAGTCCTCCAGCGCGGTGGGGAACTTGTGCTCGGGCGAGCGGCGGTACTCCACGGACAGCACGCGCCGTTCCAGCTTCAGCGCCATGCGCTGGCAGGCGTCGGTGTAGAAGCCCACGTCGCCGTTGGCGAAGCCGCCGCCGTGGAAGAACAGGATGGTGCCGCGGAAATCCTCGCTCACGTGCAGGCCGGTCTTCAGCGACAGGTCGATGTCGAGCGGGGTGAACAGGCGCAGGGGAATCTCATAGCCGTCGGCGGCCGTGGCGGTCATGTCGTCGATGCGGCAGCGCGGGTCGACGATGGTGAGCTTGGCGGCGGCCTCCTCGGCCTTGCGCTGGTCGGCCCACGAGGCCGAGGTGTCGGGCATAAGCCGCGTGAGGGCCTTGACGGCCGCTTGGAGCGCGGGGTTCATGGGCATGGCGGCATCCTTTCGAAAGGGGAGCGGCGGCCCCGGCGCGAAGGCCCCGGCGCCGCTTCCCGGCTTGGCGGAAGGCGGCGCATCGCCGCAACTGACGATGCGTAAACGGTGACCCTCATGCTAACGAAACCCGCGCCCGCCCTGCGCCGCAGAGCCCCCGCTGGCAACAAACGGTAACGCGCTTGGGGCGGCCTGTCGGGAAGGGGGGCGTGATGTGGAAACCGGGCGACCCTAGGGCTCGGGGTAGAGCTGCGCCTCGAGGGGCCCGCTCGTGTGGTTGCCGGCGGCGTCGGTCAGGTGCAGCTCGTAGGTGCCAGACTCGAGGGCGAAGCGGAAGGAGCGCACCTGCGGGGTTAGGGCGCCCGATGGCTCGCCGGGGCGAGCGGTCGGTTCAGAGGTGTCAGCGGAGGCGCCTCCAGGGCTCGAAAAATTATCCGAGCCCTCCCCGCGAGCGGTCGGTTCGTCGACGTCAGCGGAACCGTTTCCGGCGGTTGCGGAACTTGCGGAAGCCGCCTCCGCGGGCCGCCCGGAAGTCTCCGCTTCGTCTAACGGAAGATACTCCGTCCCATCCTCTCCCACGCACCAGGCGTCCGCCACGCCGGAGCGGTCGTCGGCTACCACGACCACGATGACACCATCCTCCACGGCCTGGGAAACGACCGTCGGTGCTGCGGTATCCTGCGGCTTTTCGGGGGCCACGGGCGACGGCTCCTCTTCGGGAAGGGGTTCGACGGGCGCGGGCGCCATCACAGCAGCCGCCACCGCCACGGCCGCGCCGCCTGCCACCACAACGGCCCCTACTTGGGACATACGTCGCAGCACCTGCTCTTCGCCGCTCGGCCGCCCTTCCACGCCGGGCGCCAGCGGATGTTCCACGGCCCGGGCCAGTGCCCCGGAGAGCCCCAGCGGCAAGAATGCGACGCCCATCTTCTCGCGCAGCGTCTCGAGCGCCTGGTTGATGCGACGCTTCACGGTGCTCAGCGACAGCCCTGTCTGCTCGGCAATCTCGGGCATCTTCAGCCGCTGGTAGTAGCGCATGAGCAGAAGCTCGCGCTCCTCGTCGGTCAAATACGCGCGCAGGGCGCGGCGCAGGCGCTCGCCGGAATCGCGGTCCACCACGAAGGTCTCAGGGTTGCTCGCGGGCCCCAGGGGCCGGTGCCCGAGCGTCTCCAGATCCTCGTCGGGCAGGGCCACCGGCGCGCTTGCCCCGTGGGAGTCACGTATGTGCTCCAGGCAGAGGTTGCGCGTCACGGAGTTCAGGTACGCCACCACCGCCTGCGGCTTGATCTTGTCGATGTTGCGCCAGGCCGTCAGGTACACGTCCTGCAGGATGTCGTCGGCGCGGGCCTCGCCCACCTTGCTGAGGATGGTGAAGTACTGCACCTGGGCCGTGCGCCGGTACAGCTCGGTGAAGGCCTGCTGGTCGCCCCGCTGCGCCCGCACCACCAGCGAGGCCAGAACGGAATGCGGGCTGAGTTCCATGGGGCGAGGCTCCTTTCCGGCGGGGCTGCAGGCTGGGTTCGCCCCGTGGCGAGCGCGTCATGGCACAAGGGGCATAATCCCCGCTAGTCTAGCAGAGTCCAGGTCGCGGCAAGCTTCCCCCAGAGCGCTTAGCCGTAGCCTTCCACCTCCCCGCCGGCTGCGAAATTCCATGCTCCTAAAAATTCTTTGAACCGTTTCGCCTCCGAAGGGTATAAGCGTGCTGAGTTCCTTTTCGGAAAACTCGGAAAAGCCCTACTTCTGATTCGGAAAAGGTGCGCTCCGAAGGGTGTTACCGCGCTGTGAGCCCCGTCTCGTAGCTCACGCCGCTTTCTGCGCAGAGCGCGCGGAGCTGGTCGCTGCTCGTGACTAAGGTGGCGCCCAAGCGCCGGGCCAGGCAGAAGTAAAGAAGGTCGCCCATGGTGAGGTTGGTGCGGGAGGCCTCGGAGAAGGCCTCGGGAAGCAGCTCTTCGTAGGGGATGGAGGTATCGACGGTGCTCAAGGCGAGCTCGATACACTCCTCGGCTACCGTGCGAGAGACGGCCCTCATGCGCATGAACCGCGCCATGGCGTTCATGAGGTCGAGTCTCAGCGTGCTGGGGCTGGCGACCTCGTCCCCTTTCAGGAGAAGATTTCTGAGGGCGATGCCCCGGTCGGTGGCGCAGGCGATGTCGGCTGCCGCATAATGGTCGAGAACAAGCATCGGCGCCTCCTAGGCGACCGTCGCCGAGGCAGTGGCGCTCTTGTCGGCGAGAAGGGAGTCGATACGCTCGAAAGCCGCGAGCCTCCGCTGCGACCGCTGCTGGCGCATTTGAGTCGAGCTCGGCTCGAAGCAGACCCGCAGCGTCTTGCCAGCACTTTCGGCGATTTCGACGAGCAAGCCGACGGAGGGGTTGAGCGCCCCGTTCTCTATCCGAGCAATGGTGGACTGGGGCTTTCCGGCAAGCTCTGCCAGCTGCTTCTGGCTCATGCCCAGCTCCCTGCGAAGATCCGTCAAGGCAGCGGCGATGTCGAGCCGCTCGGACTCTAGGGCATGGGCCGACGCGAACTCAGTGCTTTCCGCACACCGTTCCGCAATGTATTCGTCAATGTAGGTCATGATGATCGCTTCCTTTCTGAATGATATGATAGCATATCGGCATAACAAGTAATAGCTTATAAGCTTGTGCATTGGTGCTCGTCTATAGAGTAAGGAGTTCGTTTTCTCGTATACTAAACATTCGTTTTTCCGTACATAATAAGTTCGTTTTCTCGTAGCTAAAATATTCGTTTTTTGGTATCATCCCTCATGAAAACGGGTGAATAGGAGGTGCTTATGGGTAACGTGCTTGATGGAGTGGCGTCTCACTACCGACCGCGTATCGTCGATGACCAAATAAAACAGTATCTGTCACTTTTCGGTGCGATCGAAGTGTCGGGTACTAAATGGTGCGGAAAGACTTGGTCCGCCCTTGCTCACGGGAAAAGCGTCATCTACGTAGACCGTAAGGAAAAGCTTCCTCTTGTTCAGGCCGATCCTGCATATGCTCTCGCGGGGGAGGTGCCGCATGTCATTGATGAGTGGCAGCGTGTGCCAGCGATCTGGGATACCGTACGCCATGCAGTAGATGAGTCGGCGGGGCGGAAGGGTCGTTGGATCCTCACTGGCTCTTCTACGCCCCTGCGTCCGGGCGAGCGGGGACACAGCGGCGCTGGCCGTATCGGCCGCATTCGCATGCATACCATGACCTTGCAGGAATCGGGGGATTCCTCTGCGGGGGTGAGCCTCCGTAGTCTCTTCGAGCATCGCTTTGCCCCTGTTTCCGCGGCCAACGGGATCGAGCCCATGGCGGAACTCGTTTGTCGCGGTGGCTGGCCGGAGGAGACGTCGCAGACGGCTGATGCCGCCCAGATCGTGGTGCGTGGCTACCTCTCCCTCATTTTTGAAGAAGGCGTTCCGCGGTTTGGCGGCGACAGCGAAATCAGTCGTCGAACTGCTCTCTCCCTTGCGCGTAATTTAGGGCAGTCTCCTACGCAGAAAACCATCGCACGAGATGTGTTCTCTCTTCTCCCTGAAGAGGATCCTACGGAATCTCAGCTCAAGACCGTGGCGTCCCACCTCACTATCCTCAAGAGACTCTATATGATAGATGAGGTGCCGGGCTGGGCCCCCGCATCGCGATCGCCTCTTCGCATGCGCACCAAGCCGAAGCTGTATTTTGCTGATCCTTCCATGGCTGTTGGCCTTCTCGGCTTGTCCTCCGAGGCGCTTCTTGATGATTGGCAGACCCTCGGCCTCGCTTTCGAGAATTTGGTTATGAGGGATTTGGATGTATATGCGCGGGCGCTTCCCTCCGTCGGGCATACCCCCCTGCACTACTATCACGACGATTCTGGCCTTGAGGTTGACGCCATCATCGAGAAGGCCGACGGAAACTGGGCGGCCATTGAGATTAAGCTGAGTCAGGACAAAGTGGACAAGGCGGCCAAGAATTTGCTGCGACTTGAGCGAAAGCTCCAAAACGACAAGCGCGGCTACACTCCGCCGCCGACGTTTCTCGCCGTTGTTACGGGGATGGGGGATGTGGCTTATCGACGTCCAGACGGCATCTATGTCGTGCCGATCCGCGCCTTGGGGGCCTAGAAGGGAACGCTGCAATCAACGTTTTCGAAAATCTTTGAACCGTTTTGGGCTCGGAGGGTATTTACACCTCGTTAGTCGTACTGTCTTTAGACGCGCGAAGGCGCTTTGAGCGGGGTGAATTCTCGTGGGACACGAGCGGATTGAGAAGAGGTGGAGTGCGCTCGATCGGCGAAAGCGCAAAAAGTTTTCGAAGAGTATTCGGCGTCTAGCGAAAGCGATGCTCGCCGCCGCGCTCGCCTGCTCGTTGATGCCCGCAATTCCGGTTGTGCTGTCGACGGAAGAGGCGGAAGCGCTAACGGGGACAACGAACTACTCGACTATGTTTTCTATGGCGAACCGGTGGGGGACGCCGGGAAAGATAGAAGGAAATACTCTTGAGGCAGCGTCTTCGACGGGCTATGTGAGTGACGCAGCTTCGGGAAGCAAGAGATCATCTGCGGCTTTTATTACAAAATCACCCGTCTCGCTGCGGTGCAATTGGAATGTCAATGCGACGGTTCAATTTGTCGATTTCAGTCCCCATTCAAGTAATACGATGCTAGAAATGAATTATATTTTCGGGCTGATGAAGGGACCTGATGGAGCCAGCCTTAATGGTGTTTCGATTTCAGCTGCCCAAAATTGGAGAGCAAGTACTAAATCGACCGTGTCATTCATGGGTGTTAAGGATATAGTCGCATCACAAGGAACGATGAGGGAAGCAACGCAAGTGAATATTGCCACCTCTGCCTCTCACAACGTTACTTTTGCTTATGCGGCTACTGCCGACGTAGCGTCAATGACTGTTGGATCATCGAAGGTGTCTTGGACGAACGTTAGGGCGGATCTGGGAGGTAGAACTGACGCTTATCTTGCTTTGATGGGTACGCTTACGGGCTATGGTACATCCGCGAATGCTGTTGTACTTAATCAGCAATCTGTGAGGATCACTTTTCAGTCTATGTCCCTGCCGAACCTCAATCCCGCGATACGCAGCGTTCAAGTGTACGACGAGAACGGGAACCTCGTTTCTCAAACTGGCTTCGTTCAGCCGAACCAAAAAGTACGTGTTGTTTGTAAGGTTTACAACAACAATGCCAGCTCAAATGGTGAGCAGTTCGATATGCACTTTCTGATGGATTCAGTCTATACGAAAAACCTCTCACCCCTCGCGGATAGTGCAGCAAATCCAATCAAAGTGAACGGGGTGCGCAAAACAGGCGCATCTCTGACTGGGGTGGACTCAGCTACGGGAAAGACGGGTGTGCCGTTCGTCCTCAAGGGCACGAACAACGTGAACAGCACCGCCGACGATACTACTATTGAGTATTGGGCTACGGTCAACCAGTCGAATGGGGCTGCGGTGACCGTGGGGCAGACCGTGGTGGACGATATGTTCGGCGGAACAGCATCGCTGCATAGGACGTTGCTTGAGGTCAAACCCATCACGCCGGCTCCAGGCAATCCCGATCCGGATAATCCGCCTGCGGGGGCGGGGACGCAGTATCACTACCTTCGCTATCCCGCGGCTAATGCCAACGGGTGGAACAACGAGCCTGTTTCCGTGCGGTTTTATCCGGGTGCGGTGACTTCGGGTGGGTTCTCGCAGATGACGGTGACGGCCAATGGGGCGGCGCTTCCCGAGGCGACGCTTTCGGCCACTAACCCCACCTGGACGCGCTTGGCGGACACGGCCAACTACGCGCTCACGCTGAAAGGGTCGGATCCGGCGACGGGTATCGCCTCGCAGACGGCGTCGGAGACGGTGAGGATCGATACGTCGCCGCCGACGCTCTCCTTCGATGCCGACACCGGGGTGCTGACGGTGAGCGACGTGCCTACGGACAGCTCGAAGGCCACCTCCGGCGTGTGGAAGCTGTACCGCACGAGCGGCACGACCCGGGCCGGGGAGACGCTGGTGCAGACCTACGGCCTTACGAACGGCGTGGGCGCGGCCACCCAAACCCAGGCCAATCTTTCCAACGGCACCTACGTGGCCGAGGATGCGGCGGGCAACCGCAGCGCGCCCTTGCGGGTGTCGGCGGTGCAGCCGCCCTCGGCGGAGCGTCCGCCGGAGAGCTTGCCGGGTGGGGAGAAGGATCCGGTGGGGCCGGTTTTGGGCGATGATGACCCGGTGCCCGAACCGGAATTCACGGACGGCGACGACGGGACGACCTATGCCGTCATCAACGAGACGGTGACCCAGGTGGCCCAGCCCGACGGCAGCCTGTTCGGCGGCGATTTCGATGCGGCTGACGCCGAGGCCCTGATGGACTACCGCTACGCCTTCTCTACGGCGGTGGCCGGCGGTCTTACGCAGACGACGGAGCTTTTGGCCGCCGACGGGTCGGCGCTGGCGGGCGGCTCGCTGCCCACGACCAAGGCCGGGTCGTGCCTCGTGCGGCGCGTGGTGACCGATGCCCAGGGGAACACCACCACGGTGAACCTTACCTACCGGCTTGTGGACCCGGTGTTCCCACAGGTGTTCCCAGGCGGCTCGGGCACCGACCCCGAGGGACCCGATGAGCCAACGGGCGGCAACCCCGGCGGCCCGGGCGCGCCGACCGACCCGGACGACCCTGCGGCTCCCGAGCCCGTGCAGCCCGACGGTGAGCCCACGGTGGACCCGGACGGCACCCAGCACGCGCGGGTGTCGTTGGAGGTGACCGAGGGAACGTCGGCCGGCCTCCTGACCGAACCTGGCGCCCTGGCGCTGTTGACGCGGCACTACACGCCGGCCAACGCCGATGGCACGGCACCCTCAGTGGAGCTGGTTTCCATGGCGAGCTTGCCCGATGAGGCGGTCACTTCGCGCATCGACCTTTCCCAGCCGGGGGACTATCGCCTGGTCTACCGGCTGTCGGATGCGGATGGCAACACAACCACGGCGACGCTGACCTATCACTTGGTGGCATCGAAGGCGCCGTGGGTGGTGCCCGAACCGGAAGACGGCGAGCCCGCGCCCACCACGCCGCCGCTCGTTCCTGTGGAGCCGACCTATGTGGATGGTGCCGGGCATCACCACGCGGTGGTGGACGACGCGCTGACCGAGTCCGTGGAGCCGGGCGCGGTGCTGGGTGCGGCTGAGGTGCGGGCGCTCGTGGAGGGCCGCTACGCCTTCCTTTCCGCTATCGCCGATGAAGATGCCGCCTTTGAGGGTATGGCCATCAGCGATGCTTCGGGCAAAACCGTGGCCTCCATCGACAAGAGCCTGCCGGCAACCTACACCGTGCGCTATAAGGTGGCCGATGCCGAGGGCAACACGACCTTGCTGCGCCTGCGCTACACCCTGGTGGACGAGAGCAAGCCCACGCCGGACGACCCGCCCGGGCCGAGCGAGCCCGATACGCCGCCCGCGCCCGACAAGCCGGTGCCGGACGAGCCGACGGTGCCCGGGCCTCCCACGGTGACGGTGGTAGATCCCGACGCCCCGGGTCCTGTGCGCCCGCTGACTCCTACGAGCACCACACGTGACGAGGCGGGGCTCCAGCACAGCGTCATCGAGGACACCATTATCGTGGGCACGCGGAACGCCGTCATGAAGCCGACGGACTTCGCCGCGCTGTTCGCCAAGCGCTACGCGGTGGCCTCTACGCTGCCCGACGGGGAAGTGCGGGCCGGGGCCGTGGCCCTGTTCGACGACGAGGGCGTGCCTATCGCCTCGGTGGATCGGTCGCAGGCTGGCGTGTACCACGCCGAGCAGCTGTACACCGACTCGGCCGGCAACACCACGCTTCTGAGGGTGGTCTACGAGGTGCGCGACGAGTACGTGAAGACCGATCTGCCCGCTTCCGGCTCCAACGATACGGGGTCGGGCGGCGGCGGTGCCGGGTCGGCCAGCCGCGCCGGCGAGACCGACGCAACCCGGGTTCTGCACGAGCTGGCCCAGACGAGCGACTGGCTGGGCGGCTGCCCGCTGCACCCGCTGTTTGTGCTGCTTATGGTGCTAGCCTCGGCCTACGGCCTCATGAAGCTGCGGCTCGAGGGGCTCGCGCGCCGCCGTCTGCTTCGCACTCGGCACGAGGCTGCGGCCGCCATGCGCTCGCCGGCAGGGACGCTGGTCGCGCTCACCTGGTCGTTCAACCCCGCCGACCTGGCCTACGAGGTGTCGTGGCCCGGTTCCGCCTCACTGGCCTCCGAGCCCGATAAGGCTCGCACCCTCGGGTGGGGCGACGGCCTGCTGTTCCTGCTGGTGACAGCGGCGGCTCTCGTGATCGCCGCGAACGGCCTGTGTCCCTTCGACTGGCTGTGGGCCGGCGCGGTTGCCCTGGTGTGCGCCTTCTGGCTGGTGCTCCTCGCTCGCAAGATTCGTGCCACCAACCGCAAGCTGAGCGACCGCGCCTAGGGCGTGCGAAATCCCAACAAACGAAAGGCGGCCGCGCCCTGGCGAGGGGCGCGGCCGCCTTGGCTTCTTCGGGCCTTTGGTTCGGGTAAGGCCCTATCTCCTAGTGGTCGTTCATGTTGAAGGCGTTCTTCATCTCCACGGTGCGCTGATCCAGAACGCTGCCCAGCACGGCCTGGGTCTGGGTCTGTACCTTGTCGACGAGGGCCTGGTTCGCGGCGGCCAGGGTGGAAAGCACCTGGGCGTCGTCCATGTTGTCCAGGTCGGCCTTGCCCTCCTTCGCCAGCTTGGCGAGGGCGGCGTCGGTGTCGTGCAGCGACTGGTAGCCCTGGGCCATGGTGTTCAGGCGATAGGCCTGAATGGCCTCGTAGCTCTCGAAGAACTGCGGGTCGCCGAGGCCAGCGATGAGGCGGTTATTCCAGTAGAGGCTGTCGGTGGTTACCTTCGTGGGCGTGTCCAGGTAGGCGGGCATGGCCTTCACGTTCGCGTACATGGCCACGGCGGTGTTGAAGGGGCCCGACGCCGGCGCGAACCAATGCACGCCGCGCAGGGCCTTAGGCGCGTTCGGGCGGATGCACAGGATGGAGCACTCGCTCGTGCGGTCGATGCCGACGAAGCGGTACTGGTGCCGCGTGGCGGCCGTACCCTTGGTGCCGTAGCAGTCGTATTCCGTGCCGTCGTAGGTGGTGGCCAGCCAATCCTTCACATCGGAGGCCGACAGCTTCTTGTCGGGACGCATGGCCCAGGGAATGTCGAGGCTTTCCGGGCCGAACTCGGGCGCGGGGCCCTGGAAGCGCGGGTCGGAAGGCGTCAGGCGGCTGCACAGGTACCACTTGCGCGGGGCGTTGTACAGCTGATCGAGCCAGGTGTAGGTGGAAAACGCGATGCGGGCGTTGAAGTAGCGCGGCAGGCCCTGCACCATTTCAGTGGGCTCGCCGTCGGCGGCGGGCATGTCCATGAGCAGGTCGTGGTCGCGGATCCACTCGGCCAGGTCGGCGCTGCACATGTAGTCGCGCTGCTCGCCCAAGGCGTCGGCCAGGTCGAAATGATCGATGCCCTGGCGGTTCGGCTGCACCACGTAGCAGTCGTCGGGTACGCGGCGGGCGATCCAATGGTGGCCGCCGATGTTCTCCCAGTACCACACCTCGTGCTCGTCGCCGAAGGCCACGCCGTTGGTCTCGTAGGTGCCGTACTGTTCAACGAGCATGCCCAGGCGCGTCACGCCCTCGCGGGCCGTTTTGATGTAGGGCAGCGTGATGGTGGGCAGGTTCTCCTCGCCGATGCCGCCGGGAACCTCCGGCTGATAGCCGGGCTCGCCGGGCGTGCCCTGGGCGGGCTGGTACACCACGAGCGGGTCGGCCCCCAGTACGCGGGCGTTGGCCGAGATGGTCTCGGTGGCCGACATGGACACGTTCGCCGCGTTGATGCCGGTTTCGGCCCACACGCCGTTTGCGGGGTTGGCGTTGGGGGTGCAGGTGTAGCGCAGGGGGTTATCGGGCAGCTCGATGGTCAGGTGGCTGGCCACGCCGGTGTAGGTGCGCGGCTGGTCTTCCGGGTTCACCACGATGAGCTTCTTCGGGTCGAAGGAGAAGTCCTCGCCGTCCTCGTTGCGGGCCACGATGGTGGACCCGTCGTTGGTGGCCAAACGGCCGACGAGCAGGGTTGTGCAAGCCATAAAGGGCCTCCTTTTCGGATGGCCGCACGGCGCGCAAAGACGCAGGCCCGTCGAGCGGCAGGTTGCTAACCCCTTCGGTATACGCTGATCGCGGCCGCGGCGGGGGCGGCTTCCCCCGTTTGTAAACAAGCCGGGGGAGAACGGGAAGCCGCCGGCCATCAGGGCGCCCTAGTCGCAGCAGCGGTCGTTCAGGGGAACCGGGGCGGGAAAGGGGCGTTCGGCGTCGCCGAGGTCCTTCAGGCTGTGGGCGTTCAAGGCCCACACGGTGACGGCCATCCAGCAGGCGATGAGCGCGATGCCGGCCACGGCGGGGCCGAAGGCCTCGGTGACGGCGGAGGCGGCGAACACGGCCACGGGCGCGGCTACCAGCATGAGCGAGTTCTGGGTGCCCAGCGCCGCCCCGCGATTCTCGGCGGGAATGCGGTCGAAGACGAAGAAGCCCATGAGCGCCGAGGCAGGGCCGGCGGACAGGCCCAGCAGCACGGCGCCGGCCACCATGACGGGGAAATCGGGCAAAAGGCCCAGGGTGAGCAGGCCTGCGGCCATGCCGGCCAGCGACAGGGTGAACCAGGTGCGACGGCGCAGCTTGTGGGCCGTGGCCGAGTACAAAAGCGAGCTGACGAGCATGCCGGCGGACATGGCGGACAGCACGAAGCCGAGCAATTCGGGCTGGCCCAGGTTGGTGAAGTGCACTGGCAGCACGAGGCCCTGGAACGACCCCATGATCATGACGATGCCGAAGGTGAGCAGCATGCTGGCGCGCAGCAGGGCGTCGCTTTTGAACAGCACGCGTACGCCGGATTTCAGGGAGCCCACCGCGTCGCGCACGAGGCCGCGGGAGGCGGCGGCCTTCTTCTCAGCGGTATCGCTCGCGCTCGTGCGGCCGATGGAGCGGGGCAGCGTGAAGGTCACCAGCGCGGCAGCGAAGGACATGGCGGCGGTGAACCACAGCGCGCTCGCGTTGCCGATGACGGCCATGAGGAAGGCGGCCAGCGCCGGGCCCGCGATGACGGTGAGCGAGTCGAGGGACTGGGTGAGGCCCATGAACTTCTGCAGGCTCTTGCCGTCGCGCTCGCAGACGGCGGGCAGCAGCGCGTCGCGGGCGGTCATGCCCGGGATATCGCCGATGGCGCCGATAAGGCCGAGCACGACGAACCAGCTGAAGTTGAGGCCCCAGATCATGTCCACCACGGGCAGCATCGCCACGGAGGCGGCGGACATGATGTCGGAGACGATGGACACGTTGCGGCGGTTGAGGCGGTCGATGAGCGCGCCGCCAACAAGACCGATGATCATCTGGGGCGCAGCGCAGATGAGGGCGAGCGTGCCGGCGGCCAGCGGGTCACCCGTGGTGGCGAGCAGGATAAGCGGCAGGATGACGCCGGCCACGGAGTTGCCCAGAAGCGACAGGGCGCAGGACAACAGGTAGCGCGGGGCTACCGGCGCGCCGATGTGGAGTGGGCGCGGCGCGGGGGCGGTCGGTTCGGTGCGGTTGGGGGCCATGGGCCTTCCTTTCTCGAAGCGTTTCGTGCGGGAAGGCAGTTAAAACTATGACGCAACGTCGGGGTCAACCGGCCCGTGGAGGAGTTGTGGGGAAAGGGAATCGCCGCAGGATGCGCGGGGGGGGTGGTGCCGAGAGGGCACTTGGGCCGCATGGCTAGGAACGCGAGGATTCTTCGACAGCGCGGGCCTGCAGGATATCGCCGATGCCTCGCTCGATGCGCTCGTTCACGTCGCGCTGGGCCTCGTTGAGGGGCTCGTTGGCCAGCTCTTCCAGCAGCTGCTCCTCCTTGGTGGCCTCGCGGGTCCAGTTCTCGATGTCGAACTGATCGATGAGGGGCGCCAGCGCTTCCAGGGATTCGCTCACCAGCGCGGCGCGCTCGGCCTCGGGGGCATCAGGGGCCAGCGCCGCGCAGCGCCGGTCGAGGGACTCCATGGACGCGGCGAGGGAGGTGTCTTGCATCTGAGCCGCCACGCGTTCCAGCTCGGCCATTTCGCGGTCGCCGTAAAGGTGCGCGGCCACCACCAGCGCGGCGTGGCTTGCGGTGTCGGCGGGAGTGCCCACAATGCCGCGGATGGCTCGGCCGAAGCGCACGGGCATGTCGGGGGAGAGCTGCTCTGCCTTTAAGGCGGCAATGGTGCGGCGCTGCTCCTGAAGGGCCTCGATTTGCAGGGCCAGTTCGCGATCGAGCTCGTCGAGGGCCGTAAGGGGAGAGGCGCCGGATGCGGTGTCGGCGGCCGGGTCGTTATGGCTTGCGAAATCAGTGTCGTTCTCAGCAGCTGTTGGAGCGTCCATCTCTTCCAGCAACGCGCCGATGCGGGCGAGCGGGAATCCCAACGACGCCAGACGCTTGATGCGCAGAACACGAGCTAGGTCTGCCGCCGTGTACTCGCGGTACCCGTTGGCAGCCCGCGGCGGCTCGGGCAGAAGCCCCAGCTGATGGTAGTGCCGCAGCGTGCGCACCGTCACGCCGGCCGTCTTCGCCACCTCGTTGCTGCGCATGGGGCTCCTTTCCGCTGGGCTGGGCGCCGATGAGGGATCGGGAAAGCGGGGGGCGCCATACTTCTGATTGCGCCCCCGGTGGGTCACCCCTATTTTACCGCGTTTCGCTACAGGGTTTTCAGGGCCTTGTCGATGGGCTCGTTGCCGCTTACCACCATGATGAGCTTGCCGTAGGTGTTGTGCAGCCCGCGCACCTCGGCCAGCACGGCGGCCACGTCGGCCACAGGGATGCTGCCCTCGTGGGCGGGGTTCACCTGGATGTGGCCGGTCGGCGCGTCTTCGGTGAGGAAACCGGCTTGCACGATGGTGTAGTCGAGTCCGCTGTTCTCCAACCATTTGTCAGCGAAGAACTTCGCGATGTTGTAGTCGGTGAGGTCGGCCAGGCCCTTCTCGGTCTCCCAGCGCTCCGGCTCGGTGGCGAACATCGAGCTGAGCATGATGAAGCGGCGCACGCCGGCGCGCTTACAGGCCTCGACGAGCTTCACGGCTCCGAACGCGTCGGTCTGCAGCAGGTCGGTTCCGCGGGAGCCGGCCACGAAGTAGACGGCCTCGCAGCCCTTGATGGCCTCGGCCATGGTGTCCACGTCGGCGTGAAAGTCGAATGTGATGGGATGCACGCGATCGCTGAACGCTTCCAGAGGATGGCGGCTGGCGGCCACCACCTCGCAGCCCTCGTCGGCCAAAAGCGAAACCAGAACCTGACCCACGCGCCCAGAGGCGCCACCCACAAATACCTTCATAACATGCCTCGATTCAATAGGCTGACAGATGCGCGTCCTCGCAGACGCATCTTTCGATTATGGTACGCTGGACACGAGAAAAGACTAACGGCCTGTGGTCGTTTCGGAATTGAAAGACTCCTGTCGCCCTGAGAGCTTGAGGGGCGAGAAAGGGCGCATGATGGACAACCGAGAGCGCTTGGCGCGTTTCGAGGCGGTGCTGGCTGATTTGGCGGCGGAAAACGCGCTGGTGCTTCAGCAGCTTGAGTCGTTGCGGGCCCAGGGCAAGGTGAAGACGGCCACCTATCAGCAGCTGACGGCGCGGAAGCTGGCGCTGAGGTCGACGCTCGCCCTGTTCGAGGAACGGGGGTTGCTGTGACCGCTGCAGACAACAGGCTCATGAGCGGATTCTCCGCGCCGGTGCGGCGGTGGTTCGACGAGGCGTTCGGGGCGCCCACGGCGGTGCAGGAGCGGGCTTGGGGGGCCATTGCCGCAGGGGACAATGCGCTCGTGATTGCGCCCACGGGCTCGGGCAAGACGCTGGCAGCGTTTCTTTGGGCCATCGACCGGCTGATGGCCGAGAAGGCCGCAGCCGTAGCCGAGGGCGAGAAGTGGGCACCCGGGGTGAGGGTGCTGTATGTGTCGCCCCTGAAGGCGCTAGGGGCCGATGTGGACCGCAATTTGCAGGGGCCGCTCTCGGCTATCTCGGCGCTGGTAGCGGAAGAGGCGGCGTCGGCTGGCGGTCGAGCAGCCCCCGAGGTGCGTACGGCCATGCGCACCGGCGACACCACGGCCGACGAGCGGCGACGCATCGTGCGCAACCCGCCGGATATTCTCATTACCACGCCCGAGTCGCTCTATCTCATGCTCACCTCGCAGGCGCGCGAGGTGCTGCGACGGGTCGAGACGGTCATCGTGGACGAGGTGCACGCCTTGGCCGGCGACAAGCGCGGGGCCCACCTGTCGCTTTCCCTGGAACGGCTGGACGATGTGCTGGCGCGTCCGGCCCAGCGCGTGGGGCTTTCGGCTACGGTGCGCCCGCGGGACGAGATCGCGCGGTTTCTGGGTGGTACGCATGCGGTGACCGTGGTGGCTGAGGAGGCGGCGCCTTCCCTCGACCTTTCGGTGCGGGTGCCTGTGCGCGACATGACGGCGGTGCCGGCGTTCGGGGGCTTTGGCGGCGTGGGCGACGGCACGCGGGTGCGCGGCACCGGTCCGCGGCGCGCTGCCGTGGAAGAGGCTTGGAAGTCCGATCGGGCGCTGAGGGCGGTCATGGCGGAGGAGGAGGGGAAGGGCTCGGCGCCGCACCCCGATAGCCGCTTGGGCTCGTCTTCCATTTGGCCCCATATCGAGGCGGCCATCTTGGACGAGGTGCTGGCCCACCGCTCGACCATCGTGTTCGTGAACTCCCGCGGTCTGTGCGAGAAGCTGACGGCTCGCCTGAACGAGCTGTACGCCAAGCGCCTGGGGCTCGATGCGCCCCATTCCGAAAGTGCAGGGTACTGGGCGGCAGCGGGAAACGCCGGTGAAGCTGGGGCGGTCGAGGTGCGCGGCATCCGCACGGGGGCCGACCCGATGGCTGCGGCGCCCGGGGCGTCCTTCCGCTCGGACATCGGCTCCACCACCAAGCTTGTCACGGAGCCGTCGGTGCTCATTGCGAAGGCGCACCATGGCTCGGTTTCCAAGGAGAAGCGCCTGGCCGTGGAGCGCGAGTTGAAGAGCGGCGAGCTTCCCTGCGTGGTGGCCACGTCCAGCTTGGAGCTGGGCATCGACATGGGCGCCATCGACCTGGTTATCCAGGTGGCCGCCCCCTATTCGGTGGCAAGCGGACTTCAACGGGTGGGCCGCGCGAACCATCAGGTGGGTGGGCGCTCTGTAGGCATCATGTACCCGCGCACACGGGTGGAAGTTATTGATGCCGCCATGATGGCCGAGGGCATGGAGGCCGGCGCCATCGAGGCGACGCGCCTTGTGGAAAACGCCCTCGACGTGCTGGCCCAGCAGACGGTGGCCGCGGTGTCGTTGTGCCCCGACGGGGTGCCGGCCGACGAGTGGCTCGTCACGGTGCGGCGCTCGGCCTGCTACGCCGATCTGCCCCGCCGTTCGTTCGAGGGCGTGCTCGACATGCTGGCCAGCCGCTACGGCTCTGGCGACATTGCGGAGTTTGCGCCGCGCATCCTGTGGGATCGCGAGACGGGGTTGCTGAAGCCGCGTCCGGGCTCCCAGCGGCTGGCCGTAACAGCGGCGGGTACTATTCCCGACCGGGGCATGTTCTCGGTGGTACTGCCCGAGGGCGACGCGCGTCAGGGGCGCCGCCGCGTCGGCGAGCTGGACGAGGAGATGGTGATGGAATCCCGCGTGGGCGACATTATTGCGCTCGGCACCAGCACCTGGCGCATCAAGGAGATCGGCGCCGACCGGGTCATTGTGGAAGCGGCGCCCGGTCGGTCCGCCCGCCTGCCCTTCTGGCATGGCGAGGCCGTGGGCCGCCCTTACGAGACAGGCCGGGCCCGCGGTGCCTTCGTGCGCGCTCTCGATGCCGGGCTGGGCGAGACCGTGCCCGGTGAGACAGTGCCCCGGAGGGGCGTCTCATCTTCCGAGCATCCTGCGGCGCTTTGCGCGGAAAAATTCCCCGAAGATGAGACGCCCCTCCGGGGCACTGTCTCACCAGAGACGCCTTCAATGCTCTCTGCCTCGTTGCAGGAGCGGTTGGCTGCCGATGGGCTTAACGAGAACGCGCAGCGCAATCTAGAGGCGCTTATCGCGGCCCAGCGCTCGTGCACCGGCGCGGTGCCCACCGATCGCATGCTCGTGGTGGAGCAGTGCGCCGACGAGACCGGCGACTGGCGCGTCATCCTGCATTCCCCCTTCGGCCGGCGCGTGCACGAGCCCTGGGCCTTGGCGGTGGCCCATCGCATAACCTCGACGCTGGGCTACGACCCCCAGGCCGTGGCCGCCGACGACGGCATCGTGCTGCGCGTGCCCATGGGCGAGGAGACCATGCCCGGCGCCGAGCTGTTCCTCTTCGACCCCGACGAGCTCGAGTCTATCGTGCGCGAGCGCGTGGGGTTCACGGCACTGTTCGCCGCGCGGTTCCGCGAGTGCGCGGCCCGGGCGCTGCTCATGTCGCCCACAGCCCCCGGTAAGCGCGCCCCCTTGTGGCAGCAGCGTCTGAAGGGCGGCCAGCTGTTGGAGGCGGCCCGTCAGGAGGACGATTTCCCCATCATTTTGGAAGCCCTGCGCGAGTGCCTGCAAGACGTGTTCGACTTGCCGGCCCTGCGCGCGGTCATGGGGGCGCTGGCAGCGGGAACCATCAAGACGGTGGAAGCGCAGACGGCGGTGCCCTCGCCCTTCGCCGCGCCCTTGGTGTTCGGATATTTGGGCGAGCACCTCTACGAGGGCGATCTTCCCCATGCCGAGCGACAGGCCTCGCTTTTGGCGGTGGATCCGGCGCTGCTTTCGGAGCTGCTGGGGTCGGGGTCGGTGGAGGATGTCCTGGATGCCGAGGTTGTGGCCCAGGTGGTCTCCGAGCTGCAGCGCACGGCCGAGGGCTGGCGGGTACGCGGTGCCGAGGGCGTGGCCGACTTGCTGCGCGAGTTGGGGCCGCTTACCGCGGAAGAGGTGGCCGCGCGGCTTGAGGCTGGGGGTTCGGATGCGACGCAGACCTCGGCGTCGCCGTCCGGTGGGAAGGCGTGCGCCAACGAGGAGGCCCTGGGCGAGGGGGGAGCGAGCGGTGCCGCTCTCGAGAACGCTTTGGCAATTCTCGAAGAACTGGAAGCCGAGCACCGCGCATTTCCCGCGACTATTGCAGGGCGCGCGAGGTGGGCGGCAGCCGACGACGGCCCGCGGCTTCACGGCGCCCTGGGCGCGAGCGTGCCCTCGTGGGCTGCGGGGAAGGCGACGCCGAAAAGCCCCCTTGAGGGGCTGGTGACCCGCTATGCCCGTGCCCATGGCATCTTCGCCGCCGACGAGCCGGCAGAAAGCCTGGGTATCGGCGTCGCCTTGGTCGCCGAAGTTCTCGAGCGTCTGGCTGCCGAGGGGCGCCTGCAGCGCTTGGGCGCGGATCGCTGGGTCGACGCCGGCGTGTTAAGGCGGCTGCGGGCCCGTTCTCTGGCGCGCGCCCGCGAGGCGGTCAGACCGGTGGCGGGGGCTGTGTTCGAGCACTTCGTGCTCGGTCGCCAGTCGGTTGCCGGGCCCGATGCCCCTGGGCTTCGCGGCATCGACGGGCTGGCGGCAGTCATCGCTCAGTTCGAGGGCGTGTACCTGACGCCGGCCCTATGGGAATCGGTGGTGTTTCCGGCTCGCGTGGCCGACTACCGGCCGGCGTACTTGGACGAGCTTCTGGCCTCGGGGGAAGTGCTCTGGGTGGCGCGCGGGTCGGACGACGGGGAGGGAGCGGCTTTTGACGTGGCTTTCTTCCCTACAGATTCGCCCGTGGCGCCCCTGCCGTGGGACCCGGCTTTGGGGCTTGCCGATGAGGCGACGGCCGAGCCGGGGGCTATGCCGCGCGGCGGCGATTTGGCGGGAGGGGAGGCCGATGCAGCTCGTGCCCGGGTGTCGGCCGTTCGCCAGGTGCTCGCGGAGCAAGCCCCCCTCTCGTTCCGCATGATCGCCGACGGTGCGCAGCGGCTTCTAGGCGATGCCGCAGTGCTCGATCGCGAAGTAGCCGAAGCGCTTGAGGCGCTGGTGCGTGACGGGCTGGCATCCTGCGATGGCTTCGCCTTCCCGCGGGCCGGCGGTGCGGCGTCGGCGCCTGCCGTCCGGTCGGTGGGCCAGACGCCGCCTCCCTCGCGCCGCGCGACGAGCCGCCGGGGGCGCTCGTTGCGATCCGAGATGAAGATGCAGGCCAGGGCAGCCGTAATCGCCCGCCAGGGCGCCGCAGCCGCCTTCGACGGCGCGCTTGCCGGCCGTTGGATGCTGCTGGCGCCCGCGGAAGCGTCGGCTACCGTGCAAGCGGTGGCGCTGGCAGAGTCGCTGCTCGACCGCTATGGGGTCGTCACGCGCGATATCGCCCTAGCGGCCGGCGTGCCCGGCGGCCTTTCCGCCCTTTACCCAGTGTTTCGAGCTATGGAGGATGCCGGCGAGCTGGTTCGCGGCCACTTTGTGGAAGGCCTGGGTCCCGCGCAGTTCGCTACCCGCGAGACGGTGGATGCCCTGCGCCGGGTTGCCGAGGGAGAGAAAGGCTCCGTACGTGCCTCTTCCGATAAGGGGGATGCCGCTCCAGCGCCGGCCCAGCGCGAAGTTTCGATGGTTGCCTGCGCGGCCGACGACCCCGCGTGCCTCTACGGTGCGGGGCTTCCGTGGCCCGAGCCGGCGTGGGAGGCAGCGGGAGAGGCCGCCGGCCTCGGTTCCGCCGAGCTGTCTGCGCGGCCAAGCCGCCGCGAAGGCGCCACGGTGGTGCTCGCCGACGGCGCGCCGGTGCTCTGGGCCGCGCCCCGCCTCAAGCAGCTCATCGCCTTCACCGCTGATGAGGATCTTCTCGCCGCTGCCGTGCTCGCGCTCAAGGCCCGCGTTCTCGCGACGCTCAAACGGGAGGGGGCCGCAGCCGCCCGCCGCAAGATCGTCGTGGAAACCTTCAATGGCGTGGATATCCTTATCACCCCCGCCGCCGATCTGCTGCAGAAAGCCGGCTTCGCCCGTCTCCCCGACGGCATGCGCCTGTACGCAAGCCCGTTTTAGCAACGTTTTCAGAAATTGCAGCCTCAGTTCGTTTTTGCGAGCTTTTTTCGGCGGCCTTCAAATTCAGTATATATAATACGATATAAATAGAATGTATTAGAAACTGAAGGGCTCAAAACAGAGAGCTGTGACTCGCAAAACGAACCGAGGCTGCAAAAAACGATCGAACGCTTGCGCGCGTTGCGCGATTCATCGTTTCCAGGCCTGAAAACGCGAAACGGGCGCTGCGCTTCTCTCGGAGCGCGGCGCCCGTCCGTATATGCCGTTTGCCCGCGACCCCCTCAAAATCACGGGAGGCAGGGAAATGTCGAAGGAAGCGGGCGACAGCCAGAAAGGAAAGAACCGCCGCCCGTCAGTTTCCGCTGAGCCGAGCTGGCGGAAACCGAAGGAGTCCTAGGCGGGGACGGAGCCGAACAGCCTCAATGGCCCCAAAAAGACCGTCGGTGGGAGTCCGTCCCCTGAGGAACGACGCCACTATACGACGGCGCCCGCGCGGCGGGTATCGCCGTTCTTCAGTATTGGCATCGCGCATTTTAGGTATTGGGCAAACCTACAGCTTAACCACGGGTTTTCCCAGCGCGCCCCGCAGGTTCGCGGGAGTGCTACCATCGATGGAAACGGAGTGCGGCCCGTCGGCGGCGCGCGCCCGGAAGAGCGGAAGACGACGAGGGGAGGTGCAGTCATGGCAACCTACGAGGTGCCCCCTTGGGCGGCCGATGGCGAGCGGCCCCCGCTGGCGGTGCGGCCGCTGCATCTGGCCCTGGCGGCCTTTGTGGCCACGGTGCCCCCGTTCTCGCCGCTGTTCGCCTCGCTGGCCGCCGCGCCGCAGTACGCGGCTGTTGAGGCCAGCTTCCTCTTCGCCTTCCTAGTAGCGGCCGTGCTGGCCTCCATTGCGGTGATCGTGCGGGCCCTGCAGGCGCGCCCTCGCCCATGGCGCCGCTCGCGGGTGACCGCCGTGTGCGTGGTCGCCTATCTTGTGGGGCTCGGTGTGTTCGAAGCGCTCGTCTTTGCAGGACAACCGATGCCCGCGCTCGCCCTGGCGGCGGGTATTGTCGCGGGAGCGGCGCTGCCGGTGCTGGCGGCGGAATGGGCGCGTGCTGTAGAGGGCCCCATGGCCTCATCCCTCGCGTTGTGCGCCTTCGTGGCGGTGCTGGCCTGCTTCGGCAGTTGGATGCTGGCGCTTCTGCCGGTGGAGGGGGTGGCGCTCGCCTACGGCATTTGTGCCCTGGTCGGTGCGGCGCCCGTGGCCGTGACGGCGCGGGCCGGCGCGCCCGCGGTGCCGGTGCGGCGCGCCCGCCAGGCGGTGGAGCGCCTGCTGTCAGTCACGTGGCTGCCCCTGCTGGGCATCGCGGTGTTCGCCTTCATGGTGACGGTGATCGCTCACTCCGCCTTCGGTGTGGCTCGGGCCTCGCTGGTGGGCGGCATGCTGGCGGCACTTGTGGTGTTCGCCGCCTGCTTTCTGTGGGGCAAGCGCCCGCTGCTTCCGTGGTGCTACCGGGTGCTCGTTCCGGTGATGGCGGCCGTGTTCGTGGTGCTCGGCTCGTTCCCGGCGGGAACGTTCCCGAAGGACGCCTCGGTGGTGGCCCTCTACGTGTTCTATATCGTGCTCGCGCTCATCGGGTGCGCGCTGCTGCTGGCCGTGGTGCGGGCGCGCGAGTTGCCGCCGAACGCCACGGTGGGTCTCGGGGTGGCCGTAGCGACCGCGGCGGCCCTTGCGGGCTTCGTGCTGTCTGAGGTACTGGCTGTGACCGACGACTTCGGGCCGTGGGCGACGGTGCTCACGGGCGCCTTCGTGTCCGTGCTGCTGGTGTTTCTGGGGAAGACCGCATGGGCCGAGCTCGTCAGCGTGCCGGAGGACGGCGCGGCCCCCGAGGAAGGCGCGGGTGCCGGTGAGCGCGCGGGTGCGACCCCCGAGGCCGTGGCCGCCGAGGACCTGTGGACGGAATCCACGGTCCAAGATGCGTTGGAGGCCCGCTGCGCCGCCCTGGCCGCCCGCTTCGACCTGTCGCCCCGCGAGGCCGAGATCCTCGTATTCCTCGCCCGCGGCTTCAGCCCCGCCTACATCGCCAAGGAGCTCGTGCTGTCGGTAAGCACCGTGCGCACCCACGTGCGCAACATCTACCGCAAACTCGGCATAGGCAAACGAGAAGAACTCATCCACCTGGTGGATGGGGCGTAGCCGGCGCCGATTCGACTTGCGCCCAGACTCGCTGTGCCGTTAGCGGTCGATTTCCTTCTCGTCCACAGGCGTGTTCTTCAGAAGCTCACGCATCTCGGCGAGCGAATGAACGCCCAGCTTGGTGTAGACATGCTGGATATGGGCGCGCACGGTGTTGATGGATACCTGCTCCTCCTCTTGGATCTCGGCAGCCCGGCGCCCCTGGGCGATGGCCAGGAAGATCTCGCCTTCCCGAGGCGTGAGCCCATGGGCCTCGGAAAGCTTGCGGCAGCGGATGCTCAGCACGGCATCGTTGTACTGGCGCGGCGTGAGTTCCCGGCGCAGCCCCCACACTCGGCGCACCTGCCGATCGGTGCCTACCCAGAGGGTGGCGCCGCTCAAAAGCAGCGTTACCACCACGGCGGCAAGGGAGAACTGGGCGTTGGTCATGGCCTCGGCGGTATGTCGCAGGGCGATGGCCACCGAGATGCCGCCGACCCCGCCCACGCTCTTCCACAAAAGCCCCTTCGCCACGATGATGCGGCTGTCGACGTAAGTCATGTCCATGAGTTTGACGCATCCGATCAGGAATATGCCGTCGAAGAGCACCTGGGCCGTCTCCATGGTGGCCAGGGCCAGATCGTTGTTCGGCACCAAGGGCAGCGAGAGAAAGCCCACCAGGGTCAGCGGCAGGACGGTGGACCGCATCTTCGACCATATCTCGCCGCTGGCTCGGGGCCGTAGGAACAGCAGGCCGATAAGAGCCATGGCCATGAGGGTCGCGAAGGTCGTGGGCAAGTTGATGTTGAGCTCGCTCGAGGCCAGGACGCCGCCGAGGGTGTGCAGGGCACCGAAGACGAACCCGTAGGCGAGGAGCATGAAGGCAAGGGGAAAGGGCGTTCGCACGTCGATTCTCGTTTGGCGGGTGCCGGTCGGCAGAGGAGGGCGCAGGGCGGCGAACCGACGCGCGGCAGCCCATCCTCCCATAAGGAAGCCCAGGGCCACCAAGCCCGATGCCCAGGAGGGGACGGCGGTGCTCAGCTGCGAGAACGCGATGTTGTTGACGACGGCGTAGGAGCCCAGACAGGACAGTATCACCATGATCGTGGCGCGCATGTCCTCTGCCTCCATCATGCGGGCGAAGGCAATCAGCAGGAATACGGCGCCAGCTGAGACAAGAAGGTGCGTCAGGCAGACTAGGTAGTCGCCCGCCGGCGCGCTTGCGGCGACGTAGAACACGACGGTGAGGACAGCCTCGAGGGCGGTCAAGGCTGCAAACGGCTTCGCGTCGAACGACCCTCGCGGGTGCTTTCTCGTCCAGAAGATTGCCGCCAAGGCGCCAAGCGCGATGCCTGTGGGGCGCAGCACACAGGAAATAAGCGGCAGCGGCACACCCGTTTCCGCGCCGGGCGGAAACGTATCCATGGGTAAAAAGCGCGTCGTTTCGTGGAACGTGTCCCACCACAGCCAATACAGGCTGGCCGCCAGAGCCAGCCAGGCAAGGCGCGAGTCCCTCGGTGTGCAGCGATCGGTGTCTTTCATGGCATCCCCCTCCTGAATGTGGTGGCTATAGTAGCCCAATTAGACGGGGAAGGCCTCATTAAAAAGTAATAATCATAGGCTTTGAACGGGGCAAATTGGGGAAAAATCGAAAATTTGACCGGTGAATGCCGTGCTCTTGGAAAAGGCAATTTCACCAACGTTTGGTAATGACAGCCCGAGGCGCTCGGAACACACTGAGAGACGCAAGCGGCCCATCTGAGGCCGAGGGCTTTTCGAAAGGAGAGAATCGTGAAAAGGAAGAGGGGCGATCAGGGGGACTTCGATCGCACGAAGCGCGCATCGCGCAAAACGCGTCTGGCGGTGCTCACGGTGGCCGTGGCCGGCCTGTGTCTTTCAGTAGTCGCGCTGGCTGGGTGCCAGCCCGCGGCGACGGATATGGCCGACACGGGAAGCAGCGCAGTCGCTGAACAGTCCGCTTCAGCGACTGCGGAGGCGGCCAATTTGCCCGGCACCTTCACCAACGTGGATGCCGGCCAGTGGGGCGACACCCAGTATGCCCAGGCCGTGAACGCCGGCAACCGCGGCTGCAACGCCTGCCATGGCGATCTGTTCTCGGTGCTTCCCCATGGCAACAACTCCAAGGGACTGCATGAGGTGGACAAGGCGGCGGCCTACGGGCGCGTGTACACCTACAACGACTGTACTACCTGCCACATCCATTCCGGTGGTGGCGGTGCGGCCACGGGCGGCTCGGGTCCCTACCTGGCGCCGAGCATCCATGGCTCGCACTTCTCGAACGGCACGTTCCTGGCCCAGGGCGGCAACTGCTTCAGCTGCCACGAGGGCAATATTGCCGACGGCACGCTGGGCATGTGGGACGAGCTGAAGTACACGAAGACCATTGGACTCGGCAACGAGGCGCCGCTTGAGGCCGTAAGCACGTGGCTTCAGGGCCGCGGCTACGAGACTTCCACGGTGACCGGCGGCACGGTGGCCCACAATGTCAAGCTCGACAACGTGGTATCCACCCAGGATCCGACGGCGAGCGCGGCCGACCTGTACAGCGCTACCAACATGGACTACCCCGACGTGGCGGACTCCGACTGGACGGTTACTATGAAGGGCGTCAAGAACGAGAAGACCTACACGCTCGATGAGCTGCGCGCGATGCCCCAGACCGAGCTTACCTACACGCGCGTCTGCGGCACCAACGGCGGTAACGGCGGCTGGTACATCGCCAACATTCCCGTCAAGGGCGTGCTGCTGACTGATCTTGTGGCGGACTGCGGCGGCTTGGCTGACGGCGTGGACGTGTTCTCCGCCCTCGGCTACGACGGTTGGTCCGGCCCCTTCACCCCGGGTCTTACCCCCGCCTCTATCGATCAATATCTGAACTCCGGCGCCATGATCGCCCTCGAGCAGTTCGGCGAGGCTATCGACACCATGGACGGCGGCCCTGCCTACATGGTAGTGCCGGGAGGCGTAGCCTTCCTGGGCTGCAAGTGGGTGACCGAGGTCGACTTCTTCAAGGGCGATGGCTCCGAGGTCGTCTCCATCGGCGACTGGGGCATGGCCACCACGAGCAGCACCTGGCTTACGCCCAACATCGACGGCCAGACTGTCAAGGTAGGCGAGCCGGTGGAGCTGTCGGGTGTGGCCTGGGCCATGACCGAGCAGCTCGGGTTCCAGACAGCTGCCGTGAAGGTGAGTGCCGACTACGGCGAGACCTGGACGGATATCCCGCTACCCGAGAACATGGACGCGAACCAGTGGGTGAAGTGGAGCGCCACCTGGACGCCCGAGGCGGCTGGCACCTACTGCCTGACGATGCACACCGACAGCACCAACCCGGAGGCGGTTGCCAACGACGGCAGCGTTCTCATCAAGGTTATGGAATAGGAGGGACGAGATCATGAAGATGAGTGGAAAGACGGCGGTATCGGCCGTAAGCGCCCTGGCTTTAACGAGCATGGGCATGGCCGCTCTGCCTGCGGTGGCTGTGGCGGCGCCCGATGCGACGGCGTCGGCGGTAACTGCCGAAACCGTGGCGGCCGCCGAGGGCACGCAGGCGCGCCCGGTGCAGGGAACGTTCTCGTTCACCCAAGATGCGGTGTCCGGCAACGATTACATCCGCGACACGTTCGTGAAGGCGGCGACGGCCGTGTGCGCCTCGATGCCCGAGTATCAGGCTGAGGGCTCCATCGAGGTGACGGGCTGCGGCTACTGCTTCACGGCCACGGCCGAGGACTTCGCGGTCGGTGAGGACAACGCCGCGCCCCGTATCATGGGCTGCGCCTGCGCCAGCAACGGCGCCGGCGGCGGCGCCATGGCCAGCGCCGAGGTAAGCGGCGTCACGGTAGCGAGCATCGCTGCCATGTTCGGAGCCTTCGCAAGCTAAGTGCCTGAACCTACAAGCGGGCCGCGTCGCCTCAATGCGCCGACGTTCCGCGCCCTCGCAAGGCCCTGCATCCTTCCTTCCTGGATGCAGGGCCTTGCTTTGGTCTGGGACGGCGGCAACAAGGGCTACAATGGCTTCGTTGCGAATCGGAGGCGATCGAGAGGCTGCGGAATGACGGGTGTGCTGTGCGTGGGGGCCGGGGGATTTATCGGGGCGGTGTTGCGCTATGGGGCCGGATTCCTGGTGCCTGCGGCTGAGTTCCCGCTCTCGACGTTTCTCGTGAACCTGCTCGGCGCCGTGCTCATCGGCGCGGTCGTGGAGGCGGCGGAAGCCGGTCGCGCGCTCTCACCGAATACGGTGCTGTTCCTGAAGACGGGCCTCTGCGGCGGCTTCACCACGTTCTCCACGTTCTCGCTCGAGACCCTGAACCTGCTGGAAAGCGGCCAGGTTGCCCTCGGCGCCGGCTACGCCGTTGCCAGCGTCGCCTGCTGCGTCGCCGGCGTCGTAGCCGGCCGTCTCGCAGCCCGAGCGCTGCTCGTCCACGTAGGCTTGGCCGAATAGCCCCCTTGTTCTCGGTGCCTCGATGGACGGGTTCGTCTCGTGTACAATGAACCCATGGAAAAGACAAGGATCAAACCGGCGGTCATCGACTTCATTCAGGATGCCGCCCGCACATTCGGGTTGCGCCAAGTGGTGCTGTTCGGGTCGCGGGCTCGTGGTGCGCACCGCGAGAAGAGCGACATCGACCTCGCGCTCTACGGAGGCGATCAGACGCGCTTCGCCTTGGCGGTAGACGAAGAGGCTCCGACGCTTCTTCAGTTCGACTTCGTGAACATGGACGGCCTGGTGTCCGACGAACTCAAGGAACGTGTGGCGCAAGAGGGGCTGGTGCTCTATGAAGAAGTATGACAACTACGTCGCGCAGCTCGCCGTGCTGCAGCGAGCCAAGGACGAGGACTTGTCGAACGAGTTCGTCATGAGCGGCGTGGCTAACAAGTTCGCGCTCCAGTTCGAGCTGGCCTGGAAGCTGCTGAAGGAGACGCTGGCCTACGAGGGCAACGCGGTGGCTGCCTCGGGCTCTCCGCGCGAGATACTGAAGGCTTCCTTCGCGACCTACGATTTCATCGATGAGGCAATTTGGCTGGAGATGTTGAAGGCCCGCAACGACCTTATGCACGTGTATGACGGCGAAGCCGCCCGCCAGATGGCCGAGCGCATCGTGGCCGATTTCGTACCCGCCTTCGAGCGTGTTCAGGCGGGACTAGAGGAATTGTACGAGGGCGTGCTATTCGATGGCGCTGCAGGAGCAGCGGACCGCGTTGGGGCGCAGCGTTGATCAAAAGAAGCGGGAGCCGTTCTACTGGAATGTAGCTTTCCGGCTCCCATAGTCTTCCTGCTAGAATCCCCAGCCGTTGAGGATTTCTTTCACGACGGCTTCCTGCGACTCGGCGGTAGCCTGTACGGCTTCGGGGCTGCGGTCGAAATCGAAGCACCAGGTGGATGCCGCCACAACCTTCCCGGTTCCCATGACACAGGCGAGCCTGGCCAGCACTTCCTCGCGGGAGAGCCCGCCCGGTTCGGCGCGGTAGAACCCGGGTACCCATTCGGCGGCCATGATGTCGGCGTCGAACATGAGGTAGATCGCGTCAACTTCCGCAGCGAAGTCCGCAACCGCCTGGCGCCATCTCTCAAGGTCGGCAAAGCCCTGCTCGTCGACGAGCCGCACGCCGGATTGGAGAATGGTGTTGCGCTCCTCATCCACCCAGACCCGTCCGTCGGCGTGAAGGACGCGGTCTCCTGGGATCGGCTTCGCAAGTTTGCAGGAGTTGACGCGCCACTCGTCGGCCGTGCAGCCGACCAACGTGGAAAGGGGGATGCCGACCAGCGTCGTCTCATCTACCCCGGTCGTTTCCAGGACGATGTCGTCGTAGTGGGCGTCCAGCCAGACGACGCCGAGCTTGGCTTGAGGCGGAAGCGCCCGGGCGATTCCGCCTGCCACGGCAGGTGCGAGCATGCAGTAGCCATTGAGCGACAGTACTTTGTCACCTTGCTTTACGGCAGCGCATACCGCATCGGACAGGGCCCTCGGCAAGGTGTCCCATGGGGCCGTGCCCTTTGCGGCATCGGTTACATCCACTGTAGTGTGCGGGATTAAGCTAAGGGCGCTCTCCTCGACGGCATCGGCGGCCGTGGGTTTTTCGAACGGGCGGAAAACCCCGGCAAAAGCCCAGCCCGTCTCGCTTCGCACGGCCTTCCAGGCGTTGTAGTTGTGATTGCAGCGAATTACAGTCAGGTTATTCATGCTGACCCTTCCCTTAAGAGAGGATGGCCATGGCGACCGTCAGAATGGCCATGCAGACAATGCCAAGCACAAGGAACAGCTTTGCGCCGAACTTGACCCACGTGGTGTACTCGACTTTGGCAAGCGCGAGGCCGCCCATGATGGCGCCGCAGGAGGGGTTGAAGAGATTCACGAGTCCGTTACCGGCGGAGAAAATCATGACCATGGTCTCAACGGAGAAGTTGAGCTGGCTGGCAAGGCCGCCCATAATGGGCATCGATACGGTTGCCAGGCCGGACGAGGATCCGATGAGGAACGAGATAACCACGTAGAGCAGGAAGGAGAGCGGCGCGAAAACGATTGCTGACATGCCCGCCAGCGCTCCGGCAGCGTTCTCGAGGATCCACATATCGAGCCCCGTCTCGGCCATGAGCACGGCGACCGATCGTGCTAGGGCAAGCACCAGCACGACCGACATCATGTCGGCAGCGCCGTTAATGAACGCCTTCACAAAGCGCGACTCGGAGATGCCGCCGATAAGCCCGATGACGAGCGACATGAGGAGGAACCACGTCGAGGCCTCGTCGAAGTACCATCCGCCGAGCGGGATGCCCGTGAGGAAGGACGACCAGGCGGGCGAGGTTTCCACAACGCTCACAGCCTCGCCCTCCACGGCGCCTTCGAGGGCGAGGGCCGAGCCGGTTGCCTCGTCGTACACAGCGGCTATCTCCTCGCCAGATACCGGGGAGACAACCTCCTCGGCTGCAGCCCCAAGGTCGAACGCCTCGATACCGAAGCTGCCCCACGGGACGAAGCCGACGATCATGACCACGAAGGTGAAGGCGAAGACGGCAAGCGACCACTTCTGACGGCCGGTCATATGCGGAGCCTCTGCCTCTTCATCGGTGTCGGCTTCTTCCTGAGAGGCCTCCATGCCCCATTCTTCCATCATGGCTTCCTGCTCTTGCAGGGAGAGGAAGCAGGAGCCCTTGTCCTCCTTGACCTTCTTGGCGTAGCGCATAACGAAGATGGTGGCGATGATCAGGGTGACGATCCAGAGAATGGCGCCCAGGCCAATGATGATGGCCTGGTTGACCTCAATGCCCACGCCGGCCAGCGCGTCAACGGCCACGCCGACGGCGAACGGGTTCACCGTGGAGCCCAGAACGCCGCAACCAGCGCCCAGCAGCACCACAGCGGCACCGGTCAGGCTGTCGAAGCCCGCGGCCACCATGGTGGCGGCCAGCAGCAGGTAGAACGGCACGGTTTCCTCGCTCATGCCGTAGGTGGTGCCGCCGATGGAGAAGACGAACATGAGGATGGGGATGAGCAGAAGCTCGTTGCCGCGCAGCTTGTGCACGAGCGTGGCAATGCCGGCGTCCAGCGCGCCGGTCTCGGTGATGATGCCGAGAAAACCGCCCAGCACCATGACGAAGATGCACACGCCCATGGCTCCCTGGAAGCCCTTGACCGGTGCCGTGAGCACATCGGGCAGCGTTGCCCCCTGTACTCCTTCGACGCCCAAGGCTCCCATGATGACGGTCACGAGGGCAAGTCCTACGAGGATGCTGAGGATGATCGAAAACGACGATAAGCTCGCCCGTTTCTTTTTCTTGGTTTGTGCCATAGGGCAACTCCTCTTTCTCAGGGGCATGCGTTTGTCGTATGCCCGGCTCCTGGGGTGGATCGTGGGCCCATGATCCACCAACAATGTGAGGGAGGGTCGCGAGTGCGGCAAGGTCTAACTCGGATGTATTGTTCCGAGCCATCTTGTTAAAAGTTGCTAATACTAGAAAAAAGTAAGTTGACCTGCGATATTGTGCGCAGCGTGAGCTACTGACGGTCGACGGACGCAGAGTTGGAGTCTCCGATTTCAGACAGGCGTGCCTCGTCGAGTGGCACTGATTTCAGAAGATCCTGAAGCTCGCTAACGGAGTGGATTCCCATTTTCCCGTAGGCATGCTGAATGTGGGCGCGCACCGTATGGATGGTAACACCTTGCTCGGCCTGAATGTCGCTCGGTCGCCGACCAAGAGCGAGGGCAGTGACCATCTCGGTCTCGCGCGGGGTAAGCTGATGGGCCTTCGCGAGGGTTTCGCAGCGCTGGCGCATGGCTGCGTCATTGAACTGCTTGGGGGTCATCTTCCGCCGCAGATCCCAATTTTTGCGGATTTGCTCGTCCGACCCTATCCAAAGAGTGCCCCCACAGAGCAAAAGAACGACGAGGGCTTCGAGAAGGGGGAAGTTGTTGCTTGCCGTGGCGGCATTGCCCCATGCGGAGATCAAGACGCCGCCTATAACGCCAAGGCTGTTCCAGATCAGCGCTCTGGACACGACTGCTTGCGCGTTAAGCGCGGTAAGCTGCATGATGTCTGCGCAGAAGGCGGCGAGGAAGACGAAGAAGAGCGCCTCTCCAGCGCCAAGGAGTGCGCTCGCCGCCGTGTCTCCCCAGGCGGTCGGGCAAAGGGTGAGGCCAATCAGCAAAAGAGGCAGAGCTGTTCCCCGAAATTTCGACCAGAGCTCTATGCTCGGGCGACGCCAGAGAAAAAGCGCTGCCAAAATGAGGACGCAGAGCGCTGCGCTACCCAGGATGATGAGGGGGCTGGAAAGCACGGTGCTGCCGGCGGAGGCTTTCAAGAAGGGCGCCAAGCCGAACACGAGGCCGTAGGAAACCAGGCTGAAAGCCAGCGTGGCGGGCGTCTTGCCGCCTTCGATGACGGGCGCGGTTCGTGCGGGAGACGTTTCGCGGTTCAGGCGAGCTTGGCCTAGGAAAAAAGCGCCAGCCAGAAGAAGGACGGAGGGAAGGGCGAAAAGCGCCGGAGAAGAGAGGAGGGGAATCGTGCTGAGCGTTGCGGCGCCGGCTGCGGCGCCAGCGGCAAGGCACACCGTCGCGATGGCTATAATGCGTCGCATGTCTAGCAAACGCAGAGCATCCATTATTGCGACGATATTGGCAGTCATGCAGGCACCAAGGCAGCCGAGAAGGAGAGCGGCGACGATAGGAGGAATGAAAGCCGTGCCTCCTGCCAGGTAGAAGGTCGTACTTGCAGTCAGTTCGACGGCGAGCAAAATACGGCGGGATAAAGGCGACGAAAGCAGTCGTTCTTTTCCAAAGCGTCGGGCAAGGATAAATGCTAAGGAGCCGCCTATGATTCCGGCGGCGCTCAAGGCGTAGCCGGCTAAGATTCCGTCGAGGGGGTCGGATGCCTTGGCGCCCTGGTGGAAAATAAAGGCGCTACTCTCGATAAGGCATATCCACCAGACCAAATAGAGGGCGGCCTCGGCGGTAAGCAAACGCTGGGATGGGGCTGAACGCTCGCCGGGAGTATTGGATCGACGGGGCGACGGGCTCATGGCTGTCTCTCCTTGACAGGTCGTCTAGTTGTCCTCTTTCAGCGTATCATACTTCGCGTACAGGTCGGGGAAGGTGCGTTTGAGGCTTACGGGTTTGAAGGTGTCGCGCTCTACGACGCAGACGGTGACGAGCGCGTCTACGAGGGGCGTGGCGCCCTCGCGCAGCTGCGGCTCGCCGGCCTCGTCGGTTCCCGCTTCATCGTCGGCGCGGAACACCTGCTGGCGGTATACCGTGCGCATGGGCAGGTTCTTCGCCACCGAGGTGCGCACAAAACCCGCCTCGCCGTAGCGCAGCGGGCTCTTGTAGGCGATCTCGATATGGTAGATGGGGCTCATGTAGCCGGCCTGCTCGATTTGCTCGTTGTAGGAGAAATCGGCAGCGGTCAGGTAGTCGATGCGCGCGTCCTCGAAGTACAGCAGGTAGTTCGCGTGATACACCACCCCCATCATGTCAGTCTCGCCGTACCGGACGGTAATAGGGGTATGCACATGCATGGCGCGCTCGCTTTCCTCGCTTGGGTTTCGCCTCCGATTATAGCGAAGCAAGCGCTCGGCGGTTCCTAATCCAGGTGGAATAGCACGGGGAGGTCGGTGCTGACGGGGGAGTTGTCCTCGTTGGTTTCCATGATGTCGGCCATGAAGTCCCACCATTTGCGGTTGATGTCGGTGTCGGCGCTTTGGGCCCACTTTTTCGGGTCGTCGATCTCGATGTAGCCGAACAGCGTGAGCGTGTCCGGATCGAGCGCGATGGTGTAGTTGCGGCCGCCGTGCTCGTGGATCATGTCCACCATCTCGGGCCACAGCTCGTTGTGGCGGCGCTCGTATTCCGCCTCCATGCCCGGGTACAACTTCATCTTGAACGTCTTGATCATGGTCGGCCCCTTTCCACGCGGGCATCCGCGCAACTTCCAATCGGCAAAACGAAATTCTGGCTTGAAAATCACGCTTTTTCGACATGGCAAGGAGAATGATGGCCGATCTGTAATATGCCACCTGGGGTTTCTTGCGAGTCAGTGTTCCGGAGGGGCGCGAAAGACCGTGCCTGCGTCGAAAAAACGTCGAATTCAAGCCAGAATCTCGATTTCCTGATTCAGCTATGGCGGGAAAGAGTTGTGACATGCCGCCAGACCGTAAGTCGGCAATGCCTCCGTGTTCGCCGGGGCCTTAGCGAGCCTCGAACAGGTCCAGCAACTCCTGGCGGGAGTGCACGTTCAGCTTTTGGTAGAGGTGCTTTACGTGGGTGGCCACGGTGTTCTTGGACAGCACGAGCTCTTCGCGGATGTAGGGCTGCGAGCGGCCGCGGGCCAGATAGCCGAGGATCTCCGTCTCGCGCGCCGAGAGGCCGCAGGCGTCAGCCAGGGCGAGGCAGCGCTCGTCGATGGAGCCCTCGCGCGCGGGCTCGTTTGCGCTTTCTGCCGGCACGGCAGAGGCTTCGGCCTTTTCGGCAGGGTGCCCGGCCAGTGCGGGCGCTTTGATCTGCGCCAGCGCGCGAGGCCGGGCGCGGTCGGTGGGGTAGAACAGCCAGCAGAGGGCGAACAGGGCGATGAGGGCGAGCGCGAGGGCGAACAGGCCCGTGGACGAGGTGGCCGCCGCCGGCCCCAGGCGCTCGCCAGCGAAGTTGCCCGCGAGCACGCCCAGCTGCAGCGAGCCCTGGGTGATGCCGACGCCCAGCGCCGCGTTCACCTGCCCCTTGCGCGCCGCTGCCGCGACGAAGAGCAGCGCCCCAATATTGAGCACGGTGTTCGTGGCGGCCGTGAAGGTGGTGCCCGCGAAAATGGCCCACAGGTCGGCCCAGGGAAGAAGCGCCAGGGCGAACACCATCAGCGGTGCGGTCAGACGGAACAGCGAGTCGAAGGTGGGGCGCGCAGCGTAGAAGAGGAAGCCGACCATAACGGCCACGCCACAGGCCGAGCCGATGAGCGTCGGCCAATCGATACCCAGGATGCGGAAGGGGGCATCGGCGTTGGCCTGCAGGGCCTCGCCGCAACCGAGCACGCTGTAGGTGAGGAAGAGCAGCACGGCTATGCGGGCCATAGATGCGGTGAAGGAGGCGCGGCTCTCGCCCGTTGCGCGGGAGCCGTCGGCGGAACGAAGGGCGACGGTCTCATCAGGGCTCGAGGCGCGCAGGGGCGCATCGGCAATCTTTCCGACTTTGCTGAAGGCCGAGGACGCTTCGCCTTCGGTGGCGGCGCAGGGGCGAGACGCCTCCGGCTGCGGCGCGTCGCGGTAGGTGAGCAGCAGCATAGCCACCGATGCGACGGGAAGCGATGCCGTTGCGAGGGTTCCCAAGGCCGTGGGCAGGTAGGGGATGACGAGCGTGCAGGCGATCATGACGAGGGACGCGGCGGGGACGGCGAGCTCCGAGCACTCGATATCGAGTCGGGCGAGTTCCTGGCCCCACAGCAGCGTGAGAAGCCCGGAGCCAGTGCCCGTGAGCAGCCCGCTTGCCACGACGACGGCGCTCGCGCCGGAGCCGAAGAGGTCGGGGGCCACGGAGATGAGCGTGCCTGCGGCCAGGGATGCGGCCGCGGCGATAGCCAGGGGCCTTTCGGGAATGTCCGGCCGTCGCGCGAGTACGAGGCCGCCGACCCATAAGGCCACGACCACCGTGGCTGCCGACACGATCCAGGTGGCGTCAGCGTGGATGGCGATGCCGGCGCGGTTTGGGTACACGGCGAAGGTCTCGTAGGAGCAGTACACCCAGGCCCAGATGAACCCGATGCCCAGATAGCGCGCCTTGAGCGCGCTTTCCAACTTGGAGATGGCCCCTTGGGGCGCATCGTGCCTCTGACCCATTCCGGCCTTCCCTCCCTTGCAAAGCCGCTGCTGTCCGTGACGGCATGCACTGCGGTCGCGTGCTGTCTTCGCGGCGAATTCCCAAACTCATTGTAGGCGACGGGGCCGTTCCTCACCCTCACCTATTGTAGGTGAAAACGGCGAAAGCCCCGCTTTCAGGCGATGTTTCGTCGCAGCGACCATGGCAGGATGGGGCTACCTTGCACAGGGCAAGGGGAGGGACGCACCCAAAGCGGACGGGCTTCAACGGGGCCGTAAGGGCCACGCCGCCGCGCCGGGTGCATGACTTAGGAGGAACCGCTATGACTGTATCTGAGAACGCCTTTTCCCGTCGGTCGTTTCTGACCGGCGCCGTGGCCGCCGGCTCGCTCGCGGCCATCGGCGCCATGGCCGGCTGCTCGCCGAAGCAGCCTGGCGACGCGGCAGGCGCCGGCGACGCGAACGGCGCTGCGGCGGCCGAGGGCGCTGCCACGGCCGACACCCAGGCCTCCTGGCTCGGCGAGGCCCCGGCCATTTCCGATGCCGACTGCGTGGAAACCGTCGAGTGCGACGTGCTCGTCATCGGTGCCGGCACTTCCGGCTACTTCGCCGCCTGCGCCGCTGCGGAGAACGGCGCCAAGACGCTGCTCATCGAGAAGTCGGCCGCCGGCAACGGTGTGCGCTCCTCGGCGCTCGGCGCGGTGAACTCGCGCTTCCAGCAGGAGATGGGCGAGGTGGCCGCCATCGACCCCATGGAGATTATGAACGACATGGACCGCTACGCCGACGGCCAGGTGCATTCCGCCCTCTACCGCAAGTGGGCGCTGAATTCCGGCGAGGCCATCGACTGGTATGCCGACACCATCGCCCCCGACGGCCTCGAGGTGCAGCTGGAGTGGAACATGCCCAAGGGCACCTTCTACAAGGAATGGCCCACCGGCCACGGCACCAACGGCCGCGACGGCGCCGGCTATGAGGAGCGCGAGCCGCAGGTGTCCGAGTGCCTGAACAACTACCTCACCTCCTTCGACGGCTGCGAGATCCGCTTCAGCACGCCCATGAGGAATCTCATTCTGGAAGACGGCAAGGTGGTGGGCGCCTACGCTGAGGGCGAGGGCGGCATGATCCGCATCAACGCCGCCAAGGGCGTGGTGGTGGCCACGGGCGGCTACGCCTACAACCAGGAGATGTACGAGGCCCTGCAGCCGACCCGCGTCAGCTGCCTGGGCACCTTCGACGCCTTCCCCTCCTGCACCGGCGACGGCATCAAGGCGCTTATGTGGGCCGGCGCGAAGATGGACGAGGTGCACACGTCGCTCTCGTTCAACCGCGGCCTGCTGCGCGCCGACCAGGAGGTGGGCACCCCCTACGAGACCGGCTCGGACTACGGCTATTTCTTCTTCGCCAGCCAGCCCTTCCTGCGCGTGGATCCGCACGGCGCCCGCTTCCACAACGAGAGCGCGCCCTACGACTACGTGTTCTCGGCCTCCTCGAAGCGCCCGGTGGGCGAGCGTTGGTGGCACCAGGTGTGGGACGGCGACTGGAAGAAGTACGTGCCCATCTTCCACACCGTCGGCTGCTCCACAATTTACATGCAGCCCGAGGGCGGCAGCGACCACGACGCCTTCCCGGACATGCTCGATCTGTGGATCGAGCCGGAGATGGAGGAGTTCGTGGAAGCAGGCCTCATCGTGAAGGCCGATACGCTGGAGGAGCTGGCCGACGGGCTTGGGTTCACGGCCGAGGAGAAGGAGACGTTCCTGGCCACCTGCGCCCGCCAGACCGAGAGCTACGAGAACGGGGTGGATCCCGAGTTCGGCAAGGAGGCCTTCCGCCTGTCGGCCATCAAGACGCCGCCGTTCTACGCATCGGTGAAGAACTGCGGGTTCACGCTGTGCACACTCGACGGCATCCAGGTGAACGAGGACCTGCAGCCCTACGGCGCCGACGGGGAGCCCATCGAGGGCGTCTACGTGGTGGGCAACGACCAGGGCAGCTACTACGCTGGCACCTATCCGAACCTGGCCGCCGGTTTCAACGCCGGGCGCTGCGCCACCTTCGGCCGCATGGTCGGCAAGATGCTCGCCGAGAAGTAGCGGTTCGGCGGGAAGCGCTTTCGCACCTGCGATATACCCTCCCTGCGACGCCGCCCTCCGGGGCGGCGTTTCTTGTGTCCTGAAAATGGCGGTTCTACTTAATGCGTGCCTTGCTGTGCCATTGAAATGGCCCCGCAACGTCGGTTCTGCTTAAGGGGAGTGCCTTTCGGTTAAGCAGAATCGATGTTTCGGGGCCAGTTTCGCGTGAATGGTCGTGCGCAAGTAAGCAGAACCGTCGATTTATGGCCAGGTGAGGCTTCGCAGGCCTTCTAATTCTTCAGCGAGTTCAAGGGGGCGGGCATGCGGCCGCCGCGGTGGGCGAAGACGGTGCCGGCGTAGGGGTTCACGGGCATGACCGGGGCGTAGCCGAGGAGTCCCCCGAAGTCGAGGCGGTCGCCCACCGACTTGCCGATGGCGGGAATGAGGCGCACGGCGGTGGTCTTGCAGTTGATCATGCCGATGGCGCACTCGTCGGCGATGATGCCGAAGATGGCCTCTTGGGTGGTGTCGCCGGGCACAGCGATCATGTCGAGGCCCACGGAGCACACGCAGGTCATGGCCTCCAGCTTCTCGATGGAGAGCGCCCCGTCCTCGGCCGCGCGGATCATGCCGGCGTCTTCCGACACGGGAATGAAGGCGCCGGACAGGCCGCCCACGGAAGAGCTGGCCATGACGCCGCCCTTCTTCACGGCGTCGTTAAGCATGGCGAGCGCTGCCGTGGTGCCGGGGCCGCCGCACTGGCCCACGCCGATGGCCTCGAGGATTTCGGCCACGGAGTCGCCCTCGGCCGGGGTGGGGGCAAGCGACAGATCCAGAATGCCCTTCTGCACGCCCAAACGGCGGCTCGCCTCGCGGGCCATCAGCTCGCCGGCGCGGGTGATCTTGAAGGCGGTGGCCTTGATGGCCTCGGCTACGGTGGTGAGGTCGGCCTCCTTCGGAAGGTCGGCCAGCACCGCGCGCACCACGCCCGGGCCCGACACGCCCACGTTCACCACTTCGTCGGCCTCGCCGGAGCCGTGGAAGGCGCCGGCCATGAAGGGGTTGTCCTCCACGGCGTTGCAGAAGACTACCAGCTTGCCGGCGCCGATGCACTGGCGGTCGGCGGTGAGCTCGGCGGCGCGCTTGATGATGCCGGCCATCTTGAAGGCGGCATCCATGTTGATGCCGGCGCGGGTGGAGCCCACGTTCACGGAAGCGCACACGCGCTCGGTGGTGGCAAGCGCCTCGGGGATGGAGTCCATGAGCTTGTGGTCGGCACGGGTGGCGCCCTTGTGTACGAGCGCTGAGAAGCCGCCGACGAAATCGACACCCACCTCGGCGCCGGCGCGGTCCATGGCCCGGGCGATGGGGGACAGGTCGTCGGCGGTGACGGCGGCGCAGATTTCCGCGATGGGGGTGACCGAGATGCGCTTGTTCACGATGGGAATGCCGAACTCGCGCTCGAGCTGCTCGGCCGTGGGTACGAGGCGCTCGGCGGCCGACGTCATGCGGTCGTAGACCTTGGTGGCCAGCTTGTCCACGTCGGCGTCGACGCAGCCGCGCAGGTTGATGCCCAGCGTGATGGTGCGGATGTCCAGGTTCTGCTTCGACACCATGGCCAAAGTCTCGGCGATTTCAGCAGGGGTGATCTGCATGGATGCTCCTTTGCGCTTACGCCCGCCGCGCTCGCGCGCTGCAAGTCTTCAACAAGTTGCCGAACAGTCTAGCAAATCCCGCAGCCCGGAGGCACCGCCCCCGCGCCGATGGCCCCACGCACGCCGTCGGCGACTTTTCGCAGCCTCAGTTCGTTTTTGCGAGCCCCCCATTAGGCGTATCTAATAAATACAAATAAAATATAATGATTTCGACTATAGCAAAGAGCAAATAAGATGAGAAAAGGCTGCGCGGGCTCGCAAAAACGGCGTCTGGCTGCATATTCTGAAGCCAGGCTTGTCCCTGGCGCTCGTGCGTGAAGTACGGACAAAAGTGGCAGCGGCTTGTGCCCAAAACTGGGCAGAACGGCGCACGGGCGCTTCCTATACTGAGGTCATTCGTTCTGAGGGGGATGAGGAAAGCTCGGCGAAGAGAGCGCCGACTGCTGACGGAGAGCCGGAAATCCCAGGGAGGATGGGCTTCTCGCGGGGGAATCCAATCACCAGGGCAACCCCCACCCCCATGGCGAATCGGCGGGCACGCGCCCGCTGTCCCAGAGAAGATGGAGGAGAAGCATGGAACAGAAAGACCAATTCGCTCCCACCGAGGTAGTGAAGGACGGCAAGCTCACCCGCCGCACCTTCGTGAAGGGAGCCGGCTGGCTTACCATCACGTCGGCCATCGGCGCCACGGCCGTGGGCTGCGCCCCGAGCGCCCCGGCCGGCGATGACGAGAAGCTGGCCGAGACGGGGCCTGTGGCCGACCCCGAGGAGGGTTTCACCTACAAGAGCGCCTGCTGCTCGGTGAACTGCACCTCGCGCTGCCACCTGCGCGCCCGCGTGAAGGACGACAAGATTTACACCGTCACGCCGGGCCAGATGCCCGGGCGCGACGACTACGCCAACTGCTGCCTGCGCTCCATCGGCCTGGGCACCCGCACTCACGACGAGAACGTGCGCGTGATGCACCCCATGAAGCGCACCGGCGAGCGCGGAAGCGGCGAGTTCGAGCAGATTTCCTGGGAGCAGGCCATCGACGAGATCGCCGAGCGCATGGAGGCCACCAAGGCTCAGTATGGCGCGAAGGCCTGCGGCTTCTATTCCTTCACGGGCAACCTCTCGAAGCTGTCCTGGGAGGCTCCCACCCGCTTCGCCGGCACCTACGGTGCCACTGCCTTCGACATCGAGGGCATCATGGGCGACCACGGCGCTACCATGGGCATGACCCTCACCTTCGGCCAGGGCCGCGGCGCCCATGACACGCGCGACTACCTGAACTCGAACATGGTGGTGCTGTGGGGCCGCAACGTGGCCGACACGCACACCTCCGAGTACCGCTACCTGGTGAAGGCCCGCGAGAACGGCGCCAAGATCGTGGTGGTGGACCCGCGCCTGTGCTCCACGGCCGCCATCGCCGACCAGTGGATTCCCATCAAGGCCCAGACTGACCCGGCGCTGGCCCTGGGCATGATGAACGTCATCATCGGCAAGGACCTGCACGCGAAGGACTGGCTGGTGGCCAACTCGGTCGCGCCGTTCCTCGTGCGCGAGTCCGACGGCGCTCTGCTGCGCGACGGCGAGGGCGACGAGGCCGCCTGGATGGTGTGGGACGAGGCCGCTGGTGCCGCCGTACCCAACACCACGGAAGGCGTGACCGCCGCGCTCTCCGGCACCTTCGAGGTGAACGGCGAGGCCTGCCGCACCGCCTTCGACCACCTGGTGGACGAGGTGTCCAAGTACACGCTGGAGTACACCTCCGAGATCACCGGGCTCGACCCCGAGGTCATCGAGACCTTCGCCATGGAGTACATCAACGCCAAGCCCGCGGGCATCCGCATGGGCCAGGGCATGCAGCGCGTGTACAACTCGCACTCGCCCTTCCGCACGGTGGCCACGCTGGCCGCGGTGGCCGGCTACATCGGCGTGGAGGGCGGCGGCGCGTCCCATGCCGGCGGCACCGCCTCCATCCGCTCGACCCCCGGCATCACCATCCCGGCCTTCAACTACGATGACTGGGCGAACACCGGCGCCAACGAGGTGAACATGGTGAAGAGCTCGACGCTCTACGAGCAGATCATCACCAAGGACCCGAACCCCATCGACTTCATGTGGTTCGCGAACTCCAACTTCATCAACATGAGCCCCGATGCCAACAAGATCATCAACGAGGTGCTGCCGAACATCTCCACCATCGTGACCGTGGACCCCTACTGGACCTGGACGGCCAAGTACTCCGATTATGTGCTTCCGGCCTGCAACTACTGGGAGAAGTGGGACTTCCTAGACCGCTCCCCCTGGGTGTTCTTCCAGAGCCCGGCCGTGACGCCGGCCGGCGAGAGCAAGTCCGACGTTGAGATCATGTCGCTTCTGGCCGCCAAGGTGGGCCTGGGCGATCTGTGGAGCAAGACCGACGAGGAATGGGTGCGCAGCTTTGTGAACGAGGAGCACCCCGCCTGGGAGGGCTTCGACTTCGATCAGGCCGTGGCCGACGGCATCTGGGGTCGTCCTGACGGCATCTACGACTCGCAGATCGTCTTCGCCGACGGCGTGTTCGCCACCCCCTCCACGAAGTTCACCTTCTACAATGACGACCTCGTGGAATTCGAGGAGGAAGTGCCCTGCTACAAGCCGATGCTGGAGGACCCGAAGGGCCCGCTCGGCGAGAAGTACCCGCTCGTGTTTCTGCAGTACCACGACCGCATGAACGTGCATACCCAGCACATCGGCATTCCGGCGCTCGCGGGCATCATGAACGAGCCCATCCTCGAGATGAACCCTGTGGACGCCCAGGAGCGCGGCATCGCCGACGGCGATGTGGTCAGCATCACCAACGACCGCGGCGCCTGCAAGATGAAGGTGTTCCTCACCGAGGGCATCGTGCCCGGCACCGTTGCCACCCAGAGCGGCTGGACGCCGGACTACACCATCGAGGGCAACTACCAGACGCTCACCCATCTGACCCTGAACCCCACTGAAGAGCACATTTCCCAGACGTGCACGGCGTTCTACGACGTGCTGGTCGAAGTAGAGAAGGCGTAGGTGCAACATGGCTAAGCAATACGGAATGGTGATCGACACGACGCGCTGCATGGGCTGCCAGACCTGTGTCGTCGCCTGCAAAGTTTCCAACGACGCCCCCGGCGACATCTACTGGGGCCATGTGTTGAGCCTCGACGGCGATGCGGTGTACCGTCCCACGGGCACGTTCCCGCAGGTGAAGATGAACTTCCGCCCGACGCTGTGCAACCATTGCGCCGAGCCCGCCTGCGTGGCCAACTGCCCCACGGGCGCCATGGCCAAGCGCGAGGACAACGGTGCCGTTGTGGTGGACACCTCGGTGTGCATCGGTTGCGGCACTTGTGCCGAGTCGTGTCCCTACGACGTGCCGCAGATCGACGAGGAGTCCAACGTGTCCTCGAAGTGCACGATGTGCTTCGACCGCCTGGACAACGACCATCGTCCCTGGTGCGTGCAGGCCTGCCCGGCCGAGGCCCGTTTCGCCGGCGACATCAGCGACCCGGAGAGCGAGGTTTCGAAGTACATCGCCGAGAAGGGTGCGGTGCCCTACCTTGAGCAGCACGGCACCACGCCTTCGGTGTACTACGTGTAAGGTCGCTTTTCAAGCCCTCCCTCTGGCATCGGAGCAGCAGCGTTCGCGTTGCTGCTCCTTGCCCGTTTTCGCGGGTGAGATGCCCGGGGGCCGTGGTAAGATTTTTCGACACCGTGTCGGCGAGAGGGCGCCGGCGCAGGAAGAGGAGGGGGAACTATGACGTGGTCTGGCAAGAACGAAGTGGTGCAAGAGCCTATCGGGCGCGAGGCCATGGAGGCCATGCTCAAGAGCGTGGGCGCCTCGTTCACGGTGCGCCGCGTGCCGAAGGGCGGCATGGTCTTTTGGCCCGGGGAGCCCGACGGCAACCACTACTACATTGTGGAGGGGGCCGTCGAGTGCTTCAAGCTCGACCGCGCCGGCCGTAAGAAGGTGATCGACCGCTACGGTGCCGGCATGTATCTGGGATACCACATTCTGCGCGACGACTGCATGCCCATGTCCACCATGCAGTGCGAGGAGGACAGCGTGCTTCTGGCTATTCCCAAGGAGTCGTTCTTCCGCCTTCTGCATGGCTGCCCCGAGTTCACCGACCGCACCATCCGCTATCTGTTCGGCCTGCTTTCCATGCAGACCAACGAGGTATTGAACCAGTCGTTTTTCGCCACGGCCCAGCGGGTGCCTATGCTGCTGTCCGAGCTGGCGGCCGAGTGCGAGCCCGCCGAGGACGGGGCCGTGGTGCTGCCCTACGGCAACACTGAAATTGCCGACATGCTGGGGGTGAGCCGCAACTCGGTGACCTCGGTCATGTCGCGTCTGGCCTCCCAGGGGGTTATCGCCAAGCAGCGGGGCGCCATCCTCGTGCTGGACGCCGAGCGCCTGGCCGACATTGCCCAGCGCGAGCAGGAGTAGGGCCTGTGGCGCGCTGGCACGGCACGGATGACGGGCAAACGGCCCGGATGCTGGCGCCTCTGTTCGTGGCGGCGTTTTTCGCCTTCGCCTACAACAACGTGTTCATGACGCTTCTGCCCACCTTCGCGGTGGACCGCGGGGCGACCCTGGCCGAGGGCGGCCTCGTGAACAGCGTGTACCTGGCCGTGGCCGTGGGGCTGCGGTTTTTCGTGGGGCCGCTGGCCGACCGCGTGGGCACCAAGCCGCTCATGGCGGGAGGGCTTGCGGCCTTTGTCATCGGCGGCGCGCTCGTGCCGCTTTGCACAGGCTTCGCGGCGCTGGTGGCGGTGCGCTGCCTGCAGGCCGTGGGGCTTGCGGCCTTCTGGCCCACGGCCACGGCGACAGTGGCCGATGCCGCGACGCCGGAGCGCCAGGGGTGGTGGCTCGGCGTCTACCGGTTTATCACTTCGTTCTCGCTGCTGTTGGGGCCGGTGGTGGCCTTTGCACTTGTGGACGCTTTCGGGTTTGTGGCCTGCTTCGGGGCTATGACGGCGTGCGCGGTCGTGGCGCTCGGGTGCGTGGGGGTTCTGCGGCAGGGCGGCGGGAAGTCGGAAGGGGCGCGGCTGGGTGCGGTGGCAAAGGCCGATGGCGCTGGCACTGGCGCTGGCACTGGCGCCGGCGTGCCGTTTCCCCGTGGCGTGGTCGTGGCCGTTGTGGGCGCGACGTTCGTGGCGGCCATGGGCTACGGGCTTCTGTTCAGCTTCACGCGGTCGTTCGTGGCGGCGGTGGATCCCCTTATGAACGCCGGGTGGTACTTCACGCTGTTGGGCATCGGCAGCCTGGTGGCCAACCCGGTGGCCGGTACTTTGGCCGATCGCCTGCCCCAGAGGCGCCTCTTGGGGGCGTGGCTTCTGTGCGCCGGCGCGGGCGTGGCCCTCATCGCCGTTCTGGGCACGATGGAAACGGCGGCCGATGCCGTTGCTTTCGCCGTGTCGGGCCTGGCGCTCGGCTTCGGCTACGGAGGCGCCATGACCACGGCCCAGGCCCTGGCCGCCGCGCACACGGCCCCGCGTCACCGCGCCACGGTGCTTTCCCTGCAGCAGAACGCCATCGACCTCGGCATCGCCGGCGCAAGCGCCCTGTTCGGCGCCGTCTTTGCTGCTTTGGGCGCGGCATCGGTGCTTCCCTTCCTCGCCCAGGGCGCCGTCATGGCGATCGTCGGCCTCGCCCTTGCCCTCGTTCGCGGGCGCTAGGCGCTCTCGGCCGGGGCTTCGTTATCGGGCGCGCTCTCGCCGGCGGCCTCCTCTTGGGCGGCTTCCACGTTTTCGATCTGCTCTTCCTGGGCGGCAAGGTTTTCAAGCTGGGCGAGGAACTCGTCGGCTTCGGGGGCGTAGCTTAACGTCTCGGGGCGGGGCAGGGCGCCGGCGGCCAGCGTGCCCACAGGACCGCCGAAGCAGTCGTCCCAGTAAGCGCGGCCGAGGAGCGAGGCGGGGGTGTCGGCGTCCATCTCGAAGGACTCCCACAGCCAGCGGGGGATGGGCGTGAGGTTCACGAGCCAAAGCAGAAGCAGCAGCCCGACAAGCGTGGCCACAGCGCGCAGGTTCTGCAGGCGCCCCGTGGCGCGAGCGAGCGGGTTACCAGCGGCGGTATCGGTGTCGGGAGCGGTTCTCATAGGGTGTTCCTAACGGTTCGAAGTGACTTGAGATGAGACGGCCAACCGTCTGACTTGTCTCATTTTCGTGAGACAAGTCAGACGGTTGGCCGTCTCATCTTCGGAAGATCGAGAAGATGAAGTAGATGGCCAGAAGTACGAAGGCGATGAAGCCGAGGGCCACGGCCAAATACGGCAGCACGCAGGCGACGGCCAACAGGCACAGCGTCACCATGGTCGGGTGGTTCCGTCGGGCGATGGCCACGATGGCGAAGGAGACGGCGGCCAGGCCGCAGTAGGCGATGCCCCAGGAAAGCTGGCTCTGCAGGAAGTCGAAGGGCACTTCGGAGGCGATGTCGGCCCAGCTCTCGTAGCCGAGGCCGGGCGCGGTCACGAGCGTGAGGCAGGCGGCCGCCACAAACGCCCCGCCCCAGAAGAGCGCCTTGGTCAGGCGCGTGTCGGCCGTGCGGGGGTGGCGCCGGGCGCGGGTCTTCTCGATGAAGGCGGTGGTGTCGGTTTCCACGGGAATCGGCCCCTCCTCGGTGCCGGTGATCCAGCACTCGGCCGCCCCCTCGCCGTCGGCGATGGCCGTCGCCTGTTTGCGCAGGGCCGTGGCGCGCCGCCGGGTGCGGCCCTTGGTGCGCACGCCCTGCAGGGCGAAGACGGCGCTCGCAAGCCGCGGCGCGATGATAGTGGAGGCCGCCGCCAGAAACGCGATGAGGGCAAGGCCCGTGAAGGTGCCCGTGGGGATGGCGGATACGTCGAGCAGGGCGTCGGGGTAGACGGAGTCGGCGCCCAGGCCCGTGGGCGAGACGAGCACGGTGGCCGCCGTGACCAGCGGATCTCCCGCGTGCACGACGCCGCTTCTCCAGCAGCCGAAGGTGAGGCGCGGCACGAACAGGCACACGAACAGGACAAAGGCGATGGTGGCGGCAAGCCGCAGGCAGAAGGCCGGCTTGGAGAGCCCGTCGATTTCCGCCCGCTTGGCCTCGGCGTCGGCGAGTCCGTCGATGGAGGCGGCGGCATCGGTTAGGGCCGCCTTGGCGTCCTGGGCGAGCTCCCACGAGCGGCCGCCCCAGTAGATCGTGCGGGCCTGCTTCGCGGCCGCCTCGTCGGCTTTCGACGCCTCCATGAGCTCGGCGATGAACCCGCGGGGCACGGGCTGGCCGAACAACTCGGCGGAGAAGTAGGCCGCCGCCGTGGCGGGTACCACCGTCTCGCTCTCGCGCACGATGCCGACGCGGCGCAGGTGCGGGCTCGCCGTGCAGTGGGCCTCGCAGACCTCGGCGGTGGCCACGAGGGCTTCCACGGCATCGGCCCGCGCATCTAAGGAGGCCGACTGGTCCACGGTTGCCGCGCCCACGGCCCGCACGAGGCGCTCGCCGGCGGGGGTGCGCCCCTGGTACAGGCGCAGGTTCCGCTGCATCCACGCGGCCCAGCCCGCCGACCCGTAGCGCCAGGCGAACTCGCGCACCGGCCCCTTTTCGCTGGCAGCCGCCTCCATCACGGCCAGCGTGCGGTCCACGCGCACGGCAAGGGGCGCATCGTCATGGTCGCGCAGCCAGGCCAGCGCCGCCTTCGCCACCTCGGGGCTTCCCGACACCCACAGAAGCCCGAACACGTCGCGCAGGGCGTCGTCGTCGGCCACGGTGCGGTAGAAGCCGAGCGGCGTGGCCGTCACGCGGCGGAACACCTCGTCGGCCGCCTGCGGGCCGGCCACGATGGCCTCGTCCTTCCAGAACACCACCTCGCGGGTGGGGTCGATGAGCGAAAGCGCGCGGGAGAGCCCCAGGTCCTCGTTGCCGCCGAAGCGGTCGGGCACCGTGTCCGGGTCGTGGTCGGTAAGGGCGTTCAAGGCCACGGCCAAGTCCGTCTCGCCGATCTTGCGGAAGTAGTCCTCGAGCCCGTGGATGTACAGGTGTCGCTTGGCCTTCTTCCACTTCTTCGCGAGCGCCGTCACCAGCGTCGCGCGGTCCTCGTAGACTTCCCCTTCGAACTGGTAGCCCGCAGGACCTGCCATGGCGCGGGAGTCGAGCGGGTCGCGGTAGCGGAACGCAGCCGGGTCGGCGAGCCACGCCTGGATGTCGTCGTAGCCGAGGCGTCCCTTGGCGTGGGCGTAGGTGAGCCCGTAGATAAGCTGGCCCAGGCTCTCGTGCTCCGGCTCGCGGGCGGCAAAGGGCACCGGTCGCTCGCCGGCGAGCACCGCGGACAAGTCGTCGGCGTCGATGAGCGCCTGGTGGGGGTGGGTGCCCCCGTTGTACAGCGTCCAGAGGGTGTAGCCGAGCGCGTACCAGTCGTTTTCCCGCTGCACCACCGAGGAGTGGGGCGAGTAGCCCGGGGTACGCCGGTCGATCTTGGTGGCCCCGGTGTCGCGGCCGGCCTCGAGCACCGACGAGATGCCGAAGTCGCCGAGCACCACCTTGCCGTCTAGCAGGTAGAGGTTCTTCGGCTTCACGTCGCGGTGAACGATGCCTTGCTCGTGCAGGCGGCGCAGGGCCTCGGCGGCCTGGGGGATGACGGTGTCGCGCAGGAGTTCGAAAGAGAACGTGCCTTCGTGGGACAGGGTGTCGTCGCAAAGTGGCATGACGGCCACGTCGTAGGTGGTCTCGCCGAGGCCGGGCACGCAGTCGGTGATCTGGCCGAAGGCGAAGATGGGCATGAGGTGCGTCACCCGGTAGTGGGTGTCGCCGCAGGGGTGCCCCGTCACGAGACCCCGCAGGTAGCTCATGATGGTGGCGCGGGCGAGCCGGTCGCGCACCGCCTGGGGCTGCCAGGCGATCTTCGCGGCGAAGGGGCGGCCGCGCTCGTCGGTGGCGCGCACGACGGTGCCCTGGCCGCCGGCGCCGATGATATCGGCCGTGTGCAGGGTGAAGGTGACATTGCCGTCGCCGGTGAAGGGGATGTCTGCCCCCGAGAGCACGGGGGAGGTGGCGTCGAGATCCACCAGCGTGGGCGCCACGTCCACGAGGGTGGCCGCTACCGGCCGCCGCGGCTCGCGGGAGATGCCGTCCGCGCTCACGAGGCCCTCCAGGGGTTGCTCGATACGTCGCCGCTATCGGGGACGGCGCTATCCGGGCCCGGCGCCGGGGCCAGCACGGCGGTGTCGGCGGCGGAGCCCACGAGCGGCGCCTGCCCGCTTTCCGCATCGGCGCGGCGGAAGGCGATGCCGTCGGCGCACACCGTGGCTTCCACCGCCTCGCCGGCCTGCACGTTGGCGTCGAAGATGAAGGAAGAAAGCGGGTTCAGATAGGCGTTCTCCACGAGGTTGCCGATGCCGCGGCCGCCGTGCTCGCGCACCTCCGGCGCCAGGGCCCGCTCCGCCAGCAGCTCCACGGCCGCCTGGGTGGGGGCCACGGTGATGCCGCAGCGGGCGCTCACGTTCCCGTTGATCTTCGCCAGCTGCGACTCCAGAATGAGCCGCGAGGCCTCAGGCGAGATGTAGTCGAACACGACGATGTTGTCGCCGATGCGGTTGAGCACCTCGGGCTTGAAGTGCGTGGCCATGGCGCCCTGGACCTTCTCGCGGATGAGCTCGTAGGGCTCGCCGGGCTGCACGATGTTGCGCCGGCCGATGGGGCGTCCGTGCTCGTCGAGGATTTCCTCGGAGATGCCCACGTTGCTCGTGAAGAAGATGAGCGTCTCGCTGAAGTAGACCGTTTGACCCTGGCCGTCGGTCATGCGGCCGTCTTCCAGTATCTGCAGGAACTTGTCCATGATGGAGGGATGGGCCTTCTCCACCTCGTCGAACAGCAGCACCGAGAAGGGGTTCGCGCGCACGGCGTTGGTGAGCTGGCCGCCGGCCTCGTAGCCCACGTAGCCGGGAGGGGCGCCGAAGAGCTTCTGGTCGGCGTTTTCCGAGGCGTATTCCGACATGTCGAAGCGCAGGTAGCTGCGCTCGTCGCCGAAGAGCAGCTCGGTCACCGCCTTCACGATTTCCGTCTTGCCGGTGCCCGTGGGGCCGGCAAGGAAGAGGACGCCCTTGGGCTTGGTGCCCGAGGAATGCTGCATGCCGGAAAAGCCCATGACCGAGCGCTTGAGCACCGTGACGATCTTCTCGATGGCCGGCTCCTGGCCCTTCACGCGCCGGCGCAGGGCGGCTGCCGGATCGTCGCGCAGCTTGTCGGCCATGGCGGTCCAGCGGTTCTCCCGGATGCCGTACTTGTACAGGTCCACGAGTTCCGTGACGTTTTCCGGGGCGGTGCCGCCGCGGGCGTAGAGCCGGCGCAGCTCGTCCAGTTCCACGAGCTTCATGGCATCGGTGGTGTCGATGAGCTTGCCGCGTGCCTTGGCCAGGGCCGGGGAGGCCAGGTCGGGAAAGGCGAGGTCCACGTAGGCCTCGCGTGCCGGCCGATCGGGGTTCGGAAGCGAGATGACGCGCACGTCGGGGTTGCCGCGCAGAAGCCACGAGGGAATGTCGGCGGCCCGGTTGGCCACGAGTACGAGGGTGTTCACGTGGGCGCCGTCGCCGCGGATGGCGTCGGCCGCGCCCAGGGCCAGGTTCATGAAGACGGCGTTCTCCTCAGGGGTGAGGTCTTCGGGGGAGGAGGACAGACGGCTGGCGAAGTTAAAGACGCAGGCGATGGAGGACGCCGGGGCGGCCTCGCTGGTCTCGGCGGGGAATTCCAGGCGACGGGAAAGGGCGGCGCGCACGAGCAGCGAGTCGTGGACGAGCCGGTTGCTTGCGAAGGGCTGCTGGCGGGCGGCCGGGTCGCTTGCGGGGTTCAGCGCCTCGGCCTCGGCTACGAGGCAGTCGGCCTCGCGCTGGGCCGCCGAGGCGAGGCGCGCGACGTCGCCGGTGCCCGCGGGGTCAGTGATGCCGCGCAGCGGGTCCACGAAGAGAAACTGGTAGGGCCGCGTGCCGTCCGGCGCCGCGAACAGTTCCACGAGCAGCTGGTCAAGCGGCAGGAACTGCGGTGAGACGGCGTCCTTCTCGCTTTCCCACGGGTAGATGTCGGCGATGTTGCCCTCGAGGACGAAGATGGGCTTGATGCCGATGAAGTTCGCCAGCTCGCGCTGCCAGGTGGGTGTCGCCATGGGCGGGCCTCCTTACGCCGGGCGGCCGTGGATGCCGATGGATATCGCGCGGCCGTCGAACACCGCGTTCTGCACGCGGCGCGGTTTTCTCTCCTCCTCATGATAAAGCTTTTCCAGGGCCGGGTTGCGCACGATGAGCCGTTGGTTCGCAGAACCGCGCAGCCCGCAGATGCCGTCGTTGAGAGCTTCCACGTAGGGGCCGTCGATGACGACGTCGATAAGCGGGTCCAACGCGTCGGGAAGGCGGAAGGTGCCCGGTGAGACGGCGCCCCTCTCACCTTCCAGAACGTAGCCGGTGTAGACGAGGATGTCGTCGAAGGCGGGGCGCACGGCGGCCAGTACCTGCGCCAGGTCGTCGGCCTGTTCCAGAGGGTCGCCGCCGGTGACGGTGAGGCGATGGGCGCCGGTGCGGGCGGCCAAGTCGAGCAGGAGGTCCGCCAGCTTCTCGTTCTCGATGCAGGCATCGGCGGCCGCCTCCCACAGCTCCGGGTTCGCGCAGTTGGGACAGCGCTTCGAGCAGCCGCGCGTCCACAGCGCGATACGCTGCCCAGGGCCCAAGGTGGTAACGGGGAAGTAGAGGCGGTCGACGAACACGGCGTTCCTAGGCGCCCGTTACCAGCCGCGGCGCGATGCGGGCGATCTGCCGGGCGTCCAGGGCGTCGCGGCAGAACGAGCAGGAGGCCACGCGCTCTTCGGGCCCGGCGACTCCGTGCTCGGTGCCGCAGACGGGGCAGCGCACCGACCAGGCAGCGATTGCGCCATCGGTGCTGCTGGTTTCGGCGGGGGAATCGTTGCCGGTGGCCGTATCTGCAGAAGGGGGGATGCTGCCCGCGCTTTCCGAGGGGGCGTTTCCGCTTGCCGTCCGTACTGCTGCGCTGACGTCTTCGGGCGCGTCCTCCAAGCTTACGCGGAAGAGCATATCGGCCATCTTCAGCGTCTCGCCGCCGAAGAGCGGCCAGGGAGCGCCGGCGCGCAGGGGGGTGACGGCGCCGCCCCGTTCCACCGAGGTGCCGTTACGCCCGGTGTGCTCCAAGGTCCAGCGGCCCTCCTCGTTCAGAGCGACGACGGCATGCACGCCCGACACGCGGGGCGAGAACGCATCGGGGGAGAAGTCGCCGGCGCGCCCAAGCACCCCGCCGGGGGCCGTGCAGCGGATGACTTCTCCGGTGCGCACGTCTTCCAGCAGGAGGGCCGACGCGGCAAGAGGGGCCGGTGCCTGTTGGCAGTGCTTGTCGGAAGCTTGAAGAGGGGAATCGGCTGTTTCACCTGCGGCCGTGCCGTCGCCTCCTTGAGCTTCGGTGCTCGTTGGCGATATGGCCAGGGGCGCCCCGCAGGCGGTGCAGGTACGGGCGTCGTCGGTGTTGGCGAAACCGCAGGAGCACAGCTGCATGTCAGTTCATCTCCCTCGCGGCCGTGCCCGTTTTGCGGCGGCGCCGTTGGGCCGCGCCGGTCGCGCTGGCTCCCTCTGCCGCCTCTGCCTTCACCACTTCGCGGCAGAAGGCGGCATCGGGGGGCGCCTTGTAGCGCACAGAGTTCACGATGCCGAATTCCGCCAGCTCGTCGGCGATCTCGTCGTAGACGGCGCAGAAGTCGTTCTGGCTTTCCAGCAGCGCCTCGCTGCGCAGGCCCGCGGGCGCCGCCTCCAGGGAGACCTCGTCGCCGTCTTCCACGTTTGCGAGGCCCCGAGGCGTGCCGGCTACCTGCAGCATGAGATCGCCCTGGTCCGACACGAAGGCGTGGATGCCCTCGGTGCCCGCGGCGCTGCCGTAGAGCCGGTGGGTGCCTGCAAGGTCGCGCCCCATGCGCACCGAGCGGGCGATGTCGTAGCCGTGGCGCGCCATGACCGTATCGATGCAAACTTGCAGGTAGGCGTCGCGGTCGGCTTGGTCGAGGGCCGCCCGCAGGGCCTCCAGGTGGTGGGCGCCCTCTTCCAGCGTAGCGAACGCGGGAGGCGCTGCGGGCGCGGCGAGGCCTCGTGAGGCCAGCTGGGCCGCGGCGTCGTCGATGAGCGCGGCCAAGTCGGCCATGGCCGCGGCATTGGATTCCATAGCGGGAAGGAGCAGCGCGATCTGCGGGGCCGTTGTGGTGCCGAAGTCGCGGGCGGCGTCCAGGAGCAGCGCTCGGTCGGCCGGCAGCGCGTAGGGGTCGTTTACCAGCGCGAGAGCTCGGGCGGCTATGGCCTGCGCATCGTCGGCCGCAGCGCCCGACGAGCTTTCCTGGGCGCTTCTGGCAAAGTCAACGGCACGGGTGCCTCCGACGGTTTCAGCGCTTTCCGCCATCGTGGAAGTGGCGTCAGTAGCGCCTCCGGACTCAAGCGCGCTCTCACCTTGGTTGCCACGCTCGGCATCACCCGCATCCGCGGATATATCGGCAGCCTGGTCGACGGCCTCTTGCAACATAGCGGCAAAATCCCGGGCGTCCGCATGGGCCTCTTGGCGCATCCGAGCCCGTTCGATGCGCTCGGCCAGACCGGCCGCTTCGGCGTCGAACGCGTCGGCGATGGCAGCAGCCGAGGTGGTGCAGCGGGCCGCCGATTCCACGGAGTCTTCCATACGCGGGCAGGGCGTGAAAACGCATTCCGCATCCAACCGCGCGAGCGCCCGGGCGGCCACCGCGCGGATGTCCTCGGCGATCTCGCCGCAGCCCTCGCATCCCGCCGCCGCGGCCAGCAGCTCGTCGCGCCGCGCCGCAATGCGCCGCCGCGCCCGCGCCCGGCCGTGGTCCACATCGGAGCGCAGCGCCGCCAGCTGCGCCTGAATGCGCCGCTCGATTTCCAACTGACTCGTCTTCGGCCCGCTCATGGGCTACCCCTTTGCAACGCGCGTATCGTGCATGACATTATAAGGGAAACCGACCAGGCGCGCGGGGCCGCAGCCCATCGTGCCGCCGAGAGCCCGAGGAGACGCCATGGATGAGACGACTGCGTCCGACAAGCTGGCCTATACCGCCGACGACTACGATTCCGATGCCCATGTGCCGGCGGCCGAGGCGCTGCGGCGCTTGAGGGAGGGCAACCGCATCTACGTGGAAGCCCTGGACCACGAGCGCGACCTCTCGCCCGAGCGTATCCAAGATCTCTTCGAGAACGGCCAGCGCCCCTTCGCCTGCGTCATCACCTGCGCCGATTCCCGCGTGGTGCCCGAGCACATTTTCATGACGGGCCTTGGCGAGCTGTTCGTCATCCGCGTGGCCGGCAACGTCGTGGGGCCCCTCGAGCTAGCGAGCGCCGTGTACGCCTGCGAGCACTTGCACACGCGGCTGCTGCTCGTGCTCGGCCACACCCACTGCGGCGCCATCAAGGCGGCCCTCGATGGCGAGGCGGGGCCGGTGGCCGCCATCACCGAGCGCATTGCCGCGGTCCTCGGCGACGTGCACGACCCCTACGAGGCCAGCGTCGTGAATGCCAACGCTGCCGTGGCCGCCCTGCGCGCCTCCGACGCGTTGGCCCGCCTAGAAAAAGAAGACGGCCTCGCCATAAGCGCGGCCGTCTACCACACCCACTGCGGCGTCGTCGATTTCCTGGGCGAGTAGCACGCGTCCCGGTCGAAAAGGACGTCTGTCATTTCGAAAAAATCTCCCAAAACGGAGATAAATTCGTGAAAAAATCTCCCAAATCGGAGATTTTTTCAGATATACTCATGCCCTCAGGTCAATGAAAAAAGACTGCCCCGAGACAAGGAAGAGCCATGGCTGAAATGAAGCGCAAGATTGATGAGAGGCTTTCGGCTTGGAAAAATCGCACCCATAAGCCACTTGTGGTCTTCGGCGCACGTCAGACGGGAAAGACTACCTCGGTGCTGGAATTCGGCCGCGCCCATTACGACCATGTCGTTCATATTGACTTTTACAAGCAGCCGTCCGCCAAAGAGGCCTTTCAGGGAGACCTTACGCCTGCAGCGATCATCGCGTCGCTGGAGGCGCTGCTTGATACCGACATTGTGCCCGGCAAAACCCTTCTCTTTCTCGACGAGATCCAGGCGTGCGATGAGGCGCTGACATCGCTCAAGTTCTTCTGCACCGACGCGCCCGACTATGATGTCGTGGCAGCGGGAAGCTTGCTGGGCGTGCATGTGGCGCGGAAGGGGTCTTATCCGGTTGGCTATGTGGATATGCTTGTCATGACCCCCATGGATTTCGAGGAGTACTGCTGGGCCTTGGGGAAGGAGCGGGCGTTTCGTCTCGTGAGGCAATCGTTCGAGACCTTTTCCCCCTGTGCTGTGCACGAGCAGATGATGGAGCTGTACCGCAGCTACCTTCTGGTGGGAGGGATGCCCGAGGTGGTGGCGAGGCATGTCGCGGGAGCGCGGTTGGGCGACCTGCGCGAGAAACAAGACGAGATTTCCGTCGCCTACGTTGCCGATATGGCCAAGTACGCCACGGCAGCTGACACGGTTAAGATAGTCGCTTGCTGGGAGAGCCTTCCCGAACAGTTGGCCAAGGAAAGCGGCTCGACGAAGTTCATGTGGCGCTACGTTGCCAGCGGGGCGAAAGCCGAGCGCTACCAGACCGCCGTCGACTGGCTGGTGGCGGCCGGGTTGGTCAACCGCTGCACGCAGGTGTCCGAGGGTACTTCCCCGTTGCGATCCTTCGAAAACGCGTCGTCGTTCAAGCTCTACGCTCTGGACACAGGCCTTCTGACAAGTTGGTATCGCGCGCAGCCGGATGACTTCGGAGGAAAGGATCGTCGGTCTGCGCATTTTCGCGGCGGCGTAGCGGAAAACTACGTAATGCAGCAGCTGGCCGCTGCTCAGGCGGCGGCGTACTACTGGGGCGCGCAGAGCACGTACGAGGTGGAGTTTGTTGTCCGCATCGGCGACGATGTCGTGCCCATCGAAGTGAAGTCGGGCGAGCGCGTGAAATCGACGAGCGCCAAGCGCTTCGCGGAGAAATACGGCTGCCCCTATATAGTGCACATGACAGCGAAGAACTTCGGCGCCACTGACGCGGTTAAGAGCATCCCGCTGTATGCGGCCATCCTGCTCGCCGAGCAATGTCAAACCCGCCCGCTTTTTGCGAGTTAGTGGAAGAGCTTCGGGTCGGGTTGTCGTATTTCCAGAAGACTGGTAGGTAACCTTTTAACTCGAGCTTCTATGTAACAAATGTTGCATAGAAGCTCGAGTGTTGCTCGACGGGGACAAGAGCAAACAAAGGAAGAAACACCAGTTCAAACTATTCAAATCATGATTATACAAATCACGATTTGAATAGCAGCAGTGGTATCGCTGACTTAGATCCGCGGATCTTTGCGAAGCCAAGCCGTCGGAGACAAGCTCGAAAGAATCTCCCAAATTGGAGGTTTTCCAGATACAGCAAGTGAAGCTTGCCATCCGAATCGGTGATCTAAGGGTCACTCGAGCTGTGAACGACGAAGCATGATATGCGAACGCGGAATGGTCGGCGTCATTTCATGCGCCGGCCACTCCGCGTTGCATTGACTTATGATGCAAATCAGGCTCTTGACCTCAGGGCGCTTTATCCCAAAGTGCATTTTTGGAGCGCAAAAATAAGGAGGCCAGCCATCGCAAACACAAGGGGAAGACGGACAAAGTAATACGGTAAATTTTGCCAGTGGGTACGTGCTTCCCGGATAAAATCGATCAATGCGTCTATTCCCACGATGAGATCCTTCCTGTGAGTAAGCTGCTATTTTGTCTTGCCGAGGAATTGGCATTTGCGATGCACGTCAAATTCTTCCTCGGTAATTCTGTAAAACACGAGACATCCTGTTTCGTTGGTTGTCCGCCCGCTGTAGCGTCCCGACATCCGATTGACCTGTGTTGACGGGTGCTTCTTGAGCCAGTTGAGTTCCGCGAATCCCCCGAGAGAGGCTCCCCTGCCGACTTCCCGAGGGTCTTGGTACCAGTACACAAGGCTTCCCTGGGGTTTATCGGATGGCGAGACGATGGTCTTGGTGCTTTCAAAAAACGGTATAGAGGTCTTGTCGCAAAGCCAGCCCTTCATATAAAGCTCATCGTCAATTACGTCGATAACTACAATACGGGGTGTTTCGTAGAGCATATCAAAGCCACTTTTTCGGCTCTTGTCAGGTATTGAGTAGTATTTCCAGTAGCCTTTCAACGAGCGAAATTGCATGAGGTTCTTCGCTTTGTTCGACGTCAAGTAGAGAAGAAGCGCCGATACGACTCCGCCGAGACTGACCGCGATGTCCATGGAGTCAAACAATGGGCTACCTGCGAAGAAGAGAGCTGCAAATACTCCAAAAATGAGTATTGCTTTTCCCAAAACGCCAATTCCTCGTTGAGTCACACATGCATACAAAATCCGGTCTCCCCACCGTGGGGGCACCTCCTCGTCGTAGTTCAATGTGGGGAGTCTGAACATTCTGAATTCAGTGCGGTTGTCCGGCTCGTCCTCCAAATTCGTTTCGATTAGCTCCAATCCAAAGGTAGCTCCTGCATTAGCGCGACAAAGAACAGCGGTTGATGGGGGAAGCATCCCCGATGCTAGCCACTGAGCCCCGATCGCTGTATCTTCAATTTCTAGCTCCTGCAAGTTTGGACAGGCTTCTGCCCTATGTTTGCGAGTCTGCTTCAGCGCCTGAATATGGGATGCAACGTGTGTGAGATCTTTGGCGTCAACGTTCGCTAGCTTAAAGAGGCAGTGATGAATATCGAGTATGGTTGTCGAGACAAGTTCAAGTTGCTCATCTTTAATTGCGTCAAAAGTTTCCTTAACTTGCCCTCCGATGCTGTTTTTGACCGCTACAACACCGTAGTCGACTTCATGGGTTTTTAGAGCATAGACGACCCTTTGAGAGTTAACGAGAGGAACCAATTCTGTGTTATCGAGCATCAGAGCTTCCGCCATTTTCGTTGCAGCCTCTTCGGCGTTGCTCCCCTGAGCTCCTTGGTAGCCTACTTTCATGGCGTGAAGCTATATATTCGGGGTGTCAGTGTGGAAGTCCCTGTAGGAGCGGGTTCCGCACTCTTTGCAGACGTACCACTGGCGGATAAAGGTGCGCGTTCCGGGGATGTACTGTTCGTAGGTAGAGATAACTTCCCCCCGATTATTTTTCTGCTCCATCTTTTGCTTGATTTGAATTGCTTCCGTGCCAAGGATCTCTTGGGTGCTCTTTTTCACAGCGCCCCATTTTTGGCACTTCTGGCATTTTCCTCCGACGTTTTCCGTAAGTTGCTTTCCTCCTTTGAACATGCGGTAGAGGAAGTTGATGACCAGACCGCCCATCGAGTAGATGAGGAGCACCAGAGCAAAGAGCTCGATGACGAGGGCGACAATCATCGGCAACGACTGATAGTAGGCCCCGAAGGTGCATGCAATCACAACGGCGATCACGAATACGACGACGAAGAAGACGAGGCTCTTGTCGAGCACGAACTTGTGCAAAAGCCCGTTGGCCTGTGAGAGACGATCCCCGAAGGTTGCTTTCTGCGGAGACCAGTCTTCCACCTGCACGGTTACGAAGTCCGGCGAATCGGGTTTATCGCGTACGAATACTACGTTGGGATCGGATTCCAGAATCATCGAGTAAAGCTCAGAATCGATCGAGTTGGCATCGATGTAAACGGCATCGTAAAAGAGGCCCTCGTCGGATGTCGCTTCCTCAAGGAACTTGCCCAAAGGCATATAAGTGGCATCGACTTTGGGGGAAGCGAACTCATGGTCGCTTACGAGATAGCTGGTCATTCGGAGTCCTTTCACTTGCAACAATCGTCAGGTGAATGGACTTCGGCGATCAGATGAAGAGCATCCACCACAATCGCCAAATTGTAAGAACTCCAAAAGAAGCACTTAAAAGGCAGATGCCCTTCAGCATGGCTTCTCTTGGTGAGCTAACAATATGAGGTTCTTACAATTTGGCGATTGTGATTCTATCGATTTGACAGAGCGTAATCAAGCCCCCAAGTTTGCGGAAGGCGGTTATTGCGGAAGGCTACAGTAGGCAGGAGGGATCCTGACTTCCGACGCTAGCGTGCGGGTGGTAATTCTGCCCATAGAGTGCGTTCGGAACTGTTTTGCATCACAAAAGCGGAATAGACTTGTGCGCGTTCGTCGTATTTCAACACGGGAATGTTGTGCGTAAGCTCGCTTGAGCCGTCAAGGTAGTAGTGACTTTCCCCATCCCAGAATATACCGTGGAAGTTGGGGTCGTTTGCGAGGTGCTCGCTGCAGGTTCCTACGTGGCCGGCAATGATATCCTTTAGGAACGGGCCCTTAGTGGGAGGATATTTGCCTTCGAGCGTGTGCCGATTTGTGCCAACGCGCCAGAGGTCGCCAGCCTCTTCGTCGATTCCGGCATGAACAAAGATTTGCTCTGCTGTTTCGTAAAAGGATGGAAGCTTCGAGAGCCATCTTCTAATTCGCTCAAGGTCATCTGGTAGGTGGGTGCCGGATGACCTTGAGCGCTCATTCAGGTAATCGAGATAGAGCCGGTCGATGTTGCCCATGAGGACAACGACCTTCGCAGCCGAGCTCTGCTGGATATCCATGACGACCGTATAGCTTTCTGGCTTTTGAAACGCATGATCGATTGTGTCGCCAGCGACCACAAGTGTCGTATCTGGGTCATCGAGAGAAACGACCTCCAGCGCTCTCTGAAGAGCATTCAGCTCGCCGTGAATATCGCTGAGGGCAAAAACTGTGCCCAAGGCTACTCCACGTCGATGACGTCGTCGGTGGTGAGCGCGTCGGCTACGAGGCCCTCATAGTCCTGGGGGCTGGCGGCGTTCGTGGCGGCGCCCAGCTCGGTGTCGCTGGCCTGGGGCTCGGGAATTTCCACGGAGGTGTCCGTCGGGTCAAGCCCCGCATCGACGCGGCGCATCATGTCCTGCCACTCCTTGTATTCCGTGCCCACGTAGCTGATGCCGTCCTGGTTCAGCGTGTAGCTCGGGCAGGCAGCTGAGTACATGGTCAGCCCGTTGTCCTTGAACGTGAGCGCCAGCGACACGAGGTCGGTCACCGAGTAGTCGGTGGTCACGCAGCGGGCCAGCGATTCCACGGTGCCGGGAATCTCGGTGGGGGAGGCGGCAAGCACCTTCTCCACGATGGCCATGATGATGAGCCGCTGGGCCTGGGCGCGCGAGAAGTCGCCGGCGCGGGTGGCGTGGCGCTCGCGGGCAAAGGCCAGGGCCTCGTCGCCGTTGAGGGTCTGCTCGCCGGCCTCCAGGCTAATGCCGCTTGTATCGGAGTAGAAGCTCTCGGGCACGTTCACCTCGATGCCGCCGAGCTCGTTCACCACGTCCTTCAGCTCTTCGAAGTGCACCTCCACATAGTGGCTGATGGGCACACCGGCGAAGGTGGACAGCGTGTTCACGGCCTGGGAGGGGCCGCCGAAGGCGTAGGCGGCGTTGATCTTCTGAGTGCCGTGGCCCTCGATGTCGATCATGGTGTCGCGGGGGACCGAGATGAGGTCCACAACGCCCTTGTCCGGGTCGATGCGGGCGAGCATGGTCACGTCCGAGCGGCTGGCGGTCTCGCCCTTGCGGGCGTCGGAGCCGAAGATGCCCACGTAGTAGGAGCCGTCCTCCTTCACCGGGGCCAGCTGCTCGTTGAGCTCCTCCATCTCGATTTCGTCCAGGCCGCCCTGGATGGTGTCGTTGATGCCGTTGATATAGAGGGCCGCCGCCGTGCCCACGCCGATGAGCACCACGGCGATGGCGCCCACGATGCCCAGCGCGATCTTCTTCCCGCGGTTCTTCTTGCGGGCCGCCTTGGCCCGGGCCAGGGAATCGGTGGCCGAGAAGCTGTAGGGGTCGGGCGCGCCGACGGGGCTTGCGGTGGGGGCGAAGCCGGTGTCATCGAAGGCCGAGCGAGAGCGCCCGCGGCCAGAGGCGGCCGACTCGCCGGCGTAGCCCGCGCGGTTGGTGCGGGTGCGCGAGGCGTTGAGCGGCGCGGAGTGGGCGCCGCGGCCGGCGCGGGACGAGTTGAGGGGTGCGGAATGCTTGCCAGGTCTGTTTGCCATGAGTGTCGGCCGGGGCCTTCCTCCTTGATAAACGGGATCGGGGTCTCTGCGTGCGTTGCGAACCTCAAAGATACCAGCATTTCGCCCCCTCGCCCTCACTTCCCCAAAGAAAACAGGAGGGAGCGCCCGATGGATTCTTGCGGGGCGTTGTTGCAAAAGCCCGGCGAACCTCGTACAATGCGCGTTATTGGACAGCGTGTTCATTTATGGCCGCTGTGTTGAAAACGAGCGAGAGGAAGACGCTATCGCTACGGCAACTTGCGCGCCGCCCGCGGCCCCCTGCGAGGACCGGCGCATCACGCGTTCGAAGCGGGCCCTGCGCGGCGCGCTCATCGAACTGGTGGAAGAGCGCGGCTTCGACGCCGTCACGGTGAACGACCTGTGCGAGCGGGCCGACTTGAACCGCGGCACCTTCTACAACCACTTCAGCGACAAGGAGCACCTGCTGGCCGTCCTCGAAGACGAGGTGATGGCCGACATCGGGCTGCTCCAGGGCCGCATGCACGACATCACCTTGTCCGACATGCTGGCCTATCGTGTGGCCAAGCGCCCGCTGCCGCTGCTGGTGGAGCTGTTCGAGTACCTGCGCGACGAGAGCGATTTCCTGCATGCGGTGCTCGGCCCGGGCGGCGACGCGAGCTTCGGCCCGCGGCTGCGCGAGGCGGTGTGCGAGAACCTGGTGCAGAACATCTTGCACGAGAAGTACCGCAACGACCCGAGCCCGTTTGTGGGCTACTACGTGGCCTTCTACGCGGCCGCCTACCTGGGCATCATCGCCCACTGGATCGAGCGCGGCACGCCCGAGACCCCCGAGACCATGGCGCGCGTGGCCATGCGTCTGTTCTTTATCAAACCCGGCGAATCCATCGAGCTGTAGCACGAGGAAGCGAGGAATAACCCCATGGAGACAACGAAGAAGATCGGCATCGACGTCGGCTCGACCACGGTGAAGCTGGCGGTCCTCGACGACGCCAACGAGATTCTGTGGGCGGTGTACCGCCGCCACCACGCCGACGTGCGCGCCACCATCGTGGAGGTGCTGCGCGAGGCGGCCGAGGCCTACCCGAACGAGGCCATGACCATCGCTATCACCGGCTCGGGCGGCCTGCTGCTGTCCCAGTGGCTCGGCGTCGCCTTCGTGCAGGAGGTTATCGCCTCGAAAACGGCCGTGGAGACCTTCATCCCCGCCACCGATGTGGCCATCGAGCTGGGCGGCGAGGACGCGAAGATCATCTACTTCGACAACGGCATCGAGCAGCGCATGAACGGCACCTGCGCCGGCGGTACGGGCGCTTTCATCGACCAAATGGCGGCGCTGCTGAACACCGACGCTGGAGGCCTGAACGAGCTGGCGGCCGACCACACTACCATCTATCCCATTGCCAGCCGCTGCGGCGTGTTCGCGAAGACCGACGTGCAGCCGCTGCTGAACGAGGGCGCGCGCCGCGAGGACATCGCCGCGTCCATCTTCCAGTCGGTGGTCACCCAGACCATCTCGGGCCTGGCCTGCGGGCGTCCCATCCGCGGCAACGTGGCGTTCCTCGGTGGCCCCTTGCAGTATCTGCCCGAGCTGCGCAAGCGCTTCTACGAGACCTTGGAGCTGACCGACGAGGCCATTATCGTGCCCGAGAACGCGCACCTGTTCGTGGCCGCCGGCTGCGCCATCGCCGGCGTGGCCGAGGGCGCGAAGCCGGAGCCCCTCTCCGAGGTGCTTGCGCGCCTAGAAGGCTTGGGCGATATGCAGGGCTCGGAAGTGGTGCGTCTGGCGCCGCTGTTCGCCGACGAGGCGGAGCTGGCCGAGTTCAACGCCCGACACGACGCCGAGCGCGTGCGCCGCGCCAGCCTGGAGGACTACCGCGGCGTGGCCTTCCTGGGCATCGACGCCGGATCCACCACCTTCAAGGCGGCGCTCATCGCCGAGGACGGGGCGCTGCTCTGGTCCACCTACGCGTCCAACAAGGGCGACGTGCTGGGCTGCGCCAAGGCCGCCGTGGCCGAGCTCTACGGCGCGCTGCCCCGCGACCCGCAAACCGGCGAGCCTCTGGCGACCATCGGCCATGCTACGGTGACCGGCTACGGCGAGGGCCTGCTGCTGGAGGCCCTGCGCGTCGATTCCGGCGAGATCGAGACGGTGGCGCATTTGCGCGGCGCCCAGGAGATGCTCCCCGGCGTCGAGTTCATTCTGGACATCGGCGGCCAGGACATGAAGTGCCTGCGCGTGAAGGACGGCGTCATCGACCATATCATGCTGAACGAGGCCTGCTCGTCGGGCTGCGGCAGCTTCATCGAGTCGTTCGCCTCGGGCCTCAACCTCGATGTGGCCGAGTTCGCGAAGACGGCCATTTCCGCCGAGAACCCGGTGGACTTGGGCAGCCGCTGCACCGTGTTCATGAACAGCCGCGTGAAGCAGGCCCAGAAGGAAGGCGCCACCGTGGGTGACATCGCCGCGGGCCTGGCCATTTCCGTCATCAAGAACGCCCTGTTCAAGGTCATTAAAATTCGCGACCCGCACGATGTGGGCACTCAGGTGATCGTGCAGGGCGGCACGTTTTTGAACGATGCGGTGCTGCGCGCCTTCGAGCAGCTGTCCGAGGTGAACGCCGTGCGCCCCGACATCGCCGGCAACATGGGCGCCTTCGGCGCGGCGCTTCTGGCTCGCGACCGCTACGAGGACACGGTGCGCCGCTTCGTCGAGCAGCCGCTGTCGCCCGACGTGGGGCCGAAGGTGCCCGGCAGCACGCTTCTGTCTCTTGAGGCCATCGAGGCCCTGGAGCCGAGCCACCGCACCGTGCGCTGCAAGGGCTGCTCGAACGCCTGCCTGCTGACGGTGAACGACTTCGGCATCGACGAGGCCACGGGCAAGCACCGCCGCTTCATCACGGGCAACCGTTGCGAGAAGGGCGAGAGCCTGGGCACCGCCGCCGCGAAGTCCGCCGTGCCGAACCTGTTCGAGTACAAGGCCGAGCGCACCTTCGGCTACGAGCCGCTGGCGCCCGAGGACGCTCCCCGCGGCACCGTGGGCATCCCGCGCGCCTTGAACATGTACGAGAACTACCCGTTCTGGTTCACCTTCTTCACGAAGCTCGGCTATCGCGTGGTGCTGTCCGACCCGTCTACGAAGAAGACCTACGAGGCCGGTATCGAGAGCATGCCGTCGGAGAGCGTGTGCTACCCGGCGAAGCTGTCCCACGGCCACATCATGAATCTGCTGGCGAAGGAGCCCGACTTCATCTGGATGCCCTGCTCGAAGTGGGAGCGCCAGGAAGACGCCACCGCCGGCAACCACTTCAACTGTCCCATTGTGGCCAGCTACCCCGAGGCGCTGCGCCTGAACATCGACGAGCTGCAGGAGTCACCCGTGGCCTTCGTGGCCCCGTGGCTGCCCTACGACAACAAGGAGAAGCTGAAGAAGCGCCTGTTCATCGAGCTGGGGGAGACCTTCAAAGACGCCGTGGGCGCCAAGGGGGCCAAGCTCACCCAGGCCGAGGTGGACGCCGCCGTGGAAGCGGCCTGGGCCGAGGACGAGGCCTTCAAGCGCGACATTCGCACCAAGGGCGTGGAAACCCTGGCCTGGATGGAGGAGACCGGCACCCGCGGCATTGTGCTGGCGGGCCGTCCCTACCACCAGGACCCTGAGATCAACCACGCTATTCCGGAGCTTCTGACCAGCTTCGGCCTGGCGGTGCTTACCGAGGACTCCGTTGCGCACCTGGGGCAGCTGGAGCGTCCCATCCGCGTGGTGGACCAGTGGATGTACCACACGCGCCTGTACGCGGCCGCCAAGGTGGTCACCCAGCGCAAGGACCTGGACCTCATTCAGCTGAACTCCTTCGGCTGCGGGCTCGATGCCCTTACCACCGACCAGGTGCAGGAGGTGCTGGAGGCTGCGGGCAAGGTGTACACCGTGCTGAAGATCGACGAGGTGTCGAACCTGGGCGCCGCCCGCATCCGCGTGCGCAGCCTGCTGGCGGCGCTGAAGGATCAGGCCGACCGCGAGGCCGAGGCCGCTGCCGACGAGGCCGCCGAGCGCGTGGGCTGCCCGGCCGCCTGCATCGACCTTTCGAACCTCGACAAGCTGGTGCCCGCCTCGTTCACCGAGAAGGCCGACGGCGTGGTGGCCGCCGCCGAGGTGGTCCAGCGCGACGGCGAGTCCACCGAGTTCGCCCGCGCCCAGTTCACCGAGCAGATGCGCGACGAGGGCTGGACGATCCTCGCCCCGCAGATGGCCCCCTACCACTTCGAGCTGCTGGTGCCCATCTTCAAACGCAACGGCTACAACGCGGTGCTTCTGCCCTCGGTGGACCACGGCGCGGTGGACGCGGGCCTGAAGTACGTGAACAACGACATCTGCTATCCGTCTATCCTGGTCACGGGCCAAATTATGGAAGCGGTTATGTCGGGCAAGTACGACACCGACAAGCTGGCCGTGCTCATCACGCAGACGGGCGGCGGCTGCCGCGCCACCAACTACATCTCGCTCATCCGCAAGGCGCTGAAGTCTGTGGGTCTCGAGCACATTCCGGTCATCGCCATCTCGTTCAAGGACCTGGGCGAGGAGAACCCCGGCTTCAAGATCACGCCGAAGATGCTCTACCAGGCCATCTACGCGCTGCAGTACGGCGATTTGCTCATGATGTGCCTGTACCGCACGCGCCCCTACGAGGTGGAGCCGGGCAGCGCGACACGCCTGTTCGACTACTGGATGGCCGAGTGCAAGGCCCAGCTCATGCGCGGGGTGAAGCAGTCGGAATTCAAGCGCACGGTGAATCGCATTGTCGAGGACTTCGATACGCTGCCGCTTACGGGCGAGGGCACGAAGCCCCGCGTGGGCGTGGTGGGCGAGATCCTCGTGAAGTTCCACCCCACGGCCAACAACCAGATCGTGGACGTCATCGAGCGCGAGGGCTGCGAGGCCGTGGTGCCCGGGCTCATCGAGTTCTTCCTGTTCGGTATCGCCGGCGGCATCTTCCAGCAGCAGATCGGCAAGTCGAAGAAGAGCGCGCTCGGCAGCCGCATCGGCCTGGCAGCGGTGAAGAAGCTGCGCAAGCCCGTGACCGACGCGCTGGAGAAATCGACCCGCTTCCATCCGCCGGCGGACATCTACGAGCTGGCCGACTACGCGAGCGAGATTCTGTCGCTGTGCAACTCCATGGGCGAGGGCTGGCTGCTCACCGCCGAGATGGTGGAACTCATTCGCTCCGGCTGCCCGAACGTGGTGTGCACGCAGCCCTTCGCCTGCCTGCCGAACCACGTGGTGGGCAAGGCCACCATCAAGGAGCTGCGGCGCCGCTACCCCGAGAGCAACATCGTGGCCGTGGACTACGACCCCGGCGCCTCCGAGGTGAACCAGCTGAACCGCATCAAGCTGATGATCGCCGTGGCCAAGGCGAACCTGGCCGAGAAGGAAGCCGAGGCCCGCGCCGCCCGCGACGCCGCCCGCGACGGCGCCAACCTGGCCGAGGCCGCCGAAGGCTGCGCCGCCTGCACCACCTGCGCCGGCGCCATCGACGTAGAAATAGAAGTAGCCGAAGAGGTAGACAGCGAGACCGAGGTCGCGAAGTAGTGAACGGTAAGCTCATCATTGTGCCGACTCCGATTGGGAATTTGGGGGATATGACGCTGCGGTCGCTTGAGGCGCTGCGGGGGGCCGATGTGGTGTGCGCCGAGGACACGCGGGTGACGGGGAAGCTGCTGGCGCACTTCGGGATTGAGAAACGGCTCGAGCGGCTCGACGAGGCGATGATTGGCGCGAAGGCGGCGCGCGTGATGGAGCGCGTGGGTGCCGGCGAGGTGATTGCCTACTGCTCGGATGCGGGCATGCCCGGTGTGTCCGACCCGGGGCTGCGGCTCGTGGCTGCGGCACGGGAGGCCGGCGTGCCGGTGGAGGTGCTGCCGGGCGCCTCGGCGGCGGCCTGCGCCTATGTGACTTCTGGCACGGTTTGCCCGCGATTCTACTTTGGCGGCTTCTTTCCCCGCAAGGCTGGCGAGCAGCGGGCGGTGCTGGAGGCGCTGCGGGGCCTTGATGCGGCGCTCGTGTTCTACGAGAGCCCGAACCGCCTGGTGGCGGCGCTGTCGGCCATTGCCGAGGTGCTGCCGCTGCGCTCTGTTGCGGTGTGCCGCGAGTTGACGAAGCTGCACGAGGAAGTGGCCCGGGGCACCGCCGCCGAGTTGGCGGAGGCGTTCGCCGCGCGGGCCGAAGAGCCCGGCGGCATCCGCGGTGAAATCGCGCTGGTGATTGATGCGCCGGATGAGGCCGAAGAGGCCGCCGTCGCCCATGACGCCGCCGTCTCGGCTGAGGCGCGTGCTGCGGAGCTGGCTGCCGAGGGCCTGCGCACCAAGGAAATCGCCAAGCGCCTCGCTTTCGAGTTCGGCATTCCCCGCAACGACGCTTACGAGGCAGCCATGAGCGCTCAAAATGCAGCGCGGTGACGTTTTTGCGAGGTGCGGCGATGCGGAAAGTTAGGCATATAGAACCCCCATCAGGGAAAATGCGATGTCCCCAGGGGCAAAGTGGGTATTTCCTGCAACCGCTTGGCTGCCGCAGCTCGCAAAAACGTCATGGCGCTGCAGAAAAGCTCTGGGAGCTTGCGCGTGAAGCGTGACGGAAGTAAAACGGCGCGGCCGACGGAGCTGGTATTCGTCGACGACTTGGAAATCCGGCTCACGCGCAAGGCTATCAAGAACATGCATCTGCGGGTGAAGCCGCCGGACGGGCGCATCGAGGTGTCGGCGCCGCTGCGGCTGCCGTTGGCCACGGTCAAGCAGTTCGTGCGCGAGAAGCGCGACTGGATTGCTCGCCAGCAGCGCGCCATTGCCGCGTCGCCCCGTCAGGAGGCGGCTGCCGCGAGCCCCGAGGAGGTGGCCCAGTGGAAGGCGGTCGTTTCCGCCTGCGTGCCGGCGCTCATCGAGGCTTGGGAGCCCATCATGGGTGTGAAGGCCGGCAAGGTGGCCTACTGCAACATGACGAGTCGCTGGGGTAGCTGCCAGCCGGCCACCGGGCGCATCTGCATCAACGTGCGCTTGGCCCTGTACCCGCCGGAATGCCTGGAATACGTGGTGGTGCACGAGCTGTGTCACCTGCTGGAACGGGGCCACGGCCCGCGCTTTCAGGCGCTTATGACCCGCTTCATGCCCGATTGGAAGGAGCGCCGCGCGAAGCTGCGGTAGCCCGCACGCTGGCGGCGGAGTGGCCTCTGAACTCGTGGAGGTTTGCCAGAGCGCGCCGGCGTGGAGGCGGTCGCTCCGGATGGTTCACGTAAGATGAAGCCCAATCGAGAGAAGGAGCATGAGGGTGATCAAGCTGCATGTGCTGGCCAGCGGAAGCGGAGGCAACGCCGCCATCGTGGAGAATGGGCGCACCGGCGAGGGCGTACTCATCGACTGCGGCATCTGCAAGCGCGATTTCTTCGAGCGTGCGGGGGAGGCCAGCTTCGATACGGCCAAGCTGCGCGCGGTGCTTATCACCCACGATCACAGCGACCACACCAAGGGTCTCGGCGTGGTGCTGCGGGGCCTCGCGAAAGCGGGTTGTTTCCCCGAGGTGCTCGCGAGCCGCGCGGTGTACGCCACCTCCCGCCCCGTGCGCGAGGCCGCGGAAAGCGTGGGGGCGCCGGTGGCGCACTTCGCTGGCGGCGACGGGCTTTCCGTCGCGGGGTTGATGGTGCGCCCCTTCCGCACTTCCCATGATGCGGCGGAGTCCTTCGGGTTCCGCTTCGACGAAGAAGCGGTGGAGCCATGCGGGGCGGCTGGGGAAAGCGCCGTGTCGGGTGGAAGCCTTGACTCCCTCGGCTACATGACCGACACCGGCGTGGTGACCGACGAGGCATGGGAGGCTCTCGCTGGCGTGCGCCTGCTGGCGCTCGAGTGCAACCACGATGCGCGCATGCTTCAGACGGGCCCGTACCCCTACGTCATCAAGCAGCGTATTGCCTCGAATGTTGGGCATCTGTCCAACGACCAGTCCCGCGAGGCCCTGGCGCGCCTGGCCCACGACGGCCTGCGCCACGCCGTGGCCATGCACGTCTCCCAAGAGAACAACACCTACCGCCTCCCGCGCGAGGTGTTCGAGGCCGCTCTGGCCGATGACTCCGGCATCCGCCGCTTCGCCACGGAAGTGTCAGTAGCCTACCAAAATCGCCTGGTCAGCATCTAGGGTGAGACAGTGCCCCGGAGGGGTGTCTCATCTTCCGTAGCTCATGCAGCGCTTCGCGCAACAGAACCTAACGAAGATGAGACACCCCTCCGGGGCACTGTCTCACGGAGTTCGATGGGAGTCGAGGGCCTTAGCTTGCGGCGATGTCGGCGAGGGTGCTGCCTTCCAGGTAGGCGGCGATGGCGTCTTGCAGGCCCTCCCACACGCGCCGGCTCGGGCAGCTGCCGGCGCGCTCGCACGCGGAAAGGGCGCTGGTGCAGTCGAGCAGCTCGAGGCCGTCTTCGGAGGCGGCCACGATATCGGCGAGTGTGATGGCGTCGGCCGGGCGCGCCAGCGCGTAGCCGCCCTGGTTTCCGCGGGTGACGCTGAGCAGGCCGGCTGCGGCGAGCGGGGCGACCACCTGTTCAAGGTACTTCTTGGAGATGCCCTGGCGCTCGGCCACGTCCTTCAGGGCCACGCGCCCGTCGCCCTGGTTCAGGGCCAGGTCGATCATGAAGCGCATGCCGTAGCGGGTTTTCGTCGAAATCTTCACCATTGCTCGCTTTCCCGGGGGCGCTTTTGCAGATTGAAGCGCGATCTCAGGTTGTTTCTTGACATTTGCTAGAAGCAGTCTATATTAAAGCCTAGCAAATTACTAGACTTAACTTGGAACAGAAAGCGATGCGCCCCATGAAGCAAATCTATCTCGACCATGCCTCCACGACCCCCGTGCGCGAGGAAGTCGTGGAAGCGATGGTGCCCTACTTCAGCGAGAAGTTCGGCAACCCCTCTTCTATTTACCCGCTCGGCCAAGAAGCATCCGATGCCGTGGCCGAGGCCCGTGAAGTCCTGGCCGGCGTGATCGGCGCCAAGCCGCGTGAGATCTTCTTCACGAGCGGCGGCACCGAGTCGGACAACTGGGCTATCAAGGGCTTCGCCCGGGCCAATGCCGCCAAGGGCAAGCATATTATCACGAGCGTCATCGAGCACCACGCGGTGCTGCACACCTGCCAGGCGCTTGAGCGCGAGGGCTTCGAGGTGACCTACCTGCCCGTGGACGAGCACGGCCTGGTGCGCGTGGAGGACTTCAAGGCGGCCATCCGCCCCGACACTATCCTCGCTACCATCATGTTCGCCAATAACGAGATCGGCACCATCGAGCCCATCGCCGCGTTGGCCACGGCGGCCCACGAGGCCGGCGTCACCTTCCATACCGACGCGGTGCAGGCCTTCGGCCACGAGCCCATCGACGTGAACGAGATGGGCATCGATATGCTGTCGGCCTCCTCGCACAAAATCTACGGGCCGAAGGGCGTGGGGCTGCTGTACGTGCGGAAGGGCGTGAAGCTGGAGAACCTCATCGATGGCGGCCAGCAGGAGCGCGGTAAGCGCGGCTCCACCGAGAACGTGCCCGGCATTATCGGGTTCGCCGAGGCGGCCAAGCTCGCCCAGGCCGACCTGGCTCCCGAGCACGACCGCCAGCTGGCTCTGCGCGACCACGCCATCAAGCGCATCCTCGCCGAGATTCCCGCGGCCAAGCTCAACGGCAGTTGGGAGAGCCGCCTGGCCAACAACGTGAACTTCTCCTTCGAGTTCATCGAGGGCGAGGGGATGCTGCTGCAGCTGGCGGCCCGCGGCATCTGCGTGTCGTCCGGCTCGGCCTGCACCTCCGGCTCGCTGGACCCGAGCCATGTGTTGCTGGCCATCGGGCTGCCCCATGAGATCGCCCACGGCTCGCTGCGCATGACCATCGGCCGCGCCACCACCAAGGAGGACGTGGACTTCGCTATCGACTCGCTGAAGACGACGCTCGCGAACCTGCGTATGATGAGCCCGCTGTACGAGGACTACCAGCACGGCAAGGTGGAGTCGGTGATCGCGAACCTGAAGGCCGCCGGATTCCCTTACGCGAACTAGTCCAGCGGAAAGGGCATGGCCCTTTCCCTACGGAAATACCCCGGGTTCTTTGAGATTGTTTTACTAGCACATCGTAGGGCAAGGGCCACGCCCTTGCCGCTCAACCGAGAAAGAGGCACTGATTATGGCTATGAACTATTCCGACAAGGTTATGGAGCACTTCACCAACCCGCAGAACGTGGGCGAGATTGAGAACGCGAGCGGCTGCGGCACCGTGGGCAACGCGGTGTGCGGCGACATCATGCGCGTGTACTTGGACATCGACGAGAACAACGTCATCCAGGATGCCAAGTTCAAGACCTTCGGCTGCGGGGCGGCCATCGCCACCAGCTCCATGGCCACGGTGCTCGTGAAGGGCAAGACGGTTCAGGAGGCGCTCGAGGTGACCAACAGGGCCGTGATGGAGGCTTTGGACGGGCTGCCGCCGGTGAAGGTGCACTGCTCGCTTCTGGCCGAGGAGGCCATCCACGCGGCGCTGTGGGACTACGCCGAGAAGAACGGCCTTGAGATCGAGGGGCTGGAGAAGCCGGTAAGCGACATCTCCGAGCACGACCACCATCACGACATCCCCGACGAGGACGACGACGAGTAGAACAAGGGCGCCGGCAGGCGCCCTTTTCCTTTGGTGGGTGGGACAGTGCCCCGGAGGGGTGTCTCATGTTCCGAGTGACGTGCTGCGCATTCGCGCAGAGAGGGCTCCTGAACATGAGACACCCCTCCGGGGCACTGTCCCACCTGGCCCCTTCGGGTGCTCTAGGCGGCTACGACGATGGTGTTGGTGGCGCCGTCGTCGTTGCAGGTTTGCAGGACGACCGACTCGCCGTAACCGGTCACGCGGGAGGCGATGGTCTTCCAGGTGGCCGAAGCCTCTACCGAGAAGCGGTCGCAGACGGTGTAGGTGCGCTGGGCGCCGGCGCTATCGCACACGGTGACGATGCTGCCGGTTCGCAGCCCTTGCACCGGGGCGAACGAGCCCGGGTTGTGCCCGACGAAGTAGCCCCAGCTGCCGTCGGAGACGGCGTCGGAGCCGAGCCAGAGGCCCCCGCCGCTGGCAGGGGTGGTACCCCCGCGCACATCGCGGTAGGGAATGGCCTCACCCCCGATCATCAGGGTGCACGGGGCGAGGGCCGCCGGCTCATGGGTTCCCTCGGCCGGTGCCCTGTCGGGCTCGGCTGCATTGGGGGCGCCGCTGTTTTCCCGACCGCCACCCTCGGAGGGGGAGGGCGCGGGATCGCCGGCCGCGCCCGTGTCGGCCTTGGAGGCCGGAGGGCCGTCGGGATGGCTCGTGCTGCCATGTTTTTCCGCCTGGCTCGAAGAGCAGCCCTCGACCTCGTCGGCGCGGGCGTCGCTTGCCGCAGCGGCCTCGCCCTTGTCGCTTGTGCCGGGAGCCTCGCCATCACTTGGCGCCACGGGCTGCGCGCCCTCCTTCCCGCTTTCTCCTTGCGTGCTCGCGCGCGTCTGGGCCATGGCAGCTGTGTAGGCGCTCCGCTCTAGCGCCGCCCCAGCCTCGCACCCCTTCGCCGCAGCCTCTTTCAGCGGCTCGGCCACGGCGCCGGTCCCCCACGCCTTCGGCGGCATATCCGTGCTGTCGCCGCCCGTGCCCCCGGTTCCGGCCCAGGCCAAGGTTCCGGCCCCCAGCCCCAGACCCACCGACAGCGTGAGCGCGCCCACGGCCATGGTCAGCCCTTCCCGTCGCTTGCGCCCGTGTTCTTCCATGCTCTCACCATCTCCTTCGCTCTATCGAATATTTGTTCGCATTGTAAAGCACCGACGAGGAAATGAAAAGCCCATTTAGTACATAAGTTCGAAATAGTTTTCCCTTGGATAGACAATTTGTCACCCGAGCGGCGGCGAAGTTCCCCTATCATGGCGGACAAACAGTTGGGCGACCAGGAAGAAGGCGATGAACGACGAGGGAGGAAAATACTGGCTCTCGGTAGCCGCCTTCGTGCTCGTGTTCGTGGCCGTGGTGGCGACGTTCTCGTCGTTCATGCAGCAGACGAGCGAGCGCATCGTGGCCCAGGCGAGCCAGTACGTGTCGGACGCCACCGAGCAGACGGCCACGCTCATCTCCGCCTTCATGGACAACGCGAGCCACGATATGGAGGCTATCGGCGCCCTGGCCTCGGAATCGGCCGATCCGGCGGCCACGGTGGCCGACGACGAGTGGCTGCGCACCATGAGCGAGATCACCTCCTTCGACTCCATGGACTTCGTCGACACCGAGGGCATGCAGCACGCCGTCGGGCGCGATCCGGTGGACGTGTCGGACCGCCCCTACTTCTATGACGCCATGGCGGGGCACTCCGGGGTTCAGGCGGTGTTCAACACCCGCATGACCAACGAGAACCTCGTCTTCTTCTACACGCCGGTGCGCGACGGCGTCGACGGCCCCATCATCGGGCTGCTTCTGGCCCATTACAGCGAGGAGCGCTTTGTCGACCTTCTCAGCAACACGTTCTTCGGTTACGAGTCCCACGTGTTCCTCTGCCGCCCCAACGGGGAAGTGGTGGCCTCCTCCGACAGCCAGTACGTGGGCGAGAACCTGCTGGTGCAGGCGGCCGCCGACGCGTCGGAGTCGTCGGGCGCCCGCGAATTCGAGCGCGCCTTCGAAAGCGACGAGGCCGCCACGCTCACCTATCAGACGAGCCACGGCGTGGGCTCGGCTTGCGTGCGCCCGCTGCCGGAGCTCGGTTGGGTGCTCGTGCAGAGCTTCCCCTCTGCCGCCACCGAGGAGATGATCAGCGCCGCCAACGAGGGCGGTTGGAACGCGTTGTTCGTCATCATCGTGGTGTTCGTCGCCGTCATCGCCGGCATTATCGCCTACAACAACCGCCGCCACCGCTCGCTCACCCGCTCCATGCGCGACCGCGAGGACGTGCAGGCCGGCGTGGCGAAGCTGACCGAGCGGCTTGTGCTGATGGATTTGGAAGACGACCGCTTCCGCTATATGACCGGCCCCGACACGCCGCACGACCCCTACGCTTGGGAGGGCACCTACCGCGAGATGGTCGAGCGCTGGCAGGGGCTCGTCGTGGGGGAGGAGGCGAAGGCCGAGGTGGCCAAGCTCTACGACAAGCACACCATCATCGAGCTGATGCCGCCGGGAACCGACGACGTGCGCTTCGAGTTCCAAATGAACCGCGGGGGCGTTATCTCGTGGGAGGACATCAACCTCATCTGCGTGCAGCGCGACCAGGCGGGACACCCGGTGCGCCTTGTGTACACCACCCAGGACGTCACAGCGCTCAAGCAGCGCGAGAAGGAGATCCAGCAGGCCCTGGAGGACTCCTACCGCGCGGCCGTGGCGGCCAGCAGCGCCAAGAGCGACTTCCTCTCGCGCATGAGCCACGACATCCGCACGCCCATGAACGCCATCATCGGCATGACGGAGCTGGCGCGCATGAACGAGGGCGACCCGGCGCGCGTCGACGACTGCCTGGCGAAAATCACCCTGTCCAGCAACCATCTGCTGAGCCTTATCAACGAGGTTCTGGACCTGTCGATGATCGAGAGCGGTCGGCTCGAGCTTGCCGTGGGCGAGGTGAACCTGGGCGAGATGCTCGTGGAAATGGAGACGATCTTCCGCCAGCGCTGCGAGGAGTCCGACATCCGCTTCACGTGCCGGGCCGAGGGGGTCATGCACCCGGTGGTGGAGGGCGACGAGCTGCGCCTGCAGCAGGTGTTCATGAACATGCTCGGCAACGCGGTGAAGTTCACACCGGCCGGCGGCGCGGTGACGGTGGTGCTGGCCGAGTACCCGGCGCACGCCGAGGGCGCAAGCGACTACGAGATCACCTTCGCCGACACCGGCTGCGGCATGGCGCCGGAGTTCGTGGAGCACGTCTTCGAGCCCTTCGCCCGCGAGCACGACTCGCGCACCGAGAACGTGGAGGGGACGGGCTTGGGGCTCTCCATCGCCCTTTCCGTGGTGTCGCTCATGGGCGGGACCATCGACGTGGAAAGCGAGCCGGGCCGCGGCACCACCTTCACCGTGCGCCTGCGTCTGCGCCACCAGCAGAGCGCCGGGGCCGATGCCGGCGACGATGCGCCCGCCGATGCCGAGGCCGCGGCGGCGGCCCTTACGGGGGCCCGGGTGCTGCTCGTGGAGGACAACGAGCTGAACAGCGAGATCGCCGTGGCGCTGCTGGAGTCGCTGGGGGCGTCGGCCGAGACGGCCGCCAACGGGCGCGAGGCCCTCGAGGCGCTGGCCGCCAGCGAGCCGGGCCACTTCGACGCCGTGCTCATGGACATTCAGATGCCGGTGATGAACGGGCTTGAGGCCACACGCCTCATCCGCGAGAGCGAGCGGGACGACGTGCGGGCCCTTCCCGTGGTGGTGCTTTCCGCCAACGCGTTCACCGAGGACGTGCAGGAGTCGCGGCGCGCTGGGGCCGACGACCACCTGTCGAAGCCCATCAGCGTGAAGGACTTGGCCGCCACCCTGGGCGGAATCCTCGCCGAGCGCGCGCGGCGCGAGTGTTAAGATAGCCTGCACGTAAACCGAGGGAGGCGCCGGCGTCATTGGCCGCGCATCCGGATAGGAGTCACGCAGGCCATGACCAAGGGAACTTTCAGCGTTACCACGCCCATCTACTACATTAACGCGGCCCCGCACCTGGGCACCGCCTACACCACGGTGGCAGCCGACACCATCTGCCGCTACGAGCGCATGAACGGCTACGACGTGGCGCTGGTCACCGGCACCGACGAGCATGGCCAGAAAATTGCCGAGACGGCCGAGAAGAACGGCATGACCCCGCAGGCCTGGTGCGACTCGCTGGCCCCGGCCTTCAAGGAGGCCTGGGAGCTGCTCGACATCGACTACACCGACTTCGTGCGCACCACCGAGGAGCGCCAGACCCGCACCGTGCAAGATTTCTGGCAGGGGCTCTACGACGCCGGCTGGCTGTACAAGGGCGCCTACGAGGGCTGGTATTGCGTGCACGAGGAAACCTACTACGCCGAAAGCGACCTGGAGAAGAACGAGGAGGGCGAGTTTATCTGCCCCGACTGCAAGCGCCCGGTGCGCCGCGCGGCCGGCGAGGAGAACTGGTTCTTCAAGCTGTCCGAGTTCCAGGACCGTCTGCTGGAGTTCTACGAGGCGCACCCCGATTTCATCCGCCCGGAAAGCCGCAAGAACGAGATCGTGTCCTTCGTGAAGGGCGGCCTGCAGGACCTGTCCATCTCGCGCTCGTCGTTCGACTGGGGCATTCCGCTGCCCTTTGACGAGGGCCACGTGTGCTACGTGTGGGCCGATGCGCTTCTGGCCTACTTCACCGGCATGGGCTACGATCAAATCGAGCGCGGCGACGAGTTCGAGCGCCGCTGGCCCATCCAGTACCACTTCGTGGGCAAGGACATCACCCGCTTCCACTGCGTCATCTGGCCGGCCATGCTCATGGCGGCCGGCATGCCCGTGACCCACACGGTGTTCGGCCACGGCTTTTTGCTCACCAAGGGCGAGAAGATGTCGAAGTCGAAGGGCAACGGCCTTATGCCCGCCGATTTGGTGAAGGTATTCGGGGTGGACGCCTACCGCTACTACTTCATGAGCGACGTGCAGTTCGGCCACGACGGCGCCATCTCCATGGAGCGCATGGTGCAGGTGTACAACGCCGATCTGGCCAACACCTGGGGCAACCTGGTGTCGCGCGTCACGAACATGACTACGAAGTACTTCGAGGGCCGCGTGCCCGCCTCTCCGGCTGGCGCGGAGAGCAACCCGCTGCGCGAGATTGCCGATGAGCTGTATGCCGAGTACGACGCCTGCATGGCCCAGGTGGACTTCACCGGCGCCGCCGCGGCAGTGCAGAAGCTAGCCAGCCGCGTGAACCTGTATGTGGAGGAGAGCGCGCCGTGGGCCCTGGCGAAGGACCCCGCGAAGGCCGACGAGCTGGCGGCGGTGCTCTACAACTGCCTGGAGGCCATCCGCATCATCGCACTGTATATGGCGCCGTTCATGCCGAACACCTCGGCCGACGTGTTCGGCCGCCTGGGCCTGGGCGACATCGCGGAAGTAACCGATATCGAGACCGCCACCGCCTGGGGCCAGCTGCCCGCCGGCAACCCCGTGGAAATCGGCGACCCCCTGTTCCCCCGCCTCGACGTCGACAACCTCCCCGAGCTGTAAGACCTGCAGCAAGTATCAACTCGGGGACAGCCCGTAGGGAAAGGGCCATGCCCTTTCCGCTTCAGCAACAAGTCGTACCCAGCCTGAAGTAAACCCCGTAGGGAAAGGGCCATGCCCTTTCCGCCGACAAAGTGAGACCCCATGAATCACGACGAACCGCTTTTCGAAGACGCCCTGTTCCGCCAGAAGCGGAAGAAGGGCCAATGGCGCGAGGTGGCTGCGCCAGCGCTGGCGGCCCCGGTGGCCGACACCCATGCGCACCTGCATATGCTGGCCGACCCGGCTCTCGCCCTGGCCCGGGCCGGCCTCCACAACCTGCGCTTCGTGGAGGCCATCACCGACCCGGCCGAGGACGGCGCCGTCGTCTTCGACAACCTGCCCCGCTGGCTCGCCGACGCCGTGGGCTATGTGCGCCGCATCAGCGGGGAGGCCGCCGACGACCCGCAGCTGCTGCCCGAGGTGCCCCGCGTGCGTATCGCTGCCGGCGTGCACCCGCACAACGCCAAGGGCTACACGCCCGCGCTTGAGGCGGAGCTGACGCGCCGCCTGCACGACCGCCGGGTGAGCGCCGTGGGCGAGATCGGGCTCGACTACCACTACGACTTCTCGCCCCGCGAGACGCAGCGCGAGGTGTTCCGCGCTCAAATTCGCCTGGCGAAGGAGGCGGGGCTGCCCGTGGTGCTCCATATGCGCGAGGCCCACGACGACGGCTTTGCCATCCTGCGGGAAGAGGGCTTCCCCGAGGCGGGCACGTTGCTGCACTGCTACAACCTCGATGCCGCCGAGCTCGCCCGCTGGGTCGAGGCCGGCTGCTACATCGCCTTCGGCGGCCCGGTCACCTTCAAGAAGGCCGACGAGGTGCGCGAGGCGGCGGCCACGGTGCCGGAAGATCGTCTGCTCACCGAGACCGACTCGCCGTACATGACCCCCGAGCCTCTGCGCGGCATCAACTGCGAGCCGGCCCACACGGTATTCACCGCCGAGAAGCTCTGCGAAGTCCGCGGCGCCCATACGCCCGAGGCCAAGGAAGCCCTGCTCACCCGCCTCTACGAAAACGCCCTCGCCCTCCTAAACCGCCCCGCCACCCCCTGGCAGCGCGCGTAGCCCTGCGTCCTTTAGCCCAGAACTGAGAATCTTCCCATTTGGGAAGATTCTTCTATTTCTCGTAGAATCTTCCCATTTGGGAAGATTTTTGCTATTGTGGATCGAATCTTCCCGTTTGGGAAGATTTTGAAGGGAAAATTATAGTTCATAAGAGGGGCAAGATGGGTATTTCTCAGTTCAGTTATGGATCCAGCGGCACCTCGCGCAGGGCTGCCCAAGGTCGTATTTACGATGCTGAGGATCTGGGGCGTATGATCCGGGAGCGCCGGAAAAAAATCGGCGTGACCCAAGAGCAGCTTGCTGAGGCGTGCCAGTGCTCGCCGCGTTTTGTCGGAGAACTGGAGCGTGGCGTGGCGGGCGGCAATATTCGCCAAGTGCTTGCCATCTGCCAAGCCATAGGCCTCGACCTTTACGGGAAGGAGCGGGGATAAATGTATCTTTACGTATATCGGGACATGTTGGGCCAGCCCGAGCTCGTCGGCAGTTTCGGGGAAACTGACAACGGAATCTATTTCTGGTACGACGTTCGCTATGTGCAGCGTGGCGAGGAAAAAGGGGAGTTCGGCATCTCCGAGAGTGTGCCCCTTGATTTCGGACCCTACTATCCAGAGGAATACGCCCCCTTTTTCCAGGGTCTTTTGCCAGAGGGAGCGGTTTTGGGCAATTTGGCCGAGCGCTACCAAATACCCCGCAACGACTTTCTGGGGTTTTTCGAGCGGCTCGGGTGCGAAAGTATCGGAGCTCTCACTTTTGTTGCCGAGGGAGTCGACATTGCAGATTTCAAGCCTCGCTATGTGCCGCTTGGGAAAGACGCTATTGAGCGGATGCAACTAGATGCCGAACGAGAGGTTACGGAGATGACCGATGAACTGAGACTTTCCCTCTCGGGAGCTCAGTCGAAGGTGGCCTGGTATCTGCCAGACGATGCCTCGGCGGCTATGGCTGAGCTTGGCCAATGGTGTTTGCCGGAGGGAACGGCGCCGTCGTCGCACATCGTGAAGGTCGCGCGGAAGGGCAAGGAGGAGCTGGCCTACAACGAGTACGTGTGCATGGACATCGCGCGCCGCTGTGGCTTCAGCGTTCCCGAGGTTGACCTTATGCCTGGGCTTCCTGGTGCTATCGCTGTGCGTCGCTACGATCGTGTGCGATTACAGGAGGACGGCCCGCTTGTGAGGCTCCACCAAGAAGATTTCTGCCAGGCGCGAGGGCTGCCCACCTACCTCAAGTACTCCGACGCCTACGAGGACGTGAGCTATGTTGAGGTGATCAGCAAGCTCATCGGCAACGTGTCGGCGAATCCTCTGGGCGATCGCCTCGAGCTGGCGCGCCGGCTGTTGTTCCATTACCTTATCGGTAATTCCGACAACCATCTCAAGAACTACGCTTTCCTGTACAGTCCCGATTGGACGAGCCGCTCGCTCGCCCCGCTCTACGATGTGACGTGTATTCCCCTGACGGGCTATTCCACTAAGATGGCCTTCCCGTTGGGCGCGCACCGCGAGCTGTGCGAGACAACGGCAGAGGATCTCGCACAGATGGGCCGCGAGATGGGCGTGTCTGCCACGTCGCTGAGGAAGTGCGCGCAGGGGCTTGCCTCCGACTTCGCCGCCATCAACCCGGCGGTTTACGACGAAGCGCCCGTGGCGGATATGGCGAGCAGGATTGTGGAGAATGCCCGCCCGCGCCTCGGGGTGCTTCGGGAGTTCGCGGGCGACTAGCGACTGTACTCTGCCGCTCGCAAAAATGGCTACCATGTAAGCCCATAAGCGACTAGGCTCGATTTAGTCCCTTTGGGTAATAACGCCCCAGTGGACCCCGAGACTATGAGCGATAGGTAATAGAACGACGAAACGACTCGGGTCTCCTCGTTACCGCGGATCCATCAGGACGGGGAGGGTTCACCGTCGATGAGGGCTATGAGCTCTTCTTGGTTGCTGACGTTCATTTTCTTGTAGAGGTTGCGAATGTGGGTGCGCACGGTGGAGAGCGAGAGCACGAGCGTGCGCGCGATGAACGTGGGATTGTGGCCGCGGCCGAGCATCTGCATGATTTCCGTTTCGCGCGGCGATAGGCCGCAGGAGGCGCCCACCTCCTCGCATCGCTGCTGGAACAGGGCTGCGAGATGCGGGGTGTCGCGGAGGTCCGGGCGCTCGATCGTGTCGCTGCGGTCGGCGGCGCGGGCGAGGGACACGATGGCGGTCATGATGAGTCCCGCGAAATAGGCGACGGCAACCACCAGCAGCGACGGCCCCACGGCGTCTTCCGGCATGAGGCTGCTTCCTGCGATGCCGAAGAGCGACGAGGCTGCTATGAGCGCCGGGGTGAGCCCGAGCACGGTCAGCGGTGGAAACTCGCGTGCGTGCACGACGGCCACGATGGAAGCTAGGGCGAAGAGGGCCACGAGAGCGAATACCACATACATGAGCGCTGCGCTGAGCACTTGGACAGCCGAGCCGACTGGGAAGCAACTGCAGACGATGAGCACGAGGGCGCAAGCTGGCAGGAACTCCTCGTAGCCGAAGGAGTAGAACGGCCGACGTAGCGGCGCCATGCACAGTAGAAGGGCGATGCCTGCTGCGACGATACCGGCGATGAGCTCGATGTCGAAGGTGCCGAAGAGGCTGAACTTGCGCAAAGACATGACAAGGGAAAACACGGCAAGCCCCAAGCAGGGGAGGGCGGCGACGGAGGCGAGTCGTCTCAACGTGTCGAGGCGACCGCCGCAGCGACGAGCGGGCTCCGAGGGCGCGAGTTCCGCCGGTGCGGGCCATAGGGGTCGCTCGCGACTATCGGGGGGTACCACCTTGTCAGGCTCGCGGGAGCCCTGTTCGCCTTCGATCTGGATGGCCGACCCGGCCGAAGCGCCCAGAGAACCTGCGACGGCTAGCGAAAAGAAGCCGATGAAGTAGGCTACCCCCGAAAGTGCAGCCAGTCCGAGGCTTGCCAGCGAGCCGAGGCCACAGGCCAGGGAGAGGTGCAGCAGCGCTGCGCGTATATCGAGCTTCGAGAACTTCAGCCCCCACTGGCAGCACAGAACAGTGAGGCCGAAGCCGCACAGGGCGCCTGCGGCCAGCTTGGCGAGCGAGAAGGGCTCGGCAACGACCCCCAAGGCATCGAAGACGAGAAGTGCAAGCCCGCCTAGGTAGACGACGGCTCCTGCTGCGCCCCACGGACGAGACTCGGTCACGAGGCCCGCGCGCCCCTTTCGGCCAAAAAGGGAAATCGCCAGGCCGCTTGCAAGGGCGACAGCGAGCATCGGCAGTGCGAAGTGCCGGATGCCGTCGTCGGCGATGGAGAGCGCCCGGGCGAATGTGGCGGCGTTGGGTGCGTAGAGGGGCATCGTAGCGAAAAAGGCTCCGAAGAGGAGCAGGCGATGATCTAGGGGCTGCTGTGGTCTCATGTTCCTCCTTCGCTCCCATCATAGCTCACGATGCGTCCCGCGCCTTCGACGTATTGCGGACGGCTGCCTCCCATGAGGGCTCTGAGCGGGAAATACCTAAATTCTGTGAGGGGCCAGACGGCCGCGCGGCTTGCAAGTTACCTCGGATTGGCGAGTTTCGCTGCATCTCGCATGGCGTCATGCTGGAGACGTCCTAAGGGCTGGTGGCTTGCGGGGCGCGACTCCTTCCCTCCCATAGCGCGCCCCGCCTGCTGCCCGTCCTCGAATCGGAGAAGGAAAGAGGGATGGAAGCTATGACTAAAGATGTTGAAAACAGCAAGGCCTCGTTGAGCCGTCGCGCGTTCTTGGGCGGCAGCGCCCTTGCGGCTCTGACCGTGGGCGCCGGGCTTGCCGGCTGCAGCCCGCAGACGACGGGGGCGGCCGAGGGCTCGGCCCCGGCGGCGTCCGGCCTGTCTACGACAGGCGGCACGGCGGCCGCTTGGCGCACGGCGCCGGAGGCTCCGGCCGAGGTGGCTCAGGAGATCGACTGCGACGTGCTCGTCATTGGCTTGGGCCATGCCGGCAGTACGGCCGCCCGCGCCGCTGCCGAGGGCGGTTGTGTTGTCTGCGCCTTCGAGCAGCAGCCTGAAGAGGGCCACAGCTACATGTCCGGCGGCCAGGTGGGCCATATTAACTCCAACCTGCTGAAGACGCGCGGCGTGCCCGAGGTGGACGAGCTCGTGTTTATGAACGACTGGATGCTGCGCCACAACAATCGTCCGAACCCCGGCCTGATTCGCCGCTACGCAGCCGCCTCGGGCACCTGCTTCGATTGGCTGTTCGGCGACTACATCACCGATCCGGAGGCCATCGAGGTGCGCCAGTGGCCCTCGAGTGACGCGTTCAAGGAGGAGATCGGCGGCCTGCGCGGTTTCGTCGGCTGTGCCCATACGGCCGACTTCATGAACGAGGCGCTCGATCACTGCGCCGAGGTGGTGCGCTCGAGCGGCGGCCAGGTGCTTTACGACACGTCGGGCTATCTGCTTATCAACGACGAGAACGGCGCGGTGGTCGGCGCCTACGGGCAGGCTTCCGACGGAAGCTTCGTCAAGGTGAACACGCGCAAGGGCGTTGTTCTGGCCGGCGGCGGTTTCGGCGGCAACGAGGAGATGCTCAACGATCTGTACGCCGAGAGCGTGTCGCTGCTCCCCGAGGGCGAGATGCTCTCGGCCGGCATGGACCAGGACGGCTCGGGCGTGGCCCTGGGCTACTGGGCCGGCGGCAAGCTCGACCCCTGCATGTCCGGCATGGGCGGCAACTACTTCTATCCCTGCGACTCGCCCAGCGATCCGGCGGGCACGGCGCCGGTGCTGTGGCTGAACAGCCAGGGCAAGCGCTACTGCAACGAGGGCTTCGGCTCTATCGAGCTGGCGGCCATTCCCGGCGCCAAGGAGCCCTCGGGCATTGTGGCCACGGTGTTCGGCAGCAACGTCGACGAGTACGTTTATGCCCAGGTGCCCTCGCATATGGCCATCGACTATGCGGCCGTGGACACGATGCCGAGCCTCTCGGGCCTCCACGAGACCATGGAGAAGGCCCTGGCCGGCGGAGCGAACGGCTCGGAAGATCCTGCCGGCGCCGATGGCGGCGACGCGGCGGCCGCGGCTCCGGCTGGCGACGGTGCTCCGGCTGGCGATGGCGCTCCCGCAGGTGATGGCGCCCCGGCTGGCGACGGCGGTGCCCCGGCTGGCGCTCCGGCAGGCGGCCCTGGTGGCCCGGGCGGCGGCGTGACCATGTACTGCTCCGATGATCTGGCCACGCTGGCCGGCTATCTCGGTTACACCGGCGAGGCGGTCGACAACTTCGTGGCCTCGGTCGAGCGCTACAACGAGCTGTGCGACGCCGGCCGTGACGAGGACTTCGCCAAGGACGCACACCTTATGATCAAGATGCAGCCGCCCTACTACGCCTACTGCGCCGAGAAGGAGATCGGCACCCCCATGGTCACCACCTCCGGCCTGCTGGTGAACGAGAACTCCCAGGTGGTCGACCAGCACTGCGACCCCATTCCGGGCCTGTTCGCTGCCGGCAACAACTCGGGCAGCCGTTTCGGCTACCAGTACACCACTCCCATTTCCGGTGTGAGCCTTGGCTTCGCCCAGACCCAGGGCTACCTGGCCGGGCAGTACCTCGCAACCCTGTAAGGCATCCTCTCTCCTCCCTTGCAAGGCGCACACCAACCGAAAGCGGGTCTCTTCGCGGGGCCCGCTTTCTTGCGTCCGTCGTATAATCAGCGACAGTGCGCCGCGTCGTGCGGTGCCCGGATCGTTTACGGAGGAGTCGCGTCATGCATAGGGTTATCGTGGTGGGGTCGCCTCGGCCGGGTGGGCGCTCGGCGGCGCTGGCCGACGAGCTGTTCAACGCGTGCATCGAGGAATGTCCCGAGGACGGCGTGTCCATCGTGTCGGTGGCCTCCACCGAGGTGCGCCCGTGCGTGGGCTGCGATGCCTGCCGTGCTGAGTCCGATGCGCCCCTGTTCGTCTACGAGGAGGGCGACCCGCTGCTGCCGGTGGAATCGGTGGCGGAAAGCGGTGCGCTGTTCCACCGCTGCGTCATCGACGACGACATGGCCGAGGTGCGCAAGCACCTGGACGCCGCCGACGAGCTCATAGTGGTGGCGCCGGTGTACTTCGCCTGCGTGCCTGCCCAGCTGAAGGCCCTGCTCGACCGCTTGCAGCCCTACTTCTGGACCAATCTGCGCACCTACCCCAAGCGCCCGGCCTGCGTGCACGTGGTGGGGGAGGGGGGCGACCCCCACGGCTTCGAGCCCATGATCGGCACCCTGCGCTCGGCCCTTTCGGTGGCCGGGTTCCAGATTGAGTCGGTGCTCGACTGGGTGGGGAAGATCACGCCGGAGGGCGAGATCATCGCCGAGGCCGACGAGTACGAGCTGGCCTGGGAAGAAACCGACGATGCAAGCGCGGAAGCGGATGCGGCCCGCGATGACGGCCTCGAATGGGCCGCCGTGCCGGAAGGCGCGTGGGACGCCGAGTTGGGCGACGAATGGCCCGACGACCTTGAGGAAGCCTCCCTTCCCGGCCGTAGGGAAGGGGCCATGCCCCTTACGCCCAACGGCGGCGATTCCCGCGCCCGCGCCAAGCTCTCGGTGTCCCAGAAACCCCCCAAGCAGAAATCCGCCGATACCCCCGCCAAGCCCCGCAAGCCGAAGCCCAAGGGCGCCGGCGGCGGTCCGGCCTACGGCAAGAAGAACACCAAGCGGAAGGGCAACGGTCATGGCGGCCGACGATAGGCTCTCGCCGCTTTCCACGCCCGGCGCCACGCGCTTAGTGCTGGAGGCCCACGGCATCGGCACCAAGTACACGCTGGGCCAGAACTTCCTCGTGAGCGACGACGTGCTGAAGAAGATCGTGGCCCTGGCCGACGTGCAGCCGAGCGACCGCATCCTGGAAGTAGGGCCGGGCATCGGCACGCTCACCATCGCGCTGCTCAAGCACGCGGCCTCGGTCGTCGCCGTCGAGCGCGACCCGGACTTGCCCGCCGTCCTCGCCGACACCCTGGCCCCCTGGGCCGACCGGTTCGCCCTCATCGAAAAAGACGCCCTGGATCTGACGGAGGCCGATCTCCCCCTCGTTCCCAACAAACTCGTCGCCAACCTGCCCTACGCCGTGGCTGCCACGGTGGTGCTCGACTACTTCCAGAACTTCCCGTTCTTGGAATGTGCCACGGTCATGGTGCAGAAGGAAGTGGCCGACCGCATGGCCGCCGCCGTGGGCACGAAGAACTACGGCGCCTACACGGTGAAGCTGGGAATGTACGCCGAGCCGGCCGGTCGTTTCACCGTGGGCCCGGGCAACTTCTTCCCGCCGCCCCGGGTCACGTCCTCCGTCATCCGCCTGGGTCGGCGCATACCGCTCATGGCCGACGGCACGCCCGCCACGCCCGAGGTGGTGGCCGCCGCCTGCCTCATGGCCGATGCCGCCTTCGCCAACCGCCGCAAGACCCTCGCGAACTCCTGCAAGACCTATTTCTCCGGTCGCAATCAGCCCGTCGATCTGCCCGCACTGTTCGCCGCAGCCGCCATCGACCCGAAGCGCCGAGGCGAAACCCTCACCCAGCAAGAGTTCCTCGCCCTCGGCCAAGCCTATCTGAGCATAGGGTGAGACAGTGCCCCGGAGGGGTTTCTCATGTTCCGATAGCCATGCGGCGCATTCGCGTGGTGGTAGCTACAGAACATGCGACACCCCTCCGGGGCACTGCCTCACGGGGCTACTCGTCGAACAGATCGGAGTGCGTCCCTGTTCTTGAGGCGGTCAGGATGAGCTGATCGTTGTCAATGGCGTATACCAAAAGCCAGTCAGGCTTAATGTGGCACTCGCGAAACCCAACGTAGGGCCCGGTAAGTGCGTGGTCACGGTGTCTTTCGCTGAGCTGCTCTTGTGCAGCGAGGGTGTCGATAACCCTCTTGAGCTCGCCCATATCGGCCCCGCGCTTCTTCATCCGTTTCGCATCTTTTCGGAACTTCGAGGTGGTTACGATCTCGAGCATTGCGATCCCTAGATGCCGAGGTCGTCGAAGAGCTCGTCGGCGGAGGCGTAGCGCTTGGCATCGCGGCGCCCTTCCAGAATTTCGCGAGCCTCGGCCATGGCCGCCTCGGTTTCGCGACTGTAGCGGGGCTGTCGCACGCTGAACGGCAGGCCACCCTCCATGATGGACTTGTGTAGGAAGATGTTGATGGCCTCGGTGAGCGTCATGCCCAAACTTGAGAAGATGGACTCAGCGTCTTCTTTGACCTCGGGGCTGATGCGCATGTTGATGGTGGCGGTCTTAGCCATGGGAACACTCCTTCAATGTAATGCAAATGAAAAGACATTGTATCACGTTTCCAGCGTTAAGTCTAAGCCAGGCATGCGGAGGTGTTGGGGAAAAGTTTTCAGAAATAATGGTTTAATTCCAGGAGAAAATGGTTGATTGGGGCGCTGTCTCACACTGGCGGTCGTTCGGAAGATGAGGCACCTCTCCGGGGCACTGTCTCACGGGATTGTGCTATCATACGTTATCAACGTATATTGAAGGGAGGACAGCTATGACTCTTGTGGAAATGCGGCGCGAGGCGGGCATGAGCCAGCGCGAGTTTGCCGAGCACTACGGCATTCCTGTGCGCACCCTCCAGCAGTGGGAGCAGGGGAAGAGCGCCCCGCCCTCCTACGTCCTGTCCATGATGGAGAAGCTGCGCCCCTCGCGCCGCCGCCGCGGGATGGCTTTCTACTCCATTCCCGAGAAGAAGCATTGGAAAGTGTGCATTGATCGGCCCTTCCGGAACTGTGACCGCATTTACCCTATTCAGCAGCGTAAAGTACGCGAGCTGCTCGATGACGTGACGCGCGATCCCGCGGTGTCGAAAGTGGTCGTTTTCGGCTCGAGTGTCACCCAGCGCTGTCACCAGGGGAGCGACGTCGATGTCTATGTTGAGACGAGCGAGAACCGCAATCCCGTTACCTCCTTTCACGATTTCCCTTTCGATCTGTGGACGAACTACACGGCCGATGAGCGTCTGAAAGCGGAGATCGACGAGAAGGGGGTGATCGTCTATGGTCAATGAGCAAACGCTCTACGACAAAGCGGCTTCGAATCTCCGCAATGCCCAGCTGGTGCTCGCCCATATGGACGATGACGATGCTCAGCTCAACTTCATTGGCTATCACTTGCAGCAGGCAACGGAGCTGGTGCTAAAGTACCTGCTGGAGCAATCGGGCGTGGAGTACCCGAAGACGCATGACATTGATCAGCTTATACGTTTGGCAGAACAGGCCGATGTCGATTTGCGCCTTCCTGAGTATCTGGATGATCATGCTGAGATGATTTCTCAGTGGGAAGCAAAGTCGCGATATGTTATCGGCTACTCAATCGAGCGACGAAAGGTTGAACGGGCCATGGAGGCTATAGATGCCTATCTGGCCGACATTGCCGTAAGGGAGTCGGCTAGCATCGAGGAGCGCGATGCCGAAATCGAGGCTGCTGCGGAGCGACTTCGGGAGGTCCCGGATGACCAGTCGTAAGGGGGCGGCGAAGGCTCGGCGCCGAGAGGAGTTTCTGGCGGGGCTTGGGGAAGCCGAGGATGTGTTTGCTCGCGAGGAGCGCCGGCGCGAGAAGGATGCCGAGGCCCGGGAGGCGGTCCGGCGCAAGCGCGGCTGCGAATCGAAGCAGCGCTATGCGAGCCGTTACGAAGCCGAAGTCACCATCGCCGAGTGCCGCGTGCACGGCGCCCCGCCCCTGCACGCCTACCGCTGCCCCTACTGCAACGGCTGGCACCTCACCTCGAAGCCCGAACGTGAGTGAGACGGCGCCCCGGTGAGACAGTGCCCTTGCTCTGCCGGCTTCTCTTTTTATGGGGGTCGTGTCGGTGGGTTTCTTGGGGGTGGCGGGGTGATATACAATGGCGCTTTCTGTGGCATTGACGCCCGATGAGGGCTTTTGAAAGCGAGCGGGTTATGGCAGACGGCAAGATGAAGGGGCGCTTCGCGCGCATGGGGCTGGCGGTGGCGGCCCTTGCGGTGCTCGTGGGCATCGGCGTGGCCCTGGCGGCTAGCGTGGGCACTATCGAGGAAGCGAAGAACGGCGACGCACTCATGGTGGAAGAGCCCCAGGCGCCGGCTCCCGCACCGAAGGCCGAGGACGACGGGGGTGAGGAAGCGCCCCTGGCAACGCGCCCGAAGCCCGAGGTGGACACCTCCGGCCGCGAGATCGCCACCCCTTCCACCACCGGCCCCCTCCACGTAGAGGGCTCGCAGCTGGTGGACGAGGCCGGCAACCCCGTGCAGCTGCGCGGCGTTTCCACCCACGGCTTGGCCTGGTACCCGCAGTTCGTCAACCAGCAGATGTTCAACGACCTGCACGACGTGTGGGGTGCCAACGCCGTGCGCCTGGCGGTGTACTCGGCCGATTCCGGCGGCTGGGCCACCGACGGCGGCCGCGTGGCCATGAACAACTTCGTCATTGAGGCGGCCCGCATGGCCGAGGCGGCCGACCTGTTCGTCATCGTCGACTGGCACATCCTCTCCGACGGCAACCCGCTGACCTACCAGTGGGCGGCCGAGGAGTTCTTCAAAGAGGTGTCGGTGGTGCTGAAGGACCAGACCAACGTCATCTACGAGATATGCAACGAGCCCAATGGCAGCACGACCTGGGACAACGTCAAGGACTATGCCGAGGATGTCATCCCCTGGATTCGCCGCAACGACCCGGATGCGGTCGTCATCGTGGGCACGCCCACCTGGTCGCAGGACCTGGAGGCCCCGCTGGAGAGCCCGCTCGATATCGACAACGTCATGTACGCCCTGCACTTCTACGCCGCCACCCACCAGGACGACCTGCGCAACCGCCTGCGCTCGGCCGTGGAGGCGGGGCTGCCGGTGTTCGTGAGCGAGTTCGGCATCTGCGAGGCATCGGGCGACGGCGCCATCGACTACGAGTCGGCCGACGCATGGGTGGCGGTCATGGACTCGCTGAACGTGAGCTACATCTGCTGGAACCTGTCGAACAAGGATGAGGCCGCAGCGCTCATCAAGCCCGATGTGACGGCCACCTCGGGCTTTACCCTGGACGACCTGACGCCCGAGGGCCTATGGCTCGCTGACATTCTGAAGGGCCCGGGCTTCGACCGCAAGGAGCTCATGCTTGCCCGGGCTGAGAAGAAGCCCAACGCCCAGGGCAGCGCCATGATGGCCTTCGTCGACGGCACCATCCAGTGGCAGCTCAACGTCACCGAGACCTGGGAGGAGGACGGCCGCACCTTCTTCAAGTACGAGATGACCGGCTCGAACTACAGCGCCGGCGTGAAGAAGTGGTCCGCCACCATCCCTTTCAACCGCGATGTGCAGCTTGAGGACAGCTGGAACTGCGTCGCCTCGGCCTCGGGCAACGAGCTGACCGTGGCCAACGACGAGCACAACGGGAAAGTGGCTGCCGGAGACGTGGTGGAAGGGGTCGGCTTCATCGTGAGCGGCCCGGCTGATCTGGCGGTAGTGGACCTGTAAGCGGCGCCCGATGACGGCTCCGCGACGGTTTGCGCGAGAAACTGCGGAGAACCGGGCGCGGGTGCTTTGGGCTACAATGCCCTCTTACGGTTCAACGGTGCGGAAGGCGGCCGGCATGCAGGCAGATATTCAGGAGAAGGCGCGTGAGGCGCTGGCCGTCTCGTTCGGCTACGAGGCGTTTCGGCCCGGCCAGGAGGCGGTGATATCGGCGCTGCTTAAGGGACGCGACTGCTTGGCGGTCATGCCCACGGGTGCGGGCAAATCCATCTGCTACCAGGTGCCTGCCCTGGTGCTGGACGGGCTCGCGCTGGTAGTGAGCCCGCTCGTGTCGCTGATGGCCGACCAGGTGCGCAGCCTGAAGGAGGCGGGCGTGCGGGGCTCCTATCTGAACTCCACGCTCACGCCGTCCCAGCAGGCCGAGGTGCTCGCCCGAGCCCGCCGCGGCGCCTACGACCTCATGTACGTGGCCCCCGAGCGCCTGTCCGACCCGCGCTTTGCGGAATTCGCCGCCGAGGCGCGCCTGGCGCTCGTGGCGGTGGATGAGGCCCACTGCGTGTCCCAGTGGGGGCAGGACTTCCGCCCGTCGTACCTGGCCATCGGCGACTTCATCGCCTCGCTGCCGGTGCGTCCGCCCGTGGCGGCGCTTACGGCCACGGCCACCGAGCGGGTGCGCGCCGACATCGTGCGGCTTTTGGGACTGCGGAACCCGGCCCTTACCGTGACCGGCTTCGACCGGCCTAACCTGCATTTCTCCGTCGAGCGCCACGAGCCCAAGCGGAAGCTGGCGCGGCTCGATCGCTTCATCGACGAGCGCCGGGCGGAAAGCGGCATCGTGTACTGCTCGAAGCGGGCGACGGTGGAGGAAGTGTGCGAGCACCTGCGCGAGCGGGGCATTGCGGCCACCCGCTACCATGCCGGGCTCTCCGCCGACGAGCGCGAGCGCAACCAACGGGCCTTCGTGAACGACGACGCGCCGGTAATGGTGGCCACCAACGCCTTCGGCATGGGCATCGACAAGTCGAACGTGGCCTGGGTGGCCCATTTCAACATGCCCGGGTCGGTGGAGGCCTACTACCAGGAGGCGGGCCGCGCTGGGCGCGACGGCGAGCCGGCCGAGTGCCTGCTTCTGTGGTGCGACGGCGACATCGCCACGGGCCGCTTCTTCATCGAGCAGGAGTCGGCCAACGAGGCGCTGAGCCCCGAGGAGGCCGAGGTGGTGCGCGCCGGCCGCCGTCGCATGTTGGAATCGATGGTGGGCTACTGCTACACCACCGACTGCCTGAGAAGCTACCTTCTGCGCTATTTCGGGGAAGACGTGCCCCGTAGGGAAGGGGCTCTGCCCCTTCCGTCCGACGATGGCGCGTTGGGGCCGCGGCAAGGGCATGGCCCTTGCCCTACGGAGGGTGCGCAGGCGCCTGCCGCCCGGTGCTGCTCGAACTGCGAGGGGGCCTTTGCGGCGGTGGACGTGACGGCCGAGGCGCGCTCGGTCATGCGCTGCGTGCAGGCCCTGCGCGGCCGCTTCGGCAAAACCACCGTGGTGGACGTGCTGCGCGGCGCCGACACCGAGAACCTGCGCCAGTGGGGGCTCGTGAACCTGCCCGTGTACGGCACCTCCGAGGCCAAGCGCGCCCTGCTCATGGAGGTGGTGGAGCTTTTGGCAGCAGGCGAGTACCTGACCATCACCGAGGGGAAGTACCCGCTGGTGGGCTTCGGCCCGCGCTACCGCGAGGCGGCCGCCGACGACTTCCGCCTGACCATGAAACAGACGCCCAAGGCGAAGAAGGCCAAGGCGGGCGCGTTCGGCGAGGCCCGCGCCAAGGCCTCCTCGGCTCGCGTCTTCGGCTCCGGCAGTGCGCCTGCGGCCGATCCGGCCACCCTCGCGGCCAACGAGGAGCTTTTCGAGCGCCTGCGAGAGCTGCGCAAGCGCCTGGCCGATGAGAACGGTGTGCCGCCCTACGTGGTGTTCCACGATTCAACTCTGGCCGCCATGGCCGAGGCGCGCCCCGCCGACGACGAGGGCTTCCTGGCCCTTCCCGGCGTGGGAGCCAAGAAGCTGGAAACCTACGGCGCCGCCTTCCTCGCCGAAATCGCCGATTTCGCCTAAGGCCCCTTCCCCGTTACAACCTTGTTTCTGGGCGAATTGCTGCGCTGACCGCTCAACTTTCGCGGTAGCATGGTCGGCAAGCAGAACTGACCGGGAGGAGCCCCATGACCAAGATCGCAATGACCACGCCGCTCGTGGAGATGGACGGCGACGAGATGACCCGCATCATCTGGCAGATGATCAAAGACGAGCTGATCTGCCCGTTCGTGGACCTGAAGACCGAGTACTACGACTTGGGCTTGGAAAACCGCAACGCCACCGACGACATGGTCACCATCGAGTCGGCCGAGGCCACCCAGCGTTTGGGCGTGGCCGTGAAGTGCGCCACCATCACGCCGAACGCCGCCCGCATGGACGAGTACGACCTGAAGGAGATGTGGAAGAGCCCCAACGGCACCATCCGCGCCATGCTCGACGGCACGGTGTTCCGCACCCCCATCATCGTGAAGGGTATCGAGCCCTGCTTGCGCAACTGGACGCGCCCCATCACCATCGCCCGCCACGCCTACGGCGACGTGTACAAGAACACCGAGCTGCGCGTACCCGGCCCCGGCAAGGTGGAGCTGGTGTTCACCGGCGAGGACGGCACCGAGGTGCGCGAGCTGGTGTTCCAGTTCGAGGGCCCCGGCGTGGCCCAGGGCATGCACAACCTGGACGCCTCCATCGCCAGCTTCGCCACCAGCTGCTTCGAATACGCCCTCGATCAGAAGCAGGATCTGTGGTTCGCCACGAAGGACACCATCTCGAAGAAGTACGACCACCGCTTCAAGGACATCTTCCAGGAGATTTACGACGATCAGTACGCGGCCCGCTTCGAAGAGGCCGGCATCGAGTACTTCTACACGCTCATCGACGATGCCGTGGCCCGCGTGATGAAGGCCGACGGCGGATTCATCTGGGCCTGCAAGAACTACGACGGCGATGTGATGAGCGACATGGTGTCGAGCGCCTTCGGGTCGCTGGCCATGATGACCTCGGTGCTCGTGAGCCCCGTCGGCGTCTACGAGTACGAGGCGGCCCACGGCACGGTGCAGCGCCACTATTACAAGCACCTGGAGGGCAAGGAAACCTCCACGAACTCCGTGGCCACCATCTTCGCCTGGACGGGCGCCCTGCGCAAGCGCGGCGAGCTGGACGGCCTGGACGATTTGGTGGATTTCGCGAATCGCCTGGAGCAGGCCACCATCGACACCATCGAGGCCGGCGAGATGACGGGAGACTTGGCCCGCATCACGACGCTGGAGAACCCGACGGTGCTGAACACCGCCGACTTCATCAAGGCCATCGCAAAGCGCCTGGCCTAAACGGGGCAAAATACGACGCTCGATCGGATGACGCGATGACCTCCCTTTCCTAGGATGGGGAGGTCATTTATTTTTGCGAAAGGATCCGACTATGGCTCGCATTGAACTGCCGCTTTACACGCCCCGCTATGTACCCAACGGTACCGAGCGGGCGATCATCGAAACCTCCAAGGGCCCCATCACCGTCGAGCTGTGGGGCGCCGATGCCCCCGTCACCGTGGGGAACTTCATCGAGCTGGCCGCCCGCGGCTTCTACGACAACCTGAAGTTCCACGCCCGCAAGCCCGACTCGGTCATCGCCGGCGGCTGTCCCACCACGCGCGCCATGGGGCCCGCCCAGGTGCTCGCGGCGGTGCAGGGCGTCATCCGGGGCATGCACCCGGGTACGGGGGATGCGCGCTACACCATCGTCGACGAATGGGAGACCAACCCGCGCAACCACCACGGGCGCGGGAGCATCTGCACGGCAGTGAAGTCGGCGCCGAACTCCGCCAGCAGCCAGTTCTACTTCTCGCTGTCCGACCAGCCGGAGTTCGACGAGCAGGACACGGTGTTCGGCCAGGTGGTGGAAGGGGACGAACTGCTGGACGCCCTGGCCATCGGCGACGCGATCAAGGGCATTCGCATCGAGGGGGCTGATGAAGCGGCTCTCGCTGAGGCCATCGCCCAGGAGACTCCGCGCCCCGAGACCCCCAAGGAGACCATGGAGCGCCTCGCAAGAGAGCGTGCCGAGCGCGCCGCCGCCCAGGAGGAGCAGGTCTAAAAGGTTGTGGGGTGGGACAGTGCCCCGGAGGGGTGTCTCATTTCCGCTTGCTCTCTTCGCGCGATAGCGCCGCATGGGCGTTCGGAAATAAGACACCCCTCCGGGGCACTGTCCCACTTATTCGCCGTAGGTGTCGACGAGGTCGATGAGCTCCTGCTGCTTGTGGACGTCGAGCTTGCGGTAGATGTTCTCGATATGGGTGCGGGCCGTGCCCTGGGCGATGTGCAGGTCGCGGGCGATGATGGCGAGCGTGCGCCCGTAGGCCAGAAGCACGATGACCTCGCTCTCGCGGGGTGTGAGCCCGAAGTCGCGGGCCACCTCGGCGCAGTGGCGCTCGATGCGTCCGGCGGCAGCATCGCCGGCGTCCTCTTCTGTCTCCTCTGCCGCCGAATCAGCCTCCTCCGGCTCCTCAGCCGCGCGATGCTCGGCCTCGCGCTCGCGCCGCCCCTCCCGCAGGCTGCCCGATAGCTGGGCCACGGTGCCCTCGGGCAGTACGAGGAAGGCCACCACGACAAGCCCCAGAATGGCCGCCATGGCCACGACGTTGGTCTGCACGGAGCCAGTCACGATGAGCGAGTCCACCAGGTGGCTCGCCACGTTCCCCAGGGCCATGCCGCAGAACATGAACGCCACGCCCAGCCCGAAGATGCGCAGGGCGTTCTCGCCGGGGCGGCGCGCCGCGTCCACGAACAGCACCCAGGTGAGAATGTCGAAGAACTCGTAGCCGATGTTGATGATGAGCATCGAGGCGAAGCCATGGGTGTCGAAGAACAGGGCGATGGCCACGTAGCCGGCCACCATGATGGGCAGCGATAGCCGGTAGATGGTGGAGGGGTTGAACCGTTCGCGCACCTTCGCCATGATGGCAAGGAACGCCACGCCTACCACGACGAGCGAGAACACGGCGCTGCCGCCGAACACCTCCAGCGGGTCGGGGCCGGTGGGCACGGTGTCGAACATGCGGCACAGAAGCGAGAACACCATGATGGAGAACATGAGCTTCCCCACGCCGAGCGGCACGGCGCGTCGCGAGACGGCCGGCGTCGCCACAGCGGCGCTCGAACCCGCATTCTCGTCGTCCCCGTCGCCGGCGCTTGCCGGGGCAGGCGCGAGGGCGCCCTTCCAGTCGACACCGGTGCGGCTGCCGTGGAACAGCAGCAGCCCGAACGAGAGCAGGGGCACCACGATGAAGCTCATGAAGTTGGCATGCGCCGCCGAGAGTGCCACCACCACGGCGGTGACGATGGCCGCCGCCGGCGAGGCGAAGGCGGCGAACTCCACGCTGTGTGAGGCGAAGCGGTCGCCCCAGAGCACCTGCAAAGGGCCCGCCCCCAAGCCGCCGGCGATGAACCCGGCGGCCATAAGCGGCTCGCTGCGAAACTCCAGCGCTACCAGCACGAGGATGCCGCTTGCCAGCAGGGCGGCCGGGCACAAGCGGTAGAGCACCGTGCGCATGCGGCTCACGGCGCGGTCGCGGTGGCGGCAGTAAAGGGCGACGACGAGCGAGCCGATGGCGCCGGTGGCCAGGTAGAGCCAATGGCTCGGCGTGCCCGACGGCGCGATGATGGGGGCGCCCAGACAGAAGATGATCCACGCGCGGCATAGGCCGAAGCCGAGGACGAGCACGAGGAAGCTCAGCATGAGCCCGTCGCTGACGGGGCTGCGCGCCGGTTCGTGTTCAGCCGAGGGCCGCGCCGCCACCTCGGCCGCCTCCGCCCGGGCGCGCTCGGTTTCCGTGATGTTCGACACGAAGGCTCCCTCCCTGTGTCCCCTTCGGGCGGCGCCCTGGCCGCCGTTTCATTCGATCTTAGTCCTAGATATTACCTAAAGTGGGGTTTTGCGCCTATCGGATGGAGAATCCTATATGGCTCTGACCTGGAAAATCCTACCGATCATCTGAACTTTTTCGAAAAATCCGAAGGTTCTTCCGATGCGCGGTTTCCCGGCTGTCCGTAAAGTCTCGTTCTGCAAACGCGAGTGGTTTGCCCCGGGGCGGCCGGCTTTGAACGGATATGTTCGGGCCCCGTCCGGCCCGCCGGGCCATGGGGAGGGGGCTGCTCGCACCTTTATAAGGAGGAAGGAAACCTATGAGCAAGGAAATGAACCTGGGCGTGTCGCGCCGCTCGTTCCTGAAGGGCGCGGGCCTTGCCGCGGCGGCCATGGCGGGCACGGCGGCACTGGCCGGTTGCGCCAACGAGGGCGCCGCGGACGCGAGCCTCGCCAACACCGGTGACTGGCTGCCCGAGTCGTGGGACTACGAGTGCGACCTGCTCGTCATCGGCTACGGCGGCGCGGGCATGTGGGCGTCGCTCATCGGCGCCGACGAGTGCGGCCAAGAGGTGCTCGTGCTGGAGAAGGCCCCCGAGCGCGGCGGCGGAAACAGCTCCATCAACAACGGCGAGTGGACCATCGTGGAAGAGTCCGAGAAGGAGCGCTTCAAGCAGTATATCCGCACCTTCACCAAGGGCAAGACCCCGGACGCGATGATCGAGGCCTGGGTCGAGGAGTGCGCCCGCAACACCGAGTACGCCGACAAGTACGGCATGACCTACGAGGTGGTGGAGCAGGCGCTGGCCGGCGGCATCCCCGAGTACTACTTCCTGGACGACAACGCCTACGAGGGCTCCTGCAAGCTGTCGTCGGTTGACGGCTTCGGCATGCTGTCCTTCCACGAGCTGGACGCCCAGCGCGAGGCCTTGGGCGTGGAGGTGCTGTTCGACTGCCACGACGAGCGCCTCATCCAGAATCCGACTACCAAGGAGATCGTCGGCGCCTACACCATGATCGGCAACGAAGAGAAGACGGTGAAGGCCCGCAAGGGCGTCATCATGACGCTCGGCGGCTTCGAGTTCAACGAGGAGCTGAAGAACCAGTATCTGAAGTGCTCGCCGTTCAAGTTCGAGGGCTGGCGCTTCAACACCGGTGACGGCATCAAGATGGTGGAGGACGTGGGAGCGAAGCTGTGGCACATGGACATGGCCATCTCCATGTACTCCATGTGGACCCGCGACCCGGAGTATGACTTCTCCATCCTGTACTTCATGCCCGGCTTCAGCTACTTCAACGTGAACCGCCTCGGCCGCCGCTTCGTGAACGAGAACAACATGGGCTCGCCGCACAACGGCTGGCACACGCTGCTGTCCTTCGACGACTCCATCGCCGATTTCGACCGCATTCCCTCCTGGGGCATCTTCGACCAGAGCTGCTTCGACGCCGGCAAGCTGTCCACGAGCCAGGGCGACTTTTTCGAGTGCGGCAACTTCGCGAGCGACCTGCCCGATTCCGTGCGCGACTGGGACGGCTGGAGCCAGGACAACAAGGCCGAGCTGGAGCGCGGCTGGATTCTGACCGGCGCCACCATCGAGGAGCTGGGCCAGAAGATCAAGGAATGCGACCCGCTCATGGATATCGACACCCTGAAGGCCACCTTCGAGGAGTACCAGGGCTTCTGCGCTGCGGGCAAGGATTCCCGTTTCGACCGCTCCGCCGAGACCATGGTGCCGCTGGACAACGGCCCCTACTACGCCGTGTCCATCTACCCGGGCTCCTGCTCCACCCTGGGCGGCCCCATGAAGAACGAGCACGCCCAGGTGCTCGACCCGGCCCAGAACCCCATCCCGCGCCTGTACGCGGCCGGCTGCTTCGGCAACTTCCAGAGCCACACCTACGGCATCACCGGCGGCAACAACGCCGAGAACCAGGTGTGGGGCCGCATCGCCGCCCGCCACGCCTCCAGCCTGGAGAACTGGGACGCCACCGAGTAGCATCCAGCACCCGGAGGGAGAGGGCTCGCCCCTCTCTCTCCGCCCGGGGCGCCCGAGATGGGAAACCCACCCGTAGGGAAAGGGCCATGCCCTTTCCGCTCAACCGAGGCCGTTCACGGGCTCTGGCCCGGGCGGCAAGGGCGTGGCCCTTTCCCTACGGGGCGCCCCGACCCCTGCTGAGATTGCTTGCCGAGCGGCAACGAGAGGAGAACCTATGACTGAGAGAACGACATCGCCGGATCGCCGCTGGTTCCTTGCGGCGCTGCTCGGCGCCATTTTGGCGGTGGCCTGCGCCGCCGGGCTGCTCGTCGGCTGCGCCCCGAAGGCCGACGGCGGCAACGCAGGCGCCGATGCCCCGGCGGCCCAGGCCACCGACGAGGCCGAGGATAATCCTTTGGCCGGGCAGCCGGTGAACTGGACTATGGAGTCTGATTGCGCCACCTGCCACACCACCGAGGCCGCCTCGGCCACCGATGCGGCCTGCCCGCAGGACGTGGCCCACGAGGCCGAGGGCCTTACCTGCGTTCAGTGCCACACCGACGAGGCCGTGCTTTCGACGGCCCACGCCGAGGTGACCTACGACGACAAACCGGCCTCGAAGGCCACGGTGGCCACGGTGGATCCGGCCACCTGTATCGCCTGCCATGGCGACATGGACGAGGTGGCGAAGCTCACGGCCGATTCCACGGCGCTGACCGACGACAAGGGCACCACGGTGAACCCCCACGAGCGTCCGGCTGGTGAGCGCCACGACGAGGTGCCAGCCACCTGCACCGACTGCCACAACAACCATTCGAAGGATCTGCCCAAGGACGCCATGAAGTACTGCGCCCAGTGCCACCACCGCGGCACCTTCGAGTGCGGCACCTGCCACGAGCTCCGCGAGCGCTCCGTGAGTTAGAAGAACCAATCCCGAACGCCGGGCTTCATCCTCCCTCCCGAGGCCCGCGCCGCGCCCGACCCCCCCATCCCCGGTCGGGCGCTTTCTTTTTCGGAAGAACCCCGTAGGGCAAGGGCCATGCCCTTGCCGTATTTCCGGGGGAGAACGCCGTTTCCGGTTGAGCGGAAAGGGCGTGGCCCTTTCCCTACTTGGCGAGGGCGACGGGAAGGGCCTCGGGGTTCACGCAGGCTTCTGGTTCCCGCCCCAGTACTACGTCGATGGCGTTTTGGGTGCAGCGGGTTCGCAGCTCGAGGGCCGATTCCTCCGACCAGTAGGCCGCATGACTCGTGAGCACGGTGTGCGGCGCGCGGCAGATGGCCGCCTCAGGGCTCACGGGCTCGTGCTCGAACACATCGATGCCGGCGCCCCAAAGCTTCCCGGCTTCAAGGGCGGCCGCCACGGCATCGGTGTCGATGACGGCCCCGCGCGAGGTGTTCACCACCACGGCGTCGTCCTTCATGAGGCCGATGTTCTCGGCGTTCAGCAAATGACGGGTCTCGGGCACAAGGGCCGTGTGGAAGCTCACCACGTCGGCACCCCTCAGCAGGTCCTCGAAGCTCACATAGGGGAAGCCCTCGGGGGCGAAGCGGCCCGGGGTGCCCTGGTGGTCCCAGACGATCACCTTGAACCCGAGGCCGGCCGCCTTGCGGGCCGCCGCCCGCCCGATGTTGCCGTAGCCCACCACGCCGAAGGTGCGCCCGTGCACCTGGCCGAGGGGCCGGCGCCGGCGGAAGTCCCACACGCCCTCGCGCATGTCGGCGTCAATCTCGTTGATGCGCCGCAGCACGGCGAGCGCAAGCGCGATGGCATGGTCGCTTACCACTTCGGTGCCGTAGGCGGGCACGTTGCACACGGCGGTGCCGTTGGCCGTGGCGGCGGCCACGTCGATGTTGTCCACGCCGGTGCCCGTCTTCGACACCACCTTCAGCTGCGGCAGCGCCTCGAACACGCAGGCGCGGTAGAAGCCGTAAGAGGTAATGGCCCCGTCGGCGCCCTCCAAATGCCGGATAAGCTCGGCCGGCTCGCGACCCTCAAGTGCGCTGTAGCCGACGAACTCGATGCCCGCCGCCTCCACCATCTTCCGCTCGAAGGAGCAGTCGCCGAAGTCGTTGTCCGTCATCACGATGCGCGCCATAGCCATGCCTTTCCCTTGAGTATGCGTCGGCGTCATTTTCCAACGGAGCATGAGCGGGGGACGCCTCGTCCTTGCCACTGTTGCTGATATGCTGCCGAGCGGCATGGACTCAGGTGTAGGGCTCCGATATGCGAAAGAGGCCCGTAAAGGGCCTCTTTCGGAGGGGAGGGGAGGGGTAAAAGAGAGGGTTTTAGATCAGGGTGCCGTCCAGGTACTGCTCAACCGATTTTCCGCACTGGCGGCCGAGAACGACACACATACCGACCGAGGCGCCGTAGATGGGGCTAAAGTAGTCCTTACCGAAGCGACCACTCGTGGGGTTGCCGCTGGCGAACAGGCCGGGGATGGGGTGGAAGTTCTCTCCGTAGACGCGCTGATCGCCGTCGACATGCAAGCCGCCCACGGTCACCAGGTAGTTGCCGATGGGGTTGTTGTCGACGTTGAGCTGCAGGAAATAGGGAGGCGTGTCGATGGGGAACATGACCTCGGGATCGCGGCCGAACTGCTGATCGACGCCAGCCTTCACCATCTCGTTGTAGTCCTTGATGCTCTGAACCATTTGGGCCTTCACCGCGTCGTCGGCATCGACGCACTCGACGAGCTCTTCGAGGGTGTCGGCAGAGTAAAGCTGAAGGGAGAACCCGAACATCTCCTGTCCAACCGAAACCTCGGCTCCCTGGGTGCCGGCTGCGGCCGCCTCGTCGAGCACGCCCTGGTACATCGCGAGGTTTTCCGGGGTCGGGTCAACGGTGCCATGAGTGGGCGGCACGTACTCCATGTACTTCACGAGGTTGGAGTCGAAAATGCCGTAGTAGGGAAGGTCGCGGGGCATATTCATCACGACGGATGAGCGCTGCTCGATGGGGGCCCAGAACTCGTTGCAGAAGCGCTTTCCCTGATAGTTAAGGAAGATGCCCTGCGGAATGCCTACGGCAGGAGACTGGGCTGCCAGGCCGTCGATCCAGGGGCTGCGCCCGTTCATGGAGGGCACCTCGTTCTCGACCTGAGCACCGGCCCAGTAGGCCATCTGGATGCCTCGGCCGTCGCGATCCATCCCCATGGGGTTTACGGTCTCCCCGTCTTTCATGCTGAGAACCAGGTCGTGCATGAGGTCCTTAACCATGGAGGCATTCGAGCCGAACCCGCCGGTGCAGATGATGGTAGCGGGGCAATTAATCTGGATGTACTGACCGTCCTGATCGCCCACGACGCCCGTCACCTCGCCTGCGTCGTTCTGAATGAGCTGCACTCCACGGCATCCAAAGCGCACATCGGAGCCTGCCTCGCGGATGGCGTTCTTCGTCAGCTCCATGATTTCGGTCGAGCCCGTTACGCTCGGGTAGAAGCGGTAGTTGCCGATCTTGTTGAGCATGTGGCTGCGCTCGGTGTCGTTCTGCGGCCAAAATGCCACGCCGAAGTTGGCCAGTTGCTCCTCGGAGAGCAGGTTGTAGAACCAATCGGCATCGGAGCCGTTCTGGGCGTACTTCATGACCAGGGTGGGGTTGGCCTGGTTGTTGCAGTTGAGCATCCAGTTGTTGTAGAACTCGACTGGGTCGGCATCGGGGATGCCCGCTGCTCGAGTCAGCTCGCTGTTGATGTGACCGCAATTATGCCCGTTGACGACCAGGTTGTCCTCGGGCTGCTCCTCGATGACGAGGACGCGCTTGCCGGCCTCCACCAGCTCGCGGGCGCACGAGGCGCCAGCCCAGCCAAAGCCGACGACGCAGGCGTCGACATCGATGGTCTCGGCAAAGTCAGTGATAGGCTCCGGCTTCACGCGCCAGGAGTTGCGGTCGACGTCGGCGTAGTCGACCATTCCCCATTCCTTGTCGTTGAATACGATGTTACGCGCCGGCTCGACGACTTCAGCGGTGGCCGCCTCGCTGGAAACAGCAGCGGTCTCGCCCTCCGTGGAGGCAAGGCTCTCGGTGCTGTTTGCCGCAGGCGAGCAGCCTGCCACGGCACCCATGGACAAAGCGCCCACGGCACCGAGGCCTGCCGCCTTCAGAAAATCCTTGCGTGTAAGAGTCCCCATAACGTTCTCCCTTTCCTTGTGATGGTTATCGCAGGGTGCGCAGTACCGTCATCGGGACGGCCTGCGGGAGAAACCATAGGGAAGGAAGGGGTTTCGGATAATCCCCAGACTGGGTGAAACTGACCCCCCAGTCTGGGGAGGGTTTACCGAAATGCCTGATCGGGGCCCTTTGTTACGAGGTCAATGAGCTCTTGTTGCGAATGCACGCCCAAGGTGTAGTACAGCTCCTTCTTGTAGGTTCTCACGGTGTTGGGGGACAGGCACAGGGAGTCGGCGATAAAAGGGACGTTGCGGCCCTTGGCGAGAAGCTGGAAGACCTCGCGTTGTCGCTGGGTCAGATGGAAGGCGTCGGAAGCGGCGTCGATGGCACGATCGAGGTGGTCGGACGTATCGCCCTCGTCCGCCGCCGCCGCCGGGGAGCCCTTCTTCCGCTGCGGCGAGCAGAGGGCGACGCCGACGACAAGCGCCACGGTTGATACAAGTAAGACGATCTGGTAGGAGGCGCCCCCAAGGTGGGAGGCGAATGCCTCGATGGAAAAGCCGATTCCGGAGAGGGACTGGGCGACGAGGATCGCCGCGATAGCGCCGCGCGCATCGCCGGTCGATGCATCTCTTAGGCAATCGATGGCAGCCAAGGCGAGCAGCGCGACGGCGAAGGCGAGGGTGATGCCAATGAGGACAAGGCCGACGAAGGGGTCGGAGTACTGGTAGAGGAAGGAAACGGCTACCGTGAAAACGGCCGAGAAACAGAAGAGCGGGTATGTCGGCGGTACGTGGCGGCGTGCAAGCCGCCAGACGGCGCCGCTCAGCCCGATCACGGTGAGGGAGACGACCGTCGCCGCCGTGGCCACAGGCCAGCGTTCTGCCCCGTTGGCCAAGGCGCAGAGGGGCGATGTGGCCACGAGGAGAAAACCGGCGGGCAGCCCGTGTTTGAGCGAGCGCCAGAGGGGGCTTTCGATTGCAGGTGTCTCCGATCGCGCCCTCGCGCAGAGGGAGGCGGCCACGCCCGTGAGGGCGATGAGGCAGGGCATCGTGAAGGCGAAGGCGGCCGGGGCAAGGACAAGGCGCAGGACGGCGGTGGCGAAGAAGGCGGCGACGATGGCGCCGGCGCCGACCGCCGGTCCAAGGGGCTTGGTGATCGAGCGAAGCGAAGAGAGCGCCGTGCCGAGCGAGCAGGCGACGAGCGCGGCTGCGGGCACGTAGCCGGCAAAGGCCAGCCATGGGGCGTCGGCGGTGGTTGCGACCGCGCTCCCCGCAGCGGCGCCCAGGGTGAGGACGGCCCACCCTCTGTTTCCGCTCGGTGCTTTGCCCGCCAAGACGCACAGGGCGAGTACGAGGGGTGCCCCGGCCCGGGCAACGGGCTCGCTCCAGCTCGCCGAAAGGGCGACGGCGCCGTCGATAAACAGGGGAGAGCCGCTGCCCGCGAGAAGGAGGCAATCGATCATAGCGAGGAAAAAGGCGATTGCCGATGCGATGCTCGGTTTCATTAAAGGCCCTCTTTGTCGCTCGTGTTGCCTCCCGTGCGAAGGAGGTCGGCCTTAAGGAGGAGCTCGAACAGCTCGTCTTTGGCATGCACGTCGAGCTTTTGGTAGACGTGGGCAATATGGCTTTTGGCGGTGTTGGTGCTGATATGCAGCGCCTTCGATATCTTCGGCATGGTCGCCCCCTGGGAAAGCATGACGAGTACCTCCCGCTCCCGCTCAGTCAGCCCGTACTGGGAGGCAAGAATGCGGCAATCGGCCTCGAGTATCTTGCCGAGCGAGGCGCCATGGCCGCCGCTGCGCGGAAAAGGCAGGAAATCCAGAGAGCGTATCGCAGGCCCGTGATGGGGCCATGTTGGCTGAAGTCGCCAGAGTAAGAGGAGGCAGCCGATGAGAAAAAGGGAGGCGATGGCGATGACTCCGATAAGGGAGTACTGGAAGATATGGGGCGCATCGTAGGGTATGGTGCTCACGAAAAGCCAGCCGAGACCCCGTCCGGCAAGGGCCGCGGCTTCGACGACAGCGAGCAGCCCGGCCGAGCGGCCGACCGTCGAAGTTTCGCCGGTGCCTCTCAGGTCTGCGGCAAGTGCGAGAACCACGGTCTCGAATATGAAGAAGCCCGCGTCAAGCAGTACTTGCTGCAAGAGCGGAATATCGAAAAAGGGTATCTCGAGGACAAAGCCGAGGAGCACGAACAGGAGCACCAGCGCCATGGTCAGCGTGCCGCCTGCTTTCTTTGCGAAGGCGCGCTCGAGAATCAACGCACCGGTTACAGCAAGGGCAACGAAGGCGTAGAGAAGCTCCGGCTCGTAGGGAAGCGAGGGGTTCTGAAGGTGGAATATCGCGCGGATGAAGGAGATGCCCAAGGCCACCAAGCCAAAGCCAGCCCAGAAAGGAAGCGGCTGCTTGAGGGGTTCGCCCGGGGCGTTCTTTCCGTCGACAGCGCTATGGCCCGGATGCCCGAGACGCAGGAGGATGAGGGCGGGCGCGGCGGCCAGCAGGGCCGCCCACAGGGGGAAGAGCAGCGAGGGCAGTGCGGATACGAAGATATCGATGAAGAAGCTCGCCACGAAGCCTGCGCCGATAGTAAGGATGCGATTTGTCTGCCCCGCACATCGGCTTAGGGCAGCGACGGTGGCAAGAAGGTAGAGGAACTGCGAGGCACCCGCCGCGAGGGCGCCGATGCCCAAGAGGACACGCTGCGCGGTCTCGGCGGGGAATATCCCCGGGGGAAACTCTGCGATGCCGACGGCGACGACTCCGCAGGCGGCTGCAGGCGCAAGCCAGCGAAGGCGATGCGACCGGCCGGGGTTCTTGGCTTTAAGGAGCGCGGTGGCCGCCAGCAGAACCGCGCAGAAGAAGTTCCCCCCGATCCAGATATCCAGAGAGGCGGCTTCCCGAAGCGTTCCGAAGCCGGGCACTGCCATGACATGTGCCCATCCGAAATAAGTGGCTATGGCGAGCACTGCGGTGACTTGTTGCTGCGAGACCGCTTGCGCCTTGCCCTTAGATTGTTGTGCCATATCGCCCTCCCGCGCTCACCCATGAAGGGTGGTTTTTCCTGCAAAAGGCCCATAGCGGGTGAATACAGCCCCGACGTTCCCTTGCTAGTGTTCATTGCGGCGATAGCCCCAGAGATCAAACGCCATTCTAACACGAGCGGCGAAGCGGGCTATCGCTTGCCTTCGGGCAGGAAAAAAAGAAAGGTAGAAGGAGGACAGATCGTATGAGCAAAAACGTATCGAGGCGCACGTTCCTTACGGGGGCGGCTCTGGCCGGCGGCACGGCGGCCCTTGCCGGGCTGGCCGGTTGCGCGCAGTCGACGACGGGCGAGGGAGCCGACGACGCCCTGGCGGTCACAGGTTCCGATATTGCGTGGGATCGTGAGACCGAGGTTCTGATTGTGGGCTTCGGCGGCGCCGGTTCGGTGGCGGCTGTGACTGCGCACGAGGAAGGTGCGGAGGTGCTTATTCTCGAGAAGGCGCCCATCGAGGGTGGCGGCTGCTCTCGCATGTCTGGCGGATTCTGCACCATCGTGAACGATGTTGACGCCGCTGCGACGTACTTGAAGACCATCAGCAAGGGGCTGACGTCGGACGAGGTCATCGAGGCCTGGTGCGAAGAGGCGACCAATACCAAAGACTGGCTGGATGACCACGATATCCTCTATATAGAGCAGAAGGGGCAGGGCGCCGATTTCCCCAACGTCCCCGGTGCCGAGGGCCTCGGCTGCGTGGACATTTGCGACGAGCGCGAGATGTCGAACACGGGCGGCGGCGTCTTCTTCGAGTGGGCCACCAATTACATGAATGAGAATGGCATCGAGATCCTCTTCGACACCCCGGCTACGCGCATTATCAAGGATGCGACCACTGGCGAGGTGCTGGGCGTGAAGGCCACCTCTGCGGGCGCCGAGATGAACATCCGCGCCAAGAAGGCTGTGCTGCTTGCTTGCGGCGGCTTCGCGGCCAACGACGAGATGCTCGGCACCTACATTCGCCCCTATCCCGTGGGTACGGAGGGCTGGCCCTATGACGACGGCGACGGCATTCGCCTGCTTCAGGGAGCCGGTGCGAGCCTTAGCCACATGAGCCTGCCGTGCGCCGTGGGCTACACCTTCGCCATTCCGGGCCAGATCTCGAATCGCTGGAACCCGAACTTCGCTGCGGGCGGTAGCTACTTCTTCATTAACCGCACGGGCAAGCGCTTCGTCTGCGAAAATCCCAACAACTATTTCGGTCATCGTTCCTTCATGGAGTTCGACGCGTGGGATCAGAGCTGCGAGCAGACCACGTCCGACTACCGCGACATCCCCCTCTACATCATTTTCGATGAGGCGGAGCGCGTTGCGGGCCCCTTCTATCAGAACGGTTTGAACATCGGCGTTACGGTGCTGCCGAAGGAGCTTGGCGGAATTGAAGAAGACTGGAGCGAGGACAACTCCAAGGAGGTCGAGGCCGGCTGGATTCTCAAGGCCGATACGATCGAAGAGCTCTGCGAGAAGATCAACGAGAATAGCAAGGACGAGGGCTTCGATATCGACCCCGCCACGCTGAAGGAGACGCTCGACACCTTCAATAGCTACTGTGCTGCTGGCGAGGATCCCGAGTTCGGGCGCCCGGCCACGGTGGCGAGCCGCGGCGGCGACGAAGCTCCCAACCTTGTCGCTCTGCAGGGTGGCCCCTACTACGCCATGCGTTTGATCCCGGCTCTTTACAGCACCTGCGGCGGCGGAACCAAGAACGCCAAGGGTCAGATCCTCGATCCGTGGGGTGAGCCCATCCCCCGTCTGTACGGTGCCGGCGTGGTGGCCCATTCCGCCGCTCAGGCCTACAGCACGTTCGGGCAGAACTGGGGCGAGATCATGAACTTCGGCCGTATCTCCGGTCGCAATGCAGCCGCTGAGGAAAGCTTGGCCTAAGGGCAGTGCACGGCGGGGTGCTCTCGCGGTGCCCCGCCGCTTTCGAAGAAAGGAGACGCGAGATGAAATCCCGAAAGACCCTTCTTTCCGTCGGGACATTTGCCGCTACGGTGGCCCTGGCCCTGGCGGTAGGCTGCACGCCCCAGGCGGCTTCCTCGGGAGGCGAGGCTTCAAGTGCGCAGGACGAGGACGCGCCTGTCGCTCAGGCGGACTTCACCTGGAACGAGGAGTCGGATTGCGCCACGTGCCACAGCACTGAAGGCGACTCGACGTCCGATGATGCCTGTCTCGCGTCGACTCATGCCGCCGCCGGTGCCTCGTGCGTGTCATGCCATGACGACAGCGAGGGTCTGGCGAAGGCCCATGAGGGGGCTTCGCTCGACAGCACGCCGGCCAAACGGCTGAAGACCACCGAGGTGTCGTCTGAGACCTGTCTTGCCTCTGATTGCCACAATACGACTCTTGAGGAGCTCGCTGCGCTGACGACCGACTGTACGATTTTCACCGACGACAACGGCACTGTCGTGAACCCGCATGAGGCGCCGGACTTGACCCCGTCCCATGTTGAGGCGGAAATGACCTGCACCGATTGCCACAATGCCCACGAGGAGGCCTCGGAAGAAAACTACCAGAAGGTCTGCTCGAGCTGTCATCATGCGGGTGTCTATGAATGTGGCACGTGCCACGCTGAGTAAGCCATCTCCCTCTTTCGCGCCGCGCGTGAAGGCTACCCCTCCCAGCCTTCACGCGCGGTCTCTCCTCTAGGCGCAGCCCGTTGATCGCGCTGGCCGCTCGGAGTCCGCAACTTTCCCCGTATCGAAAAAAGTTGCAGGCCTTGACAATCGTGGTATGATATGCAGCTGTTATCTGTACGGAAAACCCCCTAAGGAAGTTTCTACATGGATTTGGCCAAGCAAGCAAAGATCGTCGACGGCATTCACGACACCCTGAACGACTTCATCGGCCAGCGCCTGAAGGTGCGCGCGAACATGGGCCGCTCGAAGATCGTGGAGAGCGAGGGCGTGCTCACCCAGGTGCACCCGCAGCTGTTCATCATGGAGGTCGACCGCAAGCGCGGCCGCACCGCCCGCCAGTCCTACCAGTACGTGGACGTGCTCACCGGCATGGTGGAGCTGTCGCAGAACGGCGAGCCGCTGTTCGCGCCGTTCGTGGAAGAGGACGAGCCCATCGATTATTCCGAAATCGCCGTGGAGGAGCGTGTGCTCGCCTAAATTGGCGGTTGACAAGCGCCGGCGAAACGGGCAAACTATTGCCCTGCGCCAAAAGCGCTCACTACGTGGGGATGTAGCTCAGCTGGGAGAGCGCCACGTTCGCAACGTGGAAGTCGTGGGTTCAAGTCCCATCATCTCCACCACGATTTGTTCAAGAACCTCCTTCGGGAGGTTCTTGTTTTTTCCGCCTAGTAAATTGCGCCCCGGGGGATCAAGGCTCAAAACGTGCACTTCAGAGTGGGGTTCGACTCAATTCAGCTATAGACGAGGGGAGTCGAACCCTCGGCTTCTAGCCGAACCAGGCCTGGGCCAGGGCGGTTATGCCGGGGGCTATGTCGGGCTCGGGGATGGCGGAGAAGCCTACGAGCACGGTGCCGGCCGGGGCGGTTTCGGGGCGCATCCAGTACTTCTTCGTGGGGTACACGGCCACGCCGGCGGCGCGGGCGGCGGCCACGAGCTCTTCCTGGCTGCGGCCGTCGCGCACGCGTACGAGCAGGTGAAGCCCGGTGCCGTTCTCCAGCACCTCAATTTTGGCGCCCATGGTGCTTTGCAGGGAGCGCGTGAGGGTCTCGTACTTGCGGCGGTTCTTCGCCTGCACGCGGCGTACGTGGCGGTCCCACGAGCCGTCGGCCATGAACCGCGCGAGCACCTGCTGGTTCAGCCACGGCACCGGCGAGTAGGAGGCGGCGAACAACTCGCGCCAGCGGGCGAGCAGCCCCTCGGGCAGCACGAGGTAGTTGATGCGCAGCGCCGGCGAGAGCGATTTCGAGAACGTGCCCATGTAGATGACGCGGCCGGCCTCGTCCATGGAGGCCAAAGGCGCTAGCGAGCGCTCTCGGTAGCGGAAGTCGCGGCAGTAGTCGTCTTCCAAGATGTAGGCGTCGGTTCGCTCGGCCCAGTCGAGTATGCGCCGGCGCGCCTCGCGGGGCAGCGCCTGGCAGGTGGGGAACTGGCTGGAGGGCGTCAGGTACAAAAGCCGCGCCTCCGAAGCCTCCACCTCGGCGAGGAACCGGTTGAGCCCCGCGTCGACGCGGCAGGGCACGACCGCGAAGTGCGCCCGCTCCACGACGCTGCGCACGCCATCGTAGCCCGGGTCTTCCATGGCCACGGCATCGGTGGCGGCGTCGAAGAGCGCCAGCAGGTTCTGCACGCTCGTCTGGGTGCCGCCCTGCACGATGATCTGGCGCGGGGTGCAGTCGATGTCGCGCTGGGTAACGAGCCGCCAGGCGATGGCCTCGCGCAGGCGCAACTCGCCGAAGGGGTCGTTGTAGGCGTCGCAGCCGGCACGTTCCACCGAGAGTAGGATGTCGTCGGTGATAGCGCGCCAGGCCGCGGCGGGGAAGGTGCCCGGCTCCAGGTTGCCGTAGGTGAAGTCGTAACGGATGGGGGAGGCCGGTACCCCGATGAGATCGCTTGTGTGGTTGCCGGGAGTGCCTTCAGCGACAGCTTCGCGCGGCTCGTTTGACGCGGACTCGCCTCCGGTGCGGTTGGCTGCCGCGCTGCCGTTTCTCCGAGGGCTTTCCGCCTCGGCGTTGCGGTGCAGGTAGGCCACGTTCTGCACGACGTAGCCCGAGCCCGGCCGGCTTTCCACGTAGCCCTCCTGGACCAGCAGGCGGTAGGCGCCCTCGACGGTGTTGCGCGCGCAGCCGAGGTCGGTTGCCAGCCCTCGAATGGAGGGCAGCTTCGCCCCGGACGCGTAGTCGCCCTCTTCGATGCGCCGGCAGATCTGCTCGAAAAGCTGCAGGTACAGCGGGGTGGCGCTTCTGTCGTCGAGGTGCATGGCGATCCTTCTCTTCCTTGAGCTACCCGAGGTTGCGGAAAGCAGCTTTAACCGTGCCTGAACCTTACCATAGATGAATGCCCTGTGGAACTGTACCCATACGCCGACTTCAACCGTCCCCATAAATGAACGTGGAACTGTCCCCAAGGGTCCGCCAACTGTCCCCAGAGGATTCCCGAAAAGCGTCCCTTCACGGGCCGACCTTCCCCAGGGTATCGTTGCCTCAACGAAGAGTGCGCGCTCGTTCGGTGAAGAGAATGTGTGCCCCGCGGCACCATCCAACCCCCGATGCGCACGGGAGGCTCGTTACCGAGACAAAGCAAGGAGGGACACCTATGAAGAAGACCAACATGCGGATGGTGGGCGCGGCCGTGGCCACCGTGGCGCTGGTGGCGGGGCTCGCGGCCTGCGCGCCGGCCGCCCAGCCCGCCGCGAGCAACGGCCCGGCCGAGGGCGGCACGGCCACCGAGGAGCCCGCAGCGGCCCCGGTGGAGACGCCGGAGGCCGACTCCTTCGGCGTCGTGGTCGCCGAGTCCTGGAAGGACATCTACCCGAACCAGTACGAGACCTACCTGGCCAACGAGTCGAACAGCCCCGAGGGCAAGCAGGATTACCTGACCGAGTACCCCGAGCTCGTCACCATGTACGCCGGCTACGGCTTCGCCAAGGGCTACGATGAGGCCGCGAGCCACGCCTACACCCTGCAGTCGGTGGCCGAGACGCCGCGCGTGAACGAGAACACCCTGGCCAACTGCCTCACCTGCAAGACGCCGCAGTACACCGCCATGGTGAACTCCGAGGGCGATTCGGCCTACCAGAAGCCCTTCGCCGAGGTGCTCATGGAGATGACCGAGCCCATCAGCTGTTACAACTGCCATGAGAACGACCCGTCGAAGGTGGTCGTCACCCAGAAGCACTTCGTGAACGCCCTGGGCGCGGACGCCGACGAGGTGTCGGTGAACGCCGAGACCTGCGGCCAGTGCCACAACGAGTACTACTTCGACCCGGAGACCAAGGCCACGATGAACCCCTACAACGGCCTTAAGGGCATGACCACCGACGAGATTCTCGCCTACTACGACGCGATGGACTTCAAGGACTGGGAGCACACCGAGACCGGCGCCCCCATGCTGAAGGCCCAGCATCCGGAGTTCGAGACCATCTACGGCGGCTCCCAGTCGTCCATGGCCAAGCAGGGCTACAGCTGCGCCGACTGCCACATGGCCCCGGCCACGGGCACCGATGGCGCCGAGTACCACTCCCACAACCTGGTGTCCCCTACGGAAGACCCGGCCATCATGGAGAAGTGCACCGGCTGCCACGCCGACCTGCCGGGCCAGATCGTGGAATGGCAGAAGGCCACCACCGACCGCGAGCACGAGCTGGCGGCGAAGATCGACGCCTACATCAAGGAGCTGGCGAAGCAGCGCGAGACCCTGGACGCCGACAAGCTTACCGAGGCCCAGCAGATTCACCGTCATGCTCAGTTCTACTGGGACTTCGTGATGGTGGAGAACTCCGAGGGCGCCCACAACCCGAGCCTGGCCCAGGAGAACCTCGACAAGTGCGAGGACGAGCTGAAGGCCGGCTACAGCCTGCTCGGCATGACCTGGTAGCCCCGACGTTTCGTTAAGGCGGCGGAACCCTCCCTTCCGCCGCCGCACCCAAGGCGCGCCCCGCACACCGCCGGGCGCGCCTTGTGCTGCAGAGGGTGCTGTCTCACCGAAATCACCAAATTTTATGGAGGCGTTTTGGGTGATTTACCCCGGTTGGGTGATGACGTTGACTCTGTCCTTGGGGTAGGGTTTACCGTGCCGAAGCGGCCCTCCGCGACCTGTCATTGCGCAGGTGCAATAGTCGTGGGGAGATGGTGGAAGTAGAAGGGCCTTCGGGCCGCCATCGGGGCCGATGCGTAAAATAGTTCCGATAATCTCAGACCGTCGGGGGAGGCCGGTCTGGCCCAAGACGGAAGTAGGAGGATTATGAACGCAAAGATGAAGAAGCGCATGATTGCCGTATCCGGCGTCATCGTGATCGTGCTCATTTTGGTGCTCGCCTTCGTGGGCGGCAACACCGCCGCCACCACCATGAGCGTGGCCGAGGCGGCCGAGAACCCGCAGGCCGGCCAGAAGGTGCAGGTGTCCGGCAACGTGGTGCAGGACTCCTTCGCCACGGCCGACAACGTGCTCACCTTCAAGATCTACGACCCGGACGGCGACCCGGCGACCCAGCTGGAGGTGCGCTACGACGGCGCCGCCTCGTCCACCTTCGGCAACGACGTCACCGCCATCTGCACCGGCAAGATCAACGACGCCGGCGTGCTGGAGTGCTCCGAGCTGGTAACCAAGTGCCCCTCGAAGTACGAGAACGCCGACAGCGCCCTGGGCGTGGCCCAGCTGCTCGGCTACGGCGACAGCGTCATCGGCAAGGTAGTGAAGGTGGCCGGCCCCATCGAGGCCGGAACGCTTACCGCTGCCGGCCAGGGCGACCGCTTCGCCATCTTCGATGCCGAGAGCGGCGAGGAGCTGCCGGTTCTCTTCGACGGCGCGCTGTCCGACGAGGTGGTCGAGGGCGCCACGGTGGTGCTCACCGGCTCGCTCGGCGACAACGGCAAGTTCACCGCCACCGACGTGGCGCTTGAGGGCTAGGAGAGGCTGGTTATGTCGACGATCGGACTTATGGGGCTTCTGGTGGCCTTCGCGGGCTGCCTCATCTCGCTCGTGTGCCTGGGCGTGGCCCACGTCTTCTACAAGAAGCGCTCCTTCGAGCGCTCCGAGATGTTCGCCTGGGGCGGTCGCGTGGCCGCGGTGCTCACGGCTGTGGCGCTCACGGTGTGTTGTGCGGTGCTCGTGTGGTGCTTCTTTACGGGCGACACCTCCATCCAGTACGTGCTGGACAACCGCTCCACCTCCACCTCGGACATCGCGTGGCTCTACAAGCTGGCGGGACTTTGGGCCGGCCGCCAGGGCTCGCTGTTGTTCTGGGCGTGGCTCATCGCCGTGTTCAACGCGGTGCTCGTGTTCGCCACGCGCAAGGATGTGCGCCCGCTCGACAACGCGGCGCTCGCCATCTCCACGCTCGTGCTGACCGCCTTCGTCTCGGTGCTGCTGTTCTCCGAGTCGAACATGCCCTTTATCGTGACCGACTCGCGCTACTTCGGCGACGACGGCACGCTGTCGGTCATGGCGTCGGCCCGTTCCATGAACGCGCTTTTGGAGCACTGGGCCATGGCCATTCACCCGCCGACGCTGTTCATCGGCTACGCGGGCCTGACCATTCCCTTCGCCTACGCCGTGGCGGCCCTCATCGTGAACGACGACTCCACGCTGTGGGTGAACCGCTCCACCTCCTATCTCATGTTCTCGTGGCTGCTTTTGGGTATCGGCATCGGCCTGGGCGCCGTGTGGGCCTACGTGGTGCTCGGCTGGGGCGGCTACTGGGGCTGGGACCCGGTGGAGAACGCGAGCCTTCTGCCGTGGCTTGTGGGCGTGGCGCTCATCCACTCCTTCACGGTGTACCGCCAGCGCGGCGCCTTCAAGCGCTGGAGTGTGTTCTGTGCCTGCCTGACCTTCTGCTTCGTCATTCTGGGCACCTTCATCACCCGCTCGGGCCTCGTGCAGTCGGTGCACGCCTTCGAGGGCGACCCGGTCTCCCTCGTGCTGTTCGGCGCGCTCATCATCTGCTCGCTGCTGGCCGGCATCGTGGGGCTTCTGGTGCGCCGTCGCAGCTTCGGCGCGGCTGACGCGGCCGACGACGACATCGAGTCGATGATGTCGAAGGAAGCGGCCTACTACGTGAACAACCTCATCATGATCGTGTTCGCGGTGCTGCTCGCCTACATGACCATCTCCTCGGCGCTGCCCACCTGGCTTCCCTTCGGCGGCCAGTCGCTGTCCGCCGGCACCTATAATGCCATTGCGCGGCCCCTAGGCATAGCGTATCTGGCCGTGCTCGCCGTCTGCCCGCTGCTCGGCTGGCGCCGCACCGACAAGGCGGCCTTCTGGCGCAGTGCCCGCGTGCCGGCGCTCTGCGCGCTCGTGCTGTTCATCGTGCTCATGATCTACTTCGCCACCTACCTTCTGCCCAGCTACCAGGCCATGATCGATGCCGGCGGAAGTACCGCCGAGGGCCTGCTCGAGCAGGGCAACCCCATCTACTACAACGGCCTGGCCGTGGTGGGCCTGCTGGTGGCCAGCCTGCTGTTCTTCAACGCGCTGTTCATGGCGGTGCGCTCGCTTAAGCGCCTGAAGTCCGCCTCGAAGCTGCGCCAGCGCCTGGCCCTGTTCGGCGGCTCGGTGAGCCATACGGCCATGGCCATCATCCTCGTGGGCCTCATCGGCTCGTCTATGTACGTCACCGAGAAGGTGGACTACATCCCCTACGACGAGGAGTCGGGCACCGCCGAGGGCACCTTCACCATCCAGGATTTCGAGCTGCAGTATACCGACGAGGCCATCGACGAGCTGGGCAACGGCAACGTGCGCTACTCGCTGACCTTCGACGCCTACAAGAACGGCGAGTTCGTGGGCACGCTGAACCCGGCGGTGCAGGTGGTGGCCTCGACCCAGCAGCAGAAGCTGGAGGCGGCGGTCATCGGCTTCCCGCTGGAGGATCTGTTCGTGGTGTACCGCGGCGTGAACGACGAGGGCGACTTCTCCATGGACGTGCGTGTGAACCCGCTCATCAGCTGGGTGTGGGTGGGCTTCGGCCTGCTCATGGCCGGCTCGGTGCTGGCGCTGTTCGCCAAGCGCGCCGAGCGCAAGCCGGGGGCCGACCCGGTGGATGCCTCCCTTGAGTCTTTGGTCGGCGAGAAGCCGAAGAAGGGCAACGGCTCCCACAAAGCCCCGGCCGAGGAGCTGGTGGCCGAGGAAGTGGAAGAGGTCGAGGCCTTCGAGGGCGCGCCGGAGCTGTCGGCCGCCGAGGGCGCCGAGGAAGACGGGGCCGCCCAGTGACGGCCGCCCTTACCGTAGAGCATCTGACGAAGTCGTTCGGCGGCCGCAAGGCCGTCGACGACGTGTCGTTCACGCTGCCCGAGGGCGCGTTCCTTTCCGTGTTCGGCCCCAACGGCGCCGGCAAGACGACGCTTCTGCGTATGCTCGCCACGCTGTCGCGCCCCACCGAGGGCACGATTTCCGTGGGCGGCATCAGCCTGAAGGAGGAGCCGGACCGCGCCCGGGAGTCCATCGGGCTTATCTCTCACAACCCCATGCTCTACCCGGACCTTACCGCTGAGGAGAACCTGCTTCTGTACGCGAAGCTCTACGGGGTGGAGAACCCGCAGAAGCGCGTCATCGAGCTCTTGGACGCCGTGGGGCTCAAGCACCGCCGGCTCGACCGGGTGCGCACGTTCTCCCGCGGCATGACCCAGCGCACCTCCATCGCCCGGGCGCTCATCAACGACCCGTCGCTCGTGCTGCTCGACGAGCCCTACTCGGGGCTCGACCCCCACGCCATCGAGATCTTCGACGAGCTCATCGAAAGCGTGCGCGAGAACCGCACCTTCGTCATGGTGAGCCACGATTTGGACAAGGGCCTGGCCCTCGCGAGCCACGTGCTCGTGCTGGCCAAGGGCCGTGTGGTGGCCTTCGCCGAGAAGGGCGACGTGGCCGACGAGGAGTTCCGCGCGCTGTACCGCTCCACCGTCGGATTGGGGGTGAGCTAAATGGCCTGCAAACCCCCCAGCACCTGGACGCAGTACAAGACCCTGCTCGCCAAGGACCTGCGCGCCGAGTTCCGCACCAAGGACATGATCGTGTCCATGGGCATCTACGCCTTTCTGGTCATCGTCGTCTTCGGCGTGTCTCTGTCCTTCGCGCGCCCCGGCTCGGAGTTTCTGGAGGTATCCGGCGGCCTTCTGTGGGCGCTCGTCGTGTTCACGTCGCTTCTGGGCCTGAACCGCTCGTTCGCCCACGAGACCGAGAACGGCTGCCTCGAGGGGCTTCTGCTGGCGCCGCTGGACCGCGGGGTCATCTTCCTTTCGAAGGCCACGTCGAATTTGATCTTCCTGGCGCTCGTGGAAGTGATCGCCGTGCCGCTGTACTGGGTGTTCTTCTCCAGCTTCGCGGCCCCGGCGGAAACCGGCTGGCTGCTGGTGGTGCCGCTGCTTCTGGGCAGCGTGGGCATCGCCGGCATCGGCACGCTGCTTTCCACCATCACCGCCTCTACCCGCGGCAAGGACGTCATGCTGGCGCTGCTGTTCGTGCCCATCGTGTTCCCGCTGCTCTACGCCTGCGTGTCGGCCACCACCTGCGCGCTCGTGGGCGGCGACGTGTTCGCCGACGGCTTCATGACCTCGCTGGCGCTCGCCGCCGGTTACGACGTCATCATGATTTTGGCCAGCTGGGTGCTCTACGATTTTGTTGTAAACTAAGGAAAACTTTTTCGGAAAGGAGGCCCTGTGGCCGATAAGAAGAAAGTGAAGCTGCCGGAAGTGGGGCAGTGGCCCGACAAGCTGGCCGCGCCCGCGCTCATCGTCGGCGCCGTGCTTACCACGCTCGGTTTTCTCATGGCGTTTTTCGTGGTGCCTCCCGTGGGCGGCGCGGCGGTGGACGGCGTCGAGCTCATCGGCGATTCCA
>CAJUSP010000005.1 GCA_910589165.1 uncultured Adlercreutzia sp.
CGCCCGCGTGCTCGGCCGCTTCTACGACGGCATCGAGTTCCGCGGCTTCGCCCAGTCCGACGTCGAGGAGCTTGCCGACAAGGCCGGCGTTCCGGTTTGGAACGGCCTGACCGACATGTGGCACCCCACCCAGATGCTCGCCGACGCCCTGACCGTCCAGGAGAACTTCAACTACGACATCAAGGGCCTGAAGTTCGTCTTCTTCGGCGACCTGCAGAACAACATGGGCCGCTCGCTCATGGTTATGTGCGCGAAGCTCGGCATGAACTTCGTCGGCTGCGGCCCGAAGAGCTGCTGGATGGACCAGGAGCTCATCGAGACCTGCGAGAAGATCGCCGCTGAGAACGGCTGCACCGTGAAGTGCACCGAGGACGTGAAGGAAGCCGCCACCGACGCCGACGTCATCTACACCGACGTGTGGGTGTCCATGGGCGAGCCCGACGAGGTGTGGGCGCAGCGCATCAAGGACCTGCAGCCCTACCGCGTGACCAAGGAGATTATGGCCATGGCGAAGCCGACGGCCATCTTCCTGCACTGCCTGCCGGCCTTCCACGACACCAACACCACCACCGGCGCCGACATCGCTAAGCGCTTCGGCGTGACCGAGATGGAAGTGGAGGACGACGTCTTCGAAAGCAAGCAGTCCAAGGTCTTCGACGAGGCCGAGAACCGCATGCACACCATCAAGGCTGTCATGTACGCCACCCTGCAGTAACGCACGGGTAGCTTGAAAGGGGGCCGTGCGCGAACCGGGAGGGGAGCCACGGCCCCTTGTTTTTGCTGAACCATCGCTTTGTTGCCGCAAAGCGCAAGGCGGGGCGCACGCCCTGCCAGCGGCACCACGCACCCCGGGGAGGGCGGCCCGCTCAGCCGTCGAGGGCTTCCCCGAACCGCGCGGCGCCGCATCTATCGGCAATCTGATTCATAAGGAGGGATAACCATGGCAGCTGCTGAAAAGGGCAAGAAAAAGAAGCGCGCGAGTCTGTCGTCGTTTACCATCTTGCTCATCATTCTGGTCGTTCTGGCCATTGTGACTGTCATCATGTCCGCCTGCGGTGTGGAAGGCGTCGAGGGCGCCACTCTGTCGCAGGTTCTTACGGCCCCGGTCTTCGGCTTCCAGGACGCCATCGGCGTGTGCCTGTTCGTCATGATCCTGGGCGGCTTCCTCGGCATCATCACCGAGACGGGCGCGCTGGACGCCGGCATCGCGGCGCTCGTGCGCAAGCTGCACGGCAACGAGCTCGTGCTCATTCCCATTCTGATGTTCATCTTCTCCATCGGTGGTACCACCTACGGCATGTGCGAGGAAACGGTGCCGTTCTACCTGCTTTTGGCCGCCACCATGGTGGCTGCGGGCTTCGACAGCCTCACCGGCGCGGCCGTCGTCCTTCTGGGCGCTGGCTGCGGCGTTATCGGCTCCACGGTGAACCCGTTCGCCGTCGGCGTGGCCGTTGACGCCCTCTCCGGCGTGGGCATTGCCGTCGACCAGACCATCATTATCGTGCTCGGCGCCATCCTCTGGATCGTCACGCTGGCCATCTCCATCGTGTTCGTCATGCGCTACGCCAAGAAGGTGAAGGCCGACAAGGGCTCCACGTTCCTGTCGCTGCAGGAGCAGGAAGACATGATGAACGAGTGGGGCATGACCGAGTCCGAGGTTGAGGCCGCCGACAACGACAACGCGCCGGTCGAGAAAATGACCGGCCGCCAGAAGTGGGCGCTCATCGCCTTCGGCCTCACCTTCGTCATCATGATCGTGTCGTTCATTCCCTGGGCCGATTTGGGCGTGACCATCTTCGACGCCGGCCAGGTGACCGAGACGGTCGAGACCCCGGTGACCACCGACGAAATTGTCTCCACCTATGACGGCGCCACCGAGACCACGCTCGCCATTGAGGGCGACGTGCAGGGCATCGCCACCTCCGAGGAAACGGTGCAGCCCGCCTGGTCCAGCTTCCTGACCGGCGTGCCGCTGGGCAGCTGGTACTTCGACGAGGCCTCCACCTGGTTCCTGCTGATGGCCATCATCATCGGCGTCATCGGCGGCGTGTCCGAGAGCCGCTTCGTGAAGGCCTTCATCAACGGCGCCGCCGACATGATGTCGGTCGTGCTGATCATCGCCCTGGCCCGCTCCATCACCGTGCTCATGGCCAAGACCGGTCTCGACATGTGGATTTTGAACAACGCCGCCGCGGCCCTTACCGGCATGTCGGCCATCGTGTTCGCGCCGCTGTCGTTCTTGCTCTACATCGTGCTGTCCTTCCTCATCCCGTCCTCCTCGGGCATGGCCACTGTGTCTATCCCGATCATGGGCGGCCTGGCCAGCCAGCTGAACTTCTCGGTTGAGACCATGGTCATGATCTACTCCGCCGGCAACGGCCTCGTGAACCTGTTCACACCGACCTCCGGTGCCATCATGGGCGGCCTGGCTCTGGCCAAGATCGAGTACTCCACCTGGCTCAAGTTCGGCGCTAAGCTGTTCATCGTGCTCGGCGTGGTGCTCATGGTCATCCTCACCGTGGCTATGGTGATGCTGTCCTAGCGCGGCTCAGGTTATCTGATTCGCCCAAGCTCATAACGCGCGGCTGCCCTCGCTGCGCGACCGTATGCGGAAGTACCCGGCAGGTATTGTCGGGTACTTCCGCCTTTCCTGGGGTTTTGATGGTAAGATGAGCGCTTATAGGCGCAGGCGGGTACGGCACAGCCCGGCTGCGGCAGGCAAGCTGGCGAAAGAAAAGGAACAGGATATGGAAATTCGCGAATCCCTTGAAGCGATCATCGACGCCGCCATCGAGGCGGCCCGTGCCGACGGCTCCCTCGAGCTTTCGGAGGCCCCGGAAGCGGCCCTCGAGCGACCCCGCGACGAGGCCAACGGCGACTGGGCGAGCACGGTGGCCATGCGCTGCGCCAAGCTCGCGCACAAGAACCCCCGCGAGGTGGCCCAGATTATCGTCGACCACATTCCGGCCAACGACATGATCGCCGCTGTGGAAATCGCCGGCCCCGGCTTCATCAACATCCGCCTGTCCGACGCGGTGCTCCAGGGCATCGTGCGCGAGGTGCGCGAGAAGGCCGAGGACTTCGGCCGCGGCACCATCCCCGAGGGCGAGCGCTACGTGAACCTGGAATACGTGTCCGCCAACCCCACCGGCCCCTTCCACGTGGGCCACGGCCGCTGGGCCTCGCTGGGCGACGCCATGGCCCGCGTCATGCGCCACGGCGGCTACGACGTGTACGAGGAGTACTACATCAACGACCACGGCAACCAGATGGACGTGTTCGGCAACTCCGTGAACGTGCGCTACCAGCAGCTGCTCGGTCGCGATGTGGAAATGCCCGAGGCCTGCTACGGCGGCGCCTACGTGAAGGACATCGCCCAGGAGATCATCGATGCCGACGGCGACAAGTGGCTCAACGTCTCCGATGAGGAGCGCGTCGAGGCCTTCCGCGAGATGGCCTACGACATGACGCTCAAGAACCAGCGCGAGGTGCTGGCGAACTTCGGCACCACCTTCGACAAGTGGTTCTCGGAGCGCTCGCTGTACGTGGAGGACGAGAACGGCCAGAGCCCCGTGTCCCGCTCGCTCGACGCCATGCGCGAGAAGGGCTATCTGTACGAGAAGGACGGCGCCCTGTGGTTCCGCTCCACCGACCTGGGCGACGACAAGGACCGCGTGCTCATCAAGGGCGACGGTGAGGCCACCTACTTCATGAGTGACGTGGCCTACCACTACGACAAGATGATGCGCGGCTTCGACCACCTCATTGACCTGTGGGGCGCCGACCACCACGGCTACATCAAGCGCTGCGAGTGCATGCTGGAGGCCTGGGGCTGGCCCGGGGCGCTTGAGGTGCAGCTCGGCCAGCTGGTGAACCTGTTCCGCGACGGCAAGGCCGTGCGTATGTCGAAGCGTACCGGCGAGATGGTCACCTTCGAGGAGCTCATCGACGAGGTGGGCGTGGATGCCACCCGCTACCTGATGCTGTCCCGCTCGGCCGACCAGCCCATCGACTTCGACATCGAGGTGGCGAAGAAGAAGGATGCGTCGAACCCGGTGTACTACGTGCAGTACGCCCATGCCCGCATCTGCTCCATCCTGCGCAAGGCGGCCGATGAGGCCGATGCCGCGGCCGTCGAGGCGGGGGAGATGACCATGGCCGAGCTGGCCGCGAAGATCGTGCCCGAGAGCTGCGACCTGTCGCCGCTCACCCACGAGTCCGAGCTGGCGCTCATGCGCAAGATGGGCGACTTCGCCAACCTGATTGCGCTGGCGGCCCGCGACCGTGCGCCCTTCCGCCTGACGCACTACGCCCAGGATTTGGCCGCGCTGTTCCACCAGTTCTACACCAACTGCCACGTGCTCACCGAGGATGCCGCCGTGCAGACGGCCCGCCTGGCCCTGTGCGACGCCACCCGTATCGTCCTGGCCCTCACCCTCACCCTCCTGGGCGTGAGCGCCCCGGTGAAGATGTAGTTAGGTTCCGTTCGCTCGTATTGCAAAAGCGGCTGTCGAGAGAATCGACAGCCGCTTCTTATTTATGGTAGGGCCACCCGGACTCGAACCGAGAACCAAGGGATTATGAGTCCCCTGCTCCACCATTGAGCTATAGCCCCATTAATGCGTCGGCTATTGTAGCACATATTTTAGAGGCTACGGATTGCAGTGCTTGCAGGGGTCGTAGCCCTGGGCGATGATGTTCTCGCGGGTGTCGTTCACGTCCTGGCGGTTCTTGTCCTTCATCTGGCCCACCGACGAGCAGCTGGGCACGTGGAACTTCTTCGAGTTCGTGTTCAGCACGTAGTCTTGGGCCGTCTTGCCCGTATCCGACGCGGTATCGCCCGCGCCCTTCTCGGACGTGCCGGCCGCCGCGCCGGCCCCTGTGCTGCTTCCGGCCGCACCGCTGTCGGCTCCCGAGACGTCCGGCAGGGGAGTGGCGTCCTCCTCGGCCATATTCTCGCCGGTGCCGTAGTTGATGACCACGCCGGGCTGCACGTTGTAGCAGAACACGTTGAAGTTGACGCCGTCGCCACCATCTTCCACCGATTCCGCCATCATGTGCACGCCGCGGGCCACCAGTTCCGTCCCCTCGAAGACCGGCGTCACGCGCATGAGCACGTGGTTGCCCGTGGCGTCCACGTAGTCGGCCACGGCGTTCTCGAAGGGCAGCATGCCCTCGATGTTCAGGTAGCGGGTGCCGGTGATGAGGTTCTTCGTGTTGGCGTTCTCGCCGGTGAGCTGGTAGCCCAGCAGGTGGCAGCGGTTGTATAGGTACTTGCCGTCCACGAAGTCGTATTTGGCCATCTGCCAGCCCGACGGCTTCACCTCGCCGATGCTGCCGCGCTCTTCGGTGGGCATGGTCTCGGTGCCCACGACGGCGAAGGTGGCCGTGCAGCGGCCCAGCTCGTCCAGCTCGCCGTAGCGCTCGGTGCCCGGCGCGGCGGCGCGTTCGTCGTCGGTGAAGGTCGGCTCCCCGTCGTTCACGTACACGTAGGGGTTGCCGCTGTAGGCGGCCACGTCGCGGAAGCTGAGCGCGTCGGCGACAGGGGGTGTCTCGGCAGAGGTCGTGGCAGCGTCGTTTTCCGCGGGTTCCTCGGCTGCTTCGGCGCTGTCGCCTGCCGTCGAGGCGAGCGGCGTCGGCTCGGCTTCGTTTGCCGGAGCGGCTTCGGCGGCCGGCGCCTCTTCCGCAAGATCGGGGACGGCCTGCGACGAGCATCCGATAAACGGTAGAGCGATGAGAGCGAGGGCAAGCGCGGCCAGTGTGCGCATAAGATGGTTGAATGCGGAGGTCATGCCGTCTCCTTATCCGTGTTTACGGGTTCACCTTACTAGATTGAGCTTCGTTTCGCAAAGGAACATGGTAGATTGTTCGCGAGAGAAGGGACGGCTATGGAAGATATATTTGCGCGCACGCGGCTGCTGCTGGGCGACGATGGGCTCGCGCGGCTGGCGGCGGCCCGGGTGGCCGTGTTCGGCATCGGCGGCGTGGGCGGCTACGCGGTGGAGGCCCTCGCACGCAGCGGGGTGGGGGCGCTCGACCTTATCGACTCCGACACGGTGGACGTGACGAACCTGAACCGCCAGATCATCGCCACGCTGCCCGGGGTGGGCCGTCCGAAGGTGTCAGTGGCCGCCGAGCGCGTGGCCTCCATCAACCCGGCCTGCACCGTGCGCACCCACGAGTGCTTCTTCCTTCCCGAGACGGCGGACCGGTTCGATTTCTCGGCCTACGACTACGTCATCGACGCCGTGGACACCGTGGCGGCCAAGATGGCCCTGGTGGAGGCGGCCCGCGCCGCCGGCACCCCCATCGTGTCCTCCATGGGGGCGGGCAACAAACTCGACCCGACGGCCTTCCGCGTGGCCGACATCTACGAGACCTCCGTCGACCCGCTCGCCCGCGTCATGCGCCGCGAGCTGCGCCGCCGCGGCATTCCCGCGCTCAAGGTGGTCTACTCCACCGAGCCGCCCCGCGAACCCTTCCCCGATGGGGAGCGCGTGAAGGACGGCACGCGCCCGGCGCCCGGCTCGGTGGCCTTCGTGCCGTCGGTGGCCGGCCTCATCCTCGGCGGGGAAGTGGTACGAGATTTGGCGGGAACGGTATCTGAAAAATAGTACTTGCGTCGGCGCGTTCACATCCCTATAATTCAACCTTGCGCGAAATGGTGGGTGTGGCCTAGTTGGCTAAGGCGCCAGATTGTGGCTCTGGAGATCGTGGGTTCGAGTCCCATCATCCACCCCAGCGCGCTTGAAAAATTAGGTCTTGCAAACAGGTTTTGTTTGGTCTAAACTATTCAAGCGCTTTGCGCAGCAACCAAGTGCACCAGTAGCTTAGTTGGTAGAGCAGGGGACTCTTAATCCCAAGGTCGAAGGTTCGAGTCCTTCCTGGTGCACCACTTTGAAATCCGAGGAACCCCGTACGGGGTTCTTTTCATATCAGGGGTTTTCGACACTTCCGCATCGATTCCCGTATCTCCGATTCCCCTGGTTGCCGCGAGCTTCAAAATGGTTCCCAGCATTCATACGAACGGTAAGGAACCGCACTCCCTATGGAAAAAACCATTATCGAAACCTCCGACCGCCGCTTCGCGCTGCTCATCGACGCGGACAACGTGTCGGCCCGCTATCTGAAGCCCATCCTGAACGAGCTGTCGAAGTACGGCACGGTCACCATCAAGCGCATCTACGGCGACTGGACGCTCACCCTGCACGCCAAGTGGAAAGACGCCCTGCTGGAGAACTCCATCACCCCCATCCAGCAGTTCGGCTACACCCAGGGCAAGAACGCCACCGACTCGGCTATGATCATCGACGCCATGGACATCCTCTACACCGACAACGTCGACGGCTTCTGCCTGGTGTCCAGCGACTCCGACTTCACGCGCCTTGCGAGCCGCCTGCGCGAGAGCGGCCGCATGGTCATCGGCATGGGCGAGAAGAAGACGCCCACGCCCTTCCGCCGCGCCTGCGACGTGTTCACCACCCTCGAGCTGCTCGTGCAGAAGAAGAACGAGCGGGGCGGCAGCGGCAATGCGGTGCCGAAGGACTCGGTGGAGCAGGCTGTAGTGGACATCATCACCGACAACCAGAACAACGGCAAGGCCACCGGCCTCGGCGAGATCGGCAGCCGCCTGCAGAAGCGCTACCCCGACTTTGACGTGCGCAGCTACGGCACGAACCTCCTCTCGAAGCTGCTTGAGGAATTCACCCGCGTGCGCATCACGAAGGACCACAGCTCGGTCACCGTGGAGCTGGCCGAGGGCGTGGAAGAGCGCGCAAGCGAGAAGCCCGAGAGCGATGCGGGATCGCGGGCGGAGAAGAGCGGTCGGGGCGGCCGCGGCAAGCGTACGGAGAAGGTCGAGGGCGGCGATAAGGCCGAGAAGCCTTCTCAGTCGGAGGAACTTGAGAAGGCGGATCGCACCGAAGGGGAGACCTCCGATGCGGCCGTGGATGCCGAGCGTGACGGCGGCGAGACGGCCGAGAAAAGCGAGAAGCCAGGTCGCCGCTCGCGGAGCCATCGCGGCACGCGACGGGTGGCTACGAAGGCGGCGGGCCAGCTGGCCGAGGGGCCGAAGCCTGCCGCGGCGCTTCCCGAGGCTGCCGAGCCGGCCGCTGGGTCCGAGCCCAAGGCGGTTGCCGAGCCTGCGAGCGCACCTGAGGCCGCGCCGATCGAAGAGGCTCCCAAGGACGTGAAGCCCGGCCGCCGCGCCCGCGCCGAGCGCCAGGCCAAGGCGGCCAAGAAGGAAGATTCGCAGAAGAAGTCTGAAGAGGCCGAGAAGGCTGCAGCCAAGAAGCCCGCGAACCGCACGGCCAAGTCGGCGTCGGAGCCGGAGAAGAAAGACGCTGCTGCCAAAACGGCGCCCCGGAAGTCTCCGAAGAAGGATGCCGCCGCCCAGACCGCTGCTCAGGAGGCTCCCAAGAAGGCTCCGGCCAAGCGCAAGCCGGCCAAGAAGGCTGCTTCGGCCGACACACCGGCCGGCTACATCCACCAGCTCGTGGCCGACGCCGGCGCCGAGGGTGTCATGCTCTCCACCATCACCGATGCGGTGCGCGCGAAGTTCAAGGACTTCAAGGTGCGCGATCTGGGCTACTTTCAGATGCGCCAGTACATGGCCTCGGTGGGCGACTACAGCCTGGAGAAGAGCGGCCGCAACTTCCGCGTGCGCCTCGCGAAATAGCGCACGGGGCACTGTCTCACGCTGCGGTATTATTTTCTGAATACGGGCAGGTTCTAATGCAGAGCCTGCCCGTCATGTTTTAAAATAGTTCATTCAAGCAAAACCCCTTATTGAAGGAGACGCCCCTGTGGAAGCCCTGACGCTCGGCCTGCTGCTTCTTGCCGCCGTTTTGGCGTCGTCGCTTATCGACCAGATCATTCCCCGCGTCTCGCTTCCCCTCATCCAAATTGCCATCGGGCTCGTTATCGCCGTGGTTGCCGGCGGCGAAATCGAGGTCACGCTTGACCCGGACCTCTTCCTCGTGCTGTTCATCGCGCCATTGCTCTACGACGAGGCCAAGCACGCCGACAAGCAGGCCCTCTGGCGCGAGCGCAAGCCGGTGCTCTCGCTGGCCATCGGCCTGGTGGTGGCCACTACCCTCGTCATCGGCTTCGTGCTGAACGCGTTCGTGCCCTCCATTCCGCTGGCGGCCGCCTTCGCCCTAGGCGCCGCCCTGGGCCCCACCGACGCCGTGGCCGTCTCGTCGCTGGCCAAGCAGGTCGACATCCCCGAGCGCCAGGCGAGCATGCTCAAAGGCGAGCTGCTCCTCAACGACGCCTCGGGCATCGTCTCGTTCCAGTTCGCCATCGCCGCGGTTATCACCGGCTCGTTCTCGCTGGCCCACGCCGGGGTCGACTTCCTCGTGGAGTTCGTCGGCGGCCTGCTGCTGGGTATCGTGCTGGGGCTTCTCGGCAACGGGGTGGTGAAGCGCGCCCGCTCCATCGGCGTGGAGAACACGAACTTCCACGTGCTGTTCGAGGTGCTCATTCCCTTCCTCATTTACCTGGTGGCCAACGTGTGCCACGTATCCGGCGTCATCGCCGTCGTGGTGGCCGGCCTTATCAACGTCACCTCGCCGAAGGGGGTCATCGGGCCGTCGGTCTCGCGCATGAACATCGTGTCGGGCAGCGTGTGGCACGTGCTCACCTACGCCTTGAACGGCATCGTGTTCGTGCTGCTGGGCACCCAGCTGCCCCTGGCCATGCAGGACACCTGGGAAAACGTGCGCATCGCGAACTCCACGCTCATCCTGCTGGTGTTCGGGCTCACCTTCCTCTTGCTGTTCACCCGCTTCGTTTGGGTGACGGCCATGGACCTCATCCACGTGCGCCGCGTCGACAAGCGCCGGTTCACCAAGCAGGACATCCGCAGCGCGCTCATTACCACGTTCTCGGGCGCGAAGGGCACCATCACGCTCTCCATCATGTTCTCCATACCCATGTACTCGTACTACGGGCCGCCTAACGTGCCGTTCCCCCAGCGCGAGCTGCTCATCTTCCTGGCCTGCGGCGTCATCGTGTGCACGCTTCTGCTGGCTACCTTCGTCGTGCCGCTTCTGGCCCCGGCGCGCGATAGGGGAGAAGACGAGCTGCGGCGCATCAACCGCGACGCCGCCACCACGCTCGACATCATGCGCAACGTCATCGAGATGCTCACGGCCCAGCAGACCAAAGAGAACCACGTGGAAACCCAGGCGGTCATCCGCTCTTACAACGACCGCGTGGCCCGCATCAAGGAGAACAACGGCATCGAGGACGAGCTGAACGTGAAGCTGCGCCTGCAGGCGCTCGAGTGGGAGTACGAGCGCGCCATGGAGCTCATGGAGCGCGGGGTCGTCTCCGGCGTGGTGGCCTACCGCTACCTCGGCCGCCTGGAACAGGTGATGACGCTGCTCGCGCACGGCAAGGGCCACGGCTCGCTCAAGCGCTGGAACGGTCGCTTGCGGGCGCTGTGGCACCGCGGCGTGCGCACCATCCTGCGCGAGCTGCCGGGCAACGGCCCCATGGCCGAGCAGACCGAGGAGATGCGCTGGCTGCAGACGGCCACGCGCACTTACGCCATCGAGCACTTGGAGGCCGCCGTGGCCTCGAGCCAGGTGCCCACCGAGGACGCCGCTACGTTGCTGATGGAGTACCAGCGCTCGGTGGCCGCCCTGCACACGGCGCGCCCGACGGTGGCCGCGGTCATCAAGGTGGACGATCGCACCGACGACATCAAGCGCAAGGCCTACGCCTACGAACTCGAGCAGATTCAAGAGGCCTACGAGGAGGAACGCCTCTCGCGCACCCACGCCGCCCGAATGCGCGAGTCTGTCCAGCTCATGCAGATGGACCTCGAAGACACGGTGTAGCCCCTCGGAGATATGGCGCGCCCCGCCGCGCCGGCACGCCCTTCCGCCGCCCCAACGAAAACGGCCCCTCCGAGGAGGGGCCGTCTGCTTTCAGAAGGGGAGCGATGGGCTAGTACACCATGCCCATGGCCTCAAATGCGCGGTTCTGCGTAATTGGTATCCCGATACCGGACGCTTTGTCCTGAAAAATGCGTTTCTGCTTAATCGCAGCAATCCTATAAGAATCAGATTTATATAAAGCATTAATAACATGCAGGATGAATCGTTCGTGAAAGGCACGCTTTAAGCAGAAACGCACTTTTCGGGACAACGGGACGAGTGCTTAATGCACCTATTAAGCAGAAACGTGCATTTGGGGCCTGGGATAGCTGGTGGTGCATTGAAACCCAGAAATGAAAAGAGGCCAACAGGTTTCGTCTGTTGGCCTCGTTGTTTATGGTGGTCGCTACAGGATTTGAACCTGTGACCCCCGCCGTGTGAAGGCGATGCTCTCCCGCTGAGCCAAGCGACCGAAGGGTGTTGCAAGCGACGGTGCGACTTGCGACGGCTAAATATAATACACGGGTTCCCCACCTAGCGCAAGGGGTAATCTTGTATACTGTGCAGACATATTCACAATTCCCCTACGATTGAGAAGGAAGGGCCCATGGCAAGCGATTTCACCAGCGAAACATTCCTCGCGCAGAAGAAGAAGAGCGACGAAGTGCGCGCCGACCTTTCCGTGCATCCCGAGAAGTACACGATGCTCACGGGGGACCGCCCCACGGGCCGTTTGCACATGGGGCACTACTTCGGCACCATCAAAGAGCGCGTGGCGCTGCAGGACCTGGGCATCACCACCCGCGTGCTCATCGCCGACTACCAGGTCATCACGGATCGCGACACCACGGCCAACATCGCTGACAACGTGTACAACATGGTCATCGATTACCTGGCCTGCGGCATCGACCCTGAGAAGACCATCATCTTCACCCACTCCGCCGTGCCGGCCTTAAACCAGCTCATGCTGCCGTTCTTGTCGCTCGTCACCGAGGCCGAGCTTCTGCGCAACCCCACGGTGAAGGCCGAGCAGGAGGCCTCGGGCCACGCGCTCACGGGCCTGCTTCTCAGCTACCCGGTCCACCAGGCCTGCGACATCCTGTTCTGCAAGGGCAACATCGTGCCCGTGGGCAAAGACCAGCTGCCCCACATCGAGCAGACGCGCCAGATCGCCCGCCGCTTCAACGAGCGCTACGGCCAGGTGTTCCCCGAGCCGGTGGCGCTGCTTACCGAGGCTGTGGAAATCCCGGGGCTCGACGGGCGCAAGATGTCGAAGAGCTACGGCAACGCCATCGCCCTCTCCGCCACCGAGGAGGAGACGGCTAAGCTCATCAAGAAGAGCCAGACCGACTCCGAGCGGTTCATCACCTTCGACAAGGAGAACCGCCCGGGCGTCTCGGCCCTGCTGACCACCGCCGCCCTCACCACGGGCCGCACCGAGGAAGACATCGCCGCGGAAATCGGTAACGACGGCGCCGGCGCACTCAAGCGCTACGTCACGGAATCGGTGAACAGCTATCTGGCCCCCATCCGCGAGCGCCGCCGCGAGCTCGAGGGCAAGACCGAGTATGTGCGCGAGATCCTCCACGAGGGCAACCGCCGCGCCAACGAGATCGCCAACGCCACCCTCGACGAGGTGCGCGAGGCTATGGGTATGGTGTACTAACGTCTGAACGGCTGAGTTGCATTCTGCGCAGAAAGAGGGCTCCTTCTCTTGCTAGGGAAGGAGCCCTCGTCTTTGGCGGGTGGTTCGGCGCGCGGGCCTTAGAAGCCCATGAATACCTTGGCCAGGGCGTAGCCGATGAGGCCGCAGCAGGGGAAGGTGATGACCCAGGCTACCACCATGTGCTTGGCGATGGACCAGTTCACGCGCTTCACGTTCTTCGAGGCGCCCACGCCCATGATGGCGGCGGTGGAGCAGTGCGAAGTGGACACCGGCATGCCGGTGATGGAGGCCACGAACAGCGTGATGACCGTCGAGATGGACGCGGCGAGCCCCTGGTACTTCTCCATCTTCACCATGTCCATGGCCACCGACTTGATGATGCGCTTGCCGCCCACGAGCGTGCCCAGGGAAATGGCCAGCGAGCAGATGATCATAAGCCACAGGGGGAAGTTCGTCTCGCCGCTCGACTCCATGCCGAAAGCCAGCGCGATGCCCAAAAGCCCGATGGACATGAACTTCTGCCCGTCCTGGGCGCCGTGGAGGAACGACAGGGCGCAGGCGCACACGTCCTGGAAGACGATGCAGATCTTGTTGGTGGTGGCCAGGGGCACCGTGTCGAAGAGACGCTCGATGAGCTTGGTGGCGCCCCAGCCCAGCACGAAGCCGGCCACGAGCGAGAACACCATGCCGTAGATGACGAGCATCCACTCGCTGAGGACGACGCCGGCCACGCCGTTCATGGCGATGGCGCCGCCGGTGACGCCGGCGATGAGCGAGTGCGACTTCGAGGCGGGAATGCCGCGGAACCAGCAGAAGATGCCCCAGCCTATGGAGGCGATCATCGCCGCCATGAGGGCCATGAGCGCCTGGTGGGTGTTGCCCGAGAAATTCACCATGTTGAACATGGTGTGGGCCACGGCGGTGGAGATGTAGGTCATGCCGAGCAGCCCCACGAAGTTGAACACGGCCGCGAGCCCCAGGGCCACGCCCGGCTTCAGGCAGCGGGTAGAAACGGCCGAGGCGATGGCGTTGGGCGCGTCGGTGGCGCCGGACACCACGGTCACGCCGATGACGAGGGCCAAAATCGCAAGGAGCAGCGGGTGCGATCCGGCCTGCTCGATGAACGTCTGAAGCGTCAGTTCCATAGGCGGGGCCTATCTCCTTCAAAGCTACGCGTTAAAGTCAGCTTTCCCTATTCTATACCAGTCTCGCGGGTTTCGCGTCGTTGCCGAGGCGGGAAACGGAAACCGTCCGCCCGAATGCGCGGAAATGCTACACTACGTCTTCGGCGCCTGCGGGCGCTGCGGCGCGCGGGGCCCTGCGCGCCTGGTACACGCTTATCGACGAACCACAGGACGCACCATGATCCTTCAAACCGAGCATCTCTCGAAATCCTACGGCGGCCGCACGCTGTTCCACGACGTTACCTTCAAGCTGGAGGAATACGACCGCCTGGCGCTCGTGGGCCCCAACGGCGCGGGCAAAACTACGCTGCTGAACATCATCTCCGGCGAGGACGACCCGGATGAGGGCCGCGTGCTCTTCGCCAAGGGCGCCCGCGTGGGCTACCTGGAGCAGGAGGCCATTGAGATGGGGGAGCTGCCCGTCTTCGAGGAGGTCATCTCGTCCCAGACCGAGGTGCTCGAGGCCGAACGCCGCCTGCACAAGCTGGAGGCGGAGCTGGGGGCGGCGCCCACCGAGGCGCAGCTGGCCGCCGTCGGGCGCGCTCGCGACGCCTACGAGATGCTCGGCGGCTACTCGCTGGAGTCGAAGGTGCGTGGCGTGCTGTTCGGCCTGGGCTTCACCGAGGGCGATATGGCGCGGCTCACCACCGAGTTCTCCGGCGGCTGGCAGATGCGCATCGCGCTGGCGAAGCTGCTCATTCGCAACCCCGAGGTGCTGCTGCTCGACGAGCCGACGAACCACCTGGACCTGGAATCGGTCAAGTGGCTCGAGGGCTTTCTGCGCGGCTACGCCGGCACCGTCATCGTGGTGTCCCACGATCGCGCCTTCATGGACAACATGGTCGACCGCGTGGCGGGAATCGACAACGGGGAAGTGAACCTGTACAAGGGCAACTACACGAAGTACCTCACCGCCCGCGAGGAGCGCCTCGAGCGCTTGCGGGCCGAGCGGGCGAAATCACTGGAGGAAATCGCGCATTTGCAGGCCTTCGTCGACCGCTTCCGCTACAAGGCCACCAAGGCCAAGCAGGCCCAGGAGCGCGAGCGGCGCATCGAGAAGATCAAAGAGACGCTGCCGGTGCTGCCCGAGGAGAAGAAGACCGTGCACTTCAACTTCGTGCAGCCGCCGCGCACCGGCGACGAGGTGGTGCGCGCCCGCGGCCTTGTGAAGCGCTACGGCGACCACACCGTCTACGACGGGGTCGACTTCACGATGTACCGCGGCGACAAGGTGGCGCTCGTGGGCCCCAACGGCGCGGGCAAATCCACGCTTCTGAAGATGATCGCCGGGGTAGAGGCGCCGGATGCGGGCACCATCGACTACGGCGTGAACGTGGACCTCACCTACTACGCCCAGCACCAGCTGGAAGAGCTGCATGCCGGCAACACCGTGTTTGAGGAGCTCGACCACGCGGCCCCGGGCTGGTCCATCTCACAGGTGCGCAGCCTGCTCGGCGCGTTCTTGTTCACGGGCGACGCGGTGGATAAGAAGGTGGGCGTGCTCTCCGGCGGCGAGAAGGGCCGGCTCGCCCTGGCGAAGATGCTCGTGGCGCCCAAGCCCCTGCTGTGCCTGGACGAGCCCACCAACCACCTGGACATCTCCAGCGCCGACGTGCTCGAGCAGGCGCTGCGCCACTTCGAGGGCACCATCCTGTTCATCACCCACGACCGCCACCTCATCCGCGGAGTGGCCAACCGCATCGTCGAGGTGAAGGACGGCCGCATCACCAACTACGACGGCGACTACGACTACTACCTGTACAAGTCGGGCCAGCTCGACGGCGACTCATCGGCCGACCGGTCCATCGTCGACGAGGTGATGGCCGACGCGGGCATTCACGGGAAGGGGGGCGCCGCGGCCGAGAAGCGCAAGCCGGGCGGCGCGGCGGCGGGGAAGATCACCGTGAACCGGCGGCGCGACCGGGCGGAGGCGAGCGCGGCACCGGCGCCGGCGAGCCCGGCGGGCAGTGCCGGGGCTGTGCGCGATGCAAAGGGCGACGTGCAGCTGACGGCGCCCAAGGGCAGCGCCCCGAAGACCAAGGAGCAGAAGCGCCGCGAGGCCGAGGCACGCAACCGCGCCTACGCCGCCCTGAAGAACCACCGCAAGCGCATCGCCCAGCTCGACGAGCAGATGGAGCGGGACAACGCCCGCATGGAGGAGCTGCTGGCGCTTATGGCCGACCCCGACTTCTACGTGAACGAGGACGCCTCCTCCGACGCCATCGCCGAGCACGCCAAGTTAAAGCAGCGCCTGGCCGCCGCCGAGGAGGAGTGGTTCACGCTCACCGAGGAGCTGGAAGCGGAAATGGCCCGCCAACAGGAGCAAGGATAGCGGGGGCGTCCGGTCCGCGCCAGGGGGCATCCTGATTCGCTCAGACAGTCCTCGCTTGGTGAAACAGCCCACTGGGCTGTTTCAGTCGCTGCGGAACTCGCTCGGTCAGGACGCCCCCTGTCACGGACCTACTCGTTGGAGGCTGATATGTTGAACATTGTTCTCGTGGAACCGGAGATTCCTCAGAATGCGGGGAATATCGCGCGGACGTGTGCGGTGACGGGCGCGCGGCTGCACCTCGTTGAGCCCATGGGCTTCCGGCCGACGGAGAAGAACCTGAAGCGGGCCGGGTGCAATTACTGGAACGATGTGGACATCGTGCGGTGGCCCTGCGCGGAGGCCTTCCTGGAGGCCCATGGCGATGCCGAGCTGCACCTGTTCACCGGGGCCGCATCGCGCCTCTACACCGAGGTGGCCTACGGGCCCGAGGCCTTCCTGCTGTTCGGGCGCGAGAGCCGCGGGCTCGACCCGGCGTTGCTCGAGCAGTTCGCCGAGCGCTGCGTGCGCATCCCCATGCGCCCCGCGCTCGATTCGCTCAACGTTTCGAACGCCGCCGCCATCGCCGCCTACGAGGCCCTCCGCCAGCAGGGCTTCCCCGACCTCTCCTAGGACGTGCGCCTCGCCTTCTGATAAGGTACTCCGAAATCTTTTGCGCTTGGTAGAGGAGTTGCCGTTTTGGAGACCTTCGAACTTATCTTGTTCCTGCTGGCCGCCGTCATCGCCTCCAGCATTCTGGAGAAGTTTTTGCCGCGGGTGTCGCTGCCGCTCGTGCAGGTGGCCCTCGGCGTCGTTATCGCGCTGGCCGTGGCCACGCCGCTGGAGTTCGGCATCGACGCCGAGCTGCTGCTCATCCTGTTCATCGCGCCGCTGCACTTCAACGAGTCGCGCCATGTGGATTCCGGGGCGCTGTGGAAGAACCGCTGGGGCATCGCGTCGCTTTCCGTGGGGCTCGTGTTCGCCATCGCCTTCGGTTGCGGGCTCGCCCTGCACGGGCTCGTGCCGGCCATCCCGCTGGCCGCCGCCGTGGCCTTAGGCGCCGCCATGGGCTCCACCGACGCCGTGGCGGTGACCACCCTTACCCACGACCGCCGCTTCGGGCGTCGCCACGAGGCGCTGCTGAAGGGCGAGGCCCTGTTCAACGATGTGACGGGCACCGTGGTGTTCCAGTGCTGCATGACCATGATCGCCGCCGGCACGTTCTCGATCGTCCATGCGGGTGAGGAGTTCGCCCTCGATTTGTTCGGCGGCCTCGTCGGCGGTTTTGTCATGGGGGTGCTCGCCTGGGGGCTGCTCGAGCTTATCCGCCGTGCCGGGCTCGACAACCCGACGCTCCACGTCATGCTGGAGCTGCTTCTGCCCTTCGTCATCTACCTGGCGGCGAAATCGCTGCACATCGGGGCGGTCATCGCCGTGGTGGCCTCGGGCCTTGCGCTGTCGCTTCTGCCCCAGCGCCACAGCGCCGAGGCGGCCCGCACCAAGCTGCAGGCCAAAAGCGTGTGGGAGACCATCGAGTTCGTGCTCAACGGCATCATCTTCGTCATTCTGGGCATGCAGCTGCCCCGGCTTCTGCGCCCGGCGGCCGACGGCGCCCTCAGCGACCCGGCGGGGCTTTTGGCCATTGTCATCGCGCTCACCTTCGTGCTGGAGGCCGTCCGCTTCTGCTGGATTCTGGCCATGGACCTGCGTGCGGCGCGGCGCGAGGGGCGGCCGGTATCGAGCTGCCTCGATAGGGCCCATCTGAAGGGCACCCTGGCCATGGCCTTCGCCGGCGCCAAGGGCGGCATCACGCTGTCGCTCATGCTGACCATGGGCGCCGCCGTGCCCGACCGCGCCGAGCTCATCTCGGTGGCCTCGGGCATGATCGTGCTCACGCTTCTGCTGGCGAACTTCGCCGTGCCGGCGCTCGTGCCTTCGAAGCACTCGGCGCGCCGCACCCGCGAGCGCGTGGATGCGGAAATCGACTTGGTGTGCCAGGTCATCGCCTCCATCGAGGCCGATGCCCACTTCACCGGCGCCGTACGCGACTCCGCTGTGGAGACGGTGCCAGGCGCGGAAGGGGAGCGCGCCGATGTTGAGGCCGCGGACGCGGTCGGGGCGCGGCAGGTCATCGACGAGCCCGCCACGGCCATTGTCATGAAGCGCTACGCCGACCTGCTGCAGGACCTGGCGCCGGCGGCCAGCGCCCCGGCCACCTGTCGCGCCCGGGCCGAGGCGGCTCGGGTTGATGCGCTCTTCGACCAGCTCGACCAGGTGGCCCGCGACGCCGTGCTGTGGGATGGGGAAGACGACGAGGACGCCTGCGGCGACGCGAGCGCCGCTGCCGGGGAGGGGCCGCGCAGCATCTCGGCCCACTTCCGGGCCATGCGCGCCACCCACGACGCCATCGAGAACGTGCAGGAGCAGGCCCTCGTGCGTGAGCTGCAGATCATCAAGGCCCTCGTGGCCGACGGCACCCTCACGGCCGCCCACGCCAAGGAGCTCCGTAACACCGTCTACATCCAGCAACTCGTCCTCGACTAGGGGTGAGACACCCCTCCGGGGCACTGTCTCACGGGACCGGGCGGCAAGGGCATGGCCCTTGCCCTACGGAGGGGAGGCGCGGGCTGCGGGACCGTGGTTTGGGGAGCGGTCTTGCGGGCCGCTCGTGGGCGGTTTCTGTGGGTTTGGGGGCTAGGCGGCGCGTTTTCGGGGCGGTGCGCTACACTACGAAAGCTATGGTGAACATCCCTTACATAATCTGCGCGGTCTTAAGCTTCATCCCGGCCCTCGTGCTGCACGAGGTGGCCCACGGTTTCGCCGCCTACAAACTGGGCGACCCCACGGCCAAGGCCTCGGGGCGCCTGTCGCTCAACCCGCTCAAGCACATTGATCCCTTCGGCACCGTTATCCTGCCCGCCATGCTCATGCTCATGGGCTGGCCGGTGTTCGGCTACGCGAAGCCGGTGCCCTACAACCCGCGCTACTTCAAGGATCCGCGTCGCGACGACGTCATCGTGGGTCTGGCGGGGCCTTCCGCGAACCTTGCCATGGCGGCTCTGGCCGCGGCGGTGGCTTGGGGCTGTTCCGGGCTCGTGTCGAACCCCGCCTTCGCCAACAGCGAGCTGTTCGCCTACTTCTACGTGATGTTTTTGCCCACGTTCGCGCTCATCAACCTCTATCTCATGTTCTTCAACCTGCTGCCCATCCCGCCGCTCGATGGCTCCTCTATCTTCGCTATCCTGCTGCCGCCGAAGTACCTGCCGAAGTACTACCAGATTCAGCAGTACGCCTTCCCGATCTTCATGATCGCCGTGGTGGTGCTGCCCTACGTGTTCAACTTCAACCCGTTCTCGTGGTACCTGGGTGCCACGGCGGGCAATCTGTTCGACCTCATGTTCCCCCCGTTTTTCCGGTAAGGCGGCCGGCGCGTGTCCTACAAAGTTCGCATCGATAGCTTCGAGGGCCCCTTCGACCTTTTGCTGTACCTGGTAAGCCGCCAGAAGGTGGATATCGGTGCCATCTCCATCACCGAGATCGCCGACCAGTACCTCGAAGAGGTCTCGCACATGGAGAACCTCGACCTGGACGTGGCCAGCGACTTTCTGCTGGTGGCCTCAACGCTGCTGGAGATCAAGGCTCAAAGCCTCATCCCGCGCGAGCGCGACGAGCTTGACGAGGACCTAGCCGAGCTCGCCCCCTCCGAGGCCCGCGACATCCTGGTCGAGCGCCTTATGGAGTACAAGAAGTTCAAGAACGCCGCCGCCGCGCTGCACGCCCGGTTCGTGTCCGAGGGCCGCATGCACACGCGTCCCTTCGGGCCGGACGCCACCTTCTTGGGGCTCATGCCCGACTTTTTGGAAGGGGTGTCGCTGGACGCGCTGGCCTACCAGGCGGCCGCGGCCCTGGCCCGGCGCGAGGTGTTCCTGCTGGAAAGCGAGCACATCGCCGCCAAGCCCATTCCCGTGGAGGTGCACGTGCGCGCCATCCACCAGCGCATCCGCAACGCGAAATCGCTGCGCTTCTCGCAGCTGGTGGGGCCTTCCACCCCCAAGGACGTGGCCGTGGTCACGTTCCTGGCCATTCTGGAGCTGTACAAGCGCGTGATGGTGAACCTGACCCAGGACGCCGAGTTCGGGGACATCGCCATCGACTACATCGAGGGCTCCGGCGAGCTCATCTTGGACGGCGATGACGCCCTCACCTCGGTGGGGGAGGAGTAGGAGACACATGTTTCAGGGATTGCAAGCCGACCAGCTGGCCGGCGCCATCGAGGCCATGCTGTTCGTGACCGACGAGCCGGTGGGCACCATCACGCTCGCCGAGATGCTGGAATGCGATGTGGCGCAGGTGGAGGCGGCGCTCGTGGCCCTGCGGGCCGATTTGGAGCAGCGCGGCTCGGGCATCCAGCTGCGCGAGGTGGCCGGCGGCTGGCGGCTGTTCACGCACCCGGCCTACCACGAGCTCATCGAGAAGTACGTGCTGTCGTGGGACACGCGGAAGCTGTCCGGCGCGGCCATGGAGACGCTCGCCATTGTGGCCTACACCCAGCCGGTCACCCGCGCCGGCGTGGCCAGCGTGCGCGGCGTGAACTCCGACAGCCCCCTGAACTCGCTCGTGGAGAAGGGGCTCGTGCGCGAGGTGGGCACGGCGGACACCCCGGGCAACCCCACGCTGTACGGCACCACCCGCGGCTTTCTGGAGAAGTTCGGCCTGCGCAGCCCCGCCGACCTGCCGGATTTGGCCGACTTCGCCCCTGACGAGGAGACGCGCCGGCTCATCACCGAGCGTTTGAGCGCCACCCGCGAGGACGCGGCGGTCTCCGACGACGAGGCTCGTACCCTCGCCCGCGGCCTTATGGGCGAGGACGCTGCCGAGGGCGACGCCGAGGCGCTGCTGTTTGATGAGGAGATGTACGCCGGCCTCGATGCGGCGGCCCAGACTCTGGCGAGCGTGGCGGCCGAGGAGCGCGGGGCCGAGGTTCTACGTGAGGAAGAAGGCGCTGCGGCGGCTGACGATGGGGCTGCGCCTCGCGAGGCGGGCAAGTCCGCCGAGGCCATGTTTGCCGAGGCCATCGCGAGCACCCTCGGCGTCGTCGAGAAGATCGACTTCGACTCCCTGACGTTCGAAACGGACGACGAGTAGCCCGTGGAAGAGATGCGGCTCCAGAAATTCCTGGCGCGGGCAGGGGTGGCCTCGCGGCGCCATGCCGAGGAGCTGATCGCCGCCGGCCGCGTGACGGTGAACGGCGCGGTGGTGGCTGAGATGGGGGCGAAGGTGGACCCGGCAACCGACGAGGTAGCCGTCGACGGCGCGCCCGTGGCCCTGCCCGACGAGAATGTCACCTTCATGCTGCACAAGCCGGCCGGCTACGTCACCACCATGAGCGACCCCCAGGGTCGCCCCACGGTGGCCGAGCTGGTGGACGTGCCGGCGCACCCGGGGCTTTTCCCCGTGGGGCGCCTCGACACCGATACTACGGGGCTTCTGCTGTTCACCACCGACGGCGAGCTGGGCCACGGCCTTCTGCACCCGCGCCAGCACGTGACCAAGCGCTATCTGGCCCTGGTGGAGGGCGCGCTTACCGAGGCTGACGCCCGCCGCCTGCGCGAGGGCGTCACGCTGGAAGACGGCCCCACGCTGCCGGCTGACGTGCGCATCCTCGCCGACGCCGAGGCCGAGCGCGCCGCGGCCCTCATCGGCGACGACGGCGCCTCCAGCGGCCAGCGGCAGCGCCACGGCGGCAAGCGCTCGCGCGCCGCGCTCGCCCAAGGGGGCACCTACGTGGAAGTGGGCCTGCGCGAGGGCCGCAAGCGCCAGGTGCGCCGCATGCTCGCGGCCGTGGGTCACCCGGTCATCGCCCTGCACCGCCAAAGCTTCGGCCCGCTTGATCTGGGGGAGCTGCCCCGGGGCCACGCGCGCCGGCTCACCGACGCCGAGGTGGCCGCACTAAAGGCGGCCGCCCGCTAGCCCATAGGCGCCACCCATGGCCCTATGGCGAAAAGCTATGGAAAACCCTCATGATTGGCGCGCCCGCCAGCGCACCCCGCGGCTATAATACGCGCCAGTGAAGGATACCGCTGCACTTGGGAGAGGCCCGAGGCGGCAGGATCGAAAGGAAGTAACCATGGCTGTTACGGTATCTACGTGTCTTCAAATGAAGGCCGAGGGCAAAAAGATCTCCATGATCACCGCCTACGACTACACCACCGCGCGTTTGGTGGACGAGGCGGGCATCGATACCATCCTCGTCGGCGACTCGCTCGGCAACGTCATGCTTGGCCTGGGCGACACCGTCTCGGTGACCATGGAGGACATGATCCACCATTGTGCTGCTGTCGCCCGCGGCACCAAGAACGCCCTTGTCATTTGCGACATGCCCTTCATGTCGTACCAGGCCAGCGTGTACGACGCGGTGGTGAACGCCGGGCGCCTCATGAAGGAGGGCCGCGCGAACGCCGTGAAGCTTGAGGGCGGCGTAGAGGTGGCCGAGCACATCCGCGCCATCGTGAGCGCGCAGATTCCCGTATGCGCCCACATCGGCCTCACGCCCCAGGGCATCAACGCGCTGGGCGGCTTCAAGGTGCAGGGCAAGACCGCCGATTCCGCCCGCAAGCTTCTGGAAGACGCCCGTGCCGTGGAAGAGGCCGGCGCCTTCGCCGTGGTGCTGGAGGCCATTCCCGCCGCCCTGGCCGCCCGCGTGTCCGAAGAGCTGACCATTCCCACCATCGGCATCGGCGCCGGGGCCGGCTGCGACGGCCAGGTGCTCGTGAACCAGGATATGCTCGGCATGTTCCACGACTTCACGCCGAAGTTCGTGCGCCGCTTCGCCGAGGTGGGCGACATCATGCGCGAGGCCTACGCGGAATACGACCGCTGCGTGAAGGACGGCACCTTCCCGGGCGCCGAGCACACCTACGCCGCCCCCGAGGGCGTCCTCGAGAACCTGTAGGAGGCACGCCATGCAGATCATCGAAACCGTTGCCGGCGTGAAGGAGCAGGTGGCCGCCTGGAAGGCCGCTGGGCTCACTATCGGCCTCGTGCCCACCATGGGTGCGCTGCACGAGGGTCACGAGAGCCTGATGGAGGCAGCGCGCGCTGCCTGCGACAAAGTGGTGGTGTCCGTGTTCGTGAACCCGCTGCAGTTCGGCCCCGACGAGGACTACGACGCCTACCCGCGCGACATTGCCCGCGACGGTGCCGTCTGCGCGGCCCATGGCGTCGATGCGGTGTTCCATCCGACGCCCGAGGAAATGTACGGCCCCGCCTTCAACACCTACGTGGTCATGGAAGCCCTCACCGACGCGCTCTGCGGCGCCTCGCGGCCGGGGCACTTCCGCGGCGTGTGCACCGTGGTGACGAAGCTCTTCAACATCGTTCAGCCCGACTTCGCCTTCTTCGGCCAGAAAGACGCCCAGCAGCTGGCCATCATCAAGCGCATGGTGGCCGATTTGAACATGAACCTCAAGGTGGTGGGCTGCCCCATCGTGCGCGAGGAGGACGGCCTGGCGAAAAGCTCGCGCAACGCCTACCTGTCGCCCGACGAGCGCCAGGCGGCCCTGGTGCTGTCGCGGGCCGTGCGCGCCGGCGAGGCGGCCGTGCGTGCCGGCGAGCGCGACGCGGCCGCCGTGAAACGGCAGATGAGCGCCATCATCGAGGCCGATCCCCTGGCGCGCATCGACTACGTGGAGGTAGTGGACGGCGCCACCATGCAGCCGGTGAACACCCTCGGCCGCTCGGTGCTGGCGGCCCTGGCCGTCTACATCGGCTCAACGCGCCTCATCGACAACTTCATCTACGAGGAGGGGGAGTAGGCCGTGCTGCTGAACGTGCTGAAGGGGAAGATCCACCGCGCCCGTGTGGTGCAGGCCGAGCTCGACTACGTGGGCTCCATCACCATCGACCCGGTGCTTTCCGAGGCCGCGGGCATCTTGGAATACGAGAAGGTGCAGGTGGTCGACATCGACAACGGCAACCGCTTCGAGACCTACGTCATCGCCGGCGAGCCGGGCAGTGGCATGATCTGCGTGAACGGCGCCGCGGCCCACTGCGTCGAGCCGGGCCACAAGGTGATCATCATGGCCTACGCGCAGATGACGCCTGAGGAGTTCGCCGATCCGGCCCATGCGCCGCGCGTCGTGTTCGTCGATGACGGCAACGGCATTGCCCGCGTTACGCGCTATGAGAAGCATGGAAGACTTGAGGATATGGCGTAGGGGCTCTGCCGGGATCGGGCTACGGGGTAGTGCTCAGTCGCTCAGACAGTCCTCGCTCGGCGGAAATGTCCACTGGACATTTCCGTTCGCTGCGGAACTCGCTTGATGAGCACCACCCCGTATCCCTCTACACTCAACTCTTGTTGAATTTTTGACGCCTAACCTTGGGAAGGGCCTTGTAATGAACGATGTGAAGCGGGTGGCTGTTGTGGGGTTCGGGTCCCTCGGGGCCATGTATGCGGGGTGCTTTGGGCGCGCTATGGGGGCTGGCGGGGTGTTCGTGGTGGCCGATGAGGCGCGCACGGCAACCTACCGCAGCGAGCCGACGGTGTTCAATGGCGAGCCCATTGCCGCCACCTATCTTACTTACGAAGAGGCTGCCGAACAGGCGCGCGCGATGCCCTTCGACGTGGTGCTCTATGCGGTGAAGTTCGGCGCGCTGGAGGAGGCCATGGCCCAAAGCGCGCCGATGGTGGGACCGGACACGGCGGTGATCTCGGTGCTCAACGGTATTACGAGCGAGGAGGTGCTGGCCGAGCGCTTCGGGTGGGAGCGGGTGCTCTTGTGCGTGGCCCAGCAGATGGACGCGCGGAAGGTGGGCTTCACCGTCACCGCTGGCTGTGTGGGCGTTATGGCGCTCGGCGTGCGCGACGCCGGCGACCCCGTTCAGCGGGCCAACCTGGCGCGGGTGACGATGTGGCTCGATGCCATCGGGCAGCCCTACCTTTGCCCCGACGACATCCAGCACCAGCTGTGGGGCAAGCTCATCTGCAACGTGGGCGTGAACCAGGCCTGCGCCGTCTACGACTGCTGCTTCTCCGGTATCCAGGCGGAAGGCGAGGCGCGCCGGGCCATGATCGCCGCCATGAACGAGGTGGCCGTCGTGGGCCGGGCCTGCGGTATCGCCCTGACCGACGCCGACGTGGCCTACTGGCTCGACATCATCGACCATCTGAACCCCGCCGGCCTTCCCAGCCTGCGCCAAGACGTGCTCGCCGGCCGCCCCACCGAGGTGGACCTGTTCGCCGGAACCATCAGCCGTCTCGGGCGCGCCCACGGCATTCCCACGCCACAGAACGACGAGTTTTTGCGCCGCATCCGGGAGATAGAAGCGTCCTACTTATAGTTCACTTACAGGTAACATTTGCCTGACCGCTTTCTAACAGTGCTAAACTGGCGTTGAGAGACTGTTACCAATGCCCGAGGAAGCGCGCTATGAACCGCCGTAAGACCATCGCCATTATCGTCACCGCCGCGGCGGTGTTGGCGTTTGCGGTCGTGGTGTACCTCATGCAGCTGTCGGCCACGGTGGCGGGCAACCTCATGACTTCGGTGGACGAGATCTCCCGCCACGATGTGGAAACCATCGAGGGGTCGCTGGACAACTCCTACGCGCGCCTGAACTCCGTGGCCGAGCGCATGGACGTCTACGACGTGCGCGACGTCCACGAGGCCCAGGAGCAGCTGAACCTGGAGGCGGCCTCATCGGCCCTGTTCAATGCCATCTACCTGCTCGATGCCGACGGCACCCTCTACAGCAGCTCCTACGTGCGCATCGCCGCCGACGACCATGCCTACGACGAGCTGATGGCCGACGGGCGCGAGCACTTCGTCATGCTCTACGACGATGCCAACGGCAAGCTGGAAACCACCAAGGAGTCGCTCATCTTCGGCATCCGCCTGAACGACCTGCGCATCGGTGACACCACCTTCGTGGGCCTGCTCGGCCGCAGCGACCTGTCCGCCATCTCCGACCAGCTTGTCATCGAGAGCTTCGACGGCGAGGGCGTTTCCAGCGTGGTGAACTCCCAGGGCTACTACATCGTCAGCGGCAACGCGGCCACCGACCTGTCGGGCCGCGAGAACTTCTACGATATGCTGGAGGCCGGCTACATCGAGGACGGCGTCACCATCGACGACGTGCGCCAGAACATCGCCGAGGGCAAGGACTTCGTCATCAACTGCGTCACGGCCACTGGCGAGCCGCTCGTCATGAGCTTCGCGCCCGTCGAGGGCACGGCCTGGTCGTTCATCATGACGGTGCCCACCGAGGTGTTCAACGAGCGCTTCGCCCCGTTCATCGCCATGACCGTCGGCATGCTCGGCGCCATGGTGTGCGTGGTGTCCATCATGCTCGCGCTCATCTACCGCTTCATGAAGCAGTCGGTGCACGCTCAGGCCGAGGCGGCCGCCCGCACGGAGTTCCTCTCGAACATGAGCCACGAGATTCGCACGCCGCTCAACGGCATCATCGGCCTGAACCACCTGATGGAGCGCCACATGGACGACGCCGAGGCCATGGCCGGCTACGTGGGCAAGCTCGGCAAGGCCGCCCAGTACCTGCTGTCGCTGGTGAACGACATCCTCGACGTGTCGAAGCTGCAGGCGGGCAAGGTGGAACTGGTGAACGAGCCCTTCTCGCTGGAGGCGCTCATCGACAATGTCTGCGAGATGCAGCGCGAGCCCATGGCCGACCGCGGCATCAACTTCACTTTCGCGGCCGACGGCGTGCGCTGGCCCTACCTGGTGGGCGACGAGGTGCGCATCAGCCAGGTGCTCATGAACATCCTCTCGAACGCGGTGAAGTTCACGCCGGAGGACGGCACCATCTCGATGAACGTGAGCCAGGTAATCGCCCCCTCGGGGCTGGCGGCCACCACCACGATTTCCATCGCCGACACCGGCTGCGGCATGACGCCGGAGTTCCAGCGCCACATCTTCGACGTGTTCACCCAGGAGCGCAACAAGAACAGCGAGTCGCAGAAGGGCACCGGCCTCGGCATGTCCATCAGCCATCTGCTCACCGAGCAGATGGGCGGCGTGCTGTCGGTGGAAAGCGAGCTGGGCCGCGGCTCGTGCTTCACCCTCACCGTGACGCTGCCCGTGGACCCGGCCCACGCCGGCGAGAGCGCCGAGGAGGCGGCCCGCGAGCGGCGCGCCTTCGAGGCGGCCCTGGCCGCGGCGGTGCCTGCGCCTGCGGCCGACGGCAGCGGGGAAGGGGAGCCCGCAGCCGAGCCGACGCGCCTTCTGGTGGCCGAGGACAACGAGCTGAACGCCGACATCATCTCGAGCATCCTTTCCGAGGAGGGCTTCGCCATCACCGTGGCCGAGAACGGCGAGGAGGCCGTGCGCGCCTTCAGCGAATCGCCCGAGGGGTACTTCGCCGCCATTCTCATGGATGCCCAGATGCCCGTCATGGACGGCTACGAGGCCTCCCGGGCCATCCGCGCGCTGAAGCGGCCCGACGCCGCCACGGTGCGCATCTTCGCCTGCACGGCCTCTACCTTCACCGAGGACCGCAACCGCGCCCTGGCCAGCGGCATGGACGACTTCCTCACCAAACCCTTGAACGTGACGGTCATGCTGAAGAAGCTCGAGGCCGTTCGGAAAGGCGGCCCGCGATGAACGCATTCCCCCTGGCTTCTATGCCCCTCAGCCGCCGCAGGTTCTGCGCGCTTGCCGCCTCGGCGCTCGTCCTGGCGGCAGTGCCGGGCGCGGGCTGCGCGCCGGCGACCTCCTCGGCGGTGCACCTGGTCATCAAGGTGCCCCGCACGGGCCACGACGTGGTGTTCGACGAGGACATCAGCCAGGTGGAAACGGTCATCCAGGCCATGGCCGATGACTTCGCCGCCACTTACGCCAAGGAGCCGGTCGAGGTGGAAGTGGTGGTGTTCGAGCAGAACCAGTACGACGACGCCGTGGCGGGCTGCTTCGACACGCCCAAGGCGCCCGACGTGCTCTACGGCGACTACTTCAACACCTCCACCTACATCCACACCGGGCGCGTGGTGCCCCTGGACGACATCGTCACCCCCGACATTCGGGCCGACCTGTTCGACCACTTGGCGGCCATGAGCACCGTGGAGGGGCGGCTGTACATGATCCCGTACCTGGCGCGGCAGAACGTACTCGCCTACAACCTGGAGATGTTCCGCAACGCCGGGCTCGATCGTTTCATCGCCGAGGGGCAGATTACCGCGTGGACGCTGGATGAGTGGACGGAGATTCTGGACGCCTTGGCCGGAAGCCTACCCGAGGGCAGCTTCCCCATGATGATGTACGCGGCCAGCTCCCAGGGCGACACCCACATCATGACGCTGCTGCGCTCGGCGGGCTCGTCGTTCTTCGACGAGGACGGCCACTTCAACCTTTCGACGCCCGAGGGCATTGCCGCCCTGCGCTGGATTCAAGAGGGCGTGGGCCGCGGATGGTTCCCGCCCCATGCCGAGAACCTGGAGATCGAGGACTGCTCGAGTTTGTTTAAGAACCAGCAGCTGGCCATTTACATGGTGAACAACGCCTCGCTCACGCGCTATGGCGACACGGTGGGGCTCGTGAACTTTCCGGGGCCCGACGCCGGAGGCTGCGCTACCACATTCTCGTCGGGCTTCGAGGTGTTCGACAACGGCGACGCGCGCAAGCTGCAGGTGGCGAAGGACTTCATCACCTTCGTGTACGAGAGCGACCATTGGCTCGACTACGCCGCCGGCACCCTGCCCGCCTCGAAGGCGGTGGCCGAGCGCTACGGAGTGGACATTCCCGGTTACGAGCTGTTCCGCGCCAACGCCGACAACGTGGTGGACTTCACCGGATCGAACCCCGACACTCGGGCGGTGCGCGAGGTGTTCTACCCCTGCATCCACGACCTGCTCATGGGCAGCACCACCCCCGAGGAAACGGCTGCGCGCATCGACGAGCTCTGCAACCAGGCCATAGACGAGGGCCGAGCCGCCAGCGTCCTCCACGAGTAGGGAAGGGCGTCCCGCTGTCTCACGCTGGTCGGGGGGCGAGCGGGGCCTTGAACGAGATGGCGCGCGGGGTGTCCAGGTTCTCGAAGGCCACCAGGTAGGCGCGCTTGGTCATATCGATGCTCAGCACGCGCCCGCACCCGAACACGGGGTGCTCCACGGCGTCGCCCACGGAAAAGGCAGCGGCCGCCTCGCGCTCGGCCAAGCGCATATCGGCCAGGGCCGCCGCCTCGCGGGCCTGGGCCAGGTAGTCGGCGGGCATGGGGCTGCGCATCAGCAGGGCCGGGTCTATCTCCAGCAGGAACCGCGAGGGGAAGCGGGGCGAGCCTTTGTGCGAGAACCCCTCCGCCTCGGTGAGGTACAGCCCGTCGCGGGCGCGGGTCAGGGCCACGAAGGCGAGCCGGCGCTCCTCTTCCAGCTGCCGGCGCGTCTCGGTTTTACACGAGGGGATGACCCCCTCGGAAAGCGAGCTGACGAACACGTGGGGAAACTCGAGCCCTTTGGCCGCGTGGATGGTCATGAGGCGCACCTTGTCGCCGCCGGTTTCCACCTCGTCGGCGGCGGTGAGCAGCGCTACGTGGGCCAGGTATTGTTCCAGGCTCAGCTCCTCGCCGCAGGTGGCCTCGTACTCGTAGACGGCCTGCTTCAGCTCGGCCAGGTTGTCCAGGCGCTCCTGGGCGCCCTCGGTGCGCAGCATCTTCTCGTAGCCGCTCTTCTTCACCAGCTCGTCGAGCAGCTCCGACACGGTGCGCTCGCGGTAGGTGGCCGCGTAGGATTCCATAAGCGTCACGAACGCCCGGGCGCCGGTGCCGCGGAAGATATCGTCGTCCAGGTGCGCGCACAGCGCCTCGTACAGGGTGGTGTCCTCGCGCTCGGCCGCCTCGGCGAGGAAGGCCATGCGCCGCCGCCCCAGGTTGCGCCGCGGCACGTTGACGATACGGCGGAAGTCGAGGTCGCTTTTGCTGGTGAGGAAGCGCAGGTAGGACAGGGCGTCCTTCACCTCGCGCCGGGCGAAGAACGGCACCCCGCTGTGCACGGTGTGGGGAATGCCCTCGTGGATGAAGGCCTCCTCCACGGCGCGGGAGGCGTAATGGGCCCGGTAGAGCACCGCGATGTCGCCCAGGGCCACGCCGGCCCCGGAAAGCGCGCGCACCCCCTCGGCGATCCAGGCGGCCTCGGCGGGGGAGTCGGCACCGTGGTACCATACGGCCGGCCCCGCATCTGTGCGGCGGGCTACCAGGTCCTTGCGTATGCGCTCGCGGTTCTTCGCGATCAGCGAGTTCGCCACATTCACCACTGCCGGCACCGAGCGGTAGTTCTCGAGCATCATGATGGTGCGCGTGCCGGGGAAGTTCGCGGCGAACTCCGTCAGGTAGCGCACGTCGGCCCCGCGCCAGCTGTAGATGGTCTGGTCCGGGTCGCCCACGACGAACAGGTTGCCGTGGTGGGCGGCCAGCACCTCCATAAGCCGGTACTGCAGGCCGTCGATATCCTGGAACTCGTCCACCATCACGTATTCCAGGCGCTCCTGCCAGGCCCGGCGCACCTCGGGGCACTGCTCGAACAGGTGCAGGGTGAGGATGATGAGGTCGTTGTAGTCGAGCCCGAAGGCGCGCTTCTGCTGGCAGAGGTAGCCGTAGAAGATGATGTCCTCGGTGGCGTCGGCCGCCCGGTAGCGCTCGCGCAGCTCGTCGGCGGTGAAAGTGAGCAGGTCGCGGTAGTAGTCGGGCCTGTCGCGCGTCTTCAGCATCTCTATGCGGTCGCGGGCGTCGGCGTAGGTCATGTCGCGCAGGGTGAGCCCGCGTTCCTCGTACACCACGGCCAGCATGGCGTCGATGTCGCCGTTGTCCAGCACAAGGAAGCTCTTCGGCAGCTGAAGGGCGTGGCCGTCGGCCTGCAGCACCCCCACGCAGAAGCCGTGGAAGGTGTTGATGAGGCCGGTGTCGTCGTCGCCGATGAGGCGCCGGATGCGCCGACGCATCTCGCCGGCGGCCTTGTTCGTGAAGGTGGCGCACAGAATGTTGCCCGGCAGGATGCCCAGCACGTTCACCAGGTAGGCGAACCGGTAGGCCAGCGCCCGCGTCTTGCCCGTGCCGGCTCCCGCGATGACACGCACCGGCCCCTCGGTGGTGGTGACCGCCTCCCGCTGAGCCTCGTTGAGCGCCGAGAGCCAATCGCCCACGGCCAGAGCCTCGATAGGGGAGCCCCCGCCTGCGGAAGCCGCTGCAGTCAGAGCGCCCTCCGACTCACCGCTCCCACGCCCATCGCCCTCAAGCACGTCATCCCAAGTTATGTTCTCTCGATTATCCATGCCCCCAGTATAGGCAAACTCACTCTTGTAATCAAGAACAAATGTACGTTATAAAGCTCAGCGTCGATTTTTCCACCTATAACAGGAAGGCCCTATGCGGAGCAATCGAGAAGTCCTTGTCTTGTGGTACTATTTCGAATGAGAGAGAAAGCCACCTGCGGAGCAGCTCGAGCAAGCTTCTTGAGTTTCCTTCGAGGCGGCACGAATTAGATTGTCCGGCCAAGCGGCCAACGAGGAGCACCGGTGCCTTACCCCGAGAGTAATCTGCGGGGGGGGGGCTCGTATTTTGAGCATCTCCCGCAGCACGATATAGCCCGAAGCGCGCCCAGCGCTTCTCTTTTTAACGTTATTTCCCTTTTCGCGGTCCTATTCTGCTCTGGCAAACTGAAGAACGCGCATCGCTGCCGGCCGACAAAGCGCCTTGTGAAGCTGCGGATGGCGGCGAGGGCTTTCGCGAGTGTCAACCTTTCACCTTGTTGCGCGATGGGTACTCCTTTACCGACGGGAGCATATTCGGGGCTTGGAAAGCCCCGAATGGCAAGGAGGCTCCCATGATGGAACGGCTCACGCGCAAGGACGGCTCTCTGGCTCGCGAGCACTTCATGTTGCGCGAGCTGCGCCTCGTCGCCCGGCTGCGCTTCGACGGCGCCCCCGATGACGAGATCATTGCCGCGGCGGTGAACGACAACCTCTTCCAGTACCCGACCACCGTCGAGGCCGCCCGCGTGGCCCGCACCATGTTGCTGCGCCTGAAGTCGCTAAACGACGAGGGGCTCGTGGGCCTGGCCGCGCGCGGCCCGAAGGAGCGCGCCGCGCAGATCAACCTCTACGCCATGATGCGCGTGTACCCCCTTATGGCCGCCTTCATGACCGAGGAGATCGCCCCGCGCCTGCGCACACTGGACTACAGCCTCACGCGCGCCGACGTGAACGCCTTCCTAGCCCGCTACCAGGCCACCCACCCCGAGGCCGCCGCGCTCAGCGACGCCTCAGTCAAGCGTATCGGCGGCGTGTTAATGGAAGCGCTTCACGAGGCGGGGTACCGGCCCTCGCCGCGCTCCGAGGAGCTGCTGCCCTTCGTGATGGACCCCTGTTTGGAAGACGCCATCTACCGCAACGGCGATACGGCGTGGCTTCCGGCCTTCAACGAGATGGAGGTGCTGTAACCCATGGCAACCGACGCCGCCCGCCGCCAGGCCCGCGACACCTTCGACCGCCGCGTCGAGGTGCTGCGCGCCCGCCTGGCCGACCCCGACTTCCTGGCGAACCGGGGCCTCGGCAACGAGGTGGGCATCTACCTGTTCTGCTACGACCCGGCCCTGGAGCTTGAGGCCCGCGACCTGTTCGCGCGCCTGGCGCGGGAAAGCGAGTCGGGGCAGCTGCCCTGCCGGCTCATCGAGCGGAACCTCTACGACCTCATCTGGTCCATCTGCGAGGAGCGCCGCATCGACGGCGCCGTGGCCCGCATGGAGCAGCGGCGCGGCACGCAGGCGCTCATCGACCAGCTGCGCAAGACGGCCTCGGCCGAGGCGGTTGCCGCCGCCATGGCCTACGAGCCCCACGAACCCGGCGACGTGGTGCTGGTCACGGGCGTGGGCGAGGCCTATCCGCTTTTGCGCGCCCATGTGCTGCTGGACAACATCCAGCACCTCTTCGCCGACGTCCCCGTGGTGGTGGCCTACCCCGGGCGCTACGACGGGCAGTCGCTCTGCCTGTTTTCGGGGGCCGGACAGCGGGGCCTGGAGGACGGCAACTACTATCGCGCCTTCGACTTGGTGTAGGCGCGCCGCAAGGAAGCAACGAAGGAACTAAGGGAAAGGCCTGCCATGCAGATCGGGAACTTGTTTGCGAAGGACATCAACCGCTCCATCAACGGGGTCATCAAGGTGGCCCAAGACGATACGGCCTCAATGCGCCAGGAGCTTTCGGAATACGTGGTCACCAACGAGCTGCAGCGGCATTTCGCCAGCTTCTTCGACGCCTACGACCGCGCCATCGACGTGCCCACCGACAAAGTGGGCGTGTGGATATCGGGCTTCTTCGGCAGCGGCAAGTCCCACTTCCTGAAAATGCTCAGCTACCTGCTCTCCAACAAGGAGGTTGACGGAACGCGCGCCATCGAGTTCTTCGACGGGAAGGTGGCCGACCCCATGGTGGCCAGCCGCATGCGCCGCGCCACCGAGCTAACCTGCGAGACCATCCTCTTCAACATCGACTCCAAGGGCGGCCACTGGAAGGGCGGGGCCGAGGCGAAGACGGCGCTGCTTCTGGCCTTCGCCCGCGTGTTCTACGAGCACCTCGGATTCTTCGGCGAGGATCTGCGCCTGGCCCGCATGGAGCAGTTCGTGGAGAGCCAGGGCAAAACCGACGAGTTCCGCGAGGCCTTCGCCCGCATCAACGGCGGCGACTGGCTGGCCGACCGCGCCGAGTACGTGTTCTTCGAAGACGACGTCATCGAGGTGATGCAGGAGGTGCTGGGCATGAGCCGCGAGGCCGCCCAGCACTGGTTCGACGGCACCGAGGGCGCTACGGTGTCGCCCGACCGCCTGACCGACGAGATAGCCGCCTATGCGTCCCGCCGCGCCGAGGAATGCGGCGGTCAGTTCCGCCTGCTGTTCATGGTTGACGAGGTGGGCCAGTTCATCGGCGGCGACGTGAACCTCATGCTGAACCTGCAGACGCTGGTGGAGGACATCGGCGCGAAGTGCGGGGGCCGCGTGTGGGTGATGGTCACGAGCCAGGAGGCCATCGACGAGATCACCAAGGTGGCCGGCAACGACTTCTCGAAGATCCAGGGGCGCTTCAACACGCGCCTGTCGCTTTCGAGCTCCAGTGTGGACGAGGTCATCAAGCGCCGCGTGCTTGAGAAGACCGATGCCGCCCGCGCCATGCTGGCCGGCGAGTACGACGAGCAGTCGGCGGTGCTGAAGAACCTGTTCACCTTCGAGAACAGCCAGGGCGACCTGAAGGGCTACGCCTCGGCGGCCGACTTCGTGGAAACCTACCCCTTCGCCGACTACCAGTTCAAAATCCTGCCGAGCATCTTCGCGGAAATCCGCAAGCACGGCAACTCCGGCAAGCACCTGTCCGGCGGCGAGCGCAGCATGCTGTCGGGCTTCCAAGAGGCCGCCCAGAAGGTGCAGGAGCGCGACAGCACGGCCCTCGTGCCCCTGTGGCGCTTCTACGACACCATGGCGCAGTTTCTGGAGCACGGCATCCGCCAGGTGATCAACCGCGCCGCCGAGGCGGCCGAGGCCGGCGAGGGCCTCACCCCCGGCGACGTGGAGGTGCTGAAGACCCTGTACCTCATCTGCTACCTGAAGGACATCAAGCCCACGGTGGGCAACATCGCCATTCTGCTGGTGGACGACATGGGCGCCGACAAGGTGGTCCTGCGCGAGGCCGTGGCCGGCTCGCTGGAGCGGCTCGTGCACGAGAACTACGTGGGCCGCGACGGCGACACCTACCGTTTCCTCACCGACGAGGAGCAGGATGTGGCCCGCGAGATCGCGGCCACCCCGGTGGACATGGCCGCCATCACCGAGGAGATGATGAAGATCGTCTACGGCTCGCTGTACACCCAGCGCAAGTTCCGCAAGGGCGCCGGCGACTTCCCCTTCGACACCTTCGTGGACGACGCCCTGTACGGGGCGTCCCAGAACGGCATGCGGCTGAACGTCATCACCGTGGCCCACGACCTGTCCGATGCCGACGACGGCACGCTGGCGCTGAAGTCCGCCAATCAGGCGCTCGTGGTGCTGCCCAGCGCCGACAGCAGCTACTTCGACGCCCTGCGCAACGCCGCCCGCATCAGGAAGTACGTGGGCACGAAGAACGTGCAGGCGCTTCCCGAGACCACCCAGGCCATCATTGCGGGGAAAAACAAGGAGGCCGCCCGCAACAAGAAGGAGGCGGCCGAGCGCATGGAAGAGGCCATCGCCGGGGCGAGGGTGGCCGTGAACGGGCGCATGGTGGACCTGAAGGGCGCGCGCACGGCCAAGGCGGTGCTCGACGGGGCCCTGGGCGAGCTGGTGAGCTCGGTGTTCACGAAGGCCGACTATGTGACGGTGCCCGTTGAGGGGGCGGCCGACGTCGTCGCCGTGCTGGCCGGCACCGCCCAGGGGGCGCTTGCGGGCACGGGCGGCGCCAACGAGCGGGCCGCCGAGGAGATGGACACCTACCTGGCCGTGCAGGCCGAGCGCCGCATCAACCTCACCATGGGCGACGTGCAGCGGAAGTTCCAGGCGAGCCCCTTCGGCTGGCGCGAGTACGATATCGCCGCCGTGGCGGCGCGGCTGCTGGCCGAGGGGCGCGCCCAGGCGCGCGACCGCGGCCGCACGCTGAACGTGCAGGATGCGAACGACCGCAAGCGCATCACCGAGTGCCTGACGGGCAAGGCCGCCGATAGCTTGGAGCTGCGCAAGCGGCAGTTGCCCTCGGCGGCGCTCACCAACCGCGCCCGGGCCGTGCTGCGCGACCTGCCCGATGCCGATGTCGCCCCCGACGACATCGACGGGCTCACCAGCGCCGTTGCCGGGGCCATGGAGCGCCAGGCCGACTGGTGCCGCCAGCGCCTGCAGGAAGATTACGAGCAGCGCGCCTACCCGGACCGCGCCCTGGTGGAGCGCGGGCTGGTGCTGGCCAGCGACGTGCTGAAGAGCCGCGCCGACGAAGTGGCCCTGCTGAAGGCGTTCACCGATGCCGGCGACGACCTGCTCGACTGGGCCGAGGACGCCGAGGCCGTGCGCGGCTTCTTCCCGAACCAGGCGCGCCTGTTCGAGGCGGCCGCGAAGCTGCAGGAGTCCATGGCCGCCGAGGCTGTGTATCTAGTGGACAGCGACGAGGCCCAAAAGGCCCTGGCCGCTATAGCCGACATTTTGGGCGCGGCGAAGCCCTACGGGCGCATCAGCGAACTGCCGGTGTTGGGCGAGACGGTGCGCCGCGCCCACGACGAGGTGGTGCGCGTCGGCCGGTCCGATTTGCTCGACCGCATGGAGGCTACCTTGGCCGAAATCCGCGACTACGCCGACGGCGCCGAGCTGCCCGCCGGCTTCATGGGCGCCATCGAGCAGGAGCTGGCCGCCAAGAAGGGCCAGGTGCACAGCGCCGGCACCCGCGCCATGCTGGACGCCTACACCACCCAGCTGGAAACCTGGGCGAAGGCGAAGCTGGCCTCCATCGACCGCGCCGTAGAGGAGGCGCGCCAGAAGGCCGAGGCCGAGGCCGCCATGCGCAAGCGCACCGAAGAGGGCGTGACCACCCTGAAGCCCAACTATAGCCGCCCCGTCACAACAGGCGCCTCGGGGTTCCCTGCTGCGGGTACCCCCGGTTCCGCCGTAGGGGAGGGGCTCTGCCCCTCCCGCTCCACCGAGACAGCCGCCCCCGCCCCGCGCAAACCCCGCATCAAGACCATCGAGCGCCGCGACCTCTGCCGCGCCCAGCGCCTCACCAGCCCCGAGGACATCGACGCCTATGTGGCCGCCATCCGCAAGAAGCTGGAAACGGCCCTGGCCGACAGCGACACCGTCAGCATCAAATAGGGGAGCACCATGAACGATACCGCCATCAAGAACTTCTGCATTTGGGCTCGCCGCGATCTGATGGAGCAGGTGCGCATCCAAGCCGCCCGCTTCGGCATCCGCGAGGACGGCTACGACCCTGCCTCCGCCGACGCCATCGAGGGTCGCCTGCTCACGGCCCAGGAGAAGCGCCAGCGCGCCGACCTCATCCGGCGCTTGGGGCCCGATACGGCCCCCGGTTACGGCGACGCCTACGGGAAGCTGATCGATCAGGCGACCTACACCTGGTTCAACCGCCTGGTGGCTATCCGCTTCATGGAGCTGAACGACCGCCTGCCCAGCCATGTGCGCGTGCTGTCGGCCGAGGACGGAACCTTCCGCCCCCAGATCCTCCGCGAGGCCCTCGCTGTGGAAATCGAGGGGCTCAGCGCCGGCGAGGTGGCCGATCTCGTGGCCGCTTCTGACGACGAGGCCCTGTTCCGCTGCTTGTTCTTAGCCCAATGCCGCGAGCTGGCCGCCTGCCTGCCCGACGTGTTCGAGCCCGTGGGCGCCGCCATGGAGCTGCTGCTGCCCGAGCACCTGCTGCGCGCCGGCAGCGTCGTCGACCGCCTGGTGACCGACATCCCCGAGGACGACTGGCGCCAGGGCGTGGAAATCGTCGGCTGGATGTACCAGTACTACGTATCCGAGCGCAAAGACGAGGTGTTCGCCAGCTTCAAGAAGGGCAAGAAGGCCGAGGCCGACGCCATCGCGCCCGCCACCCAGCTGTTCACGCCCGACTGGATCGTCCAGTACCTCACCCAGAACTCCCTAGGCCGTCTGTGGCTCCAGTCGCACCCCGAAAGCCAGCTAGCCACCCAAATGCCCTACTACATCCCCGACGACCTAGGAGCCGAGGAAGCCCCAGGTACGGACATCTCCGTAGGGCAAGGGCCATGCCCTTGCCGCTCAACAGAGGCTGCCTCCCGCCCCGTCACCCCCGAATCCCTCCGCGTCATCGACCCGGCTTGCGGCAGCGGCCACATCCTCGTCTACGCCTTCCGCCTGCTGGCCGTCATGTACGAGGAGGCGGGCCATCCGCGCCGCGACATCCCGCGCCTCATCCTGGCGAACAACCTCACGGGCCTGGAGATCGACCCCCGCGCCGCGGCTATGGCCAGCTTCGCCCTGTCCATGGAGGCCTGCGAGCTCGACCGCCGCTACCTGCGCCGCGAGGAGCGCGCGAACCCGCGCATCATCTGCCTGAAACCAGCGGAAATCGCAGAAGAGGAGCTGGAGTACCTGCCCATGCTGGCCGCCCGCAGCAAGCTGTTGGACGCCATGGCCCACATGGGCGAGTGCGGCAGCCTCTTCGTCCCCGAGCCGGCGGACTTGGAAGCCTTGCGCGTCGCCGAGAACGAACTTGACGCCCGCGCCGCCGGCGGAGACCTCCTGGCCGCCGGCCCCCTGAAGCAGGTAAGCAGCATGATTGCCAACTGCGAGCCCTTGGCTGAAACCTACGACTGCGTCATAGCCAACCCGCCCTATATGGGCTCCTCCAACATGGACAAGTGGCTCGCCGCCTGGACAAAGAAGCACTATCCTGACAGCAAGCGAGACCTCTGCACCTGCTTCATCGAGCGAGGCTTTACCCTGACAAAGCCCGACGGCTTCATAAGCATGATTACCGCTTCGTCGTGGATGTTCATCTCGTCGTTTGAGGCTTTTCGAGAGAAGCTGCTCGAACGTGGATCGATCATCTCCATGGTGCAGCAGTCGACTCACGGCTATGCTGGGGTGACGGTACCCACCTGCATCTTCTCCTACCAGATCGGCGATCCGGATATTGTCGGATCCTACATCAGGCTTGAAGAATTTGATCGGCCGCAATTGCAGGAGCCTAAAACAGCAGAGGCCATCGCCAACCCAACCTGCGGCTGGTTCTACCGCCGCCACGCCAAAACCTTCAAATCCATCCCCGGCACCCCCATAGCCTACTGGGCTGGCGATGCGATGATAGGGAGCTTTCTGCATGAAAGTCTTGATTCATTTGCGAGACAGGGAAGTCGAGTTTGCACAGGCGATAATGCCCGTTTTATAAGAGAGTGGTTTGAAGTGAATGGGACGAATCAGGATGTTTGGGTGCCTTATCCAAAGGGTGGTGATTTTAGAAAATGGTATGGCAACACCAACCTGGTTCTTGATTGGCGAGACAACGGAAGTGCTCTCAAGTCCTTCGTCGGTGCTCAATTGGGCAACATGAGCTACTTGTTCCAACCTGGGATAACTTGGTCCGCGATTTCCTCATCGAGGATAAGCTTTCGAGTGGTGCCTTCTGGCATGATTTGCGACCAAAAAGGGCCTTTGATGTTAGTCAATGATCGCACGTCAGAGAAATACTTTCTGGGATTGATGAACAGTGTTATTGCAGACTCGATATTAAGATGCATAGCTCCAACAATTTCATTTACCTGGGGCGATATTGCGAGGGTGCCAATTGTTGTAGATGAGTGTTCAATCCCCGAAGTTTGTCTAAGGGTTCAATCGTGCATTCTCGTATCTCAGATCGACTGGGATTCTTTGGAAATATCTCGTGATTTCGCGCATCATCCGTTGGTGTAGGAGGAGGGTATGGCGAGTTTCAGGAAACAGTACAAGATGGCTGAGGCTGTTCCGGGTATGATTAGCTGCGAAGAATATGAGGCTAAGCTAACGACTGAATACGATGCTCTATTGGCCGACCCTGATAGGACGGAAAGCGAATATCAGTCATTTTTCGAGAAAAACCCCTGCATGCTTCCGTGCTACGGCAATATGAATCATGGCTTAATTCATAGCTGCTTATTCTCGCAGCCAATTATAAATAACGATGCTAAGCGTCGCGTTCCAGACTTTATGTGGATAGCTTCAAACAGCTTGCAGCTCATGCCTATTTTGATAGAGATAGAGCGGCCGGCAAAGTCTGCATATAGAAAATCTGATCAAGTGCAGAATGCTTTATTTTCTCAGGCAGAGAACCAGATCCTAGAGTGGAAAACTATCCTAGAGGACAATAAGAACGATTTCTATGACCGGTATTGCATTCCCGAACGATTGCGTGCACGAAGGTTTTCACCTCGTTTCATTCTCATTTACGGGCGACGCGAAGAGTTTGCAAGGGATCCTTTTCTAGCTCGGAAACGCGCCCAAAAGAACGATGGCGGATTGGAACTGGTCTCCTTCGACAGGCTGTGGCCCTCGAGGGATATGATGCTGTTTCCTTGCGGGAAAATGAAGAAGGGCAAGATAGGGCTCATTTCAGTTCCACCGACCCTAAAGCTCGGCCCGACAATCGCGAAAGACTTATCGCTGTGGGATGGTTTTGACGAGGTGGTCGATACCAATGACATAATTTCGCCTGAAAGAAAAGATTTTCTAAAAACAAGGTATCGATATTGGGAAAACTTCGGAGCGTTGGCAACGGATAAAGGTGTAGTGCGGACTGGTGATTGGGAGTGAGCGCTCTGACTAATCGTGGGCTCTTCCTAGCTGGAAGCATGACCGAGACAGTACCTCAAGACAGAAATCGCCAAAACGCATTTGAGGTCATCCTGCTGGGTTGCCCAAGAACCACTTCGTTCGCCAGCGCACTTCATACGTCGCCCTGGCGGAGGTTAGGAAGAGGGAGCCGGAGTACCCGCGTGTGCGCGGGGCCCGGCTTCCGCGATACTGTCGTGAGCTCTCTTTACGTCGTCATTTTCCCTTGCTACAATGTGGCCAGCGGATGCCCGTGTTTGGTGATGCGGGCAACGCCGTTTGTTTACCGAGCGGCCACAAGGAAACTAGTTCCTGTGGCCGCCCTTCGTTTCGGGGCGCTCGCCCCGTGCTACGGACACGGCCTTGACCATCGCCGTCGCCAATCCCACCACCGCAGTGGCAAGCGCAACAAGTTGAATAGCCAATTCCATGGGCAAATCACCTCCTTCCGTAAAAGAAGGCGCTGCCAGCACACGGGGCTTACTCCGCTGACCTTGCAACATTGTACCACATATATAAGAACAAATGTACTTGAATACCAGGAAAACTGTGCGAGATATTCCGAAAGGAGGGCCGCTTAGTGGCTGCGCTTATTGCTGACAAGTATGAGGCTTGGAAGGCCGAGGCCAATGCGCGCTTCGACCAGCTGAAGGCCAACGAGGAGGAGCTCAACCGCATCTTCGCGGAGATCTACGACATGGTGGGGGAGGTGCCCATCGAGGTGGAGGACAAGTACGTGTCCGTCGCCCGCATCTTCGACACGGCCGAGGAAATTCCCGAGTCGTTCAAGGGCAACAAGTACGTGCGCACCCGCCGCGACGAGATAGTCTCGCTCATCAGCTACGCCGTGGGCTGCATGCTGGGGCGCTACTCGCTGGACGAGGACGGCCTTATCCTGGCGAACCAGGGCGACACCCTGGCCGAGTACCTGGCGCGCATTCCTAATCCCACGTTCATGCCCGACGAGGACAACATGCTGCCCATCACTGACGACGAGTACTTCGAGGACGACATCGTCGGCAACTTCGTGGCCTGGGTGGCCGCCGCCTACGGTCCCGAGACCCTGGAGGAGAACCTGCGCTACATCGCCGACGCGCTGGGCGGCAAGGGCAGCCCGCGCCAGGTGATCCGCGACTACTTCTTGAAGGAGTTCTTTCGCGACCACTGCCAAACCTACAAGAAGCGGCCCATCTACTGGCTGTTCGACTCCGGCAAGAAGAACGGCTTCAAGGCACTCGTGTATATGCACCGCTACCAGCCCGACCTGCTGGCGCGCCTGCGCACCGACTACGTGCACGAGCAGCAGGAGCGCTACCGCACGCAGCTGGCGCACCTTGAGGAGGCCGAGCGCGAGGCGTCCGGCGCCGAGAAGACGCGTATTGCCAAGCAGCAGAAGAAGCTGGCCGACCAGCTAGCCGAGACTGTGGCCTTCGAGGAGAAGGTGCACCACTTGGCTGACCAGATGATAGAGATAGACCTGGATGACGGCGTGAAGGTGAACTACGCGAAGTTCCAGGACGTGCTGGCGAAGATCAAGTAGGAGACGCTGTGGCTGAGATAGATGTGACAGGGCAGTTCCTCGCGCGGTTCGCCGAGCCCCTTGCGGGGGCGGCGCGGCGGCGCATCGTGGTGTGGCACGACCCCGAGGGCGAGTTCTCGGAGGCCTTCGACGGGCTGGCCGGGGCAGTTGAGGCCGGGGAGCTGCCGGCGGGGGAGCGGCCGGTGCGGTTCGTGCGGGCCGAGGAGGGCGGCCTGTTCGCGCTGAAGCGGCTCATCGCCCGCGATGATGTGGAAAGTGACTTCGCGGTGTACCGGCAGCGGCCGGCGGGCGATGCGGCCGGCGATTTGCTGGCCGATATCGAGCTGTACGCCGAGCACTTCCAGGCCGACGGGCTGTCGCTTCTGGTGCAGGCGCTGGGGGCGGTCGATACGGGCGAGGTGCGCGAGGCACTTTCAGAGCTGCGGCCGTTCTTCGCGTCGAAGGAGCGCACGGCGCGGTTCCGGGCGGTGATGGCCGAGGCGGCCACGGGCGCCGATGTGCGCGCCGGCGTGCTGGCGGCGGCGCTCGGGCGCGTGGAGCCCTCGAGCCAGGCCATCGTTCGGGCCTATGCGACGGCGGCGCTGGCCGATGCCGAGGCCGGCGAGCCCGGGCGCACCTTGGCGCAGCTTGAGCGCTGGGGCGCAGCCGGCGCGCTTGCGGGCTACCTGGGCGCCGTGACGGGCTATGCAGGAGACGCGGTCGATGCCGAGGCCCTGGTGTCGCACCTGCTGCTGTCGGCCCTGGCCGCCGGCGTGCCCGAGGCGCTCATGCGGGGGCTCGAGGGCCGCTACTCGCGGGAGTGCGACCAGTTCTGCCTGGGCATCGTGCACGACTGGGCCGCCGCCGACGACGAGGCGCGGGCGGTGCTGGCCGAGGCGGCCGAGCGGGTGGAGCGCGAGGCGGGGCTCGTTCAGCGCTTCGCCTCGGCCCCGCTGGACAGCCTGCTTGAGACCGATGTGTTCCCGGGCGTGAACCGCGCCATCGTGGCCGATTTGGCGGCATCGCTCGCCCAAGGGGCCGACCGCCGCGCCGACGTGCGCGTCGCGGCCGGCGCCCGCCGGGCCCTGGCGGGCTTCGGGGCGGCGGCCTGTTACTTCGACGCCCTGCTGGCCGCCGCCGACATGCAGGACTTCCTGCGTGATCACGGCGAGGGCTACCACGAGGCGCCGGCGGCGCGGGTGTGGGAGGCCTACACGGGCGACTGGTGGCAGATGGATGCCGCCTACCGACGCTTCTGCGAGGCCTACCAGCGCTGCCTGCGCGATGCGGACCCGGAGCTTTCCGAGGCTATGGGGGCAGTGGCCGACTGGGCCGATGCCCAGTACGTGAACGGGTTCCTCGCCCCGGCCAACGAGTGCTGGGTGGCCTGCGCCGAGGGCGACTGGGAGCGCGAGGGCTTCGTGGCCGGCGTGCCGCGCCAGCGCCGCTTCTACGACGAGGTGGTGGAAAACGAGCTGGCCTCGGCCAAGCGCGTGGTCGTCATCGTGAGCGACGCCCTGCGCTACGAGGTGGCCCGCGAACTGGCCGGCGAGCTGGAGCGGCGCCTGCGGGTGGCCTGCGAGTGCTCGGCGGTCCAGGGCACCTTCCCCTCTACCACCGCCTTCGGCATGGCGGCCCTGCTGCCGCACCGGTCCATGGCCATAGACGAGGAGACCCTGGCCGTGAGCCTGGACGGCATGCCGGCGGCCACGACGGCGCAGCGCGAGGCGGTCCTGCGGGCGCGGCGCCCGGGCAGCGTGGCGCTTACGGCCCGGGACGTGCTGGCCATGAAGTCGGCCGAGCAGCGCGAGCTGGCCCGAGATGCCCAGGTGGTGTACCTGTACCACAACGCCATCGACGCCACCGGCGAGGAGCCGCCCACCGAGCACGACGTGTTCGGCGCCTGCGAGCGCGCCATCGAGGACATCTGCGCCCTGGTTAAGGTGGCGGTGAACCAGATTAAGGCTACCCGCGTGGTGGTGACGGCCGACCACGGCTTTTTGTACACGCGCCAGCCCATGGCCGATGCCGCCAAGGCCTCGGCTGCCGAGATAGCGGGCGAGGTGGAGAAGGCCGCCGAGCGCTTCGCCATTCTGCGGGGCGCGCCGGAAGACGACTTGTTCGTGGCCATGAGCATGGAGGCCGTGGGCGGCGGCGAGCTTACGGGCGTAGCCCCGCGCGGGCTCGTGCGGCTGCGGCGCCCCGGGGGCACGAGCTGCTACGTGCACGGCGGCGTGAGCCTGCAGGAGCTGTGCGTGCCGGTGCTGCGCGTGCGCTACGGCGGCTCGCGGTCCAAGACCGTGACGGCCGCCGAGCGGGCCGAGGTGCGGCTTCTGGACACGAACCGCCGCGTCACGAGCCTGCTGTTCGGCGTGCGCCTGTACCAGCCCGAGCCCGTGGGCGGCAAGGTGGCCCCGGCCACCTACGAGCTGTTCATGGCCGATGCGGCCGGCAACCCGGTAAGCGACGTGCGCCTGGCCGTGGCCGACCGCGCCGACGCCGACGAGCGGGCCCGTGCCATGGAGGTGCGCTTCGCCCTGCGCGAGGGCCGCGCCTACCGCGCGACCGACGACTACTACCTGGTGGCTCGCGATGCCGAGACGAAGGAGCCGCTGTTCCGCGAGCGCTACTCCATCGACATCGCCTTCGCCCCCACCGACTTCGGATTCTAGGAGGATGCCGTGACCGAGGAGATCAACTACTTTGCCGAGACCGACGAGGACGCCGAGGGGGTCTATTTCGCCGAGGCCGCCTCAAGGGAGGAGGCCGACGAGGCGCCCGAGGCGTCCATCGACGAGGCGGTGGACCGCGCCCGCGCCGTTGCCGCCTTCGACAACGCCTACGAGACCGACGCGCTGGACCTGCTGGCGCTCGAGCACTTCCCCGGCAAGATCGTGCGCAAGGACCTCACCGCCCTTATGAAGCGCGGCGCCAACGTGCCCACCTTCGTGCTGGAGTACCTGCTGGGCATGTACTGCTCTACCGACGACGCGACCGCGGTGGAGCAGGGGCTCGAGCGCATCCGCAACATCCTCGTCAACAACTACGTGCGCCCCGACGAGTCCGAGGCCATCAAGTCGAAGATCCGCGAGCTGGGCCAGTACACCATCATCGACAAGGTGTCCGCGCGTCTCGACGAGTACGAGGACGTCTACGTGGCCAACTTCACCAACCTGAGCATCGAGCCCTTCGTCATGCCGGCCGAGTACGTGCGCGACTACACGAAGATCCTCTCCGGGGGCATCTGGTGCATCCTGCGTATCCAGTACGAGCGCGCCGAAGAGGACACCGACGTGTTCGACGACCCCTTCGACGAGAAGCCGTCGGCCAAGAAGAAGCGGAAGAAGCGCGGCCCGCGCGAATCGCCCTTCAGCGTGGTGAGCCTGACGCCCATCCAGATGCCGAACCTCGATTTGGACGCCTTCATCGAGCAGCGGGCCGCCTTCTCCGCCGACCAGTGGATGGCGCTCATTCTGCGCTCGGCCGGCTACGAGCCCGACGCCCTGTCCGAGAAGGAGCGGCTGCACTTCGTGGAGCGCATGGTGCCCCTCATTGAGCGCAACTACAACCTCTGCGAGCTGGGGCCGCGCGGCACGGGCAAATCGCATATCTACAAGGAGGTGTCGCCCTACGCCATTCTGCTGTCCGGCGGCAAGACCACCACGGCGAACCTGTTCGGGCACATGAATTCCTACGGGCCCTCGCGCATCGGGCTCGTGGGGCACTGGGACTGCATCACCTTCGACGAGGTGGCCGGCATGCGCTTTAAGGACGTGGACGCCGTGCAGATCATGAAGGACTACATGGCCAGCGGCAGCTTCGCCCGCGGGCGCGACCAGATGAACGCCGACGCCTCCATCGTGCTGGAGGGCAATATCAACGACACCGTGCAGAACGTGCTGAAGACCACGCACCTGTTCGACCCGTTCCCGCCGGAGTTCAACAACGACTCGGCCTACTTCGACCGCATCCACTGCTACCTGCCCGGCTGGGAGGTGCCCAAGATGCGCAGCGACCTTCTGACCGAGCACTACGGGCTCATCACCGACTGCCTGAGCGAGTTCTGCAAGGAGATGCGCCGGCGCGACTACACGCACCTGATCGACCAGTACTTCCGGCTGAACGCCGACTTCAACAAGCGCGACGAGATTGCCGTGCGCAAGACGTTCTCGGGCCTGGCGAAGCTTCTGTTCCCCGACGGGCGCATGGGCAAGGAGGATGTCCGCTGGCTTCTGGAGTACGCCATCGAGGGGCGCCGCCGCGTGAAGGAGCAGCTGAAGATCATGGCGGGCGTGGAGTTCATCGACGTGAACCTGGGGTATGTGGACGTGGACACCCAGGAGGTGCGCGTGGTGCCCGTGCCCGAGCAGTCGAGCGACACGCTTATCGCCGAGGGGCCGCTGCTGCCGGGGCACGTGTACGCCGTGGGGCCGTCGCTTTCCACCGACGGATGCGCGGTGTACAAGCTGGAGAACCGCGCCGTGGCCGGCGAGTTCAAGCTGGAGACCGAGGGCATCGGCAACCACCGCGTTGTGAAGGAGTCCATGGAGGCCGCCTTCCGCGCCTTCGAGACCCATGGCGCGCGGGTGGCGGCCGGCATGCGCATCGGCGAGAAGGACTACCTGCTGTTCGTGAACGACCTGCAGAGCAAGGGGCTCTCCGACGAGCTTTCCCTGGCCGAGTTCGTGGGCCTGTGCTCGGCGGCGGCGAACCGGCCGGTGGTGTCGTCGCTGGCGGTGCCCGGCGTCATCCGCCTGTCGGGCACCATGGACCCGCTGCGCAACCTTGAGGACGTCATGCGCGTGGCGAAGAACGCCGGCGCGAAGAAAATCCTTCTGCCCATGAGCGCCATCAGGGGGCTGCAGGACGTGCCGCCCGAGCTGATGGGGGCCATGAGCCCGCTGTTCTACCAGGACGGCGATGTGGTGGATGCGGCCAAGCGGGCGCTGGATCTATAGGAGGGTGGAATGACCGAGGCGAAGAGGGAGCATTTGGTTTCGGGCGAGGCGCTGCTCGAGGTTCTTGCGGGGCGCGATGAGGCGGCCCGCAAGGCCGAGCGCGAGCGGCGGCGGCAGGACGCGCGCCAGCACCGGCTGGAGAAGATCCTGCGCGATGCCAAGGACGAGGCCCAGGAATCGCGGGACGAGCGGGCGGGGCTGGCCGAGCGCGCTGTGGTGGGGTACTTGGACGTGGCCTGCGCCGACGCCGTGGACGCCTTCATCTACGACGAGGGCGCGCCGCGGTTCGTCAACTACGTGGAGCGCTACGAGGCGCTTCGGGCCATGCAGGACCGCACCGAGATGCTGCTGGCCCTCGCCGATACGCTCAACCTTGCCGACCGCATCTTGAAGGAGGCGCCCGACGTCGATATCCAGGGGGCCGCCGAGCGCTCGGCGGGGCTGCTCCGTCGCTCGGCCGCGCGCCTAGGGGAGCCAGCGGTGGCGAAGAACACCGACGCGCCGCCGCGGTTCTTAAGCGAAGAGGAGGAACGGCGGGTGGCCGCGTCGGCCGATGCGGCGCTGGATGAGGCCTTCAACGCGCTGGCGGCGCGGGAGGGCTTCGCCCCAGCGGACGATTTCAGCGCCCTTGGCCGCGAGATGCGCTCGGCGCTGAACAAGGAGGCGGCCTGCTTCGCCTTCTCGGAGGCGAGCCGCGCCGAGGGCGCCCGCTGCGACATGAGCGGCCTGCCGGTGTTCTGTGCCTCGCTGAAGCCGACGATGCGCTACTCGGTGGACAAGGTGCGCTGGCTTTTCGACGAGGTGCTGCAGGCCTACGAGACCTTCGAGGCCGTTGTGCGCATGCACGGCCTGTTCGCGGCCTTCGCCTGCGACAACCGTGCCGGCAAGCCGGGCTCGACCCAGACGCGCGGGATGCGCGCGTTCAAGCTGCTGAGGGAGCTAGAGCTTCAGGGGGAGGGCGTCGAAGACGAAGAGGAGGAGGCCGAGCCGGCCATTCCGACCACCATCCGGGAGAAGAAGCACGGCGACACGGTCGAGGACGCCATCGCGCGCATGAGGCAGTACAACGACCTGCCCTATTTGGGCATGCCCGACGAGGACTTCCTGCCGCAGGTGGCGGCGTTCTGGTACGGCTACCGCAAGCTGATGGAGTTCGTGAACGGCCTGTGGGACGCCGATCTGTCGGGCTATCGGGTGTATATGGAGGAGGTCTGCGACTACAGCATGTCCCAGGCCCGCGCGCTGGGGGCGCGCCTGAGCCCGGGCCAGCTGTACCAGTGGATCGGCGATGTTTTGCATATCGACGACGAGGACTAGGGGTTTCCGATGGCCACCATCGACGTGGATGCGCTGCGGGCGTACCTGGAAGACTACTACGGCACGGCTCTGATGTCGGGACTTTGGCCAGCCCTGGCCGACTTAGGTACCCTGGACGCCCTCTCAGGCCGAGAACTCTGCGAGCTAGCCGAACGCGAGGGCGTGGACCTACGACAGTTCGCCGTCTCGCCTTAGCGGACTCGCTCAGCCTAAAAAAGCTCCTCCAGTTTAAGTTTAGGGTTGGATTTCTTCCGTAAAAGGAAAGAGCCGCCCTCAGCCGAATAGCTAAAGGCGACCCTCCAACCACGAAATACTAGTCAATTCGTGGAGCGGTCGCCGTAGCCGCGGCAACCGCCTTCTCCTGCATTGTAGCACGCGGCCGCGCAGTGGGTATCGGAAATTTATCTGCAACAAAAGCCGCGCCCTTTGCGAGGGTGGCCGCCCTCGGCTGTTGGGGGTAGTTGTGCGGAATTCCGCGCCGCTTTTGGGGGTTTGGGCTTGGGCTTGGCGGGTTCGTATACAATGGCAGGTGATAGGTACCCGCTATTTCGAGGAACACGCACTTTCATGACTGAGGAAACTGAACAGATGGCCCCCGCCGACGCCCCCGCGGCGCCGTTTTCCGCCATTGCCGTGGTGGGGCTGGGGCTTATTGGGGCGTCGCTGGCGGCCACGCTGGCTGAGAAGATGCCCGGCGCCACGGTGTTCGGGGTCGATACCGATGCGGCCACCCGCGAGGCGGCCCTGACGCACGGCTGGGTGGCGGCCGCCTCCGGCCCCGACGACGACGCCTTCCGCGCTTTCATCCAGGGGCCGTGCGAGCTGGTGGTCATCGCCACGCCGGTGGCGGCGGTGGACGACTACCTCGCCCGCCTGCGCGACTGGGGCTTTCGCGGCGTGGTCACTGACACCATCTCCACCAAGGGCCACATTCTGGCTGCGGCCGCCGAGATGCTGCCGGCGCCCGAGCGCTACGTGCCGGGGCACCCTATGGCCGGCTCCGAGCAGAACGGCATCGCCGGCGCCCGGGCGGATCTCTTCGAGGGCGCGAACTGGATTCTCTGCCCCGACGAGACCACCATCCCCGAGGACTTCCAGCGCCTGCACGAGCTGGTGACCGGCATCAGCGCCCGGGTGGTGTCGCTGCGCCGCGAGGAGCACGACCAGGCTGTGGCCATCGTGAGCCACGTGCCCCACATGGTGGCGAGCTCGCTTATGCAGCTGGCCAACGCCCACGCGGACGATTCGCGCTCCATCATGCGCCTGGCCGCCGGCGGCTTCAAGGACTCCACGCGCATTGCCGCGGGCAGCCCGAAGCTGTGGTGCGGCATCGCCTTCGACAACGCCGATGCCCTCCGTGCCGGACTCGACGAGATGGCCGGCATCATCGGCTCTTTCTCCACCGCCCTGGCTGAAGGCGACCGCGACACCTTCACGCGCCTTCTGGCCGAGGCTGCCGATGCCCGCCGCGCCCTGCCGGCCGCCTGGGTGCCTTCCACCGAGAAGCTCTTGGAGGTGCGCATTCCCATGGTGAACCGCACCGGTGTGGTGGCCGAGGTATGCACTATTGCCAGTTCGGTGGGGTGCAATATACAATCCATTGACATCGACCACATCAGCGAGGGCAACGCCGTGCTCTCCCTCATCCTCACCGACGAGGGGGATGTCGGCCAGCTCTCGATACAGCTGATCAACGCCGGTTTCTCCGTATCGTTCAGTCCGATCATGCCGAAGGAGTACGCTCATGTCGACTAGCGAAGCACCACAGCCCTACACCATCATCGAGCCGCTGTCCGGCCCGCTTTCCGGCGATGCCACGGTGCCGGGCGACAAGTCCATCTCGCATCGGGCGGTGCTGTTCGCCGCCATGGCCGAGGGCACCTCGCACCTTTCCGGCGTGCTCGATTCGGAAGACGTGCGCGCGTCCATCCGCGCGGTGGAGGCCCTGGGCGCCTCGGTGCTGCTGGACCGCCAGGCCGACGGCACGCTGGCGGGCACGGTGACCGGCTGGGGCCAGCAGGGGCCGGCCCAGCCCGACGCCCCCATCGACTGCGGCAACTCCGGTACCACCGCGCGCTTGCTCATGGGCATCGTGGCGCCATGGGACATCCGCGTCACCATCACCGGCGACGCCTCGCTGCAGAAGCGCCCCATGCGCCGTATCGTGGCGCCGCTCGCCAAGATGGGCTGCGACTTCGAACCGGAGACCCCGGAGCATCTGCCCATCACCGTGTGCGGCAGCCGCGCCCTGCGCGCCATCGACTACGCGAGCCCCATGGCCTCGGCCCAGCTGAAGACCGCCGTGCTGCTGGCCGGCGTGTTCGCCGACGGCACCACCGAGGTGCGCGAGCCGGCTCCCTCGCGCAACCACACCGAGCTCATGCTGCCCGAGTTCAACGTGCCCACCACCGCCGGCACCCGCGTGGCCACGGTGGACGGCCCCGCCGAGATGCTCGCCTCCGACGTAGTGGTGCCCGGCGACCCCTCCTCGGCCGCCTTCGTGGCCGCCGCCGCGCTGCTGCGCCCCGGCAGCTCGGTGACCATCCAGAACGTGTCGCTGAACCCGGCCCGCATCGGGTTCGTGCGCACGCTGGAGCGCATGGGCGCCGACATCCGCGAGTCCTACGGCGGCCACGAGGGCAAAGAGCCCCGCGGCACCATTGCCGTGAACTACACGCCCGTGCTGCGCGGCTGCGAGATTCCCTCCCAGCACATCGCCTCGGTCATCGACGAGATTCCCGTGCTCGCGCTCGTGGCGGCCCATGCCCGCGGCATCACGGTGTTCCACGAGGTGGGCGAGCTGCGCGTGAAGGAATCCGACCGCCTGGCCGCCATCATCGAGGGCCTGGGCAAGCTCGGGGTCGATGCCTGGGAAGAGGGCGACGACCTGTTCATCGAGGGCAACCCGAACCTGACCGTTCCCGAGGGGCTGCGCTTCGAATCCCACGGCGACCATCGCCTGGCCATGACCTGGGCGCTCGTGGGCGCCTGCGGCCGCGTGCCCGTGGAGGTCGCCGACTTCACCTGCGTGGCCGTGAGCTACCCCGACTTCCTCGCCGACCTGAAAGGACTGGTGAAATAGTGATCGTCGCCATCGACGGGCCCTCCGGGGCTGGCAAGTCCACCGTGGCCAAGGCCGTGGCGAAAGAGCTCGGCTTCTCGTGCCTCGATACCGGCGCCATGTACCGTGCCATCGCCTGGCAGGCGCTGCAGAATGGCGTGGCGCTTGACGACAACGAGGCCCTCGGGCAGGTGGCCCGCAGCTACGACATCTCCTTCGGGCATGTGGAGGGCGACCCGGTGCCCCGCCGCGTGTTCATCGGCGACACCGAGGTGACCGACGCCATCCGCACCGCCGAGATCGATCGCGCCGTGAGCCCCACCTCGGCCGCGCCCGCCGTGCGCGAGGCGCTGCTCGACCAGCAGCGGCGCATCGGCAACGCCGGCAACTACGTGGTGGAGGGCCGCGACATCGGCACTGTGGTGTTTCCTGATGCCGCCGTGAAGGTGTTCCTCACCGCTTCCGACGAGGAGCGCGCGCACCGCCGCGTGCGCCAGAACGTGGACCGCGGCATCGGCTCCATCGACTACGATGAGGTGTTGGCCGATCTGCGCCGCCGCGACGAGGCCGACTCCTCCCGCGCCACCGCCCCCCTGCGCGCCGCCGAAGACGCCGTGCGCATCGATTCCACGAGTCATTACATCGAAGAGGTCATCGACCAGATCTGCTCTCTTGCCCGGAAGGCGCAGTCGTAGCCTTGCCAAGATCGGACCATGGGGTAGTGCTCAGTCGCTCAGACAGTCCTCGCTCGGCGGAAATGTCCACTGGACATTTCCGTTCGCTGCGGAACTCGCTTGGTGAGCACCACCCCATGTTCCTCTACGCTCAACTCTTGTAGGGAGTGCTGCTCAAATGAGTTTGTTCTTGAAATACGAAGACATGTGGGACATGGATCTGGGCGGCGAGCCCAGCAAGAAGGAGATCCCGCATTGGTTCGGCAACCTGGCGTGGATCGTCGTCGGCGGCCTGTGCAAGCTGCTGTTCCGCTACCGGGTGGACAACCGCCAGAAGCTGCGCGCCTTCCAAAACGCCGAGGGTGCCATCGTCATCTGCAACCACACCTCGTTCTTCGACGTGGTGTTCATGTATCTGGCCGCGCGCCCCTCGCAGTGGGTGCGCCTCATGGGCCGCGACTCGCTGTTCGATAACGCCGGCGGCCTGCTCGGGCAGATTCTCTCGCGGGTGGGCGCGTTCCCCGTGAAGCGCGACACCGCCGACATGACCTCCATCAAGCGTGCCGTGCGCATGCTGAAGCGCCAGGAGCTCGTGGGTATCCTGCCCGAGGGCACCCGTCGCGGCAAGAGCAACCGCACGCCTGAAATTCACGCCGGCGTGGCCATGATCGCCCGCATGGCGAAGGTGCCCATCCTGCCCATGACCGTGCGCGGGGTGGAGAAGATCAAGAACAAGGGCGAGCGCGTGCACTTCCCGAAGGTGACCGTGGACTACGGCGACCCCATCCTGCTGGCCGACTTCGACTTCCTGCCGAAGGAGGACCGCCTGGAAGCCTGCTCGTGGTATGCCCTGCGCGAGTGCTTTGCGCTGTTCTACCAGGTGCCCGCCGCCGAGGTGGACATGAAGGCGCTGTTCCCCGACAGCCGCGATTTCGCGCCGGTGTTCGCGGAACATGCCCTGCCGCACCACACAAGCGAGGAGCTCGCCGAGGCCGCCCGCGCCAAAGCCGCCGCGAAAGCCACTCGCAGCGAGCGGGGTGGAGAAACGAAGGAAGTCTAATCGGGATTTCGGTTTTTTGGCTTGGATTTGACGATTTTTCTACAGGAATTCATCGAGAGAGCCTTTCCGCTAGGTTGCGACCTGGTAAAACGTGAGGAAGCAGGCGTCTTATTGGGCGAATGGCATGGTTCAATGTCGAAAAATCGTCAAATCCAAGCCATTTTTCCCAATGTCCGATTACCTATGGATTGAAAGAGCGAGGTAGCGATGGAAGTGGTTCGCGCGAAGAGGGCTGGGGCCTGTTACGGGGTGCAGCGGGCGTTGGACATGGCCGACGAGGTCATCGCCGACGGCGGCCGCGCCTTCACGTTGGGGCCGCTCATCCACAACCCCCAGGTGGTGGCCGATTTGGCCGCCCGCGGCGCCGAGGCCGTGGAAAGCGTGGACGCCATCGCGTGGAACGCGGACGATGGGGCCGGGGAGGCGCCAGCGGTGGTCATCCGGTCCCACGGCGTGACGCCGGAGGTGTTGGCGGCCGTGCGCGAGCGGGGCTTCGCCGTGGTGGACGCCACTTGCCCGCACGTGGCCCGCGCTCAGGCTGCCGCGGCCGAGCTGGCGGAGCAGGGCTGCCGCGTCATCGTGGTGGGGGAGGAGGGCCACCCCGAAGTGGAAGGCCTGACCGCCTGGGCCCGCCAGGCCGGCGGCAAGGTCGACGTGGTGGCGAGCCCTAACGACATTCCCGAGGGGCTCTACGACCCGGTGGGTGTGGTGGCCCAAACCACCCAGCGCCGCGAGAACCTGGAAGCGGTGGTGGCCGCGCTCACGGAGGCCGGGCTTGCCCCCATCGTGAAGAACACCATCTGCTCGGCCACGCGCCAGCGCCAGGAGGCTGCCGCCGAGCTGGCGGCGGGCGTGGACGCCATGGTGGTCATCGGCGGCCGCAACTCGTCGAACACCACCCGTCTCGCCGAGGTATGCGCGCTCACCTGCCCGCGCACCTTCCACATCGAGTCGGCCGACGAGCTGGACCCGACTGCCTTCGAGGGCTGCGCCCGCGTAGGCGTCACCGCCGGCGCGAGCACGCCCGAGAACCAAATCGCCGCCGTAGAAGCCTTCCTGAAGCAGCGCTAGACGGTGGCAACCTATCCCGGAAAAGAAATCGAGCGCGACGCTGCCTGCGTGGGCTGCGCCGTGGCGCCGGCCGATGCGGCGGCTGCCGCATGGGAGGGGCCGGCGGCGCGCATTGCGGCTGTGGACGCGGAAAGCCCCGCCGACGATGCGGGATTCGAAGCCGGCTGCTATCTCACGAGCGTCGATGGCGAGCCCTTGCGCGACATCATCGACTGGCGGTGGCTTTCTGCCGACGACGTTATCACCGTGGGCTATATCGACCTCGACGGCGAGGCGGGGGAGGTGGAGCTTGAGCGCGACCCTGGCGAGGACTGGGGCTTTGCCTTCGACGGCGTGCTCTTCGACCGGGTGAAGCTCTGCCGCAACGCCTGCATCTTCTGCTTCATGCGCCAGCTGCCCGACGATGCCCGCGCCTCGCTCTCCCTGCGCGACGACGACTTCCGTCTCAGCTTCCTCTCGGGCACCTTCGTCACGCTCACGAATTTGAAGCCAGAGGACGAGGCCCGCATCATCGAGCAGCGCATCAGCCCGTTGCGGGTAAGCCTGCACGCGAGCGACCCCGACCTGCGCCGCCGGATGATCGGCCGCCACGCCCAGCACGGTCTCGACGCGCTGGACCGCCTGCTGGCGGCCGGCATCGAAGCCCACGCGCAAATTGTGCTCATGCCGGGCATCAACGACGGCGACGCCCTGCGCGAGACGCTGGAGTGGGCTTGGAAGCGCCCCGGTATCAACGGCATCGGCATCGTGCCCCTCGGCTTCACGAAGCACCAGACCGAGCTGCACGAGAGTTTCACCACACCCGAGGCGGCCCGCGGCGTCATCGAGGTCATTCGCCCGTTCCAAGAGCGCGCCCGCGCCGAGCGGGGCACCCCCTGGGTCTTCGCCGCCGACGAGTTCTACGTGAACGCCTTCGGTGTGGACACCCCCGAGCACATCCCGCCGGCCAGCGACTACGGCGACTACGAGATGTTTGAAGACGGCATCGGCATCGTCCGCAGCTACGTGGACGAGTTCAACGAAGCCGTGGAAAGCGGCCTGGCCGAGCGAACCGCCGAGGCCCTGAAGGCCGCCGGCTTCACCGCCCGCTACGTCATCGGCGAGGCCATGCAACCCTTCCTGGATGCCATGATCGCCGCCAGCCCCTTAGCTGGCCGCCTTGTTCCCCTTACGGTGAAAAACGACTACTTCGGCGGCAACGTAAACGTAACCGGCCTCCTCTGCGCCTGCGACATCGTGAGGGCAATAAAGAAGGAGTTAGCATCCAAAACTACAACCAAGGCAGAGTCCGGCGGGGACACCGGGTGCCCTGACCGAGCGAGTTCCGCAGCGACTGGAAATGCCCAGTGGGCATTTCCACAAAGCGAGGACTGTCTGAGCGAATCGGGGTACCCGGTGTCCCCGCCCCCCGGCGACTCTCAGCTCTTCCTTCTCCCAAAGGTCATTCTGAATGACGATGGCGTGACGCTTGACGATGCTACCGTGCAGGATATGGAAACGGAGGCGGGCGTTCCCCTTCACGTGGTATCCTGTAACCCGCTGGATTTTCTTCCCGAGATCATCGCGCTGGCCGCCCCGCCGGCGCTGTAGGAAACGCGAGGAACACATTATGGCTCTTCCCATCGTCGCCATCGTGGGCCGCCCCAACGTGGGCAAGTCCACCTTGGTCAACCGCATCGCGCAAACCGGCGACGCCATCGTGCACGAGATGCGCGGCGTCACCCGCGACCGCAGCTACCACAAGGCCGACTGGAACGGCATGGAGTTCATGCTCATCGACACCGGCGGCATCGAGATGGGCAACGAGGACGCCTTCCAGGGCTCCATCCGCGCCCAGGCCTTCGAGGCCACCCGCGAGGCCGACGCCATCATCTTCCTGGTCGACGGCAAAACCGGCATCAACGCCGACGACGAGGAGGTGGCCCGCATTCTGCAGAAGTCGGGCAAGCCGGTCTTCCCCGTGGTGAACAAGATGGACAATCCGGCCCGCATGGACGAGATCTGGGAGTTCTACGCCCTGGGCCTCGGCGACCCGTGGCCGGTGAGCGCCCAGCACGGCAACGGCACGGGCGACTTGCTCGACGACGTGGTGAACGTGCTGCGCAAGACCGACTGGACGCCGGAGGAGGAAGTGGACGCCATCAACGTGGCCATCATCGGGCGCCCGAATGCCGGCAAGTCGTCGCTTACCAACAAGCTCACGAACAACGACCGCTCCATCGTGTCTGATGTGGCCGGCACCACGCGCGACGCCATCGACACGCTGGTGGAGCACGACGGCACCATGTACCGCATCGTGGATACGGCGGGCCTGCGCCGCAAGAGCCAGATCGACGAGGACGTGGAGTACTACGGCTTCGTCCGCGCCATGCGCGCCATCGACCGCGCCGATGTGGCGCTGCTGGTCATCGACGGCACCCTGGGCCTCACCAATGAGGACCAGCGCGTGGCCGGTTATGCCGCCGAGCGCGGCTGCGCCATGGTGATCGTGCTGAACAAGTGGGACATCGTGGAAGGCCCCGAGGCCAAGGAGAAGATCCGCGAGCGCATTGCCGACCGCATGACGTTCGTGGGCTACGCGCCGGTGGTGGCCATCAGCGCGCTCACCGGCAAGAAGGTAGACCGCATCTGGGAGGCCATCGACACGGTGTACGCCAACTACAGCCGCACCATCCCCACCAACCAGCTGAACAGCTGGCTCGCCGGCATTCGCGAGACGGGGCACACGGTGTCGAAGGGCAAGACCATCCTGCGCATGAAGTACGTCACGCAAACGGGAACCTGCCCGCCGCACTTCACCTTCTTCGTGAACCGCCCCGATGTGGTGGACGACAACTACGAGCGCTACCTGGAGAACCGCATGCGCGAGGCCTTCGACCTCACGGGCACCCCCATCCGCTTCAAGTTCAAGAAGAAGGACTAGCCCATGGGCGCGGTGATCGGCTACTTGGCGCTGGCGTTCCTCGTCAGCTTCCTGCTCGGCTCCATCCCCTGGGGCGTTATCGTGTCGAAGGTGTTCTACCACAAGGACATCCGCGACGAGGGCTCCGGCAACATCGGCACCACCAACGCCATGCGCGCCATGGGCAAGGTGGGCGGCGCCGCGGTGTTCGTGCTCGATTTCGGGAAGGGCCTCTTCTCAGGCTGGTTTGGAACCTTGTGCGCTGCTTGGGCGACGTTGGCGTTAGTGGCGGCGCTGCCGGCCGGGGTTCCCGCCATCGATTCGCCGTGGTTCAGCGGCCCGGTCAGCGTGTCCGGCCTCGCCATGGCCCTCGCCTTCGCCGGCTGCACCCTGGGCCATGTGTTCAGCCCGTGGCTCGGCTTCAAGGGCGGCAAGGGCATCGCCGTGGCCGCCGCCTGCCTCGTGTTCGTATACAGCCCGGTGGCCTTCCTCATCGAGGTGATCGTGTTCGCCCTGGGCATTGCGCTTACCCGCTGCGTGTCGGTGGGTTCCATCGCCGCCGCCGTGCTCTGTCCGATCCTCGGCCTGTACTACTACGGCTTGGACGGCCAGTGGGTGCCCTGGCTCATCATCACCGCCACGGCCGCCGTGGTCATCTGGGCCCACCGCGAGAACATCGCTCGCCTGCGCGCCGGCACCGAGAACAAGATAGGAAGCAAGAAATGAACGTAGCCGTTATCGGAGCTGGCAGCTGGGGGACGGCGCTGGCGCTTGTGCTGGCCGAGGCCGGGCACGAGGTGATGCTGTGGGCCCGCACGCCCGAGGTGGCCTGCGCCATCAACGCCGAGCACCGCAACCCCCGCTACCTGTCCGACTACCGCCTGCCCTCGGCCATCCGCGCCACGAGCGACTACGCCGAGGCCGTGGACGGTGCCGAGGCCGTGGTCATCGTCACGCCGTCGGCGGCCCTGCGATCCGTGGCGGCCGACCTGCGCTCGCTCATCGCGCCTGAGACCCCCATCGTCATCTGCTCGAAGGGCGTCGAGGAGGCCACGGGCCTGCTGCCCATCGACACCTTCGCCGACGAGCTGGGCAACCCGAGCCGCTTCGCCGTGCTCTCCGGCCCCACCCATGCCGAGGAGGTCATCTGCCGCAAACCCTCGGCCGCCGTGGTGGCCAGTGCAAGCGAAGAGACCGCCGTCTTCTTCCGCGACCTGTTCGCCACCCGTGCCTTCCGCACCTACACCTCCGACGACCCGGTGGGGGTGGAGCTGTGCGCCGCGTTCAAGAACGTCATCGCCATCGCCGTGGGCGTGTCCTACGGCATGGGCTTCGGCGACAACACGGCGGCGCTGCTCATCACCCGCGGTTTGGCCGAGATGAGCCGCATGGTGGTGGCCTGCGGCGGCGAGGCGCTCACCTGCATGGGCCTGGGCGGCGCCGGCGACATGGTGGTCACCTGCATGTCGCAGCACTCGCGCAACCGCCGCTTCGGCGAGCAGTACGTGGCGCGCGGCCTCACGCTAGCCGACTTCACCGAGCAGACCCACATGGTGGTGGAGGGCGCCATCGCCTGTAAGACGCTGGCCACGCTGGAGGAGCGCTACGGCGTGGAGCTGCCGCTGACCGACACCGTGCGCGCCGTCGTGTGGGAGGGCGTGCCCCCGCGCGAGGCCGCGGCCGCTCTCATCGACCGCCCGCTCAAAAGCGAGTTCTACTAGGCCCCCGCTACATTGCTCACCGGCATTATCAGGTTTCGCCTGGTAAACGGGGCGCACACAGAGACGCAACCAAAAGCCCTCCCGGCTTCCTTTAAGGTCGGGAGGGCTTATTGTAGTCATCAGCAAAGCGGAGGGGGTTCCAAGCCCGAAATCGGGCCCAGTGAAAGCCCTCGGCGATGCGCTTTGACAACCTATCCGAGTTTCCGTCGCACCGTCTCCTGCGTGAACCCTCCTCTCTCCTCTCTCTCAAAACCCTCGCGGCGGAAATGCATACCATGCGCACGTTTCCCCTTCTCCTCCGTGCGTACTGATCAAAGGCCCCGCCGGTTCCCCGCCGACGGGGCCTTTTGCTTAGCGCGCGGCTTCCAGGCGCCGGAAGGCACGGGCGCGCTCGGCGGCTTCGCCGGTACCCAGGGGGCGCCCGGCAGCCCCCACAACGCGGTGCGTGGGCACGAGCAGGGGAGCGGGGCAGGCCTTAAGCGCCGCGCCGACCGCCCGGAAGGACTCGGGGGCTCCCAAGGTGGCGGCCACATCGCGGGCTGTGCGGGTGTGGCCGTAGGGGATGTTGGCGACAGCGCGCCAGACGTCGCGTTGGAAGGGGGTGCCACCAATCGACAGCGGCACGGTGAAGGCGGTGCGCTTGCCGGCCAGGTACTCCATGATCTCGGTGGCGGCTCGGTTGGTGACGTCGGCGGGGGCGAAGGCGCCTGCCAGCTGCATGTCGCCGAAGACGACGGCGCTTATGCCCTCGCCGTCGCTGCCGAGGGTGAGGGGCCCGAAGGCGGTAGGGTAGGTGTAGAAGGTGCAGCGGTCGGATGCCATGAAGCTCCTCTCGGAGGGCGCGGGCAGCGCAGCGCCGGTTCCGTGCAAGTTTGCCGTTGTTCGCATTATACAGGCCGCGCCTGGGGCGACGGGGTTAGAATAGCGTCATCGGAAAACTGCGAGCAAGGACGTGACCTATGTTTCAGCCAGTGCGAATCGCCCCCTCCATCCTGTCGGCCGACTTCATGCACCTCGGCGACGATGTTGCCATGATCGAGCAGGCCGGCGCCGCCTTCGTGCATATCGACGTGATGGACGGCCACTTCGTGCCCAACCTCACCATGGGCGTGCCGCTGCTGAAGTCGCTCAAGCCGGCGACGAAGCTGGTGTGCGACGTGCACCTCATGATCGACAACCCGCTCACCGAGCTGCCCTGGTTCATCGACGCTGGGGCCGACCTGCTGAACGTGCACGTGGAGGCGCTGTCCGAGGCCGATCTGGTGCGCGCCGTCGCGCAGATTCACGAGGCGGGGCTTCTGGCGGCGGCGGCGCTGAAGCCGAAGACGCCGGTGGCGGCCCTCGCCCCGGTCATCGCCGATTTGGACATGGCTCTCGTCATGTCGGTGGAGCCCGGGTTCTCCGGCCAGAGCTACATCGTGGGGTCGGACCTCAAGGTGGCCGAGGTGGCTGCCATGGCCCGGGGCGCCGGCAACGAGGCCATGCTCATCCAGGTGGACGGCGGCATCGGCGAGAAGACGGCGCCTCTGGTGGCTGCGGCCGGGGCCGACGTGCTCGTGTGCGGCAACGCCGTGTTTAAGGCCGCTGACCCGGCATCGGCGCTGCAGGCCGTGCAGGCTGCTGCCGACGAGGCGCGCCTGGCCGCGCTCGCCGGCGGGGAACAGGGGGCCTAGGGTGACCGATCAGCAGAAGCGCATGGTAGACGAGGTCCGGGCCGAGCTGGCCGCCGATGTGGCCATGGCCGCGGGCGCGCCCGATGCGGCCGAGGCGCGCTTGCCCGAGCCCCCGAGCCGCTTCGTGTACCTCGACTATGCCGCCACGGCGCCCCTGTGCGAGGAGGCGGCCCTGGCCATGGCACCCTTCCAGGTGCCGGGTCCGGCGAACCTGGCGGTGAACGCGAACGCGAATGCCCTCTACGGCTTGGGGCGCGAGGCCTTCGACCTCATGGAGAACGCCCGGCGCCGGGCAGCCCGTGCCCTGGGTGCGCGCCGCCCCGACGAGATCGTCTTCACCTCGGGCGCCACCGAGGCCGACAACGCGGCGCTCTACGGCCTGGTGGCCGGCGCCCGCGAGGTGCTGCGCAAAAGCGGGCGGGGTGCGGCGCCGGTGCACGTCATCACTACGGCCATCGAGCACGACGCGGTGCTCGCCCCGGCGCGCCGCCTGGCCGCCGAAGGGGTGCAGGTAACCTACCTGGCCCCCAACCGCGACGGCTTCATCGAGGCGAGCGCGCTTGAGGCGGCACTCACCGAGCACACGGTGCTCGTCTCGGTGCAGATGGCCAACTCGGAGGTGGGCGCGATCCAGCCCATCGCCGAGCTCGCGCGTCTGGCCCATAAGGGCGGCGCACTCTTCCACACCGATGCCGTGCAGGCCCTCGGCAAGACGCCGGTGGACGTAAGCGCCCTCGACGTGGACGCCGCGTCGTTCTCGGCCCACAAGATCGGGGGCCCCAAGGGGGTGGGCGCCCTGTACCTGCGCGCCCGCACGCCCTTCGACGCGTTCATGCTGGGGGGCGGCCAGGAAGCGGGCCGGCGCAGCGGCACGCAGAACGTGGCCGGCATCGAGGGCTTCGCCGCGGCGCTCGAGGCTGCGGTGGCCGCCGCCGAGGACGAGTCGGCGCGCCTGCGCGCCCTGCGCGACGCCCTGTACGCCGAGGTGCTGCCGATGGACGGCATCCAGGCCACGGTGGATGTAGAGGCCGGCAGCCGCGACTTTCTGCCGAACATCGTGCACCTTTTGTCCGACGACTTGGAAAGCGAGACCATGGTCCTGCGCTTCGACCAGCTCGGCTTCTGCGTGGCTGGGGGCAGCGCGTGCTCGTCGCACTCCTTGGAGCCGAGCCACGTGCTGAAGGCCATGGGCATTACGGGGGACGAGGCCTACAACGCCCTGCGCGTCTCGATGGGCCGCTACACGACCGACGACGACATCGCGCGCTTCACTGAGGCGCTGAGGAAGGTGCTTGCATGGAACTCGTAAACACCCACTGCCACTGCGTGTACTCCGGCCACGGCATCGGCACCATCGCCGAGTACGCCGATGCCGCCGCGGCGGCCGGGCTTACCACCCTGGCCTTCACCGAGCACTACCCGCTCTCGCCGGCCTTCGACCCGGAGGAGTACCTCTCGATGCGGCCCGATCTGGTGGAGCTCTACCTCGCCGAGATCGAGGAGGCCCGCGCCGCTCATCCCGAGATCGAGTTCGTCGTCGGCACCGAGATGGACTACCTGGGCGATTTGGAGGATCGGGCCATCGCCGAGGCCGACTTGGCCCCCTTCCGCTTCCGATTGCTGTCGGTGCACTTCATCGACGGCTGGGCCTTCGACGACCCGGCCCAGCGCGACCGCTGGGAGGAAGAGGGCGCCCCGGACGCCATCTGGCGCCGCTACGGCGAGCTGTGGTGCGCGGCCGCCTCGGATAGGAGCCTGCCCTACGACTGCATGAGCCACCCCGACTTGGCGAAGAAGTTCGGCTACTACCCGACCTTCAACCTGGAGCGCCTCTACGACGAGATGGCCGAGGCGGCCCGTGCGGGGGAACGCATGGTGGAGGTGAACACCTCGGGCGGCTACTATGCCTGCGCCGAGCCGTTCCCGGCCCCGGGGCTTCTGGCCGCGTTCTGCCGTGCCGGCATCCCCTGCACCGTGGGCTGCGATTCCCACGACCCGGCCAACATCGCCCGCGATATCGAGCGGGCCTACGGGCTCATGCACGCGGCGGGGTACCGAACCGTTACCGTGCCGACGGCCACGGGCGACCGCCGAAGTATTACCATCGAATGAGGTGCGCCGCCGGCTGCGGCCGGGACGTGCGGAAACTCTATGCGCGGCCCGTGGGGCCGCGCGGGCGAAAGAAGATGATCTTATGGGACTGTTCGGAAGAAGCGAGAAGACCGCCCCGAAGAAGGACGCGCTCTCGAAGCGCGGGGAGGCCCACCTGGCCCCCCGGCCCGCCACGCTTACCATCGGCGACTTGGAGCGGGCGCTCTTGAAGGCGTTTCCCGCCGAGGACGCGGAGAGCTGGGACCGCACGGGGCTTTTGGTGGGGGAGCGCTCCCTTGAGGTGACGCGCGTGGCTGTGGCGCTCGATGCGACGCCGGCATCCATCGCCGAGGCCGCCCAGGCCGGGGCGAACGTGCTGCTCACGCACCATCCGGCCTACCTGGCCGCCCCCGACGCCTTCGCCCCCGAGCCGAGCGCGGCCCTAAGCCCCGGCGCGAACGTGTGGGCCGCCATCCGCAACCGGGTGGCGCTCATGGACTTCCACACGGCGCTCGACGTGAGCCCGGCGGCTGCCCGCGTGCTCCCCGGCATGCTGGGGCTGAAGTTCACCGGCAAGTTCGCCGAGCCCTTGGCGAGCACGCGCCGCAAGGGCTACGGGCAGCTGTGCGAGGTGCCCGACAACGACGGCGCGCCCGAGACCCTTGCGCGCCTGGCCGCCCGCTGCACGGCGGTGTTCGGCCGCGCGCCGCGGGTGTGGGGCGACGGCGAGCGCGAGGTGCGCCGCGCCGTGACGGCCACAGGCTCGGCTGGCCCGACCGGCCGCGCCGCCCTGGCCGCCGGTGCCGATGTGCTCATCTGCGGCGAGGTGAAGTACCACGAGGCCCTCGACTTGTCCTTAGCGGGGCTCTCGGTCATCGAGCTCGGCCACGATGCTAGCGAGCTGCCGCTCGTGGCGGTGCTCGCCGAGGCCGCCGCGGCCGCCGGCGTGCCGGGCGACGACATCATCGTGCTCGACCAGTCCGAGAACTGGTGGTACCCCGAGGCCGTACGCGTATAGCGCCTCCCATCTTGGCGGCGGCGGGTCGCGCGCCTGCCGCCGCAATGTGAGTTTTTCCGTCGCGCCGCCCTCAATATCTGGGTTTTCCCCTATTATGATATCTTCAGGAGAATCGCGCATCGGAAGTGAGGCACCATGGAAGCTACCCGAGAAGACATCGAGGGACTGTTCGAGCTGCAGCGCATCGATCTTGAGATCAAGCGCCTGAACAAAGAGCTCGACGATCTTCCCCAGCGCGCCATCATCATGGCCGCCCGCGAGAAGAAGGTCGCCATCGAGGCCAAGGCCGAGCAGGTAGCCGAGCTGAAGCGCGCCACCTCCCGCAAGATCACCCGCATCGACGACGAGGACGCCTCGCTCGCCAAGAAGGAAGCCGGCGTGCAGGCCGCCATCGACGCCGCCCACGGCGATTTCCGCAACGTCGAGGCCCGCTCCAAAGAGCTCGCCAGCATCGTGCGCCGCCGCGCCACCATCGCCGAGGACCGCGCCGCGGTTTCCGCCGAGCTCGACAAGATCAACGCCATGGAGGCCCAGATCGGCGCCGCCCTCGACGACTTGGCCGCCAAGGAGCAGCAGGCCATCGACTCGTTCCAGAAGCAGGGGGGCGACCTGAAGCTCGCCATCGCGAAGCTGGAGGCGGCCCGCGGTCAGGTGGTGCCGAAGATCGACGCCGACCTCGTGCGCAGCTACGACAAGGCCGCCGCGCGCTCCGGCGTGGCCATCGCGGTGCTCGACGGCAACCGCTGTGGCGCCTGTCGCGTCACCATCGACGGCGGCCGCCTCATCGACCTGAAGAGCCAGGCGCCGCTGGGCAGCTGCCCTTCGTGCAAGCGCCTTTTGGTGATCGCATAAATTTCTTGAACACCCCTTGAAAGCTGTGCTATAGTAGGCAAGCTTTGTGTCCACAACAGTTTTACTGGCAATATGGAGTTGATTGTAATGTCGAAGGTTTGCGAAGTTTGCGGTAAGCACCCCGTCGCTGGTCGTAGCATCAGCCACTCTCATCGTGTGAGCAACCGCATGTTCCGTCCCAACATCCAGAAGGTCACCATCCGTGACGCGAAGGGCCATGTGCGCCGCGCCAACGTCTGCACCTCCTGCATGAAGGCCGGCAAGGTCGAGCGCGCTTAACTTGTACGTCCGTCCTGACGGACGGACGTTTTTGTCGACGCTGCGAAGCCCTCTCGTCGACCAGCTGCTCGCTCCAACGTTTTCTTACGTACCGAAGTACGCTGCGAAAACGTTTCACGGCATCTGGCCGACGAGAGGGCTTCTCGCTGACTTTTCCAACAGCGTGAGATTTTCGGAAGCCCGCATTGCGGGCTTTTCTGCGTTTCGGGGAAGAACGCTCGGCGGGGCCTGTTTGTGGAATATGGCGGGCTGTCATCAGGGGGTAATGCGCGCGTGCCCTTCCATGCGCTATACTTTTCCCACATTGCGTCTACCAGCTCAGCGGAAAGGAAACGTCCCATGAGTTCAACGATACCCGGCACCCTGCACGTCGCCAACGACGTGCTTGCCGACCTGGTCGGCAACGCCGCCATGGAGTGCTACGGCGTGGTGGGCGTGTGCGCCCCGAACGCCGCCGACGGCATCGCCAAGATCCTGCCGGCCAGCCGCCTGCGCCGCGGCGTGGTGGTGGAGAGCCTGGAAGAGGGCGTGCACGTGGACCTCTACATCATCGTGGAGTACGGCACCAACATCGCCACCGTGTCCCGCAACCTCATCGACCAGGTCAGCTTCGCCCTGAAGGAGTACGCGCGCGTGCCGCTTGCCGGCGTGGATGTGCACGTCATGGATGTAAAGGTGCGCCGCTAACATGACTATTACCTACTCTTCCAACAACGTACTGAACGCCGTGGCCGCCGCCGCCAAAACGCTTGGCGAGCGCAAGGAGGAAGTGAACCGCCTGAACGTGTTCCCCGTGCCCGACGGCGACACGGGCACGAACATGTCGCTGACCATCCAGTCGGTGGTCAGCAACGTGGCGAACCTGCCCATCGGCGCCACCGGCGCGGAAATCCGCAAGGCCATCACCACCGGCGCCCTTATGGGGGCCCGCGGCAACTCCGGCGTCATCACCTCGCAGATCCTGCGCGGCCTGTGCGAGGGTAGCCAGGGCTTCGAGGACTTCAACACCGATTCGGTGGCCGCCGCCTTCGCCAAGGCCCGCGAAGTGGCCTTCCAGGCCGTGCGCAAGCCGGTGGAGGGCACCATCCTCACCGTGCTGCGCGATGCCGCCGCGGCCGCGAAGAACGCCGCCGACGAGGGCCTGTCCACCGAGGACGCGCTGGACGCCATCGTGGCCGAGGCCTACGCCTCGGTGCAGCGCACCCCCGATTTGCTGCCGGTCCTGAAGGAGCACGGCGTGGTCGACGCCGGCGGCTTCGGGCTCGCCATCATCTTCGACGCCTTCACCGCCGCCCTGCTCGGGCGCGCCGGCACCATGGTCGACGAGATGTCGTTCATGCGCGGGTCGCACCCGAAGGTCGAGATCGAGCAGGTGAACGACTGGGAGGGCTCCCAGTACCGCTACTGCAACGAGTTTTTGGTCGACTCCGACGCCCTCGACAAGGACGAGGCCCTGGAGTTTTTGTCCACCATGGGCGACTGCGAGCTGTGCGTGGGCGACGTGCCGAAGTTCAAGGTGCACGTGCACTCCGACCACCCCGACCAGGTGCTGAAGTACTTCCTGGACCGCGGGCAGATTTCCGAGGTCTTCATCCACAACATGCAGATCCAGTCCGAGGAGCGCAACGAGAAGCTCGCTGCCGAGGAGGCGGCCGAGAAGAAGCCGCTCGGCTTCGTGGCCGTGGCCGCGGGCGAGGGCGCCATTCTGAAGAGCCTCGGGGTCGATGTGGTCGTCTCGGGCGGCCAGACCATGAACCCCTCCACGAAGGATCTGCTGGACGCCGCTAGCGCGGTGAACGCCGATGCGGTTATCCTGCTGCCGAACAACTCGAACATCATCATGGCGGCCAATTCCGCTGCCGACCTGGCCGAGTTCCCCTGCGCCGTGGTGCCCACCAAGTCGGTGCCCCAGGCGTTCTCGGCCCTGTTCGCCGTCGATCAGGACGCCTCGCTCGAGACTAACGTCGAGGAGATGACCGAGGCGGCTGCGGCCGTGAAGACGGGTGAGGTCACCTGGGCCACGCGCGACTCCAAGGACGCCGAGGGCAACCCCATCGCCGAGGGCGACGTCATCGGCATTGCCGATGGCTCCATCGAGGCGGTGGACGACTCCATCGACGGCGCGGTGCTCACGCTGCTCGGCAAGATGGACGCCGAGGATGCCGACACCTGCACCATTCTGGCCGGCGAGGACTACTCCGACGACGATCTGGCGGCCCTCGTCGCCGAGATCGAGGCCGTCTACGAGGACCTGGAGATCGACGCCCAGCGCGGCGGACAGCCTTTGTACCCCATCATCTTCTCCGTCGAGTAACCGATCGATTATCGCCGGGGGCGAGACTCCGGGGAATGCTCAGTCGCTCAGACAGTCCTCGCTCGGCGAAACAGCCCACTGGGCTGTTTCGTTCGCTGCGGAACTCGCTTGGTGAGCACACCCCGAAGCCTCGCTTGGCGTTGCCAGTGTTGAGAAAAGGGCGCTATGCCGATTGATCGCGAAAAAGCTACGCTTGCTCTGGACGAACCCGTATCGCGGGTTCGTCTTGTTAGTCCGGCGCGCGCCCGCGCCCTGGAGAAGCTCGGCGTGCGCACCTTGCGCGACCTGCTGACCCATTTCCCGCGCAGCTACATCGACCTGTCGCGGGTGGAATCCTGCGCCGGGGCCCGCATCGGCGAGACCTGCACCATCCGCGGCACCGTGCACGAGATTCGCCTGAAGAAGCCGCGGCGTGGGCTCTCGCTCGTAGAGATCGCGCTCGTGGACGGCACGGGCATTATCATGGTGACGGCGTTTCGCCAGCCTTGGCTTATGGATCAGATCAAGGCGGGCACCGAGGTGGCCGTCTCGGGCAAGGTGGTCTTCGACTACGGCTACAAGCGCATGACCAACCCCTTCATCGAGGTGGTGGGCGAGGGCGAAGAGGTGACCGGCACGGTGGTGCCGGTGCACCCGGCCACCGAGAAGCTGTCGGCCGCCTGGGTGCGCCGCATCGTGGCTAACGGCCTTGAGGCGGCCGAGGGCGCCTTCGACCCGCTGCCTTTGGGGCTGCGCCTGCGCTACCGCCTCATGAGCCGCAACGCCGCCCTGCACGCCATCCATTTCCCGACGGCCCTGGCCGAATCCGACGAGGCTCGGCGCCGGCTCGTCTATGAGGAGCTGCTGTATTTGGAGCTGTTCCTCATGCAGGAGGGCATGGCCCGCAGCGCCGGGCGCGAGCCGGTGCGCCACGTGACCGACGGGCCCCGGGTGGGCGCCTTCGCCGCGGGGCTTCCCTTCGAGCTCACCGGCGAGCAGCAGCGCGCCCGCGATGAGATCCTTGAGGCCATGGCGGCCGACGGGTGCATGAACCATATGCTTCTGGGCGATGTGGGCACGGGCAAGACCGTCGTGGCCGGCCACGCCCTGGCCGCGGCGGCCGACACCGGCGGCCAGGCGCTGCTGCTGGCGCCCACCGAGGTGCTTGCGCGCCAGCACATGGCCGGTTTGGGCGAGCGCTTGGAAGAGGCGGGCGTGAGCTGCGCGCTTCTCACCGGGTCGACGCCAGCCGCCGAGCGCGCCGAGATGCTCGAGCGTTTCGCCGCCGGTGCGCTGGACGTGCTCATCGGCACCCACGCGCTGCTCTCCGACGACGTGGTGCCGGCCCGCCTCACGCTGGCCGTCATCGACGAGCAGCAGCGCTTCGGCGTGGACCAGCGGGCGAAGCTGCTGGAGAAGGGCGAGGCGCCCGACGCCCTGTACCTGACTGCCACCCCCATTCCGCGCACCCTGGCCCTCGCGCTCTACGGCAACCTCACGCTCTCCTACATCAAGCACCGCCCCCACGATTCCGCCCGGCGCACCACCCACGTGCTGCCGCGCGATCGGCAGGGGGAGGCCTTCGACGGGGCGCGCGAGGCCTTAGCCCGCGGCGAGCAGGTTTTCGTCGTGTGCCCGCTTGTGGGCAAGGATAGCGAGGAGCGCGACCGGAAGGCGGCGGGGAAGGCCCGCGACGCCGACGCGGCGGGGGAGGAGTACCACCCGGCCGTGGCCATCGAGGACGAGGCCGACTTCGCCAGCGATGATGTGGCCGCGGCCACCCGCGAGGCCGACATGCTGCAGCGCCAGACCTTCGCCGACTACACCGTAGGGCTTCTGCACGGCGGCATGGGCACCGAGGCCAAGCGCGAGGTGATGGAGGCCTTCCGCGCCGGTGAGGTGCAGGTGCTTGTGGCCACGACGGTCATCGAGGTGGGGGTCGATGTGCCCAATGCCACGGTGATGATCGTGGAGGACGCCGACCGCTTCGGCCTGGCGCAGCTCCACCAGCTGCGCGGGCGCGTGGGCCGCGGCGAGAAGGCGGCCGAGGTGTACCTCATCTCCGCCTCGCAGCGCGAGGAGTCCCTCGCGCGCCTGTCGGCCATGGAGAGCACCGACGACGGCTTCGAGCTGGCCGCCTTCGACCTCTCGCTGCGCCGCGAGGGCGACATCCTCGGCAACCGCCAGCACGGCGCCAGCGGCCTGAAGCTCGTGAACATCATGCGCGACGGCGCCGTCATAGAAGCCGCCCGAGCCGACGCCCAGGCCCTCCTCGAGCTCGACCCCGCCCTAGAGGAACCCGACCACCGCGCCCTGGCCCGAGAAGTCCGCCTCATGTTCGCCCACGAATCCACCATTCAAGGCGGATAGAAATCAAGCAGAGTTGAGTGTAGAGGGATACGGGGTGGTGCTCACCAAGCGAGTTCCACAGCAATGTGGATCAAGTAAGGTTGAGCCAAGCGGAACACCGGGTGCCCTGACCGAGCGAGTTCCGCAGCGACTGGAAATGCCCAGTGGGCATTTCCACAAAGCGAGGACTGTCTGAGCGAATCAGGGTACCCGGTGGTCCGCCCTCGGAAGAGCTGCAAGTTAGTAAGGAGACGGATATGCGCATAATCGCTGGAGAGCATCGGGGGCGCCGCTTGGAAGCCCCGAAGGGCCAGGGCACCCGCCCCACCACCGACCGCGTCCGCGAGTCCCTCATGAGCGCGCTCGTCTCGGCCCGCGGCGGCCTGGACGATGCCGTCGTGCTCGACGCCTTCGCCGGCTCGGGGGCGCTCGGACTCGAGGCGCTGTCGCGTGGCGCCAGCTGCGCCGTCTTCTGCGAGCGCGACCGCGAGGCCGCAGCCGTCGTCGAGCGCAACATCGCCGCCTGCCGCTACGGCCGCGAGGCGGCCCGCGTGCTGCGCACCGACGTGCTCAAGCGCGGCGCGGCGGCGCCGGGGCGCCCCTTCGACCTGGTGTTCCTCGACCCGCCCTATGCCACCGACCCGGGCGAGGTGTTCGGCCTCGTGGCGCGCCTCGATGGGGCCGGCGCCCTGGCCCGCGACGTCATCGTGAGCTACGAGCACGATGTGGCCGATGATAAGGCCGTGGCCGACGGCGCGGCGGCCGCCGGGTTCCGCATCGCGTCCCATCGGCACTTCGGGGACACGGTTATCGATCTTTTGGAGCGTTTGTGCACGGATTAACCTCGGTATTCCATAGCATCTCCATCATGATAGAATGGAAAAACTTACGTGCGACACGCGCGCTTACCCATGCTCTTTTGGGGCCGGGCGCGAGTTCATAGAACTAGGAAGGAACATCATGGACGAAACCGGAGTGCTGGGGCTGCTCGAAGAGCTCTCGATTCTCTTGGAGGACAGCAAGCCCGTCTTCGGCAAGAGCAACCTGCGCCAGGTCGACATCGCGGCCGCCTTCGACATCATGGACGAGATCCGCGACTTGTTCCCCGCCGAGTTCTCCCAGGCCCGCCAGATCGTGCGCGAGCGCCAGAGCCTTCTTGATGATGCCGAGGTCGAGGCCAACCGCATGATCGAGGATGCGCGCAGCCAGGCCATCACCATCGCCTCCGAGCAGGAGATCGTGCGCATCTCCCAGCAACAGGCCGACACTATCCTGGCCGACGCCCGCGAGCTGGAGCGCCAGACCCGGGCCGGCGCTGAGGATTACGCCGACGAGGTGTTCGGGCATATCGAGCAGAGCCTTGACACGCTGCTGAACAACACCCGCCGTTGCCGCGACCGCCTGAACGCCACGGCCGGCCCGCGCTAGGGGCGACAGACACTGAAGCTTGTGGAAGGCGCGCCCGCGACGGCGCGTCTTCTTGTTTGAAAGGAGAACGCCCATGACTGAACGGAATCAGGTGCTTGTCACCGTGCCGGAGTCCCTCATGGAAACCGCCGCCATGGACCACTTCGAGGGCACGATAGAGGTGCCCGAGCTGGCCAGCGGCCCCGACAGCTACACCTTTACCGGGCCGGTCTCCTGGTCGGTGGACGTTACCAACACCGGCGACGCCATCCTCGTGCAGGGGAAGAGCGCGGCCGATGCCACCACGGCCTGCGCCCGCTGCCTCGAGGACGTGTCCTACCATCTGGAGGGCGATATCGAGGGGTACTTCCTCATCACCGGCGAGGATATCGAGGCCGAAGAGCCCGAGGACATGGAGGGCGACGAGTTCGACTACCTGCCCGACAACCGCAAGATCGACCTCCTGCCCCTTATTACCGCGGGGCTCTTGCTGGAGCTTCCCCGGGTGCCTCTGTGCGACGACGACTGCAAGGGGCTCTGCCCGCACTGCGGCAAGAACCTGAACGAGGGGCCCTGCGACTGCGACACCGCGGCTGATAACCTGGAGGCCAGCCCGTTCGCGGCGCTGAAAAACCTGCACCTCGAGGACTAGAAACCTGCTTGTAGGGAGCAGATCCCCGTCAACGGCTCCGCAACGTTGTTCGGCAGGGCGGTTACGCTTTCGCCGACCTTCCCGCTTCTGGTTTACAGTGGTCTGAGAGGCGGCAGGCAAGGAGGCGGCAATGGTACTCGACGGGCGACAGGTTGCGCGGCACGGCGCCTTCGCGCTCGTTATCGGCGTTGCGGGGGCGGCGGCCTCGGTGGTGCTGTGCCTGCTCGTGAACTTCGCCTATTCCCTCACCGTGGACCATCCGTGGCTTCTGTACCTGCTGCCCGTCCTCGGCGTGGCAAGCCTTCTGCTCTACCGCGCCTGGAAGCTGCCGCTCGATACCACCACCCACACCGTGGTCACGAGCATCCGAGAGGACGAGCCCCTCTCGCCGCTTCTGGCCCCCGGCATCCTCATCGGCACGGCGCTCTCCATCTTGGGCGGCGCCTCGGTGGGCAAGGAGGCCGGCGCGCTGCACATGGGCGCCTCTCTGGGCGACTTCATCGGGCGCCCCTTCCGTCTACGGTCGGTGTGGAAGGCCGACCAGGCGGCCCAGGACGGCGGCCGCGCTGGTATGAACGCCTACGCCGCCTCGGTGGGCATGGCTGCGGCCTTCTCGGCGCTGTTCTTCGCCCCTTTGGGGTCCGCCGCCTTCGTCATCGAGCTATCGCGCTACAAGCGTATGGTGGTCAAGCACCTGCCCACCATGCTCCTTGCTTGCTTCGTGGCTTGGGCCATCGCCTCGGCGGTAGGTATCGGGGACATCATCCCGAAGGTGGCGCTGCCGGCGCTTACGTGGAAGACGGCGGGGGAGTGCCTCGTTATCGCCGTGGTGTGCTCGGTGGCCGGCTCGCTCTACATCCGCTCCATCGACGGGCTGCAGCGGGCGACCAAGGCGCTCTCGAAGAACTATTTCGCCTGGGTGGTCCTTGGCGGCGTGATCATGATCGCGCTCGTGAGCGTTTTCGGCTGGCAGGGTTTCGAGGGCACCGGCTCCAACCAGCTGGCCCTGGCGCTGTCGGGGCGGCAGGAGCCGTGGGCCTTCGCCGTGAAGGCGCTGCTCACCATCGTGTGCCTGGGCCTGTGGTTCCGCGGCGGCGAGATCATGCCTACTTTCACGGTAGGGGCGCTGCTGGGCGCCTCCTGCACGGTCATGACCGGCGGCGATGCCTGCTGGTCGGCGGCCGTGGGGCTCGTGGCCTTCTTCGCCGCCATGAGCCGCTGCCCCCTGGCCGCCTTCCTCATGGGCTGCGAGATATTCGGCTGGGCCGGCGCGCCGCTTTTCGCCCTGGGCGCCGCCGTGTCCTTCAGCCTCGGCCGCGATGTCGGCTACTACGGCGAGGGCGCCGCCACGGCCCTGCGCCAGGCCGCGGCCCACTGGCGCAATTTGAAGAGGTCGTGACCGTTGGCGAAATTGGGGAGATTACCCCTTGCGAGGCCCGAAGGCCTTCGGTATCATATCAGATCGTGCGTTTACAGAAGAAGTTGTGAACGGCACCCGCTGTTCCAGCTATAGAAGGAGTAATCGAGATGGCAGTACCTAAGCGCAAAATGGGCCGCGCCCGCACCCATGCCCGTCGTTCCACCAACGACAAGATCCCCATGCCCGCCCGTTCCGTGTGCCCGCAGTGCGGCGAAGTGAAGCTTCCCCACCGCGTGTGCGGCAACTGCGGCTACTACCGCGACCGCGAGGTCATCGAGACCGAGTAGTCCCGTGCGTTTGACCATCATGCGGGGCGCCTTCCCGCATGATGTCCAAAGCCTCCTCGCAAGCCAAGCTGGTACAGCCTGGTCTGCCAGGGGGCTTTTTGGCTATAGGCAACGGCGCCGGCGCAGCGGGTTCCCAGGGGCCCGGGCGGCCGGCTTGATTCGCATCTATTCCAAGGAGCTAGACACGTGGCTGAACCCGTAACCATCGCCGTGGACGTCATGGGCGGCGACCACGGCCCCGCTGTCGTGCTGCGCGGCGCCTACCAGGCCCTGCAGAACGACCCGGACCTGCACCTGCTGCTCGTCGGCCCCGCCGACGAGGTGGAGCCCTTCGCCGCGGCCCACGACCGGGCCCGCGCCGTGGTGGCCACCGAGGTCATCGAGATGGGCGAGCACCCGGCCGGCGCCGTGCGCGCCAAGAAGGACTCTTCTATCGTAGTGGGCTGCCGGCTTGTGAAGGAAGGGGAGGCCACGGGCTTTTTCTCGGCCGGGTCCACCGGGGCCTGCCTTGCCGCCGCCACGCTCGTGGTGGGCCGCGTGAAGGGCGTGAAGCGCCCGGCTTTGGGGCAGATCCTGCCGGCCTACGCCCGGCCGACGCTCCTCATCGACGTGGGGGCCAACGCCGACTGCAAGCCGGAGTACCTCGTGCAGTTCGCCCAGATGGGCACCGCGTATATGACGGCCCTCATGGGGGTGGAAAGCCCGCGCGTGGGTCTTCTGAATATCGGGTCCGAGGAAACCAAGGGCGACGCCTTCGCCCAGGAGGCTTATCAGCTGCTCGGCCGCCAGGTGCCCCAGTTCGCTGGCAATTGCGAGGGGGGCAACCTCATGGCCGGCGACTTCGACGTGGTGGTCACCGACGGGTTCACCGGCAACGTGTGCCTGAAGACCATCGAGGGCACCGCGAAGACCCTCATGAAGTACGTGAAGGATGGCCTTATGTCCTCGGCGCTTTCCAAGGTGGGGGCGCTGCTGGTGAAGGGGAGCCTTGCCGATTTGAAGACGAAGCTCTCGCCGGACACCTACGGCGGCGCGCCGTTGCTCGGCGTGAAGGGCGCGGTCATCGTGGGCCACGGCTCGTCGAATGAGACCGCCGTTGCCAACGGCATCGCCGTGGCCGCGAGCACGGCCCGGGCCGATGTGGCCGGCGTCATCGGGCGCCTCGTGGCCGCCTCGCCCAAGGCCGATGCCGGGAAGGGGGAGGACCTGTGAGCCTGACCGCCGAGCAGGAGACCAAGCTCGCCCGCGCCCAGGAGATCCTCGGGCGCGAGTTCGAGAACTCCCAGTACCTCCTTTCCGCCATCACCCACCCTTCGGCCACCGAGGGTCGTGCGGTGAAGTTCTCCTATGAGCGCCTGGAGTTTCTGGGCGACTCCATTCTAGGGGCCATCGTGGCCTCCACCGCCTTCCACCGCTTCCCCGAGCTGGACGAGGGCGGCCTTACCCGCATCAAGGTGGCGCTCGTGTCGGGCGCGAGCCTGTCGGAGGTGGCGGCGGGGCTCGGCTTCGCCGATGTCATCGTCTTCGGCTCCTCGGAGACGGGCACCGGCCGGCGCGGGCTGCACTCGGCGCTGGAGAACGTGTACGAGGCCGTGGTGGCCGCGCTCTACCTCGACGGCGGCCTGACGGCGGCCCAGGACTTCGTGGACCGCACCCTCATTCCGAAGATGTCGCTCGATTTGGCCCGCGAGCCCGAGAACCCCAAGAGCGCCCTGCAGGAGAAGCTGCAGGAGGGGGGCATCACGCCTACCTACAAGCTCGTGGAGACCCAAGGGCCGCCCCACGACCGCACCTTCGTCGCCCAGGTGTACGCCGGCGACAAAGGGCTCGCCCAGGGTGTGGGCCGCACGAAAAAGGAGGCCGAGAGCCAGGCGGCGAAAAGCACGCTGGCGCGGCTTTCCGAGTTCTTCGGCATCGGCATGACCGACGAGCAGCAGGCCGAGAAGGCCGCCGAGAAGGCGGCCCGCGCCGAGGAGAAGGCGGCCGCCCGCGCGGCCCGCGCCGAGGAGAAGGCCGCCCGCAACGCCGCGAGGGCCGAGGAGGCCGCCCGCAAGAAGACCGAACGCGACGCCAAGAGGAAGCAGGACTAGGCGCCCATGTATCTGAAATCACTGGTGCTGAAGGGCTTCAAGTCCTTCGCCGACAGAAGCGCTCTCACGCTCGAGCCGGGCATCACCGCCGTGGTGGGCCCCAACGGCTCGGGCAAGTCGAACATCTCCGACGCGGTGCTGTGGGTGCTCGGCGAGCGCAACGCGAAGAACCTGCGCGGCCAGGCCATGGAAGACGTCATCTTCGCCGGCTCGTCGGGCCGCAAGGCGTCGGGCCTGGCGGAAGTGGACCTCGTGCTCGACAACTCCGACGGCATGCTGCCGGTGGACTATGACGAGGTGGCCATCACCCGCCGCATGTACCGCAACGGCGAGAGCGAGTACCTCATCAACGGCACGGTGGCCCGCCGCATGGACGTGCTGGACATCCTGCACGATTCGGGCCTGGGCACCGGCACCCATTCCATCATCTCCCAGGGCTCGCTCGACTCCATCCTGCAGAGCAAGCCCGAGGACCGCCGCGCGCTTATCGAGGAGGCCGCCGGCGTGCTGAAGCACAAGCAGCGCAAGGCGAAGAGCGAGCGGAAGCTGGCCAACATGGACCAGCACCTGCTGCGCGCCCGCGACGTGGTGGGCGAGGTGGCCCGTCAGCTGGGCCCCTTGGAGCGCAAGGCGAAGAAGGCCCGCACCTACCAGGAACTGGCGGTACAGCAGGCTGAGCTGGCGCTATCGCTCGCGGTAGACGACCTGCGGGGGCTCCAGAAGGAATGGGATGCGGCCAAGGAGCGCGAGGCGGCGCTTTCCGCCGAGCTCGAGGAGCGCCGGGGCGCCATCGAGGCGGCGGAGAAGGCTGTGGAGGAGCTGCAGGAGCGCATCCGCCAGGAGACGATCGATGCCGGCGACCTGTCGCGGCGCCATCGGGCGGCCGCGGCGGCCGTGGAGCGCTTCGATTCGGCGGCCATGATGCTGCGCGAGCGGCGCCGGGCGGCCCTCGGGCGCGCCGGCGAGCTGCAGCTGTCCCTGGAGGCGGCGGCCGTGCGCGTCGTGGAGGCCACCGGCGAGCTGGAGCGGGCCCGCGCCCAGGCCGCCGAGGCGGCCGGCGAGCGCACGGCGGCCGACGGGAAGGTGTCCGACCTCGATGCGGTCTACCGCGATCTGGGCGTGCGCCGCGGGGCGCTCGAGCGCGAGGTGTCGGCTCTCGGCAAGGACGCCGAGCGCCTGTCGTCCCAGATCGAGGTGGCGCGCCGCAAGCACGCCGAGAACCAGGAGGCGCTCACCCACGGCCTGGCCCACGTGCAGGTGATCGAGAGTCACGGCGCCGAGCTCGCCTTGGAGCTTGCGCGGCTTCAGGGCGAGGCCGAGGCTGCCGGCGCCGCCGCCGAGGAGGCGGCCGGGGCCCTGGCGTCGCTTTCCGCCGACGAGTCGGCGGCCCGGGCGGCCGTGGGCGCGGCGGTGCAGTCGCGCGATGCGGCTCGGGCGGCCCTCGACGAGGCCCGCGACACCCATCGCGCGCTCACGGTGGAAATCGCCACGCTCGAGGAGGTGGAGCGCGCGAGCGCGTCGGATGCCGGCGAGGCCCGCGCTTGGCTGGCCGAGCACGAAGGCGAGCTTTCCGGGGTGCTTTCCCCGCTCTCGCACGTCATCTGCGCCGGCGAGGGCTACGAGGCCCTGGTGGAGACGCTGCTCGGCACCGACGTGGCCACGCTGCTCGTGGAGAACGCAGGCGTGGTGCGCGAGGTGGCGGCCCTGCTTGAGGCGGCCGAGGTGGAGGGCGAGGTGGCCTTCCTGTTACGAGACGATGCCGACGAGCGGGCCGGGGCCCGGGCGCGACGGTGGCCCGGCACCGAGGCCGGCACCGGGGTGGCGCTCATCGACGAGCTTGCCTATCCGGCCGATGCCGCGGCGGCGGTAGAGGCGCTCCTGGGCGATGTGGTCGTGTGCGCGACGCTGGACATGGCCCTGGCGGCCCACGGCGCCGACGGGCTCGGCCTGCGCTTCGTCACCGCCGACGGGTCGGTCGTGTGGCCCTCGGGCAAGGTGAGCGTGGGGGGCTCCGTCATCGACGAGGGAGCCGGCGCCCTGGCGCGCCACCGCCGCCTGGAATCGCTGCGCGCCCAGCTGGCCGCCGCCGTGACCGCGGTGGATACCGCTGAGGAGGCCCACCGCATGGCCGAGGAGGCCCTGCGCCACGCCCAGGCCGCAAGCCTCGAGCTCTCCCAGTCGCTCGCTGCCTGCAAGGGACGGTCCGAGGCGGCCCGGACGGCCGCCGATGCCGCCGGCGAGAAGCTCGCCTCCTGCCGTCGCGAGCTGGAGGGCGTCGAGCGCCAGCGCGCCGAGGCCGAGGCCGTCATCTCGAAGGCGCGGCCGAACGTCGAGTCCTTCGAGGCGGAAATCGCCGAGGCCACCGAGAAACTCGAGGAGGCCAAGCGCCGCCAGGCCGAGCTTTCCGAGGAGCTCGCGCCCCTGCGCCGCGAGGCCCACCGCGTCTCCGACTCGTTGGCCGAGGCGAAGCTCGCCGCCGCCACCCTGGCCGAGCGCACCACCTACGCCGAGCGCGTGCTGGAGGCCCGCACCCGCGACCTTGAGGCCCTGGACGCCCAGACGGCCGAGCACCGCGCCCAGCTGCGGGTGAAGAAGGTCTCGGCCGCTCGCATCGAACCCTTGCTCGCCCTTTTCGATGAGCTCATCGCCCAGGCCCAGCGCTGGACGCGCTCGCTGGAGGACCAGGCGAGCGCCGCCGAGAGTGCCTCGAGCGGGCTGCACACGGCGGCCACCGAGGCCCGGGCGAAGGCCCACGAGGCCCATGCCCTCTTCGACGGCACCACCGAGCGCCTTTCCGAGGCCCGCGTGCAGAAGGGCCGTCTGGAACTGCAGGTGGAGGCCGCGGTGAACCACATCACCGCCGACTGCAAAACGCCGCTGGAAACGGCGCTCGCCCTGCCGCCGCTGGAGGACCGCGCGCCTCTGGAGGACGAGCTCTTCAAGATCAACCGCCGCATCGCCAACCTCGGCACCATCAACCCCGATGCCGCCGAGGAGTACGACGAGCTGAAGGTGCGCTACGACTACCTGGCCGCCCAGCTGGAGGACCTCGACTCGGCGCGGCGCGCCCTCGCGAAGATCAACCGGGTCATCGACGCCCGCATGAAGGAGGACTTCGTCCGTACCTACGAGCAGGTGGACGCCAACTTCCAGGAGATCTTCGCCACGCTGTTCCCCGGCGGCCGCGCGAACCTTTCGCTCGTGGACCCGGACGACATGGAGAACACCGGCGTGGAGGTGAACGCTCAGCCCAAGGGCAAGCGCATCGCCAAGATGATGCTGCTCTCCGGTGGCGAGAAGTCGCTCACGGCGCTCGCGCTTCTGTTCGCGGTCTACAAGATCCGCTCGACCCCGTTCTACATCCTAGACGAGGTGGAGGCGGCCCTCGACGACTCGAACCTGCGCCGACTCGCCGCCTACATCGACACGCTGCGCGACGAGACCCAGCTCATCATGATCACCCACCAGCGCCGCACCATGGAAATGGCGGACGTGCTCTTCGGCGTCTCCATGCAGGGCGACGGCGTCACCAAGGTCATCAGCCAAAAGCTCGACCAGGCCCTCAAGCACGCCGAGTAGGGAATTCCACCCGGGTTCCTCCGCCGCTTCATACTGGAGTCGTTAGACCGCCTGCTCTACGCGCCTCGTTTCAGTGAGGGCCGGCGGTCTTTTTCGCGCTTCCGCGACAAGCCGTTGATGGCTTAGAAGGGCGGGGCGCATTGAAAGGGCGCCGCTAGCGCACTCGCTCGCAACAAACCGGCCCATATTGCCACCCAACGATGTCGGCAGCGGCACACACCCGCAGCAAACCGGCCCATATTGCCGCCCGCCAGTGCTCACGCCGGCGCCCACCCGCAGCAAACTTCCCATTTTTGCCACTCGCTGACGCCCACGCAGTCGCCCACCCGCAGCAAAACCCCCGCTTTTGCCATGCGTTAGAGAAAAACCGACAAAAGAGGGCGTTTTGTTGCGGTGTTAGATAGGTGCAACTTGTAGGAGCGTGGAATAATGCCAGGTCAGAGCGTTGCGCTAAAAAGTTAACCCTCACCTATCCGCAGCAAAACCCTCGAAATTGTCGAACTTTTTCTCCGGCATGGCAAAAGAGGGGGTTTTGCTGCGGGTGTAGCGCCGCAAACTCCACGGGCGCCTTGTTGGGGCGAAGGGATGCGATGAATGGGTCATCAGATGCGCGGAACGCGCCTGCCTTCTAAGTCAACTCGGGGATCATCTTGCCGAAGAAGGCGAGGGCCTCGGGGCATTCGTAGAGGCGGTTGCGGCGGCGGTCGGTCACTTGGCTCACGATACCGGCGGCTTCCAGGCTCTCCACGAAGCGTCCGGTGGTGGAGAAGGCGATCTCGGCGTCCTCCGATAGAGACGTGATAGAGAACACGGGGTTGGCCACGAGGGTTTCCAAGAGCGACGAGAGCGTGGCCGAGGGCCGCACGCCCGTGCGTTGAAGCGCCTGGTGCCAGCCACGCAGCAGGGCGCACAGTTCCCGGTAGCTGGCCAGCTCCAACTCGACGGCGTTCTGCGTCGAGCGCGCAACGTGGTATATCCAGTCGTCGAGCAGCAGCATGTCGGTGGTCTCGCCCTGGTACAGGTAGGGCTTGAGCTTCTCCTGATGCTTCTTGGGGTGGATGGCCGGCGTGGCCGAGATGGGCGGAATGACGTGGCGCACGAGGTCGGTGTGCTTCCACATATAGAACGAGATGATGCGGCCCAGCTGGTCGAAGTGGCGGGGGAACATGCGCACCGCGTCCAGCTGGAAGAACACGAGGGCCGCCTTGGCCACGGGGCTCAGCTTCGAATCGGTGACGAAGGTGGAGATATCCTCGAGGTAGCTCCGCAGGTCGGAAGCGGCCGGCGGCTGGTATGCCATGGCGCGTCCGTCCTCGGGCGCCCGATAGTCCCAGGTGCGCATGCCCAGCTCCCAGGTGGGGTTGATGGCCCGGCACAGGGCGTCGTTGAGCGAGACGATGCGCTCGGGGGTCATCGAGGCGATAGCGCATTCCTCGTTGAGCAGGCGCGCGACAATGGCCTCGATCTGCCGCCCGCACAGCGATGCCTGGATAACCGGCAGCGAGGCGCCGGTCGCCTGGGCCACGAGGGTTCCGATGGCCTCGGGGGAGGCTTTGGCTTTGGCGGTGAAGTAATCCAGGTAGCAGCAAACGCGATAGTCGGCCGGGAAGCCGTTGGCGATGGCTGCGCAGACACCCTCCATGCGGCTCATGAGGCGGGCCATCGTGGTGCAGTGGGGCGAGAGCCCGATTTCGGTATCGCAGCGGGCGGTCGCGATCTCCAAGTCGGAAATAGCCCCCATGGTCTCGTCGCTGAGAATGATCTTGCGTCCGGTGAGCATCGAGGCCTGAAAGGGCTTCTGAGTCCATTGGTCGTGCACGCGGCGCAGGCTGCCGAGCGCGCTCTGCAGGTCGATAAGGTCATCTTGGCCCTTCTCATGGCCGAAGTCGGCGCTGAGCTCCATGGTTCCCCCTCTCTGTTGGGGCCATTGTACCGTGGGTCGACCGCGCATGCCGTCGGTGCGCCCGCAAATTTCGAAAAACTGACGCGGTGAAAATAAGCGCTCCGGCGAACGGTCGCCGCGCGGCGTTTCTCGCAAGGCGGGTCGCGTCGCAATTTCGATTTTCCGTCGATTGAAAACAAGAGGGGAATGTCGCCGCCGCCCCTTGACCGCCCCTCCGTAGAATGCGCTGCGTTCGAGGGACGGGTTCCTCGGCACCGAGCCCCTGATCAAGCGGGGCGAAGAGAAGAGAGAAAGGGAAGGGTCTATGAAAGAGGATGTGAAGGTGGCTCCGCACGGCGGCATCACCCGTCGCGGTCTTTTGAAGTGGACGGGGCTGACGGCCCTGGGCACGGCGGCGCTGGGCACCACGGCTTGCGCCGGCTTCAACGAGACCGATCTCGCCGAGACAGGCGAGGGGGCCGAGGAGGACCAGGGCACGTGGATTCCCTGCAGCTGCTGGGCCGACTGCGGATCGAAGGGCTTCAATAAGGCGCTCGTGAAGAACGGGGAAGTGGTGCGCATGGGCACCGACCAGACCCACGAGGATAGCCCCGACTGCCCGCAGATGCGCGCTTGCGCCCGCGGCCGCTCGCTGCGCGGCATGATCTTCGGCGCCGACCGTATCAAGTACCCCATGAAGCGCAAGAACTGGCAGCCCGGCGGCGGCGAGAACGCCCACGGCGAGCTGCGCGGCCGCGACGAGTGGGAGCGCATCAGCTGGGACGAGGCCCTCGACCTTATCGCCGGCGAGATCAAGCGCGTCCTGGACACCTATGGCAACGAGGGCATCCTGCTGCCCGGCGGCGTGCCCCAGCGCCTGGGCGATTTCGACATCGGCCGCATGATGTACCTCATGGGCGGCTGCCTCGAGCAGAACGGCGCGGTGTCTTCCGGCGCCTGGACCGAGATGGCCAAGCTCATCGGCCTGACTGAGGACACCAATGACCGTATGGATCTGCGCACGAGCGAGCTTATCGTGCTGTGGGCCTCGAACCCGGCCTGGAGCCGCGCCGGCCTTCCCACCTACGACTACATGCAGTGCAAGGAGGCGGGCACCCGCTTCGTCTCGGTGGACGTGTGGTACAACGCCACGGCCCGCGCGCTGACCGACGAGTTCATCGCGGTGCGCCCCGGCACCGACACCGCCATGCTGCTGGGCATGAGCCACGTGCTGCTCACCCAGGACGATCCGGCGACCAACCCGCTCATCGACTGGGACTTCCTCGATCGCTGCACCATCGGCTTCGACGCCGACCACATGCCCGAGGGCGCCGATCCGAAGGACAACTACAAGGACTACGTGCTCGGCACCTACGACGGCCAGCCGAAGGATCCGGCCTGGGCGAGCGAGATCTGCGGCGCGCCGGCCGAGGCCATCGAGAAGCTGGCGCTGGAAATCGCCCGCACCGAGCGCTGCGCCCTCATCATGTCGCCGGCACCGGCCCGTACCGGCAGCGGCGCCCAGCTCTGCCAGGCCCTGCTCTCCTTCGGCGCCATGGCCGGCATCATCGGCAAGCCCGGATGCTGCGCGGCGAGCGACTGCGGCCATGCCTGGATGCAGGGCGGCTGGAAGCAGCTGCACGAGGGCGGCACCTACCTGGGCTGCTTCCTCAAGGACACGGTGGCCGGCCCGGAGTACGTTGAGAACCCGCTCAGCTACAAGAAGGTGAACGTCAACCAGATGTGGACTTCCATCGTCAACGAGGAGCCTTACATCGGCGTGGACGGCAACACCTACGACAACCCGGCGCACCTCATCTACGACCGCCACGAGAACTTCCTGAACCAAGGGCCGGCCACCATGCTCGGCATCGAGGCCTACCGCAAGATGGACACGGTCATCGCCCAGAACCTGGTTATGACCACCACCTGCAAGTACGCCGACATCGTGCTGCCCATCTCCTCCATGTGGGAGCGCTACGGCATCTTCGAGCAGGCCTACCGCGAGCAGCTGCTGTGGACGAGCCAGGTGGTGGAGCCCCTGTTCGAGTGCCGCAGCGACATGGACGTGGCGCTCGAGCTGGCCGACCGTTTGGGCGTGGACAAGAAGGCGCTGTGCCCCGAGGACGACCCGCAGGCGGTCTTCAACACGGTGGCCGCCGCCAAGGTGCTCAACGAGGACAACGAGACCTGGGATAACCTGGTTACCATCACCGAGGACGACCTGGCCGAGCTCGGCGTCACGGGCACCCCGCAAGAAGGCCGCGTGCCCATCCTTGAACTCAAGCGCGACGGCCTCTACACCATCGAGCGCACCCCCGATGACGGCCGCAACTTCGTGCCGTTCAAGGAGTTCCGCGAGGACCCGGAGGGCAACCCGCTGAACACCGAGTCGGGCAAGCTGGAGATCTACTGCCGCGCCGCCTCCGAGAAGGTGCACGGCTGGGGCTTCGCCGAGCTCGACCCCATCGCCAAGTACGTGCCGCCGACGGAGGGCTACGAGGAGACCTTCGCCAACTGGGAGACCAAGGAGAAGGGCGAGTACCCCTTCCAGATTCCCTCGCTGCACATCCTGCGACACTCGCACTCCACGTTCGCCAACGTGCCCAACTTGCGCGAGGCCTTCGACCATCCGCTCTACATGAACAACCTCGACGCCGAGCGCCTGGGCATGGAGACCGGCGAGACCGTGCTCATCACCTCGAAGTGGGGCCGCTGCCTGCGACCGCTGCTGGTGACGGAGACGGTGATGCCCGGCGTGCTGGGCATGGGCCAGGGTGCCTGGGTCGAGATCGACGAGGAGACCGGCATCGACATGGCCGGCAGCATGAACGTGCTATGCGGCCCGAACGTGACCACCACGGGCTTCCAATCGTGGAACACCTGCATCTGCAAGGTGGAGAAGTGGGACGGCGAGCCGCTCGTGCCCGACTACCTGTGGGACGCCCGCGAAGTTTTCGAGGAGGAGTAAATCATGGCCCAGATGGGATTTCTGATCAACAGCGCCGCGTGCACCGGCTGCAAGGCCTGCGAGCTCGCGTGCAAGGACGTGCACAGCTTCGACATCGGCCCGCGCGCCCGCATCGTGCGCGAGGTGTGCGGCGGTGGCTGGACCGTGGATGAGGACAGCGGCGCCTGCACCCCCAACCAGGTGTTCTCCTACTCGGTGAGCTACTCCTGCGGCCACTGCGAGAACCCCGCCTGCGTGGAGGTGTGCCCCACCGGCGCCCACCACAAGGACGAGGAGACCGGCATCGTGTCCATCACCGAGGACGAGTGCATCGGCTGCGAGTCCTGCGTGAAGGCCTGCCCCTACGGCGCCCCGCAGTTCGTTGAGGCCAAGAACATCACCCAGAAGTGCGACATGTGCGCCTCGCTGCAGGCCCACGGCGAGGAGCCGGCCTGCGTGGCCATCTGCCCGCAGCGCGCCCTGAAGATCGGCGACATCGACGAGCTGCGCGCCCAGTACGGCGACGTGCGCGACATCCAACCGCTGCCGGATTCGGGCCAGACGGGCCCCAACGTGGTCATCGTGCCCCACCGCAACGGCAAGACCGGCGCGGACGCCGACTGGCGCATGCTCTCGCTGGAACAGTAGCAACTTTGAGGAAAGAGGAGAGGCTATGGAAACGACAACGAAGGATCTGGCCCGCCAGGCCGACCGTATCCGGGAGGCCGCCGTGCTCTTCACGCTGCTCGGCCGTGTCTTCCACGGGGTTCCCGACCGCGAGCTTATGGCCGGTTTGGCCGACGAGCGCGCCTTCGACGAGGTGCCCTTCGTCGAAGGCGAGGCGGCCGAGGAGGCCCTGAGGGACTTGCGCCAGTGGAACGACGGGTGCACCGTGCCGTTTTCCGAGGACGATTTCCACGGCCTCTCCGCGGAGTACACGCGGCTGTTCGTGGGCGGCAAGCGCGTTATCGCCCCCATGTGGGAGTCGGTGTACTTCAACAAGGACCGCATGGTGTTCCAGCACCAGACCTTCGAGGTGCGCGCGATGTACGCCCGCTACGGGCTACGGGTGGACGCCTTCTCCCACGAGCCCGACGACCACCTCGCCTACGAGCTGCTGTTCATCGGCCGGGTGCTCGGCACCGCCGCCGATGACCTGGCGGCGGGGGAGAGCGACGCCGCCTGCGAGAAGCTCGCCGACGCCGTGTCCTTCACGGTGTGCCACCCGCTTGCCTGGGTGCCCCGCTGGCGCGCCCTGGTGGAGGAGAAGGATCGGTGCGGGTTCTACCGCGGCTACGCGCGCCTCGTGGAGGCGGCCCTGCGCCAGATGGAGGCCGAATTCGCCGTGGGCGGGCGGCCCTCGGAGGCGGCCGCTTAGGATTTCTGCGGCCGTCCTGCCCTCGCCAGCCGGGCGGGGCGGCCGGAAGCGTTGCCCTCCTCTTCGGCCCGGAAGCGATCCCTCCCTGCGCTTCCGGGCCTTTTGCTGGCTGGGTATCGAGGGAGGGCTGTCGGTGGCATGATGGTCTGCGGTAAGGTAAGCTTGCATGCTTGGAGGAAGGGGAGTTATGGGGAACCGTGTACGGGTCGGTCGCAAGGGTATAGGGGCGACGGGCTTCTGCTTGAATATGGTTCTCGGCCTGGTGTATGCCTGGTCGCTATTCTCCGGCCCGCTTGAGGCTACCTTCGGCGGCACGGCGGTGGACACGTCGCGTGTCTTCTCGGTGTCGATGATGGGGCTGTGCTTGGGGCATCTGGCTTCGGGATGGCTCTCGTCGCGCCTGCCCTCGCGCGGGGTGATGCTGATGGCGTCCGGGTTCGCGGCGGCCGGTTTCGCGCTGTCGTCGGCGGCGACGGGGTTCGGCTGGCTGACCGTCTCCTACGGGGTGCTGTGCGGTTTCGCCACGGGCCTCGGCGCCAACTGCGTGATGAACACGGTGCTGCCGTGGTTCGCCGATCGCAAGGGGCTCGCGTCCGGTGTGCTGCTAGCCGGCGTGGGGCTGGGCCCTCTGGTGCTCGGCCCGGCGGTGGGGGCGCTCATCGCCCACGCCGGGTGGCGCGCGGCGTTCGCGGTTCTGGCGGGTGCCGTGGGCGGCCTTTTGGCCCTGGGCGCGCTTGTGCTGCGGCGTCCGGTGGATGAGGGTGCGGGGAAGCAGGCGGCCGGGCCGGTCGATGCTGCCGGCGCGGTTGGCTCCTTCACTACCGCGCAGATGCTGCGCACCCGTGCGTTTTGGCTGTTCTTCTGCTGGATCGTGCTGGTCAGCAGCGGAGGCCTGGCGCTTATCAGCAACGCCGTTCCGGCGGCCCTCGATGTGTTGGGAAGCCGTGAGGCCGCGGCGGTGGCGGCGGCCACGGGCGCCATGGGGGCGCTCTCGGGCTTCAACAGCGTGGGGCGCGTGGTCGTGGGATTTCTGTGGGACCGCCTTGGGCCGCGCGGTGCCATGGCGACGGTGTCGGCGGCCTTCGCGACTGCGATGCTCCTGTGCGCAGCCGCCCAGGTTATGGCCTCGTTTCCGCTGGTGGTTGTCGGGTTTCTCTTGCTGGGCGCCTCCTATGGCGGCGCGGTTTCGGTCGGATCGGCCCTCATAAGCCAGTTCTTCGGCATGGGGCACTACGCTCTGAACTACGCCGTGGCCACCCTCAACGTGCTTGTCGCCTCGTGTTTGGGCCCCACGGTTTCGGGCTTCTCCAGCGCTATGACCGGAGGCTATCTGGCTGCCTACCTCGCTCTTATGGTATTCGCCGTCGCGTCCCTGCTCGTAGCCGCCGGCATACGCAAGCCGGGTTGAGGGCTTGAGCCGGCGCGGGCCTACCGAATTCTCTTTGCAGTCGCTTCGTTCTATCGCAGATGCCCCTCCGTTGCGTGCGCCAAGGGCACATTGAGCCGTCTGCCAAGCGCCGATACCGGTAGCGATGTGTACCCGCAACAAGGCGCCCCGTTTTGCCACGCGCTGACTCCCATGCCGCCGCCCACCCGCAGCAAACCTCCCTCTTTTGGCATGCGCCAGGGAAAAACCGACAAAAGAGGGCGTTTTGTTGCGGTGTTAGATTGTGAAAACTTGAAAGAACGTGGAATAACGCCAGGTCAGAGCGTTGCGCTAAAAAGTTAACCCTCACCTACCCGCAGCAAAACCCACGAAATTGTCGAACTTTTTCTCCGACATGGCAAAAGAGGGGGTTTTGCTGCGGGTAGGACGTCCGCAAGCCCCGCGAGCGCCTTACTACCGACGAGCGCCCCCAAACCTTACGGGCGCCTTACGGATGTGGAGGGGGTGTGGGGCATTTGCGGCGAAAAGAAACACTTTGGCGGCGATTGGCCCCAAAATGGCGGCTTCGTCCCAATGCGGCTGGTGCGGCGGAAGCGAACGGCTATAATTCAACCGTTTGAAATGAAGCCGATTCAACGCGCCTGTGCCCCGCGGGCGCCCGTATGAGGAGCAAGTGGTGTTCGATACCGTAGCAACGCAGATGCCCGCCCTGTCGTTCGTGGACATCTTCAACTTCTGCGTGTTTTTGACCTTCACGATCTGCTACACCTATCAGCTGTACTACGTGTTGGTGGTGCTCACGCGCCGCGCGCCGAAGAAGGTGGCGGCCCGTAACCACCGCTACGCCGTCATGGTGGCCGCCCGCAACGAGGAGACGGTCATCGCCGACCTCATCCACTCCATCAAGGTGCAGAACTACCCGGCCGAGCTCATCGACATCTTCGTCATCGCCGACAACTGCACCGACAACACCGCCGACGTGGCCCGCGAGGCCGGGGCCATCGTGTTCCCGCGCAGCAACACCCAGCAGGTGGGGAAGGGCTACGCGCTCGACTACGGCCTGAAGGCCATCTGGGAGCAGTACGCCGACCGCGACTACGAGGCCTACTTCGTCTTCGATGCCGACAACGTGCTCGACGTGAACTACTTCCGCGAGATGAACGCCACCTTCGACAACGGCGCCAAGGCCTCCACGAGCTACCGCAACTCCAAGAACTTCGGCAGCAACTGGATCTCGGCTGGCTACGGCGTGTGGTTCCTGCGCGAGGCGAAGTTCCTGAACCAGGCGCGGCTGACCCTCAACACTTCCTGCGCTGTGTCGGGCACGGGCTTCTTCATCGCGGCCGACATTTTGAAGAAGGCCGGCGGCTGGAAGTGGCACCTGCTCACCGAGGACATCGAGTTCTCGGCCTCCTCCATCATCGACGGCGTGCGCATCTCCTACTGCCCGACTGCGGTGCTCTACGACGAGCAGCCCATCACCTTCCGCGACTCCTGGAACCAGCGCTTCCGCTGGGCCAAGGGCTTCTACCAGGTGTTCGCCCATTATGCGGCCGGCCTCGTGAAGGGCTCGGTCACCAACCCGCGCGGCTACCGCTTCGCCTGCTACGACATGCTCATGACCATCGCGCCAGGCATGCTGCTCTCTATCATTTCCATCCTGTTTAACTCCATCATCATCGCGCTGGCGGTCACCGGGGTCATGTCCACCGGCGTGGCCATCGCGAGCTCCGTTACCTCCATCATCTTCTGCCTGTGCAACTACCTCGTGTTCATGTTCGTCTTCGGCGTGCTGACCACGTTTGTGGAGTGGGACTCCATCCGCACCACCACGGCCAAGAAGGTGCGCTACATGTTCACCTTCCCCTTCTTCATGCTCACCTACATTCCCATCGCGCTCATCGCTTTGGTGAAGAAGTGCGCGTGGAAGCCCATCAAGCACTCCATCTCGGTGGATGTGGCCGAGTTCTCCGAGGCCGAGGGCGTGCGCCTCTCCTCGAAGTAGCCGCACGGCGGGCTTGCGCATTGGCAGACGGGGCTTCGGCCCCGTTTTGTTTTCCCGGGGAAAGGCTTAATCCGTCGGAGCGGAAGGGGAGGGGTTTCCCCCGTCGAGTGATGGTGCCCAGAGGAAGACCAATCCCTCGATGCAGGGGGGACGGGGCGGCTCGTGCCGAACACTGAGGCGTTCTCGGGTCATGTTCGGGCGAAGGTGAGGCCGAAGACGGTGGTTGCGCCGGCGGCCTTCAGGGCTTCCGTGGCGGCGAAGAGGGTGGCGCCGGTGGTGCACACGTCGTCTACGAGGATGAGCGCGTCGGGCACGCTCGCCCCGGCGAGCACCCTCATAGACGCGCGCATGTTCCCGATGCGCCCCGTGCGTCCGAGACGCCGCTGGTCCTTGCGAGTGGGTGCGCACAAAAGGGGCGCGAACTCGCAACCCAAGAGAAACGACACCTCGCGGGCGAGGTGCTCGGCGTGGTCGAAGCCGCGGCGGCGCCGGGCCGTCAGGGTGGCCGGCACGTAGGTGACGGCCGGCCGGGCGGAAAGCCAGCGCGGGGGCACGTAGCGGGCCATGATGGCGGCCAGTACGCGGGCGAGCCGTCGCTCTCCCTGATCCTTGTAGACCGTCACGATGCGTCGGGCCGCCTCGGAAAGCACGACGGCGCTGACGGCCTCGGTATAGGGCACCTCATCGTAGCCGAAGGGGGCCAGCAGCACGTGGCAGCACTCGGTGCACTGAACGCGGCCGAAGGGCGCCCCGCACCTCGGGCAGGCGGTGAGCGCATCGATGTAGGGAAGAGCGGCGGCGCAAGCGGCGCACAGGGGCTCGCCCGGCGCGTCGCACACAGCGCAGCGGGTGGGGAAGAGCGTCTCGGCCACCATGTCTCCCAGGAAGGCGCGCGTGTCGAGGAGGGCGGACGGCCAGCGGTCCTGCGCGTGGTGCGCTCGCTGCAAGCCGGCGGCATCACCGCGCGGGCTGTTCAGGGCGATGGCCTCCGCGGTCGCTCTCATGTGTTCCGGGCGCGCCGTCTGAGGGCGAGGGGCGCCGGGCCCCTCGCCGCGAAAGAGGGCCATCTGTCCGCGCATAGGTTTCATGCCCTTGAGGGTAGCGCCGCGAAACCGTGGAAACGTCGGGGGGATTTCCCGTTTTCGACCGTCCGCGAACCGTGGCCGCGCCGTCGCGGAGCCGCCCGCAAACCGCACGGGAGCCGTCGCCGCGCCGCCCGCAAACCTCAACCGAGCCGTCGTGTGGCCGGCCGCGCGTTGCGCTTGCACCGTTAGATCCTCTGCTGGCGATCCACTCGCGTGCCGCCCTTGCGCTGACCAAGCCTCGCCCGCGCTCCGCCTGCGCGCCGCCCGCGCCCCTGGCGGGCGCCTGCGACCCGTAGGTTCTCTGGGCTTTTCCCAGCCAGGGCTTGCATCTGCTACACTTAGCGGTGCTTCTTTCGGGTCTGTAGTTGCGGAAGGGCGCGCGAGCGTGCTTCCTAGTCCATGGCAGATGCGGTCGAAAGGATCCACGTAAGCGGCGGCTTCGGCCGACGTGAGCATGGCGTATCCTAGAGGTAAGTCGCACCGCCCGAAACCATTTTCGCAGCACGGGCTGCGACGGGCGAGAGGGTGATGAGCGCAAGCAAAAGCCCCGGTGCGCGAGTGTGGGGTCAAAGACTAGGTCAGTCGGAAGAGGCGCCTGTACTTCGAGGAACAAAAACGGAGGAAACCGTGAAAAGACGTCAGTTCGTCGCCCTGGCCGCTACAGCGGCTGCAAGCTGCCTGATCCCCGGCCTTACCGGGTGCAGCGGCTCGAACAACTACCAGCCGACCCTCAAGGACGCCCAGGTGTCTGCGCCGGTCATCGGCGAGGAGGGCACCCTGCGCGTGGGAGTCAACACCGAGAACCCGCCTCTGGCGGGCATGGGCAACGGCAAGATCATCGGCATCGACGTGGACATCGCCGCCGCCCTGGCCGACGACTTGGGTCTGAAGCTGTCGGTTGTCAGCATCGAGGGCGACCCCTCGGCCGCCATCGCCGAGGGCAAGGTCGACGTCGTCATGGGTATCGACGACTCGAACAACGAGGGCGACTTCTGGCTCTCGTCGTCGTACCTGCCCACGGGCATCGCGCTGTTCGCCCTCACGCCCGATGCGGGTGTGCCCACGGTTGACGGGGGCGCCACCTTCGCCGCCCAGGTTTCCTCGAAGAGCGCTTGGGCCGTTTCGAACCAGTTCGGCGACGGGTCGCTCACGCCCACCGACACCCTGAAGGAGGCCTTCGAGGCCCTGCAGGCCGGCACGGTGCAGTACGTGGCGGCCGACGCCATCATCGGCATGTACTCCGCCCACGGCCAGGGGCTCGACGTGTCCATCGTGGCCATGCTTATGAAGCCGAGCGGCTACTGCATGGGCGTCTCCAGCGAGAACGTCGATCTGCAGACGGTGGCCGGCGACGCGCTCGCGAACCTCGTGAGCAACGGCACCATCGACGTCATCGAGCGCAAGTGGCTCGGCGAGCCCGTCGTGCTGGAGGGGCTCACCATCGTCGGGGACAACTCTGTTTCCGCCGTGGGCACCGACGAGGGATCCGATGGCTCCGATACCGAAACGACCGAGGGCGACGGCTCCGACGATGCGGGTGACGGCTCCGATGCGGGCGACGGCTCGGAAGAGTCGTCGGGCGATGAGGAGGGCACCCAGGACGAGTCCTCTGCCGACGACGAGGACACCGAGTAGCCGAAAACCGCTCCTTCCGCCTTAAGCCACGAAAAAAAGGGGCGCCGCAGATGCAACCTGCGGCGCCCCCTTGTTGTTGCGGTCCTTAGACTCTAGCTGAGGAAGTCGTCGAGGATCTCGGCCTCGGCCTCCTCCTCGGTGAGCCCCAGCGTCATGAGCTTCACGATCTGGTCGCCGGCGATCTTGCCGATGGCGGCCTCGTGCACGAGCATGGCGTCCTCGCTGGCGGCCTCGATGCCCGGAATGGCCTTCACCTTGGCGTTGCCCATGATGATGGCGTCGCACTGCACGTGCCCGCGGCAGGCGCACTCGCCGATGACGAGCGGGTTGAAGATCTGCACGGAATCGTCCTGGGCCACCGAGCGGGAGATGACCTGTACGCTGGAGCCCTCGCCCTTCAGCTCCACCTTCATGTTGGATACGGCCGTCTGGGTGCCGTGGGTGAGCAGCTTCTCGGTGAGCACCAGCTTGGCGTTGGCGCCCAGCTCGGCGTTGGTGTCGCGCTCAGTGGAGGTGACGCCACGCAGCTGCACCATTTCCATCTCGCAGGAGGAGCCCTCCTCCATGTACACGTTGGTGGTGGGGTTCAGGATGCGCTCGCCGGTGCCCTCGCCTTCGCCATAGTGCTTCTCCACGTAGCGCACGCGGCTGTTCTTACCCAGGTAGAAGCTGTGGATGCCGTCGTGCTCGGAAGCATCGTGGCTATCGTTGTGGATGCCGCAGCCGGCGATGATGGTGACGTCGCAGTCCTCGCCGATGTAGAAGGTGTTATACACCACGTCCTTCAGGCCGCTCTTCGTGACGATGACGGGGATATACACCGTCTCGCCCTTGGTGCCGGGCGCGATGCGGATGTCGATGCCGGGGTTGTCGGTCTTGGTCTCGATATCGATGTAGGCCGACGAGTGGCGCTCTACCAACTCGCCGTCCTTGCGGATGTTGAAGGCGCCCTTGGGCATGCCGTGCATGCTGGCAATCTCCTCCAACAGGTTTTCATCAATAGGGGAAAGGTCTACAGCCATGGTTGCTCCTAGCAAGTGGTGGGGATTTCGGTGAGGTGCAGCTCGGTGGGAACCGACAGCGGGCAGCCGTGGTCGTCCAGGCTGCGGGCGGCGAAGCCCAGCTGCGGCATGAGCTCGGCCGGGGTGCCGGTGGCCGCCACCTTGCCGGCCTGCAAAAGCACGATCTCGTCGGCCAGCGAGATGATGCGCTCCTGGTGCGAGATGATGACGATGGAGCGGCCGTCGCGGGCCTCGTGGATGTCGCGGAACGTCTCGGTGAGGCGATCGAAGCTCCACAGGTCGATGCCGGCCTCGGGCTCGTCGTAGATAGCGAGCTTCGGGTCGCGGGCCAGAATGGTGGCGATCTCGATGCGCTTCACCTCGCCGCCCGAGAGCGACTTGTCCACCTCGCGGGTCAGGTAGCTCGCCGAGCACAGTCCCACCTTCGACAGGTACTCGTTGCAGGCGAGCATGGGCAGCTTCTTGCCGGCGGCGATGTCGAGCAGCTTCTTCACCTTCATGCCGCGGAAGCGGGCCGGCTGCTGGAAGCCGTAACCGATGCCCAAGCGCGCGCGCTCGGTGATGGGCAGGTTCGTGATGTCCTCGCCGTTGAACTCGATGGTGCCGCTCGTGGGCTGCTCGATGCCCATGATGAGCTTGGCCAGGGTGGATTTGCCGCCGCCGTTGGGGCCGGTGATCACCGTGAAGCGGTCGTCGGGGATGGTAAGCGACAGGTCGTCGATGATGCGCTTGGTGCCGCCGTCGTCGGCCGGCACCTCGAACACCAGGTTCTTCAGTTCAAGCATGGATTGCTCCGTATCTCGTCTCGGATGTCGTCTTGCTTTTCGGGCTGATTATAGCGAAACAGCCCAGCTTCGCGGAGAAATAATAACGACACCATGAAGGATGCAAGGAAAGGGGATGGGGGCAGGTAGAATAGGGGGCGAAACCAGCGCAGGGGCGCCACCGGTACGGACGGGCGCCCGTTGAGAAGGGATTTCCATGACCGATATCGCAGCCATCGCCGCCGCCCACGGCTTCACGCTCGAGGGCTCTCAGTCCATCGCCGAGGTGGAGGGCACCGTGCACCTCATGAATCACGCCGCTTCCGGCGCGCGCCTCATGTGGATCGCCAACGACGACGCGAACAAGGCGTTCTCCATCACCTTCAAGACTCCGGCCGCCGACGACACCGGCGTGTTCCACATCTTGGAGCACTCGGTGCTGTGCGGTTCAGAGAAGTTCCCGGTGAAGGAGCCGTTCGTGAACCTGCTGAAGTCCTCGATGCAGACGTTCCTGAACGCCATGACCTTCCCGGACAAGACCATGTACCCGGTGGCCTCCACCAACGAGCAGGACCTCGTGAACCTCATGGACGTGTACCTGGACGCGGTGTTCCACCCCGACATCTACCGCCGCCCGCAGATCTTTCAGCAGGAGGGCTGGCATCTGGAAGTGGAAGGGGAGGGCGACAGCCGCCGCCTCGTGTACAACGGCGTGGTGTACAACGAGATGAAGGGCGCCCTTTCCGACCCCGACTCGGTGCTCTACGACACGCTTTCGGCGGCGCTGTTCCCCGACACCACCTACCGCTTCGAATCGGGCGGCACGCCCGCGGCCATTCCGAGCCTCACCTACGAGGGCTTCCTCGACAACCACCGCCGCCACTACCGCCCCGACAACGCCTACATCATCCTCTACGGCAATCTGGACATCGACCGCTTCCTCGGGTTCATCGACGAGGGCTACCTCGGCCCCCTGGCCGGCGCCGACCGCGCCGGGGCACCCAACCCTCTCACGCTGCAGGCGCCCGTCGTCTGCGACCTGGCGCGGGCCTCGATGGCCACCACGCCGGAGAACGCCTGCACGGCGGTGGGCTACGTGGTGGGCACGGCCGCCGAGCGCGAGCGGCTCATGGCCGCCGACATTCTCATCGACGCCATCCTGGGGTCCAACGAGGCGCCGATGAAGCGCGCGCTGCTGGATGCCGGCGTGGCCGACGACGTGGTGGCCTACCTGGCCGATTCGGTGGCCCAGCCCTTCGCCGTGGTGTCGCTGAAGGGCGCCCGCGAGGGGGCGGCGGCCACGCTGAAGGAGGTGGTGGCCCGCGAGGCGGCGCGCCTGGCCGACGGCGGCCTCGACCGCGAGCTGGTGGCCGCGGCGCTCTCCCACGCGGAGTTCGTCATGCGCGAGCGCAACTTCGGCTACCCCGACGGGGTGGTGCTGTCCATGAGCGTCATGGCCGGCTGGCTCTACGACGACGCCGACCCGACCGCCTACCTGCGCTACGAGGATGCCTTCGCCGACTTGCGGGGCAAGCTCGACGAGGGCTACTTCGAGGCGCTTCTGCGCTCGCTCTTCCTGGAGAACGACCACTGGGCCTGCGCCGAGGTGGTGCCGGTGTCCGGTAGCGAGAACGCGGAAGAGGAGGCCGAGGAGCGTGCGGTGGCTGCCGCCTTGGGCGAGGCCGTCGACTTCGACGCCGTTGAAGAGGCGGTGGAGAAGCTGCGCGCGGCCCAGGAGGCACCCGATGCGCCCGAGGCCGTGGCGAAGCTGCCGCAGCTCACCCGCGCCGATATCGGGCCGGCGCCGGCCGAGGAGCCCTGGCGGGTGGAAGAGGCGGCAGGCATGGCTTGCATCCGCCACGAGGTGCCCACCCGTGGCATCGCGTACGTGTACCGCTACTTCTCCCTCGACGGTCTCACCTTCGAGGAGATCCCCTACGCCACGGTGCTCGCCTTCGTGCTCGGCAAGCTCGCCACGGCGCGTCGCAGCGCCGCCGAGCTCGACACCCTCGTGCAGGCGCGCCTGGGCAACCTCGGGTTCGCCTGCGAGGTGCACGAGGCGGCCGATAACCGCGAGAAGCTTACCCCCGTGTTCGTCGTGGGCGCCTCGGCGCTGTCCGAGAATGTGGCGTACACGGTGTCGCTCGTGCGCGAGGTGCTCGCCGAGACCGATTTTGCCGACACCGCCCGCATCCGCGACATCCTCGCCCAGTGCCGCCTGGCCATGGAGCAGTCCTTCGCGAGTGCTGGCCACAGCTCGGCCATGGCGCGCGTGGCCTCCTACTACCTGCCCGCCGCCGTGCTGCGCGAGGCGGCCGGCGGGGTGCACTTCTACCGCTTCCTGCGCGATTTGCTTGAGAACTACGACGAGCGTGCCGAGGGCCTGGTGGCGAAGCTCCAAGAGCTGGCGGGCCGCCTGTTCGTCGACGGCGCGTGCACCCTCTCCTTCGCTGGCAGCGACGACGATTTCGTCCGCTTCGTGGAAGCCGGGCCTGCGCTCGGGGGAGCAGCGGCGCCCGCTGCCCTCGTGGTGCCCGCGCCCGTTTTGCGCCGTGAGGCCTTCGTCGTGCCCACCGACGTCACCTACACCGCCATGGGCTACGACGCCGACCTGCTCGGCGCCCCCTACAGCGGCGCGTGGCTCGTGGCGAGCCGCATCTTGTCCTACGACTACCTGTGGAGCGAGGTGCGCGTGAAGGGCGGCGCCTACGGGGCCGGCTTCAAGGTGGTACGCTCGGGCAACAGCCGCTTCTACTCCTATCGCGACCCGCGCATCGACGAGACCGTCGAGCGCTTCGCCGGCGCAGGCTCGTGGCTGGCCGGCCAGTTCGCGCCCACCGCATCCGAGCTTGACGGCTACGTGGTGTCCACGGCGGCCTCTATGGACGCGCCGGTGAAGGCCCGCTCGCTCGTGCGGCGCCAGGACGGCATGTACTTCGCCGGCACCACCCTGGCCGATCGCGCCCGCACTCGCGACGAGGTGGTGGCCGCCACCCTCGAGGAGATTCGCGCCGCAGGGCCGGTGGTCGACAGCGTGGCCGGCGCCGAGGCGGTCTGCGTCTTCGGCAACCGCGAGATCATCGAGGCCGCCAATGCTGGACTTACCGTGATCGATCTGGTCAGCTAAAGCGCATCGGGTATAATGCGGGATTCGAGCAGAAAGGACGCCCCATGGCAGACCCCCAGGGCTTTTCCCATATCACGGTGACCGCCGCCGACGATGACGACATCGTCATCCAGGCCGGCATTGTCGAGCCCGCCGAGCCGGAGCTCGAGCTGGAACCGGAACTCGAGCCCGAGCAGGAGCCAGAGCCGGAACCCGAGCCCGAGGCCGCTCCGTCTGACGGCTACCACGAGACGACGCTCGCCGACTTGGAGTCCGTGAAGATGTCGCGGGCCCAGAAGGCCGTCATCGTGGTGGCGCTGCTCGGCATTATCGCCTTCGTGGCCTGGTACCTGCTGGCCCGCTAGGCTCACCGCCAGTTCTTTACACGCAGCCGGAAAGAAGAAAGAGGAACATGGTGCAGAACAACAATCCCGAACCCCGCGACTCCGTAGAGGCCGAGGATATCGTCATCGGCGAGGAGGGCGTTTTCGAAGAGGTCGACCTGGCCGATGAGACGCCGGTGGACGACGAGGGCTTCGAGGCGGGGGAGTCGCTCGGCGACGAGGCCGCCTTCGACAACTTCTACGCTGGACGTCCGCTGGGCGGCGCCGACGCGGCCCCGGTGCCCGATGCCGTGCCCTTGGGCGTGGTCCGCGAGGCCGCCGTCACCCGTGCCGACGAGAAGGCCGCCCGCTCGGGCAAGGGCCGCGGCCGCCACGCGCGCCACGCGAGCAATCTGCCCGCCGACGAGGGCGGCTCCGGTAAATCCGACGTGCCCGAGTACATGCGCAAGTCGCGCCGCATGCGCCGTATCCTCATCGTCATCATCATCCTGCTCATCGCCATTCTGGCGGCGCTCGCGTACTTCGGCACGCAGCTCTACGAGGAAGCCACCTCCTCGGCGGTGCAGCAGGCGCTCACTACCGAGCAGGAGACCGACGCCATCGCCGCCGACGACGCCACCGACTCGGCCACCACGGCCAAGGTGACCACGGTGCCCGACCTCGTGGGCATCTTGGGGCTCACCCAAGACGAGGCCGTCGAGAAGCTGCAGCACGGCGCCCAGGCTGCCGAGCCGCGCGCGGTGAACGAGGAGGGCAACCCTATCAAGAGCGAGGTGCGCGTGGCCCTTACCGCCGAGCCGGCCGACAGCCGCACGGGCACGCCCACGGTGTATCTGGGCCTCGACGCCGACGGCAAGATCATCCAGGCGGGCTATTCCACGTCCACGAGCTCGCTGGGCTACGGCTCGCTCAGCTTCAAGGACGCCGTGGTCACCGAGAACATCATCGAGAAGACGCTGGCTGAGGCGGGCATCCCCGTGCCCGAGGACGCGGTCACGCTGCCCGAGGATCCGGCCGAGTACACCTCGGTGGACACCGATGGCAAGACCACCACGAAGGAGTACTGCTCGTTTAGCGGCGAGGTGGATATTGAGGGCGTGCCCCACACCTGGTCGGCGGTGCTCTCCTACGACTACGCCATGGCCAACGCCTCCGACAACCTGGCCGACACCGTCCGAACGATTTTTGTGTACGTCAACGCATAGGGGCTTGCATTCCGCGAACCGCGCGCCTATACTAGGCAAGCTGTCAATCAAGCGAGGGCGAAAGCTCTCCACCTGGTTCGGCGCCTTTAAGGTAGCTGATGGGTTCGCAGAATAGCTTTCTTTTGCGATGAAACCCGCCGTGCGCCCGAAAGGCCCGGCGGGTTTTTATGTGTGAGAACACGACAAGGAGGTGAGCGCGATAGCTGCTCAGGAGCCCCGGCTCAACGACGAGATCACCACGCGCGAGTGCCGTCTGATCGACTTCGATGGAAACCAGATGGGCGTGTACCCCACCGCCCAGGCCCAGCGAATCGCCGACGACATGAATCTCGACCTGGTGGAAATCGCCCCGAACGCCGACCCGCCCGTATGCCGCATCATGGATTACGGGAAGTTCAAGTACGACCAGGCCATCAAGGCCAAGCAGGCGCGTAAGAACCAGAACAAGATCGAGGTCAAGGAAATGAAGTTCCGGCCGAAGATCGACATCGGGGATTACACGACCAAGAAGAAGCACGTCCTGCGCTTCCTCGAGGCCGGCAACAAGGTGAAGATCACCATCATGTTCCGCGGTCGTGAGATGGCTCATCCCGAGCAGGGCCTCTCCATTCTGGAGCGCCTCGCCGACGACCTGAAGGACGTGGCCGTCATCGAGAACCAGCCGAAGATGGAGGGCCGCAACATGCACATGCTCATCGCGCCGCTGCCCGCCCAGGCGAAGAAGAAAAAGGAAACCAAGACTGACGAAGGAAAGGACAACTAATGCCCAAGATGAAGACCCATCGCGGTATGGCCAAGCGCGTCCGCAAGACCGGCACTGGCAAGCTCATGCGCGCCAAGGCGTTCAAGAGCCACATCATGACCAAGAAGAGCCAGAAGCGCAAGCGCAACTTCCGCCACGAGACTGAGATCGCTGAGGCCGACACCAAGGTCGTCAAGCGCCAGCTCGGCCTTCGCTAGTTCCCTCACGTTTCCAAGGAGTGATTAAGATATGCCTCGTGTAAAGCGTTCCGTCCATGCCCGCAAGAAGCGTCGCACCGTCCTTTCCCGCGCGAAGGGCTACTATGGTGCGAAGTCCCGTTCCTACCGTGCCGCGAAGGAGCAGGTGCAGCATTCGCTTCAGTACATGTACCGCGACCGCCGCAACAAGAAGCGCGAGATCCGTCGTCTGTGGATCACCCGCATCAACGCGGCTGCCCGTCTGAACGGCCTGTCCTACTCGGTGTTCATGAACGGCCTGAAGAAGGCCGGCGTCGAGCTCGACCGCAAGGTGCTCGCCGACATGGCCGTGAACGACGCCCCGGCTTTCGCCGCCCTGGTTGAGGTTGCGAAGAAGGCTGTTGCCTAGCGATTTGCGAGCGGAACCACCTCGCTGTATGGAAAGGAGCCCTGAGGGGCTCCTTTTTCGTTTGCGTCCGAATAAGAAAAAGACCCCGTGTGGGGTCTTTCTGCGTTGGGGTTGCTTAGGCGCTTTGGGCTACGAGCTTGTACTCTATCTTGGCGAAGGCGTCGTCGATGTCGTCGAGGGGCTCGGCATCGAGGCTCTCGACAGTGAGGCCGTCGTCGCCCATGAGCGTGGCGTGCAAAAAGGCGTTCACCGCATCGCGGGGCGACACATCGGTCGTGGGCACCGCCTCGATGCCGCACTCGGCCAGGGCCGTGAGGCCCTCGGGGCTGAACGTTTGGGCCAACAGCGTGGTGACGTCCATCTGCTTCAAGGTGTTTGCCCGCTCCTTGGCGGTCAGCGCCATGTTCGGCACGTTGCTGCAGCCGCAGATGACGCCCGCTTCGATGGCGTAGCAGGCAAAGCTCGTGCAGGTGGCCGCATGGGGCGCTATCTCAAGTCCGTCGCAGGCGACAGCGATTCTCATCCAACATTCCCTTCCCCGGTTAAAGCGTACTTACCATACCCGATGATCGCCTGATCAATTGTGGAGTACGGCAAGCGGGGGCAATGGGGAAGACGAGCGACCGCCTGCTTGGAGTGCGCTTCATCCGCGCGCCTGCTAGCGCCGGCCCGATTTGGAGGAGCGGCGGGCGGCCACAGCGGCGCGGTGGGCGCGCCCGGGGCGGAAGTCGCCGGAGCCGCCGCGGGCGCCATTGCCCTTCTTTGCCGTGGCCTTCGGGGCGCCTGCGGCCTTGCGGGCGCCCGCGCTCTTGGCGCCCTGCTTCTTGCGCGTGCCCCGCTGACGCGCCTCGGCGGCCTCGGCCTCGGCGCGCTCCTTCGCCTTGGCCTTGCGCTTCTCGCGCTTGGCCTGCTCGCGGGCCGCATCGGCCAGCTCCGGGTCGTGCTTGGCGTTGGCCCGGGTGGCGCGGGCGGCTGCGGCCTCGGCGGCCTCTTCCAAGTTGAAGCCCTCCACCTCAAGCTCGGGGATGTCGCGCTTGATGAGCTTGGTGATGGCGGCCAGCTCGTCTTTGTTCTCAGGGCACACGAAGGTGACGGCGAAGCCCTCGGCGCCGGCGCGGCCCGTGCGCCCGATGCGGTGCACGTAGTCCTCGGCCTGGGTGGGCACGTCGTAGTTCACCACATAGGACACCTCGTCCACATCGATGCCGCGGGCGAGCACGTCGGTGGCCACGAGGATGTCGGTGGCACCGGAGGCGAAGTTGTCGAGCGCCCGCTTGCGCTGGTTCTGGGATCGGTCGGAATGGATGGCCTCGGCGTGGTAGCCGGCGCGCTTGAGCTTGCGGCAGGCAGCGTCGGCGCGGTGGCGCGTGCGGGCGAACACGATGACGCGGCGCGCCCCGTACTTCTTCAGCAGCGCGGCCAGAAGGTCCGGCTTGAGCGCGTGGGGCACGTGGGCGATGTACTGCTCGACAGTGTCGGCGGTCTCGCCGCGGTGGGCTACCTGAACAATGGCCGGGTCGGAAAGCATCTTGCCCACCTGGTTCATGACCGCGTCGTCGATGGTGGCCGAGAACAGCAGGGTCTGGCGCGTGTCGGGCGTGGCCTCCACGATGCGCCGCACCGAGGGCAGAAAGCCCATGTCGAGCATGCGGTCGGCCTCGTCCAGCACGAGGATCTGCACCTGCGAGAGATCCACGGCCTTCTGGTTCATGAGGTCGATGAGGCGCCCGGGCGTGGCAATGAGCACGTCGACGCCGCGGTTCAGGCGGTCGATCTGCGGGTCGATCTTCACGCCGCCGACGACGCTGGCCACGCGCAGGCCGCGGGTGCGGGCGATGACGGCACATACCTCCTGGATTTGCATCGCCAGCTCGCGGGTGGGCGTGATGACGAGCATGGCCGGGGCCGCCTTGCGCTCGGCCCGGGCGAGCCGGTCCAGCGACGGCAGCGAGAAGGCGGCCGTCTTGCCGGTGCCGGTCTTGGCGGCGGCGATGATGTCGCGACCCTCGAGGGCGAAGGGGATGGCCTGGGCCTGGACCGGCGTGGGCTCGGTGTAGCCGAGCTTCTCCACCGCGGAAAGGGCGTTGTCGGAAAGGCCGAGGTCGGCGAAGGTAGTCATTGAGTCGTTCCTCTCGTGGAATATCTAGCGGGTGTGGGCCGGCTTGCGGCCCCAGTAGAAGTGCAGGAAGTGCTTGGCACGCAGCTTCGCGTCGCGCGGGGGCTCGCGGCGAATGAGGGCGAAGGTGGCCTTCGCGATGTCGTCGGCCGCGTGGGGGCGGCGCAGAAGCGACGCGTTGATGAGCATGGCCTCGGTGGAGGCCGGGTGCCGGTTGATGTGCTGCAGGGTGCTCAGCAGCTCGCGCGGCGTGGTGGCGGCCATGGCGGCGCCGGCGGCGGTGAGCATGCGCACGTTCGCCTTCTCCTGGCCGTAGGCGCGCCCCAGAAGAATCATAGGGGCATGGGCGCACAGGCACTCGGTGACCGTGAGGCCGCCGGGCTTGCAGATGACCACGTCGGCCGCCTCCATGAGCTCGGCCATGTTGTTCACGTACCCGAGCACCTTCACGTTGGTAAGCCCGTAGTCGGCCACCTCGCGGCGCACGCGGGTCTCGTAGCCCTCGTCGGCGCCCGACACGATGACGAGCTCCATCCCCGGCAGGCGGTGCATGAAGGGGAGTATCTCGTCGAGGGCCTCGCGGAAGTGCACGTAGGGGCGCGGCAGCTTCGCCCCGGCCAGGGCGAGCACCACCTGCTTGTCGGCCGGCAGCCCGAAGGCGGCGCGGGCCTCTGCCTTGTCGTAGGCCACCGAGAAGGCCGGCGAGGCGGGGATGCCGGTGATGAGGATGCGCTCGTCGGGCACCCGGCGCGGCCGCAGGGTCTCGGCCATGTACTCGTTGGCGACGCAGAACAGGTCGGTGTGCAGGTGGGGCCACAGCCCCTCGGCCTCGTAGTCGGTGGGCACGCACAGGATGGGGAAGTGGGCGCCGGTGAGCATGCGGGCGCTCACGGCCACGTTGGCCGCGGTGATATGGGTGCACACGATGGCCGCCGGGCGCACGCGCCGCACGTATTCCACGAACTTCGGGTACATGATGCGCGCCCAGATGGTGCCGCCGCCCCACAGAAGCCGCCCGGTGAGGGTGTAGCGCCAGGTGAGGTCGTAGAAGGGGCGCGTCCAGCCGGTGAACATGGAGGCGGTGTGGTCGCCGTCGAAGACGATGCGACCGAAGTCGAGGATGTCGAGCACCTGCACCTCCGCGCGGGCCTCCAGGGAGTCGGCGCGGCCTTCCTCGCGTGCCTGCGACCCGGCGTTTTCCAGGGCCTCGGCGATAGCGTAGGCGGCCGAGCGGTGGCCCGAGCCCACCGAGGCGTGCATGACGAGCACGGGCGGATGCTCGGCGGCCTCCTCGGCGGTCCGGCCGGGGCCTGCGAGCACCGCGTCGATGGCGGCGATGGCCTCGGAGGGGGCGGGGGAGCCGGCGGAGGCAAGGGCTGTTCCTGCGGTGGAAGATGCGGGAACCAAGGTGGTCTCAGGGGGTTGGGGGGCGGCCGGCGCGGCCGGGTCGGCGGCGCTGCCGGAATGTGCGTTGCGGTTGTCCATGGGCACCATCATAGCGTATTTCCCCACGGCCTCCTTTCAATTCGGCGTTTTCACGGGAAACCCGTAGAGCGCGGGCCTGTTTTCGGGTACCATGACCGAGCCGGTCAGTGAGATCAGGGAGGAAGAGTTCCATATGGCCGAAATTGCAACGGTTTCCGACGCCGCCGCTACTGCCGAGGTCGTCGCCGCCGCGCGGCGCGGCGAGGGCGTGGCGGTGCTTGTGCCCTGCTACAACGAGGCCACCACCATCGGCAAGGTGGTGGACGACTTCAAACGCGCGCTGCCCCGTGCCACCGTCTACGTCTACGACAACAACTCCACCGACGGCACGGCGCGCATCGCCGCCGAGCACGGCGCGGTGGTGCGCCGCGAGAGCCGCCAGGGCAAGGGCAACGTCGTGCGCTCCATGTTCCGCGACATCGACGCCGACTACTACCTCATGGTGGACGGCGACGACACCTACCCGGCCGAGGCGGCCGGCGACCTTATCGCCCCCATCGCCGCCGACGAGGCCGACATGACCGTGGGCGACCGGCTGTCCAACGGCTCCTACGGCCAGGAGAACGACCGCCCCTTCCACGGCTTCGGCAACAACCTCGTGCGCCGGCTCATCAAGCTCATCTACGGCTTCGCCTTCCAGGACGTCATGACCGGCTACCGCGCCTTCTCGCGGGCCTTCGTGAAGACCATGCCCGTCATGAGCTCGGGCTTCCAGATAGAGACCGAGATATCCATCTGGGCCGTGGACCGCCGCTGGCGCGTGGCCGACGTGCCCGTGGACTACCGCGACCGCCCCGCCGGGTCGGAGAGCAAGCTCTCCACCTTCTCGGACGGCATGCTCGTGCTCGCGGCCATCGCGAGCCTGTTCCGCGACTACCGTCCCATGGCCTTCTTCGGCTGGCTCACGGTGCTGCTGGCCGTGTGCGGCCTGTGCGCGGGCGTGCCCGTCATCGGGCAGTACCTGGACACGGGCTACGTGACGAAGCTGCCGAGTGCCGTGCTCGCCGTGGCGTTCATGATCACGGCGGCTCTGTCGCTCACGGCCGGGCTCATTCTGGACACCGTGGCGAAAAGCCACCGCCGCCAGTGGGAGATGAGCGTCTACCGCGTGATGGAGGCCCAGCAGCGCCCCTAGGGGTGGCGGCCAAAGAAAAAGGGAGAACCGAAGTTCTCCCTGATCATGCGTGGTGCCCCCAACGGGAATCGAACCCGTATTTCAGCCTTGAAAGGGCCGCGTCCTAACCGTTAGACTATGGGGACGGTTTTAAACAGCTCGCATAGTATGGCAGAGCGCGGGCCGCTTTGCAAGGTGCGACTTCGGGAAAATTTCGCAGCGGGCCGCCGACGGCAGCGCGCATGCAAAAGGTGAACGGAAAGGCCTCCATGGGAAAGCTTGTGCAGCAGTTCATGAAGTTCGGCGTCGTGGGCATTATCGCCTTCGCCATCGACTACGGCCTCATGGTGCTGCTCACCGAGGCCTTCGGCATCAACTACCTTATCAGCGCCACGGTGTCGTTCATCGTGTCGGTGGTGTTCAACTACCTGGCCTCCATGCGCTACGTGTTCACCCATAAAGAGGGCCTCTCGCGCCGGCGCGAGTTCGTCATCTTCGTCGTGCTCTCGACGGTGGGCTTAGGGCTCAACGACGCCCTCATGTGGCTCGGCACCTCGCTTCTGGGCATCAGCTACCTTATCGTGAAAATCGGCGCCACGGCCATCGTGATGGTGTACAACTTCGTGACCCGCAAAATCTTCCTCGACGGCGACACAGGGGCCGTGCTCGAGTAGGGAGCGGTTGTTAACGGGTGCGCACCAAGGCGCTGCGGTCGGTCGGGGCGTCTGCGGCTGCTCTGCTAGAATGGGGCGAACGAAGGCCCAGGCAAGGAGGCATCCCGTGGTACCCGCACCGGAAACCGGCAAGATCGTGCTCATCGCCAACCCCACCGCGAAAAGCGGGCGCGGGGCGGCTGCTGCCGACGAGGCGGCCCGTCTCTTGTGGTCGAAGGTGGGGGAGGAGCGCGTGGAAGTGCTCTACACCGCCCGCGCCCTCCACGCCACCGAGCTGGCCCGCGAGGTGGGGCCCGAGGTGGGCTGCGTCATCGCGCTCGGCGGCGACGGCCTCGTGAATGAGGTGGCCAACGGCCTCATGGAGCGCGCTGCCGACGATCGGCCGGCCCTGGCCGTCATCCCCGTGGGGTCCGGCAACGATTACGCGGCCACCCTCGGCATGGCCTACCAGGTGCCCGCCGCCGTCCACGAGATTCTCCGCTTCAACACCGCCCGGGCCGACGTCGGCCGTGTGAACGGCCGCTACTTCGTGGAGACGCTCTCCTTCGGCATCGACGCCGCCATTGCGCTCGGCACGGTGGAGCTGCGCAAGAAGTCGGGCCGCGCGGGCACGGCGCTCTACCTGGAAAGCGCCGTCGACCAGCTGTTTCACCACCTGAGCACCTACCAGTTCACACTCGATATCCTGCGGGCGCCCGAGGGGCTGCCGCCGCGCAAGGTTACCGCCGAGGCCTACCTGCTGGCGGCCCAGATCGGGCCCACCTACGGCGGCCATTTCCGCATCACGCCCGAGGCCTCCATCGACGACGGGCTGCTAGATCTGTGCTGGGCCACACCCAAGCTCGCCCCCCTGCGGGCCCTTGCCATCCTGCTGCGCGCCCGGGCCGGCAAGCACGTCGGCAACGACCATATCCACTTCGCTCAGGCCGCCCGCGTCCAAATCGACTTCGATCGCGAGCCTCCCGCGCAGGTCGACGGAGAGAAGATCGAGGGCACCCGCTTCCTCGTCGAGTGCGTCCCCGACGCCCTCACGGTCGTCCTGGGGAAGTAGCGCGCGGCTGGAGCTGTTTCCGCCGCTTCCGTCTGTGGGGAGTTTCCAGGTTTTGCCGCACCGCGCACCTCGGTTGCTCTATAATAGCCCGGCACCCCGCACCGGGGCGCAGACACGGGCCCTCGTAGCTCAGGGGATAGAGCACTTGCCTCCGGAGCAAGGTGCCGCAGGTTCGAATCCTGTCGAGGGCACCATCGACCGTTTCGGGCGGGCCGCCAGGGTCCGCCTTTTTTCATGGAAGGCGAACCTATGGAAGAGACGCTGCGCATCGACCGCATGAGCTTCGGGCCGGCCGCCGTCGGGCGCCTCGCCAGCGGCAAGACCGCCTTCGTGGAGGGCGCGGCCCCGGGCGATCTCGTGCGCGTGGAAATCGTCGAGGATAAGCCCCGCTTCGCCCGCGCCCGCGTGCTGGAGGTGCTGGAGCCCTCGCCCGACCGGGTGGCGCCCGCCTGCGCGGCCGGCTGCGGCGGATGCCCCTGGGCACACTTGTCCTACCCGGCCCAGCTGGCCGCCAAGCGCGCTTCGGTGGTCGACGCCCTCGTGCGCACGGCCAAGATGGATGCCGCTCGCGCCGAGGAGGTCGTGGGCCCCTGCGTGCCGTCGAAGCGCGAGTGGGGCTACCGCAACAAGCTGGAACTCGCGTGCGCCGCCGATGCGGCCGGGCGCCTTGTGCTCGGCATGCACCCGGAAGGCGGTGGTGAGGTGGTGCCGCTCGAGCGCTGCCCGCTCGCTCACCGCACCATCGAGGGCGCGCCCAAGGCCCTGCGCGGCGCGCTGCGCTACCTGGCCGGCGACGGCGACCTGGGCATCTTTCGCGTGGGCGTGCGCGGCAGCCTGCGCACCCGCGATGTGGAGATCGCCCTGTGGACGACGCCGGGCCCCTTCCCGCGCGCCGCGGCGGCCAAGACCCTCGCCAGCGCCCTCAAGAACACCTCGGTGGTGCGCGTAGTGGCCGAGCCCGGGCGCGCCCGCAAGGTGAAGAAGGTGGAGGCCGTCTCCGGGAAGGGCTGCTGGGAAGAGGAGCTCTCAGGCGAGCGCTTCCTGCTTTCCGCCCCGTCGTTCTTCCAGGTGAACACGGCCCAGGCCGAGAAGCTCGTCGCGCTGGTGATGGAGGGGCTTGCCGTAGGGGAGGGCGACTACGTGGCCGACTTGTACTCCGGCGCGGGCACCTTCACGCTGCCGCTGGCCGCCGCCGGGGCCGACGTGGTGGCCGTGGAGGCCGCCGGCTCCTCGGTGCGCGACCTGCGCCGCAACGCCGAGCGGGCCGGGGTCGACATCGAGGTGGTGGGCGGAGACGCGGCCCGCGAGCTGCCCGAGCTCGGCGAGCTAGACGCGCTGGTGGTGGACCCGCCCCGGGCGGGACTTGCCCCGGGCGTGGTCGACTCCATCGCCGCCGCCGGCCCCGCCCGCGTCGCCTACGTGAGCTGCGACGCGTCCACCTGGGCGCGCGACGTGGCGCTCTTCGAGCGGGCGGGCTACCGTTTGACCCGCGCCACTCCCGTCGACCTGTTTCCCCAGACCTACCATGTGGAAGTGGTTAGCATTTTCGAGCGTTGCGGCCACTAACCTGCTAAAATCATGCCCCGTATGCAGTAAAGCGCGCCGCCGCGCCGTCCCCGTGAGGGGAACGCGGTGGCGTCCGACGGAAGAAAAGGAGGAGCCCCATGGCTCTCTACACCCCCGAATACCAGCCCACTGGCGACGAGATCGCCGTCATCACCACTTCCAAGGGCCCCATCCGCGTGCAGCTGGCCGGCAACGACGCCCCCATCCACGTGGGCAACTTCGTGGAGCTGGCGCAGAAGGGCTTCTACGACGGGCTGAAGTTCCACCGCTACGTGCCGGGCTTCGTCATCCAGGGCGGCTGCCCCACCACGCGCGACGCCACCCCCGAGCAGGTGATTCAGGGCGCCGCCAGCGGCCGTGCCCCCTACGGCACCGGCAACCCGGGCTACTCCATCAAGGAGGAGTACACCACCAACCCGAACAACAAGCACCTCGACGGCACGCTGGCCATGGCCCGCTCGGCCATGCCCGACTCCGCCGGCTCGCAGTTCTACTTCTGCCTGGGTGCCCAGCCGATGCTCGACTCCGGCTACACCGTCTTCGGCCAGACCATCGAGGGCAAGGACGTCATCGACAGCCTGCGCGTGGGCGACGTCATTGAGTCCGTCACCATCGAGAACGCCAACTAGCGAACGCGGGGCACCCGGCCCCTTCTGTGAGAAACGCACCCGAAACGCCGCACCGAGACCATAACAGTTACTGAAGGACGTCTATGAACAACGAGTTATTCGACCGAGCAAATGAGCGCTACCGCCTGCGTGACTACCGCGGCGCGCTGATGGCTTTCACGGAATGCTTGCAAGACACCTCCTTCCCGCTGGCTCCCGGCGAGATGGGTCTTCTCTACCACCAGATCGGCAACTGTCTGGTGAAGCTCAAGAACCCGAGCGAGGCCATCCAGGCCTACAGCCAGGCCACGGCCGACCCGGCCTACGGGGCGCTGGGCACCGTCGAGTGCAACCTCGGCATGGCCTACGCGTCGCTGCGCGACTACGAGAACGCCATCCGCTACTTCGAGAAGTCGGTGGGCGATGCTACCAACCCTACGCCCTACAAGTCCTATATGGGCATGGGCAACGCGCTCATGAAGCTGGGCAAGTCGGCCGAGGCCGGCGTGGCCTTCCGCGAGGCGGCGCTGGACGAGGCCAACCCCGATCCCACCAAGGCGCTGCTCAACCTGGGCGTGTGCTTCATGGCCCTGAACCGCCCGGCCGATGCGGTGGCCTCCTACGAGAGCGCCCTGCAGTTCGACATGGTGCCCGCCACGCGCAACAAGCTGCAGGCGAGCCTGGGCCAGGCCTACGTGGCCTGCGGCCAGATGGAGAAGGCGGTGCACGCCTTCGAGGAGGCCATCGCCGACAAGACCTACTTCCTGTCCGATTCCGCCAGCGTCGACTACCAGCGCGCCGTGGGCGCGGTGGCCCAGGGCTCTTCCGAGCAGAACCAGGCCACCCAGGTCCTGCAGCTGGCCGACATGTCCGGGCTCGATGTGGCTGCCGACGGCACGAGCGTCTACGACGAGGCCGTCTACGAGGGCGAGGGGGCCGAGCCGTTCTACTACGACGAGCCCTACGAGGCCGACCCGGCGAGCTTCCCCGGCTACGTGGGCGCCTACGAGAACCCCGACAATGACCGCTTCTTCACCGCCACCGACGCCGAGCTCGAGCAGTGGTCGCGCGGCCTGGCCAAGCAGGACCGCAAGCGCCGCAACGTGGGTCTGAAGATCCTGCTGTTCTTCGTCATCGTCATCGTGCTGGCCGCCGCGGCCGGCGTGTTCGCCTACATCCAGGGCTACGGCTATCCGACGGTCCAGGATGTCACCAAGCAGCTCTTCGCCGACCCGGCTGCCGCGCCCGATGCGGTGTTCTCGGCCGATGTCGACGCTTCTGCCATCCCCGCCATGATCGAGCCGGTCGTCACCGACCCGAACGTGGTGGTGGACGGCGTGAACCGCTCCATGACTGAGTCCACGGTGTACGCCACGGCCACCACCGAGGGCGGCGGCGCCATCCAGTACCGCATCTCCATGGTGCGCGACGGCATCAGCTGGAAGGTCAGCAACGTCGAGCTGTACTTCCCGAGCCAGGCCTAGCGGCTTTTGCGGCATTCCCGGCCCGCGCGCCCGTGCGGGCCGTTTGCATGTTTCACCCCACCAACGGAAAGGATTCCCATGGCAATTCAGCAGACTTATTCCATGATCAAGCCCGACGGCGTGCGCAACGGCCACATCGGCGAGATCATCAACCGCTTCGAGCGCGCCGGCCTCACCATCGAGCGCATGGAGCTGGGCATGGTCACCCCCGAGCAGGCGGCCGCCAACTACGCCGAGCACGAGGGCAAGCCGTTCTACGACGGCCTCATCGCCTACATCACCTCCGGCCCGGTCGTGAAGATGGTCGTCTCCGGCGAGGGCGCGGTGGCCAAGTGCCGCTCGCTCATGGGCGCTACCAACCCGGCTGAGGCCGCCCCGGGCACCATCCGCGGCGATTTCGGCCTCATCATGGACGAGAACGTCATCCACGGCTCCGACAGCCCGGAGTCTGCCGAGCGCGAGATCGCCATCTTCTTCAACTAAGAGCGATCGAACTTCGAACGCTTCGTGGGGCGCCCATCGGGCGCCCTTTTCTTTGTGAGACAGCGCCCTGTCTCACCTCATCTGGTTTTATGCCCGTTGCGCGATGAGGGTTGGCGCGCGGCGGCGCGACCCGTTACTATGGAAGGCACAGGAGAAGCCCCGGCGAAAAAGGAATTCTGAAGCCTATGCTGTATCGGGTCATCGATAAGGGGGAGCTGCCCGCGCTCGTCAACGCGTTCATGGAGCGCTACGAGGTGGTGGCCCCCGTGAAGCGGGGGAGCAAGTACGTGTTCGCGTCCGTTGCCGACGCGGCCGATATCCAGCTCGATTACCCCACCACTGCCGCCTCGCCGAAGAAGTACTTCATGCCGGCGCGCGAGACGCTCTTCGAGTTCGACGCCGTGGCCAATGAGGTGACGGACTTCGCCGAGGAGGTGCGCCCGCGGGTGCTCTTCGGCGTGCATGCCTGCGACATCAACGGCATTTTGAACCTGAACCGCGTCTTCGAGGACCCGCGCTATCCGGACCCCTACTACGCTGCCCATAAGAATGCCACGCTCATCGTGGGCGTGAGCTGCATGCCCTCGGAGTTCTGCTTCTGCAACCTCATGGACTCCGAGGAGGCGCGCCCGGGCTACGACTTGTTCCTCACCGACATCGGCGACAAGTACCTCGTGTCCATCGGCAGCGTGGTGGCGGCCAACATTCTGGAGGGCGCCTGCGACGTGCGCGACGCCACCGACGAGGACCGCATCGCGTTCCGCGCCACCACCCGCGCCCGCCAGGATGCCTTCAACGACAGCATCCCCGATGTGCAGGAAATTCCCATGCTCATGGACGCCTTCCACGAGGACGGGTTCTGGGACGAGCTCGGCGGCCGGTGCCTGTCGTGCAACGCCTGCGCGAACGTGTGCCCCACCTGCTACTGCTTCGATATCCGCGACACGCTGGACCCGGGCGCGGCCACGGGCCGGCGCGAGCGGGTGTGGGACGCCTGCACCTCGCCGCAGTTCGCCATGGTGGCCGGCGGCCACAACTTCCGCCCGACGCCGGCCGAGCGCGTGCGGCACCGCATGTACCACAAGCTGAACGGCTTCCTTTCCAAGCACGACCGGAGCCTGTGCGTGGGCTGCGGCCGCTGCGCCATCGCCTGCAAGGTGGACATCAGCCCCATCGAGGTGCTGAAGTTCTTCGACCGAAAGGGGGCGTAGACGCCATGACGACCGCTGCCACCAGCGTTGCCATCCACCCCTTCCACGATACCGGGCGCGAGCCCACCGGCGCCGAGATGATGCACGCGAACCCGTATCGGCCCTGGCCGGCGCGCATCACCTCCATCACCGAACTCACGCCCACCGAGAAGCTCTTCGAGTTCCGGCTCGTGGACGAGCGCATCCGCGACGCGTTTTCCCACGCGCCCGGGCAGTTCGTGGAGCTGTCCATCTTCGGCGTGGGCGAGGCGCCCATCTCCATCTCGTCGTCGCCCACCAAGCGCGGCTTCATCGAGCTGTGCGTGCGCCGCACCGGACGGTTCACCGAGCGGCTGCACCAGATGCAGTGCGGCGAGATCGTGGGCATCCGCGGGCCCTTCGGGCGCGGCTTTCCCATCAACGACATGCGCGGCCACGACGTGCTGCTGGTGGCCGGCGGCCTCGGCATCGCGCCTCTGCGCTCGCTCATCAACAACATCCACGACGAGCGCAGCGAGTTCGGCAAAGTCACCATCATCTACGGCTCGAAGAACCCCGGCGAGGTGATGTTCCGCAACCAGTTCGAGATGTGGAAGCACCGCAAGGACTTCGATTTGTACCTGACGGTGGATCACCCCGACGACACGTGGGACGGGGAAGTGGGGCTGGTCACCAAGCCCTTCGAGCATTTGGAAATCGATGCGGCGAACACCTTCGGGGCGTTGTGCGGGCCGCCGATCATGTACCGCTTCGTCGTGCAGGAGATGCGCAAGAAGGACATTCCCTACGACCGCATCTACATGAGCTTCGAGCGCCATATGAAGTGCGGCGTGGGCAAGTGCGGCCACTGCCAGGTGGGGCACCAGTACTGCTGCATCGACGGGCCGGTTTTCAACTACTGGGAAGCCAAGAACATTCAGGGGTCGATGTAAATGGGCGAGATCAGGACCTTTGCCGAGGGCGAGCGCGCGCCGCGCGTGGTGCTCATCGGCCTGGCCAGCTGCTTCGGCTGCCAGATCAACATCACGAACATCGAGGAGCACCTGCTGGCCGTGCTCGGGCAGATCGACATGGCCTACTGGCAGCTGACCTCCTCGGCGCCCATGCCCGACGAGTTCGATGTGGCCGTCATCGAGGGGGCCGTGACCACCGAGGAGGCGGCCGAGACGGTGCGCCGGGCCCGCGAGCGGGCGCAGTGCGTCATCGCCATCGGCGCGTGCGCGGCCACGGGCGGCATTCCCGGCATGGCCTCGGACGACCTGCCGGGGCACGTGGCGGCGGTTTACGGCGAGGCGGCGCCCGAGGCCTGCGGAAGCCTACGCGAGCCGGTGCCGGTGTCGGCGGTGATCGATGTCGACTACACGGTGAACTGCTGCCCCATCGACCCCATGGAGTTCGTGCGCGTGCTGGACGCGGCGCTCTACGGGTCGAACTACCTGCCGGTCACTTCCGTGCTCTGCGGCGAGTGCTCCCGCAACGAGCAGGGCTGCCTCTACCAGCGCGGCCAGATGTGCCTGGGGCTGGTAACACGGGCTGGCTGCGGCGCGAAGTGCCCGGCGCTCGGCCGCGCCTGCAACGGGTGCGCGGGGCTCTCGCCGGATGCGAACGTGGCTTCGGCCCGCTATGTGGCCGAGAAGCGCGGCTTCAACCCGGCCCGCATCGACGAGGCCCTGGAAATGTTCAACACCGTGCAGCTTGCTGCAGAGGGGGAGGAGTAGCCCATGGCGTCCACCCGTATCTCCGTCGACCATCTGGCCCGCGTCGAGGGCCACGGCGACATCCGCCTCGTCATCGAGGACGGCGCGGTCACCACCTGCGAGATGGCCGTCGTGGAGTCAGCGCGCCTGTTCGAGTCCATGGTGCGCGGCCGCCTGTTCAGCGAGGTGCCCTATATCGCCTCGCGCGTGTGCGGCATCTGCTCGGCGAGCCACGTGGTCACCGACCTGCGGGCCATCGAGCACGTCTTCGGCGTGGAAGTGACCGACCGCACCGAGGCCCTGCGCGAGCTTCTGGTATACGGGTCGTACCTGCAGAACCACGCGACGCACCTATTCGTGTTCGCCGCGCCGGATTTCCTCGGCCACAAGTCGGTGTTCCCCCTGGCCGACGACAACCCCGAGCTTCTGCAGAAGGCGCTGGGGCTGAAGGCGCTGGGCAATGAGCTGTGCACGCTCGTGGGCGGGCGGTCCATCCACCCCATCACGGCGGTGGTGGGCGGGTTCACCCACGAGATTTCCGCTGACGAGTACCGACGTCTGGCCGAGGCCATGGACGAGGCGCGAGCGTTCGCCTGCGAGGCGGTGGACCTGTTCCGCGACTTCGACACGGTGGACGTGCAGACCGAGGGCGACCTGCTGGCCATGGTGGCCTCCGGCACCTACCCGGTGTGCACGTCGGATACGGCCCGCTTCGTGCGCAGCGGCTACGATTTCAACGCTCAGGACGTGGATGAGGCCATCGAGGAGTACCCGGTGGGGCATTCCGCGGCGTTTCTGGCCCGTGCCCGCAAGACGGGGATGCCCTATATGACGGCGGCCCTGGCGCGCGTGAACGCGAGCTGGGACGCGCTCTGCAAGGAGGCGCGCTATGCGGCGGCCAAGGCTGGCCTGCGCCCGCCGGAGTACAACCCGTTCGCCAACAACATCGCCCAGGCGGTGGAACTGGTGGACGTGCTCGACCGCTGTGCCGCGCTCTGCCGCCGTTTGGCCGCGGGCGAGTTCGCCGGCTCGAGCGAGCCGGTGTCCTTCGAGGTGCGCGCCGGCGTAGGCGTGGGCTTCACCGAGGCCCCGCGCGGGGCGCTCTTCCACAAGCTGGAGCTCGATGGGGAAGGCCGCGTCGTGCGCGCGTCCATCATGACCCCCACGGCTCAGAACATCGCGAACCTGGAAGCCGACATGCGCCAGCTCGCCGAGAAGATGGCCGCCGCTGACTACGACGCCGACATGATCACCCTGGAAGTAGAGAAGCTCGTAAGAGCCTACGACCCCTGCCTAAGCTGCAGCGTGCACTAGGCACAACCGAGCATCGAACGCCGGGGCTGTCCCCGGCGTTTTTTATGCCGGTTGAAATGCCGGTGCGGAGTGTTTAGAATTATCACAGATTTAAACCCCCTTTCAAATGAAAGAAATTCTAAACATGAAGCACGAGATCACGGAGAAGAAGGCGGCGGCGATGCTCGGGGTGACCCGAAGCCGCGTTTCCCAATTGGTGAAAGATAAGCTGCTCGATGCCATCACCATCAATGGGAAGGTGCGCATCTCGGAGGAGTCGATCCTGCTCTATGGCGAGGAGTCGAAGCGCCCTGGCCGTCCCTCCCGCACGTCCTATGCCACCGCCTCGCGCCATGTGCTCATGAACGGCGCCCATGAAGTTGCGTCTGTCGTATACGACTCCGCCCTGGACGAGCCACTGGCCGTGGAGGAGGTGATCGACGCTTCCCGCGCGCCCATCGGCGTCCTCACCGCGGGCGGCTCGCCCAAGCGCCGCGAGCTCAACGACTGGTGGCTCCATCGCGCCATACCCGCATCGCGTCCGGGGCTCGAGTCCAAGCTGGCGAGTCTGGGGGTGGACACGCCGAGCAACTTGGCGATACGCAGTTTGGGGCTGTCGCTTTCCGACTGCTACTGGCTGCGGCCTCAGGCGACGCCGGAACTCGCCTGGGATGATATCAGCTTCTTCGGAAACCCCTTTGTGGAGTCGTCTCCCGACGGATGGGACAGCTGGCTTTCGGGGGTGGGCCTCTCCTCGCCCGACAACACCTCCGAGGGCGAGCTTCCCAAGAAGTGGGTGGCCGCGCAAGATGGGACGCGCTACCTGCTGAAGGGTTGCCGCACCGATGACCAGCGCCCCTTCAACGAGGCCGTGGCCACAGCGCTCTTTCGCCGCATCCTGCTGCCGGAGGACTACGTGGCCTACGATGTGGTGCCCACGGCCGACGGCCCTGCCTCGCGCTGCGCGAACTTCCTCAGCGGGACCGAGGAGTTCGTGCCGGCGGTGTACCTGAAGGATAGGGGCGGTCGCATCCGCGCGACGAGCAACTACGACCGTTTCTGCCGGACGATGGGGGCGCTCGGGGTGGACGAGGGCGCGGTGCGGACGATGCTTTCGAAGATGATCCTGTGCGATGTTGTCCTGGCCAATTCCGATCGCCATTGGCGCAATTTTGGCGCCATACGCGACATCGAGACGCTAGGGCTTCGCATGGCGCCGATCTTTGATACGGGCAACTGCCTGTGGTTCTCGCGCAGCGAGCGCGAGGTACAGACGGGGGAGTGGGCCTTCCGCGCCGTGCCCTTCGGGCCCGACCCAGCAGCCGCCCTGGCCTGCATTGACGACCTTAGCTGGTTCGACCCGTCTGCCATGGATGGGTTCGTCGACGAGGCCTGCGACATCCTCTCCCAAAGCCGCCACGCCACGGCTCCCGGCCGCCTCGACTTCATCCGCGAGGGCCTAACCCGGAACATAGCCCTGGTACAAGATGCCGCCAAACTGCTAACCCCCCGCATAGCTCGCGGCCGGTAACATATCGGGCTTTTGCATTGCGGCGTTATCGCTGCTCTGGTATAAACAGTTCAGCGGCTGAATAAGCGGCTATCAAGCGCCGGGGGCTTATCCCCCGGCTTTTTTCATGCGCGGTTTCCCGTGTCTTCGGTCGTTGTGATAGAGTAATCGCAGTGATCGGCGATAGTTGAGGGAGGTGCCATGGCTGCGAAGACCTACAGGGCCGTTAGCGGACTCGACGACTCTTATGTCGGACGCATCGTCGACAGCATCCTGAGCGTCGTCCCGGCCGAGGCGATCTACCTCTTCGGCTCTTACGCCCGTGGGGAGCAGACACCGGACAGCGATGTTGATCTCTACGTGGTGACTGAGGGGACGGAGCGCCCGTTGAAGACGGGCGGCCGCATCCGCCGGAACCTTCTGTGGATGAGCCAGCCCCGTGACATCCTCTGCGCTGATCGGAAGAGCTACGAGTCGCGCAAGGACGACTTGTCCTGTGTCGAGCACCAGGTAAGCCGAGAGGGGGTGCTTCTCTATGGCTAGCGAGCGCACGGGTTTCCTCTATGCTGCTGGAAAGGATGTCCAGGCGATAGAGGCCTTGGCTGCCGATGGCGTTGAGAATCATTGCGAGATCATCTCGTTCCTATCACAGCAAGCTGCCGAGAAGATGGTCAAGAGCATCTTCGTGAAGAACGGTGTCGTGCCGAACAAGACGCACAATGTGGACGATCTGCTCGCCACGGCTATCGAGAACGAGTGGCTGGCGGCGACGGAGACTGCCATTGATGCCGCGTCCAACGTGAGCATGCATGCGGTAGCAGCGCGGTATACCCAGATGCCCGACATCACGCGTGGCGAGGCGCTCCAGGCTATCGCGGACTGCAACGCCATTGCTAAGTTGCTGGCTGATAATGGCTATGATTTCGTGCAAATCGAGGTGGAGGCTTCCTACCTGCATGACGAGTCTGAATCTGAGGAGGCTGTCTCTCAAGAGGGATAGAGGTAATTCCGTCAGCGAAAACTTGCTTGCGGGGTCGCGGGGCTGTGGTAGACTTGTCGGCATGTCAAGCGTGCAGCACATAATCATGAGTCGGGGGGGGGTCTCTCCCTGCTAGCGGCCTAGGCTGGCCGCCGTGCGCTGATGCGGCATTCTTCCGGGCGGTCTGTCCGGGCAACCCAAGTGGATACAACCGAATAGCGAGAACCGGGGCGCCCAAGCCCTGTGTCGCCCTGCGCTCTCGCGGAGAGGAGCGCTGATGTTCTGTCCGAAATGCGGGAGCGAGGTGCAGGAGGGGTCGTCCTTCTGCGGGAAGTGCGGGGCGCCTGTTGGCGCTGCTCCGACCCAGAAGGGGGCGGAGGGCGGCGCGGCTGGCGCTGCGGCGTCGTCGGCCCCGGCTCCGAAGAAGAGTGGAGCCAGGATCGGCATCGTCGTTGCAGCAGTAGTTGTCGTGCTGCTGGCGGTGGTCGGCTTCGCGACGAACGGCTTCGGGCTCGGCGGCGTGCAGCCGAAGGAGGCCGTGGACGTGCTGGCAGCCAGCCAGGATTCGCCGGCCGAGGGTTCAGGCGAGGGCGCTGAAGGTGCTGGCGAGGATGCCGCCAACGGCAATGCCGGCGGCCAGAGCGCTGCCGCCGAGGCGACCGTGAAGTCCGCCGTCGAGGCCTACACGTGGGACGAGCTTTCGCAGATCTCGGCCGAGATCGCCGCTGCGGGCGACGAGGCCGCCGGCATCGAGGTGGCGAAGAAATACAACCTCTGCACTCCCGACGGAAAGCTCGACGGTACTCAGGTGAAGTCGGTGACCCTGACCGACGGCACCCAGACCGCCGTCCAGATCGTCGGCTTCAACCACGACGACAAGACCGCTGGCGGCAAGGCGGGCATTACTTTCCTCTTCGGGGATGCGCTTGCGAAAGCACCTATGGTAAATGGTGAGGATAGTAGCGGAGGTTGGGAGAACTCTTCGATGCGCTCCTATCTATCGGGAGATACGCTGATGAGGTTACCCGAAGACTTGAGGGCGGCCATTGTGCCCGTTGATAAGTCTACAAACAATGATGGCGTGCCAGCGTCCCCAGAGTCATCGCTTTCATGCGTGACCACCACCTCCGATCTTCTGTGGTTGCCGTCGCAGAATGAGCTATACGGCTCAGATCCCTATGGCGATGGTGTGAGGTGGTTCGATGGCTATGGCCACTATAGTGACGATATGAGTGATGAAGAGATTAATGCTCTCCTTAACGATGTTCTTGATGCGGAGGGGGCCGAGTACCAGTACTTTAAAGAGTCGAGTGTCGGCGAGGTTGAAGAAAACGGCATCTATCTGTCGGAGGGAAAAGAGGCGCTGATTCGGAATTATGAGGGAGAGCCGATTTCGTGGTGGACTCGCACTCCGTATCTGGCGTGGGAAGTTTCATGGTGCTGCGTAAACAACTATGGTGGCCCGTCATATAGCGGTGTGGATAACAGCGAAGGCGTTGTCCCTGGCTTCTGTATCTAGCTCTCGTCAGCGAAAACTTCCTTGCGAGGCGGAACGGCTGTGGTAGACTTGTCGGCATGTCAAGCGTGCAGCACATATTTATCAATTGGGGGGGGGTCCCTCCCTGCTAGTGGCCTAGTAGAGCCGCCGTGTGCTGACGCGCTAGTTCTCCGGACAGTTCGTCCGGGCAATTCAAGTCACTACAACCGAATAGCGAGCAGCGGGGCAACACTGCCCTGTGTCGTTCCGCGCCCTCGCGGAGAGGAGCGGCAGTATGTTCTGTCCTAAGTGCGGAAGCGAAGTGCAGGAGGGCCAACCCTTCTGCGGAAAGTGCGGCGCCCCGGTCGGGTCGGCCGCAGGAGGAGCCGGGGCGTCTGGGGCTCCGTCGTCCAAGAAGAACGGTGCGATGATCGGCGTCATCGTTGCGGCGGTGGTTGTTGTGCTGCTGGTCGTCGTCGGTTTCGCGACGAACGGGTTCGGACTCGGCGGCGTGCAGCCGAAGGAGGCGGTGGACGTGCCGGTGGCGGCTCAGGGCACGCAGACCGGCGGAGAAGAGGCGTCTGCGGACAATGGCGATGCTCCCAGCGCGGACGGCCAGGAAGACGACCAGGCCGCTGCCGCCGGCGCGGCTGTGAAGTCCGCCGTCGAGGCCTACACCTGGGACGAACTCTCGCAGATCTCGGCCGAGATCGCCGCAGCGGGCGACGAGGCCGCCGGCATCGAGGTGGCGAAGAAGTACAACCTCTGCACGCCAGACGGCAAGCTCGACGGCACCCAGGTGAAGTCGGTGACCTTGGCCAATGGTCGTCCAGTGACCGTGCAGATAATCGGATTTAACCATGACAATAGAACAGACGGCGAGAAATCAGGTATCACGTTCGCTTTCGCTGATACTGTAACAATGGAAGACATGGAGATGAATTCTTCTGACACCAATGCTGGGGGTTGGGCAGCCTCTGAGATGCGCTCCTATTTGAACTCCGAAGGTATGGCGCTTCTTCCTCAGGAGCTTGCTGACAGAATTGTGGAGGTCGACAAGCTCACCAACAATATTGGCGAGACGGAAGATCCAGCGGCAGTCTCCGCCACCTCTGATAAGCTTTGGCTGCTATCAGCTGTTGAGCTATGCGAGACACCCGTGTGGTATTCGGGTGACAGAAGCATCTATAACAATGTGCTTAAGGCGGAGGGGTCGACATATAAGCTTTATCGCGATATGGCAGTTACTCTATCTCCGGGTAACGAAATACTTGTAAAGGTGAATTTTGCAAAAACCCCTTGGGGCTGGTGGGGGCGTTCCCCCTACCCGGGTTTTTTGAACAATTTCTTGTATGTAAGTACTGATGGTTTTCCAGATCTCGGCCTTAATGCCTCGAATCAGGCTGGAGTCGTTCCTGCTTTCTGCATTTAGCTAACCAGCATATTCCATGCTTGCATGGCATGGGGCCTTTTGAACAAATGCATCAGTCGTGAGATGAGAGTTTTCTGAGGTTCGGGACGGCTCCTGTGGCAGAGCAGTGACGGCTTATGGGGCCAAGATGTCGAATGAGAGGAGGATCCCCGATGGGATTCATGGACAATGTGACCTCTGCGGTTAACCGCGGGACGGCTGCTGCAGGAAGGTCGGCCGACAAGATCAAGATCAACGCCCGGGTGAGCGAGATTGTCAAGCGGCGGCAGTCGCTGGCGGCGCAGCTGGGGGCGAGCCTGTACGAGGCCACTAAAGATGACCCAGCTTTGCGTGCGGGGCGCGAGGCGCTCTACGACGGGATCGCCTCTTGCGATGCCGAGCGGGCCGAGTGCGAGCGGCAGCTCGCTGCCCTGGAGGCGGCCGCAGCGGCCGAGGCCCAGGCGGCGGCCACGTTCACCTGCGCGGTGTGCGGGGCCCGCATGGGCGGGGGCGACCTGTTCTGCTCCGGCTGCGGGACGCCGGCCGAGAAGGCCCGCGCGGCGGCGCCTGCAGCGGCTCCGGCGCTCGCTGGCCCCGTGTGCGTCCAGTGCGGCGCGCCCCTCGGTGAGGGCGACCTGTTCTGCATGAGCTGCGGGGCGAGGGTGCAGCAGGCAGTTGCCATGGAGGGGGACTCAGGCATCGGTGAGCCTGAGTTTCGGGAGAATACTGGCATCGGCGAGTCCGAGCTCGTCGAGGTCGACGGAGCTGGCAATGTGACGATAACGCCCGGCCAAGAGGGGAGGGCCTAGGATGTTCTGCCCCAAGTGCGGCAACCAGCTGCCCGACGGCAGCGCGTTCTGCGGGAAGTGCGGGGCGCGGCTGGCGGGCCCGGCGGCTGCGGGATCTCCGGGGATTGAGCGGCAAGGGCATGGCCCTTGTCCTACGGGGCCGGGCTCGCCTTCGGCTTCGCCGCGTCCGGCTGCGGCTGCGGCGGCTTTCGGACTCTCGGGCGTGCAGATCGCGGCCGTGGTGCTGGCGGCTGTGGCGGCGGTGTTCGCGCTCATGCCATGGTTCGTCACCTCGAGCTCGCTGCAGTTCGCCGGCGAGACGGCCTCGGCGGTGAGCTCGTTCCTGACCATGGGCACTTACAGCACGGCCCACTTCGAGGAGAGCTACGCCATGTTCTCGATCATGGACTTCGTGCGCGACTTCGCCTCCTACGTCGGATCCTCCTACTCGGGCGGCGGCATCATCGTGCCCGTCCTGGGGGCCTGGGCCGTCGGCCTTGTCGCCATGGTAGCGGGCGCGGTGCTCCTCGTGCTCCGAAAGGGGACGGCCTTGCTCGTGGCGGGCGCGGCCGTGCTCATGCTGGACGCGCTGTTCTACAGCTTCATGTTCTACGGGCAGTTCGTCGAGGGGGACTTCGCCGTGAGCTGCGTCAACCCGCTCGCGTGCGCGTTGGCCTGTTTGGCGGTCATCGTGCTGGCGCTCGCCGGCGGGTCCGCGAAGAAGAAGGCGGCCGCGGGCCGCGCGGCGTAGGGAGGTTTCCATGTTCTGTGTCAAATGCGGGAGCGAGATAGCGGACGGGTCGAAGTTCTGCCCGAAGTGCGGGGCGCAGCTGGCGGCCCCGGCGGCTTCTGGCTCTTGGGGGGCTGAGCGGCAAGGGCGTGGCCCTTGCCCTACGGAGGTGGCCTCGCCTGACTCCGGGGCTGCCATACCACTCAAGAGGAAGCCGAACGGTAAGGTGATCGGCGCTGCCGTGGCGGCGGTGGCCGTTGCGGTTGTGGTCGCCGGCGTCGCCATCGCGAACCCGTTCGCGACGCCTGAGCCCGCACCCGAGCCGGAGCCTGCGCCTGTGGCGGCTCCTGAGCCAGCTCCCGAGCCAGCATCTGAGCCGGAGCCTGCGCCCGAGCCCGAGCCTGCTGTCGAAGCCCCTTCTATTCCCGAAACCTGCTTTAGCAAGCGCGCTGGCACCGAGGGTCCGTTCGAGCTCTACAACATGCAGGGCGAGGAAGTTATGCCCGCCATAGAAGAGGCGGAATTTGCTGGTCCCTTCTCCGGTGGCGTGATCGTTGGCCTGTGGAACACCGAGGAGTATGACGAGGAATTCGAGACTGCTTACGACAAGAAGAATCATGTGGGTATATTCGATGGCGAGGGAAAGCTCACAGGTGATCTGACCGAGAAGTTATATGCGGTTGGTGTGCCCAATCTGTTTACGGTGAGCAGATCTGAGGCGCTCTGCTATTCCAACGGGCGCCTCGTGGTTCCCGTCTATTACACAACGGAGCGCACCGAGCCGCGCGAAGACGGCAAGATGTACGACGAGTTCAGGCGGGCTTTTGTGTTCGACACTGCCGGCGAGATCGTCTTCGAGTTCGAGTACGCCTCCGAGACCGTCCACTATGCCAGCGACTGGGGCTCCTTTGCCTACCATGATGGCGTGCTTCTGGCACACAAGCCCTCGGCGTTTGGGGAAGTAATTTACGACGTGGACGGCAAAGTGCTCGTTGACTGCGACGGGAATCAGTTCGATTCGCTTACTCCCTATGGCTACGGATACTACTCCTACGGCGTTGGGCAAGAGCCTGTCCTCGCCTACGACGGAGCAGTGGCGCTTGATCCTGCGACGCTTAATGCTGACGGCATCGTGAATGCCTCCGTGTCCGGTGTGCAGCCGCTGACGGGGGGCGCGGTGGCGGTGAGCGCCGAGAAGGAGAACCCGCACGAGGGCGGCAAGAACCTGGCGGTGGAGGGCGTCTACAGCCTCGCCGAGGGCCGTTGGCTCTTCCCTCTGGAGAAAGACCTCGAGAGCGGCGAGGGTTATGGCGGCGTTTTCCCCATTCTCCAGAATTCCGAGGAGCCGGCACCGACGGCGTCCACGTCCGACGCCGAAGCGACTACGGACTCGTCCGACGATGTAGCCGAATCTTTCGCTCGGCTCGTGAACGGCAAGGGGGAGACCGTCTTCGACGCCACGATGCTGGGAGACTCTCTTACGTTCAAGTTCGTCGATGGCTATGAGCACCTTCACGACGGGTACTGGAAAGTCGACGGGTTCACTTACGACACCAACGATACGGTGGTCATATACATAAAGGACGGCGTTTACCAGGGCTACCAGACCTTCGACTTCGCTCTGTCCTGAGGCTAGGCGCAGGCGAGGATGAGTAGGTTTAGGCGACGAAGCCAAAAGGAGAATTTACTATGACGCAAGGAAAGACGGCTTTGGATTGCGTGAAGGCGGGAGTGTGCTCGTCGTTGGCGGGGGCTCTGGCTTTGGGCGGCGTTGCGGCGCCGGCGTTTGCGGTGGAGGAGGGCGCTTCGGCGCCTTCCGCGCCGGTGCCTTCTGAGTCGGTTGCCGTGGAGACGGTGGAGGCGAAGGCCTCGAAGGCGCCAGCGACCCTTGAGGAGGCGAAGGCGGCGCTCGATGTTGCCAGCAAGAAGGCGGACGCGGCGCTTTCCGAGAAGAACGCGGCGGAGAAGGCGTACAACGACGCCAAGAATGTCTACGAGGCGGCCAATACTGCCCACGATAACGCCGTGTCCTCGGCGGAGGGGGCAGACGCCGAGGCGCAGCAGGCGTTCGCCGATGCGGTGACCAAGACGGAGCAGGAGGTGTCCGACGCCCGCACCGCAGCCGATGCGGCCAAGGCGGCCTATGAGAAAGCCGTGGCCGACAAGGAGGCTGCCGATCGCGCGCTCACCGAGGCGAAGAATGCCGCCGATGCGGCGCAGCTGGCCTACGACGAGGCCGTAGCCGCCGCGCCGGGCATTCAGGCGGCGTTCGACGAGCTGGAGTCGGCCAAGGGGGCGCTGTCTGAGGCTCAGGCCGATGCTGCGAAGGCTGCGGACGACTTGGCCGCCGCCAATGAGAACCTTGCCGAGAAGACTTCGCAGGCCGATGCGGCGAAGGCTGCCCTCGACGAGGCTCAGTCTGTTCGCGACGCTGCCTCCTCCGCTCTTGCCGATGCTCAGGGTGCCTACGACGAGGCGAAGGCGGATCTGGATGCTGCGAGCGGAGGCCAGGGCGACGAGCTGAAGGCCAAGGTGGACGATGCCAAGAGCAAGCTCGATGCCGCCGAGGCTGAGAAGGCTGCTGCCGAGAAGGCCCTCGCCGACGCCGAGGACGAGCGAGATGCTGCCAGCGCGGCGGTTCTCGATGCTGAGCGTGCGGTTGCCGACGCCCAGAAAGAGCATGACGCCATCGATGTGGATGGGGCGAAGGCCGCTGCCGACGCAGCGCAGAGGGCCTACGATTCCGCTGTGGCCGCCGCCAAAGAATCCAGTGACGCGGTGGCCGCCGACGCCGAGAGTCTTTCGGCTTTGAAGACGGCTGCTGACGACGCGAAGAAGGCCTACAACGACGCCCAGGCCGCTGCCGCCCAGGCCGCAGCTGCCCTCGATGCCGCTCAGGCCGAGCTCGATGCCGCCATCGCCGAGGCGGGCGATGCTGCCGAGCGCGTCATTTCCCTCTACGACTTCTTCGTGGCCATGCAAGAAGGCGATGAAACGAGCAAAGCCGTGGAGCAATTTACCCGCCTTTCAGGTGGGCAGCCTTTGGATGAAATCAACAACGCCACGCATTCAGGCAAGGCCGGTGACGCCACTGATTATCGCAACGTTCTGAGGGCTCTGGAAACCATCCGCGCTCTTAACGAGGTGCGCGCCTCGCTCGGTTTGAACGAGCTGCTGATCTCCGACGAGCTGATGGCCCGCGGCACGGTGTCGGCCAACTGGTCGGCGACCCATGTCGCCCATTCCACGAACAGCGGTGCGGAGAATCTCGCCTGGGGCTGGCCCGAGCCTGTCAAGGGATGGTACGACAGCGAGAAGGCCATATGGGACAAGGCTCTCGAGACAGGCGAGTTCAACGGGAAGGCCCTGCCCGAGGGCTGGGCGGATATGAGCGCTTCGAAGTTGGCCCTCAACGCGCCGGCGTTCTATCAAGCGGTCGGCCACTACCTGAACGTTATCAATCCCACCTACAATTTCATTGGGGCCGCCTGGAACAATGCCGAGGGCACGATTGGCGGTTTGGTGGCTGAGCAAAACTACCGCGCTAATTCCAACGATAACGCCTTCACCGTTGACGAGTGGGAAACCCGGTTTATGAACTGGGTGAACGCCGAGCTTGCGAAGGATCCCGAGGACGAGGCCCAGGCCAAAATCGGCGCCGCGCAAGTGAAGGTGAACGAGGCGACTGCTGCGAAGTCCAGCGCCGATACAGCGGCTTCTTCGGCCAAGGCAGCTTCCGATAAGGCCGCTGCCGACCACACTGCGGCCGCCAAGGCCCACGAGGCACTTGAAGCCGACGCTGCCGCAAACGCCGCCGCAGTGACAGCCGCGCAAAGATCGCTCGATGCCGCGAACAGCGCTCATGCCGATACGGTCAGCGCGAAGGCTGCCGCGGCTGCCAAGGTGCAGAGCGCGCAGACGACGCTCACCGGGGCCAACACCGCCTTCGACGAGGCAAGTGCCAGGGTCACGACCGCCACAACTGGCGCGGCGGCCGCCCGCAACACTGCCAGTGCGGCGAGAAACGACTGGAACCGTGCGACGGCGACCTATGACGCGTTCGTCGCGCAGCATGCCTCGCTGGTGGCACGTGTGGACGAGGCGAATGCAGCGTTGTCCAGCGCCAAGGGCTCCTACACCGCTGCCGATGGCAAGCTGCAAAGCGCTACGAAGTCCCATAGCGATGCCCTTGCCGCGAAGGGCTCGGCTTCCGATGCGGTAGATACGGCGTCGGCCAGCAAGGCTACGGCCGACGCGGCGCTTGCCGCTGCGACGGCCCGGCACAACACGGCCACTGCCGACTACGCCGCGTTCGGCGAAGCGGCCGAGAAGCTCACGGCCGCGGCGGCTCAGCGTGACGCCGCTCTGGCTAACCTAGCTGCGTGCGACGCTGCCGTTATGGCCGCCGCCGAGAGGGTCGTCAGCACGAACGCTGCCATCGACCCGGCCGAGGCTGCCCATGCCACGGCCCTCGACAAGCTCGCCCGCGCCCAGCAGCTCTCCTATATTGATGCCTTTGATATCCCGGTGAGCGATCCGGACTTCGCCTACCTCAACGGCCACGTGGACCGTGTGAAGGCGGCCCGCACCCTCGTCGAGACCACTCATGCGGAGATGCTCGCCTCCCACGACGCTATGGATGTGGCCAGGGATAACTTCGACACCGCCTACGACGCGTGGGTGGAAGCCGCCGCCGATGCCGCCGTCGCTCAAGCGGCCTACGACGCCTTGGCTCCGGCCCCCGAAGCCAGCGAGGAGAACGCCGCCGAGACAAAGGTCACCCGCGCCAAGCACGCCAAGGGTTCCACCGAGCCGGCGCCCGTCGCCCTCGCCCAGACCAGCGACGAGAGCGCAACCCTCGCCGTCACGGCCGTTGGCATGGCGGCAGCCGCAGGCCTGGCCGCCGCCAGCCTCCGACGCCGCCGAGAAGGCTAGGGTGGCGAGGGCTACCTGAAACGCAGAATACGAGTGAGCTGATTTGACGATGGGTCGCATCCGACGGGTGCGGCCCATCGTGGCGTTTTGGGGCCATAGTGCCGTTTGCGCCGGGGGTGGCCTTGCTCCTGTGGAGTTTCGCGGTACCTTGAGGGCCTGTGATAGAATTACCAGCTGACTGTAATCTATACGTACTACGAAGGGTAAGCCTCCATGTCTTTCCTCGACTGGTTTTCGGGCCTGACGGGCCAGATGTCCGCCGACATGGCCATCGACCTGGGCACTGCCAACACGCTTGTCGCCATCACCGGCGAGGGCATCGTCATCAACGAGCCCTCCGTCGTCGCCATTGAGAAATCCACCCAGCGCGTGCTGGCGGTCGGCCATGAGGCCAAGAACATGATCAACCACACGCCGGATGCGTTCTCGGCGGAGCACCCGTTGAAGGACGGCGTCATCGCCGACTACGATGTGACCGAGGCTATGATCTCGGCCTTCATCAACAAGGCGGCCGAGCGGAAGTACCCCTGGCAGCCCAAGCCCCGCATCGTGGTGTGCATCCCCTGCGGCGCCACCTCGGTGGAGAAGCGCGCCGTGTTCGAGGCCACCATCCAGGCCGGTGCCCGCCAGGCCTACCTCATCGAGGAGCCCATGGCCGCCGCCATGGGTGCCGACCTGCCCGTAACCGAGCCCACCGGCTCCATGGTAGTGGACATCGGCGGCGGCACCACCGAGGTGGCCGTCATCTCGCTCGGCGGCATCGTGACTTCTTCCAGCCTGCGTCTGGCCGGCAACCGCCTGGACGAGGCCATCGCCATGCACCTGCGCGATTTGCTCGGCATCAAAATCGGCGAGCGCACGGCCGAGGTCATCAAGATCAAGATCGGCTCCATCCTGCCCTTCGAGGACGGCCGCGAGCGCGACATGATCATCTCGGGTCAGGACGTGTACACCGAGCAGCCCAAGGAGGTCACCATCCAGTCGGAGGACGTGCGCGCCGCGCTGCAGGCCCCCATCGAGGAGATGGTGCTGCACATCAAGGACACCTTCAAGAAGACCAACCCCGACCTGGCCAGCGACATTATCCAGAACGGTATTCTGCTGACGGGCGGCGGCGGCCTGCTTTCCGGCCTCGACCGCTACCTGACCGACAAGCTGGAGATTCCGGTGTGGGTGTCGGAGACGGCGCTGACCAATGTAGTATCCGGTTGCCTGAAGGTGCTCGAGACGCCGACGGCCCTCAAGCAGACGCTCATGCGCTCGAAGTAGGCATCGCTTACCTTATGGCTCTCAACTTCCAGAATCACAGCCCGGCCCCCTTGGGCCGGGTCTCGCTTATCGCCACCTTGCTGGTCTCGCTCGTGTGCATCGGCATCTATCAGGCCGAGGGGGCAACGGGGCCTCTGCACAGCGTGCAGGCCGCGGTCGCCGGCATTATGACGCCGGCCCAGCAGGTGAGTGCGCCGTTGGGCGCGGCCGTGGAGTCGGCCGAGCAGAGCGCCGCCGACGACGGCGCCGCCGAGGAGACGCTCTCGGCCCTGCGCGAGCAGAACGCGCAGCTCGTGCAGCAGATTGCCACCGCCGAGGAGCAGCGCTTGGAAAACGAGCGGCTGCGCGGCCTTCTGAACTTGCGCGACATCTACGAGATCACCGGCGTGTCGGGCCGCGTCATCGGGCGCACCACCGACGCGTGGAACCAGACGGTCACGCTTGATGTGGGCAGCAACTCCGGCGTAGAGTCGGGGCTGACGGTCATGGGGCCGACCGGCGTGGTGGGCCAGGTCATCTCGGTGACGGGGAGCACCTGCCGGGTGCGCCTGCTCACCGACCCTCAGTCGGGCGCGGCGGCCATGGTGCAGTCGAGCCGGGCCGAGGGTATCGTCCGCGGTTCCATGGACGGGCTGCTCTACCTTGAGAACATCGGCGCGGACGTGAACATCCAGGTGGGCGATGTGGTGCTGACGAGCGGCTTGGGCGGCAGCTACACCCGCGGCCTCGTCATCGGCACCGTGGCCCGGGTCGAGGGCTCCGCCGGCACCGACACGCGCAAGATCATCGTGGCGCCCAACGGCACCGTGTCGCTGATGGAGGAGGCCCTCGTGGTGTTCTCCGCCGCCGACGACGCCGCCGAGCGCGCCATCACCGCGCCTGTTACGACCACCGAGGGCGAAGGCGACGGGGAAGGCGACGGGTCCGAAGGCGACGCGACTGGCTCCGGCGACAGCGCCGAGAACGGCAACGGCAGCGATAACGCGGCCGACGACGCCCGCGACGACTCGCCCGATGACGCCGACAACACCGACGACGAGCAGGGCGAAGGGGAGGAGGCCTGATGGATATGACCCGCGAAACCGTGGCCGGCATCATCGGCGCCGTCGTCGCCGTGCTGCTGCAGGTGGTGCTCGCGCCGGCGCTCTCGCTGTTCGAGGCCGTGCCCAACTTCATCGTGGCCTACTGCGTCGTGCGCGCCGTGGCCACGCCGGCCGCCGCCGGTGCGCTCGTGCCCTTCTTCTGCGGCCTGCTCTTCGACCTTATGGGGGGAGGGCCGGTGGGGGCGATGGCCTTTGTGCTCGTGCTGGTAACGTTTCTGGCCTCGCGCCTGTACCTCATGCTCAACAACGATACCCTGTTCATACCGGTGGCGATCCTTCTGCTGTCCATCGTGCTCGCCGAGCTGCTGTACAGCATGATCGTCGTGGCCTGCGGCGTGGGCGCGCCGTTCGGAGAGGCCTTCCTCTACCGCACGCTGCCCTGCATGCTCTACGACTGCGTCATCGGGCTTCTGATGTATCCGATCGCCATCCGCACGATGGTCGACCGGCCCCTCGGACAGCCGGGGACGCCGGTTCTGCGCTAGGGAGAGGGGGCAGCCCGTGCTTGTCGCCATTATCGCGGCCGTGATTGCCGCCGTCATCGCCATCGTCGTCATCGCCGCCGCCCTGGCCGTGCGCTCGCGCAACACCACCACCTCGGTGGGGGCCAAGAAGGGCGTGTCCGAACTGTCGACCGTCGGCGTGGGCAGCTCGCCCTTCGAGCGCCGCACCGCCGCCAAGGCCGCCCGCGAGGGCGAGGTCACCGTGGCCTCGTCGGAATCGGGCTCAACCTCTGCCAAGCCCTCCGACGACCTCACGCGCCGCTTCGCTGTGCTGGGCACCACGGCCGTGGCCATCTTCGGCGTGCTATCGGCGAAGCTGTGGACCATGCAGATTCTGGGGAACTCCGCCTACGCTGACGCCGCCGAGCAGAACCTCTACACCACGGTGAAGACGCCGGCCCCCCGCGGCGCCATCTACGACACCAACGGGGTGGCTCTCGTGGCCAACCGCCCGAGCCAGACCGTGGTGGCCGACCCCGAGGTGGCCGACAACCGCGACGTCATCCGGCGTCTCTCGGCCGTGCTCGGCGTGCCGGCCAACGTGGTGTCGTCCCGCATCAAGGACTCCTCGGCCGGCGCCCAGAGCCTGCGCGTGGTGGCCGACGACGTGCGCCTGCGCGACGTGGCCTTCATCGCCGAGCACGCCGATGCCTTCCCCGGCATTTCGGTGGAGGAGCGCTCGACGCGCGAGTACCCCTACGGAGCGTTGGCGGCCCATGTGCTCGGCTACACCGCCTCGCCTTCGGAGGACGAGTTGAAGCAGCAAGCCGAGGGCCGCGAGATCCTCGCTACTGATGTGATTGGGAAAGCCGGCGTGGAGGCCACTTACGACAGCTACCTGTCCGGCGAGCACGGCGAGAGCAAGGTGATGGTGGACGCCAACGGCCGGCGCATCTCGGTGATGAGCGATATCAAGGACGCCAAGGGCTCCGATATCTACCTCACCATCGACGCGAAGGCCCAGTACGTGGCCGACAAGGCGCTCGCCGACCTCATCGCCCCGCGCGGTGGTGTCATCGGCACCGGCACCGGTAGCAAGGGCGCCGTGGTGGCCCTCGACGTGACCGACGGCTCGGTGCTCGTCATGGCGAGCTTTCCTACCTTCGACCCGACTGATTTCACCGGCGGGGTGTCCACTGAGCTTTACGACAAATATCGAGACGAGAAAGTGTCCTACGCCCCGCTCAACAACAACGTCGTCTCCGGCCAGTTCATGGCCGCCTCCACCTTCAAGGCCTTCACGTCGCTGGCGGGCCTGGAGTACGGCTTCGCCACCGAGGGCAGCTCGTGGAACTGCACGGGCGAGTGGGACGGCTTCGGCACGGGCGACGTGCAGAAGTGCTGGAAGCACGAGGGCCACGGCACGCTGGATTTGCACGGCGGCATCGTGAACTCCTGCGACACCGTTTTCTACGAGATCGGCAAGGCCTTCTACGACCACGGCCCCAACGGCACTGGCGAGATATCCGAGACGGCCCTGCAGGAGTACCTGGGCCAGTTCGGCTTCGGCGAGAAGACCGACATCGACTTGGCTGGCGAGGCCGTGGGCGTCATCCCCACGCCCGCCTGGAAGCAGGAGACCTTCCGCAACCGCCCCGCCGAGGCGCAGTTCCGCGGCGGCGACTACACGAACATGATCATCGGCCAGGGCGACGTGCTCGTGACCCCGCTGCAGATCGCCTGCGCCTACGCCGGCGTGGCCACGGGCCGCATCATGCGCCCGCACCTGCTGAAGGAAGTGAAGAACAGCGCCGGCGAGACCGTGGTCACCTACGAGCCACAGGTGGAGCGCACCCCCGAGGTGACCGAGAGTCACCTGGCCTACGTGCGCGATGCGCTGCACGGCATGGTGCAGGAATCCCATTCCGTGGGGCCGCTCTTCGAGGAGATCGGCGTCGATGCCGCGGGCAAGTCGGGCACCGGCGAGAAGCAGAACGAGAACGACACGGCGTGGTTCGTGGCCTACGCCCCCTACAACGACCCGAAGTACGTGGTCGCCTGCGTCATCGAGCAGGGCGGCGGCGGCTCGGACACGGCGGCGCCGGTGGTGGCCGAGGTGATGGACGCCCTCATGCAGTCGGCGGCCGGCACCCTGAACGTCGAGGTGCAGAAGGTGGCCGCCTCGCCGGGCGAGTCCATCGAGATCGCCCACGACTCCGGCGGACGCGAGGACTAAGCCATGGCCGAGCTTCCCCAGATCCATTCCGTCCACGCCTCCCAGCACGGACGCGCCACCGGGCGCGCCCGCAGCCACAGCCACGCCCGGCCCGAGAAGCCGTCGCTTCTGGCCCGGGTGCCGTGGGTGCTGCTGCTGGTCATCGCTCTTTTGCTCGGCTTCGGGCTGCTCGTGTGCTGGTCGGCGGTGCAGGGCGATGCCGACTACAGCTTCTCGCGCCAGGTGGCCGGCGTGGCCGCGGGCCTTATCATCATGGTGGTCGTGTGGGCTTTCGACTACCGCCGTTTGGCGAACCTCACCACGGCGCTGCTCGTCATCAACGTGGTGCTCATCTTGTTGCCGCACATTCCGGGTTTGGGCACCGACGCCGGCATGGGCGCGAAATCGTGGATCAAGATAGGCATGCAGGTGCAGCCGGGCGAGTTCGCCAAGGTGACCGTCGTGCTGTTCGCCGCGAGCCTCGTGGCCCGCTACCAGGGCACGCTCGACGACTGGCGCGAGTACTGCAAGGTGCTGGGCCTGCTGCTTGTGCCCTTCGCCGCCATCATGACCCAGCCGGACCTGGGCACGGGCCTGGTGTACATGGCCATCTCGGCGGTGGTGCTCGTCATGGGCGGGGCGAAGGCGCGCTACCTGCTCATCACCGTGGGGGCCGGCATCGCGGCGGTGGCGGCGGTGTTCGCCATCGACGAGGTGCTGAAATACCAGCTCGCCGACGGCACCTACGAGTACCGCCTGCTGAAGAACTACCAGCGCAGCCGCCTGTTCGTGTTCCTGAACCCCGAGGCGGACCTCTCCGGCGACGGCTACAACCTCGCCCAGGCGAAAATCGCCATCGGGTCGGGCGGCCTGTTCGGCAAGGGGCTTTTGAACGCCACGCAGTCGACCCACGGCTTTCTGCCCGAGGCGCCCACCGACTTCATCTTCTGCGTGCTGGCCGAGGAGTTCGGCTTTGTGGGGGTCATGGGCCTCATCGCGCTGTACGCGGCCCTCATCGCCGTATGCCTGTATATCGCGCGGCGCGCCGACAACCTCTTCGGCATGCTCATCGTTATGGGTATCATCGGCATGTGGCTCTTCCAAATTCTCGAGAACATCGGCATGGACTGCGGGCTTATGCCCATCACGGGCATTCCGCTGCCGTTTGTCAGCTACGGCTCGTCGTTCATGGTGGTGAACTTCGCGCTTATCGGGCTCATCGGCTCGGTGTACTCCCATACGTCTCTTCATGAAAGGTAGGTGGGCACGATGAATCTGCCCCTGGACATTCCGGCGCTGCTGCGCGCCGCCACCGACATCGACGCGGCTCGCACGACGCCGCTGGCCGTGTCGGTGTACATCGATGACACGGCTCCCGGCGACGTGGTGGGCCATGTGCGCAGTGCCTTTGCGAGCGCCGGCGCGAAGACGCGGGTGACCATCGGGTACCTGGACGACGACGCGCTTGTGGAGCCCTACGGCGCCGACGACATGGCCGTCATCGTGGCCGGCGCCTCGCCGCGCATCGGCGAGCAGGCCGCCCATATCCGCGCCGCCGGCATTCCCGTCATGGTGGCCACCACCTCGCCGCGCCACGTGATTGCCGCGGCCGAGGAGGCCGGGTTCGCCATTCCCGAGGGCGACGTGGTGGCCCCGGACATGACCGATCCCACGCCGCTGCGCGACGCGGCCGGCGCCCTCGTGCGGCGCGTGACCGCCGGGCGCGCGGGCGAGGCTGAGGGCGCGGCCGGCGCGGTGCAGGAGGCGGCGGACGGGGCCGCCGAGGCCCTCGATGCCGTCGAGCACGCCCTTCCTGTGGAAGAGGAGCCCGCAAGCGCCGAGCCGGTGGCGCTCGATGGCGCCGGCGCGGCCACGATGAACCGCCGCATGGGGGAGTGGATCATCGCCGCCTGCCGCGACAAGCGCCTGGCCTTCGCGCTGGCGTTCCCCTTCGTGCGCCGTCCGCTGTCGCTGGACGCGGTGCGCGCCACCTCGGTGCAGAACGCCGGCGTGGGCGCCGTCATGTTCATCCCCGGCGCCGACATGCCCATCATGACGCTCAACCAGGCCAAGATGCTGCTGCAAATTGCCGCCGCCTACGGCCAGCCGCTGTCGGCCGAGCGCATCAAGGAGCTGGCGGCCGTGGTGGGCGGCGCCTTTGTGTGCCGCAACATCGCGCGCACGGCGGTGGGTATCGTGCCGGTGCTCGGCTGGGCCATCAAGGGCGCCATCGGGTTCGCGGGCACCGAGGCCATGGGCCGCGCCGCCATCGAGTACTTCGAGGCCGGCGGCGACATCGTCGGCGTGGCCAGCGTGGTGCAGAAGGCCCGCGACGAGGCGGTGGACGCGGCTTCAAAGGCGGCTAGCACGCCCGTGGGCCGGCGCGCCATCGACGCGGCCAAGGGCGCCGGCGTATCGGCGTTTCGCGCGGTGCGCGGCAAGGGCGGGAAGGACGCCCGTGGCTAGGCGCGATCTGTGGCCGGACATCGAGTCTTTGCTGGCGAAGGTCGAGCGGCCGGCCCGCTACCTGAACCACGAGTGGGGCTGCGCGCCCGGCGCCGGCGCGGACGACTTCGCCTTCTGCATGATATACCCCGACACCTACGAGCTCGGCCAGGCGAACCAGGCCGTGCGCATCCTCGTGAACGCGGTGAATGCCGCAGACGGCCTTGCGGCCGAGCGCGCGTTTCTGCCGGCGGTGGATATGGCCGATGCCATGCGCGAGGCCGGCGTGCCGCTGTTCTCGCTGGAGAGCTGCGCGCCGGTGGCCGAGTTCGACGTGGTGGGCATCACGCTGCCTCACGAGCTGGCGGCCACCAACGTGCTGGAGACGCTCGACCTGGCGGGCATCCCTTTGCGCACGGAGGCGCGCGCCGAGGACGATCCCATCGTGCTGGCCGGCGGCCCCTGCGCCTTTAACCCCGAGCCCTACGCGCCGTTCTTCGACGTGATTCTGGTGGGGGAGGGCGAGGAGCAGCTGCCCGAGGCCGTAGCTCTCATCCGCGACCTTCGCGCCGCGGACACCCCGCGCGCCGAAATCTTGCGCGAGCTGGCGCGGCGGGTGGGGGGCGCCTATGTGCCGAGCCTGTACCGCTGGCGGAGCGAGGAGGAGGCCCAGGCGGCCGGCAGCTGGGCCGAGCCGCTCTTCGACGACGTACCGGCCGTGGTGCACAAGCGCGTGTTCGAGGGGTTCGCCGAGAGCAACGCCTTCGAGCCCATGATCGTGCCCTATACCGAGGTGGTCCACGACCGCCTGAACGTGGAAATCCTGCGCGGCTGCGCCCGCGGGTGTCGGTTCTGCCAGGCCGGCATGATGTACCGCCCGGTGCGCGAGCGCTCGGCCGACAACATCGTGGCGGCGGTGCGCGAGGGGCTTGGCCAAACCGGCTACGACGAGGTGAGCCTGACCTCGCTCTCGTCCACGGACCACTCGCAGATCGCCGACATCCTCACCCGCGTGAACGCCGACTGCGCCGGCGCCGGGGTGCGCATCTCGGTGCCCTCGCAGCGCCTCGATTCCTTCGGCGTGGAGATGGCCGAGCTGGTGGCGGGCCAGAAGAAGGGCGGCCTCACCTTTGCGCCCGAGGCCGGCACCCAGCGCCTGCGCGACGTCATCAACAAGAACGTGACGGAAGACGACCTGTTCTCGGCCATCGACGCGGCCTTCGCCGCCGGGTGGCGCCGCTGCAAGCTGTACTTCATGGTGGGTCTGCCCACGGAAACCGACGACGACATCAAAGGCATTGCGAGTCTGGCCCAACGGGCCTACGACCGCGCCAAGGCCGCCGTGCCGCCCGAGCAGCGCGGCAGCGTGCGCATGAGCATCTCGTGCGCGGTGTTCGTGCCCAAGGCCCAGACGCCCTTCCAATGGGACGGGCAGATCTCCCCCGAGGAGACGCTGCGCCGCGTGGGGCTTTTGCGCCGTTCGGTGAAGTACAAGGCGGTGGACGTGCACTACCACGACCCGAAGACGTCGTTCGTCGAGGCGGTCATGAGCCGCGGCGGACGCGAGGTGGCCGATTGGGTGGAGGAGGCCTGGCGCCGCGGTGCCCGCTTCGATGCTTGGACCGAGCTCTTCAACGAGGAAGCCTGGACGGGCGCGGCCGAGGCGCTGGGGATCGCCCCCCAGGCCATCGCCGAGGCGGTGTATCCCACCGATTACGTGCTACCCTGGGCGCACATCACCGCGGCGGTGAGCCCGAAGTTCCTCGCCCGCGAGCGCGCCCGGGCCGCCGACGGGGTGACCACCCCCGACTGCACCTTCGAGAACTGCTCGGCCTGCGGGGCCTGCCCCACGCTGGCCATGGACATCGAGCTGCAGGAGGAGCGCCCTCTGAAGGAGGGCGAGCGCCACGCCCCCAACCCCTACCGCACCCTAAAGGAGACCCCGTAGGGCAAGGGCTCTGCCCTTGCCGCATCATCCGGCTCCGCAAGGCCTGCCGGCTCGATACCCCTCCGTAGGGCAAGGGCCATGCCCTTGCCGCACGACCCACAAAACCCGTCGGCACGATGCCGCCCGACCCGAAAGGACCCCCATGGCCGACCCCCGCCTGTTCCGCCTGCGCGTCACGTTCCGCGAGACCGGGCGCCTCGCGATGTTGTCCCACCTCGAGGTGGCCCGCGCCCTCGAGCGCGCCGTGCGCCGCGCCGGGCTGCCCTTCGCCGTGAGCCAGGGCTTCTCGCCCCACATGCGCATCGCCTTCGGGGCGGCCCTTCCCGTGGGCGTGGGCGGCACCGCCGAGTTCTTCGATCTGTTCCTCGCCGACTATGTGCCGGCCGAGCGCGCTTTGGCCGCGCTGCAGGAGGCGAGCCCTGCCGACCTGTACCCCACCGAGGCGCGCTACATCGAGGCCCGCGACGCCGCGGCCAGCGTGGCCTGTCCCGTGAGCACCTACGAGGTGCGCCTGTCGGCGGCCCCCGCGGCCGTTGCGGTGCCCGAGCAGATCACGGTGGTGCGCAAGAAGAAGGAGAAGACGCTCGCCGTGGCCGAGTTCCTCGTGGGGCCCATTGCCCTGGAGGGCGACACCGTTCGCTTCACCCTGGAGGCCAAGCCCACCGGGTCCCTGCGCGCCGACGCCTTCGCCCGCGAGCTCATCGCCGCCACCGTGGCCGCCGGCCACGCCCCCGAGGGGCTGCACCCCGTGAGCTTCATGCGCGTGGAGCAGCGCCTCGCCTAATTTCCCAAGCCAGTTTTTCGAAATCCCGTTTATGATGGACGGGTTCGCGAGTGAAAGGACTTCCCATGGACGATTGCCTGTTCTGCAAGATCGTGGCCGGCGACATTCCCTCCGCCAAGGTCTACGAGGACGACATCTGCTACGCCTTCGACGACATCGAGCCCGAGGCGCCGGTGCACACCCTCATTGTGCCGAAACATCACTACGACAACCTCGCCGACGGGGTGCCCGCCGAGGTCATCGGCCACATCATGTCGGTCGTGCCCGAGGTGGCGCGCCTGAAGGGCGTGGACGAGTCCGGCTACCGCACCGTGGTGAACACCGGCCCCGACTCGGCGGCCACGGTGAACCACCTGCACGTGCACGTGCTCGGCGGCACCAAGATGGGCCGCTTCACCTTCGAAGGCTCCCTCCGCGAGGCCTAGGAGCCTGCAGCGGGAAAGGGGAGCCTCGGGCCTTGGCGAGCCGCCGTCCGACTGATCGGAAATTTCTCGAAAATGGGGCTTGCCACGGCAGGGGTTCTCTGTATAATGGACAAGCTGCTGAAAACGGGGTGTTAGCTCAGTTGGTTAGAGCGCCGGCCTGTCACGTCGGAGGTCGCGAGTTCGAGTCTCGTACATCCCGCCATTTTTAGCACGCGACACCATTCGGGGTGTTAGCTCAGTTGGTTAGAGCGCCGGCCTGTCACGTCGGAGGTCGCGAGTTCGAGTCTCGTACATCCCGCCATTTTTAGCACGCGACACCATTCGGGGTGTTAGCTCAGTTGGTTAGAGCGCCGGCCTGTCACGTCGGAGGTCGCGAG
>CAJUSP010000006.1 GCA_910589165.1 uncultured Adlercreutzia sp.
AGCCACGGCTTACGAGCACGGACGCAAAGCGCGATGTCGCTTAGGCCTATTCGCCCCGCGCAGCCTTCCAGCGCTCGAGATGCGGGAGCAGGGTGCCCATGAGGGAGACAGCCTCCTCGCGGGTGATGCCCAGGGCGTCGGCCTCCATTTGGGCCGTGGCCTCGATGAACTCGTCCAGGTCTACTCCCTTCGCCGTGAAATCACCGCCCTGATAGCAGTACTTGCAGTAGTGCTCGCTCTGCGCCCCGTCGGCCTCGGTGCCGTGAAGGGCGGGATCGGGAATGGGCATGGAGCAGGACTGGCAGTAGTACTCCATGGGCATCTCGAAGAAGCGCTCCAGCGGCACGCTATAGGTGACGCAGATAAGCTTCACCATATCGATGCCGGGGGACGTCTCACCGGTCTCCCAACGCGAGACCGCCTGACGCGTCACAAACAGGTCGCGCGCCATCTGCTCCTGGGTGATGCCCTTCTCAGCACGAATGCCGGATATGATGTCGCTCATTGCCATGGGAGATCCTTTCGTTCGAAGGTACGCAAACGCCGAGCAAGCCGCTGCTCCTAGCACGCCACCCTAGCCGCGCCGCGCGAGCCATTTTGCTTTCAATACCTGCGATTATCCAGTGGCAACACGCCCGTTTCAAGCAACGACTTGTTGCGCAAATGAGACGACCAATCATCTCGTTCTGGGAACCTTTGGAGCCCCCAAACCTTTCAAGCATGTTCGCTTGATGTAAGCGCAATCGATGGCGGCAGGCTTTCCCGAGGAGCATCATGGTCTCAAGAACCCCCGAGGGAAAGGAAGCGAAATGAGTAAGGGAAAGGCCCTGGGCCTTGCAGCGGTGTTTGTCATCATCATTTTGGGAGCCGGTTTTTTCTATCTCGGTTTCAGCACCAATCTTTTAGCCAACGACACGTACTACACCAAGATCGACAACGCGCACGCGGCAGAAAACGATTCAACGGGCGACGTCATCCACCTCAAGTCGAGCGAGCCGTTCGTCTACCAGCTTCATGCCGCAAACGAAGACGGCCATGAGATCGAAGCCTCGTTCGGCGCAGCGCACGAACTGCGCCAAGACGCATATCTCAAGCTCAATCTCGAACCGCTTCGAGGCGTAGTGCATTGGGAAGAAGTCTCGCCTGAGGATTTGCCCTCGAAGGCGGCTGATATATTGGACTAAAGAAGAGACCACGAACCACAAGACGGCGACCGCAGGTGCAAATCTTCTTCGCGTTCGCTCCCATGCCAACTTTGAGTTACATTTTCACCGTGAAAACGACGCGCCTGGTTGGTGGCGTGCTCCAGCGTGTCACTGGATAATCTCATTGGAGGTATGAGAAGTATGATCGCTCAGAACATTCAGGCACTGCGGGCCCGGGACTCGCTCACCCAGGAGGCGTTGGCCGAGCGCCTGGGCGTGTCACGCCAGACGGTAGCGAAGTGGGAGTCGGGCGAGGCGGTGCCCGACCTCGTGAACGCCCAGGCGCTATCGCGACTGTTCAAGGTGCGGCTGGACGACCTGGTGAACCATTCCGAGGAGCGCGCCGGCTACCCCATCCCACCGGCTGGGCTGCACTTCTTCGGCATAGCGAAGATGGGCGAGCGCGGGCAGATCGTCATCCCGAAGAAGGCCCGCGAGGTGTTCGGCCTGGAAACCGGCTCCGAGCTGCTGATCCTGGGCGACGAGTCCCAGGGCATCGCCCTTCAGCGGCTCGAGGACGCCGAGGCCAGACTCGAGATGTTCGGACGTGCGGTCAACACCTCCCTCGCAAACAGCGTCGATGAAGGGAACTGACATGCAAACGTGCTACCAATGTGGAAATGAGCTTGAACCGGGGTACCTCTTCAGTACGAAAGACGGGGCCTTGAGCTTCGCCGACGAGGTGCCGAGCTCCTTCGAGAACGCCCGCCACGCCCCAGGCTTCGTGGAGCTGACCGCACCCAAGATCGGCGGCCGCACAACGCTGGCCGCCGACATCTGCCGAAAGTGCCGACGAATTGTTATCGACTACTAAGCTCGGCAGCGCTGTCCGCGGCGTGAGATAATGGGGCTAATCCGACAGAAAGGCTGGCTGCTCATGGCGTTCGACTATAAGAAGGAATACAAGGAGTTCTACGCGCCTCCCAAGAAGCCGACCATCGTCGACGTGCCGCCCATGAACTACATCGCCGTTCGGGGCTCAGGCGACCCCAACGCCGAAGATGGCGAGTACAAGCAGTCCATCGGGCTCCTGTACGCCATCGCCTTCACTATCAAGATGTCGAAGAAGGGCGACCACCGGATAGAGGGATATTTCGACTACGTGGTCCCGCCGCTCGAGGGCTTCTGGTGGCAGGACGGCGCGACCGGCGAAATCGACTACTCGCGCAAAGAGGACCTGAGCTTCATATCCTGCATCCGCCTTCCCGACTTCGTCACGAGGGAAGACTTCGACTGGGCCATTGCCGAGGCTACGGCGAAGAAGAAGCAGAACTTCTCGAAGGTGGAGTTCCTGCCCATGAACGAGGGCCTTTGCGTGCAGTGCATGCACACCGGCCCCTACGACAGCGAACCAGAGACCATCGCCAAGATGCACGACTTCGCCAAGAGCCAGGGATACGCGCCCGATTTCAGCGACACGCGCCTTCATCACGAGATATATCTGTCAGACCCCAGGCGTTGCGCCCCGGAGAAGCTGAAAACCGTCATCCGCCATCCAGTGCGGCCGCAGGAATGAGACACGACAATGAGGCGCCCAACTGTCTCATTTTGTTCTTAGCTTGCTCCTAAAGGCACATGCATTGCTGTCTCTTTCACGTTTTTAAGGATAGTGAAATACCACGATTCACACGTTTTTAAGGATAGCGATTCGACCGCATCGGCCCTGGGGCCTCTAGAGGCAGCTAACCGGCTGCCTCACTCGCCCTTACTTCCCCTTCACCATGGAGAGGGCTATGCGGCCTCGGTCGCGGTCTATGGAGTCTACCCAAACGGTGACGGTGTCGCCGACGGAGACCACCTCGGTGGGGTGCTTCACGAAGCGGTTGGCCAGCTTGGAGATGTGCACGAGGCCATCCTGCTTCACGCCGATGTCTACGAAGGCGCCGAAATCCACCACGTTGCGCACGGTGCCTGTCAGCTCCATGCCCGGCTTCAAGTCGTCCAGAGAAAGCACGGCGCGGCTGAACACGGGCGCGGGCGCATCGTCACGCGGGTCGCGCCCGGGCTTCTCTAGCTCCGCCACAATGTCCACCAGCGTCGGCAGCCCCACGCCCAGCTGTTGCGCCAACGTATCCAGGTTGCCCAAGCGCTGCCGCAGGTCGGGCACGCCACCCTCCGCCACCTCGGCCGGCGTCACGCCGCCGCGCTTGAGCACCTCTCGGGCCACGGCGTAGCTTTCCGGATGCACGCCCGTGGCATCCAGCGGCTCGCGTCCCTCACGGATGCGCAGAAAGCCCGCGCAGTTCTGGAACGCCTTGGGCCCCAGCTTCGGCACCTTCTTCAGCTGCGCCCGCGAGACGAAGGGGCCATTTTCCTCCCGATAGGCCACAATATTGCGAGCCACCGTGGGCGTGATGCCGGCCACGTAGCCCAGAAGGCTCGCGCTAGCGGTGTTCAGATCGGCACCCACCTGGTTCACCACGCGCTCTACCACGCCAGCCAGGGTGCGGGCCAGTTCCTTCTGGTCAAGGTCGTGCTGGTACTGACCCACGCCGATAGACTGGGGCGGAATCTTCACCAACTCGGCCAGAGGGTCTTGCAGGCGACGTCCCAGGCTGAGCGCGCCGCGGGTGGTCACGTCCAGGTCGGGGTGTTCCTGCGAGGCCAATTCGGAAGCGGAATACACCGAGGCACCGGCCTCGTTCACAATGGTGTACTCCACGGGCCGCGGGTGCTCGGCAATGAACTCGGCCACCACCTCTTCGGTCTCGCGGCTGGCCGTGCCGTTGCCAATGACGATAACATTCGCACCGTAGCGGTCGGCCCATCGACTCAGGGCGCGTTTCGCCTCGGCCACCTGGTTGCGCGGCGGCGTGGGATAAATGGTGCCGTGGTCCAGCAGCGCGCCGTACTCGTCGATGACCGCCACCTTGCACCCCGTGCGGTAGCCTGGGTCCAGCGCGATGATGCGCGCCCCCTTCACGGGACGCTGGCGCAGCAGGGCCTCGGCATTCTTGGCGAACACGGCAATGGCGTCCTTCTGGGCCCGCTCCGTAGCCGCTGCCCGGGCCTCGCGTTCCAGCGACGGCGCCATCAGGCGCTTCCAACTATCGGCAATGGTGCGCTGCAGCCATTCCAGCCAGGGGCTGCGCCCGCGCACGAAGCGCCGCTCCAAGCGACGCGTGGCCTCGTCGCCGTCCACGGCCACGGCCACGCGCAGCTTCCCCTCCTTCTCGCCGCGGTTCACCGCCAGCACGCGGTGGCTGGGAATGCGAGCCAGCGACTCGCCGAAATCCACGTAGGCGGCGAAGTCCCGGGCCGCTTCCTCGGTGGCGGCTCGCGAGGTCAGCTGCCCGGTACGCTGCACGAAGCCGCGCAGCTCATCGAGGGCGTCGGGGTTGTCGGCCACCGTCTCGGCCACAATATCGCAGGCGCCCTGCAGGACCGCCGCCGCATCGGGGTATGCGGTGCCCGGCTTTGCGAAACGGGCAGCTTCCCGCAGCGGATCGACCGCCGCGCGCCCCTGGGCCATGAGCTCGTTGGCCAGCGGGGAAAGCCCCGCATCTCGCGCTTTCGACGCCCGCGTGACGCGGCTTTTCTTGAAGGGCTTGTAGAAATCCTCGACACGCTGCAAAGTGGCTGCTTCGGCAATCTGGCGCGCCAACGCAGCCGTCAGCGCCCCCTGCTCCTCGATGGCCGCGCGCACCTCGCCCTTGCGCGCCTCCAGCCGTTCCAGGTAGTCGAGTCGCTCGGCCAGAGCGCGCAGCATCACATCGTCCAGCCCGCCCGTGGCCTCCTTGCGATAGCGGGCGATAAAGGGAATAGTGCACCCATCCGCCAGCAGTGACACCACTGCCTCCACCTGACCAGGGCGAATACCCAGCTCATTAGCAACTACATTGGAAACGTCCATCGAATTCGCCATCCTAAAATGCCATCTGCTCTGAAAATTGGTGCAGCGATTATACGGCAAGCACCCCGGGAGCGGAACCGATCAAGATGAGACGAGTCAGACGGTCGGCCGTCTCATTACACGCAAAAAGGGCGCCCAGCTTTGGACGCCCTTGGGCTTTAGAATTCTGCGATGGTTCCCAGACCTCGCTCGGCGGCTCGTTCGAGCGCGATCTTTGCGCAGGCGATGTCGAGCAGCGCCGTTCCTGCGGAGTCGAACACTGTTAGGTCGTTCGGGCTCAGGCGTCCCTCCACTGAGCCCGTGAGCACCGCGCCAAGCTCGCCGACAACATGGTCGGGACCGAAGCACCCTTCGGACACGCCCAACTCAATTTCGCCGTTGGCCAGGCAATTGGCCGTATCGTCGGTGAAAAGACGGGCGCGGGTAATGATGGCCGGGTCTATTTCCTGCTTGCCGGGCATATCCGCGCCCATGCAGGAGAAGTGCGTTCCCGGCTTAACCCACGCGTCTTCGATGAGCGGGGTCGTCGCCATGGTTGCCGTAATGACCACATCGGCGCTGCCTACGGCTTCCGCCATATCGAAGGCAACTTCAAACCGAACATTCTGGTTCGTCAACCCAAACTGATCCCGAAGAAGCTCGGGCAGGCGTTTCACCAAATCGGCGGCACGCTCCTTGTTGTGGGGGTTGGCCACGCGGACGACCTCGATTGAATCCAGCAGCATGAGCGTTGCCGCAATTTGATACGGCGCCTGGTGCCCGGCACCGACCATCAGCAATTCGCGAGTGCCCGGCTTCGCGAGGGCCTTCGCCCCCAGCGCCCCGGCGGCACCAGTTCTCAGCCCGGTAATGCTTGCGCCGTCCACGACGCCCAGGGGCTCTCCGGTAAGAGCGCTCAGCACCACGATGATGCCATACAAGTCAGGAAGCCCCCGCTGGGGATTCTGCGAGAACCACGCAACGGTTTTGTGGCCGAACACTTCGTCCTTCCCCAGCACACCGGACTTGATGTCCATATCCGCCACGCCCGGCTCGAAGGCGTGGTAGACCATGGGCCAAGACTGGGCCTCCCCGTCGGCTTTCTGCCGGTACACCGACGCAACCGTATCGATCACCTCTCGCAAATCCAAGCAAGCGGCAACGTCTTTGCATGACAAAACCCTCAGTGCTCCCATGTTTCGCACTCCTTTCAAATGACTGTCCTCGTGGCGGCGCCCTGCGCCTCTTGCTGGCACCCTCCGTACCTTGGCGACCGCGCCAGCCGCTCCCTCTTCCGCTAGTGAACGCCGATCGCCTCTCCCAGGGCATCGTCAAGAGCTGCCAACAACGCGTCGTTCTCCTGGGCGGTGCCCACGGTAATGCGATTCCAATCGCGAATACGCGGCTGGTCGAAGTGGCGAATGAGCACGGCCCGCCGGCGCAGCTGGTCGCAAAGCTCGTCGCCCTTAAAAGCCGGGTGGTGCACGAACAGGAAGTTCGTCTGCGAGGGCAGCACCTGGAACCCGCGCTGCGCCAAGGCATCCGCCAGCCGCGCACGTTCGCGAGTTACCTGCGCCACACACTGCTGCAGGTAATCCTTGTCCTCCACAGCCGCCGCCCCCACCGCCTGGGTAAGCGCGCTTACGCTGAAGGGGTTGAAGCTGAAGCGAATATCCTCCATGTTGCTGACAAGCTCCGGTGCGCCAATGGCGAAGCCGATATGGGCGCCGGCCAGATTGCGCGACTTCGAAAATGTCTGCACGACCACCACGTTCGGGCATTCCCGCACCAGCGGCACGCAGGTTTCCGCGCCGTAGTCGATGTAAGCCTCGTCAACCACCACAAGACGATCCGGGTCAGCCTCGGCAATCCGCCGCACGTCGTCAGGGCTCACTGCCAAGCCCGTCGGCGCATTCGGATTCGCAAACACCACAGCCCCCTTGAATTGGCGGAAGCCTTCAACGTCGAGCGTGAAGTCGTCGCGCAGGGTCACTGGCATTCCCGCAAGGCCGAACGTTGCCGCATAGTCGCGGTAAAACCCATAGGAGATGTCGGGAAAGCCCAGCGCATCCCCTTCTTCGAGCGTCGTGAGGAACAAGAAGCCGAGCACTTCATCGCTGCCGTTGCCAACAAACACCGACTCCTCATCGACCCCCAGCGCACGGGCCACGGCCGCCTTGAGCGGCCGAGCGTGCGGGTCGGCATAGAGGCCGAGGCTCTCCACCAGAGCGTCGCTCAAGGCCTCGCGCACCCGCGGCGAAGGGGGCATCGTCGTCTCGTTCGCGTTCAGCTTGACGAAACCAGGCCCCGGCTGCTCGCCCGGCACATAGGGCGAAACCCCCTGGTAGCGCTCTGCCAGATACCGGCTCATGCTATTCGCCCGCCTCAAGCGTGCGCATGAAAGAGCTGATAGCGGCAAGGCCCTGACGCAAGTCGTCGGTATTGTCGGAGTAGGCGTAGCCCACGCGGAAGCTCTGCGGCTCGTCGAAGCAATCGCCGGGCGTCACCAACGCCCCCGAAGATTCGATCATGCGCGTGCAGAACTCATAGGAGGGCACGGGGTAATCGTAGTACACCAAAGCCGTGGTGCCGGCTTCGGGGTCGACCATGGAAAGATGCGGCTCCGAGGCCACCCACTCCTTCAACACGGCCAGGTTATCGCGCACGATACGACGGCTGCGCTCAAGAATGGCCGGAGCGTGGGCCAGGGCGAAGGCCGCCACCGCTTCGTCGAACAGCGAGCACGAGATGAGGTTGTAATCGCGATGGGAAAGCAGATCGCGGCGCAAGTCGGGGCTTTTCGTAATGCACCAGCCAATACGCAGACCCGCCAGCGACCACACCTTACTCATAGAGCTGGTCACGATCGCCTTGTCGTACAGATCGATGACCGATTCGGAATAGTCGTCCGTTTGGGTGAGCAGGCGGTACACCTCGTCGCACATCAGCCACGCATCGTACTTGCGGGCCACCTCCACAATGGCTTCCAGGGTGTCGCCGTCAAGTAGCGCGCCCGTGGGATTATCGGGATTGTTGATGCAGATGACCTTGGTTTTCGCCGAGCACAGCGCATCGAGCGCCGCCACATCTACGTGGTAGCCGTTCTCCTTTTCCAGGTGCAGAATGCTCACATCGGCCCCGCACATCTCGGGAATGGAGTACAGCTGCTGGTAGGTGGGCATCACCGACACCACATGATCGCCCGGGTTCACCAGCGTCGACAGCACGAGGGAATTCGCGCCGGCCGCTCCGTGGGTAGGAATGATGTGCTCGGGCTCGACCGTTTGATACAGCTTCGAGATACCGGCCAGCAGATCGGGGCGCCCCTCGATGTCGCCATAGGTCAAGCTGCGCCGCGCAAAGGCATCAAGAAAGGCGTTCTTGTCGCCGCCGCACAGAGCGAAAAGCTGATCCAGCGAAAGCGAGTACACGCAGGTCTCGGCAACATTGTAAGTGCACTTCGTCTCCCAAGCGTTCATCCACTGCTCGACTTCGAAATCTTTAATCTCCATGGGGCGCGTCTCCTGTTCCCAGCCCTTGGCCGCTCGATTACGTGACGCGATCTAGGGTAAAAGGAGGGGCGACGGCGCACCGTGGCAAGGGCCACAGACCTTGCGCGGAGGTGTTGTGAGAATTTACAACTATGGCTCAGACGCTACAGATACAGCATGGACAGATAGGCGAACAGCTCCTTATCGGTGGCCGCATCCATGGACAGCGCCTTGCGAGCATTGGCAAGACGGTTACGCAGCGAGTTGGGATGTTGACAGAGCATCGCGGCCGTTTGGTTGATATCGCCCCCGCAGTCGACGTAGGCGGCCATGCTCGCCACCAAGTCTCCTTTGTGCGCTTCGTCCCAAGCCGCAAGCTGTCCGAGCCCCGCCGCGCAGGCGCGCTGCCCGAGCGCGCTTGAGGCCACAACCGCCTGGAAGCCAGCACGACCCATGCGCGTCCACGGCTTTTCCGTAACGCCATCGGCCTCCGCTTGCCGGCAAGCGGCCCGGGCCTCGACGAGGGCCGTGGGCACCAAGTCAGACGGCAAGACCTCCGACAGCCCCACATAACTCCTCGACCCAAAGCCCGCAACAAGCGAGGCCGCCTCCCCCTCGGAAAAGAGCTGACCATCGTCGGACCCTGAGAGAAGCACCATGATGCCCTCCTCGAACCGCGCGATCAGCCGAGCGGGAACACTGTCAAGCACCGTCGATAGGTGGCTCTTAAAGGCGCTGGCCACCAGCTTGTCTCCCTCACCGAGGGACAGCATAGCCGCCTGCACGAAACCGCCCTCCGCAGGCAGCACCTCGCGCAAAGCCCGGCGCGCGCTCTCTCCGTCAGGCGTGTCCATAAGCGCACGCACGACACTTTCGAGTCGATCCTCGCGGGCATCTTCGGCAATAAGCGCCCTGGCCTCGGAGATAATCTGCTCGATTAAGCCCGAACCATAGCGGTACAGGGGAATGCATCGACGGCGGCTCTCGGCCACGACAGCCTCCGAGGGCGTATAGGGCAAGGTGTCTTTCACGAAAACGCAGGCGATATCGCGCTGGAACAGCGCGCGGATGGCCTCATCGACAACCTCTTTGCGACCGCCCGAAAACCCAAGCGAGGTGAAGACGGCGTCCCCGGGAACGAATGCCTGGTAGTCGCCCGTCAAGGGCTCGGCATCCATGACCGCCACTTCGCGCACCGGACGATCCAGCCATTCCCGATGCACCGAGAGCGGCACCAACGCGCCCAGCGTCGACAACGTTGTCATGTCCTTCACGTCGATCATAGCGATACCCTTTCTTTCCTGCTCCATTTTACTCCTCGAAGTTTCGACTGAGCAGACAGCTCATCCAACGAGCGTCCATCCTGCGGCGCGCACAGGCGCAGTCGGGCGTCGGCGATGAGACAGGTCAGACGGTCGGCCGTCTCATCGAGACGAGACGCCGCCATCGACCGCTTGTTGATTGTTTGTCCGTTCCCGCAGTTCGGGGCGGGGCTGCTCTAGAACGGGCGGGTCCTCCCATTGTATAATGCCCGTGAACCATACCCGGGAAGGACGAACTTGACAGAGCCGGCTCAGAAGAAGCACTTTGCCACCTGGACGCTTGCCGTCCTTCTCATCTTTATCGCCATGGTGGCGGGCATTTTTGCCATTGCCCAGAAAACCTCGCAGGAAATGTCGGACTCGGCCATCCAGAGCCTGAACGAGAACCTCGAGCTGATGAAGAACACCGTCGACGGCATCATCAACAGCGAGGTGGATTTCCAAGAGCTCATCGGCGAGGAAATCTCGCGGTCGGACGACCCGGACGCCTACATTCAGGATCTCCACGCCAGCGACGCCATCGCCAAGATTTCCGTCGTCATGGAGGGCCAGGCCGAGGGCATCTCCAGCAACGGCGAGCCGTTCTCACCCGACAGCCTCGACTTCTCGGCCGGGGGCACCATCCAGGGCAACCCGGTCTCGCAGTCTTTCGTCAACGACACCGGCACCTGGGCCTACACCATCGCCAGCCCGCTCATGCGCGACGGCGCGGAAATCGGCACCCTGTACGTGGAGTACGTCTACGACACCATCGCCAACGCCCTGCCGAAGAACTTCTACAACAACCAGGCCGTGTTCTACCTGATGGACTCCGCCAACGAGCGCTTCGTGCTGAAGCCCGACGGCCTGGGCGACCGCGAGGCGGGCCACCTCAACCTTGAGGACTTCTACCGCGCGAACAACATTACCAGCGAGGCCATCATCGCCATGGTGCGCCAGGGCATCGAAGAGGGCCACAATGTGCTGTTCTCCCACGAGGTTCAGGGGCGCGAGTCGCTCTGCTTCCTGTGGCCCGTCAACGGCGGCACCGATTTCATGATCGGGTATGTGCCCATGGATGCCATCCAGAAGGAGGCCCACACGGTGAACGACGCCATCGTCGCCGTCACGGCCATCACCTTCCTGGCCATTGCCCTGTGCGTGGCGCTGTACGCCCACAACCGTCGCAAGCAGCGGCAGGTGCAGCGCGAGCGCGAGGCAGAACGGGCGCGCCATCAGGAGGAACTGGCCCACGCCCTGCGCGATGCCGAGGTGGCCAACGAGTCGAAGTCGGCCTTCCTGGCCAACATGTCCCACGACATCCGCACGCCCATGAACGCCGTCATCGGCTTCACCACGCTGCTGATGAAGGAGGCGGACAATCCCGAGAAGGTGCGGGAATGCGCCAGCCGCATCATCGCCTCGGGCAATCACCTGCTCGACCTCATCAACGACGTGCTGGATATTTCGAAGATCGAAAGCGGCAAGGCCACCATCACCCTGGCCGAGTTCGATCTGGCCGACTCGCTGCACGCCATCGAGGCCATCGTGACGCCTCTGGCCGAGGCGAAGCACCAGACCCTGCACACCGAAGTGTCTGGCATCGACCACGAGCGCTTCATCGGCGATGAGACCCACCTGAACCAGGTGCTCATCAACCTGCTTTCCAACGCCGTGAAGTACACACCCGACGGCGGCACCATCCACCTGCGCTTCCTGGGCGGCCCGGTGCACGCCAGCCAGTACCAACCCCTCACCATCGAGGTAGAGGACACCGGCTACGGCATGACGCCCGAATTCCTCGAGCACGTCTTCGACTCGTTCACCCGCGCCGAGGACAGCACCACCAACAAGATCCAAGGCACCGGGCTGGGGCTTTCCATCACGAAGAGCCTGGTGGAGCTCATGGGCGGCAGCATCGAGGTAACCAGCGAGGTGGGCGTAGGCTCGCTCTTCCGCGTGCGCCTAGAACTGCAGGTGGCCGAGGAGGATGCCGACGGCGCGACCGAATCGCCCGACAAGGGCCGCGCAGCCGAAGCGGACAGCGCCGCTTATGCCGATGCCCTGCAGGGCAAGCACTTCCTGGCCGCCGAAGACAACGCTTTCAACGCCCTGCTGCTGGAAGAGCTGCTGGAGCTTGAGGGCGCCACTGTGGAAATTGCCGACAACGGGCAGCTGGCCGTCGAGCGCATGCAGCAGGCCACGCCCGGCGAGTTTGACGCCATTCTCATGGACGTGCAAATGCCCGTGATGAACGGCCACGACGCCACCCGCGCCATTCGGCAGCTGCCCCGCGAAGATGCGAAACGCCTGCTCATCATTGCCATGACCGCCGATGCCTTCGTGGAAGACGAGCGCGCCGCCCTGGCCGCCGGCATGAACTACCATATCGCCAAGCCCATCAACATCGACGAGCTGAAGCGCGTCGTGTTCGAGTTCGACCATCAAGCGTAGAACGAGGGGGATTCACCTATGAAAACACCGCAGAAGACGACTGCCCTGAAGCCGCGGCGCACCCGACGGGCGGTGGCGCTCATTGCCTCGGGCGCCCTGGTGCTCACCCTGTGCGCCGGCTGCGGCAGCACTGCCGACGAGCCGGTCAACCTAGCCGTCCAGTCAGGCGACGAGGCCACGTCGGTCTCGTTCTTCTCCCCCATGGAGAAGGTAAGCGCCGATTCCGAGAACACGGCCCGGACCGCCAGCGACCTGACCATGGCCATGGCCGAGGACCAGCTGGGGCTGACCGTGTCCTACCAAACCTACACGGCCGAGAACTACCAGGACAAAACCTATGACGACGTGTGTCTGGAGCGCGCCCGCAACAACCGCGACGATATGTACCTGCTGAACACCGACGCCATTGTGGCCCTGGGCAAGGAAGGCAAGCTGGCTGACCTGTCGTCGTTGGAATGCGCGAAGAACCTGCGCGAGGTGGTGAAGACCGCCAACACCATCGACGGCAAGCTGGTGGCCATTCCGCAGGAGGTGGTGGCCTACGGCCTGTTCATCAACGAGGACATTTTCAAAGAGTGCGGGCTTTCGCTGCCGAACACCCCCGAGGAATTCCTCGAGTGCTGCCGCGTGCTGAAGGAGCACGGCTACGACACCCCCGTGGGCGCCAACCGCTGGTGGCTCGAGACCTTCGTGTTCGCCCAGGCCTACGCCGACCTGTACAACGGCGGCGACATCGAGGCCGAGGTGGCCGCACTGAACTCCGGGGAGAAGAAGTACAGCGACTACATGCGCGGCGGCTTCGAGTTCTTGAAGCAGCTGATGGATGCCGGCTACATCGATGCCGAAAACGCACTGGTCAGCGAGGCTTTCGAAGGCAAGGGGGAGGGCGCCGAATTCATGGCCGGCGAATGCCCCATCGTCATGGCGTACTGGGGCGCGGCCAACACCGACACCGCCTACGGCAACCCCAGCTTCAACCTGGAGGTCATCGGCTTCCCCAGCTCGCACGGCCAGATGCCCGTGCTGTCCATGACCGGCTTCGCCGTGGGCGAGGAATCGGCCAACAAGGAAGAGGCACTTGCGGTGATGGACGTCATTCTCTCCGACGAGGCGCTGCAGCTGTACACCGAGACCAACCGCGTGATCTCGCCGTCGAAGAACATCAAGGTAGACTGCATCGATGCCTTAAAGCCGCTGAACCAGAAGGTGGAGGATGAGATTTACGTACTGGCCTCCAACGCCAGCATGAATGTGGAGCAGTGGGGCAACGTCTGCCTCATTGTGCGCGACCTGCTGGCCGGCGCCTCGGTCGATGAGTGCATGGCCGCCCTGGACGCCCTGCAGGAAGAGGCCATCGCCGCTCAGTAGGCGTCTGCCGCGGAAACAGAATGAGACGGCCAACCGTCTGACTTGTCTCATTCCCCCGTATCTCCCAGCCCAATGAGACAAGTCAGACGGTTGGCCGTCTCAGTCTTCCACCCTCATTCCCTCCCCACAAAGCTCAGCCGCCGTGCTATAGTGGCCGCAAAGCTTCAAACACCGCTTAATTGAACTAAGGAGCTTTTCATGGTTACCACTGAAGTGGCTTTCTCGCGCACCACCTGGGAGCTTTCCCGCACGTTCAAAGACGAGCTGTACGAACTGGGCCGACGCATGCCCATGGAACTGGTGCGCCTCTACGTGTACGACGGCGCTCGCAGCCCGCGCGTACACACCTCCTGCTACGACCGCATCGACGAGCTGCGTCGCCTGCGCACCCGCGCCATTCTGCGCGAGATGGACGCCATCGAGGCCCAAGCCGAGGCATGGCTGGCCGCCCATCCCTCCGAGGCCGCCCGCATCGCCGCCAACGAAGGCCGTACCGTGGCCACGCCCGCCATGCTGCTGGGCTCCGCCGTGGTCAACGGCACGAGCAATGCCCTCAGCTTCACCGCCGACACCTACGCCATCGCTCCCAACTTGCGCATCTACGAGCTGTTCTCGTGGTACATCGGCAGCGAACCCTACGCCTAAGCAAGATTCCAAACGCCCCCTTTCGAAGCGCCTACAGAACGGTAGCAGGGCGCCGCGCGCGCTCGCCGCATGGCAGTCGGCTCGCCTAGGATGATCGCCAACGTCACCGGATCGCCCGCGCACTGCGCCTCGCGTCCGAGGACCTGCCCGCCAAGCTGTTGAAAGGAGCGATCATGGCCATTCTTTCCAACCCGTTCGTTATGGAAGTTCCGCGCAAGCTGACTGACGAGGAGCTCATCAACGCCATCCGCCAGGATATCGTCGGCGAGCTGGAGGCCATCCACGAGTACGACGCCCACATTCAGGCCACCGACAACGAGGACGCGAAAAAGGTACTCGCCGACATTCGCGACGAGGAACGCGAGCATATGGGCGAGCTCATGGAGCTACTGGAGCGCCTGGCCCCCGACGAGCGCGCCCTGAACGACGAGGGTCGCGAGGAAGTGCGCGAGATGCTCGACAAGAAGCCGGCTAAGAAGAGCGCGAAGAAGTAGCTACGGCTCTAAATTCCCAGGTAATCAGCCAACCCCGTCAGCGAGCTGAACTCGAGGGCGGGGTTTTCCTTTGCCAGCACCTCGCGGGGGAACATGCCCCACAGCGCCGCCACCGTGGTGCAGCCGGCGCCGTTGCCCGCCTGCATGTCGAAGGGGCTGTCGCCGATGTAGAAGCACGCTTCGGGGGCGAGCCCCAGCAACTCGGCGCCGCGGCGCACCGGACCGGGCTCAGGCTTGTGCTCGGGCCAGTCGTCGGGGCCTATGACCACGGGGAAGAACTCGGCGATGCCGCTCATTTCCAGCCCGCGAACCGCCAGCTCGTGGCGCTTCGAGGTGACCACGCCCAGGGCCAGCCCCGCATTGCGGAACCGCTCGAGCGCCGCGCGGGTGTCGGGGAAGGGGGCGATGTTCTCATCGTGCACCGTCACATTGTGGGCCTGGTACAGGTCGAACCATTCGGCCCCTTGCGCCTCGTCGCCACCGGCAAAGCCCACCAGCTGGTCAATCAGCGGCGTGCCGACGCCGGCCATCAGCTGCTCGTCGGTCAGGCCCAGCCCAGCCGCCTCATTCAGCGTGTACTTCATAGAACTCAGCACGATCTCGTAGGTGTCCAGCAGCGTACCGTCCAAATCGAACAGCAGCCCCTTCACGTTCTCAGCCACACCATCAGCGCCCATCGCGATGCCTTCCTACTCCGGCGCCGCTGCCTCGGCGCGTCCAGAAAAGATATGCCGCCTATTATGACAAAAATCCCGTCATTTTTGGTCCCTTTCCTCTTCCCGCTCCGCTACGATGGCGAAAGGACGTCGAACCATTCGTACCCATCCCAGGAGCAGCCATCATGAGCAAGCAATGTACCCGTTTCGCAAAGCGCAACAGCACACCCCGCAGTCCCTTGCGTTGTGCGTACAAGTCGCCGTTCTTGGCTTCATTGCTTCTTGCCGCAGTGCTCGCTATCGGCTGCCTAACCTGCGCTGGCTGTGCCTCCGACGACGGCAGCCCCCAAAGCGACGGTGCCGGATACGAAGTCATCGAATGCCCCGCGAGCGTCTCCGAGCTTGAATTCCGCAACGACCACGCCCTGGAAGAGCACTTCGAAAAGCACGGCGACGAAATGGGTTGTGCTACCGCCGACGAATACGTCGCCCGCGCCAACGCCGTCATCGCGCACCCCGAAGCGCTTCACAAGCTGCAAGCGGAAGACGGCGACGACCTCTACTTCCTGGAAGACACCGGCGAGTTCGTTGTCGTGTCCCCCAAGGGTTTCATCCGCACCTACTTCATAACCGACCGCGACTACTACGACCGCCAGTAGCCCGCTTTTGCGCACTCCACCCTCCGGCCCAATCAGCGACTGAACCCCATTTGACAGTTCCCCAACCTGGGTCGAACGCTCCACGCGGCGCTGTTGGCACGCGCTACCATGGCTTCATGATTTACATTACCGGCGACATACACGGCGACTTCCGCGACCTCATCGCGTTCAGCGAGCGGCATGAGCTCACCGCCGACGATATCATTATTATTCTGGGAGATGTGGGCGCCAACTTCTACCTGCACGGCCGCGACCGCCAAACAAAGAAGAAGGCGGCGCGCATTCCCGCTACGCTGTTCTGCCTGCACGGCAACCACGAGGCGCGTCCCCAGTCGCTGCCCGAGCTGTACCGCGAGGAAACCTGGCACGGCGGCACCGTGTTCGTGGAAGACGCGTGGCCAAACCTCCTGTTCGCGAAGGACGGCGAAGTGTACGATTTCGATGGGTTCTCCACCATCGCCATCGGGGGTGCCTACAGCATCGACGCGGAATGGCGCGTGCGCGAGGGCCTGCCATGGTTTCCCGACGAGCAGCCCGACGATGCGGTGAAGGCCCGCGTGGAGGCAGCCCTGGCAGCCCGCGACTGGCAAATAGACGTGGTGCTGTCCCACACGTGCCCCGCTAAGTACACACCGGTGGAGGCCTATTTCGAAGGGATCGACCAAAGTAAGGTGGACAAAAGCACGGAGAACTGGCTGGACAACCTTGAAGACCGGCTCCACTACCAGCGTTGGTACTGCGGCCATTGGCACCTCAACAAGCACATCGACCGCATGGATTTCCTCTTCGACGACGTAGAGGAATTCGCCGCCGGCCTCATGCCATTCGATGTTTAAAATCCCCGCCAATCCGCCGCAAGATTCTCGTCCCCCCTCTTGGCTTCCGTTCTTTCTGATAAGATTAGCGGAAGTGAAACTAATTTCACTTCCGCTAATCTGGGAACAAGGAAGCGAGCTTAACCGAATGAATAAATGGCCTGCCATAAAAACGGAATCTGTTTCCTGGGAACGGACCGAAGAGGATCTTCTCCTCATACCCAAGGCGAGGCGCCGAAAAATTACCGCGACTTACCAAGCCGCCATTCCTGCCACCCTGCAAAACCGGCAACTCGTCCTCTCTCCCGACCTGGCCGAGCGCCTTGCCGATGCCCGTACAAGACTTGCACGATTCGATGAGCAGCAGACGACTTTGCCCTACAATTTGCCCAGCCTCCTTCTGCGCAGCGAGTCGGCGGCCAGCTCGCAAATCGAAAATCTCACCTCCAGCGCACGGAATATCGCTCTCGCCGAGCTTTCTCCGTCGGCCCCGAAAAACGCGCAGATCATCGCCGGCAACATCGACGCGATGCGATGCGCCCTTGGACTCACCGGCCCACTCAGCATCCCTCGTATTCAAGACATCCACCTTCAGCTGCTCAAGCATGCCGACGAGCCTTTCGCCGGCACGCTGCGATCCGAGCAAGTGTGGGTCGGTGGCACGCCCTACAGCCCCCACGAAGCTTTGTTCGTACCCCCCCACGCCGGCCGAGTGGTCGATTGCCTGAACGATCTCTGCGCTTTCACGCAGCGCGACGACCTTGACCCCATCGCCAAAGCGGCCATCACCCACGCTCAGTTCGAAACCATCCACCCCTTCATCGACGGGAATGGTCGCACAGGCCGCACCCTGCTTCACTACTTGCTGCGCGAAGATGCGGTTCTGCGCCGCGCAACCATCCCCCTTTCCGCCGGGCTGCTACACGACATCGACAACTACATGGAGGCGCTGCATCTCTACCAACAGGGCAAGCCTGAGCCCATCATTGAACAGCTCATTGATGCCATTGATCTCGCCATTGTCGTCTCGCAAAGGACTTCCGAACGGGCGCGTGCGCTTTTGGAAGACTGGGAAAGCGCCATGCGCGAGCGCGTAACGGCGAAGATTCGCCGTCTGCCGGCGCTCCTGGCAGAGCAACCTGTCGTGGATTCAGCCTTTGTCGCGCAACGACTCGGCATCACCCGCCGCGCCGCCACGGATCTCATCAACCGCGCATGCGAATATGGAATTCTCAAGCCCATCGGCAATGCGAAACGTGGGGAATTCTATCAGGCGCCAGCTATGCTCGACATGTTAGACGAAATATCAAGCATGGCCGGAATTCGCCGTATGCTTGGAAGCACCCGATAGGAGGAACCATGCGCACATTTATCGCCCTAGATTTGCCGAGCCAGTTCGCCGACGACGTGGCCGCCTTAGCCCGCGTGCTCAGCGCCGCTATGGACGGACGCTTTCTAGCACGGGATACCTACCACCTGACCCTCGCCTTTCTCGGCGACATCGATGACGCGGAAACCGCCCGCGCCATGAACGCCATGGACGAAGCGATCGATAGGCTGCAGGAATCCGAAGAGTCCATCCTGCTCTCTCCCGATGGCCTGGGAAAGTTCGGCCATCCCCAAGATGCCACGCTTTGGCTCGGCGTCGCCAAGGTACCAGCCTTAGAGGCCCTGGCCGTCAACTTGCGGGAAGCCCTCCGAGCCCGCGATCTCCCCTTCGACGACAAGCCCTTCCTGCCACATATCACCCTCGGACGTCGCGTCCGCATTCCGAAGGACAAGCTGCCTGCCCTCGCCTTCCCGTTGCCCGCCGAAGCCCCCAGCGTCACCCTCTACAAAAGCACCCTCGATCGCGAAGGCGCCACTTATAAGCAGCTGTACCAGCGAGCGCTTTAAGCGCTTTTCTATCGGTCCTCTTGCGACAAAGCCGCCTGAATTAAGTCGTGACCCGATCGGTACGCTTGGCCGGATTCGTCGCGAATCATCGCTTCTGTTTCGTCTATAGCGGCCAGGCTCTCCTCGTTCGGCTGGCCCCTAGTCGAACCGTCCCTTTCAAAAGGCTCCTCAACCACTACCTGGAACGCGTCGATGCGATCGCAGCCGAATTCTCGACCTAGGAAGTTGAGCACAGCAGCGAAATTCGCCGGCGCGACGCCCACACCATAATGGTAGGCCTCGCCATCATAGATGGACCACGCCGTGTCACTTGCCCGCGGGCCATCAGCAGCCTCGTAGCGCTCGCGCCATGCGCGAACGCCCTCACACTCGATCATCTGCTCGAGCCGCTCCGCCTTCTCGGCATCCATGTCGTAGGTACGCTCAGTGCCGTCGAAAACTTCGTTTGCATAGCGCTCGCGGAAGAAGCCACCGAACTCGTACACCTCCAGCGTGTCGTAGCCGCAGCAAGCTTCCCCGCTGCTGAAACCAAACACCAATCGTTCCCCGCTGGTCATCATCGCGCCTTCCCGTATTAGGTACAATCATCGTGCGCTATCAACGCCGCAGATCGCTGCGATCGCGGCGCGGCAGCGCAGCATCATTACCGTATCATACCCCCGACGGATCCAACGTGCCCTCTCACTCTAAGGAGACCTCCATGGCTGACGTGCTTTTTGTTGAATACCCTAAGTGCTCTACGTGCAAGAAGGCTAAGGCTTGGCTCGATGGTCAGGGTATCGATTACGTCGATCGCGACATTGTGGCCGACAACCCCACGGCCGACGAGTTGCGCGCCTGGCACGAGCGCAGTGGGTTGCCGCTTCGGCGCTTCTTCAACACTTCGGGCATGCTCTACCGCGAAATGGAACTCTCGAAGAAGCTGCCGACCATGACCGACGACGAGGCCTTCGCCCTGCTGGCCACCAACGGCATGCTCGTGAAGCGCCCGCTACTCGTCACCGGCGCTACGGTCATTCCCGGCTTCAAAGAGGAAGCCTGGGCCGCCGCGCTCGCCGCCAACGTCGGCGAGGTGTTTAGCTTCTAGTCGCCCTTCCTCCCCGTTACAACGACCTTACGCCCCCGTAAAGAGAACTTTTCAATGATGAGCATACGCCTCAGCAGAATTATTCTCGCGGTAGGGTTAAAGGCGTCCAACGATGAAAGGAGGAAGCATGTCTGCGACGACCCATGCCGTAAGCAAGCAATCCATCAGCAAGCACACCCAGACCGTACCAGAGAAAAAGCAGCACGTTAAGCACGATGTAGTCAGCACCATTGGCCGCATCGCATCCGTGCTCTCCGTCGTCATGTACGTGTCCTACATCACCACCATCGGCGACAACCTGGCCGGGCACGGCGGCAGCCCCTGGCAGCCGCTGGCAGCGTTCTTCAACTGCTGCATGTGGACGGCCTACGGGTTCCTGAAGCCCAAGAAGGACATCCCCATCATCGTGGCGAACGTGCCCGGCATCTTCCTCGCTGGCGCGGCGTTCATCACGGCCCTGATCCACTAGCGCATCGGCACAGGCGGTCGTCGGTCTTCGCCGCCCGACCGCCTCCCCCCGCAAAAGAAAGAGGCACCCCATGATCGTCAAACTCACCTACGCCCAGCTGAAGAAGGCGGTCGAAGACGCCTACGCCGCCTGCAAGGACATCCAAGGCGGTCAGAACGCCCACTACATTCCCTACCTGGCGAATGTCGACTCAAGCCTGTTCGGCATCAGCCTGTGCCTGCCCGACGGACGGCTCATATCGGTGGGCGACACCGACTACCGCTTGGGCATTGAATCGGTATCGAAGGTGCACACGGCCATCCTCGTGCTGAAAGAGTTGGGCGCAAAGGCCGTGCTCGACAAAATCGGCGCCGACGCCACGGGGCTTCCCTTCAACTCCATCTTCGCCATTCTGCTGGAGAACGACCGCCCTTCCACCCCGCTGGTGAACGCGGGCGCCATTACCGCCTGCTCACTCGTGGAACCCCGCGGCAATGCCGACGCAAAATGGAAGGCCATCTTCGACAACATGACCGACCTGCTGGGCAGCGAGCCGGTGCTCATCGACGAGCTGTACCACTCCGAGTCGGCCACCAATTTCGACAACCGCTCCATCGCTTGGCTGCTGAAAGAGTACGACCGCATCTACGACGACCCCGCGATGGCGCTCGATTTGTACACGCGCCAGTGCTCCCTGGGTGTGACCGCCGAGCAGCTGGCCGTATCCGCTGCCACGATTGCCGACGACGGCGTGAACCCCCTCACCAAGAAGCGCGTATTCGATGCAGCGCTTTCGCCGAAGATCGTCTCGCTCATGGCTGCGGTGGGCTTCTACGAGCACTCCGGTGATTGGCTCTACGAGTCAGGCCTGCCGGCGAAAACCGGCGTGGGCGGCGCTGTCATCGGTGTCATGCCCGGCGTCTTCGGCGTGTGCGCCTTCGCCCCGCCGCTCGACGATGCCGGCAACTCCGTGAAGGCCCAGGCCGCCATTCGCCACATCATGAACAGCCTGAACCTGAACGTGTTCTCAAACACCCACTTCGACATAGCCGACTAGCCCACTAAGCGGCGCACTGCGACTGCATCTGGCACCCTGACGTCCGTCGCGCCGTTACTGCGTCTCGGCCCTTACAGCTTACCTTGCGAAGCTCGTCGCAGTCCCCTCAGCTGCTCTTTCAGCTTGGGGCTTATGCGATAGCTTTCCCGGGCCTTCTGGATAGCTTTGTTGTGCGTCCAGCGGTCGAGGCAGCCTGCTTCAATGACGGGCAGTGTCGCATCGGGCTGCTTCGCCAGCGCCTCGGCGAAGAACCAGGCGCGCATCATGTTCACGTAGTACTCGTCAGATTCCACCTGCGCCACCCATTCGAGGAACTCGGGGCGGAAGCGATCGTCCAAGAACAGCTGGAGCAGCACACCGATACCATAGCGCACGGTATAGGGCCGCCCTGACGCCATCCACTGTCGCACTTGCTTGAGCGTCGCCTCAGGCTCTTGCGCCAAACCGCGCGGGGACATCTGGTCGCACGTGGCCCAATTGTCCACGAAGGGGAGGAAGCCGTCGATTCTCGCAAGCAGACTCTCGTAGTCCGGCTCGGCGCTGACGATGAATGCGTGCAGCTGATTCTCCTCGAAGCAGCTGTGGGGCACCTCGTTCAAAAACTCACCCACGTCGTCACGCTTAGCCAGCTGCTTGGCGAACTTGCGCAGTGCCGGAGTGCGCACGCCTACGACCGAATCGGCCGGCACCGAGGGGATGAGCTTCGACTGAAACGCTTGGTACGCCCCGTCGCGGTTCTCGGCCAGAAATGCTGCTATGTCGCCATGGATGCTCATCGGGCACCGCTAGCGGGGAAGCCCCTGAGTGCGCAGCGCCGCCGCAGGCGCCTTCGAGCGCACGAACAGAATAACGGCATCCACCACGTCGGCCACGAACATCAGCTGAAGCACGATGTGGGCCGCCAGCTCTCCGCCGCTCGCAATGCGCTGGCGGTACAAATGCACCGCTGTGGCAATGGCCCAGATGCTGCCGGAGAACATCGTCAGCCAGCCCATGACGCCCACGGCTGCCCCCATGGCCCAGCCGACGAACGGCAGCACCGGATGAAGTCCCAGCACGAGAAACAGCAGCTCGACAACGGCGCCGCACAGGAAGAACGGGATGAGCCCCACCTTGAAGAACAGCATGATGGATCGGCAGGTCACGAGCGCGGCTGGCCGTCGGCTGGCTGCCGCCACGGCTCCCAAGACCACGCTCGCCAACTGCAGGAGCGGGATGAGCACCCACATGACAGGAGCAATGCCCTGGACGATGGTTTCCGCCATAAACGAGGTGGCCGAGCTTCCCGACTCCTCCGCAATGGTCATGACGGCGAACGCGAGGAAGCCCCCGTCGCAGAGCGCCACAATGGCAATGGCCACCGCCCACGACGCAATTCTCAGTCCCTTCGCCATGGCAACCCTCCATCCGACGCGTGTCTTCTTGCTTCATGACAGTGTAGCAGTCTCTCGCAAAACCGACCCTGTTAGAGAAGCGGGCTCCGCCCGCATATCGGGGCGAAACGCGAAAAGACCGAGGGCTCGCCGCAAAACAGTAGCACAGGAAAATCGGCGAGCCCCGGCCTAGCGGAGATGTCTTATGCAGTTGAAACTGAGAATCGGGCAAAGCGGCACGGGCGCAGCCTGGAACGGCATGGCGCCCGCAGCCCGAAGTGGCGCGACGGGCGCAGCCCGGGGCGGCACAGGAGAAACCGCCCCGGATACCAGCGCCGCTACCCGAGATGAATCTCGCGATGCAGAACGCGCGTGAGCACGAAGTAATACGCGAAGCCGAGCACGATCCAAATGCCGCCCACAATCAGGGCCACATCCTTCACCGACAGCATGATGGCGAAGCAGATGATGGTGCCGAGCGCCGGGAAGATCAGGTGCATGAACAGCGCCTTGGCACCCTTGCGCTCCTTCAACTGGAACCAGCAGAAGATGATCACGGACAGGTTCAGCAATCCGTAGGTGGCCAGTGCACCGAAGTTGCTGATCTTCGCGATGGTGTTCATATCGATGCCGGCGAAATGGAACACCAGCGTCAGCACGATGGACAGCGCGATGATGAAGATGATGGCGTTAATGGGCGAGTTCGTGCGCTTGCTCATCTTGGCCATGAACTTCGGCAGCGCGCCGCCGGTGGCCATGGTGAACATCACGAACGCAATGGAGGTCTGCTGGGCGATAGCGGTGAACACGCCCTGGGCCAGAGCCACGCCCACGGCGCACAGGATGGCCAGCCACGGTCCGGTGATCATGCGGGCCACCACGTAGAAGGCGTTGTCGGTGTTGTTGGCGAAGTTGGCGCCCGTCGGGTCGATGCAGGCGGCCACGTACATCTGGGCCACGTACAGCACGCACAGCACGATGGCCATCACCATCATGGCGCGACCCGGGCCCTTACGCGGGTCGATGGCCTCCTGGGTCAGCGTGGCGATGGCGCCGAAGCCCACGTAGGACATAACGGCCAACGACACAGCCGACATGGTGCCACCGAACTCGAACTTAGCGGGGTTGAAGATGCTATCGAAGCTGAAGCCCGTGGAAGCCGGGTTGCTCACAATGTAAGCCACGCCGAAGCCCACGAACAGCGCCAGGATAACCAGCTGGGCGATAAGCGCCGCCTTGTTCACCACCATGGCCGTCTTCATGCCGATCAGCGACACAATGCCCACGATCACGAGGAAGGCGAAGCACAGCACCAGAATAGGTATCTGCGGCACCAGCTCGTGAATGGCGATAGCGGCGATGAGGTACACCAGCGCCGGGCTGACCAGGTACTGCAGCAACATCAGCCAGCCGGCTATGAAGCCCATGGCCTTGCCCATCACGTGGCTCACGTAGGTGAAGATGGACCCCGATGACGGGAAATGGTTGATCATAATGCCGAACGAGAACACCGAGAACAGCACGGCCACGAAGCCGATAAGGAACGCCAGCGTAGGCATGCCGTTTGAGTCGGTAAACACGCCGCCGTAAATGGCCATTGGCGAGATGGGCACCATACAGATGAGGCCCCAAATGACCATATCGGGCACGGTCAGCGTGCGCTTGAACGGGTCGCCGTTCTTGTGATTCTTGGCCACAGTAGGATGCGGGTCCTGGCTGACGGCAGGAACATCGGAGGCAGCCTTCGCAGCTGCCGCCGTCCCCGTTGCCGTGGCGGTTGCTGCCACGGTCGTCGTGGCACCGGGGCCGGAGCCCTTCATTGCTTGTGCACTGTTTTGTTTGCTCATATTGATCAGACTCCCTGATCTCGCTACCTTCCGAACCAGGGGCGCCGTGCCTGGCGGTCGCGCCGCCGCTATCGGCGCCCCTGTTCGTCATACTCCTTAGTGGCACCCGAAAGGATGCCCGTTCTTACTTGTTACCGCCTTGGTCGGAAGGCTTATCCTTCTGGTCATCCTTGGCTTTGGCGGCGGCATCGGAGGCGTCCTTGGCGGGAACCTTCGCGGTTTCCTTACCCTCGGCCACGCGCTTGCTCTGCTTGGCGGCGGCCTTGGCCTCCTTCACCTCGCGACGGGCGGCGGCCAGGTCGCTGTCGGCCTCAACCTGCTGCTCGAGCGCCTGGGCCTCGACAGCGTACTCGTCGGCCTTCTTGCGGGCCTCAGCCTCGGCGGCCTTGGCGGCCTCTTCGGCCGCGGCGGCACGCTTCGCATCGGCCACCGGGTCACGCGGCACGGTCTCAGCCGCTACCTCATCGGCGGGGGCGGCGGGCACCTCGGGATCCAGTCGCACCGGCTCAGTGCCCTCAACGGACTTGGCCTTCTTCAGGCCAGCCGTAGCAGCAGTGCCGATGCCGGCCTTCTTGGAAATGATCACCGGCTGGCTCATGGGAATGGCCACAGCCGTGTTCGCTACACCGTTGGTCTTCACCGGATGGTTCATAGCTGCCGGGTCGTCGCCGGCCTCAAGGGACGGCGAAGACGGATGATGCTTGCCCGGCACATACTCGTCGGGAAGAACGATTTGCTCGTTAGGGTTCCACAGCTTCTTGATGGGCATGCCCATAGGGTTCTGGCCCTCGCTCATCAGCTCGGACGGCACGTTGGAAAGCACCTTGGCGGGCTTCTTCAAGCCCTCGAGCTGCCAGGTAAAGGGCGCGAACACGTTGTTGGGGTCAACCCAGTTGTGGCGCTTGGAGGCCTGGTACACACCGAAGCAAATGGCGAAGGTCACCAGGATGATGGCCAAGATGACCACCACGTAGGTCACCGGGCTGCCCACTTCCTCGGCCACCTGGGCCGGCGGGATGATGGCCAGCACGATGCCGAACACGCAGGCGAGCAGGCCCACGCCAGCAACAACCCAAGCGCCAACCTTGCCGCCAGGCACCTTGAACAGACGCGGACGGTTCGGCTGATCGCGACGCAGCTTCAGGAACGACACGAACATGAGCACGTAGTACATCATGTACAGAATGGTGATGGCCTGCGTGATCAAGATAACGAAGCCCTCGATGTTAGGAATAAGGAAGCACAGGAAGGCAACAGCGGTCATGAAGCCCATCTGCAGGTACATCAGGCGGCTCGGCATGCCGTGCTTGTTGTTGTTCTGCAGGATCTTCGGCAGGAAGCCGGAACGGCCGGCCTGGCCCAGCATGAAGGAAGGACCAGCCATGTTGGTGACCAGCGACGCCATGGAAGCGCCCAGGCCAACCCACACGAAGGCCACGTAAATCCAGGGGCAGCTGAAGCACTCGCCCAGAATCTTATAGGTCTGATACAGGCCGTAGACCAGGTTCATGTCGGCCTTCGGCGTCACAATAGCGATGCAGACGGTACCGGCGATGAACATGATCAGCGTCAGGATCATAGCGATGAAGATGGACAGCGGGAATTCCTTCTGGGGCTTCTTCAGCTGCTTGATGTGGGCCGCGTTCATGTCGATACCCGCGAAGCTGAAGAACACGCCGGCAGCCAGGGCCAGGTTCGTCAGGCTGAAGCCGCTCGCGAAGGGGTTGAAAGCCTCAGGCGTCGGCGTCACGTTGGACACGTTGCCCTGGGCCAGCCACACCACGGTCATGATGACGATGAAGGCCAGTGGAATGAACGTGCCGATAATCACGCCGTACTTGGTGATACGGGCGAAGGCCTTCACGCCCTTGGTGGCCATGAAGGTCAGGCCCCAGTAGTAGGCCAACCACGCGAGAATGATGAAGAACTGGTTCTCGGGGTGATTCATGAAGTTGACGGCCCAGTCCCAATCGGGCGTGTAGAAGCCGATGGTGGCGGAAGCGGAAGCCACGCCGGAGCCGAAGTTAATAGAGGTTTGGAACCACAGGATCAGCAGGCAAGTGAAGGCCAAGCCAGGCCCCATTGCCTCGCCGACCCAGCGGAAGATGCCGCCGCGCTGACCCCAGCCAGAAGCCAGCTCGGCCGCCACCAAACCAGTGGGCAGGAAAAACACGATTGCGCCGATGATGAAGAGTGTAACGGAAGAAAGCCCGTAGTACGCTTGCTGGACATCGTTGGCGACACTGCCGATGATCGTAACGTTCATCATAACCAGTGCCATCAAGCTGATGTACGTGCCACTGTTTACTTTCGCCGCACCCTTCCCCGACGTTTTCGCAGGAGAGGATGCAGATGCGCTCATGATAGTCCCCTATCGGGTAGGGCCCCAGGGCCAGGCCAGCTTGGACGCCGGGCCCTGGGGCAAATGGTTAGTCGTTGCGGACCGCGCCGGCCCGCGGGTTGCGCGTTAGGCGGAAACCGGGTTGAAGGTCGCCCAGAACGGCCACACGATGGGCTCGCCGGAAAGGGCCTTCTGCTGCTCGGCGGTCATGAACTTCTTGTTGATGGCCACCTCGTAGACGAAGTTGTCGAACCACTCGTCACCGCAGACGAAGTACCCGTTGTTGCCGGTCTTCTTGCCGCCGTTCTCGGTGCCCCAAGAGTTCTCGATCTTCCACTTCGTGGGCTTGCCGTCCTTGTCAAGGTCGACGCCGGCAATGACCATGGCGTGGGTCGGCAGGCTCTCGCGCATGGCGTAGCGCTCGGCCTTGTTCATGGTGAACTTGATGCCGAACATGGCCTCGAGGTCGTACAGATCCATGTCCATGACGCCCTTCATGCGGTCGCAATGCTGCAGCACGTCGCAGCCGAACCACACCGGCTCGCCGGCCTTCAGCTGAGCGATGACCATCTGCTTGAGGTCGTCCATCTCAACGTTGAGGTACAGGTTCTCGCGCTCGGGAATCTGGTCGGAGTCCTCGATGGTGTAGGTGCGGCCATAGGGGTTCTCGTCGCCGGGCACGTTGATGACGCCGATGTAGTCGTCCAAATCGAGCCCCACGTACTTCTTGTAGAACTCAAGCGGCGTGAGGTCGTAATCGGCGTGGTAGTTGCCCTTCTTGTCCTCGTACTGGAAGTCGAACTTCTGCACGGGCTCGCCGAAGCACACGGCCAAAATGCGGTACACCTCGTTCAGCATCTCTTCCTGAACGGCCTCGGTGTCCTTGCCCTCGCGAGCCATGGTGCGCAGCTTCAGCGCATCCTGGCGCAGCAGGTGCGAGAGCACGGTGTTCACCTCGGAGGTGTTGTTGGTGCAGTGGGTCTCGCTCATGGCGGAGTGCGGCACCACGCCGTATTTCTTCACCAGCGCGGCCACCATGTCCCAATCGCCGCCATCCTGCATCGGCGACTGAATGAGCCAGGTTACCTCGCGGTCGTTCAGATCCTTGTCGGCGGTTTCCACGATGTGCTTCATGAACCAGGCCGCACGCTCCAGCTTGTTGTAGAAGGCCAGGTAGGCCTGGGAAAGCTCGAAGGTGCCGTGAGGCAGGTCGAGCTCCTTCTCAATGCGGAAGCGCAGGGTGTTCAGGCACGCGAACATCCAGCAACGACCGCTCATCAGCTGGTTGGCGACGGCTTCCTTGTCCACATCGATGGAGAAGGCGAAGTTCGCCGGCGAGAGACGCTTGAGCACTTCAACGTCCTCAGCAGATTTCAGAATACCGTTAACGGTAACGGCCTTCTGAGCCACCTGCTGAGTTTCGCACTTCTTGAAGTTCTCGTGCATCTTCTCAATTTGCTCTTTTGAGATCTTCATTTTCTATGGCTCCTGTTCTTAGAAAATCGTGACGGATACAACATCTATCTGGAAAGGGCTGGACGCTTCTGCCTTCAGCGGAATGCGGGGCGCGCAACCCGAATTCCCTTAGTCGAACAGCGTCCAGGGCTGGGTGGGACGGTCGTACAGGTAGCCGTCCATCCACTTCCACAGCGGGTGCTGCTCCATGAACTCCTTGGCGTTGAACTCCACGCCGTCGGCGCGGCCGTAGCGGCCCCACATGCGCATGTGCTCCATGTCGTCGGGGCCTGCCGCCTTCGCGTCGCAGGAACCGGCCGGGTAGAACGGGATGTTCCACACGGCGTCCGGGTCGTCGGCGTAGTACTGCGGATCCTGGTCGTAGTGGGCGCAGATGCAGCGAGACGAGGGGTTGTTGTAGCCCAGGTACACGTCGAAGGTGTCGGCCAGCATGAGCTTGGCGCGCTCGACGTCGATGGAACCGTAGTACTTGTCGATAAGCTCCATCCAGCGCTGGCGGCGGGCACCGGTCTGCTGGCGCGGGTCGTTGAATCCGTTGTCCTTGCACTCCAGGTTGCGGATGCGCGGGTCGAACACCGCGTTGCAGCCGAAGAAGGCGCCGTTGGTCTTCTTCTCAAGCGCCTGGTACTCCAGGCCCTGCTCGTAGCGGGCAATCTCGCCGGTGTTCTTGTCGGCGATGAGCCAGGCGTTGGCATAGCCGCCGTTGTTGCCCTTATTCAGGCGTTCGACGAACTCGTCGATGGTGCTGGCGAACTGCACGGCATCGCGGATGCGCACCCACTCGGGCATGCCTTCCTCGCTATACTTGTCGAAGCCGGCCAGGGTGGTCTCGGTGACAGACAGACCCGAGGAGATAACGTAGAAGTCGGTCATGGAAGCCAGCATGCACGGGCCCGAGGCCTGCATGACGAAGTCGTAGCCCTCGTCAGGCTTCACGTGCTTGCACACGTTGAAGTACTGGCCGCTCCAGAACTCGTCGAAGCTCTGGTGGGCGATAACCGGCTTGCCGTCCGGGGTCGCGTCGCCCGTGGCGCAGATAGCCGAGCAGTGCTCCTTGCGGTGCGTCTTCATCTGCGGGCGGTTCATGATCTTCGGGGCGTTCACCGGCCACCAGTACCCGGTCATTTCCATGTAGTCATTCCAAGCAATAACATCATCGACAGATGCCTCGACGCCTGCGGCAGTCAGGCCGTCGGCCATGCCCTGCAGCTCCTGCATATAGCGCTCGGGAATAACATCCTTGTGCAAGCGGATGGACTGCTCGGCGAACCAGGAGTACTCCTTGCCGTAAGTCTCGTAGGTCATGTAGGCGAACACACGCTGAGCATCGGCCCACTGGTCGGCCAGAAGGTAGCCCTCCTGGAAGCCGCACTCGTAGGGGGTGCCCTTTACCTTGATATGGTTCCAGCCGTTGATCTTCTGCAGCTGCGCGTGGTCGACCATCGTTTGCTGTTCTTGGGTGAGCATCTGATGGCTCCTTTCCTTGGACGCCGGAATCACGCCGGCGCGCGCGCCTTCCGGGGTGGCACGGGTTGGGAGCCTCTGCCGCAATCAACCATTCATCAACGGCATAACGCGAGGTAGAACCAATGTCTTCCAGAAGAAATGTCCAAATTCAAAGTAGACCCCTCAGAAAGACATTGGGTGACATTGCAGGTTTTCGTTTTTTCGCCGTTACGGGTCGGTAGTCCGCGCGATTATCGAATCGCTAAACCATGATTCTCCTAGTCAGCATAGGAGTCTTGAGAAACTTAGGCACCGTACGCGACGTACGCGACCAGCTGGCAACTGCTCTCAGCGCCCGACAAGCGCACTGCGCGTCGCATCAACCAAGCCAATCACTTCCTGTTTGCTGTGCACACCGAGTTTGGCATATACGTTGCGTACGTGCATCTTCACCGTGTTGCGCGACAGGACGAACTTCTCTTCCATGAAGGCCAGGTCGCGGCCTTGAGCCAGCTGCTCGAGCACTTCCGTCTCGCGCGGCGTGAGGCCATGCTCTTCAGCGAGAAGACGACAGGGAGCCGCCCAGTACTCCTGGCCAGCCAGCAAAGAACCTTCCGACGGAACCCCAACCGACGTTGATGCAGATAGTGCATCGTCCGACCCGCCCGTGAGGGCGCCCCCTCCGGCGATAGGAACCTGGCGGGTGAAGGCAACGAGCATGACGATATATATGAACAGAATGACCAGGGGAGCTGCCTGTGCCAGCTCGGGGGATGCCTGGGCAAGGGCGCCCGCCCCAACGGCCACCAGCGTCCCCGCCGCATGACCGCATACCGCCGCGAGTCGTGCCGAGGCAGCCCTCAGCAGGGCAGAGCCCCCGGTGCGCACCAGCGAGAACGACACGATCCAGATGATAATCTCGAACAGGATGGTTCCGATGTCAGCCAAAGTCAGCGTCACCGTCGGAGCAACGAGGCTAATGAGGGGATCGAGGAGAAACGCCGCAGCTACACATACTAAGGCAACCGCGAATAACGCCCGATCATCGAGGCGCGGCAGGCACCATGCCGTGAGACCCAACGCCACCAGCACAGCGGCTGACGCAACAGCACCCACAGCGTTGCCCGGCGAGGCCCCCGAGCGCAAGTAACCCAGCATAAGAGCCGTTGCAGCCAAGCACAACAGCACCTTGGCCGTGCGCCCGGCCGGGGAGGCGGAAGCCACTTCGCGTGCAGAGGTGCCAGTCGGAACACCCACAGCAACCTCAGAGTGCGCCGCGTCGAATGCGTCCCTGCTGTCCTTTCCCAATAAGGCAGCCGCAAGGAGACACCCCGCCAGCTGACAGACTGCCCCAAACGTCAGCGCGAGTACGCCCGCAAAGGGTGCCAAGTCAAAGAGGGCCCGCAAACCACATTCGCCAAGGAAAGCGATGCCCATGGCCACCGCGGCTGCCTTCGAGGCCCGTGCCGCATCAAGCCGCGCGAACAAAAACAGGGCGGCAATGCTCAACGGCGGCCCGACACTCTTAATAAGGAAGGCGATACCCATGGCCGCAGCGCCGGCGGGAGACGGGATCACCGCCAGGGCACAAGCGCCCACCAGAAGCGCTCCTGCTCCGTAGGCAAGTCCGCGGCGCAGCGCGCGACGCTCTCCGGCAAAGCGACGGGCCCCACGGGCCGCCACCGCGAAGCCGACAAAGGCAATGCCGTAGGCAACCAGCGACAGGCAGCGTACCGCCAAGTAACCGTGAGGCATCGCAGACAGGCTCAAAATCGCGCCATCGCACGTCCAAGCACCGAGAAACATAAGAATGAGGCAGACGGAACTCAGGGCCACGCGCGCATCTAGGCGCGGCTCCGACGATGCCATGCCAGCCACAGTATTCCCCTCCCTCACGCGGATAATCGCATTGAAAGCCCAGTATAGATCATTCTTCGGCATTACACACCCAAATGGGGTGTGCTCCGCATTCGCCCGCAAAACACCCAAGGTGGGCGTGGGTGTTTCGGCTGTCGATCGTTAAGGTGAAAGCCGCTCGCAGCCGATGCGGGAAAGCTGGCGCACTAGGGAGGGCCAGCGTCAACCAACAGGAGGAGAAACTATGCAGACGTTCGGAAACCACACGAGCCGCACGAACCAGCCCGAGGCCACGCCGGCGCTCACGCGCCGCAGCTTTGTGATGGGCGCAGGTGCCCTGGGCGCGTTCGCCATGCTCGGGGGCCTGGGGCTCACGGGCTGCGCCCCGACCACTCAAACCGCTGACACGGGAGAGGAGGGCGAAGCGGAGTCCTTCGACGCCATCATCGTCGGCACGGGCGGCGCCGGTCTCTCTGCGGCCATCGCAGCCTACGACAAGGGCCTCAGCAACATCGTCATTCTTGAGAAAATGGCCGTCAACGGCGGCAACACCAATTTCTCTTCCTCGGGAATGAACGCCTCCGAAACGAAGTTCCAGAAGGAGCAGGGCATCGAAGACAGCAACGACCTGTTTGCCCAAGAGACCCTCGACGGAGGCCACAACACCGGCGATGAGGAGCTCGTGAAGTTCATGTGCGACAACTCCGCCGGCGCCATCGACTGGCTCGACAGCCTGGGCATCAAGCTGGACAACATCACGCTGACCGGCGGCATGTCCGTCACCCGCTGCCACCGTCCCACCGACGGCTCGGCTGTGGGCCTCACCCTCGTTCCCGGCCTGGTAGCTGCCGTCAACGAGCGCAATATCCCCATCCGCATGAGCTGCGAGGCCACCGAGCTTGTGAAAGACGGCGACGCCGTGGTCGGCATCAAGGTGAAGGAAGGCGGCAAGGCCAAGACACTGAACGCCCGCGCGGTCATTCTGGCCACGGGCGGCTTGGGCGCCAACCAGGAAATGGTCACGAAGTATCGCCCCGACCTAGCGGGATACGTGACCACCAACCAGCCGGGCGCTACGGGCGACGGCTACACCATGGCCGAGGCGGCCGGTGCCGAGCTGGTTCAGATGGACCAGATTCAGATTCACCCTACCGTAGAGCAGGAGACCTCGACCCTGGTCGCTGAGGGCGTGCGCGGCGGCGGAGCCATTCTGGTGAACGCCGAGGGCAACCGCTTCTTCGACGAGATGTCTACCCGCGACAAGGTGTCGGCGGCCGAGCAGGAGCAGCCGGGCGGCTTCGCCTGGTGCGTGTTCGACCAGCAGGTTTACGACAACAACAAGGCCATCGCCAAATATGACGCGGCCGGCATTGTGCAGACCGGCGCCGACGTGGCGGCCCTCGCCGAGGCCATCGAGGTGGATGCGGCAACCCTTCAGGCCACCATTGACGCCTACAACGCCATCACCACCGACGGTGCCACTGACGAATTCGGCCGCACCGAGGGCTGCATCGCCTTCACGCCGGGCGCCATGTACGCCATCAAGGTGGCGCCGGGCATCCACCATGCCATGGGCGGCATTCGCATCAACGCGAACAACGAGGCCCTCGACGCCAGCGGCAATCCCATCCCCGGCCTGTACGCGGCCGGCGAGGTGACCGGCGGCATTCACGGCAACAACCGCATTGGCGGCAATGCCGTGTGCGACATCGAGGTATTCGGCAAGAACGTCGGCGAAGTGGTGGCCGCCGCCTTGGCCTAAGCCACAGACGACGGGAGCACGCAAGCACGCGACCCATCCCCGACCAACACCCCGCCGAGGGGAACTCCCTCCCCTTCCCCTCCTTCGCAAAGAGAGGCTGCGACCCATGGGCCGCAGCCTCTCTCAGTATTGCAAGGGTGCTGGACCCCGCCTTAAGCCAAACTCTCTTCGCCCCAAGATTCCAGCATGAGACCCTGCACGCGTTTGAACTCACGCGTATTGTTGGAAACGAGAACAGCACTGTTGGCCAACGCCGTTGCGGCAATAAGCAAGTCGTTGGGGCCGATCATGCAACCGCGCTTTTTTAGATCGGCGCGCACGTTCGCATAGTGGGCCGCACAACGGGAGTCGAAGGGAAGCACCTGAAGCGGAGACAGAAGCGTCTCGACGCAAAAGCGACCCTCCTCGGGGTTGTTGCTGTTTGCCGCGCCGAAAAGCAACTCGGCCTCCACGATAGCGGGGACGCCGAACATATCGGGGCTCCCCTTGCGCATGTATTCCTGGGCCAGGGGAAGGCGACCACGCAGTATCTCGATGCACGTATCAGTGTCAAGCAGGTACATTACGCCCTCCTACTCGAAGAGGACGACATCATCGAGCGGGACATCCACTTCTTCGGGCACAACAAAAGACGGATCCTTCAGGCACCCGTAAACCCGCTCCCAGTACCCCTCAGGCCAGCTGTCGGCGCGATCACTCTGGCGAATGAGGCCTGTTACGTACTTCGACATGGACTGATGAGACCGCGACGAACGGCTGCGAAGCAGTTCCATCGTCGGCTCGTCAAGATAAAGCGACAGCTGCGGCATGGCAAACCTCCTTATACTTGTTTTGCAAGTATATCATGAGGCACATACCGGGTCGAGAGACTCAAAGGAGCCGAAGTATACCAAATCTAGAAAATATACTAAGTATAGTAAATCTAAAAAGGCTGGGAGGCGCAACGTAGTCGCACCTCCCGGCCTGATTCCTGTCTTGTTCGGGCGCTTTAGGCCTGCTGTTGATCGGCGTAGAAGCGGTCGATGGCGTAGCGGGTGATGTTGGAGCGATTGATGATGCCCACCATCACGCCGTCGCGCAGCACGGGGGCCTTCTTCAAGTGGCCCTCGGACAGCACGCGGGCCACCTCGCCCAAGTCGTCGTTCACGTCAACGGAGATCACGTGCTTGGTGGCAATCTCGCTCACCGGCAGCGCCATGGTCTCGCGCAGGGTGGCGTCGAAGTCGGCGTTCTCGCGCTCGACCACGAACGACCAGGCTGTCTTGAACGCAGGCACCTGGTCGGCCAGGCTCGCCATAATGTCGCCATCGGAGACGAAGCCCACCACGTGGCGCGCGTCGTCAACCACCGGCGCACCGGAAATGCCCTTGTCGGCGAAAAGCTCCATGGCCTGGGCGACTGTGGTCTCGGGCGCCACAGTGAACACGTCAGTCTTCATGATGGCGGCCAGGGTGTTGGCAGCACCCTCAGCAGCGGCAACAGCGGCGCCCTCGCCCGCCTCGGCGCCCCAGGCACCGGCGGCGGCTTGGGCCTCCACCGGCTTGGCGGCGGCGCGGCGAATCCACAGGGCCAGGAAGAAGCCGACAAGCGCGAACACGCCCACAAGCACGCCAGCGGCCACCATGCCGCTCGTGGCGGCCTCGGCGGCAGCCATGCCGGAAGCGGCGGCCGAAGCGCCCACCAGCGCGTACACACCAGTGAACACCGAGGAGCCGAAGCAGCCGGCAATCTGGAAACCGGTGGACATGACGGTTACGCCGTGGGGGTTCATCTCGGGCGGCAGCTTCGAAAGCGCGAAGGACTGCACCGGGCCGATGATAAGCGCCGAGCCGCAGATAACGGGAATGTAGATAACCGCCAGCAGCACCGGGCTCGCCGTGGCGATGAACAGCGCCGTCAACACCGAGAACACCGCGATGCAGGCGAAGCCCACCGGCAGCAGAATGCCCGGGCCGCGCTTGTCGTAGATGCGGCCGGCCAAAGGCGAGGCCGCGCACGAGCACAGAATGGCCGGGAACAGCGTAAGCGAAGCCACCAGCGGCTCGGTGCCCAGCACCGACTGCATAAAGGTGGGCACGATGATGTTCATGGCGAAGATGGTCACGAGCGACAGCATATTCGCGATAACACCCACGGCAAAGGGCGGAATCTTCAGCGGGCGCAGGTCGATCAGCGGCTCGGCCAGCGTGCCCTGGCGCTTCACGAAGAACACGAGCGCGATGACGCCGATGATGGCAGCGATGACGGCCACGGGCACCGAACCGGCAAACACCGTAGACACGCCGTACAGAATGCCAATAAGGGCGATGCCGATGAGCGCTACCGACGCCGCATCGAGCTTCGGGTGCGTCAGGTGCGCAATGTCGCGCAGGATGAACGCACCGCACAGAAGGCAGATGAGCGACAGTACGGCGAACACCCACAGCAGCATGTTCCACGGGGCGATGGCCAAAATGAGGCCGGCAAGGATCACCGAGGACGAGGGGCCAAGCGTGGTCATGGCGCCCATAATGCCCATGTAGGTGCCGAGCTTCTCGCGCGGAGCCACCTCAAGGGTGATATTCATGCCGATGGGAATGAGCATGCCCGTGCCCAGGGCCTGCACGATGCGGCCGATGAGCAGGATGGCGAAATTCGGCGCCAAACCGCCGATGACCGAGCCGATGACCAGCAGGGCCGTGGTGGCGCAGAACAGCGGGCGCGTGGGGAACGAGCGGTAGGCGAAGGCCGATACGGGCACCATGACGGCAGCGCCGAGCATGTAGGCCGTGGCCAGCCACTGTACCGTGGACACGTCAACGGACAGCGCCTGCATAATGGGCGCGAAACCGACGTTCAGAAACGTCTCGTTGAAGGTGGCCAGGAAGGCCGCGAACGCGGCGACGAACAGAATGGCCGCCGGGTTCTGCTGCTTGGTGGGAGCAGCGGATGTTGCGTTTTGTGACACAGATTCCTCCTTCCGCAGCGCGCGGCGAGCAAATCACATCAGGCATAAGAAAAGCGCAGACGGCCACCCGGCCACGGCGAATCTCGGAGGGAATCCTCGAAGTCTTTCCTGTGCCGTGATCAGATTTACGCGCCGTCGTGCGCTACATGTGTCGTTTGCAGTGCTATGAAATTGTGCGTCGTTTAGGGTATCACGAAACCCTCGCCGCCCGCGGCCCGTAAATCCGCGAACGGAACGGGTGTCAACAATACGGAGTCGGTTTCTTGGCGGAAGGGCGGCGCGGCGGAGCCCCGTGGCATGATGGGCGCGTATCTATTCCGCCGCGCGGGCCGGCGTCTTCGCCCGGGCGGCACGAGACTTGGGAGATCACCATGGATAAGTACATCTGCGACGTGTGCGGTTACATCTACGACCCGGCCGTGGGCGACCCGGACGGCGGCATTGAGCCCGGCACCGCCTTCGAGGACATCCCCGAGGACTGGGTCTGCCCCATCTGCGGCGTCGGCAAGGAAGACTTCTCACTCTACGAGGAGTAAAACAACCAAAACATGCAAGAGAGCCCCGAGGGGCTCTCTTTTCATAGGGCGATCGACCGCACGCCCAGGCCAGGCTACTCCCTGCCATCACGAACCCGTCTATCTCATGAGACAGATTGCCCGAATCGCCACATCACAGCCGTTTCCTGGCTACAACCCGTACTCCTCGAATAGCTCGATGCGGCGCGCCGGATCGGCAACGGCCGCCGCGTCATCGGCACGACCGTCCTTCAAGAGAGCCGCAACAAGAGCCGAAAGGCGCTCTTGCCCTTGTTCTATACCCTGCTCTATGCCGCGCCGCAGACCCTCCTGCTCGCCCTCGCGGCGGGCGGCACGAGCTTGGATGCGCGCCTCGCGCTCCTGATCCTCGAACACCCTGCTCACAGCGTACACGCTCTCCACCCACCCTTCATCGTCGTTGGCCTCGGCCACGGCGCCCTCGATGCGCCGCACGAGGGGATCATCGGGCTCCACCCTCCCCTCGGCAAAATATAGTAGCAGATTCCGGAGCCTGCCATCGGGAAGCCGATCCCACGCGGGGCAGTTCAGAGCGACCCACACCTGCCCCGAGTCGAGATCGGCCGGGGAGGCGCCCTCGCAGCCCGGCTCGATGCGGTAGACGGGCGCCCCGAGCCCGAAGGGATCGAACCCGCACACGAACACGATGGCGCTCGCGGGGAGCTGGTCGAAGTCGGTGCCCTTCCTCAATTCACGCGTATCCATCGCGCCCTGGTAGAAGCGGAACCTCTTCCCGAGCGAGCCGCGCCTCTGGCACTCCATCTCGATGTCGAAGACGCCCTCCCGCGCCCTCACGAACAAATCGAGCTCGGCCCCGCGGCGCGTGAGCGTCGGCTCGAGCACCTGCTTGGCGTTCACGTAGTCGATGGAGGTGACCTCTATCCCCAGGACGAGCTCCAGGAAGTCCCGGCAGATGGACTCGTCGCACATGATGCGGCCGAACATATACTGGTTGGAGGCGGGGATGGGCCGTTTTCTACGGCCCATCCTCTCGGCCCCTCCCCCCGAATCGCGGCGACGGTTTTCATCTTCTCTGGCCATGGCACCCTCCCTCTCGAACCGAAGGAGCCCACCTTACAACCGCAGAGCCGCGTTTACGTCGGGGGGATTTCCCGTTTGCAGACGTCCGCAAACCGTAGCGCAGCCGCATTTTCGCCGTCCGCGAGCCGTCGTGGAGCCGCAGGAGAGCCGCGGTGCTCACTACCGTAGCGACTTCCCCTACCGCGACGATGACAACTTCCTGTGCTACATCACCATCACCAAGGGTGACAACGGCGAGATGAACATCGATCGCGTGCCCCTGAAGGAAGAGTGGGTCGGCGACACCACCCAGGATTACGCCACCCGCTACGCCGTGCGCTTCCCCGGCGAGGCCGAGGCCAAGGGCCTGCCCGCCGAGGAGAAGTCCGGCGGCTGGAGCAAGTAGCCCCGGGAAACCACGCCCTCCCTTTGCAGGCCCCGCAGTCTCACTGCGGGGCCTTTTTTGCGGTTAGTACAGCAGGCCGAAGGCCCACAGCGGCACGACATTCCCGTAACCGTACTCGATGTCGTCTTTCACGATATAGGCGCTATCGAGCCCCTTCACCTGCTTGCCCGTCTTCCCCTTCCCGCCGACTTCGAAGGTCATGCCGTCCACGAGGAAGTCTGCCGCGGGCGACGCGTACACCTCGTGGACACGTCGCACTTGGTTGAGGAAGAACGTCTCGCGGACCGAGCCTATGTCCTCCCGGCCGCTGCTGAGGTTGTACAGGATGTTGGTGTTGTCCAGGTACACCTTCTCGACCTTGCCCAGCGCGCCCAGGCCCTTCGGCAGCTGGCGCAAACGCGCTACCATGCCCGCCTTCTCCATATACCCCAGGTAGTCCTCGAGGCTGTTGCGGCTTATGCCGATTTGGCTTGCGAGCTGCGTCGCGTTCGGCTTGAAGGGGGCCAGCGTGCTCACGATGGCCATAAGCTGCTTGAGCTTCTGCCCGGTGGCGAAGGTCATACCCGCGAACTGGGGGATGTCCACCTCCAGCGTTTGGGAGATAACCTGGTCGAGCTCAATCTCGAAGGCATCTTCACGCCCGAAGGGGTAATAGCCCCGCTTCAGGTAGTCTTTGAACAGGGGCACGGGGTGCTCTACGGCGCCGATCTCAACCCTTTGCTCCACAATGTCTTCCAGCGTGCAGGCAGGCAGCGTGACACCGTGGGCGATGGCCAGATACTCGCGGAACGAGAGGCCCTGCATCGTGTAGAGCGGCGCACGACGGGAAAGATCCGCCCAGCCGCTCGTGATATCGAGAACTGAAGATCCCGTGAAGCACACCTGCAGATTTGGAAGCGCATCGTACATCATCTTGAGCTCTTGGGACCAGTTTCCGTACTTGTGCACCTCGTCGATGAACAGGTGCCCGCCACCCTGAACGACGAAGGCCTCTGCAGTGTCGTAGAGCGTATGGTCGCCGAAGTACATGTTGTCGGCCGAGACGTAGAGGGTGTCGCGCTGGCTGTGCTGCCTTTTGATGCGCTGCAGCACAAGCGTCGACTTGCCCACGCCGCGGGGGCCGACGATGCCGAACATGCGGCCGCTCCAGCCGATTTCGCCATCCGCCGACCGGGTGAACGCCATGGGGGTTTGCTTGAGCATGCGCTGCATGAAGGCATAGAGTCGTTCCACGGGAGGCCCTTCTTTCTTGGTGCCCATTAGCGCCCTTCGGAACTTGGCGACCTACCAGGCACGTGGAGATCATATTTGCACTGTGCAGTGTGCAGAATATCACAATTTTGCACACTGTACAGTGCGATTTTATCGCAGATAAGTCTGGGACGTGCGATGGCGCTGACGCCGACCGTTCTAGCGATCTTTGTTGGAGCAGAGGAGCAGGATGCCGCCGACGAGAGAGCAGAAGATGAGGGTGCATACGTCGAAGGCGACGGTGTTGGCTTTCGTGCCCTTGTAGATGCCCCAGGAAATGACGCACATGGGAATCATCCACGCCAGCGGGATGATGAGCCAGCAAGAACCCACGAGCGACAGAATACAGAAGATGAAGGCCACCAAGCGCAGGTTGCGGTCGGTTTCGGTCATGGGGTACAGCGGAGCTGCCTGTACGGGCGCGACGGGCTGCTGGTAGGCCTGCTGGTAGCCAGGCTGCTGATACCCGTAGGGCTGCTGGTAGCCCGGGGCGTACTGGCCGTCGGCCGTTTGGGTGTAGCCCTGGTACTGGCCGGTGGGCTGCTGGGCCTGGTAGGTTTGCTGATAGGCCTGCTGCGCATCGGCAACGGGCTGCGCCTCGTAGACGGGCTCGGCCTGGGTCGGCTGCTCGAAGGGGTTCTGGGGCTCGGTCATGTTCAACCTCCTGAAAGAATCGTTTCGCCCAGTATAGCCCTCTGCGCACGGCCAAGCCACGGAATCCGCTTACGCGCACCTTCCAATTCTGTAAGGTTAGGCGCAGGCGCGGCCGAAGGCGGCGAACACCTCGCGACGGCCCGCCTCATCGGGGGCGATGCGCTGCATGTCCGTCCATGCGGGGACAAGGAGCGCCTCGGTTTCATCGGCCAGGTAATCGCGCACCACCACCAGGGCATGGGGGAAGGCCGGGCTCGGCCCCTCCTGCAGGCGGCGCACGGCCGAGGTAAGGCCCTCGCCCCGCCACACTTCCAAGCGACCCAGCTCATCGACCACGAGAAGACCGGGAGCCGCAGCTGGACCCAGCTGGTCGAAATAGGCGTTCACCTTAGCGATGGCCTCATCATCGATGTACCATGCCAACTGCGCGCGAGCCGCCTGGCTTTCCTCGTCGTAAGAGCCTTCGGCCTGGGCGATGTCGCGGCGCCGGGCGAAGGGGATGCGCGTGCCCTCGGGTAGAAGAACGTTGTCGATGCCCCTCTTCTCGAACCCGTTGGCGTCGGCCTGCTCGCCGGTGGAGGCCACCCACTGCCCCGGTGCCAGCACGCCCGCGCTCGGCACGCCACTAGCTGCCAAATCGTCCACCAGCGCCTCGAGCCAGCGCGTCTTGCCGATCTGCACTTCGCCCGTCAGCAGAAAAAGCATGGTCGATCTCCCGTTCCCTCGGCTCGCGATGAAGTCCTCGGCGCTTACCGCCACCCTCGCGCGGTCGCCTTCGTGCCCTCTGGAGCTTTTTCTCGAGGGGAAGTGTACCATGGCTCGGCATTCTCTCTATCTCAGTATTATTTCTGAATGCATATATTCGTGATAGGGTATATAATCCATCTCCATGAAGAAACGCATCGGCGACATAGCAGTCCCCGCCCATTCCGACGCCTCGCGCCGGGCGCGGGCCATTGTCATCGGCCTGGCCATCGCGCTTGTTGCCGCGGCCACTATCTCGCTGCTGCTCGGCCGCTACCCCATTAATCCGATGGAAGCCGCCGCCATGCTCATCGATAAAGTCGTGCCGCTGGATCCCACCTGGACCGACCAGCAGCAGCGCATGTTCTTCAACGTGCGGCTGCCCCGCATTCTGCTGGCCCTCATGGTGGGCTGCTGTTTGGCCGTAGCCGGCGCCGCCTACCAGGGCACCTTCCAAAACCCGCTCGTGTCCCCCGACATTCTGGGCGCGAGCCAGGGTGCGGCCTTCGGCGCGGCCGTGGCCATTCTGCTGGGAGTAAGCTCGCTGACCACTTCGGTGTTCGCCTTCGGCTTTGCCCTGTTCACCGTGCTGCTGGTGCTGCTTATCAGCGCGCGGGCTCGGGGTAATCACATGATGGTGGTGGTGCTTTCCGGCGTTATGGTCAGCTCGCTGTTCCAGGCGGGCGTGTCCTACGCGAAGCTGGTGGCCGACCCCACCGACGAGCTGGCCGACATTACCTACTGGCTCATGGGTTCGCTTACCGGCGCGTCCATGGACAAGATCGCCATGGTCTTCCCCATTATGTTGGTGGGCTGCGTGGTGCTGTTCGCCCTGCGCTGGCGCATCAACATCCTTACTATGGGCGACGACGAGGCGGCCACCATGGGCGTGAACGCCAAGCGCACCCGCATCGTCGTCATCATCGCCGCCACGCTCATCACCGCCTCAAGCGTGTGCGTGACCGGCATGATCGGCTGGGTGGGTCTGGTCATTCCCCACCTGTGCCGCATGCTCGTGGGCGCCGACTACCGTCGGCTCATTCCCGCCTCCATGCTCATGGGCGCCACCTTCCTGCTTATCGTGGACGACATTGCGCGCCTGGCCACCACCGCCGAAATCCCCATTGGCATTCTGACGGCTTTCGTCGGCGCGCCCTTCTTCCTGTACCTCATTACCCGAAGGAAGAAGATATGAGCATCGAAGTAAAGAACCTCTGCTTCTCCTACGGGCCGCGCGAGATCCTGCACGACCTGAGCTTCACCATTCCCGACGGCACGCTCGTGAACGTGCTCGGGCCCAACGGCGTGGGGAAATCGACCCTGTTCCGCTGCATTCTGGGGCTGAACCCGAACTACCTGGGATCCATCCTCGTGAACGGGAAGGACCTGAAGCGCCTTTCGGTGCGCGAGCGGGCCCGCGAGATCTCCTACATTCCGCAGAGCCATGCCTCGGTGTACGACTACGAGGTCGTCGACGTGGTGCTCATGGCCACAGGCAACGACCTGAAGATGCTTTCCACCCCGGGCCCCGCGCAGCTGGCCCGTGCCCACGAGGCCCTGGCCCGCATTGGCATCGAGCATTTGGCCCACCGCACCTACACGCAAATTTCCGGCGGCGAGCAGCAGCTCGTGCTTATTGCGCGGGCCATCGCCCAGAACGCCCAGACCATCATCATGGACGAGCCCACCAGCGCGCTCGACTACGGCAACACCGTGCGTGTGCTGTCCTGCGTGCGGCAGCTGGCGCGCGAGGGGCTCTCCATCGTGCAGTCGACCCACAACCCCGACCATGCGTTTCTGTACTCCGACCAGACCATGGTCATCAACCGGGGCCACCTGCAGGCCTTCGGCAACCCCCACGACGTTATCACCTCTGAGCTCATCAGCGAGCTGTACGGCATTCAGGTGGACGTCAATTCCCTTTATGGCGACAAGGTGCGTGTGTGCGTGCCTGTCAGCGAAATAGAGTCCTAACTGGGAGGAAAGGAAACACATGCTTAAGACTCTGAGGAACAAAGGTCGCCTGCTGGCGACCACGGCGGCGGCCTTCGCCCTGGCCGGCTGCCTGGCCGCGGGCCTTGCGGGCTGCGCGTCGAACGACACGGCCGCCGAGCCCGAGGCCGAGGTGACCGAGGAAGTTGTCGCCGTCGAGGAAGAACCCGCCGTCGATGGCACCGTTACCTTCACCGACGACCTCGGCCGCACGGTGGAGCTGCCCGCGCAGATTGACGCCATCTGCCCCTCGGGTTTCACGGCCCAGCAGGTGCTGCTGACCATCGCCCCCGACAAGATGGTGGGCCTGGCCCAGGAGCTGACCGACGACCAGCTGAAGATCTTCGGTGAGAAGTTCGCCGACTACCCGGTGTTCGGCGCCGTGCTCGGTGCCACCGACAGCCTGAACCGCGAGGCCGTGGCGGCCGCTGCGCCCCAGGTGATCATTGACACCGGCGAGGCCAAGGAAGGGGCCGAGGAAGACCTGAACGCCCTGCAGGAGCAGCTGGGCATTCCCGTGGTGTTCATTGAGGCGAAGCTCTCCGACTACGGTGCGGCCTACGCGCGCCTGGGCGAGCTGCTCGGCATGGAAGACCGCGGCAACGAGCTGTCCCAGTACTGCGCCGACGTGTACCAGACGGTGCAGGACACTATGGCCACCATCCCCGAGGACGAGCGCGTGCACATGGCCTACCTGCTTGGCGAGAACGGCCTGAACGCCATCGCCAAGACCTCGTTCCAGGGCGCCGTTATGGACATGGTCGCCGATAACGTGGTCGTCGTGGACGACGTGTCCGGCAAGGGCAACGGCAACGAGGTGAGCCTCGAGCAGATCGCTCTGTGGAACCCCGACCTGATCATCTTCCAGACCGGCAGCATCTACGACACCGTGGGCGACAACGAGGCCTGGGCCGGCATTGCCGCCATCGCCAACGACAACTACTACCAGGTGCCCAACGATCCGTGGTGCTGGATGAACAACCCGCCGACGGTGAACCAGCTCATGGGCCTGCAGTGGCTGCCGCGCCTGCTGTACCCGGACAAGTTCGACGACTCCATCGCCGACGTGACCCGCGGCTACTACAGCATGATGTACAACTACGACCTGACCGACGACGAGCTGAACGACCTCATCAAGGACGCCATCCCGCGCTCCTAGCCGTCACCGCTTCAGGTAGCAACAAAGAGACCCGCTCGCAAGCGGGTCTCTTTTTTCGTGTGCGGCAGAACTTCTGGCAGGCCTACCCCAGCAGCGCGGTGACTTTCCCCAGCAGGGGCTCGAAGGACACGCCGCGATCTTCGAAGTGGGGCTGCTTGGCCGAGATGAGCATAGCGTCTGCCGTGAAGTCGGCGGCGAAGGCCGTGGCCGCGGCCAGGTTCGAGCCGGTCATGACGGCCGCCAGCAGCGTGCTGGCGAACACGTCGCCGGTGCCGTGCAGCATGTAGGGCAGCTTCGCGTTGGTGGTTTCCGTGAACTCCACCGAGTCGCCCCACACGTAGTTGTGAATGAGGCCGTCGCCGTGTTCGATGCCCTTCAGCACCACGTTCTTGGCGCCGCGCTCGCGCAGCTCGAGAATCATCGTGCGCACGGTTTCCTCATCGACATCGGCGCCCTGCCACTCGCGGCCCAGGATGATAGCCGCCTCGGTCAGGTTCGGCGTGAGAATGTCGGCGCCGTTGGCCAGCGTGCCCATGGCCTCTACGAGCTCGGGCGTGTAGGTGGGGTACACCTTGCCGTGGTCGGCCATAACCGGGTCCACCACGCGCAGGGCGTTCGGGTAGGTGTCCCACACCTGCTTGATGATGTCCACCTGCTTGGGCGCGCCCAGGAAGCCGGAGTACACCGCGTCCAAATCGACGTTGATGCCCTGCCAGGCGGCCAGGTAGTCTTCCAGAATGTCGGTGGTGTCGTGCATGTACCAGCCCGGGAAGGCCGTGTGGCTGGAGAACAGCCCCGTGGGCACCGGGCACACATCGCAGCCGGCCGCCGAAAGCACCGGAATGGCCACGCCCAGCGAGCACTTGCCGTAGCCGCACAAATCGTGGATGGCCGCCACGCGGGGAATGTAGGCGTCCTCGCGCTCGTAGAGATTCGCCATGAAGGCTCCCTTCGTCGAAGGCTGCCCCGCGCGGGCGGAACCGGCGCGGGCGCGGCCCGTTTTCGTTCGCCCACGATTCTACTCGTCTGGGGCCTAAGTGGCTCTAGTTTTTTCCGATGGGTGCTTGATGCGCCACAGCATGATGACAAATGGAGTCAACGATCGGCCGCAGGCGCGCCCGAGACGTAGGATGGGGAAAACGCGAGCGATGCAGAAGGGAGGCGCGGGCCATGGCGCTGTTCTTGGAACCGTTGGACGACCCCTACGGCTACGATGCATACCGCCTGCTGCGCTCGAAGGTGGTGCCGGCGGGCTTGGCCACCGTGGTGCTCGGCTGCGCGCTCGGGTCGTTCGGGCTGTGGCTGCCGCACCTGCGCGGGGAAGACGCCCACGCCATCGCCACCGAGCTCACCGACTTTCTGGGCATGGTGTCGGGCGGCGCGCTGGCCATTCCCGTGGCCGATAACAACGCAGCTGTGTCGCTCATCGTGATGATCTTCCTTATCATCGGGTTCTCCCTTCTGGGCTACGCGCGCACCAACCGCAAGAACTACATGGCCGCCTACCCGCGCATCAAGAATTTCTACACCCCCTCGCAGAAGGCGCAGGCCCTGCGGGTGAGAAGGCGCTGGATAGCAGGGGGCATCTCGGGGCTGGCGCTTTCGGCCACCCTGGGCGCTGCCATCGCCTGCGCCGAAGCTGCCGCGGGCATGGACGCGCTGAGCCACCGCGGCCTCGCCATACCGGTGGGCGCTACCCTGGCGGGAGTCGCGCCGAGCCTGTGGATGATCGCCCACGGCGTCATCGTCGGCGACCGCGTGGACATTTTCGAGTACAACTACCAGGCCTTAAGCCAGACGAACCGCTACGACATTCGCGTGAACCAAACCGGCGAGCGCCAGCGCGTCATGTTGGGCGAGCAGCGCATCGCCTCCCGATTCCACGTGGTGAACCGCTGCATTCTGGGCGTGGGCATCTTCTGCACAGTCATGCTATGGGTCGTGCCGTCGCTGCACACCCCCTTCGCCTTCGTACCGCTGGCCGTCGCCTGCCTGCTGTGGTACGTCGTCTACAAAGTGGGCGAGCAACTGGCCCGTCGCCGCTACGAGGCCCCCGACCCCGACACCGACGACGTCGAGGAAAGCGCCGCCCTCGCCAAGCAGCAGAAGCCGCCGAAGTTCAAGGCGTAATCGAGAGTAGCGGACGATTCGAGGCGGCCTAGCGGTTCTCGATGGAGCCGATGTTCTTGAGGGCGATTTCTATGCGGCCGTCCGGCGTGCTGAAGAACTCGATGAACTCGGCGTTCTCGCCGTATTCGGCGGGGAAGGTGAGCTCGATGCCCGTGTCGGTGCGAATCTTATGGGTGCGGGTGACGCGCTTGGCCACGGCCTTCTCCACCACCACGCGCTCGGGCAGCACGCCCTCGTCTACCGCGCGGTCGAAGCGCTCAGCCACCTGGGGCGCGTCGGCGAACACCTCGCGGCCCAGTTCGTGGGCGTCCACCTCGTCGGATTCCTCAGCCCGCTCGGCCACGTAGGCCTTCGCGCGCGACAGGGCCACGGCGGTATTGGCGCCGTATTCCTCGGCCACCTCTTCCACCACGGTGGTCACCGCCTCAAGCACCTCTTTGCTCGAGGCTTCCATGGAGCACTGCAGCAGCCCATCGGGAATGAGCCAGCGCTTCTCGCCGGCAATTTCGCGCTCCTTGTCCACGAACCACACGTCCATGCCGTCGGCGGCAATGAGCGCAAACGATGCCACCTTCTGCGACGGGTTCGGCAGAATGGCATGATGCCGCGCGATGGTGGTAGCGGTGTCGCCGAAGTCGTTGGTGCCCACCTCGTGCATGTAGGCCTGGCGCGCCTCCAGCAGAATGATGGCGAAGTAGCGGGGGCCGGCGGCCTTGTAGGCGGCCTCGGCCTCCTCGTCGGTCATCTCGCGCACCGTCTGGTCGAGATCGCCCTCGAAGTCGATGACGAGCACGTCGGTGGAAGGCGTCTTCTCCATACGGCCCAGCTCGCCGGCCACGAACTCCGCGATCTGCTGCGAGAGCCCCACGAAGTCGCGCTCGCCGCGGAAGTAGCCGCGCAGCTCCTCGGCGAACAGGCTATCGGGGGCGAACTGCCCGCGCTTGCTGTCGAGGTTCGAAAGAGTGCGTTTGGCCTGCGACGTGACGTAGCGCTTGGCCACCTTGTTCGAAAAGTCCATCGGCGCCTGCGCATACACGTTCACGCAGGACACGAAATCGAGCACATGAAGAATAGCCTGGTTAATTTTCACGGAATGCCTTTCGAGTTACTTCGTTTCGAACCAGATGTTGAGGTCTACGTCGGTGGAGATGCCGGGGACGGTGCCGGTGTTGGAGTACTGCCAGATGGCGAAATCGAGGGGCAGGGTGGGCACGTCCACGCCGTATTCCGCATACCACACGGGGTATTTGCTGCGGATGTCCGCCGAGAGCCGCGACAGGTCGAGCGGGTTGCCGTAGAGCATGGGCTTGTAACCGGCCCGTGCGATCACATCGCAGAACGCGGCGGCGTTGGCCGTGAACTGCTCGCTGGACAAGTCGTTGGCGCGGGCACCCTCGATGTCCACCGCCTCGTGGTCGTAGGCCACGTAGGTGAACTCGACTCCGGCCGACTCCGCCTCTGAAAGGCGGGCGACCGTGAAGTTCGCCTCTTCGCGGGCCTCGTCCTCGGTGAGCGCCTGGGAGAAGAAGTAGGCGCCGACCTCTAAGGCGGCCTCGGCGGCCCCGGTGGCGTTTTGCTGGAAGCGCTCGTCGGTGCCGAGGGCCCCTTCCGTGGCACCGCGGTTTCCCACGCGCACGAACACGAACTGCACGCCGGCGTCGGCCACCGCGCTCCAGTTGATATCGCTGCCCTGATGTTCGGAGACATCGATGCCCCAGCGCGAGCGCAGCTGGTCGTCTTCGTAATAGGAGAGCTTCTCGCCCTCGCGCACCAGGCCGGACCAGTCGTAGGGGGAGGAAGGGGCCTCCACCGTCGCCGGCGAGCTCCCCGAAGAGCCGCAGCCCATAAGGGCCGAGGCGCCCAGGCAGGCCGACGCAACCACAAACGCCCGCCGCGTCATCGCGGGCGACCAATCCGACACTACGGTTCCTTCCACGGAAACAAACTTGAACCGTCCCATTATGGCACTTCGGCCCGCGTAGCGCTACGAATGCGAACCGAAGCGTCACATTTCCCAGGTGCGGCGGGGTGCCGTGCCGGCTGCGGCAGGGGCCGACGCGCCCTGCGAGGATCGATGCCGAGCGAGGCCTATTAGCGCTTTAAGCTGCCGAACAGGCCGCGCAACAGCTGCCGGCTTGTCTCGCGGCCGATTTGCCCGATAACCGAGCTCACAGTTTTCATGGCCTGGTCGCGCTGCTTCTCGGCGGCGCGGGCGGCGCGCTCGGCCTCCTTCTCGGCGGCCTTTGCGGCACGTTCGGCTTCCTTTTCCGCGGCCTTTGCAGCCTTGGCCTCTTCGGCAGCTTTCTGCTTCTCGAACTCGGCGCGTTCTTTTTCCAGCTGGGCCTTCTGGGCAGCCAGCTCGTCGGCCTCGGCCTGAGACGCCTTCTCGGCAGCCAGCTTCTCGTAGGCGCTTTCCCTATCGATGGCCTCGCCGTACTTCTCCATCATCTGGGCCTGGGCCTGGCGCACTTTCTCGAGGGTCTCCGGCGAGGCAGCAGCCATCTTGCATTCCGGCGGCAGCACCTTCGCGCGCTCAACCACGCAGGGCTGGCCGTCCTCGTTGAGCGGCGACACCAGCGCCTCGCCCGTACCCACTTCCTGCAGGGCTTCCACAGAATCGAAGGCCGGGTTCTCGCGGAACGAGGCCGCGGCGGCCTTCACGGCCTTCTGCTCGGCCGGCGTGTAGGCGCGCAGCCCGTGCTGGATGCGGTTGGAAAGCTGGGCGAGCACCTCGTCGGGAATGTCGGAGGGCGACTGGCTGATGAAGTACACGCCCACGCCCTTGCTTCGGATGAGCTTCACCGTCTGCACGATTTTGTCGGTGAGCTCCTTGGGCATGTCGTCGAACAGCAGGTGGGCCTCGTCGAAGAAGAAGACGAACTTCGGCTTGGGAAGGTCGCCCGCTTCGGGGAGCATCTCGTAGATTTCGCCGAGCATCCACAGCAGGAACATGGCGTACACCTGGGGGCTTGCCATGAGTTTCGCCGCGTTCAGGATATTCACCACGCCCTGGCCAGCGTCGTCGGTGACGAGCCAGTCGGCCAGGTCGAGGGCCGGCTCGCCGAAGAAGATGTTGCCGCCCTGGTCTTCCAGGGTGAGCAGTGCGCGCTGGATGGCGCCCACCGATTGCGAGGACACGCGCCCGTAGAGGGTTTCCACTTCGCTGGAATGCTCGGCCAGGTAGGCGAGCATGGCGCGCAGGTCCTTCAGGTCGATGAGCAGCATGCCGTTGTCGTCGGCCAGGCGGAAGGCGATGGCCAACACGCCGCGCTGCACGTCGGTGAGGCCGAGCAGGCGCGCGAGCAGATCGGGGCCCATGTCGGAAATGGTGATGCGCACGGGAATGCCGTCGGCGGTGAGCATGTCCCACAGGCGCACGTCGCAGCCGCGGGGCGTCCAGCCCGCAGCCCCCAGGGAGGCGGCGCGCTCGGCCATGGCCTCGGCGTTGTCGGCCGGCTCGGCCATGCCCGTGACGTCGCCCTTCACATCGGCCAAAAACACCGGCACGCCGGCCTGGGCGAACCCTTCGGCCAGCACCTTCAGCGTGACGGTTTTGCCAGTGCCCGACGCGCCAGCGATAAGCCCGTGACGGTTCGCCTGGTCAAGCAGCAGATAGCAGGGGTTTTCGCCGCGCGCTACGAGAATCTTGTCGCCTTCAAGCATGGGAGGCCTCCTTGCCGGGGGATGATTTGCGCCCATCTTAACGGCCCCAGCGCGCCGCCCACCCGAACAGCCCCACATCGTAGGAAGACCGTTTCGCACCAACGCCCAAACACCGAGGCGCTGAACCCCTCGCGATCCTTCGCCTTTCCGCCGCGCTCTCGGCAACCCAGGCGCTACAATGTCATCAAAGACGACGAAGACGAGGAGGCTCCATGGTGTATGACGAGCGCGATCTGCGCGAGGCCCAAGCGCTGGACATTGCCCAGAAAATACTGGTGGCGGCCCGCACGGCGCCGAAGGGCAAGGGAATCGACGTGGTGGAATGCGCCGTGGTGGACGGCGAGGAGAAAGAGGCGCTCGCCTGCGCCATGGAGGCCATCGGCGAGGAACGCGGCCACCAGTTTTTCCTGCGCGACGCCGGCTGCGTGCGCAAGAGCCAGTGCGTGGCCCTTATTGGCACGCGCACGAAGCTGCAGGGTCTGAACTGCGGCTACTGCGGATTCGCCACCTGCGGCGAGAAGCCCGCGCAAGCCCCCTGCGAGATTAACGCCGTGGACGTGGGCATCGCGCTCGGCGCCGCCGTGTCCCGCGCCCAGGCCTTCGGCGTAGATACCCGCATCATGTTCAGCGCCGGCCAAGCAGCCTGGAAGATGGGCCTACTCGGCGAAGGCGTCGGTCAGGTGTACGCCATCCCCGTAAGCATCAGCAGCAAAAGCCCCTTCTTCGACCGCAGCTAGCCCTACCGCCAGAGCCCGCAAACCCTGTTGCCCCACAAACCGTTGCTATTAAGCGATTTGTGGGGCAACATAAGCCCATGGAAGATATCAACATCATACGAGACACCCTCGAAGAAGAGCTCGAGCGCAACAGGCGCTCCTGCCTCGTGTGCCGGCAAGAAATTGACGCTCTTCCGCGCGGGAGCGTCACCGTTCGCACACGGCGCGGAAGACCTTATTGCTATCTGAAATACCGCGAGGGAAAGAGAGTGGTCACTAAGTACGTTGGCCCCGAAGAAAAGGTCGGAGAGGACCTCCGCGCCAGCATCGCGAGACGCCGCGCACTCCAAGCCACCCTTCGACGGCTAGAGAAGGAGCAAGCTTTCATCCAGAAGGCACTTGGAAGGAACCGGCATGCATAAGGAAGATACTTTCTGGGAACTTATCGCCACCGAGCACCAGAGCCTACAAGTTCGTACTTCTTGATCGCCTGCATGATTCTCTGTCGCTGCGGATGCGCCCGATTAGGAATTCTCTCTTCCCACCGCTCTAAAAGTGGCAAAGCCTGCTCCGGGGCGATAATTAACGCCTCTTCGTAAATCGTTTCCCAAAATCGCTGCAACGCCTCAGGAGCCTTCGCCCCTACGATATCTCGCAGACGACGATTGCCAGCTGGCGCGGAACGCACCGCTGCATATCTGCGATTTTGAACGATTTTTATCCGCTGCCTCAGCGCTTCAAACACGTGTCCTTCACAGCCTCGCGCCGCAAGACACTCGGAGGCGTCCGATCTCACTACGAACAGAGCGAGTCTAGCCTCCTGCTCAAAAAAATCTACCCAGTCTGCTTCGGTCACAATAGATACATGGTGCCCACCGAAGAAGGGATACACATATCTTTCGAATCGATAGTGATCACTTGTCTCCGAAGATGCCAACATAATGCCGACCCCCATTGATAGTACGAAGTCGAGTGCATTATTTGCTCCGGAGAAATAGACATTCCCCGCGAGAGCTACATCTTCTGCTAAGCGCCCGATGCCCTTCAGCGTCTCGTCTAGCATGCCCAGAAGAACAGGGCCTAGCACCTCGATAAAGCTGCAATATGTCTCGGCTGCTTGCGGCACACTCGCGATATCCATCGCCTCTGGGAAACAGGGCGACCAAGAAGGCATGCTCCCTCTATCGGCTCTATTGCAACCACTGCCTGCCATGTAATACTTTCCGCTCTTGCTTAGATGTTTCGTGTAGCCATTCAACGTTTGACCAACATGCTGATGCGCTCTTTGAGAAGAAACGTAGGATCCTGTACGTCGATTGGTAAATCCCGACCTACCCATAGTGAATACCTCCCAGCTGTCATCTATTCCCTCTCGGGCCAACTTCAACAATTCGATAGTCCCACACAGCTCATCTTTTTTCGGAATCGGCGCTTTCGTTTTTATGAGCTTGATTCTCTTACCCTTTGTGGCCAACGATGGGTTGACAGCGTGTTAGGATTCTGGCAAACGAAAGGATGTCGATGAACGCCTCGCCCGAAACCAGAAACCTAGAAGATCTTCGCTCTCTAACCCGGAAGCACGGTGCATACACTGTCAGCCTGCTTGGCGCCCTCCACGATCCCAAACCTTTGCCCACCTATGATGCCCTTCGCGAGCTTACAGCTGAGATTGTTCCCTTCAACGAACGCCTAACACGGTTTGTCTCCGAACACCTGCAAATCGACGATGATGTCAAAAAGGTCAAGAAGGCCCTACGAAACGCGAGCAAGGGGAAAGGCTTCGAATTCTCGTCCGCCAACCTCAGTCAATGGATCACCAAGGATAAGTGGAATATTCTCGTAAGCCCAAAGAGCATCTTCAAGCTATGCTTGGCGCTGGAGCTTGACTTGGCGGAAGCCCAGCGCTTTTGCTACGAGTGCCTCTACCAAACCTGGTTCAATTATCGTGTAGCAGAAGAGGCTGTCTTTATTTTCTTTATCGGGGCGCAGCACGTTTTCAAAGAGAGAACTTATGCGGCGGCAATGGAGACTATCGAGTGGGTCTCTGCCAATACATCAGTCCCAGAGGTCTGCGGACTTCCAGACTCTGCGGAAAACTATACGCGCGTCCTGGGTGGAAAAATCCGCAGCCTTGCAGAAGACAGCTTCTCTGACAAAGATCACGCAATGCGGGTTTTGCGGGATTTTCTTCGCTCCAACATGCGACTTTTCACCGGTATACAGCAGTCGGTCATCAGAACCTACGACCTGTTCTTTTCCGAAGGAGGCATAGGCATCCAGCCCCTCACCGCATTGTATAAAGATATCTACGGGTTCACTCTGCCCGTCACAAGCTACCTTGATGCAGCAACCTATATTCAAGAAGTTCCCCAAAAGAAGCGCCTTCTCTGGGGAACAATTAATCGTAGAGAGTGGCTCAGGGACAACGACCGCGATTTTGACATAATTCAGGATCAGGAGTTTCGCACAGAAGAACACGCTGTAGGTCGAATGAAGACCAGAGGCATCCCCCGGGGAAATATCGTCGCTCTTCTCTTCTTTCAATTCTGCCTCGACCACAATGCGTCCTTTGGCAGAGGGGCAAATCGCAGCAAGCTATTCGACGCTTTCTATCAGCGAGCCAACGCAATCCTCATCGACGAATGCGGGATGATGCCCCTCCATCCACGCAAACCTCTCGATAGCTTATTCATGCGCAGCATCGTAAATTCGCACAACGAGAATCCTATTGAGTACTTAAATAGATTTCTTGAAGATTTTTATGCCAATTAGACTGGAACTCAATTTGCTCGTTAACCACGCCGAACATCGCATCTTGCTCTGCGCTCTCCATTGTATCGGCCAGTAATTTCCTGCTTTGCTTGATTCTCTTCTTCTTACCCTCGATCAGCGACCCCTCGAAATTTTCCAAAGCCGAAGCGAGATCGTCGCTTGCTCCTCTGGACAAATATTGAGCACATAGCCCAAGGAACATTCTGGGCACAATGGCCTCAGGCAAATAACGACTCAACCTGTCGAGGCGCTTGCATCGTTTTCGCAGACGAACAGCACTCTCGCCATTTATTATCCCCCGCTCAAGCTTTCTGGTTCTTTGCTTGAGCGCTGAGGCCATTTCTTCGCTTAGGTATCCGCCAATATTTTCGTTCAACATATTAACCGTAATCACCCGCATCGCCGCCTCCGCTATGCAGCCCGCCCTAGTCACAGCTTTTTCCAGCTCGACTACATCACGATCGCGAAACGCCTTCAGGACAGCTTCTCTATCCGTTGCCACCGACTGACGCACTTCATCAGACAGAGAGGCGTCCTCCCCCAGCATCTGGAGCAACTGAACCGCCGCATACCCTTCAGCGAGCACGTTTCTCTCGGTCGGTTCGTCGCCCTCGGCTGGAGAACTGTCGACTTTTGGCACGGCCTTCTCTTCCTGTTTCAACTCGATTCCAGCCCCTTCTCTGCCCTTAACAAGTCTGGAAATATCTTCGAGGTCGTACCCCATGCTGGCATCGCAGGCAGGCTCAGTGCATGATGCGGCGCTCTCCCTCGTGGGATGGATTCCTTCGATCATGCTCATCAGCGCAGCGAAGCGATCCGCTCCGGTCTCATCTGCTGCAACTGCCAGTTTTTGGAGATCCTCCAATTTAGACAATATCGCTGAATGCTGCAGAGAATGAGTAGCACCAACCGGTATAAGAGCTTCGAGCAATACCCTGAGTTCATCAATCAACGGTTTTGTTGTTTTGTAGCGCAGAGAGGGGTCAACCACAAGTGTCTTGTTGAGCACCGTGCGCAAGCAACGAAGAGCCTGCTCGTCCGCCGCGCGTAAATCGAGATTGGCGCAGTCTTGGCCCGATATCTCCCACTCGCCCGACGCATTTATCACCTCGACAGCCTTCGGAGGCCTTCCCACAGCCACCCAAAACAAAAGAGCCCCCAGGGCGTAAATATCGCTTTGTGGGCCCAGCGCATCTTCGTAGCCCGAATGGGTTTGCTCATAGGCAGACCAGTCTCCAGAGCCGCTAATTGCAATACAGCCATCTGACAGGTCGCCCAGAGACACTGCTGTATCGAAATCAAAAAGCTTTACATCTTCCGTATAGGAATCACCGCAAGTCTCGTCAGGGTTCTTCACGCATAGAATGTTGTCCGGCTTGAGATCAAGATAAACGTATCCCGCATGGTGAATTGCTGAAATAGCTTCGGAAACTCGAATGAGCGTCTTAATTTGATCTGAAGTCCTCATTCGCTTGAAAGCATTTGTCATCACATCCCCGTTAGATGCATCGCTGATGAGGTAAACGGTTCCATTGGCCTCGTATGTTCTGCTGGGAACGACTATCTGCTCTTTGGCGGAGCTTTGATACAGCCTCGTGTGATTCGCAAAAGCTGTCCTGTACCGCTCTTTATACGCCGCAAAGACGTTTGAAGCGTCCTTCGGCGCATCTGGGGTAATTTCCAATTTTCCATCAACGCGAACTAACCAGTCGGCTATTTCGAGTGGGTAGCATTCTTTTATGATGAGCCTCGCGCTCGTGGAGTTTTCCGCTCCATAGAAATCTGGAGAGAGCGCTGCGTAAACAAGTCCGCTCGCCCCGTCTTCGCTGATCAAGCTTATTTGTTCGCAAGAAAAGTCTCCGAGATCAATGCGACCCTCCACGCGCTCGCCATCGATCGCTTCCCCTAGGGGTACCCTTCTAGCATCACTGGACTCTTTCATTTGACACCTCTCTCATTGTTTCTTCCATTATCTCGCATGGACAGCACTCCTGAAAGCCTATCCTATCTCCGCCTACAAACGGAATCCGAGGACGCCGACAGTCGGCGCCCTCGGAGCGCATTCCCTCTAGCTTTTCCGCATAAAGAAATTGCCAGTCGAGCTGCTACGCGCCTTTGTGTAACCCCCGAAGCTTTGTCCAGTACGCTGGTGCGCCCGAGCGGCCGACACGTAACTCCCGGTGCGAGCGTTGGTGAACCCCCTCCCCGAATACGAACGCGCCGAATGCGAGCGACCACCGAAGGAACCTTTTCCGTAACCCATGAGGAACTCCTGTTCATCCCACCGACCCTATTCCTGAGGGCCGGACTTCCAACGATCCAATAATCTCATCTCCTGCGAGGCGTTTTCGGAAACCTCGCTTTCGTTTTCTACGCAGCCTTGAGTGCGGGCTGGGCAACCACCCGAATCCTAGGAGCCACGTCCACGAGTCTACGGCTCAAGCGGTCGGCAGACGAAACGACTGCAACGATCACTCCCTCTAGCGCCAGCTCCTCTACGGTCTCTGCAAAAATCCCGTCGCCCGACAAGACCACAACCTCTTCAAACGTATTCAGACGATAGTCCTTAGCCGCCTTAATCAGGGCCATATCGGCACCATCGTGCCCAATGCCCAAGACCTGACGCACACCATGCCACGCCATCCCAACGTTGAAGAAATTATTGGTGTGGCTAGTTCCCACCACAATTAAGTCGTTTTCACGGGGACTGAAATGCTCGAAGAAGGACATCTTGGCTACCAGCGCGTCCTGCTCGCTCAGAATTGGCTTGCCACAGTAATTCTCAACGTCAATCAAGAAAAGACGACGGTTCATTTTGCCCGAGAGGGCGTTCTTGCGGGTTTTCTTGCTCTTGCTCATTGTGGGCTCCTTTCACGCATCCCTTTTGCAAGAACAGAATCTCACTAAGCCCCTCAACTTTTGGAAACCGCGCTTTCGTTACGTCGCCGCGAAAATATGCATTGCGAAAATGCTTTCTTCTGTCGAACATATCTCAAATAGCCTCACCTCTCATGTTCTGGTTTGCTTGCTTTTAGTACAATGGCCTCACCAGCCAAGAAGAACCATGCTTCAAGGAGGCCAGCGTGTTACCAGCCAATCACCCGCTTAAAAGCTACATTGACATGCAAGATGAGCTCTTCAAACTGCGGCATGAACGGCAAATGAAACAGCACTCGCGGCGCTTAGAGAGGCAGATGCAAGAGAAGGAGCGTTGCATCGCGGAAAACCTTGTCTCATTGACGGTGGTGGTCGAAGACGGAAAAGTTGATGAGGTAGTTCACCAGTGGATGAAGATGGCCAAAGGAAAGAACTCAAGACTTGTTGATTTGATTCAGGAAGCAGTCATCAAGGATCAAGAGGATGGTAGAGCCAAAATCGAGTGGGAGAAAATTCCATACTACCAGGGAGACGCAGCCCGTTTCACCCATATTGAGAGCGTCGAGCGGGTATCTGCCATAGGATATGACGATGACGACTGGCTGAAGTTTACATGGCGCAAAGGCAAGGAGCCTGTTTGGATTTAAGGCGACTTGTGGGACTTCGAAGAATAACCGACAATCCAACGGTCGAGTCAAAGAAAACGGCCGCGAGAATAAGGTCTTTATGGAGGGGAGCGGCATGGGCAAGCATAAAAGTGACGACTGGCTGTTCAATGAGTGGTTCAATAAGTGGGGCGAGGAATATCTTGGCAGGATTGTTCTTTGCGTTTGGGATGGCTGCTATGGCGCAATAGCTCTACTTGATTGGAAGCGAAAGACAGCAGACGAAGAGCTGTTTTGGGAGATAAGCGAATTGAAGAACCATCTCGATGAGGGCTGTCTTCTCGAGAAAACGCCAAGCAGCGGCCCCCGCACGATCGTCTGGGACGAGAGTTGCCGCGCGACGCTTCGTGATGCCGAGCGATTCATGGGCCTCTTTGGAGTAAAATCTATTAAAGCATACCGAAAGGGCGAAGATCGACCGTGCTTTGAGTGGGAATCCGAGGGCGAACCACTCGACTTACATAGCCGCTCTCAGTGAACACATTATCGGGCGGCAGCTCTGACGCGCATAAAGCTTTTGAGGGTAAACTAAGCACCGGAAGGACGACGAGCTCGCTCAAATCCAGGAAGACGTATGAAACGTCGGCGATAGCTAACGCAACCAGTGCCCCTACTGTCTGCGCAACCGCCTGCATAATGGCAGCGTCATACAAGCGCAAACTCGAGACGTTTAAGGAGCAAAACATGGCAGATGCACTCACAAGGTTTGGAGATATGCTCCAGCAGATTGACGAGGCGCAGAACAAGGCTCGCTGGCAAGCGACAGTCTCAATGTACGAACAGCAAATGCGCGAGGCAACCAAACGGCAAACGGAAATCGAGCGGCAAAAGAGCCAAAACATCGTTGAGATAGCCATCATCATCGAGGAAGATAAAGTCGACGACATCATGAAGCAATGGGTCGCCAAGTCGAAAGGGAAGAACAGCAACCTGATTGACGTGATTCAAAGTGTTGACATCGAAGATAACCCCGACGAGACCGTGTCGCTTGGTTGGAGCAACATACCATTCCTTCAAGCAGATGTCGCCCGATTCACCTGTATCCCCGGAGTCAGGTCGGTGCTCGCATTATCGTCGGTAGACGATGACTGGATGAAATTTGGCTGGCGTCTTGGCGACGAGCCCGTTGAACCCATAGGTGATTCGTGGATGGACGTCGAATAACCACCTCCTACCATCCCACCAAAATACGGTAGGGAGCGGGTACGAGCGTATACGATCTGCCCCGAGTTCGCCGCTGAAAAGACATGCCGCTCCAGTGTCTTAACTCCCTTTCATCTACACCCATATAGGAACAGGGCGACTGGGGCCTGCGGCCGTGTCGCCTACGGGGCTTGCCAGCTTTCGTTCGTAGATGTTAAAGGCCTCGATCGTGTTCGGCACCTCGCAGATACACGGTTGCGCCGCTTGGCACTACGGAGCCACGAAGGATGTGGAAAACCGCCTGAGCCCCTACCTGGTGCCCTGGGAAGAGCTGCCCGATCGCGCCAAGGAATGGAACCGCTCCGCCGTCCGCAGCATCCCCAACCTCCTCGCCAGCGTAAACCTGGCCGTAGTGAAATAGGGCCGTTAGTTAAGGTTATGGCATAACCTTAACTAACGCGGAGCTTTACACAAGGTTATGCTTGCAGGACGATGTCTGCCAGCGAATAAGCTTTCGAATTAAAGCAGGCTTTTCTCGAACAGGACGAAGCGGGGGTCTTCGGTGTCGATGTAGGTGCCGTAGGTGAGGTGATGGCGGCCCATGTTCGCGTAGCCGAGGCGCTCGTAGGTGCGCTGGGCGCCTACGTTGGTGACGAGCGTGTCGAGACGCACGGCTTTGCGGCCGCGGCGGCGCAACTCGTCTTCGACTGCCGTAAGGAACGGGCGCGCCAGGCCCTGGCCGCGGAAATCGGGACGAATCGCGAACAGGTGCACAACGGCGAACTCGCCGGGCCCTGCATCCACCCGCCAGGGTACGGCCTCGTAACCGGGAGCAGCCGTCTCGTCGGCGATGAGCGCGCCCGCCAGCTGGCCCTCGGCACGCAGCACAAACAGAGCGGCGGCCGCCACGGCCGCCTCCAGCTGCTCGCGACACGGGTGCACGCCTACCTTCCACAGCGGGTCGTTGTCCGTCCCCGCCACCGACTCCTGCACCGCCGCGTACAGCGCCAGCAGCGCGTCGATATCACCCGTCGTGCCCTGATCTATTCGCATGTCAATCATACGTTCCCCTTTCCTGCCAGTCGATCTCCTCGTAGACGAGGCCGTGTTTGTCTTTCAGCATGGCGAAGAATTCCGCGCAGTCGTAGACGGGAATAGTCGAGCGATCGAAGTCGGCCTGGTTGCGGGTGATAATAGCGTCCACGTGAGTTTTCTTGGCGCACTGGTAAACGCAGGCATCTTCGAAATCGGGCCACGACGACTCCAGCGCGTTCTCGATATCGTATTCACCGAGCGTGCAAATACGGGCGAGCTGCTTCACCTTCAGCAGCCGCTGCTTTACCGCATCGGCCAGACGCGGCTTTCCGCCCTCCGTCAGCAAGTAGAACGCATCGGTGAACTGAGAGGGGCTCATCCAAAGGTCCGCCTCCCCCAACGCCCCCAGAACGAGCAGCTTCCGGGCGTCAGCAGCGAAGGGCTTGCGATCCATCATGCAGTCCAGAAGGATGTTGGTATCCACGAGCAGCTTCATCGGGGCTCCTCGGCGCTAGGAGAAGGAATGCCCAAACGGGCGAGGCGTGCCTCTTTGAGCGACATGGTGCGGTACTCACCTGCCACAGGCGCCACGAGACCATCGACGAGGGCAATAGCCGCCGCTATCTCCGCCGGACTGTGCGCCGCTCTCTCCACAGCGCGCCTCCCAAAGGGGAGCGCCTGCTCTTCGATAACGTAGTCGTAGAGCTGGTTCACCGCTTTCGAGGCGTTTGTCCCCAACGCCGCGAGAACCCGGTTTCCCTCTTCCTTCTTATCGACCGCCATTCGAGCGGTAACCATAGCCTCAGCACTGCCCATGCGCTGCCTCCTTTTCTATTGTACGTTGTACATCATAGCATCTTCTTAGACGAAGCGGAAGAACGCACCCGCGGCTGCCCCTGCAGGCCATGCACTCAAGAAAAGAAAAAGCGCCCGAAGGCGCTTTAGGATTGTGGTGGTCGGAGGGGGACTTGAACCCTCGGCACGCGGATTTTCAGTCCGCTGCTCTACCAACTGAGCTACCCGACCGGATGTGCGGAAACGTGTTCGTTTCGACGCGAGCATATATTCTAATGCGGAAGGTGCGGCATTGCAAGAACTTTTTTCGGCTATGCGACGAAAGCGACCAGCGTGCCCAAGGCGATGAAAGGGCCGAAGGGCAGGGTGCCGCCCAGCAGGGAATCGCCGTTGCTGGCTTCGGACGGTGCCGTACCGGCCTGCCCCAGCGACGTGGCCGCTTCGTCCGCGTCACCCGCAGCCGATCCTTGAGACGCCCTCGCACCGCATACCTTCACCACCAGGGCGCGAAGCCCGGCATACAGAAGACTCAGCACACAGGCGGCCAGCAGGCACACCAGCCCGCGTTCCACGCCCAAGAACAGCCCGAGCGCGGCCATAAGCTTGATGTCGCCCCCGCCGAAGGACTCTTTGCGCGTCACCAGCTCGTACACAGTCGTAAGAACCAACAGGCCGCCACCCAAAATGACCGCGCCCAGAATGCCGCTGGCAAACGAGATGCCCCCGATTTCCAACCCGGGCGGCACCATGACATCGGGGGCGGGCCCCAGCACCTCGGCCTTGAACCCCAAGCCCAAATGCTTCCCAGCAAGCCCCAGCACGAGCCGCCACAGCACCCACAGCACCACCAGCGCCCCCGACAGCGCATTGGGAATGCGCCGCGTGCGGCCGTCGATGACCGCCACCATGCCAAGCAGCGCCACCACCAGGCCGTAGGCCACCAGAGTTATGACAGATACGTAGGTCACAGCGCGGGCAAGCTCGCTACTGGGCGCTCTCGATGAACGACTCGGCCGCCGCCAGCGCGTCGGTAGCATCGGCGATGGCATCAGCCGCGGTTTCCTCCTGGGCATCGGCCACGGCGCGCTCCAGCTTCACGTAGGCCGGGCTCTCGGAATCACCGGACTTGTGGCAGCCGTCACCGAAGATGAGCTCGCGCTCCTCGCCGGTCAGCGCCGAGCGAGCCTGGTCGCGCAGGTTGTTCACGCCGATGAAGAACTGGCGCATCATCACCACCACCAGGTAGCGGCCCTTCGGCGTCAGCGTCAGCTCGTCGGCATTATCGGTGGCGAAGGCGCCCGACAGGCGCATGAAGGCCATCTCCACCGGCAACCCCGCCTCAACGGACATGCCGAAGTCGCGCTCGAACTGGCGCTTGTCGAGCCGCAGGCCGAACAGCTGCATCATGAAGCGGTAGCGCATGCGGTCGCGCAGGCTGAACGTGGTCTTCCCCATCATGGACATGCGGTCGTGCTCAATGGCCTCATTGTACTCGCGCACCGAGAACGTGTTCACGTACAGGTTCTCGCCCAAATACGTGATGCCTCCCGAGCCGATGGCCGGGTACTCCTCGTAATCGACCACGTACTCGTCGATCATGGCGTCCTCGCCGGCCGCGCCGGTACCGCGGCGGTTGAACGTCCACGCGCTGCCCAGCTCGAACAGCCCCGGACGCCCATCGGGCAAGTCGCCCAGCAGCAAATCGCAGATGATCTCGTAGAACTCGCGCTCGCGGTTGTAGTCGACCGCGCCCACCGTGGCCGCCAGCGACCGCTGCACCGAAGGCGACGCCATCAGGGGGTAGAACGTCGTCTGGCTCGCGCCCGACTCCACCACCATTTCGATGTCGCGGATGAGCGTGTCCACCGTTTGCGCGGGGAAGTTGAAGATCATGTCGGCGTTCATCGAGATGAAGTACGGGGTCGCCTCCTGTATGCGCTCAAGAATCTCGCGGCCGCTGCCGTACTTATCGTAGCGGTCCATCTGGCGCAGCAGATCGTCGTCGAAGGACTGCACGCCCACCGACAGACGCTGCACGCGACCCTTCAGCTTTTCCAGGTACTCCGGAATAAGGTGGTTCGGGTTCGTCTCGCTGGACACTTCCTTGATGGAAAACAGGTCGCGCGCCTGGTCGATGGTCTCGCACAGCTCGTCGATCATGATGGTGGGCGTGCCGCCGCCAATGTACACGCTGTCGAAATCGTAGCCGAGCTCCTTCAGCATGCGCATCTCGCGGCGCACGTTCTCGAAGTAGGGCTTGGCGCGATCTTCCCGGAAGGGAAAGCGGTTGAACGAGCAGTACGGGCACAGCCGCTCGCAGAACGGCACGTGCATGTACAGCATATAGGGCTGCCCCGGCACGGGTGCCGGCATGCGAGCCTCGGTGCAGGGCTCAAGCTTCAGGTAGTTGGCCGTGCAGCCCTCCACCACCTTCGACAACAACCGCTCAGACAGCATATATTCAAACTCCTATTCCCAGGCGCTACGACCCTGCAGGGCCTTCTTGCCGATGTCGTGACGCAGCATCTTGCCCTCGAAGTTGATAAGGTCGCAGGCCTCGTAAGCGCGCTCGCGGGCCTCTTCGAAGCTGTCGCCCTTGGCCACCACGTTCAGCACGCGACCGCCATTGGTAAGCAGCTCGTCATCGTAGTTGCGGCGGGTGCCGGCGTGGAACACCGTGACGCCGGGCAGCGCTTCGGCCTCCTCGATGCCCAAGATAACCTTGCCCTTCTCATAGCTTCCCGGGTAGCCCTCGCTGGCAAGCACCACCGATACGGCCCAGTCATCCGACCATTCCAGGCTCACGTCGTCGGCGCGGCCCTCGACCACGGCCAGCATGACGTCCACCAAATCGCTTTCCAAACGCGGCAGCACCACCTGAGTCTCGGGGTCGCCGAAGCGCACGTTGAACTCCACAATCTTGGGGCCTTCCGGCGTCAGCATGAAGCCGCCGTACAGGGTGCCGCGGTAGTCGGTGGCGAAGGGCTCGCGGGCCGTTGCCGCTGCGGCCACCTCCATAATGCGCACCATTTCGGCCATTTCCTCGTCGGTCACAATGGGTACCGGCGAGTACACGCCCATGCCGCCGGTGTTCGGGCCCAAGTCGCCGTCGTAGGCGCGCTTGTGGTCCTGGGCCGGGGCCATGGGGAACGACTTGCCGCCCGTAACGAAGCACAGAAGCGAGCACTCGGGGCCGGTCATGCACTCCTCGATGACCACGCGCGCGCCAGCCTCGCCGAAAGCGCCCGTAAAGCAGGCGCGCACGGCGGCCTCGGCGTCTTCCAGCGTCTCGGCCACCACGACGCCCTTGCCAGCCGCCAGGCCATCGGCCTTGATGACGATGGGCGCCCCCTGCTCGCGCACGTAGGCGAGCGCCGCGGCCTCGTCGGTAAACTCGCCGTAAGCGGCCGTGGGAATGCCGTTGGCTTCCATGAAGTGCTTGGAATAGGCCTTCGACCCCTCAAGCTGGGCCCCGTCGGCGTTCGGCCCGAACACCGGCACGCCATCGGCCCGCAGCACGTCGGCCACGCCGTCTACCAGCGGCGCCTCGGGCCCAATGACCACCAGGCCGATGTTGCGCTCATGCACGAACGACAGCAGCGCCTCGGCGTCGGCCACGTCCAAATCGACATTCTCGGCGATATCCGCCGTGCCGCCATTGCCCGGCGCCACGTACAGCACATCGGTCTTCGGCGACTTCTGCAGCGCCCACGCAATCGCATGCTCGCGACCGCCCGATCCAATCAGCAGAATGTTCATGGCTACTCCTCGCGCATCCAGATATCTCGGACAATGGTTTGGTCGCGGTCGGGGCCGACCGACACAATGCTCATGGGCACGCCGGTGACCTCTTCCAGATACTCAATATAGCTGCGGGTGTTCTCGGGCAGCTCCTCGTAGGTGCGGCACCCGGTGATATCCTCGCCCTTCCAGCCCGGCAGCTCCACGTAAATGGGCTTGGCGTGGTGCAGCACCGACTGCTGCATGGGGAAGTAGTCGTAGCGCTGCCCGTCGCACTCGTAGGCTACGCACACCTTGATAGTGTCGAAGGCCGACAGCACATCGAGCTTCGTGAGCGCCACGTCCGTGAGCCCGTTCACCTCGGCGGCATAGCGCCCGATGACCGCGTCGAACCAGCCGCAGCGGCGCTTGCGGCCCGTGGTGACGCCGAACTCGTGGCCCTCGGCGCACAGCAGCTCGCCGTCTTCCGCATCTTGGCCCTCGCCGCCGTTTTCCGGGAACTTGAGTTCGGTGGGGAAGGGACCCTCGCCCACGCGGGTGACGTAGGCCTTCTGAATGCCCAGCACGCGGTCGATGGCCGCCGGCCCCACGCCGGTGCCCGTGGCCGCGCCGCCCGCGCAGCAGCTGGAAGACGTCACGAACGGGTAGGTGCCGTGGTCGATGTCGAGCAGCGTGCCCTGGGCGCCTTCGAACAGGATGGACTTGCCGTCGCGCAGGGCCTCGTTCAGCATGTGGGCCGACTCGCACACATAGGGCGCGAGGATGCGCGCGTAGGGCAGGTACTCGTCGCAGATCTCCTCCACCGTGTAGGTGTGCAGGCCGTAGATTTTCTCGAGAATGGGGTTCTTCTGGGCGAGCGCCGTTTCCACCTTCAGGCGGAAGATCTTCTCGTCCAGCAGATCCTGCATGCGAATGCCCTTACGGCCCATTTTGTCCTGGTAGCACGGGCCGATGCCGCGCTTGGTGGTGCCGATTTTCTTCTCACCGAGGCTCTTCTCGTCGGCGCCGTCCAAATCTTTGTGGTACGGCATGATGAGGTGCGCGTCGTTGGAAATCTTCAGGTTCTTGCAGGAGACGCCCTCGGCCTCGAGCATGGCCATCTCCTTCACCAGCACGCCCGGGTCCACCACCACGCCGTTGCCGATGACCGGCACCGCGTTCTCGTACATGACGCCGGAGGGCATCAGGTGCAGCGCGAGCTTCTTGTCGCCGTGAATGACGGTGTGGCCGGCGTTGTTGCCTCCCTGGAAGCGCACGACGTAATCGTAGTCGCTTGCAATGAGGTCGGTGATTTTACCCTTGCCTTCGTCGCCCCACTGGGCGCCGACGAGCACTGTGCTGGGCATGCTGAATCCTTTCGACGGTGGTGAGGGGTGCCAGCGGCGGCATTCCCGCAAGGGCACAGTATACCAGCCACGGAGGGCGATACCGTGGAATGCGGGGCTTCGTGCTAAGATTAGCGGCGTTTACGTTTGGAAGCTACGGAAGGCCCCGATGAACCAGAACCTGCCCGACCCCCGCACCGGCGCGCCTGCGCCCGGCGACGACGAGCGCGCCTACGTGCGCCGCACGGTGCTGCGGCGGCAACAGCGCAATCGCCGCGTGTTCAGCGCCGTGGTGGCCGTGCTGCTGGTGGGCGCCTTCGCGGTGTTTCTGGTGACGGAGTTCTCGCGGCCCCACAGCTTCGAGCCCCCTTCTGCCGCCACCACCTTCGACGAGCGCGACCTGCAGCGCCTGAACGAGGAGCTGGGGCGTGTGGAAGAGCCGGCCGTTTCCGACCGCATCATCATGACCCTGGGCGGCGATGCCGACACCTACGTGCTGGTAGGCGAGGAATACCTGGAGCCCGGCTGCCACGCCTACGATCACGCCGAGGGCAACCTTGGCAACGTGACCATCGAGGGCGAGGTGAACACGGCAACCCCCGGCGACTACACCGTCACCTACACGGCCACCGACGCCGAGGGCGCCACGGCCACGGCCACGCGCACCGTGCACGTCGTGGAGAACTTCGACGCCTTCGCCGGCGCGGCCGAATCGCTGCCGGTGCTCATGTACCACTACATTTACACCGAAGACGACGCCCCCGAGCAGGAAGACGCCAACTACCTGCTTGACACCAAGTTCGAGGCACAGCTGAAGTACCTGGTGGACAACAACTACTACTTCCCCTCCTACCAGGAGGTGCGTGCCTTCACCATCGGCGCCCACACGCTGCCGGCACGCTCGGTGGTGCTCACCTTCGACGACGGTCAGAAGGGCTTTCTGAAGTACGGCATCCCGCTGCTGAACAAGTACGAGGTGCCGGCCACCTCATTCCTCATCGTGTCGCAGGAGGGCACCGAAGAGAAGATGCGCGAGTACTCCAGCCCCTACATCAGCTGGCAGTCGCACTCGTACAACATGCACCGCGACGGATCCGATGTGGGCCGCGGCGGCATTATCCACGCGCTCAGCACCGAGGAGATCGTCGACGACCTGAAGCAGGCCCAGGCCATTCTCGGCTCCACCGAGGCCTTCGCCTACCCCTACGGCGACAACAACGAGAACGCCTGGGCGGCCATGCGCGAGGCCGGCGTCCTGTGCGCCTTCACCATCGAGAACCGCCGCGTGGTGCCGGGCGACTCGCCAGAGGTGCTGCCCCGCGTGCGCATTGCCGGCGAATACACCCAGGAAGGCTTCGAATACCTCGTAGAGCCCAACGGCGGCGAGCAGTAGCCGAGGCATCAGTTCCGTCACAAATGGCCCGTGTGCGCCTTATTTTTGGGCAGATACCCTAGGATGGTAGTCGAAGATACTGAATGTGCGCAAAGCACCTCAAACGACGCCCCGAACACTCAGCATCCGACGCAAGGGAGCCAGCCTCGTGGCCCCCAAGCCCAAGGAGCCTCGCTGCCACGTTCGCCGGGGCTCCTCGTAGTTTAACGGCCAGGAAAAAGCGGTCTACTTCTCGGCACAGCTGCAGTCGCAGGCCTCGCCTTCTACGCATTCGTGTTGGCCGGAGGGGCCGTCGCCTACATCGAGAGCGCGCTCGGGGTGGTTGGCCAGGTAGGCGGCCATGGAGTACTGGGTGATGTCGCTGCGGTTGATGATGCCCACAATGTGGCCTTCCTCCAGCACCGGCACCTTCTTCAGGTGGTTCTCGGCCAGCACGCGGCACACGTCCTGCAGCTTCGCGTGCACGCTCACGCAGATGGGCCGCGTCGCGCCGATTTCGCGGGCGGGCATCTTCATGATCTTCGCCAGCTTCTCGTCGTAGCCCTCCTCGTCGACCAGTGTGCGGTTGATGAGCACGATGGGGTCGGTGAACGAGGCGCCGCGGCTCGACAGGCACTTCAGCACATCGCCGTCGGACACGAAGCCCACCGGCTCGCCATGGGCGTCCACGATGGGCGCCGCCGAAATGCCCTTGTTCACGAACAGCCGCATGGCCTGCTCGACCGTGGCGGCTTCGGGCAGCGAGAACACGTCGGTCTTCATGATGGACTGCAGCAGCGACTTGCGCGCGCCCTCTTCGTCCACGGCCGCCTCCTCGCCGGGCTTGTCCTTCACCAGCGCGATGGTCATAACCAGGCCGATCAGGCACAAAAGCGCGCACACGCTGAAGGCCACGTTGATACCGAACATGGTGCCTTGGGCCTCGCCGAACACCGGCACCGCCGCCGACTGGGTCATGGTAGAGGCCGAGATGATAATGGCTGTGCCCAGCGAGCCCGCCACCTGGCGCAGCGTGTTGTTCACCGAGGTGCCGTGGTTCATCACCTTGTTGTCCAGCGCGTTCATGCCCCAGGTGGTGATGGGCATGTTCACGAGCGCCATCGAGAACATGCGCACGGTGTACACGATGGTGATGTAGATGATGTTCGACTCAAGGTTCAGAATGGCGAAGGCCACGGTGGTCAGCGTCAACAGCGACATGCCGGTAATGGCCAGCTTGCGGGGGCCATGGCGGTCGAACAGCTTGCCGGCGATGGGGTTCATGATGCCCATGAGAATGGCGCCGGGCATAAGCACAAGGCCCGACAGCGTGGCCGAGAACCCGCGCAGCGACTGAATGTAGATGGGCATGAGAATGCCGGCCGCCAGCAGCGCGCCCTGCACGAGCATGCCGATGATGGTGCCGATGAGGAAGCGGCGGTTCTTCAGCACATCGACTCGCAGCATGGGGTGCGGCAGGCGCGTCTGGCGAATGAAGAACCACACGACGCCCACGATGCCCACCAGCGTGGTGCCCACGGTAACAGGCGTAAAGCCGCTGGAGCCCAGCGCCGAGAAGCCGTACAGCAAAAGGCCGAAGCCCAGGGTGGACAGGGTGAGCGACAGGGGGTCGAGCACCGAGTCGCCCTTGTTGGCCGGTGCCTTGTTGTCGATGAAGAACAGCGACAGCACAATGATGATCGCCGAGATGCCGAACACGCCGAAGAAGAGGATGTGCCAGTCGGCCTGATCGATGACAAAGCCTGCCACCGTGGGGCCGATGGCCGGCGCGAAGGCGATGACCAGGCCGAAGATGCCCATGGCGCTGCCGCGGCGGTCGACCGGGAACACCAGCATGAGTACCGTCATGGTCACGGGCATGAGGATGCCGGCGCCCGCGGCCTGCACGAGACGGCCGCCGAGCAGCAGCGGGAAGTTGTAGGCCGTGGCCGCCATGAGCGTGCCCACGGCGAAGCACCCCATGGAGAACACGAACAGCTTGCGGGTAGAGAACCGATCCTGCAGGAAAGCGGTGATGGGAATCATGATGGCGTTCACCAGCGTGAAGCCCGTGGTCAGCCACTGGGCCGTCGACTGGTCCACCGCCATCTCTTCCATGATGGAAGGCAAAGCCGGCGTGACCAGCGTCTGGTTCAGCACCGTCACGAACGCGCCCAGCACCAACACGACGAGCATCATCCACTGCTTGCGGGTAAGATTCATTCACAACACCTCTTCTTTGGGAAACTAACCAACTCTACCACCGCGCGCCTCGTTGCCTTCGCGAACTCGGCCAACCCTTAGTTTTCCCGTAGGAACGGCGACATACGGCCGCAACTAACGGGGGCCGTATGTCGCCCGCACGCCCGTAAGCTTGTAATAATGTGGTGTCAGTTTCCCCTCGGGGCGGTTCGCTGTAAGGAAATCGCCTAGGATATGACTCACATATTTGTCGAGAACGGGGCCAACGGCTGCCGCCGCGCGCTCCGCGAAAGGGTGTTTTCGGTTATGTATACCGCCATATGTCTTCTGCTCGTGCTGTTCTTCCTGCTGATGAACGCATTCTTCGTCGTGGCCGAGTTCGCCCTCGTGCGCGTGCGCCGCAGCCAGATTGACATGGCCGTGGCCGAGAAGCGCCGAGGCGCCGAGGCCGCCCGCGACGTGACCACGCACATCAACGCCTACCTGTCGGCCTGCCAGCTGGGCATCACCCTTGCTTCCCTGGCCATCGGCTGGCTGGGCGAGCCGGCCGTGTCCGCCGTGCTGGAGGCCCCGCTTCTGGCCTGGGGCTTCCCCGAGGCGGCCGTGTATCCCATCTGCGTGGCCGTGGGCTTCTTCATTGTGACGACCCTGCACGTGGTGGTCGGCGAGCTTATTCCGAAGTCCTTCGCCATCTTCTCCACCGAGAAGTACGCCCTGCACACTGCCGGGCCGCTGCGCGTGTTCTACCGCGTCACCTACCCCATCATGGTCATCTTCAACGGCATCACCAACGGCGTTATGCGCCTGTTCGGCCACGACCCGGCCGACGAGCACGAGGTGTACACCGGCGAGGAGATCAAGCTGCTCATCGACGAGTCCACCGAGAACGGCCTCATCGGCGCCGAGGAAAACGAGTTCGTCGACAACATCTTCGACTTGGGCGACAAGGACGCCGAAGGCATTATGACCCCGCGCACCGATGTCATCTGCCTGAACCTGGAGGATTCGCTGGAGGAGAACCTCGAGCTCATCCACCAGTACAAGTACTCGCGCTACCCGGTGTGCAACGGCTCGAAGGACCACCTGGTGGGCTTCGTGCACACGAAGGACCTCGTTGACATGCCCTTGGATACGCCGCTCAGCGACTGGAACATTCGCGAGCTGCCGCCGGTGCCCGAGGGCATTCCCATTGCGAAGCTGCTGGAAACCATGCAGGAGGGCCGCACGAAGATCTGCGTTGTGGTAGACGAGCACGGCGGCACGGCGGGCATCGTCACCATGAGCGACATCATGGAGCAGATTGTCGGCCGCATCGACGACGAGTACGTGCACGATACCGACGACGACATCGAGCAGCTGCCCGACGGCACCTATCAGGTGAACGGCACCCTGGCCATCGACGACCTCGTGGAGCTGCTGGGCTTCGAGCCCGAAGACGCAAACGACGTGGAAACCGCCGGCGGCCTGCTGCTGTCGCTGTTCGACCGCATCCCCGATGCAGGCGACGTGGTGGTGCTGGAAGACCGCGGTACCAAGGTGACGTTTACCGTGCTCGCCATGGACCGCCTGCGCATCGACCGCATTCTCGTCGCCATCGAAAAGCCCGAAGAAGAGGAATAACGGAAAAGCGGCGGATCCTCGTGGGGATCCGCCGCTTTTCGTTAGGGGTCGCGCGGCAAGGGCATGGCCCTTGCCCTACGGGTGAGACAGACTTGCTCGCCTACATGCCTTCGGATTCGAAGCGCTTCTTTAGGGCTTCCTGGTGGATGGCGTGCTGGAGGGCGGTTTCCTTCGAGACGGTGCCTTCCTTCACGAGCGCGTACAGGCTCTGGTCCATGGTGCGCATGCCGCCGCCGTGGCTGGCGGCGATGACCGAGTCGATCTGGTGCGTCTTCTCCTCGCGGATGAGGTTGCGGATGGCCGGCGTGGCGGTCATGATCTCGAAGACCGGCACGATGCCGCCGTCCACCGTGGGCACCAGCTGCTGCGACACCACGGCCTGCAGCACCATGGAAAGCTGCATGCGAATCTGGCGCTGCTGGTTGGCCGGGAAGGCGTCGATAATGCGGTCGATGGTGCTGGCCGCGCCGGTGGTGTGCAGGGTGGAGAACAAAAGCTGCGCCATCTCGGCGGCGGTCATGGCCGTGCCGATGGTCTCCTGGTCGCGCATCTCGCCAAGCAGGATGACATCGGGGCTCTCGCGCATAGCGGATCGCAGGGCCTCGGCGTAGGTGGCCACGTCCGAGGGAATCTCGCGCTGGGTGACAATGCAGCCCTCGTGGCGATGCACGTACTCGATGGGGTCTTCCATGGTGATGATGTGGCCCGTCCGGTTCTTGTTCAACTTGTCGATAATGCAGGCCAGCGTGGTAGACTTGCCGGCGCCAGCAGGGCCCGTCACCAGCACGAGACCCTTCTGGAAGTCGGCGCAGGCCATAACATCGGCGGGAATGTGGTAGTCCTCGGCGCTCGGCAGCGTGAAGGGAATGACGCGGATGACCGCGCCGAACGACCCGCGCTGGCGGAACACGTTCACGCGGAAGCGGCCCATGCCCGGCACGGCGAAGGAGAAGTCGTCGTCGTGGTTGTGGCCATCGAGGAAGATGCCCTCGTCGCGGCCCGACAGCCCGTAGATAGCGCCCACGAGCGCGCTCGTGTCGGCCGGCATAAGCGGCGCCATGTCCATGCGAATCTGGCGGCCGTCGGCGGTGTAGGTAATCGGCAGGCCGGCGACGATGAACACGTCCGAGGCCTTCTTGTCGATCATTTCCTGCAGCAGTGCCTTCAGTTCCATAGGTGCTTCTCCTTTGCTAGCCGAGCCACAGGGTCTCGCCTGTGCCGTCGTCGATCCATTGGGTGGTTACTTTCCAAGCTTCAAGAGTGTAAGTTTTGTCGTGAATGCGCAGCTCGCAGGCAAGTTGACGGCCGCTTTCCATCGAGAACGTGACCGTAAGCTGCGTGCCGTCGAAGGTGCCCGAGCAGCTCACCAGGGCGTCGCCCTCCAAGCCGAAATCGGAAACGGGGCACTCGTACCCCGCAGGCGAGCCGTCGGCCGCACCGGTAAGGCCCTCGTCCTCGATGGTCTCGCCGGCATCCGCAGCGCCGGCACTGGCGGAAGCCGAAGAATCGGCCACGCCCCAAGCTGCCAGGGCGTCGGGTACGCGGCCCGACTTCAGTGCGCCGTCCAGCTCGGCCAAGAAAGCTTGGCCGACGGTTTCCAGCTGGTAGGTTTCCGTGGTGGTTTGGGCCTGACGCTCGGAGGTGCGCAATTCGGAAGAGGCTGTGGAAAGGCTCAGCACCGAAAGCACCGCCAGACACAAGATGATGATAAGCGCGAACAGGCTGATAGGGCCGATGCGCACCGAGCCGTGAGGTTTCGCCATTTACGCCACCTCCTCGGCAGGCGACGCAGCCGCATCGCCCTTCACGTCGGCCAAAGGCATACCGTCAGAGGAAACGGGCGTGCCGCCCCCGCTCACATAGGCGCTCGTAGCCAGCTGGTAGACGGGCTCGGCCGCCTCGTCGGCCAAGGTCACCTCGTAAGTAGCCTGAACGCCCTGGGTGTTCTCGGAGATTTCCATCACGTCCTCGACGTTCCAGACGGTGATGGTGGCCGTGTACAGCGCGCCGGCCTCTGTCGGCTCCACCGCAACCTCGCGCACGAGCGCCAAATCCCAGGCGTACTGCACGTTGCCGTCGGTCACATCGGCCACCACCGAGGTGCCCGCCAGGGCCCCCTCCGGGTCGGCGGCGAAGCTCTCGGCGGAATTCGAGGCGAAGGTGAGCGCGTTCACCAGGCGCGCGCTTTCCTTGCCGCGCAGGTCGGCCGCGGCGTTCACCTCCATGAGCACCGCCAGCGAGCCGGCCAGAAACACCAGTAGCAGCAAGGCCTCCACAATGAAGGCGGCGCCGGGCCACACGGCCCGATCGGTGCGCCGGCGGCCCACATGCTCGTGATAGCGGTCCATGCGCTCGTCGGCCGCGCTTTTGCCCTCGGCATGGGCGGCCACGGAATAGGCCGCCATGGAACGGCGGTTCAAACGCGTCATGTGGCCTCACCCCCTGCGCAGCGCAGGGCCACCTGAACTTGCCCGGAATCGGTCACCAGGGTAAGCAGGCCGCCCGCATAGGAGAAATCGAAGATGGAGGACTTCACGATGGCCGTGGCCTTTTCCGGATCGTAGGCCGCGTCGGCCAGAGCGTACTCCTCCATGATGGTGCCGTCGTAGCGGTAGATGCGCGTTTCGTACACGCCCGAGGGCAGTGTCTCGCGCAGTACGAGGGCGGGTCCCTCCAGAAGGCTGCCCTCCACTTCGCCGGCCAGCGAGGCCTGGCCCAGCTCGCCGTCGCCCTCGGCCAGAGTAAGGTCGACCCCGTCCCTAGTCACCCAGGCGCGACCCACGGCCCCCACCTGGTCGTTGGCCCGCACATCGTTGGCGAGCAGCGTGAGCGAAAGGCGTGCCTCGTCGGCCACGCGCCCCTCACGCGCCAGGCCGCGATACACATCGGTGCCAGCCAGAATAGCCAGCAGCAGCGTTACCACGAACAGGGCGAACAGAATGCCCGTGAAAATACGGCTCGAGTTCATCGCGGCACCACCACCACGGAGGGCGGCACGTTCGAGGCGAAGGCCTCGTAGGTGACCGCGTAGTCGCTGTGGTTCACGATGAGCCCGTAGTGCTCTTCCAAATAGCTGAGGCTCGAGGGGTAGGCCCCTTCCACGGCGGCGCACTGCATGGCCGCGTCGAGCACCGCCGTGCGCACCGACATGGCCCCTTGGGCCTCGGTTTCCACACTGGCGGAATCCCACGCGCACCACAGCACCACGGCCAGCACGCAGGCGACGATGACCGCCACCACGCGCCGGGTGCGGCGCCGCTGCATTTGGGCTGTCTTACCGTGAATCATGGGCTAGCCAATCGATCCCATGATGCCGATGAGCGGCAGCATGACGGAAATAAGCGTGGCCCCCACGGCAATGGTGAGGAAGGCGGCAAGCGCCGGCTCGATGTTGTCGATGGCCGCGTCAATCTGCAGGATAGCATCGTCGAAGAAGTTGGCCGACAGACGGTCGAGCGCCGCATCGAGCGAGCCGGACCGCGTGCCGATGGTGAGCATGCGCGCATGAATCTGCTCGAACACCTCGGCCTCGCTAATGGCCTGGGCGAGGGAGCGCGGCGCGGCGGCGTCGATCATAAGCCCGTAGGCGCTGGTGGCCTTGGCGCGCAGCCCCTCGTGCTCCACCACCTCGATGGCCTCCTTCATAGCCTCGTCGGTGTTCACGCCGGAAGCGGTGTAAGCCGCCAGCGCCGAGGCGAAGCGCGACACCGCCAGCTGCTCCATGGCCGGGCGCGTGATGGGGAACTTCTCGAACAGGTGCATGACCGCGATACGGCCCGACTCGCCGCGGCAGGCGATGGCAAGCCCCACGGCCACGATGGCGCACACGAGCGTGACGCCGAGGGCCACCCAGCCGATGCCCACGGAAAGCCCCACGGCCCCGGCCGAGCCACCGGTGAGCGTGCCGGCCATGGACACGTACACGTCCTCGAACACCGGCAAAATGATGATGACGGTGAACGCCAGAATGACGCTCATGATGCACAGCAGCGCCGCAGGATAGCCCACCGACGAGCGGATTTTCGCGAACAGGCGGTCTTCCTCATCGTAGTACACGCCCAGCGAGCGCAGCACCTCCTCGGTGCGGCCGGCCGTCTCGCCCACGCGCACCATGTCTACCGCGTAGCGCGGGAAGGCGCCCGAGGCCTGCATGGCACCAGCTAAATTCTGCCCGGCATTCAGGCTTTGGTACACCGAGGTGCAAGTAGCCTGCAGGGCCACATCGCCGATGTCCTCGGAGAGCATTCCCACCGCCTCGTCGGTTTGAATGCCCGCCGCCAGCATCATGGCGACGCTCTCGCAGAAAAGGCTGATGCCCGCGCTGTCGAGTTTCGGTTTGGCCATGGCGTCCCCTTACTTTCTAATAGGTGTATCGATCGGTGTAGCTGGTGCCGTCGCCGATGGTGCTCGAGGCACCGCTAGCGGCGAAGGTGAGGTCCACCCGCGTCCAGCTGTTCGGTTTAATGCTGATCTCTACGCTTACCCATTCCCCATCAATATATACCATGTTCCAGGCATGGTACACATCGTCAGGGGAAACGTAGCCGGTGATAACCTGGCACGGAATGCCCAGGCTGCGCAGCATGGCGGCGCCCAGGGAAGCGTAGTCGAAGCAGATGCCCGTGCGCGACGAGAGCGTCTCGTCGGGGTTGGGCACGTATCCGGTCACCGAGGCAAGCTCGGAGGCCTTGGCGTGATCGTAGGTGACGTTGTCGACTACCCACTGGTAAATGTTGCGCACGACGTCGCCCTGGTTGGCGGCGCCGGCGGCCAGCTCGCGGGCCTTTGCCACCACGGCGGAGGACTCGTTGTAATCGACGAACATATTCGGCACCAGGAAGGGTGCCGTGTCGCTGGCCAGGTTCACATTCTCGATAACACTGAACAGCTCGACGTAGTTGTTGCCCGAGGTGTTCTGCATGACGCGGAAGGTGTAGGCACCGTTGCCCATGTTGATGGGCACCACGATGGGCGTACCGTCGCCGGGCAAGTCGTAGTTGTAGCTCATCTCGCCCTTGGTCACCTGGAACTTCAGGCGCGCATCGCTTCGGGCCGAAGCGCCCACGTAGCCCTGGGCCACATTCGAGGTGTCGATAGCGCAATCGTTGCCGGTTTGGGCAGCGCCCTCGTTGAAAGACGACATGGAAACCGAGCCGGGCACCGTGTAGGCCGGACCCGACGTAGAGGAATCGCCCCCATCGGTTGAGCCGCCCTCGGCCGAGGAGCTGCCCGAGGCCACCGGCCCCGCCGACACCGAGCCGCCGCCGTCGCCACCGCCGCAGGCGGTCAGGCAAAGCGCCAGAGCCAATGCGAGCGCTGTCGTGAGAAGGACACGATATGTCGAAGACCGAGCCAAGCTCTACAGCCATTCCTTCAGCGTCTTTACCAGCAGTTCTATTTCCATGGGCTTCGACATATGCGCGTTCATGCCGGCGGCTCGGGCGCGGGCCACGTCGTCGGCGAAGGCATCGGCCGTCAGGGCCACAATGGGAATCTCGGCCAGGTCGGGGCGCGGGTCGATGGTCATGCCGTCGAGCCCCTCGCCCTTGGCCGCCGCGCGGATGGCGCTGGCCGCCTGATAGCCGTTCATCACGGGCATCTGAATATCCATGAACACGAAGTCGAAGTAGCCGGGCTCCCGGTCCAGCAACGCCTCCACGGCCAAGCGGCCATTTTCCGCATGCTCCACCTCGACGCCGGTCATGCCCAGAATGTCGAGGGCGATAGCGGCGGCGATGGAGTTGTCCTCGGTCAGCAGCACGCGGTGGCCCGAGAAATCGCTCGAGGCGAGAATCTCGTACTCGTTCTTCGGCTCGCTTTCGACCTCGCTGTCCAGAAGCCCCTTCATCACGTGGATGAGGCGGCTGCGGAACAGCGGCTTGGAGATGAACGCGTCCACGCCCACGGCGCGCGCCTCCTGCTCCACGGCCGTCCAGTCGTAGGCCGACAGAATGATAATGGGCAAGTCGTCAGAGACAATCTCGCGAATCTCAGCCGCCGTCTCGATGCCGCTTTTGCCGGGCATCTTCCAATCGAGGATGATGGCCACGTAATCGCGGGCCTCGTCCACGGCGCGGCGCGCAGCTTCTACGGCCTCGTCGCCAGACAGCACGTAGTCGGGCTCCATGCCCACGGAGCGCAACAGCTCGCAGGCGCTCTCGCAGGCCGCCTCCTCATCATCGGCCACGAGCACCCGCAGCCCCTCGAACTTCGAGAGGTCGTGCTCGTCGCCCTCGCGCAGCTTCATGTACACGGTCACGGTGAACGTCGTGCCCTCGCCCAACTTGCTCTGCACATCGATGGTGCCGTTCATGAGGTTCACCACCGAACGCACGATGGACATGCCCAGGCCCGTGCCCTCCACCTTGGTAACGCGGGAGTCGTTGGCGCGCGTGAACGGCTCGAACACCTTCTTCACGAAGTCCTCGGACATGCCGCAGCCGGTGTCCGAGAATGTGAACTCGTAGCAGCCCGAGCCCTTGATGCGGCTCGGCAGCTCCTTGATGCGCAGGCTCACGGTGCCGCCCTCGGGGGTGAACTTCACGGAATTGCCCATGATGTTCACGAACACCTGCTGCAGGCGCATGGGGTCGCCCACCACATGCTCGTGCTGGATGTCGGCGATTTCCACCTTCAGCTCCAGCTTCTTGTCGTTAATCTGGGGCGTCATAATGGAAAGCAGGCTCTCCACCGTCTCGGGCAAATCGAAGTCCTCCTCGGTGAGGCCCAAATTCCCGCTCTCGATTTTCGCCATATCGAGCACCTCGTTGATAAGGCCGAGCAAGTGCCGGCTCGAGGTGGTGATTTTCGCCAGGCAGTCCTTCACGCGCTCCGGGTCGTCCAGGTACATGGTGGCGATGGCCGTGAGCCCCATGATGGAGTTCATGGGCGTGCGAATGTCGTGGCTCATAGAATTCATGAAGTCGCTCTTGGCCTTCGAGGCGCGCTCGGCCTCGCGGAAGGCGTCCTCCAGGGCGTTGCGCGTCTGAATCTCGCGCTCCTTCACGTCGGTCACGTCCTGCACCGACATGAGCACGCTTTGCACCGTGCCCTCGCTATCGCGCGTAAGGGGAATCATCGAGGCCTGGTTCCACGACACCTCGCCGGTCTCGGGGTCGGCCAGGCGGTACTCCAAATGCAGGTAGGGCACGTCGGCCGTCAGGTGCTCGCGGATGTACTCCGGCGTAAGAGCCACCTTCATGGCCTCGGCGTCCTCTTCGCTGGCGAAACGGGTCTGCCAGTAGTAGCGGAACATGTTGTACTCGCCGTGGCGCGGCAGGTCGTCCTTGATGCCGTCGTCCTTCAGGTACTCGTAGGTGTTGTGAGCCAGGTCGATTACCGCGAAGCGGCGGAACAGCGCCAAAGACGAGTTCACAATGCCCGTGGCATGCTCACTTTCGGAAAGCAGCTTCCGGCGCTGGCGGAAGGCCTGCACGAGGAAGTAAGCCCCCACGCCCACCAGGGCCGCGCCCACCAGGCCCACGAACGCCATACCGGCCAAGTTCGCCCGGGCCGTCATGGAATCGGTGATGGAGCTGGGGAAGGTGCGCATGAGCATCCAGTCGTAGTTGGGCAGCTGCATCACATAGGCCATGCCGGAACCGGCGCTGCCCCGGTAATCGAAGGTGACCGAGGTGCCGTTGTAGAAGGCGGCTTCCAAATCGGCCCGCGAGATATCGCTGGAGGTGCCCCCCTCGAAGTAGAGATCCTGGGCGTTTTTCACATCGTTGCTGTAGGAGGCCGAGGAATGGGCCACCACCGCGCCGTCGCGCGAGCACAAATAGGTGTTGGTCTGCTCGCCGAAGAAGTAGGTGGAAAGGAAGCTTTCCATGGAGTCTTCCCGGTAGGCGCCGGCAATAACGCCGATGACCTCGCCCTCGTAGTACAGCGGCGTGTAGAAGATGACCGACAAGTCGCCGTAGAAGAGCGACTCGTCCATGGCGCACACGCCGGAGTTGCCCTCGATGCCCTGGGTGTAGTACTCGCGATCTTGGGCGTTGCCGTCTTGACCGCGGTCGTCGTAGGTGGTGCCGTCGAGGGTGGAATAGGTGACGTAATCGAACTTCGTGTACACCGCCAGGTCTTCGATGCCCTCGATGGAGGCTTCCTCGGCGCTTTTCAGCGTGTTCTCGTACATGGAGGACAGAAGGCGGATCTCGGTTTGGGAATCGGTCATCCACTCGTCGATGCGGCGGGCCGACTGCTCGGTGGAGCCCTGGAGGTATTTGGCGTTCTGCTCGTTGATGCGCTCGTTGTTCAGCGTGATGAACAGCACGAACGCCGCCGCCACCATCAGGGCGGCGAGCACAATGACCACGATGCGACCGTATTTTATGCTGTCTTTTGTTCCGGTCATGAACCTTTCCTCCCGAGGGCTCCAAGGCGGCGCCGACGTGGCATCGCCGAGGGCTCGTGCTTGCTAGATGATGGCCACCGAGTCGACGACCAGGGTGTAGGCGTCGCGCACGGCGGGCATGAGCTCGGGCACGCGGGCCAGGTCGGCCGGCACGCCGGCGTCGTCGAGCTTCAGGGCCGTGGAAAGCTCGGCCGCCGCGTTGAACAGGGGCGTGAAGCCCAAGTCGCGGCTGACGCCCTTCAGCGTGTGGGCGCCGCGGTAGGCCTCAGCGAAGTCGCCGGCCTCAAGGGCGTTCTCCAGGGTCTGCATGGAAGTGTCCTGCAGGAAGATCTTCGCGAACTTCTCGATGCGCTCGTCGGTGAGCAGGCGCCCCCGCACGGTTTCCAAATCGCCGCCCATGGCAGCGTAGGCAATTTCCAAAGACATGGGTTTCTCCTTTGTGTCGTGGGCCGAAGTCTATCGGTCGCGCTCGTCGCTGTCTATGCCGGAAAGCGCCGTGGTGCCGGCCTCGGCCAACGCCCCCCGCTCTTCCTCGTTCAAATCGTCGTAGAAGACGAAGCCCCCGCGGCCGCCACGCTTCTTGGTGTACAGGGCCACATCGGCCTGGCGGAACAGCTCGTCGTAGTCGCGGTTGCCGCCGTCGGTGGTGGCCACGCCCATGGACACCGACAGCGGGAAGCCCTCGAACTCGCCTTCCAGCGAGCCGTGGATACGGGCGATAAGCGGGCGCGGGTCCACGGGGCATTCCATGCACACGAGGAACTCGTCGCCGCCCACGCGGGCCACCACGTCGTCGCCGCGGACGGAATCTTGCAGACGGTCGGCGAAGTGCTGCAGCACGCGGTCGCCGAACTGGTGGCCGTAGGTGTCGTTGGCCTGCTTGAACAGGTCCAAATCGCACACCAGCAGCACGAAACGGTCGCTCGCGCGGTCGCCGTCGGGGTGCTCGGAGAGCCGCTCGACGATGGCCTTGCGGGCGAAGGCGCCGTTCACCACTTCCGTCAGCGGGTCGTGGTAGGCCTTGAACTGCAAATCGCGCAGCTGGGCCTGCTGGTCGTCGATGTCGATGAACTTGCCGAAGGAACCCACATAGCGCGGCTCGGCCTCGTCGGACCAGCGGGCGCGGGCGATAAGGTGCAGCCAGCGCGGCTCGCCGTCGACGGTGACTTCCATATCCATGGCCACGTCCGGGGAATCGGGCGTGGTGGTGCGCAGGCGGTGGCTCAGCACGTCGAGGTTCTCGGTGCCGAACACCCCGATGAAGGCCTCGTCGGCGTAGGGATCCATCACCGTTTCTGGAAGGCCCAGCTTGCGATCGCCCCAATCGGACAGCACAATCATCGCAGGCTCTTCGGTGAACTCGAACTGCACCTCGTTGCTCATGGACGCGAAGTAGTGGTACTTCATGCGCTCGTAGTCGAGCAGCTCCAAGGTGTGGCTCGAGGCCTCGGCGCCGCCGGCGGCATCGAAGGCCGAATCGAGCAGGCGCGCGGCATCCACGGAAATCTCGCGGCCGGTAACCCCGCGGTTCAGGCGGTTCTTCAGGTCGTCGGCCACGGCGGTCAGGCACTCCAGAATAAGCGGGTTGAAGGTGCCGCACTCGCCGTCGCGAATCATGCGCAGAGCCTCTTCGTGGCTGAAGGGCGGCTTGTACACGCGCGGGCTCGTAAGGGCGTCGTACACGTCGGCCAACGCCACCACTTGGGCCGATATGGGAATCTCGTCGCCCTTGAGGCCGTCGGGGTAGCCGCGCCCGTCGTAGCGCTCGTGGTGCCAGCGGCAAATGTCGTGGGCCACGCGCACGAGCTTCTCTTCCTTGTACAGCTCAAGCTCGTCGAGCATCTGGGCGCCCACGGCGGAATGCGTCTTCATGATCTCGAATTCCTCGTCGGTGAAGCGCCCCGGCTTGTTGAGGATTTCCTCGGGAATGGCAATTTTGCCAATGTCGTGCAGGCTCGACGCCATGGAGATGAGCGAGATGTCCTCGGAGGTAAGGTGGTACTGGTCGGTGATGCGCACCAGGTGCGTGAGGATCATCTCGGTCATGGCCTGCACGTTCAGCACGTGCATGCCGCTCTCGCCATTGCGGAACTCCACAATGTGCGACAGGATGTACACCATGAGGTTGTTCGACTTCTCGCGCTCGTACACCTGGTCGGCCACAAGCCCCATGAGCGTGCGCTGCTTCTGGTACAGCATAAGCGTGTTCATGACGCGGCGACGCACCACGTTCACGTCGTAGGGGCGGTTGATGAAGTCGGTTACGCCCAACTCGTAGGCACGCTCGATGTAGGCAGCGTCCGACTCGGCCGACACCATGATGACGGGGATGTCGTTAATCCAGCCGTTGCGGTTCATAACCTCCAGCACGCCGAAGCCGTCCATCTGCGGCATGACGTAGTCGAGCAGCACGAGCGAGATGCCCGAGCCCTCTTTGTGCATGGCCGCCACGGCCTGCTTGCCGTCTTCAGCTTGCAGGATGTTGAAGTTGTCGCCGATCATGTCGGCGAGCAACTCGCGGTTGAGCATGGAGTCGTCGACGATGAGGATCGTCTGCTTCGTATGGTTCAAGCTCGTGTTGATGGCTCTCTCCTTCCATCCGCGGGCTGTCCGTTAGTAACGGCTGTCGAAAATGCGCTTCGTCTTCTTCTCGGAACGGGGAAGCTCGCCTACGGGCACGCCCTTGGCCTCCGGGGTGCAGCCGCACTTCGCCTTGAAGATGAGGGCGAGCTCCTCTTCGCAGCGGGCGAGCGCCTCGCCTTCCAGCGGGGTTTCGAACAGCACGGTGAGCACATCGTGCCCGTCCACCGCCTCGATCATCACCTGGTATTCCGAGCTCGTGCCGTCGGTGGCCTTGATAACTTCCTCCACCTGGGCCGGGAACATGTTGCAGCCCTTCACCTTGAACATGTCGTCGGTGCGGCCGGTGAGCGTGGCAATGCGCGGGTGGCGGCTGCCGCAGGCGCAGGTGCCGGGAATGATGCGGGTAAGGTCGTGGGTGCGGTAGCGGATGAGCGGCGCGCCCTGCTTGCGCAGGGTGGTCAGCACTAGCTCGCCCTCTTCGCCGTCGGGCAGCACCTCACCGGTTTCCGGGTCGACGATCTCGATATAGACGAAGTCGTCCCAAATGTGCATGCCGTCATGGGCATCGCAGGAAATGCCGATGCCCGGGCCATACACCTCGGTGAGCCCGTAGATGTCGTAGATCTCGATGCCCAGCTCGTTCTGGATGCGGTTGCGCATCTTCTCGCCCCAGCGCTCGGACCCGATGACGCCCTTCTTCAGGTGAATGGCGTCGCGCAGGTCGCGCTTGGTGATCTCCTCGGCCAGCAGCAGCGCGTAGGAGCTTGTGGCGCAGATGACCGTCGACTTCAGGTCCTGCATCATCTTCAGCTGCTTTTCCGTGTTGCCCGGCCCCATGGGAATGGCCATGGCGCCCAGGCGCTCGGCGCCCAGCTGGAAGCCGATGCCCGCCGTCCACAGGCCGTAGCCCGGCGTGATTTGAATGCGGTCGAGCGGCGTGATGCCCGCCATTTCATAGCAGCGGGCGAACTGCGTGGCCCAGTCGATGACGTCCTGCTGGGTGTAGGGGATGATAACCGGGGTGCCCGTGGTGCCCGAGGAGCTGTGGATGCGCACCACTTCCTCGTCGGGCACAGCCTGCAGCCCCAGCGGGTATACCGCGCGCAGGTCGTCCTTCTCGGAGAAGGGCAGTTTCTCGAAATCGGCCTGGGTGCGCACGTCGGAGACATCGATGCCCTCGAACTTCTTCGCGTAGAACGGCGAGCGCTCCTTGATGGTGGCCAGTTCGTGGGTGATAAGCTCAAGCTGCTCGGGGGTCATTTCCATGGGCGCGCGCATCTCCTTCAAAAGCCTTTAGTGAATCTGGCCCATTCTAACAAATGCGTAACAAAATAACCTCCCCATTCACAGCATCGACGCAGGTAAAAACGGGGTTGGCCGCAGCCTGCGATGAGCAGGAAGGTAAGGAATTGCGAAGACAAGAAGGCCCCTGCCGGGAGGGTGGCAGGGGCCTGAGAGGAGTCGCGCCGTCACGCAGCGCGTTTGAGGAGCGTAAGGCTTAGGCGAAGTTCGCGAGGAACGGCTTCTCCTGAGCCATGTACGGGGTGCACAGGTTGGTGCCCGCCACCCACTCGGCGCAAGCCGGCTCGAAGAACTTGTCCACGTACAGGAAGTGGAACGGCGTGGTCATGTACTTGCCGAGGAAGCTCATGGGCTCGTCGAAGTCGCATTCGTAGGCGTAGGCCCACTCGTCGGTGCCCTCGGACTCCACCACGCGGGCGAACTTGCAGTTGCGCAGGCCCGGCACATGGTCGGCCATGTCGTTCATATGGGCTTCCATCTTCGCGATCATCTCGGGATCGGCGCCCTCGCGGATGCTGAAGAACAGAATACGGTGGCAGGTGGAGTTCTCCTTCTCCTGCAGCAGCAGGTCGCCCTCGCCGTAAGCGAGGAACTCGCAGTTGGCCACCTTGGAGGGGTCGGTCATGAGCGCCTTCAGGTCGCCCCAGGCCGCGCCGCCCTTGGCCGCCTCGTAAGCCGCCTGATCGGCGAAGCCCACTTCGCAGACGAAGTCGCCGCCGGGCATGGGCGGCTCAAGCACCTTGTCGGCCAAGTACACGTCGCTTACCGCCGCAGCCGCCGCGTTCGCGTCGGCGACGAACTGGGTCTTGGCAGCGTCGTCCATGCCCTCGGCGAAGGTGACGGCAAAAACAGCACTAAACATTATTGAGCACCTCCATGTAGCTTTCCGAAGCAGAGTACACACGATCGACCGACACGGCCTTGCCGCGCACCTCGGCCCACCACTTCACGTACTCGGGGTTGTAGCGCGTGGCCGAGGAGTAGGCCCACGCCGCCTGGGCGATGTCGGGCATCGTCCACTCGATCTCGATGATGCTCGAGTCCTTGTCGAGCCAGATGGCCGGCGCCACGGTGGCGCGGACGAACGTCCAGCCGGCACCCTCCATCAGCGGCTTCATGTTCGTCATGAAGTCATCGTAGAGGGCTTTGCCCTCGCCCGGCTTGGCCGTCAGGCGATCGACGATGTAGACCACCTCGTCGCTGCCGGTGGCCGCCAGGCCCTCGTTGGTTTCCGTTGCCACGTTTGCCTCCTGTTCCGTCGGGTCTTCCGTGTTCCCCTCCGGTGCGGGCGCCTCCGTGGTGCCGCCGGTGCATCCGGCGAGCAGCCCCAGGGACGCGACACCGACACAGGCGCCGGCCGCCACAAACGAGCGGCGAGTCAGGCACTGTGCGCTTTGTCTCATAGCTTCCCCTTTCTTGACAAATTCTTGACAAATCCTCCTTCGAAAGATAGGCTCGGCTGCTGAAAGCCACTGCCTTCGCCGACGTTCCCGCCTCTTACCTCAGGTTCATCGATGAGGAGCCGAGCCTGCTTGAATCCTATCGGGCGGGGCACGTAACGTCAGTCTCACGAAACCGGGTAAATGGGGTATTTTCCCTCGTCCGAAAGGTATGATTTGCCAATCCGAGGGAGGGAATATGCAGATCAACCTGAAGGCGCACAAGATAAACGGCCGCCAGGCTGCTCGCATTGCGCTGCTTGATGCCATCATTTGGCTGTGGTTCCACCAGATTAACTACGCGAGCATTTTCTCGGAGTCAGTGCTGGCACCGAACATTGCCGTGCTGCCGAGCCTGGCCCTGAGCACAGCGCTGGCCATAGGCGTCATGCACGCCCGGTGGGATGTCATACCGAAGGGCCTGCGCGCCGCCACGGCCATCGGCACGTCCCTGGTGCTGCTCGGCTGCGTCGTGCTGAGCCAGGCGGGCAGCCCCTCCGACACCATCGCCACGGCCCTCTCGCTCGCGCTCGGGGTAGGCTGCGGCCTGGCGGCCCTTATGCGCCTGGAAACCCTGGCCAAGTGCGACGACTTCGCCACCTTGGCGGTGGCGCTTTCCGGCTCGCTGATGCTGTTCTACATACTCGACCTGGTGCTTTTGGTGGTGCCGCGCGAGGTGTACGACGCGCTTGTTATTGCAGCGCCCCTCACCCTGGCTGTCGGCGCGGGGCACCCGGCGCCCCCGACAGCACGCTCGGGCCCGTTGCCCAAGCGCGTGAAGCGTTCGGTGCCGGTGCTCGTGCCCTTCGTCATGGGGGCCTGCACCGGGTTCGTGGTGTCGCTGGGCATGGCGGCCATGGCCGTGAGCCCCCTTGAGCTGTTCACCCGGCCCTCGCCGCTGTTTCTGCTCTCGCAGCTGCTGTTCATCTGCCTAACCATTGTGACGGTGTTCGGCCTCGATTTGCGCAAGGCCACCTACTTTGCCGGCACGAACCTGTGCTGGGGCTTAGGGATGGCTGCCGGCAACATAGCCAACGACACCCTGCTTACCTCGGCCCAGCACCTTATTGCCAACGAAGCCGCCTCGTTCATCTGCCTTTCCGTCATCGTCATGTTCTTCGCGTTCTCGGGCATTTGGATCAACAGCCTGGAGAAGACCATCGTCACCAGCACCGAGTCGTCCTTCGAGCGCATCGCCCAAGACGCCGGCCTCACGAAACGCGAGACCGAAGTGGTGCAGCTGCTGCTTGAGGGCCGCAGCCTGCGCATCATCCAAGAGACGCTGTTCATTTCCGAAGGCACGGCCCGCACCCACACCAAGCGCATCTACGCGAAGCTGGGCGTGCATTCCAAGCAAGAGCTCATCGACTTCTTCAAGGGGAAGCTCACCTCCGAGCAGGCCGAGAACTAACGCGGCTTCCTACGTAAAACGGCCCCCGCCGAAGCGAGGGCCGTTCAAGGGAGGGTTACGGGTACGGCTTGGGCCGCAGGCCAGAAACCTAGGCGCTCAGCGCGTGGTTCACGGCCACCCAGCTCATCACGCCGCCGGAGCCGAGGCTGATGCCGCCGTGCACGTAGGTGCCGCCGGAGATGCCCGAGGAGGCGCAGCCCACCGCGTACAGGTTCGGAATGGGCTCGCCCGCGGTGTTCACCACCTGGGCGTTCTCGTTGATGGTCAGGCCGCCCGCGGTGCTGCAGGAACCGGGCACGTAGGTGGTGCCGTAGAACGGACCGGTGGCGAGGGGAGCCAGCACCGGGTTCGGGATGTCGGTGCGGCTGCCGGCCATGATGCCGGTGGTGTTGATGTCGAGGTGCTTCTCACCGCGATGGAACACCGGGTCGTTGCCCTCGGCCGCGTTGGCGTTGAAGGCCTCAATCTCGGCCACCAGGCCCGCCGGGTCGATGCCCAGCTTCTCGGCCAGCTCTTCCAGGGTGTCGGCCTTCACGAAGTGCGCGGGCACCTCGTCGGCAGCCGAAGCGTCTCCGCCGTAGGTCTCGTCGAAGAAGCTACCCTCGCCGTCGCCCACCGCGCTCACGATGTGGCCCGGCATGGAATAGGTGGCCCAGCAGGCAGCGTCGCAGATGAGGTAAGACGGAATGTTCACATGGCCCGGCTCGCCGGTGTCGTAGTAGGCGAAGGACTGGTTGAACAGGTCGTAGGGGCCAGCCTCGTTACCGATGCGCTTACCCTTCTTGTTCACCACGACCGCGCCCGGCAGGCCACGGTACATGGCCCAGTCGCAGCCGGCGATTTCCTGGGCGATGCGACCCTCGTCGATGAGCGCCTGAGGCTCGTCGCCGGTGGTGAGCACGCAGGGGACGCCCCACCAGCGGTCCATGAAGGAGACGCTGGCACCGATGTCCATACCCATGCGCTGGCCGTCGCCGGTGTTGGTGGGCACCACGCAGGTGGCCATCAGCTTGTAGGGCAGGTACTTGGCGCGCATCTCGTCGTTGTGGTCGAAGCCGCCGGTGGCCACGATGGTGGCAGCGGCCTTGATGTTCTGGCCGCCGCACACGGCACCCAGCACGGCACCGGTCTCGTCGGTGATGAGCTGAGTAGCCTCGGTGTCCATGAGAATCTCGGCGCCCAGCTCTTCCAGCTTCGCGCGCATTTCCTCCCACATCTGGCTGGCAACCATCGCGCCCTCGGCGTTGGCGGCGCCCAGGGAGCCGCGGCCCATGGGAATCCAGCCCTCCATGGGCTCGTAGTAGTCGCCGAACAGCGGGCTCGCGTTGAAGGTCCAGCCCATCTCGTCGGACAGCCAGGTGAGGAAGTCGTTGCCGTTGTCGATGTAGGAGCTGAGCACGGCCTGGTCGACACGGTGGTCGGAAGCGTTGGTGAAGTACTTCACCACTTCTTCCTTGCTATCCTTCACGCCGGCAGCCTCGGCGGCGTAGGACAGCGGCACAGCCAGGCCGCCGCCCGAGGTAGCGGCGGTGCCGCCCCACATGTTGCCCTTCTCGACGACGCACACGCTGGCGCCCTTCTCGGCAGCCACCAGCGCGGCGAAGGTGCCGGTGCCGGAGCCCAGCACGAGCACGTCTACTTCCTTATCCCAGGAAACGTCGGAGCCGGTAGACGGAAGACCCGCCTCGCTGTTGCCGGTAGGAGCGCAACCCGCCATAGCGGCGGTGGCACCCAGAGCCAGGCTCGAAAGAGCCGCGGTCTTCAGAAAGCCGCGACGATCCATTCCCTTGTTTTCTCCCATGAAAATTCCTCCTTGTTCGAGAAGTCGGCCTCATGCCGATTTCTTGCGCTTCATTAAAGGGAATTTCCGGGGCTGTGTCAGTCTCACAAAAACGGGTAATTGAACGCCGACCCCTCGTCCGAAAGGTATGATTTTGCAGATCAGGCCCCGATACCTCATTTGCGTGAGGTATCGGGGCCTGAAGCGAGGGCAGAACGGTCGCGAGCAGGGCGCCTACCCGTAGGCCTGGGCGGCGTGGTCGATGGCTTCCAGGTTCATGGCGACAAACTGGGGCTTCACGCAGACTTCTACGGCGGCCTTCACTTCGCTTAGGGTGAGGGGCACGCGGTTTTGCGCCACCGCCACGGCCAGCAGCATCATGTTGAGGGACTTGCGGGAGCCGGGGCCGAGCTCGTGCTCGAGGGCCGCGTCGTCCACGGGGACGAAAAGCGGCACCGGGTAGCCTTCGACGCCCGGGGCCTGGGCGTCAGCGGGCGCGGCTTCGCCCGTCGCCCTGACAGCTTCCGCTTCCGATGCCTTTGCCGCCTCGGCCAGCGCCTGGGCTTGCAGGGAGTTCGCCAAGTTCGCCACCACCTCGGCAGCGCGATAGGGCTGGCTGGCCAGGGCCGCCGTTACCGGCTGGATGGCCGTCGTGGCCGTCACGAGCACCCCACCCGGGGCCAAATAGGGCAGGGCGCGGGCCGCTTCACCCGGCTCTAGGGCAATAACCATGTCGGCCGTGCTCGGCGTGATCAGCGACGAGAACACTTCCTCGCCGCCATCGCCCATGCGCACGTGGCTGGTCACGTTGCCGCCGCGCTGGGCCATACCGATGGTTTCGGCGGTGCGCACCTGCCACCCGCGGGCAGCCGCCGCCTGGGCGAGCACCTTCGCGGCCAGCACCGTTCCCTGACCGCCCACTCCGGCGAGCAGCACGTTAATCATGGCAGACTCCTTCCGCCTTCCCCAGCGCCTGGCCGGGCGTCTCATCGGGCTCGCCCTTCACTTCCGTTTCCTGCAGGGCATTGCCCTCGTCGTTGACGAGGGGAATCTCGCCCGTTTGGAACGGGTCGGGGTCGGGGCGGTAGGTGGCCACTTCGGCCTGGCCGGGACCGCCGAACCCCACCGTGCCCTCGATGGCGCCGAAGGGGCACAGCTGCGTGCACAGGCCGCAGCCGTTGCAGAGGCTCGCGTCGATGAAGGCCTGGCCGCGCTCGCGGGAGGCGGGGCCGCGGCGGCCGGCGTCGAAGCCGATGCCGGGGCAACCCACCGAGGTGATGCACTTCTTGCAGCCCGTGCACTTCTCGGCGTCGATGACCACCGGCGCATCGGGCTTCTTCAGCTGGATGCAGGGCGCGCGGAAGATAAGGGCCGAGGGGCCTTCGAAATCGATGGCGGCGCGGGCGGCGGCCAGCGAGCCTTCCAGGCTGTGCGGGTTAGCGAACCCGATATGCTGGATGCCCAGGCCGTGGAGCACTTCCTCGATGACGATGGGGCGGCGGCGCTCGCCCATGAGGGTTGCGCCGGTGCCCGGGTGGGGCTGGCTGCCCGTCATGGCCGTGGTGGCGTTGTCAAGGATGACGAAGGTGACGTCGTGGCCGTTGTACACGGCGTTCGCAATGCCGGTGAGGGCGCTTGCGAAGAACGTGGAGTCGCCCACGAAGGCCACCTGCTTCTTGCGGGGCTCGGCCACGGCGAAGCCCTGGGCCATGGTGATGCCGGCGCCCATGCACAGGCAGGTGTCCACCGCGTCGAGCGGCTGGGCGTTGCCCAGGGTATAGCAGCCGATGTCGCCGCAAAGCACCGCCTCGCGACCCTTGAGCGCCTGCTTCACGGCGTAGAAGCTGCCGCGATGGGGGCACCCGGCGCACAGCACCGGCGGCCGCACGGGCAACGGGCCCTCGTAGTGAAGGTCGTTCTGGCCGATAGTGGAGGCAACGAGCGCGGCGAGGGAGCCCGGGTGATCGGCGAAGTCTTCCGCACGCTGCTCTTCCAACTTTGCGAGGTTCGCCGAATTCGTGCGATCGAAGAACCGTGCCAGGCGACCGGCGATACCCTCGGTGGTGTTCTCGCCGCGGTCGTCGGTGGCGCCGGTAAGCTTGCCATGCACGCGCAGGTTCAAGCCGCGGGCGCCGGCGAGCTTCAGCATTTCCTCCTCCAACACGCTGTCGAGCTCTTCGAATACGATGACATCGGTGAGGCCCTCGGCGAAGGCAGCGGCTGTTTCCGCAGGGAAGGGGTAGGGCGTACCTACCGCCAGCAGTCGGTAGGGCGGAAGGGCCAAGCCCGCAGCAGCAGCTGCGCGCTCCATAAGCGCCAGAGCCTCGCGCGTGTAAGCCGTCGACACCCCGCCGGTCACGATGCCCACGTGAGACAGCGCCCCGGAGGGGTGTCTCACATCAGACGCGCTCCCTGCCGCTAAAGAGTCAGAAGGTGAGACACCCCTCCGGGGCGCTGTCTCGCCGCCATTATATATATGATTGAAGCGGGCGAACGCCGGGTCGTTCGCGAAATCCCAGGCCATGCGGGAGAGTCGCCGGTTGATTTCCCCATGGCCCTCGTAGGCGCGCTTGGGGAAGATGACCCATTTCGGATCCTTCTGGAAGCCGTCCCCAGGCAGCGGACGCGCGACAGTATGCTCTTCCACCTCGAAGAACGTGGAGGCGTGGCAGATGCGCGTGGTGGGTCGCACGATGACGGGGGCGCCATAGCGCTCGGACAGGTCGAAGGCCGCCTTCATCATGGCGAAGGCCTCGTCGGGCGTGGCAGGATCCAGCACCGGCACCTTGGAAAACGATCCGAAGCGGCGCGTGTCCTGCTCGGTCTGCGAGGAAATGGGGCCCGGGTCGTCGGCCACGAACAGCACGCAGCCGCCGCGCACGCCCACGTAGTTCAGCGACATGAGCGCGTCGGACGCCACGTTCAGGCCCACCTGCTTGCAGGTGAACAGCACCCGCGCGCCGCAGTACGAGGCGCCGGCCAGCATTTCAAGGGCCGCCTTCTCGTTGGTAGACCATTCCACGTGCACGCCCTCGGCCACGCCGGATGCCCGCAGCTTCGCCACGGTTTCCACCACTTCCGACGACGGCGTGCCCGGATAGCCCGCCACCACGTTCACCCCGGCCTCCAGGGCCGCGTGGGCGAACGCCTCGTTCCCCATCAAGAATTTCTTCATCGACTCATTCCCTTCGCAGCTGGGCGAACCGCTGGTTGCGCTCCATCGGCAGAGCACCTCGGCGGCACGACAGCCTCGTCTTAAGGCTCGGCGCCTAGCGCGGCTGGCCGGCAGCACGCCCTAGGCTTCCGCCATCTGCGCCTTCAGATCGGCTACCTTCTGCAGCATGGCCTCGTCGTTGGTGCCCATCATCTGCACGGCCAGAATGGCCGCGTTTTTCGCGCCGTTGATGGCCACGCAGGCCACCGGCACGCCCGAAGGCATCTGCACCATGGACAGCAGCGAGTCGAGGCCGCCCAAATCGCTCGTCTTCATGGGCACAGCGATAACCGGCATCGGGGTGAACGCGGCCACGACGCCGCCGAGGTGCGCCGCCTTACCCGCCGCGGCGATGATCACCTTGATGCCGCGGTCGTGAGCGGTTTCGGCCCACTCGTGCACAACCGCCGGCTTGCGGTGCGCGCTGGCCACCTTCACCTCGTAAGGCACGCCCAGCGCATCCAGCTGCGCCATGCACGGCTCCATGGCCGGCATGTCCGATTCCGATCCCATGATGATGCCGACGACCGGCGTTGCTTCTGCCATGAGCTTCCTCCTTCTGCTTCTGCTGTTACTGGTTCCGGGATACCACGAGCCGGCGAGGGCCGCCTTCCCGTAGGCCCAGGCGCCACTCCCCGCGGGACGGCGCTACTATCGTGCGCCCCATTATACCGAGCGGCTCGGCGCCCATCCGCCGGAGCGCCGCGGACACCAGCAGATCAGGGATCAAAGGCGTTGCAATTCGTTGACGGATGGGGTCGGAAAAGCGGGGGCAGCCGCTGCGGGGCTAAAGTAGGGGCGTAGCAAAGTCGCCGGGGCGCCGCTCCGCGCGGCGCATCCCCGAGCAAAGGAGCCTCTCATGAGCCTGGAAATACCCGATAGCCGCGAAGACTGCCGCATCGACCGCGAGCATGAGCGCGAGCAGCTGAAGCACCTGAAAGACCACGTCGGTGACGAGATTCGCAAGGCGAAGGACCGCGAATACCGCGAGAAGGAAGAGGCCACGCGCCCGCTGAAGGCCCACATCGGCGAGGTCGAGAAGGCCGATCGCCGTCAGGAGGACATGACCGACGCCGCCTTGAAAGAGACCGCGAACACCATTCTGCGAGAAGAGTAGAAAAAACTTCTTGCATCGCCGCGCTTGGTCGGGTATGATTATCGACGCTCTTTCGGCAAAGCTGAAGTGCACCTGCGGGCGTGGCGGAATTGGCAGACGCGTACGGTTCAGGTCCGTATGGGGGCAACCCCATGGAGGTTCAAGTCCTCTCGCCCGCACCATTTCGAAAAAGAACGCCCTCCTCGGAGGGCGTTTTCGTTTTGGGGTGCTGGGTGCATCAATAGCAAGCCGCAAGGCGACCCATTCCTCAGCGCATAGGATGTCTTCCCATGAACGACGGCCCCGCCCTCACTCGCACTTCTTCCGACGACGTGCTTGCCCTGCTGCAAGACCAGCGGCGCGCGGGCATTGAACGCGGCTTCTACTGGGAAAACCAGATCGCCTTTGCCTACAACTCCAACAAGATGGAAGGCAGCCCCCTCACCGAGGAGCAAACCCGCTCCATCTTCGAAACGCGCACCGTCACGGGGCGCGCCGTGCCCTTCGACGCGCAACTCGAGGCCGTGAACCACTTCAAGCTGTTCGATTTCATGCTCGACACGGCCCGCGACCCCCTCACGCCCGACCTGCTGCTCAGCTACCACGGCGTGCTGAAAGCGGGGGTCGAGGGCCAGGCATCGGGCACGTGGAAAACCGTGCCGAACGGCGTAGGCGGCATCACCACAACGCCTCCATCGCAGGTGGCTAGCGAGATTGATCGACTGCTGAACTCCTACGGAAATGCGTCGCAACACGGCCTGCGTGAAATCGTGGGCTTCCACTACTTCTTCGAATGCATCCATCCCTTCCAGGACGGCAACGGTCGCATCGGCCGCATGGTCATGTTCAAGGAGTGCCTGGCGAACGACATCGACCCGTTCATCGTGCTCGACGAATACAAAGCCGACTACTACAAGGGTCTCGATGTGTACGCGGAAGACCCCGCCCTGCTGGAAGGCTTTGCTTCCCGCATGCAGGAGCTCTACATGGCCGAATACGCCAATCTCGTCCCAGAGTACCTGCTGCTCCCCCAGTTCGAGAAATTCCGCACCAGCACCCCCACCTTCGACCCCCAACGCGCCGACGACTTCTTCACCGGGGCGTAGAGGATAGCAACTGTCAGACAAGGATCCTATACGAAGGATCAACAACACTGAGGGCGCGCTGTCTACACATGCGAAGAAGTCGATGATATAATGCAGGCAATCGATGGTGCCCCGCGCAACCGGGCGGCATTGGTTACTTGTCTAAGCCGGGTCTACTTTGCAGGGTGGCCCGGCTTTTTTTTTTCCAACTCCGTCCGTCACTCCCTCCTCACCAGTACGAGACCGATGATTCCGATAAGCACAAGGAACACGTCGCAAAGCGCAATGACGGTTTGTGTGTCCATGGGCAAACTCCTTTCGCGAAGCCGCCCGGACATGACGGGGCACCGACTGCCATTGTACAGCGCCGGAGGTCCCTCCTACCCCCAGAAGCGCAGGTAGCTCGCAGCGAGTGCCTTGTCCTGAAAACGGCGGTTCTGCTTATTCGGCGCGGGCAAATGCGCATCCGGCGTCCCCGAATGTTCGCTTATGCTTAATTCGAGCAGTGCACCGCGGGCGAGCCTTAAGCAGAACCGTTGTTTTCGGGGCAGAAACTCCAGCTCCCGTCGTTCCAACTAAGCAGAATCGCTCTTTCCGGGACATTCCGGGCTACTGCGCGGCAATGATTAAGCAGAACCGTTTATATGAGGGCATGAAAAAAGCCCCGCCCCCGCCTGAGGATGAACCCACCTCAAAAGGTGGGTGCTCGCATCCGGCTTCCCGGCTTTCGTGCCAACGGGTACGAATCTCCGTTTCACCGGCTTCTAAAGCTCCCTCATGCAAAAACGTCGGTCCATCGCAAAGATGGGCGGGAACAAGGCTTGCCCTTAGTATACGCAAAACATCGGCGCCGTGAAGTCTTGACATGGCGGCTTCGGTAGGCTGTTGGGGTATCGTTGCCGTGTCATGGACAGAAGCTCCTCCGGGAATTCCGAACCCCACCTCGTAGGCCTTGGGCCAGTCGTTTCCAAAAGACACCGCCCTTGGCGAACATCCAGCGGCCCTGCCAACATTCGTGGGCTACAATGAGCCCATTGGCATTGATGGGTTGCGCGGGGCACCGCGCCGGTCGGGTGGCACAGGGCCACTCGGCTGAGGGGAATGAGGGTGAAAATCCCTCGCTCTACCAGGAACCGTAAAAGCCGATGGGACGCCAACGCCTCCCTGGGTTTCGCCACTCCGCGCACCACTCGTTCGGGCTTCCCCGTTCAGGGGCGAGAAACGGAAACACGCGAAGGCACAGGAAAGCCGGCAGTTGCACGCCGGGCGCTCCCAGTTGAGGCGAAGTCGGAATACCTGCCCGTCGCAGGATAGCCCTGGAAGTAGGTGGTTCCGCATGGTCGGACAATTCCGCGCGCCCAAAACGGGTGCCGCACTGCCGTTCTCGCGGCGTTTGATTTCCCTCGTTCTCAGCATGCTGCTCATCACGTCGCTGACACCCGTATCGGCATGGGCACAAGAAGCAGAATCCAGCGAGGCCGTTCTTGGCGCTGACCCAGTAGCTGCCAGCGAAATTGCAGAAGAAGACGACACGTCCAACGACGCTGCGTCCTGTGAAAGTAGCGACGCGACTCCTGAAGCAGTCGAGGATGCTTCTGCATCAGCCGCCGGCCCAGCACCCGACGAGGCGCTGGAGACGGAGGTTGCAGCAGATAGCAATCTAGGGGAATCTGAGCAGGCGGAGCCTAGTGCCGTCGAGAACCAAGATTCTGCAGCTACCTTGTCGGCAGACAGAGAAGGCGAGCCGAACGCCGCTCTCGGCATCGCCTCGGCTCAAGTTCCCCCTGCGCGCGTGGCCGTTTCTTTCGACGACACCTACTGCGCCAATATTGCCGCTACCCCCAATTACACCTCGGCAAGCGGCGGAGCAACGGGATTCCAGTACGTAGGCACGACGCTCTACGCCTCGGTATTCAAGGCAACAAGCAAGACAGCCATTGCCCGCACCCGCATCGCCGACGACGGCTCGTGGATTTATACCTGGTATGCATGCGACTCCCAATCGCAGAAGAGTCTTTCCGAGGACGATGCCATTCCTGGGGCAACCGGGCCGTCTTTCACCATCGGTGATGATCAGGTGGGCAAGTACCTTTTCGTGAAGGTGACCGCAGCCGACGGAACAACCGCAAGCGGGCCGCGCCTCGCGGGCAAACCAAGCGGCAATCTTCGCGGTGTAGGCCAGGTAAAAGCCGCTGTGCCGATAAAAACGGCACTCGACAACAAGTCCTACATCCTCCTGCAGCCCAAGGCTGACGCAACGTCCACGGGCGATACCGTAAAGGCCAGCACCCTCAAGGTGGGCGACGTGCTTTGGGCCAACGCGTTTGATAGCGAGGCGTCACCGAATGTGCGTATCGCTGCACAGGAACGCTGGAGCTACCAGTGGCTGGCATCAACCGACCAGAACGCCCGCGATGACGAGTTCATCGCCATTGAAGGGCAAACCGGCCCCTCCCTTGCGATAACCGATGAGCTGGCTTGCAAGCTGGCCGGATCCTATATCCGCGTACGCGTCAGCGGCGATGACCAGACGCTCTACGGACCCAGCGGCACGTTCAACACGCCGGCATCGACATCGTACAACACCCCCGGGCCCGTGGTGGCGCCCGGTCAAATCAAGCTCGACCATATTATTCTTTCTTGGAACGGCGAGGGCTTCAGCGACGACTACGAGAATACTCCCGACTGCAACGTGGGCGACACGCTGGAGGCTCGGGCCTACGATTCCGACGACCTCTACACGCTCTTCGATGGCGGCACCGTCGACTTCTCGTGGCAGGTAGCCGACAGCCCCCAGGGTGAATTCCGGGAGGTGGCGACAGGCGACACGTTCACGGTAGGTGCTTATGCGCATAAGTATCTCAAGGTAGTAGCCACCGCGAAAACGGGCGTTCCGAGGCACGACCGTTGCGAAACCGAGGCAGGCAAGGTACTTCCCGCCGGCGCTTCCACCCTGTATCGCGTTGAGATTCTCAACGGGTCGGCCTCAAAAGAAACGGGCACAACCCTGAAAGCCCAAGCTTACAAGGGTGACTACTGGAGCTCTGCGCCCGTCACCGAAAACGTCACCTACACGTGGCGCTGGTGCGAGACGAAACCCAGCTACAGCACCTCGGAAGACGAATGGCACGTTGTCCGCGGTGTCACTGGGCCCGACTTCACCGTACCCTCGTGGCTTGACGGCTGCTGGGTTTCCGTAAGCGCCTGCGCCGGCGACAACACCGTGGCACTGACCAACAGCTCGGCGGCCGGCCCCTTCCAGAAGCCTTCCGTTGAAGAGCCCGTCGAAGGTGAAAAGGTCACTGTCGCCGCGCGCGTCACGGGCGTCACGCCGCATCGGCTAGGCGAGGAATTCCAGGCCGTCGACTGGGTCCCCCTGTCTGAGGGCCTTTATGGTGAACAGCTTACCGCGTGGGACATCTTCGCCACGCTGTTGGATAAGGCGGGTTACTTCTACGACCTGAACGGCGGTTGCCCGTATTCCGTTACGACGCCCGACGGTTCCCAAACTTTGGCTATGAGCGCCAATGCGCCCTGGTCGTACTGGATGTTCCTCGTCAACGGTGAGTACGCCTCAAGCCTGCCCAGCGGCTACCATCCGCAAGAGGGCGATCTCATCGAGTTGGTGTACCTCGATGCCACCGGTGTGGCCACGACACCCGACATCGCGGTGGAGCCGGATGCGCCGGTGGCTGAGTGGGAAAGCCCGTGGGCCTCGTTTGGGGCGGGGGTGCACGAGGGGGTTTCCGTCGACGGGGCGCTGGAGAGCCTTGAGGGCTCCTGGTCCTACGATTTCGCCCAGGGCGGTTACGCCTCGTGGTCGGAACCGGTGGTGGCCGGAGGATTCGTGTTCTTCGCCACCAACGACAAGCTGCTGAAGCTGGATGCCGCCACCGGCGTCGTTGTTGCGGAGGCCCAGCTGGCCGGAACGACGGCTTACGGGTGCCGTCCTGTGTACGCGGACGGCCTGGTGGTGGTACCGCTGAACGGCGGCCGTATTCAGGCGCTTTCCGCCCTCACCTTGCAAACGAAGTGGCTCACCGCGACGCTTCCAGCCCTGGAACAAGCCGTTGAAGGCGCCGTTGACCCCGTGGCTTACGAGCAGCAGGCGCTTTCCACGATGACCGTGAGCGACGGCTACCTGTATGCATTTACGGCCGCGGCCGATTGGTCGCAAACCTACGGGGGCTGGGGACTGTGCATCAACCTTGCCAACGGCGCCGTGCGTTGGAGCGCCGTCAACGAGAGCGCAGGCTATTACTGGGCCGGCGCGGCGGAGATCGACGGCTATCTGATCGTTGCGGGCGACGACGGCACGCTGGCAGCGGTGTCGGCCGACTCAACCGATGGAGCTGTTGTCAGCACGCTTGATCTGGGAGCTGCCGCACGCTCAAGCGTCGTAGTCAGCGACGGCGCAGCCTACGTGGTTACCACCGACGGCGTGCTGCACCAGGTAGTTGTTGGGGAAGGCGGCGCCCTTGCCGAAGCCCATCGCGTGAAGTTCGCCGATTCTTCCACGTCGACAGCGGCGGTAGTTGATGGCACCGTGTACGTCGGGGGCCAGATCGGCGGCGCGGGAGTTCTCGCAGCCATCGATACGACAACGTGGGGGGCACCGGTGGTGGTCTCCCAAGCTGATGGCGCGGCCCTTCCCGGAGACGTGAAAAGCACCCCGCTCGTTGTGCGCGACCATCGCGGATGCCTGGTGCTGTTCACCTGCAACGGCGCCGTGGGCAACTGGCCCGCCTATACCGGAGGCGGCGGCGTGTACGGCTGGCGACCTGGCAGCGCCGAGGCGACCCTGCTGTTCGACCCGCCCGCGGGGCAGCATAACTACAGCATGGCTTCGGTGGCCTTTGACGGCAGCCGCTTCTATTACGTGAACGACGCCGGCATCCTGTTCGCGCTTTCCGCGTCGGACAAGACGCCCGCTACCCCGGCGCCCACGCCGAACCCGGACGAGAACGAAGGGCCCGAAAACAACGGGGCGGCCAACCAGCCCGTCGGCCCTTCCAATGATTCCGCAGGATCGGGCAGCAGGCCGTCCTCCAATGGGGACAGCGCCCAGAAAGCTGCTACAGGAACTGCTTCCACGCAGCGCGGGCCGCTCGTGCCCTCCGTGCAGCTGACGGCTAAGGCCTCCCCGAATACGCGCGTCATCATGGAGCAAAACTCGGGCACGGCCGCCGGGGCGTCAGAAGCTGAAGCGGCCCCGAAGGCTGCGAGCGCCTCGAGCCGTACCGCCATCTCCGACGACGCAGCACCCCTTGCCGCTGACGCGGGCTCGCCTGAGAGGGCAGCGACTGGCGCCGTCGACCAGCTCTCCACACAAGAGCCCCTGGCTTGGGCGCTGCTGCTTGCCGCCCTCACCTGCGCAGCCGGGGCAGCTTACTTGATCGTCACGGCTCGCAAGCGCCGCGAGGAGGAGGGCACTCGTGGAGCCTAGAGAGCCGCAGCCAGGACACAACAACGCGCTGGCACCCTCTAGCGAAATGCGCAGCGAGGCCGAGGAACCGGACGCTCCAATCGCAAACGACCCGACGCAGGAAAAGCCGCACGGCGTGATGGAAAGCTCTGAGCGGGAGGGGCCGGACGAAACCTCCCCCCATTTCAGCCCCCTGAGAAGAGGACGCCTTGCCGGAGGCGCCCTCTTGGGCGGTGTCGCCCTGGTAGCCCTGGTGGCCTCTCTTGCTCTTTTCTCCGCAGCACCGGCTGCGGGTCCTTCCGACCTTGAGGGGCCGCAAGACGTTCCCGCAACAGCGACTTCGGCAGAAGGGGCGTCACGTCAACTCGACAACGAGGCCGATCCTTCAGGCGCAGCTCCCTCGGTCGATGACCCCGCCGCCGAATCTTCCGACGGAGCAAGCACAATGCCCCCAGCCGAAGAAGAGGTGGCGGAAAACGTCTCGGATCGCGAGCAAGAATCAGAAGAAGGACCAGCTTCACCTTCTTCAAAGAGCTCCCCTTCCAGCAGCTCCCCGGCGCCTTCGACTCCCAAGCAGTCGTCTCCCGCAACCACTACCGTTCCGCCGTCCGAGGCAGCTGACAGCAACGACGTTACCCAAGCGCCCCAAGGCGTGGTGGTTTCCATTACCGTGGACAGCTCGGCCGCGAGCGAGCTCGGCTTTCCCGCCAGTATGGCTTCGGGATCCTTAGAGCTGTCCGAGGGATCGACGGCCTACGACGCCCTCGCCGCCACGGGGCTTCCGCTGGAAGGGTCGTCGTCCTATGTGTCCGCCATCAACGGACTCGCCGAGAAGATGCTCGGCGCCGGCAGTGGCTGGACCTACACCGTCAACGGAACCATGCCCATGACGGCCGCGAGTAATTACCGACTGAACGACGGCGACGACCTCCGCTGGATTTACGTACGGTAAGCGACCGATTGATCCCGTTCGTAGGTTTTTGACATTCTGGGCCCTTATTGCGCATCCGGCACTCCTGCTGGATGCGCTGGGCTACAATGGGCCCATGGACACTACGCACAACAACACCTCCCGCGCGGGCGAAGGCCCGGCTGACCAGCTAGACGAGGCCCAGTCCCTCGGCGCGGTCGATTTCGAAAACGCCACCATCTCGCTATTCGGCACGGTACCCGACTCCATCGTGGACGGACCGGGGCTGCGCTACGCCGTGTTCGTGCAGGGGTGCTCCCACGGCTGCCCAGGGTGCCACAACCCCGAGAGCCAGCCGGCTTGCGGCGGCACGGAAACGCGCCTAGCCGATGTGCTGGCCGACATCGAGGCCAACGGCCTTGTGCACGATGTCACCCTTTCGGGCGGCGAACCCTTCGAGCAGCCGGCGGCCTGCGCGGCTCTGGCGGCCGAGCTGAAGACCCGCGGTTACGGCATCTGGTGCTACACCGGGTACCTCTACGAGGATCTGGCTCGGCGCAACGACGAAGCGATCAAGCACCTGCTAGAGAACATCGACGTGCTGGTAGACGGCCCCTTCGTGGAGGCCCGCAAGTCGCTGGAACTGAAGTGGTGCGGCTCCTCCAACCAGCGCCTCATCGACGTGCCGGCCACGCGCCGCGCCGGCCACGTCGTAGAATGGCAGCCCGTCACCTTTTCCCTGGAGAAGCCCAGCAACTGGTAGGGCGAGACAGTGTCTCGCTGCTTAGGCCAGCGGCAGGCGGACGGTGAAGGTGGTGCCGCGGCCCTCTTCGCTTTCCAAGGTCACTTCGCCGTTGTGATAGAGGGCGGCATGCTTCACAATGGCGAGCCCCAAGCCCGTGCCGCCGGTTTCCTTAGAGCGGCTTTTGTCTAGGCGGTAGAAGCGCTCGAAGATCTTTTCCTGGGCGGCGGCCGGAATGCCTGGGCCGGTGTCCGCCACGCGAATGACGGCCTCACCTGGCGGTTCCTCTTCCGTGTCGCCACACCCCTTCCCCAGGCTGCCCCTCTCGCACTGGTCGGCCCCCGACCGTTCGGCGTGAACGCTTACGCGCACGGTGCCGCCCTCTTCGTTGTAGCGGACGGCGTTTTCTACCAGGTTGTAGATCATCTGCTCAAGCAAGGTTTCGTTGCCGAGCACCTGCACCGGCTCGGCGGAAAGCTCCACGACTACCTGAGCCTCGCGGGCCGGGGCTTCCAGGCGGTGCACCACGCGCTCGGCCACCGACGCCAGGTTTACCGGGTTGCGCGTTTCGGCCCCGGGCGCCGTCTCGTCCAGGTGCGACAGCACGAGCACATCGTTGATGAGAGCGCGCATGGCCTGGGCCTCCTCGTAAATGAGGCCGGCGAACTTCCGCATGTCGTCGGGGGGCACGAGCCCGTTGGCCATCAGCTCGGCATAGCCGGAAATCACCTGCAGCGGCGTCTTCATCTCATGGGACACGTTGGCGGTGAACTCGCGGCGAAGGTTCTCGGCCCAGGCCAAGCGCTCGTTGCGCGTGGGGGAAGCTTTAGAGCTAGCATCGCTCATAGGGCGTCCTCCTCGCCGTCTTGGAAGAGGTAGCCCACGCCACGCACGGTGACGATAGCGTCCTCGGCGCCGGGGCAGGCCTCGGCGAGCTTGCGGCGCAGCGTCTTTACGTGGGCGTCCACCGTGCGCGTCTCACCGGCATAGTGAACGTCCCACACGTCGGCCAGCAGCTGGTCGCGGGTCATAACGCGGCCGGCGTTTTCCATGAGCACGCGAAGCAGGGCGAACTCCTTAACCGTCAGCGGCACCTTCACGCCGGCCGCCTTCACTCGATGGGCCGCGGGCTTGAGCACGATGGGACCCAAGGTTATGCGATCGTCGGAAACGGTCGTCGTGTTGGAACCGCCCTTCTCGGAAAATTCTGAAGCGGAGGCATCGACGCCGCCCGAAGCCGGCCCGCTTTCGTTACCCCCCGTGACGCCCTCGCCCGAGCCCCCCGTAGCCGGTCGGGCGGCGCGGCGTAGCAGCGCGTTCACCCGCGAGATAAGCTCCATCATGCCGAAGGGTTTGGCCAGGTAATCGTCGGCGCCGGCGTCGAGCCCGCATACCGCGTCGTACTCGGTACCCTTGGCCGTAAGCATCATCGCGGGGATGTTCTCCGTTGCGGCGTCGGCTCGCAGCTGGCGCAGCAGCTGAATGCCGTCGGTGCCGGGCAGCATAATGTCGAGCAGCACGGCCCGGGGCTGCTCGGTGCGGCAGGCCTCCACGAACCCTTCCCCATCGGGGAACGCGCGAACCTCGAACCCGGCCTGGCGCAGCGCATAGCTGGTCAGGTCACGAATGTGCTCGTCGTCTTCCACATAGAATATGAGGGGCGTTGCAGCCATGGATGCTCCTTCGGTATCGCTGCCCCTATTGTAGGGCACCCGGCAGCAGGCAGGCGCTGGGTCGAACAGCCGTGACGCGACTGATGCCGATGCGATCCGCTAGGCCGCCGCGCCGTCGGGCATCCAGCGGCCCTCGTGCTCGTGCACCGGGTCGCGCGGACGGCGGGGCTTTTCAGGCAGGAAGAACATGACGATGCGCACCATCAGCGGCACCATCGGCAGCCAGATGAGCGTCATGGACACGTTGAACAGCGTGTGAGCGTTGGCGATCTGGCGGGCGATAACCTCCAGCTCGGGCCCCGGCGTGATGGCCGCGATAACCCCGGCGAAGGGCCCGATAAGCCACACGAACAGCAGGCAGCCGGACAAGTTGAACACGCAGTGGGAAAGGGCCACGCGCTTCGCATCGCGGCTCTGCCCGATGGCGGCCATGAGCGCGGTGATGCAGGTACCCAGGTTGTCGCCCAGCAGAATGGGAATGGCACCGTCGAGCCCGATCAGGCTCGTACCGTCGACGCCCGGCTGCGCGGCGAAGTTCTGCAGCACGGCAATGGTGGCGCTGGAGCTTTGCACCACCAGCGTCATGATGGTGCCCACGAGCACGCCCAGCAGCGGCACCCCGGCCACTTCGGCAATCATATCGGTGAACACGGGATTCTCGGCCAGGGGCTTCATAACGCCGCCCATAGTGTCGATACCCAGGAACAGCAAGCCGAAGCCGAACAGCGCACGGCCGCCGAGCTTCACCTGCTGCTGCTTGGCCACCGACATGATAATGAACCCGACGAACACAATGGCCAGCACGTAGTCGGACAGCTTGAAGGCGATAATCTGCGCTGTGATGGTGGTACCAATGTTCGCGCCCATGACAATGGGAATGGCCTGGCGCAGCTTCATAAGGCCGGCCGCCACGAACCCGATGGCCATCACCGTGGTGGCACTGGAACTTTGCAGCACCGCCGTGGCCGCCGCGCCGGCAAGCACGCCGACGACGGGGTTCTTCGTAACCGCCGCCAGAATGGAGCGCATGCGATCGCCCGCCGCATCTTGCAGGCTGCCGCTCATGAGGTTCATGCCGTAAAGGAAGATAGCCAGGCCCCCCAAAAGGCCCAACCCGATTTGCATCAGTTCCTGCACCGCTTCTCCTTCGCCGGCGTCGCCCCCGGCGCCGCCGCTCGCTTCGCGCCCAGCCCCGCTGCGCGCACTCGTCTCGTTTCAGCGAGGCAGCAGTCTAAAGCCACGCTGCGAAACCCCGGTAAGGCGCCTGTAAAGAGAAGGTGAAATCTTGCTTACATGTCTCATCCCGTTTGGATGATTTGGGTCTCTGCCTGCAACAATCGCGTGTTGTGGATGATTATTTCACTCAACGAAATCTTTAAGTTTGTCCCTGTCCTTGGGTGTGCTTAGGGAGCACGCCCGCGTATATGAATAGGAGAGGGACATGGGTAACGCAGAAATTTCGCGCCGTAGTTTCTTGAAGGGAGCCGGCGTTGCCGCCGTGGGTGCCGCAGCTTTGGGCGCTGCGGGATGCGCGAGCAGCACCGAGGGCGAAACTTCGCTCGGCAACACTGGCGCCACCTTCGAGGGCATGCCGGAATCATGGGAAGCCGAAGCCGACTTCATTATCTTGGGCACCGGCGGCGCGGGCCTTTCCGCTGCCATTACGGCGGCCAAGGAAGAGCTCGGCACGGCCATTGTGCTCGAGGCATCGCCGGAGCACTTCGAGGGCGGCAACTCCCGCGCCTGCTGGCAGCTCGTGTGCTGCCCGGACAGCGCCGACGAGCTCGTCAAGTATCAGAAGGCCCTCAACGGCGACTATGTCGTAGAGGACGAGCTGCTGCAGGCCTGGGCAAACGAGTCGGTCAAGACAGTCGAATGGCTGACCGATCTGGGCGCCGACATGCAGGAGACCCCGTACTTCGCTCCCGAGTATCCCGAGGTTGAGGGCTCTTCTTCCGTAAAGACCTACTTCATCGACGGTCACCCGGGCGACGCGAAGTGCTGGGAGTTCCTGCGCGACGTGGCCTCCGACTTCGATATCGATATCCGCTACGACAGCCGTGGCGTGGAGCTCATCCACAACCCCGACACCGACGAGGTGTACGGCATCAAGACCGAGGACGGTCGCTGCTTCAAGGCGAAGAAGGCTGTGATCCTCGGCTGCGGCGGCTTCGAGAACAATCAGGAGATGCTGCGCTCCTACTTCATGGCCGGCTTCCCCTACGTCGGGTTCCAGGGCACGCCCTACAACCGCGGCGATGGTCTGACCATGTGCGAGCGCCTGGGTGCGCAAATGTGGCACACCAACACCTACACGCTGGACATGTGCGCTGTGCAGTACGGCGACGAGCAGTTGCAGGCGCTGGATCCGGCCATCGTCGGCAGCAAGCCGATGGTGTACCGTCCCTCCTTCTCCGAGAGCGACTACATTTATGTCGGCATGGACGGCGCCCGCTTTATGTACGAGGAAGAGTGCGCGCTTTGCCGCCACGGCATGGTGGGCATGGGTGGCACCCACGTTACCTTCCGCGCGCCTACGCCGTGCTGGTGCATCTTCGGCCAGAAGTCCTACGACGCCTCGCCTGAGATGGTTCACGAGTCGGTGACCTTCGGTTCCGGCTTCTTCGGCATGGCGGGCTACGGCGACGAGCTCATCACCAACGAGGACTACATCAATGCGGGCCTTATGAAGAAATGCGACACCATCGCCGAGCTGGCGGCCGCCACCGGCATCGACGAGGCCGGCCTTGAGTACACCATCAACGAGTACAACGGCTTCGTGGAGAACCAGTCCGACCCCAAGTTCCACCGCGGCGAGCCCGTGTACGCCTCGTTCAGCATGATGGAGGCCAACGACGATGACAACAAGCCGGTAATCGAGGCTTTCGAGCTTTCGAAGATCGAGCCGCCGTTCTACGCCCTTGAGTACGGCACGGGCCTGATCAACACCCAGGGCGGTGCCAAGCGCAACGCCAACGGCCAGATCATCCGCAACGACAATGAGCCCATCGGGCGCCTCTACGGCGCCGGCGAGTTCGGCAGCATCTTCCCGTTCCGCTACAACGGCGGCGGCAACTTCTCCGAGTCGATGTCCTCGGGTCGCATCGCGGTGCGCCATGCCGCCACGCTGGATGCCTGGGATGCTGAGTAGGTTCGCCATGGCTACGCGTATCACGAAGAAAGGCGTTGCCGCTCTGGGCGTTGCCCTCCTCTGCTCCCTTGCTGTGCTTGGGGCCTGCAGCCCCTCGACCGCGAGCCCCGAGAACCTCTCGTCAACCAGCGGCGACGAAGCGGCCACGAATCAGGCTGGCTGGAGCATCGACCAGGACTGTGCGATGTGCCATGAGTCCGAGCAGGCGTCTATGACGGATTCAGCTTGCATGGCCAGCTTCCACGCAGCGGTCGAATGCGCCACGTGCCACACTGACGCCGACGGCTCTATGACCAGCGCGCACGAAGGAGCCACGGCTGACAAAGTCAGTTCTCGCGTGAAGCTGAAGGAAACCAAGGTAGACGTGGCAACCTGCCAATCGTGCCACGCCGCCGAGGATCTGGCCAGCAGAACGGCCGAGGTGGACGCGCTCACCGACAGCAACGGCACTACCGTGAACCCGCACGCCCTTCCGGAAGGGGGCGATCACACCGGCATCGACTGTTTCCAGTGTCATTCTGTTCACGACCCCAAGGCCAAGACGGAAGTAAACGCCGAGAAGACCTGCCGCAACTGTCACCACCAGAACGTCTACGAGTGCTACACCTGCCACGAGTAGGCGACTAGGCCCCACGAGCCTTTTCTCTCCCCAGCGCCCTTCGGCCCCTCCCCCGAAGGGCGCTCTTCTATTCTCGAGCGGGACTGTTCGCTATTCGCTGCGCTTGCTGTCCACCAAGTCGATCAGCTCCTGCTTGCTGTGCACACCCAGCTTTTGATAGACGTGCTTGATGTGGGTTCTCACGGTGCCTTCCGAGATAACGAGCACCTCCTGAATGTAGCGCTGGCTTCTTCCTGCCGCCAGCAGTCTCAACACTTCCTGCTCGCGCGAGGTGAGGGCGTGCTGGAACGACACTTTCGCGCATATCTGGTCTTGAGCCGACTGGTGCTGCTCCTCGAGCGCTTGTCGCTCGTCGTAGCTTCGCTTCGCAAGGATGAAGCACATGAGGGCATAAATGACCACGACGGAGACAACGCACGCCACCACGGTAAGCAGGAAGCTTGCATGCTGCAGGAAGCCCATCTCTCCGCACAGCCATGCGGCAAACGGCGAGCAGACGATAATGGCGGCACAGGCCCCCATTTCCTCAAGGAAGCTCAGCTTGAACGCCATATGGAAGGAGCACGTCTCGTAGCGGCGCGCGTAATAGGGAACGATGGCGGCCATAAGCGCCTGGAAACAGATGAGCGAGGTGCCTATGGCGATTTTCGACACATCGGCCGCGCCCAAATTGAAATAGGGAATAATGAGAAGCACCGGCACGATGATGGGAACGATGATAATCGAGTAGTTCGCCACTTCCCCCCGCTTCACGAAAGCGCACCACAGCGCAGCGCCTATGAGGGCAACACCGACGAGCGGTGAAACGAGGATGCTGTAAATCGTGTGGTCGGCGTTCAGGGAGGGAACCATCATGGACACGCTCAGCACCACGCCGCAGCCTACACCGTAGAGAAACACGCCCTTCCAGAAGAGCGGTGGGCAGGAATCTTTCGCGAGCACCGATTCTCGGCTCCATGCCTCGTCGGCAGGATCCTTCAGCATGACTGAAAAGGCTGCCGACAAAACGGGAAGAACCCAGTTGAGCAAAGTCTCTACCCAGGTGGGGAGACCCCTTTCAATGAGAAAGACGCCCATGACCAAGAACACCGCCACAAGAATGAGGCCGGCTACGTGGTCGCTATCCAAATCGCTGTAGCGCATATACCACAGCGTGAGCAGCATGGCCGTGCCGGCGCTTCTGCAGACGAGCGAAACCAGGCGCAAGGCAAAGGGAGGATCGGCGAGCACGTAGTTGCAGAGGACAAGCACCGCGCAGGCCAAAAGCATGACGGCGAACGTTGCCACGCCGAGGCGCTTCTTGAAAGACTGGCCCTTTCCCGCGAGAGAACTTCGCCCCCAGCGGTAAATGAGAAAGCAGCCAGCGAGCTCAATGACCCACGTCGCTATGGTAAACCCAACGTCGTAGTTCGGGTAAGAGCCCGTAGCGGCCACCGTGTTGTTCACCAAAAGCCACGCCCAAAGGCAGCTTATGCCTAGAACGACAACTACTCGCTCACGCACAGAGCACCCCTTTCCTCGACGAATATTGTACCGCGCCGGCGCAGAATTTCGCCCCGTATGCACCTATATCCAGAGGGAGAAAGCAACCGCGGGCCATACCCGGGCCAAGGCGGCGGGGCCCCCTCGCGCGCCCCTGAACATACGAAGGCGGGGCTACCTGGAAGATAGCCCCGCCTGTTTAGTTCGGATGGGAAACGCTGACTATTCGGCCGCGCTGTCCGTTGCGGGCACCTCGTGCTTCACGCGCTGGCTCTCTTCGGCGCGCTTGGCGTCGTTGAAGCGGTCGAGCGTGCCTACCAGGTAGCCGGTGATGCGGCGGATGCGCTCGAAGGGCTGGTTGTGGGCGTCCTCGGTGCGGCCGCACTTCGGGCACACGTCCTCGATGATGCCGTTGTAGCCGCACACCGGGTCGCGATCCACCGGGTGGTTCACGGAGCCGTAGCCCATGCCGCAGTCCTTCATGTAGCGGATGACGCTCTCGAAGGCCTCAAGGTTATCGGACGGGTCGCCGTCGAGCTCGATGTAGCTGATGTGGCCGCCGTTGGTGAGCGCGTGATACGGCGCCTCCTTGGCAATCTTGTCGTAGGCGGAGATGTCGTAGTACACCGGCACGTGGAAGCCGTTGGTGTAGTAGTCGCGGTCGGTCACACCGGGAATGACGCCGTAGCGGGCGCGGTCCATGCGCACGAAGCGGCCGGACAGGCCCTCGGCCGGGGTGGCGATGAGCGTGTAGTTCATGCCGCGCTCCTTCGAGATGCGGTCGCAGTAGGAGCGCATATGGCCGACGATTTCAAGGCCGAGGCGCTGAGCCTCGTCGGACTGGCCGTGGTGCTGCCCAGTAAGGGCCACCAGCGCCTCCGCCAGGCCGATGAAGCCAGTGGTCAGCGTGCCGTTCTTCAACACCTCGCGCTGCTCGTCTTCCGGCGAGAGGTTCTCGGAGCCGATCCACACGCCCTGGCCCATGAGGAACGGGGCGTTGTACACGTGCTTGCGGGCCTGAATCTCGAAGCGCTCGTCGAGCTGGCCGGTAACCAGCTGCAGCTTGGAATCGAGCAGATCGAAGAACAGGTCCAGGTCGCCCTTGGCGCGGATGGCCAGGCGCGGCAGGTTGATAGAGGTGAAGGACAGGTTGCCGCGGCCGGGCGTGACCTCCTTGGTGGGGTCGAACACGTTGCCCATAACGCGGGTGCGGCAGCCCATGTAGGCGATCTCGGTTTCCGGGGTACCCTTGTAGTACTGCGCGTTGAAGGGCGCATCCAAGAAGCTGAAGTTCGGGAACAGGCGCTTGGCCGAGCAGTGCATGGCCAGCTTGAACAGGTCGTAGTTCGGGTCCTCGGGGTTGTAGTTCACGCCTTCCTTCACGCGGAAGATCTGCACGGGGAAGATGGGCGTCTCGCCGGAGCCAAGGCCCTCTTCGGTGGCCAGCAGCATGTTCTTGATGACCATGCGGCCCTCAGGGCTGGTGTCCATGCCGTAGTTCACCGAGCTGAACGGCGTCTGGGCGCCGGCGCGGGAGTGCATGGTGTTCAGGTTGTGGACGAGCGCCTCCATGGCCTGGAAGGTCTGGCGGTCGGTGTCGCGGGAGGCGTTCTTCTGGGCGTAGGCCACCACGCGCTCGGCGGTGTCGGCGTCGAGGCCGGCCTCGGTGAGGCCCTCGATGACACCGGCGCGGAAGTCGGCCGGCATCTCCAGCGACGCCTGCTCGCCGGTGGCTGCTTCCACGCGGGCCAGCAGCTCTTCGGTGAACTCGCGGTCGTCGGCGATGTCGCTCAGCAGATCGACGCCCTCGGCGATGTGCTTCTTGAACAGGCGGCGGAACGTCTTGCGCACGCCCACGGCCAGGCCGTAGTCGAAGTCGCACACCGACTGGCCGCCGTGCTGGTCGTTCTGGTTCGACTGAATGGCAATGCAGGCAAGGGCCGCGTAGCTGGAAATGTCGTTGGGCTCGCGCAGCACGCCGTGGCCGGTGGAGAAGCCGCCGTTGAAGAGCTTGCGCAGCTCAATCTGGCAGCAGGTGGTGGTCAGCGTGTAGAAGTCCATGTCGTGGATGTGAATGTCGCCCTCGCGGTGGGCCTTGGCGAAGCGCGGGTCGATGACGCACATCTCATAGAACTGCTTGGCCGATTCCGAGCCGTACTTCAGCATGGTGCCCATGGCAGTGTCAGCGTCGATGTTGGCGTTCTCGCGCTTCATATCGGAGTCGGCGGCCTTCGAGAAGGTGATGTCCTTCAGCGTTTGAATGAGGCGGGAGTTCACGTCGCGCACGCGGTTGCGCTCGGCGCGGTAGAGGATGTAGGCCTTGGCCGTCTGCACGAAGCCGGACTCGATGAGGGTTTCCTCGACGAGGTCCTGCACGCCTTCCACGGTGGGCGTGCCCTCGATGGCGCCACTCTCAAGCTTCTCGACGACGGTGTTGGCAATCTGCTCGGCCGTGGCACGGTCCTGCATGGCCGCGCAGGCCTGGAAGGATTTCTCCACCGCATCGGCGATTTTCTGGGGATGGAACTCCGCCGTGCGCCCGTCGCGCTTGATGATGGTCTTTACCATGTCCTCGTTCGTCCTTTCGTCGTGCGCTTTCGCGCGTTGCCAACCACAACATGCAGAAGTGCGGCAATGTTTTCCCCACCGCCGCACTTCGCTCATCCCAAGGGGGTAAACCTACGTTTCGGCATGTTTTACCAACAAGCTTTCCACCAGGTTTTCAACCATCGAAACCACAATATATTGTGTTTACCTGTTTCTTTGGCGGATACATATAGTACTCGGGAAGCCGTTCGAGTTCAACCGAACAAGTTGTGTTTTTACGCCTCGTAAAACTACAGAATTAATTTCGGGGAAGGGTGACAGAGTGTCGATAGGGGTGAGACAGTGCCCCGGAGGGGTGTCTCATGTTCCGATAGCCATGCGGCGCATTCGCGCAGTGGCAGTTTCTGAACATGAGACACCCCTCCGGGGCACTGTCTCACCCGGGGCACCGTCTTACTCCAAGAGGCCGTACTTGGTGCGGAGGCGGGCTAGTTGATCGAGGAGGGGGTTGGCGGCCAGCAGAAGGGTGGCCGCCGTCGCGGTACCGTGGATGGCGTTCACGGGGGCGCCGGCCGCGTAGATGGCCACCACAAGCGCGAGGCTAGGGCTTCCCATAAGGTAGAACAGGGTGGACGTATCCAGAATAGGGCCCACCACCAGCTGCACCGCCAGATAGCCGACCACCGCAAGGGCAATTCGACGCCCCCAGCTTAACCCCTCGCGCGGGAACAAGCGCAATCGCGTCAGCGCGCCCCCCATAAGCCCGGCGGCGCCGAAGGCGAGCATCTGCCAGGGCGTCCAGGGCCCCTGGCCGAACAGGAAGTTGCTCGTAAGGGCGGAAAGGGCGCCCACCAGAAAGCCCGCCTGGGGCCCGGCCGCCATACCGGCGATCATCACGATGCCGGCCATGGGCTTGAAGTGAGGCACCCACGCGAACACCGCTCGCGAAACCACAGCCAGGGCGGTCAGCACCGCCAGCACCGCCAACTCGCGCGCCTGAGGACGGCGCCCCTCGAACGAGGCGAAGAACGGCAGCAGGGTGAACAGGACTATTAGGGTGCTAGTCAGGTAGTAGCTCACCCGCGGCAGCGCCGCACCAACAGCCGCCGTTGCCGCCGACAGCACCACCGAGGCTGCCAGCGCCCAGGCCCCCGCACGACGCCCCGAGGCTAGCCGAGACATCGTGCGATCACCTCCTCGACAGTGACGGCGCCGTCGATAATGCCGCGGCTCATGCGGTTGGCCACCGTGGTGTAGAAGCTGTTGCCCGCGAAGAACGGCCGCGCAGGCCCCGACGAGACCACATCGCCATCGAAGAACAGCGCCGCCAAATCGGCATGGGCCGCGCAGAATTCCACATCGTGAGACACCATCAGGACGGTCGTGCCCGCAGCCGTCAGGTCAGCGAGCGTGCAAGCCAAGTGCTGCTTATGCAGCGCATCGAGCCCCCGCGTCGGCTCATCGAGCAGCAACAGCCGCGGCTGACACAACAGCACCTTGGCCAGCGCCGCCCGCTGCAACTCTCCCCCCGACAAATCGTAGGGATGCGCATCCAGCAGTCCCCCAGCCGAAGCCTTGGCCACCGAGTCATCCAGCAACGCCCGAGCGTCTTCGTCAGACAACCCACGCCCCTCGAGCATCTCCAGCAAATCGTCGCGCACCGTTTTCTTCACCATAAGGTCCAACGGATCCTGCGGCAAAAGCGCCACCCCACCGCGGAACAACGCGGAGCCCTTCCAGGTTTTCAGCGGCCGCCCCAACACCTCGATCTTCCCCCGATAGGGCTTAACCACGCCGCAAAGCGCCTTAAGCAGGGTCGACTTCCCCGTGCCGTTGCCCCCCACCACCGCAAAGAGCGACCCCGAAGGAACCTCCAGCGTCGCCCCCCGCAACACATCGTCCCCCTCGCGCTCATACCGAAACCAAACGTCCCGAACCCACACCGCCAACGAATCGGAAAACGATCGCCTAGCCGCAGCCGCCGGCGAGCCCAACTCGCACCCCTCCACAGCCGCCGCCAACCACTGGCGCCCCTCCCGGACAGTCAGCGGCACCTCAAACCCCCCAAGCATCCCCGAGCCCCCCATCGCCGCGACGGCCGAGCAGGCCGAGCCCAAGGAGGAGGGGGTCCGCGCGCAGTTCATTGAAGTGTTCGAATCGACTCCGAACCCGGAACGAGAATGAAACACTTCAATGCTGTCTGAGCACGGCGCCCCCTCCTCCTTGGGCTCGGCCGGACGACCCTCAACCCCTTCCACCCCGAAATAAACCCGAGCAGAAGCAGGAAGTCCCCCAACCATGGAGCTCTCCGCGTCCCACAATGCCGAAGCCACCACCCGAGGTTCCCCCAGCGCGACGATGCGCCCGTTTTCAAGAGCCACCACCAAGTCAGCCGCCCCATAAGCCTCCTCAAGCCGGTGCTCGGTCACAACCACCGTCACCCCCAGCTCGAGGTTAAGCCGCCGCACCGTATTCAGAAACTCCGCCGCTGCAATAGGGTCCAGCTGGCTCGTCGGCTCGTCGAGCACCAGCACGTCCGGCTGCATCACCATCACGGAAGCCAGGTTCAGCAGCTGCTTCTGCCCCCCGGAAAGCTCGGCGACGTTCTTATGGAACCAATGCTGAATGCCGAAAAAGCTTGCCATTTCCGCCACGCGCCGGCGCATGGTAGCCTGGTCGCACCCCAGGCTTTCCAAACCGAAGGCCAGCTCGTGCCACACTTTGTCGGTGACCAGCTGCGCTTCGGGGTTCTGCATGACGAAGCCGACGCGCGCCACCTGCTCACGCTCGGGCACGTCATCGAGGAGCCGTCCATCGAACAGCACACGCCCCGATCGTTCACCATAGGGGGCCAGCACCGTTTTCATCGAGCGCAGAAGGGTGGTCTTCCCGCAACCAGTAGGGCCCATGACCAGCGTGAACGAGCCGCGCGGTATCTCGAAGGACACGTCGCTGAGCGCGTCGCGCGTAGCTCCCGGGTAGCGAAAGCTCACATTCTGGAAAGCGACCAGCGCCATGCGAGCCTCCTTTCCCCATTGGCAACCGCGGGAGCTGTAAGGAAGAGGCCGTAGCACACAAGCCCGGCAACCGCCGAAGCCCCCGGAGCTGGGAACACCACCGTGGGAAAATACGCCAGCCCGAAGCCCCACGGACCCATCAGAACCACCGAGACTGCCGCAACAGCCGCCAGCAAGCCCAGGATGACGGCGTCGCGCACCGTCCAACGGAAGATGCCGAAGTGGGTGCGCCCCGCGAGGCCGAACCCGCGACTCCGCAGCGAATCGGCGGTAATCACCGCCCCTTCCAACGCGTCAGCGGAAAGGTGCCCCAGCACCGTGGCGCCGGCAACCACGCGCTCGCGCAGGCTGTCCGACTCGCGCGCGCCCTTCCCAATGCAGGCACGGGCGGAAAGCAGCGCATCGGCCTTGCGACGGTAAGCGGGCACGAGCCGCAGCGTCATCGTCAGCAGCAGCGACAACGCCGGCGCCACGCGGCCGAACAGGAAGGTGAACTTCTCGGAGGTCATAACCAAATGATAGCTGGCGAACCACAGCATCATGGCTGCCAGGGCAAGGCCGGTGGAAGCGCCCAGGGCCAGCGCCTCGGCCGTGTAGGGCCGGCCTCCCAGCCAGCGGAACAGCACCGTGGCCCCGTCGGTGGTGAATAGGGGGGTCGCGCAGGCCACCACGGCCACTACCGCAACCAGGCCTACAATGAATCGCCACGCCCCACGCCCGCGAAGCGACCCGTACAGCAGCCCCGCCGCTGAAAACGACACCATCAGGCACACCGGGTTCGCCAACACCATGCAACCGAGCAGGGCGGCGGCGAAAAACAAGAACACAAGGGCCGGGTGCCACCCGTCCACGGCCGAGCGTGCTGCCTGAGGTAGGGGGGTCATCGGCGCGCTAGTCTGCCGCTACATCGAGCCCGGCCACGGCGGCGGCCAAAACGCCGGTGTAGGCCGGGGTAGCCTGCCCCGCCGCGCGCAGGAACTGCACGCCCGACGCGCGCAAGCGCAGGGCGGCCTCCATCATAGTGTCGGGCGAATAGTACGGGTTCTCGGCCGTGGGGCCCTGCTGCTTGGCGTCGCGCTCGAACACCTGCAGCGTGGCCATCAGGCACAGGTTAGCGCCGGCCTCGGCAAGGGCGTCGCGGGCCTGCAGCGCCAGCGTGGCGGCCTCGGCCACAGGCGCCAAGGTAGAGAAGCCCGCAACGGCGGCGCCGAACTCGGCCATCACCTCCACCGCCTCGCGCCAGGTGCCGCGGCCCGAGGCCAGCATACCATCGCCCTGCACGTCTACCGAAGCCACAATCGGCGCATCGCTCACCTTGCGGATGCCCATGAGCGCGCACTTCAAGTCGTCGGTCGTGGTGAAGCCGTCCAGCAGAAACGCGTCGAAGGTAGCGCCGTCGAACAGCTGGGCCGCGCGGGCGTACTGGTCGCGGTTCTCGACGAGCGAGCTCTTCGACGAGGGATCAAGGGGAAGACCGCACGGCTCAATGACCACCAGCGTATGCTGCGGGTTCGCCTCGGCAAGCACCGCCAGCGCCGCCTCGGCAAGCGCTTCGCCCTTACCTTCCATACCCAAGGCCACCAGCCGCGCCGGTGTGAAGGCACCCGTGGCCGTCGTGAAGCACTGGGGGCCCGCAACGGCTTCCAACCGATAGGCTTCCTCGATGGTTTCGGGCTCCACCATAAGCGCCAGAGCCTGGTCACGCGCCGAGGTCAGGCCTGCGCGGCGCAGCGCCCCCTCTGCAGGAGACGAAACCACCAGCATGTCTTTGCCGAAACGGAGCGCGATATCAGCCATGGGGAGTCCTTTCTAGGAATGGTTCTGTCCCATGATACCCGATTCCCCGCAACCCCCGAAGCACATTGGGCCCGCGACAGCGACACCGCTGCCCACCTGTTGAAAAATTTCCCTCGCCCCAATCCGCCTGCCACCGAACCCCTTCTTCACGGTCTCTCCATGGTGAACGGGCCTCTGATCGGGGCAAACGGGAGCGCTTCGCGGCTTGAGTGCACTTCACCGCCGATTACCCACCGCTCTTCGCTGAAATAGATGCACAATCTAGTCAACAATACAAGTCTTGACCTAAAATTCGTATCAGCGATTCGGAAGTTCCCCTGCTTCCATCGCTCTGCTTCATACCCCTTGTAAGCAGAATGCGGCACTCGATGCCGCTACCCCCTCCTCCGGCGGGTGAGGCACCCCTCCTCACCCGCCACTTCTTTTCTGGCGCAGCCCTTGAAAAAGCGCCACGCTCACGACGATGAGCGCAACCGGTGAAGCTGGATCGGAGCTTCGCCGGTTTTTTCTTTTCGGGGAAAGCTCAGGTTAGGGTTACTGGCTCAGAAGGTTTAGCCCACCCGATGCTACGCCGAGCGCTTCGCCATACCGCCGAGCACGCTGCCGATAATGCAGAAGACCGCGCCCATGAGCACTATCCACCCCAGCAGCAGCTTGCCCGGCGTGGACCCGAGGGCCATAAGGAAGTACCCCACGTAGGGCACCTTCACGGTAACGCGCCCGAGCACGTTGGCATAGGGCACCGGGCGCACATCGTTTTCGGCATTGGCGTCGCCTTTGGTGACAAGCTCCTGCTCGGCACCGTCGTTGGTTACCACCCGGTGAATGACCACATCCTGGTCGCGCCAAAACGCCGCCACGTCGCCTTCCTGCAAATCGGCCCCAGCGATAGGCTCGGCATACACCAGGCTTCCCGTAAGATAGGCCGGCTCCATGGAACCGGAAATGATAGCGTAGGATTGAAGCCCTATGAGCCGCGGCGCCACCGAAGCGGCCACGGCCACGGCCAGCAGCGCCCCCAGCAGCAAAACACCCAGTACGGTGAACAGCCGCGCCGCCGCGCGAAAACGGCGAAGGCGCCGCTGGACGCTCTGGGAAAAGGCGTCGTGGACGGCGGTTTCGGAATGAATGTGAGCGCGGTTTGACTCCATGGGAACACTGTACCACGCAGGCCGCCCATCAGGGGCGAAACCCTCTGGGCAAGTCGGCGCGAAACAGAAAGGAACCGCCTCTCGAGTGAGAGACGGTTCCTTGGGAGGGGGCTGAATGTCTGAAGGCCTTACGCCTCGTCAGTGTCCTGCTTGCGGCGGGCGTTCACCAGGACGATGAGGATCACGCACGCCAGCACACCGGCCGCCACAGCCCAGGGAATCCACGCCGTGGAGGGCTCGGAGGCCACATCGCCCGGCTGCTCGCCGGAAGCAAGGGCCGTGCCGTCGTCCTCAATCTGCTCGACAACGGGGGTGGCCACAGGCGTGCCGTCGGCGGCCAGCACTTCCTGGCCGTTGGCCGTAGTCAGCGGCACCGCCTCATCGGCGATGTTCTCCTCGGCCGCTTCGGCTGCACCCGGCTCAACCACCGTGGTATAGGCCGCCTCGGCCGTATCGCCCGCTCCGGCGCCGGTCGTTCCCGCGCCAGCCGTGCCGGTACCCGTTCCCGTGCCAGTGCCGGTACCCGTACCGGTGGCCGCACCGCCCGTGGTCTCGCCGCCCGTCGTGTCGCCCGGAGTCTCCGTGGTCGGCGGCACCGTGATGTCCACCGTGCCGTCGGGGTTCAGCTCGGTCGACGTGCCGTCGGCCAGGCGCGTGTAGCGGAACTCGATGACGTTCTTCGACTCGTCCGCAGAAAGCGTCAGCAGCACGAGGGTCGCATCGGGCAGGTAGCCCTCCACGTAGCGGGGCGCCGTAGCCGGCACGTCGCCGATATCGCCATAGAAGGTCTCGGCCTCGCGCAGGGCCTCGCCGGTTTCCGCATCAAGGTAGCTCACCGTGTAGGCCACGCGGTTCGCCTTAATGCCGTAGGCCACGACGAAGTCCATGTCCTCGGTGATGGGCGCGCCCTGCACCGCCTGGCCGTCAACCGAGGCCTCGCGCGTGTCTACCAGCATACCCTCGTCGTTGGCGCGGGCGTAGTACACCGTATCGTCGCCAATTTGCGTCGCGCCGTCGCGGTTCTTGTCGGAACGCACATTGTCCAACGCCGCCAAACGAACGCCCTTGGCGTAGTACTTGCTGTCGTCGGGAACCGTCACCGTGAAATCCTCGAAGCTGAACAGTTCGCCGTAGGGCACCTCGTCACGCACGATTTCCGTCTGGCCCTCTTGGGCGCCCGCAGCCAGAGTTCCCTGGTTGCCGCTGAACACCGACACCCGATAGGTCGTGCCCGCGTACTTCTTCGCCAGGGTAGAGCCCGCCGTATCAGCAGAGTCGGCCCAGGCAGCCGGTGCGGCCAGCGACACTGCCAACATGGCAGCAGCGGCCACGGACACCGCAGCGCGCAGGCCCATCATCTTCTTAGTCATCGGGCCTCGCCCTCCTCGCTTTTCTTGCTGTCATGACGGCGCTTGGCAGCCACGCCAATTAGCACGCCGCCCGCCACAACGACCAGAACGACAAGCGTGCCAAGGGGCAGCAGGTCGCCGGTTTGGGAAAGACGCTCGCCTGCGGACTTCTCCTTCTCGGTATCCTTCTTGGTGTCGGTCGTCTCGTCTTTCTTCTTGTCCTCGTCCTTCTTCTGATCGGGCGTCTCGGGATCGCGCGGCGCGGATGTCGTCGGCTCGTCGGCCACCGGCTCGGCGGCGAACGACAGCTTCAGGGCCGCGGCGGAATCGAAGTAGGTGTTGCCGTGGGTCTCGCCGTCGATAGCCACTTCAAGATGGATGGCCGCGCGGGCCTCAGGCTGCAGGGTGTCCAGGTAGAACCACTCTTCCACGCCCGACGTAGCGTCCTTCAGGCCGTTGGTCTCACCGGTTTCCGCATCGCCGGAAACAGTCTCGTTGGTCAGAAGCACCTTCTCTTCGCCATCGGGCGATACGTAGGTGAGCTTGTAGCTGTAGGAACCGCCCTGGGCGTTCACCTCGTCGAAGGTTTCCTCCATGGTGGAGAGCACTTCGTTCTTCATATACCAGTCGGCAGCCTTGTCGTAGCTTTCGTACAGGGTGATGTTGAAGGAAGCGGAATCGCCCGGCTGCAGGCCGGCCACCGTCTTGGTAATGTCGGCCGAGCCTTCATCCACCATCTTGTCGCCGGTGAACTCCACCGTCCACGACTCCTCGTAAGTTTTCGCCAGAGCCGTGGCGGGGGATACCGCCGACAGCGCGGCGGCAACGCCGAAGGCCGCTACCGCTGCAACGGCGCAGGCGGCTGCCCGTGCGGCGAAGGTTCGGGGCTTGATCATCGTTGTCATCGTCGCACCCCTATTCCTCGCCCGACCAGTCGAGACCCTGGTCGGCAAACTTCGTCACATCGACGCCCCAGGCGCTCATGGCGGCGGCCTCGGCGTTGTTCACCTGCACGGAATCGACCTGGGCATCCAGCGCCAGCCAGCAGTTCTCGTAAGATTCAACGGTGTTCACGATGCGCTCGCTCACGGTGATGCCGGTAATTGCCGGCTGCGCCGCTGACTCGCCGGGGTTCAGCACCGTCTTGTAGTAGTACACCTCGCGCTCGTCGGTGCACTCCTCATCGGAGCGCACCCAGCAGGTGGCGGAGGTCTCGTCGAAGGTGAGCTCAATGAGCGACGGATCGAGGGCCGTCGACTTGCGCTGCGCGCCATCGTCGCCCTCGGCCCAGTACTTGCGCACGGTCAGGCGCACGTACTCGGGCATGCCCTGGTCGGCCACGTCCTCGCCGGCCCGGGCACCGTCTTCGGAAATATTCTTCACCGAAAGGGCCTCGCGATACTCCTGGCCGGGCTGCATGTACTCGTCGGTCTTCTCAGTCGCCGTGTTGAAAAGCAGGTACTCTCGGTCTTCCTCGCGGAGAAGGTTGCCCTCGCCGCTGCGGATCTCGCCGTTTTCCGTCAGAGCCACGCCAATATGGGTCTGGGCGATTTCCGCCTCGTATTCGGGGCTGAAGTAGGTGAGGGCCGAACGGGCCGGGCTCACCGCCATCATAGCCAGGCAGCCGACCATGGCCGCCGCCAGCACAATAAGGGCAATGCGCTGGCGCTGGGTGAGGTTCTGGAACGTCTTCAACATGGTTTACTCACCGTCCTGAGGCTGATCGGAAGAAGGCTCGTCGCCCGCGGGAAACGCCGAGGCCACAATCGACTTCGCGCCATCGGCGAACGTTCCCAGCGTCATGTTCAGGGGGTCGTACCCCTTCGTGGACGTGCACTGCTGCACCACCACAATATCGAAGGGCTGATCCACCGAATCTGCGATGGTCACCTGGGCCGTAAAGGAGGGGGTCGACTCGCCGGGGCCGATGGGGGAGGTGTAGTACCACCAACCCTCACCGTTGTCGTTCACCTGCTGCGTCCACCCGTTGGCGGCGGCATCGGGGAACTCGACGGTCACGCCGGCGATAGAGGGCACGAACACCTTCACGCGTACCATGGCGTCAACGTCGCCCGTGTTGCGAACGGAGATAACCTTGTTCAGGCCAGCAGGCTGCTCGTCCACCTCCGTTGAAGGCGGGTTGGGATCGTATTTGAAGGACAGCATGCCGTTGGCACGGCTCGTGTCGGTGTAGTAAGCGTAGGCCGTGCCAGCGGCGGCTCCCAGGGAAACCACCAGGGCCACTGCGACCACTGCCGCCGTGCGCTTAATGAAATGAGTGCGGGCCATGGCTACCTCCCCTCTTCCGTCGACAGTTCTTCATGGCGCTTCTGATAATTGGCATCCGGCGTATAGGTGTAGTTGCCGTCATTCTTGTCGTAGTTGTTCACCACGCCCGTGCCGTAGGTCTCATCGCTGAACTTATTGGTGAAGGAAGCTTTGGCAAGCACGACCTCGGTCGGAGTGTCACCTTCCGTATTCACCACCGTACCAGTCACCTGACCAGACCAGGTATTCTTCTGCACCTGGTTGTTGTCGAAGTTGTCGCCGCTGTAGGACAGCTCGCGAACCACGTAGTAGCCCTCGGGGATGTCGTTCAGGGTGCGCACATCGGTATCATCAGCAGCGAACGAGAAACCGATGGTGTTGCGATACACCTCGAGTGCCGCCACCTGACGATCAGCCGCGGACTTGTCCACGTAGCCAACCACCTCGAACACCGCAGTCGCCGACCCGTTCGATTCCTGGAAGCCCTCAAGCTTCTTAGAAATCTCCAGAGCCGCGATCCGCTCCTCCTTCGGATCCTCCGGTACATCCGGAATCTCAGGCACCTCAGGATCGCGCCCAATAGCAATACGATCGTTACAGCCAATGCCACCACCGTTGGTATTCGAGTAGTTGCCCGTGATGAAGAGCACGGCTTTGTCATAGGCCGCCCGCTTGGCCTCGTCGGTAGGGTTAGCCTTCAGGAACATCAGGCGGTCACCGTAGGCAAGGGCACCATCGGTCTGCGGGAACGAAGCGATCTTGTAGAGATCATAATCCGTCGTGCCCGATCCCTCGGTCTTCAAAGCGCCCTTCAATACTCGACCATCGCTGCTATCCGTTAAATGACCTTTAGTATTGAAATCAAGGGTCATGAGATACTTACGGAAATCAGGGTATTTCGCATTATCAGCAGTACCTTTATTGTAGCTCAGACCGGGAGAGCTACAATCTTTGGCTACTCCAACCCAGCTTCCTTTCGGAAAAGTCGTCACTGCTTTATTGACGGTTACAGACACTAGGTAACCTGTGAAATCCTGTTCTTCAGCATTTTCGCTCGGAATATGGAGTTCTGTTTGACCCGTCGTCTCGTAATAGAGGGCATTCGGTGGAGCTGCCTGGGGAATCGTGTCCACTATCAATTCGTTCTTCACCGACTTGTAATCTTCACGCACAGCAATAATGGAACCCCTGAAGACGCCACCGGTTGTATAGCCCGTCCAATTGTAGAAACCACCGCCGAGCATCTTGTTGAAGACGGTGCTTTGCTTCGCGCAGAAGAAGTCGTCGGCTTGGCTCTGCATTACACCGTCGACTTCCCGACGCATAGCAGCGTCAGCGATGCCGTATTTCGGATCAAGGGCCCACTGGTCGCCGTACTCATTGGGGTTCGTCGTTCCGTTCTCGGTGAGTGCAGTGTTATCAAAGATAGCCGCATCCGAAGTGACAGCAACACCATTGGTACACACACCAACACCGCCGCCGAAGCCGCGAGCCGTGTTGTTTGCAACCAGGGGATAAATAACCGTCATGCCCGACTTAACACCATGATCAGCCGAGGAGAGGAACAGACCACCTCCACCATAATCGAAATCGGTATTCGTCATATTGTTGGTAATGTATCCCTTGGTCACATAGCTATCTTTACCGCTTTTGGCGTGGATACCGCCGCCTTCGCTCGTTCCTGCATAATTGGAAGCTATGACGGCTTTTTCGACTTTGAGGACGGGATAAGCGTAGGCGGAACCTTTCAAATAAGCGAATATGCCGCCGCCGCCGTCAGACGCATAATTGCCGGTAATTTGAGCACCGTTAATAGTGGTATCACCCCCCGCGGAGATACCGCCGCCGCCTCCTCCATAGAAGCGCCAGCTAATAGGCTCATTGCCTTCTTCGCGGCTCTTGTAGTGCAAGTCGCTCTTGTCATTCTCGGAACGGTTGTTGGTAACTATCACATTGCCCTCAAGGGCAAGTACTCCGCTCTTCTCCACGCTGCTGCCATGCGACTCGAAGAAGATGCCGCCGCCGTCGGCATTGGCGACATTACCAGAGATAACGACATTCCCCTTGACGGTAACGTTACTTGTGGCTTTGGCATATACGCCACCGCCGTTGCGCACCTCAGCGAGGGTTGTGTCCTTACAGTTCTTGTATACCTCTGTGCCCGCCGAATTGCCAGCAACCAAAGCAGAACCCGAAAGAGTCAGTTGAGAATTGTCCACATAGATGGCACCGCCGTTGTTGTCGCCCTTGGCGGTGTTACCGGTCAAGATGGCTTCGCCAGCAATTTCCACCGTGGCGCCAACAGCGTTGATGGCTGCGCCGTTGGTGCCCTTGGAGTTCACGATGGCTCCGCCGGTCATGGTGACGGTACCGCCGTTGGCAGCCACCACATGCTCGCCACCGGCCAGGCTCACGAGACCGCCCTTAATAACAAACGTACCACCTTCAACCTTCACCAGGTTCTTGACTTCGGACACCTCAAGAGATCCAGCACCACTGAGATCGAGGACGTGCTCGTAGAGGTACTCCTCCGTCTCGCCCTTGGTGGGACGATCGGTGTAGGACTGGGTAATATAGTAAGTAAGGCGCTGGGCGGTGGGGTCGTACGTCGCCTGCTTGCCCACGAGTTCCGCAAAGCGCTTGGGGTCTTTCGCCGGGTTCGGTATCAGCACGCCGTTGAGCTCGCTGCTCTCGCCTGTGATTTCCACCGGCTTCGCAGATTCACGGTCATCGGTGATGGTGAGGGACGCGCCCGACGGAACCACAAAGAGATTATCGCCCTGCGCGTTCACCTTAATGGTGTAGCTGTTCAAGTCGATAGTCTGCGTTCCCTGCACGGTGATAGCCTCGGCATTACCGGTAATGTCACCCGCCAGGACGACAGGCTCATTGTTGGCAAGAGCGTTCTTAAGCTCTTCCCAGGTGCGCACAGTGCCGGTCTTCACGTCGGTCACAGAAACAGGGACAACAACAACCGCATCGCGCTGAGCGGCATCGGCCAGCACCCTCTGTTCGATGACGTAGATGCCATCATCGTTGGGAGCCACCTTGACGTGCATCTCCTCATCGCTCGTTGCTCCGGTATCGGGGATATCGATGCCAGCAGCCATGGGCGTGGGATCTTCCTCGACGGTTTCTTCAACAACCTTCGCCGTCTCCTCAACGTCGTCTGCCTCCATGGCTTCACGAGCGCTCTTCTCCTGGAGCACTGCGGCTGTCTCGGCGATGGGCTCGACAACTTCCTCGGCATAAATGATGTTATCGGAAGAGTTCTCAACCGAAGCCGTCTCGGCCTCGGGCTCCTCGGAAGTGATGAGACCCACACCCGGCTGCTTCGCCTCGGCGACCTGAGCCACGGGCTCGCCGTCAGTTACCTGATAGGCAACCGCGAGCTTGGTGTTGTTGCTCGCAGTCGCAGAGAACTCAAGGTTGGCATCGGTGGCGGCCTCGTAGGCATCGACAGAATCGGCCGTGAAGGCCTGCTGCCCGACGGTTACCGTCACATTCTCGTCGGCAACTTCGAAGCGAACCTCTACCGTGGCATCGTCGGCGATGGCCTGCGGAGCGGACCACAGGTGGAAATAGCTCATTGAGGCCACAAGGGCGGCGGCCACCGTACAGGCGACTACCTTTTTGGCCGTGCTGCGTTTCGCGAAGCTGTGGGCTTGTGCTCTCATGCTTTCACGTCTCCTCTTTGCGGCGATGTTTCCCCCACCGCCATCGTTCCTCGTCTGCGGCATCGGATTTACCATCCGATACACGTATGCGCGCGCGAAGGCTGTGCTTCACGCGCGGTATGGAGAACCTCTCTCTTGCTTTGACCAGCAGTTTCATCCCCACTGCCGGCAAGCCGTCCTCCTTGGTTGTTGACAGGTATTCTACCGTTGCCATCAGGCTATTGTCTAGC
>CAJUSP010000007.1:0-64759 GCA_910589165.1 uncultured Adlercreutzia sp.
ATAAGGGCCGCTTGAGAACTTTATTAAACCGTCCCGCTTTTGGGGTCTAGTTCAGCTACGGGGCCCCTTCGTGCGTTTTGAGGCGTCGGGCAGCAGCAGTCCTAGCGAGCGCCGTCGAACTGCTCGAACCGATCGATGAGATCCTGCTGCTTGTGTACGTCAGCCTTGCGATAGATGTTTGCAATATGCGTGCCGGCAGTGCCTTTCGAAATGGTCAGGCGCTCGGCCACCACCTTCAGGGTACGACCGCGGACGAGCAGCTCCAGCACCTCGGTTTCCCGTTCCGTCAGGCCAAAGGCCGCCGCGAAAGCCACACAGCGCTCACGCCGGACATCGCCTTCGGCTTTTTCCTCCGCTGACAGGCGCAGTGACTCCTCAAAAAGACACACCTGGTCTTCCGGAAGCACCACCATCACAACCACTACGAGCACTACCACGCAAATCAAACCAAGAAATGCCGCATGGCCAGCCGCATAGGGCAGCACGACCACGTTAACCAAACGTCCGACGAGCATAGCCGCATAGGTTGCGATCACATACAACCCGAAATAGCGCAGAGGGCGCGCCGCCACAAGAGCCGCATAGGAAGTAAGAACCCAAGCGATGAGGTTGATGACCTCGAACCCAACGCCGATCAGGAGCACCGCGCCCGCCGAGGTGGCGGCCAGGGCGTGGCCCGGGAGAGCCAGCAGCACGAAGCCAGCCCCCGAGCACGGCAGCGCCAGCCGGTAGAAAAACGCCAAGCTCCCCGGACGACGCCCCTTTCGAAGGAGCGCCACCAGCACAATGGCGGCAACGATGTGACTGGCAAACAGAGAGACGCTGGAAACCGCCTGCCCGGTAAGACGCGCGCTCGAGAACACGTCGCAGGTGCGGCACACCACGCCAAACAGGAAAACAGCTGCGAGAAGCCGCACGAACCGAGAGGATATCTTCTCGGAAGACGTGTCGGCTCCCTTGATCGCGGGTCCAGTCACCTTCGACCCCTCTTGCATACGACGCAGAAAGACCGCCGACGCTAGGGGAAGGGCCACAAGGACGAGAGTCTGCACATAATCTGGAAGAAGATCGCCCGCGAAGAAGGCACCGACAGCAACAAGGGACGCGACAACCGTAGTCCACGCGATAATAGGCGCGAACTCATCCTTGGAAAATGCGAGGGACGCCAGGCCGAACAGGCAGTGCAACGATCCGCAGAGAAAGCCGCATGCCAGGCAGGAAAGAAGGGCTAGAAGGGTGCTCGGGACGAAGTAGACCACAAGCACCAGGCACACGGCCAGCACTAGCAGCCCGTCGGCCAGAGAGGCGAAGCGCTTTTCCTTTCCCTGGCCAATTGCGAAGAACACGGCGGCAGCTGCCATGCCGCCAACGAGCATAACCGCCGCCGATGCAAAAGATCCGGCAATGCCCAACGGAGCCGCACCGGTATAGGTGAGCAGGGCAATGAGCCAACCGTGAAACAGGCCGAAGCCCGCAATAAAGTGAATTTCCCGTGCTGTCATGGGCTTTGTTCCTCCCCCGAACGTGTCCGTCACGCCCCCTCGAGCGTCGCCAGCTCGTCCAGCGAGCGCAGTGAGGCGAACCTGCGGAAACGGACTCCCCAGCGCATTCCAGCAGAGGAGCCATTATAGCGCTTCCCCTTCGCTCTAGCTGCGGCTGCCTCGCATTGCGCCGAAGGCCGCTCCGATGCAGGCGCCCAGGGTGGCGCCGAGGGTGTCGGTGAGCCAGTCGAAGGGGTCGCAGAGGCGGCCGGGGACGAAGGACTGGTGGAACTCGTCGGTCACGCCGTAGAGGCTGGCGAGGGCGACGGCGGCCAGAACCAGCAGGACGCGGCGCTGGCCGGGCGCGGTGCGAAACAGGGCATGGAAGATCAGCGCGCCGAAGACGGTATATTCCAGGAAGTGGGCCGCCACGGAGACGATGTCGGTATCGGGGCCGAAAACAGGAGCAGCCGCGGCCACGAGCCAGCGCTTGATGCGCGCCACCAAGTCGGTGCCGTCATCCAAGTCGGCTCCCGTATGCGCTGACATAAAGAAGATGAAGGCCGCCCACAGGACGACCAACACCCAAGATACTATGAGCTTCGTGCGTTGCGACACCGATTCCCCGTCTCGCTTCGTTGCTTGCCAGCGACATTATGGCACGGTCTGCACTGCCCTGTCGGTAGAAACCCCAGACGCGCCGACGGGGCGGCCTAGGCCTCCGGTGCCAGGGCGAGGATTTGCTCAGTGGAGGTGGCTAGCACGTCGGGGTTCCAGCCGGATGTGGCGAAATCGGCCGGGTCGTGGTAGCCCCAACTTACGCCCACGGCGTAGGTGCCGGCGTTGCGGGCGGCGTGGATGTCTCCCGGCGAGTCGCCGATATAGACGGTGCGCGCCGGCGTGCTGCCGAGTTCTTCAATGGTAGCTAGCAGCCCCTCAGGCGCAGGCTTGCGGGGGAAGCGCTCGGGGCCGCCCTCGCCGTGGGCCACGTCCACCTGACCGTCGAGGCACTTCTTCACGATGAACTGCACACCGCCGTCGAACTTGTTCGAGAGAATGCCCAGCTTGCATCCTCGGCGGCGCAACTCGGCCAGCATCGTCTCGATACCCGGGTAAGGCTTGGTCAGGTCGTTCGGGAAGGTATCGTAGGCTTCCTTCCAGCGCGCGAGGCACGCGTCGGCCACCTCCTGCGGCGTGCCCTCAGGCACCGCCTGGTAGATGAGCGCCTGGGCGCCGTTGCCCACGTAGGAGTTGATTTCCTCACGGGTGTGCGGCGGCATATCGAACTCGGCCAGCACCTCGTTGGTGAGCACCATCAGGTCGTCGAGGGTATCGAGCAGGGTTCCATCCAAATCGAAGATAAACGTATCGAAAGGCGGCTCGGGCGTGGCGGCCGCCGTCAGCTCGCTTGCTTTGTCCATGGCATCAGACTCCTTAGGTTTGCGCTTTCGCGACCTTTCTAGGAAACCACGAAACGGGTCGCCTTTCCACCCGACGCGCCGAACTGTTAGCGGGCTTTCACATTTGCCGCGCGCTCGATGCCTTTGCGCCGCGCCTATCCGCGGCCCTCACGGGCTTGTAACGATTGGCAGGTGAACCGCGCGCGACAGCAAAGAAATTGCTATGGTTGAGCCGACACATTCTCTCGAGGAAGCAGGTTCCCATGAGCACTTCTGCCGCCAAGCGCGTAGCCCTTATCACCGGCGCCTCTTCGGGCCTCGGGCGCGAATTCGCCCGCCAGCTCGACCAACGCCAAGTTGCCGACGAGCTGTGGCTTGTGGCGCGGCGTCGCGAGACCCTGGCCGAGCTGGCCGAAGAGCTGGACACCCCGGCGCGGGCCATTCCGGCCGACCTCACGCGGCCCGAGGACATTGACGCCCTGCGCGTGCTGCTGGAAGCGGAAGCGCCGCAGGTCACCTTCCTGGTGAACGCCGCCGGTTTCGGCAAGTTCGGCGACTGGCGCACTATCAGCGACGCCGATGCCGACGCGATGATCGACCTGAACTGTCGCGCCCTTGTGGATATCACGCGGGCGGCGCTGCCCCATATGGGCCGGGGCGGCCGCATCATCCAGGTGGCCTCGGCCGCCGGCTTCGCACCGCTGCCGCACTTGAATGTGTATGCGGCCTCCAAGGCTTTCGTGCTGCGCTACACCCGCGCGTTGCGCTGGGAACTCCACGGGACGGGCATTACCGCCACGGCCCTGTGCCCCACCTGGGTAAAGACCGGCTTCGAAGCGGTGGCCCGCGAAAGCGCCGGCGGCAGCGACGTGGGGCACCTGATGGGCGAGCAGACGCCCGAAGTAGTGGTGCGGCGCGCGCTTAACGCCAACAAGGCCCATTTCGCCGTGGCCTGCGCCAGCCCCCAGGCAGCAGCTTTGCGCGTCGTGGGCAAGGTCCTGCCCTCCTGCGTGACCATGGCCGGCTGGAATATTCTCAGGAAACTGTAGGGGATAATTGGCTGCACGCCAGCTCGACGCTTCCTCTCGCGAGGACATCTTGCACCTGGCACGTGCGACTCGACCGAGCGCCTAGGGCTATGCCCGTGGCATCCTAGCTGGCAAGCCAGAGAATCACATTGATGACCTGGGGGAACAGGGCCAGTACGGCGATAAGGCGGACGATTTGCAAAAGGACGACGTTCGTGTTGCGTATGCCCAAGTCCTCCAGCACGAGCGCAATGTCGGCGGCGCCGGCAGGCACCGCGATGAGGCGGCCCTCGGTTTTCGTGAAGCCGAAGAGGCGCTGCATGAGGGCGCCCAAGGCGAAGAAGCTCGCCGTGTAGGCCAAAAGCACGATGGCCGCGGGCCCCACCAGCCCGGCGATGCCCGCCAAGTCGCTTGCCACCACCTGGGTACCCAGGTAGGTGCCGGCCGTGTACTGCACGAGGCGCTTCAGCCACTTCGGCATGAACGTGAACCCCGTGGCCAGGTTGAATGCCAGGGTAACGGCAATGGCGGCGGTGAACGTCATGCCGGGAATGCCCGTGGCGTAACCGGCCAGGCCGCCAACCGTGGCCACGGCAAGCGTTGCGAGCAGCTGCAGGGTAAGGCGCAGGCGCGTTGGCTTGGGCATCGTTGGGTCGGGGCGGTCGATATCCGAGGCCTCGGGACCCATCTCGGGAATAAGGCCGCTACGGGGGCGCGAGGGCTCTTCCGCAGCGACCGCTGCGTCGGCTCCGCGGGCGGCAACGCCTTCCCCGGCGGGGCGCACGGGGGCGGCCTCCGTTACGATCGCCGCGTTATCAGCCAGCACGGCTGTCTCGTCAATCTTGCGCCGCAGCCTCTTCCCGCGCTGTTTGTCCGGCTTGCGCCCTTCCGCCCGGTTCCCCGCTTTCGCTGCCACATACAGAAGCGTCATGCCCAGAACAAGGCGCGCCAACTGCAGCAGCGTCACATCGGGAGTGCTCGCGCCCATGCCGGCCGCCACAATGGGAACATCGGAAATGCCGCCCGGCACGCAGCTCATAAGTGCCGTCGGCAGCGAGAGCGGCGTGACCGCATACAGCAAAAACCCCAGGCCGAGCACGAACAGCAGGTACCACCCCAGCATGAGCAGCGCCGGCTTCGCCACGTGCTTCAGCGCACCCAGCTCGTCGCGCTGGATGGAGCAGCCGACGAAGGCACCGGCCACAATCTGCACGACGATGCGCGTCTCGGAGGGCAGCCACGCAAGCCCGGTGAGCACCGAGAAGGCCGCCACGGCGAAGAACGGCCCAATGAGACCGCCGGCCGGCACGCCAAGGCGCCGCACCACGAACCCGGCCACAAAGCCGAGCACCACCGTTGCCGCTATGCCCAAAACCGCTGCGTCCACCACTGTCCTTCGTTTGCCGTCGTGTCTCGGCCAGTTTAGCCCAGCGAGCCCGCAGCCAACGTCGCGCGGCCCAGTTGTCATCAGCCTGGGAAGCAGGCGCAGCGATTTCCGCATCGGGACGGACGCGCGCTGTGCTACTATCGCGAGCATGTGTGGACGCTGCGTCATACTTACTTTCGACGAGGTGCTGGGGGTTATCCGGCAGATCGTCAGCCATGCCCCGGTGGGCACCGAGCCCGATTGGCCGGCGCGCTACCCCATCGCCTACCCGAAGGCGATGGCGCCGCTTATCGTGCCGACGTTCGACACGGCTCTCGGCGCACCTGAAGGCATCCCCTTCACGCCCGAAAGCCTTGAGGCTCGCGAGCTTGCCTGGGGCTTCGAAGAGCCGTGGAAGCCGGGGCAGGTGGTGTTCAACACGCGCATCGAAAGCGCCGACAAGCCGCTGTGGCGCGAGGCCATGGCCCACCGGCGCTGCATCATTCCCGTCACGCGCTTCTTCGAGACCCACGCCACCGAAACCCGCCCCTCTGCGAAAACCGGGCGCCCCGTGAAGCGCGCCTACGAGTTCTCGGTGCCAGGGCAGAGCATCATGCTCATCGGCGGAGTATGGAGCGAGGGGCGCTTCTCGATGGTCACCACCGAGGCCAACGCCGCCATGGCCCCCATCCACCCGCGCATGCCGCTTGTGCTGCGCCAAAACGAGCTGGCCTGCTGGCTAGGGCCGCACTACCGCCAACTAGCCGATCGCTCGAGCATCCCCCTTATCGCCGAGCCGACCAATAAGGGCGCCGACGCCGCCGGCACCCTGCCGCTGTTTTAAGGACACCCCGGTAACAGCCGCGCCTAATACGGCGCAGGCAAGCGCCCGATGCCAGCATACCTTACGGCTTCTCGCTGAGCCGAGCCGCCAAGTGAAGATATGTGTTTCTTCTCGGGGTGGGGAAGTTGGGGTATAATTCCCCGTGCACTTGCGGGCGTCGCCAAGTGGTAAGGCCCAAGCTTCCCAAGCTTGTATTCGCGGGTTCGAGTCCCGTCGCCCGCTCCATGAACTGCCGCGGCCCCTTCTCGGGGCCGCTTTTTGTTGGAGGCTCTTTAGCGGAACATACGGAAGGAGGTGCTGACGGTGTACCAGTTGATGAACAAAGATGTGGTGGTGGCCACTTATGAGGAAGAGAAGCGTCTCGATGACTTCAAGTATTGCCTCGTTCGGCAAGAGGACGCATACCTTCCCTACGGCTTCACCGACATCAACGACTGGATCGATGGGCGGCAGATCGCTAAGCACCGCCTTGCCATCGAGAAGCTCATGCGCGAGCTGGGGCTCACCACGCGCCACGACTTCATCGCCATGGCCCGCTGCCTTTCCCTTACCGACACCTTCTGGATGAAACGGGCCGACGAGGACATCTCGTGGGACGACGTCTCGCTGTACCGCAACCCCTTCGACGACGTTATCGCCCGTATTGCCTTCGACGGCACTGGCATGTACGGGCGCCGGAACTCCCCCACTTCGCCGGAGTTCGCCACCTCGGGTTCGTTCGCCAAATGCTGGATACGCGAGGGCGACGAGATTTCCCTGCTGAAGCGCGGGTCCACCGGCTACGCCAATGCCGGGTTCGAGCCATATTCCGAGGTGCTGGCGGCCCAGCTGCTCGATGCCGCTGGCATTGCCCACGTGCCCTACTCGCTTGTGAACTACCATGGGCAGCTTGCCAGCAAGTGCCCCTTGTTCACCTCGGAGAAGGTGGGCTTCGTTTCGGCGCACCGCTTCTTCGAGGGGCCTTTTGATGTTGAAGATGTGCTCGGGTTCTGCGAGCGCCACGGAGGTCAAGAGCCGTTTCGCGAGATGGTGGTCATGGATGCGGTTATGGCCAACATCGACCGCCACGCCGGCAACTACGGGTTCCTCGTGAGCAACGACACGGGCGAGATCCTCGGCATGGCCCCGCTGTTCGATCAGAACATGGCCGTGCTGCCCATGATGATGGAATCCGACGACTTCAACACGTATCTAGGCATGATCGGGCCGAAGATCGGCACCGACTTCGTGGCCATCGCCCGCGCGCTTATCACCTCGGATATCCGCGCGAAGCTCGTGGGGCTCAAGGACTTCCGCTACAACGACCCGGGCATGGGATATCCCGCCTGGAAGCTGGAAGCGGCCAACCGCCTAACCGTCACCATGATCGACCGCATTCTGGCCTAGGCCGCGGAAATGCGAAGAAGCCACCGCCGCCGTGGCCGACCGCACCATCACCGTCGAACATTACCGCGTAAGCTAAGCCAACGCGAACCATCCCGCCACGGCCTCGGGTCGCTCGCGCGCGCCGTCGGCGAGCTACAGGCGGTAGACGCGGCTCGGGCCGCCCTCTATGATGCGCGCGAGTTCTCGTTTGTCCATACCGCCTTCTCGATTACCGTCGGAACGATTTGACAAGAAGGGGATCGAAAAAATGGTGGATCTTGACGTAAGACTTTCTGAGTGTTATACGTATAACAGCAGATTGGAGGAAACATGGCTACCGATGTTTTAGTGAGCGCCCGCATTGCCCAAGGGAAGAAAGACGCCACGAAAAGCGTGCTGGCCGCCTTGGGGGCGACGACGAGCGACCTCATCAACAGCGCCTTCGACTACGTCCTCGAGAAAAGGGCGCTTCCCGGAGCCACCGCCCAAGGACGGCCGACCATGGACGAGTTCGTCACGTTTGTAGCCGGCTCGTCGCTGGCAGTCGATTGGGGCGGCAACGCTCCCGACGGCGACTATCGCACGTTGTTGCGCGAGGGAAAACGTGAGGCCTATGAATCTCTTGCTTGATACCAACGTCTTCATAGACTATCTGGGACGCAAGGAGCCGTTTTTCCCGCCGGCCCAGAAAATCGTCATGGCGGCCTTTTTCGGCGACGTGAAGCTGTGGGTTCCAGCTCAGTCAGCCGTGGATGCCTTCTACGTTCTGAGCCGCTACGTCGATACGGAACCGCTGCAGAAGGCCATCCTCAAAGCGCTCGAGCTCATCACCCCGGTGGACCTCACGGCGGCTGACCTTGAACGGGCAGCCCGCCTGTCGTGGCCCGATCTGGAGGACTGCCTCATCGCCCTGGCGGCTGACAAGGCCCAGGCCGACTACCTTGTTACGCGCGACGCGAAGGGGTTCGCCCGCTCCCTCGTTCCTCCCGTGTCCCCTGCCGAATGGCTCGAAATCATGCGTAGGGAAAGGGGCCTCGTGTACGAGGAAGCGAAATTCTAGCCAGCACGACCGCGTGAGCCTGCGCCATAATCGCGCCAATCGCGCCATAATCGCGCCAATCGCGCCATAATCGCGCCAATCGCGGCATAATCGCGCCAATCGCGGCATAATCGCGCCATAATCGCGCCATAATCGCGCCAGCGGCAATCGAGGAGGCGGCATGGACAAACGAGAACTCGCTCGCATCATCGAGCACGGCGAAACCGATCGCATTGAATTCAAGCGCTGCGGCAACCAGCCGGGCGGCGATCTCTTCGAAACCCTCTGCGCTTTCGCCAACAGCTTCGGAGGCGATGTCTTCCTTGGCGTGGACGATGACGGTACGATCATCGGCCTACGGGAAGACCAGGTGCTGCCCGTCACCAGAAACATCCTCAACGTGCTGAACAATCCCAACGCCTTCGACATTCCCGTCCCCGTCGACTTCGAGCAGATCGACATCGATGGACGCAGCATCGTCAAGCTCGCCGTGCCCAACAGCCCGCAGATGCACAGCTACAAAGGCAGCGTGTACGAACGCCGCGGCGATTCGGATATGGTTGTGCGCGGAAGCGCTCCTCTGGCCGAGCTGTGCATTCGCAAGCAGGGAATCTTTACCGAGCAGAGAGTATTCGAGAACGTCGCGCTCGACGACCTGCGAGACGACCTTATCGATCGAGCTCGCACCATGGCAACGGCGAAGCGCAAGGATCATCCCTGGGGTAACATGACCAACCGGCAGCTTGTTGAGTCTGCCGGGTTCTATGGGAAGGATTTCACCACCGGCAAAACGGGCTTCAACCTGGCCGCCGTGGTGACGCTCGGAAAAGACGAAGTTATTCGCTCGCTTTGCCCAACCTACAAAACCGATGCCCTTGTTCGCGTGGAAGACACCGAGCGCTACGATGACAGGCTGACGGTGGCGACCAACCTTCTGGACGCCTATCAGCTTCTTGCCGAATTCGGGCGCAAGCATCTTCCCGATCGGTTTCTTCTAAGCGGAGACTTCGCAACGAGCCCGCGCGATGTGATCATTCGCGAGCTGGTCGTGAACTGCCTTATCCATCGCGAGTTTACGAGCCCTTTTGTGGCGAAGATGATTGTCGACCGGAAGGCGCTTCGCACCGAGAATGCAAGCCGCGCCTCATTTGAAGGGCCCCTCGATCCCGATTCCTTCAATCCTCTTCCCAAGAACCCTCTTATTGCATCGTTTTTCTCCCACGTTGGCCTTGCGGAAGAGCTCGGCAGCGGCACGCGGGAGTTGTTCCGGAACTCGCGCCTTTACACTGGACGAGACCCCGAGCTGGAAGAAGGCGTGATCTTCCGGGCGACCGTGCCCTTGGAGGCCCCCTCCACGATGGAGTATCACGTCATATCGCTTCCCAAAGACATTGAGGCAGCCGCCTTGCAGTTGGCGGCTCGTGAAGAAGGACTGCGAACCTCCGACTTGGTAGAGGCCGGCCATTCTCGGCGCACCGCCCAGCGGGCCATTCGCGATTTGGTGGACGCCGGCAAGCTCGCTTCCGAGGGTAACGGCCCGAGTCGCGTGTACCGCGTGTAGCTCGCCGACGGAGCTTGCGAGAAATCTGGGGCCATAGCGGGGTGGTTCGCGGCGCTGGCGTAGGCCCTCGCGGGACTTCTTTCACGCTTCAGCCGAAATAACGGTTGCACGGGCGGCCGTTAGGGGGACAATGGGTGCGAGAGTATTTCCAGCAGGCACCGGCGGCCGGCGCAAGGCGCTGGCGCAACACGAGCGGAGGAACCATGGCCGAGACCACGTTTGAGACAAGCGAGCTTCTATCCGAGGGCATCACGAATACGCCCCCCTCGTTCGTGCGCGCCATCCTGAAGGCAGCCAGCGACCCGAACGTCATCTCGTTCGCCGGCGGCCTGCCGAACCCCATCTCGTTCCCCCAGGAGAAGCTGCTGGAATCCATGGAGCGCGTGGTGGCCGAGCGCGGCGCCGACGCCTTCCAGTACTCCGCCACCGCCGGCGTCGAGGAGCTGCGCGGCTGGATCGCCGACCGCTACAACAAGCGCTTCGGCACCGACTACGTGGCCGACGACGTGCTCATCACCACCGGCAGCCAGCAGGTGCTCGACCTTTTGGGCAAGGCGCTGCTGGACAAGGGCGACGGCGTCATCGTGGAGAAGCCCACCTACCTGGCCGCTATCCAGGCCTTCGCCATGCAGCAGCCCGTTTTCCGCGAGGTGGAGCTTACCGAGGACGGCCTGAACATCGACGAGCTGAACGAGGCGCTCGATGCCGGCGCGAAGATGATCTACCTCATTCCGAACTTCCAGAACCCCACCGGCCTCACCTATACCGAGGAGGGCCGCCGCCAGGTGCGCGAGGCGCTGGCCGACCGCAACATCGTGGTGGTGGAGGACGACCCCTACGGCGAACTGCGCTTCCAGGGCGACTCGCTGCCCTACATCGGCGGCGTGAACCACCCCCACGGCGTCATCATGGGCTCGTTCTCGAAGACGGTCACCCCGGGCTTCCGCATGGGCTACCTGCTGACGAAGGACCACGACCTGCTGAAGGCCCTGAACACCGCCAAGGAGGCAGCCGACCTGCACACCAACGTGTTCTCGCAGTACGTGGTGTACGACTACCTGACTCACAACGACCTGGACGAGCACCTGGTGAAGATCCGCGATTTGTACGGCAAGCAGGCCACCGCCATGGTCGACGCCATGGGCGAGTACTTCCCCGAGAACGTTAGCTTCACCACACCGGAGGGCGGCATGTTCCTGTGGGTGACGCTGCCCGAGGGCATCTCCACCATGGACATGTTCGACAAGGCCCTTGAGCGCAACGTGGCCTTCGTGCCCGGCGACCCGTTCTACGCCGAGCCCGGCCGCCACAACACCATGCGCCTGAACTTCACCAACGCCGACGAGGACACCATCCGCGACGGCATCCGCCGCCTCGGCGAGGTCATCGAACAGACACTCGCGAAGTAGTACGAAGAAACCAAGCGACCCCAGCCACCGCAATCCCCGGACGCCTCGGCGCCCGGGGATTTTTACTTCTCCCGCGGAAGCCTTGCTTTCGTCGGTTCGACGTTTCGGAGAGTGTGCTATAATTCTGGCTAAGTTAGCCAGAATTGGAGGCTGTCATGCTTCAAGCAAATGTGCTGGAAACGAAGAACGGGCTTTCCGGGTTTCTGCGCCTGCTGGAAAGCGGGCAGGAAGACTGCGTGATCATCGCGCGCCATAACAAGCCCGTGGCCAAAATCGTGCCCTTCCGCAGCGACGACGCCAGCAGCCGCATCGGCATCGCGCGAGGCCAGGCGCTGTTCACCGACAACTGGGACGACGAGAGCATCAACGTCGAAGTGGCCGAGCTGTTCGGGGCCTAGCGATGCGCGTCCTCCTCGACACCCACATCCTCCTCTGGGCCTTAACCGACGATGTTCGGCTCTCGCCCGCAGCGCGGTCTATCATCGCAGACGGATCCAACGCCGTCTTCTACAGCGTCGCGTCGCTCTGGGAGGTGTCCATCAAGCACGCCGCCCACCCCGACCGCATGATGATGGATGCGGGCCAGCTCTCTCGCTTCTGCCGCGACGCCGGCTTCGACCCTCTTTCGATCTCCGAGCGGCACGTGCTAACCCTGGACACGCTCAGCCGCCCCGCAGAGGCGCCTCCCCACAACGACCCCTTCGATCGCATCATGCTGGCACAGGCCAAAGCCGACAACCTGGTTTTCCTCACCCACGACTCACTGATCCCCCACTACAACGAACCCTGCATCCTGGCGGTTTAAGCCGGGCTTTGAGGCAAAGGAGGCTCTTATGGCTGACTCGCTTTTTCGCAATCTGGACAACTCAGCCCATCCGCTGCAGTGGGAGGGAGCGCACCCTCAAGAGCAATCGCAACAGCACGAGGCCCAAGCCGCTCTCGTATCGTCCTCTCGTGTCTGCGATAACGACTGGGTAGCGCGGCTTCACGACGTCGGCGCATCGACAGGCGGCATCGAACTGGATGAGCCTGTCCGCCACTATGCGCGAAAGATTGATTAAGTGGGTGCGCACGAGATACATCTCTAGCGCAACGAGGCCATCTTGTGCACTCGCAACACGAAGGACTTCGATTACCTGGACCTCGATTGCGTGAACCCCTTCGAGTAACCCTTCGAGGCGCAGCTACTCGTCTTTCGTGAAAGTGCTCACGGCTATGGCGGCTACGGCGCACAGAAGGCCGCCGAAGGCCCAGGCGAGCCAGAAGTAATCGGTGCACCAGGCGGGCACGAACAGCAGCGCAAGCCCCACGATGGTGGCGCCGATCATGATGATGGCGCACAAGCCGCCAGTCAGCTTGCCCTTACGGTGCCTGCGGGCCAAACGGGCGCGGGCTCGATCGATTTCCTCGTCGCTGGCATCGGGCACGCCGAGCATGAGGCAGATCTGCTCGTCGGTATAGGTGCTGCGCAGCGTGGCGGCATCCATGGACTGCACGCCTTCCCACAGCTCGCCTTCGGCGAGCGCCTGCTCGCGCGCCTCGTTGTAGTTCGCCACATTCAGACGGCCCAGCATCATAGAGCCATAGACGATAAGCCCCGCTGCCGCCGCGATGCACGCCATCATGACCGCCGCCAGTTCCATCTGAACAAACTCCGGGGCGCTGTCGCCGAGAGCCATGATCACAATGCCCACGAAGACGAGGGCGATGCCCGCCACCAGCGTGACCGAGAACAGGCGCTGGGCTCGATGCCGATCTTCGGTGGTGTAGAAGTCCTGGATATAGGGGTGAGAGCGCTGGAATTCCGTATGCCGCATAGCTCCCACGAGAATGAATGCAACCCCTGCCGCAATGCCGACGAACAAAGGCACGAGAGCGATAGCCTCGAAGGCAGGGGCCTGGGTCTCGGCCCAGCCCGTTACCGCCATGAACAACGCCACCCCCAACATGATGGCGCTCACACCTGCGGCAATATTCCGCGCGAAAAGGCGCATGTGGTCGTCGTAGCCGCACACGTCTTGGGGCGGCACGCCGGCATTGGCGCGCAGGGCAGCGGCTTTGGCCTGGGCAGTCGGGCTCACGGGCTGCTGCGTGACGTCGCCTTGCACGAGGTCATCGAGGGTCACGTCGAAGATTTGACAGAGCTTCAGCAGCTTGTCCATTTCCGGATAGGATTTCTCGGCCTCCCACTTGGTAACCGACTGGCGGCTCACCCCCAACAGCATGGCCAGCTGCTCTTGGGTCATCGATTGGGAAGCCCGCAGGTATTGAAGGTTGTCACGGAAACTCATGGCTCGTCTTTCTCGTCGTAGCGGCTGTGAGACAGTGCCCACTTTAGCTTTCGCCTTGGGCGCAGGCTACCAACTTTCGGCATCTTTTTCCGCAACTTTCGGGCGCCTTGCGGTTGCAAAGCGCAGGTCAGTAGCAGAGAGCGATCTCTTGTCCCCCGAAGAGACACGGGCAGCCTAGCAAGCGAGCAGCACTGCCAGCCCGGCGGCACACAAGCCTGCCACGGTGCCGCAAAAGGCGCCGGCGATGACATCGCGCGGGTAATGGACGCCGGCGAACACGCGAAGGACGGCAAGCAGGCAGGCGCAAACAAGCAGAGCGACAGCCACCGCCGGGCACAGCGCCCACCAGCAGCTGGCAATGGCGAAGGCCGAGAACGCATGGCGGCTGGGAAACGATCGGCCCGAGCCATCGCGAGGAACGAGCGGCACCACGCCATCGCGCTCGTAGGGACGCGGCGCGTTAAGGCGCGCCCGCACCGCCGAAAGCAGCGCGAACGCCGCACCGGGTACAAACGTCAGCGCGGCCATGGCAGCGAGGCGCGCGGCAATCGGCGTAGCGCTCCACAGCGCGAGACCTTCCACATCGCCGGCGCCCGATTCGGCCGACGCAACGCCGTCAAGAGGGGCTCCCAGCGCCACCAATACCAGCAATGCTCCATAGGCTCCGTAGAACAGCCAGACGATGAGACGGTTCGCCACGCCCAAGGCGCGCACGGCCCGCGGCCTTCCCCGAAACGGCAACGCCCAGCGCTCATAGCGCCGGGCGTACCGAGTTTCAGTATGTTGCCGTTGGCTCATAGGGCCATTATAAGGCTCGCAACTCCTTAGAGGCACGGCGGCGGGCGAAGGCGACCGCAGCGCCGGACGCTGCCGCCAAAGCCCCCAGGGCTACGGCTGTCGCCGCCGTGGCGTCACCGGTCTGGGGAATGAGCAGCACACGCTTTTCGCCATCAGCCATCGGCGTTGCATCGTCGATGATCTGCGTCGTCGGCTCATCGCTTGTGGAATCCTCCGCCGCTTCTTCGCGGTCGGACGGGCTCGCGTCATTGTCCGCCGAAGGCTTGTCGCCCTCCCCACCGTTCGCGTCACCCACAGAATCAGCGCCCGCGAAGATGTCATCGGGGAGCGTGGCCACATCGTCTTCAACGGGCACGCCATCGGGCAGATTCACCGCATCGTCTTCCACGTAGACGTCGTCGGGAAGGTTCGCCGCGTCGTCCTCGGTGTAGGCGTCGTCGGGCAGGTGGGCGGCCGTGCCGTAGACGAGGTTGATCTCGTTCTTGGCCGGATCCAACTTCACCGACACCTCCTCAGGCCAGCTGCCGGCGTACTGCAGACCATCGATGGCCGGAGCCAGCTCGTCGCCGGTCAGCACATCGGCGAAAAGCTCGCCCTCACGCACCTCGCTGCCCAACTTCGTGAACTGCACGGGTACGTCGCTCACCGAAACCACCGGCGCGTCGTCGCTCTGCTTGTCCTGGGGGACCGCCGGTTCGCTCAACACCGCGGCGTGGTAGTAGTTCACCGTCACCGCGCTCGTGTTGCGGAAGTAGTTCAGCTGCACGGCGTTGGCGGCCGGGTTGTCGGACACCACAATCTCGCGCGGCCACGCGTCGAAGAAGGTGAAGCCGGGCTGGGTGCCCACGTAATCCCATGTGTTCAGGCGGTCGCCGACCTTCAATCCGTCCACGGTCTGCGTGCCAATGAGCCGCAGGTTAGTCAGCTCCGGCGCCTCGGGCTGCACGAAGGACGGGTCGTCGTAGAACATCATCTCGAAGTGGTAGAACGTCACCGAGTAGGTAGCCTCGTCGTCGACGACAGCTTCAGTCGACTTAACAGCAGAAAGAACCTCGTCCGCCGCCTCGGCGGCTAAGGCCGCCACCGGAGACAGCACAAGGGAGGCCGTCAGCGCACCCGACAGCAGCAGGGTCTTCAAAGAAATAGTTTTCAAGTAAGTCTCACAATCTTGGGATGGGCCGCCCGCAGCGGCCCGAGGGCCATTGTCTAGTCATCTACTAGAATTTGTTGTGATATTTGTACCAAAATTGGGACACTACTTCAAGAGGGAGAATAGAGAAAGCCCCGTGTATCAACGAAATACACGGGGCTTTCACAAATGCCTTTTAACGATGCTCTAAGCTAAGCGAGCCTTCCCCGTCACTTCGGTCGGGGAAATCTTCCACACCGCGGTGCGTTTGAGCTCGTCATCGATGGCCGCTTGGAATCCGGCGAGATTCTCGGCCGCGTAATGCTCCACGATGGCGCGCAGGGCCGCAATCTTCTCGGCTTCGTCGGTCACTTCGGACACCGGGCCGCGAAAGACGCCGCTCGCATATTCCGTGGCGTACTCCTCAGGCAGCGGCACCACATCATCCACCACCACCAGGCACGCCGGGGCGCCACCGGCCATCAGCTTCGCCTTCGCGCCGTGCTTGGCCGCATGGAAGTACACCGCCCCGTCAAGCGCCGCCGGTGACACCGGCACCGCATAGGGCAGCCCATCATCGTCCACCAGCGAGAGCACCCCGTACGGGCAGCGCGCCAGCACGTCCCAGGCGAATTCCGCCGTCTGCTCCCGATCCTTCCGCCGCATAGAAATTCCCTTCTCTCAGTGAGACAGCACCCGGGGCGCCGTCTTGACCACCTTGCACGAGCGGCAAGGGCATGGCCCTTGCCCTACGAAATCATCCCTCTCGAGAGTGAGACACTGCCCCGGAGGGGTGTCTCATCTTCGGGGGCCCATGCGGCGCTTCGCGCAGAACGTCTCAGCGAAGCATGAGGCACCCCTCCGGGGCAGTGTCTCACTCTCGCGCCGATGCGACAAGCTAGCTGAGGGTGTAGAAGGCGTAGCTGGCCTCGCCCTGGGCGAAGTCGGCGTCCACCTCGTAAGCGTAGCCTGGCTCCATGGTGAACGTCACCGTGCCGTCGGACTGCAGCGTGGCGGCGATAGGCTCGTCTTCCGCATTCGGATCTACCGCCGGCTTGTCGGTGCTCACGAGCGGCGTGCGCTCGACCACTACATTAGTCGGCGCTACGGAAAAGCCGATCAGCGCGTCAACCGGTGCGGCAATGCGCGCGTCGGCAACGCCCTCCACCAGCACGCCCTGGGCATCGTCGAAGTCGCCATCGAGCTCGCGCTTATCGGCGTTGGCATTGCCATCGCCCGGCACCACCCAGTCGTAGTCGTAGGCCTGAAGCATCACCGACGTCTGGGCCAGGTCGGTGGTGTACTCCACATAGGCCGAAGGCACCTCGGCCGGGTCGGGCGCCACAACTACCTGCTCGATAAGCTCGGCATACTGGTCGGCATCGGCAGGCGTTCCCTGCTCGATAACCTCAACCTTGGTGATGCCCGGGTACTGTCCCGGATAGCTCTCCAGCATAATGCCATTGCCCGTCACCTGTACGATGTTGCCCACCGCCAGCTCGTCGGCATCGATATCGTCGCCGTTCAAGCCGAAGACCACGTCATCGCCTTCGCCAATAAGGGTCGGGTAGTAAAGGCTGCCGGTGTCCTGATCGACGAACAGCACCGTGCCGCCATCGTTGTACACCACCATGGCCGTGCTGACCACGTCGCCGGCCGCCGGATTCGCGTCCGAAGCCGACGCATCCGCCGACGCCTCGGCCGCGCGGTTCCCCACCGCCTCAGGCTTGCCCGGATTGCCCGAGCCCCCCGTACAGCCAGCGAGCGCCACCGCAGCCCCCAAAGCCAAAACCAAAGCCACCGCCGAAAGAGCCACGCGGCGAGAAAGCAAGTTGATACTCATAACGAAGACCTTTCTCTTCGACAATCGCATTGCCCCATAGTACCCCTCTTTTCCCAAGCCCAATCCAACAGTAGCAAAACCGTAGGCCCCCAGACAGCACATCTACACCACTCAGCAAAGGAAGAATAGGCTCCGGCACAGGGGGAGGGGGTGCCGCGCGCAGTTCATTGAAGTGCGCGAGAAGAGCCCCGAAGCCCTCTCGATGCGGCCGCACTTCAATGCTGTCTGAGCACGGCACCTCCTCCCCCTGCGCCGGAGCCGGACGGACAGACGGACTGACAGCCAGAATCCTACAGCGACTGAGCCTTAGCCACGCAAGCCGAAACCGCATTCATAACCGAGGCGCGGAACGCCCCCTCCTCCAGCGCGCGCACCCCTTCAATAGTGGTGCCCGCGGGCGAGCACACCATGTCCTTCAAATCGCCCGGATGCCGCCCCGTCTGCAGCACCAGCTGGGCCGAACCCGCCACGGCACCAGCGGCGAACTCATAGGCCTGGGCGCGCGGCATACCGGCCGCCACGGCCCCATCGGCCAGCGCCTCAATGAACATGAACACGAAAGCCGGCGAAGATCCCGCCACCGCGCTGGCCGCATCCATCAGCCGCTCGGGAACGACAATAGCCTCCCCAAAGCTGCGCACCAGACTGAGGCACACGGCCTCATCAGCCTCGGTAGCGCCCGAGCCCAGGCACACGGCCGTCGTGCCCGCGTTCACCAGCGCGGGCGTGTTGGGCATGCAGCGAATGAGCCGCATGGCACCCTCGTCGCGCCCGAACAGCTCGGCGATACGGGCAAGGGAAAGCCCCGCGGCAATGGAAATGACAAGCTTGTCGCCAACAACGTCGCGAATCTCGGCAATCACCTCGGGGAAGAACTGCGGCTTCACCGCCAGCACCGCCACGTCGGCCGCCTCTGCCACCTCGCGGTTGGAGGCCGTCACCGCCAGCCCGAACTCCTCGGCCCGCGCCGTGCGGGTGGCCTCGGTCTTCGCCGAGCCAATGAGGTCGGCCGCCGTGACGGGCGCCTCGCCAGCCGCAAGAACCGTGCCCTCGCGCAGCATGCCCCCGATGATGGCCGAAGCCATGTTCCCCAACCCGATGAACCCGATTTTCATGTTGTTGCCCTCTTTCTCGAGATCGAATGCATCATATCGACCGTTTTTCGGCAGAGCGATTTTTGCACCAATTATCAGGCATTTCTTGAGGTTTTCCCTGACAGATGGCCATGTCAAAAACCAGCGAGATAATGCATTGCGTTTCCGCACGCGCCGATTAGCACTCCCAGTATACAAGAAGGGCTCCCGCATCTGGGAGCCCTTCGCACCGTCGTTCGCGTAAACGTCCGCCAGTTACACGTCCAGGTTCTTGAAGGCCTCGGGCACTTCCTTGAAGCCCTTCGACTTCACTGCGCAAATGATGAAGCCGATGACGAACCACGACACGCCCAGAGCGTAGGTCATGATATCGAAGCCCGTAAACACATAGCCCAGGATGATGATACCGAGCCACGGGCACACGACGAACTTCACCCAGTCGCCCACGGTGCGGCGCTGCTTCTCGCGCACGAAGAAGAACCAGAACACCGCGAAGTTCAGCATGATGAACGAGGCCAGAGCGCCGAAGTTCACCAGCGTGGCCAGGTCGGCCATGGTGAGGATGAGCGACAGCACGAGCGCCACGGCGCCGATGAAGATGGCGCCGACCCAGGGGGTCTGGTACTTGGGATGCACCTTGCCGAAGATGGCGGGAATCACCTTGTCGCGGCCCATGGAGTACAGAAGGCGCGAGGCGGCCAGCTGGGCGTTCATGATGTTGGCGATGCCGATAGCCACGATGTTGATGATAAGCATGATGTTCATGAACAGGTCGCCGCCGATCATCTGGCAGCCGTAGAACCAGGCGTTCTCGGCGTGCTCGGGCGTCCAGCTTGCCCAGTCGGGCTGCACCAGCGAGGCGATGTAGGTCTGCGCCACGAAGCACACGATGATGATGCCCAGGGCGATGAGAATGCCGCGGCCGATGTTCTTCTCGGGGCGGTTGGTTTCCTCGGCCAGGGTGGAAATGCCGTCGAAGCCCAGGAAGTTCAAGGCCGCGATGGAAATGCCCGCCGCCAGGAAGTGGGCGTCAACCTTGCCCGGCTGCCACAGCGGGTCGGCGTTGAACTCACCGGCACCGCCGCCGCCCAGGATGAAGTTCGTGCCCAGAGCGATGAACGCGATAACGGCCAGAATCTCAATGATGAAGATGACGAGATCGATGCCGCGGGTCATGGAAATGCCGCGAATGTTCACGAAGGTGTTGAACAGCACGAACACGATGACCCACAGATACCACGGGCTGCCCGGCACGAGCATGGTGCCCCAGTTCGCCACCATGACGTACAGCAGAGCCGGGGTAATGCAGTAATCCAGCAGGATAAGCCAGCCGGAGATGAAGCCCACGTGCGGGTTAATACCGCGCTGCACGTAGGAGTACACCGAGCCGGCAATGGGGAAACGGTTGCTCATGCGCACATAGCTGAGCGCCGTGAAGAAAATGGCCACGAAGCCCACAATGTACACGAGCGTGGACATGCCCAGCGAGTCTTGCTGCACCAGGCCCCAAATAGAATGCGGTGCGATGATCACCATGAACAGAACGCCGTAGAGCACGACGTCCCACAAGCCCAAGCCGCGGCGCAGCTCCTGCTTGTAGCCGAACTTCTCGAGGGACTTGCTGTCCGCCGAAAGGCTCGACGATTGAGCGGGATTCGACATCTCGTCTCCTTCCTCCTCGCACGGGCCAGCCCTGCCGCCCGCGCTTCCAATGAGTACGCCGACCTTCCCCCGGCCGGCCGCAACCCATCGCCGTTACGCGAAACTGCGGCGCTTCCCCGGCATCGCAGCGTCGCACAGCGCCGATGTTGCGCAAATTATGCGCCCTGCTAAATATTGCCCATGCACACGGGAAACTCTTTATCCCACTAAAGGAGCAAATTCAGGCAGTTTCGGCGTGCCGATACGCAGGGAAAGCTGCACTTCGCAGGGCTTGCATCCCTGGCTGATTTCCACGTCGGACTGCACCGACATGTACATGTAGGTATCGGTGGCATCCCAGTCGGTCACGCGCATGAGCAGGCGCTGCATTTCCTTCGCGGCGCACACGAGGGCCTCGTTGTATTCCTGGGCGCTCGCGTTCACGTACCACTTGCCCGACGGGCCGAAGGTCTCCAGCACCGGCCAGTGCAGCTCGAAGCTCTTGATAAGGCCCACGCGCACAGTGATTTCGGCGGCAATCTCAATGCCCGTGCCGCACAGCTCGGCGTCGCCCATGGTGGCGTGCACGTCGCCCATCTGCAACAGAGCGCCCGGCACACGCACCGGGAAGTACAGGCGGGTGCCCTTGGTAATGAGCTTGTTGTCCATGTTGCCGCCGTAGCTGCCCACGAACCCGTCAGCGGGCGCGCCTTCCGCCGGCGCCGTGCCAATGACGCCGATCATGGGGTTAATGGGGAAACGGATGTCGTTGAAGTGCGCCATGCCGTCGCGCACGGGAATCTTCTTCGTGCGGTAAGGCGTGCCCTCGAACAGCGGCCCGCAATGATCGTCGGTGGCGATGGTGCCCTCGTCGGCCACCTGGATGTCGTAGATATCCACCACGAGCACGTCGCCTACCTCGGCGCCCTCCACGTACACCGGGCCCGCGGCGGGATTCGTGATGTTGTAGGAGAAATCCATGTCGCGCATGGTGACCGACTCGTCGGTCAAGCGGCCCGAAAAGCAATCGAGCGACTTGAATACGAGCACCTCGCCGGGCTCGGCCGTGGCGCAGGGCGGGTTGTCCTTCGAGAACGTGTAGACCTTCTCTTCGATGACTTGCATGGGACCTCCTTCGCGTTGGAACCGCACGGCATCGCGCACTCGCGCACGGCCGCGCTCTCGTGGAGACCATGATACGCCTCATCAGCGTTCAACAGTGCGCAAGCAACGCAATTTTGTCCACCCGAAAAAACAGGGTTTTACCTGGTGTTATTTCGCATTTTACCTGGTCAGATCGCTGGACAAGATGGCGTTGATTGCGCACCTTTACTCGAGCACACGCAAGGTGGCGCGCGACTTGCCGGCGCGCTTGGCCACGTAGAGCGCCTCGTCAGCCACCTGGTACAGCTCGTCGAAGGTCACGGGAGATCGCGTCGTGGACGCGGCGCCCACGGTAATGGAAGGCTGCAGGTCGGCCGGCATGTCCTCGGGCCGCTCGCTGCGGGCGTAAATGCCGCCGGACAACGCCGCCAGCACGCGGTCGAGGGCCGGCCCCGGCGCGAGCCCCGCTGCGAATACGGCGAACTCGTCGCCGCCGAGGCGGGCCACCACGTCGTCTTTACGCATGTTGCGCGAGAGGAACTTCGCGATTTCCTGCAGCACGCGGTCGCCCTCGGGGTGGCCGAACCCGTCGTTCACCTGCTTGAAGTTGTCTACGTCGATAAGGAACAGGCTGCAACCGCCGGCACATTCCTCGCCGGTCAGGGCCAAATCGATGCGCTGCATGGCCGCCTCGCGGTTGAAGATGCCCGTAAGCCCGTCGAGCTCCGCCCGGCGGCGCAGCGACGCCTCGCGCATGACCATCTCGTGCGTGTCCAGCAGGCGCCCCACATGGCGCAGCGGGCACCCCTTCTCGTCGAACAGCACGAAGGACTGGTAGCGGCACCAGATAGACTCGTCATCGGCGCTCTTCAGGGCCGTTTCCATATCGACGAAGCTGCCCCGCTCGACCACAGATCGCAGCGGGTCAATATCGTGAACCGTCAGATCGATGGAGCATTCTCTGTCGCAGCGCTTCCGCAGAATGAGGTCCTCGGACACCGGAGGCCGGCCGAAACGGGCGTCGAAGTCGCCGAACACCTCGCCGGTCTGATCTTGGCAGTCGATGTCGAACATCACGTCGTGGCTGAGCACCGTAAGGATTTCCAAGCGCTCGTTGGCCCGCTCGAGGCTCTTCTGGTAGCGCATCTTCTCCGTCACGTCGATGACGGTAACGTAGAACCAGGCTGCGCCGTCATCGTCCACCACATAGCGGCCGCGGTCGTCCACCCACAGCTCTTCGCCGTCGGGGCGGTTGAGCCGGTAGGTGACCGCGTCGGTATTGCCATGGGATATCTGCTCGCTGATCTCGCGAATGATGCGCTCGCGGTCGTCGGGGTGCACCATGCCGGGAAACACGTTGCCCGTGGCGGCGCAGAACTCCTCGTAGGTGGAGCAGCCGAACAGGGTGAGCACATCGCGGCTCACGTAGTCGATGGTTCCCGCGTCGTCGGCACGGTAGCGGAACAAGCCGCCGGGGATGCGATCGAGGAACTCCTGGGAAACCTCGTCCTCGATAACGCAGCCGTCGTGACTGCCCAGTTTGCCCTCGGTCACTCGGTGAAACGTGGTCATGGCCAGCCCTTTCGCTTGTCCTCTAGTTAATCCCCTCGTGGATGATACCACCACTTGCGCCGCACCCCTCTGACGTTCCGTCAATTCCCTTGGGGCCGGAAACGCAAGGCGGGGCCCGCTTGGGGCCCCGCCTCGTTGAAAGGTTTCTGCGGCGCCGTGCGCTACAGGATGTTCTTCAAGATGATGGACTTGGTGTGGGTCATCTCGTCGAAGGTGCTCATGACGCCCTCGGTGCCAATGCCAGAGTACTTGTAGCCGCCGAAGGGCTGCTCGAAGGAGCGGTAGAAGCTGGCGCCGTTAATGACCACGCCGCCGCACTCCAGCTGGCAGGCCACGCGGGCGCACAGCTTCTGGTCGCGGGAGAAGACGCAGCCGGAAAGGCCGAACATGGAGGCATTGGCGATCTCGATGGCCTCGGCCTCGTCCTTGAACTTGATGATGGGCACCACGGGACCGAAGATCTCCATGTCGATAGCCACATCGGCCGTCTTCGGCACGTCCACGATCACCGTCGGCTCGATGAAGGCGCCGTCGCGGCCGCCGCCGAGCACGATCTTGCCGCCCTGCTGCACGGTCAGCTGAATCTGCTCCTCGACCTTCTTCGCGGCCTTCTCGGAAATCAGGCAGCCCAGCTCGGTGGAGTCCTCGGAGGGCATGCCGGTCTTGATCTTGCTCACGCGGTCGACCACCTTCTGCGCGAACTCGTCGGCCACCGACTCCTGCACAAGGAAGCGCTTGGAGGCGCAGCACACCTGGCCGGTGTTGTACATGCGGCCCCACAGCACCTCGTCGGCCGCCAGATCGAGGTCGGCGTCGTCCATGACGATGAAGGCGTCGTTGCCGCCCAGCTCCAGCGCCGTGTGAGTGAGGGTCTTCGCGCACACCTCGGCGGTCTCGATGCCCACCTCGGTGGAGCCGGTCAGGGTGACCAGGTCCACATCGGGGTTGCTGGTCAGCTCGTGGCCCACCACCGAGCCGCGGCCGGTAACGATCTGGGCCGCGCCGGGGGTCACGCCGGCCTCGCCCAGCAGGGCGGTCAGCATGCACAGCGTCAGCGGATTGTCCGTAGAGGGCTTCACGATGACGGCGTTGCCGGCCAGCAGGGCCGGAGCCACCTTCTGGTCGAACAGGTCGCAGGGAAAGTTGAATGGGATGACCGCGGCCACCACGCCCAAGGGCTCGCGGCGGGTGATGAGCAGGTTCGTGTCCTGGCCCTGCTCGATGCCGGCGGGAATCACCTCGTCGTACAGGTGCTTCGCGCGCTCGGAAAACGCCTTGAACGCGATGGGAATGTTGCCGATTTCGGCGCGGGCCTCGGTGATGGGCTTGCCGGTTTCGTCGGAAAGCGTGCGAGCCAGCTTCTCCTTGTCGCGCTCCACCAAATCCAGGAAGGCCATCATGTACTCGGCGCGCTTCCACACCGGCACCTTGTTCCACTCCACCTGGGCGGCCTTGGCGCACTGCACGGCGCGAGCCACGTCCTCGGCCGTCGCAGCAGGAACGGTGTCCACCAATTCGCCCGTAGCCGGATTGGTCACGTCGATAGTAGCCCCGTCCGAAGAATCAACCGCCTTGCCATCAATAAACATCTTCATAAGCAGTAACTCCTTAGTCAGTTTCTCTTACGCGCTAAAACCCGTGAAGGACAGCATCAAACCGCCACACGTGTTATTGTTGTCATCCTCGAAGCCGTACTCGCCGAAGGTGAACTCCATGAGGTAGGGTACATCGCCGCACACCTCGGCCACAGCGTCGGCCACTTCCCCAATGCGGGCATCAATGCCGGCGCGACGGCCGCCGCAATGCACCAGATGGAAAGCCACCGGGTCGCCGGGCATGCGGTCGATAAGCTCGCGCAGGGTATCGGGCACCGACTGAATGAGCTCGTCCACCGTGGCCTCCATGCGAATGACGCAGGTCTTCTCGGCCAGGTTGTTGCCCACGTTGATGGAGAAGTCGTCGTTGCCGTTCATGGGATGGCGAATGGCGATGAGGTCGCCCAGGCGATCCTTCACGCCCAGCGGCGAGCACACGGTATAGGCCAGCAGGTTGCCGCCGGCGATGTCCTCGTCAGAGCAGCCGGTCCACTCCTGGAACTTCTTCGCCGCCGGCACGCCGTCGATCTCGACCAGGGTGCGGTTGCCGTCGATCTTGGTGATGACGCCGAAGTCCTCGGTCTCGCGATAGGCGCCGGTGAACACGTTGGTCATGTCGGGCGCGTTCCAGAAGAAAGCTGCCACGCAGCCGTCGGCGAAGGACTCGCCGGTGGTGTACAGCTTCCACTCGCCGGCAATGGAGTTGTCGGCAGCCGAGCCGCCGAAGAACGGGATGCGGCCCACCACCGAGGAAATGCCCTTCAGGTAGAACTCCTCTTCAGCCGGAGAAGCGGCCATATAGAAGAAGTCGGGGGCATCGGTGCGCTCGGCGGCCTCCATGGCAGCCGTGGCCAGCGCGGCGCCAGCGGCAACCGGGTCGCTGTTCTCGGAGCGGTCGGCCGCGGCCACGCCCACGGTCATGTCGGGGTCGGACAGGGCCATCACACCCACAAACGGGGTGTCGCCGCCCACATAGCCGGCGCCGGAAACAACCACGCCGGTGAAAGAAGTGTTGCCGAGAACGGGAACGTCGGGAAGCGCCTCGCCCACGCCGGCGACTACTTCGTCGACATCGTAATCACAGCTGCAGTACACCAAGGCCACTTCAGTGGCATCGAGGCCGGCGGCTGCCTGAGCGGCAGCTTCCTTGCCCGCAGCGCGAGCGTCGGCAGCAGTGCTGGAACCTACGTTAGCTTTGAACATGGTTTCCTCCTATTCGATTCGGGGCAGGATAGCCCCAAGGAGTCACGGTACCACTTCCGCCGCCCAACACACCTCCCATTGCGACCGTTTTTCGAGATTTCCATACCTTTGGGAGATTTCTAAACGATGATTTATTGACTCATGTTCAGCAAGAAGGTAATGGAGCGCTCTCTCGTCCCTCTTGCTCAGCCGCAACCCTTCATTTATAGGGTCATTTTTTTGAGACCTCGCCCACGAAGTTCTGGAAATGAATTGGGAAACAAAAAAGCCAGCACGCTGATTGGTGCTGGCTTTAAAATTCATGGTCGCGGGGGCCGGATTTGAACCGACGACCTTCGGGTTATGAGCCCGACGAGCTGACCAGACTGCTCCACCCCGCAATGGGTTGCCTCAAAGGGCAAGGATATATATTACGCCCTTGAGCGAACTTTGCAAGTCTTGGAGCCTCCTTCACCCCAAGGAGCACAATTCCTGCACATCTTCCAAGGTGCCCACCACGAATCGCACCGGGCGTCGAGAACCGCAAGAGGCGCCGCAAATCAACGAAACGCTGGGGGCTGTACGGCAGGCGCGAACATGCTATGATGCTCCGACGATGTTTTCCCACTTCAAACATAACGGGTTGCCCCTATGGGCCTTCAAGGCGGCGCTGCTTTTGGCGGCGGCCATTTGGGGCATGGGCACGGTGGTCATCAAGTCGACGGTCGACGAGTTCCCGCCGTCGTGGCTCGTGGGCGTGCGCTTTCTGGGCGCGGGCATCATCCTCGGCATTGCCACCGCCCCGCGTATCGCGGCCCGCTGGCGCGAGAACCCGCGCGGGCACCTGCGCGACGGCGCAGTGCTCGGCGTGATGCTGTTCCTTTCCTATTGGGCGAATTCCACGGGGCTTACCGACACCACTGCTTCTAACAGCTCGTTTCTCACCACGCTCTACGTGGTCATCATCCCGTTTCTGGGGTGGGCCATCATTCGGAAGAAGCCGACGCGGTTCAACCTTGCGGCGGCCTTCGTGTGCGTGGCCGGCGTGGCCTGCGTGGCCTACGGCGGAGCGGAGGGCTTCTCGCTGCGCTTCGGCGACCTGATTACGCTGCTGTCGGCGCTGTTCCTCAGCTTCCACGTGCTGTACACAGCGAAGTACGCGCCCGGGCGATCGATGACGCTGCTGACGGTCATCCAGTTCGTGGTGGCCGGCGTGTTGGGCTTCATCGTAGGCGGCCTTACCGAGCCCGTTCCCGATTTCGCGCATCTCTCCCCCGAGACCTGGGTGAGCCTTATCTACTTGACGGTGTTCGCCTCGTGCGTGGCCTTAGGGCTGCAGAACGCCGCCGTGGCGCGGGTAGACCCGGCCCAAGCGGCGCTGTTCCTTGCTACAGAATCGGTCTTCGGCGTAACGTTTTCCATCCTGCTGCTGGGCGAAGCGCTGACCGTTTCGTCCTTCGCCGGCTTCGCCCTCATCTTCGCCGGCATCGTCATCAGCGAATACCTGCCCTTACGGGCCGAGAAAAAGGAGCAGGAGCAAGCCGCCCTCGCCGCCGAAACCGAAGCCGCCGACATGGAAGAAGCCGACGCCTTCATGCGCTAGGCAAGTATGCGGGACAGCGCCCCGGAGGAACTGTAAGAATTTTTATCAGCTATTCCGAAAATCTGTAAGAATTTGTTACAGATTTACTCGCGGCCGTCCCAGCAGTAGGTGCACACCTTGGCGGGGTCGATGCCGATGGCTTCCAGCATGCCCTGCAGGCTCTGGTAGCTCAAGCTATCGAAGCCCATGTCCTCGCAGATGGTGCGCAGCAGGCACTGGCCGCGCTCGGTGGTGGCGTCGGCGTACTCGTCCAGATGGTCGAGGCCCGCGTCGCCTTCCAGCTGGTCGACCACGCGGCGGGCGATAAGGTCCATGTCGGACTTGCCCGACGAGAAGCTCAGGTACTTGCAGCTGTACATGATGGGCGGGCAGGCGCTGCGCATGTGCACCTCGGCGGCGCCGGAATCGTACAGGAAGTTCACCGTCTCGCGCAGCTGGGTGCCGCGCACAATGGAGTCGTCCACGAACAGCAGCTTCTTGTCGCGAATAAGCTCGGGCACCGGCACCTGCTTCATGTTGGCAATTTTGTTGCGCAGGTCCTGGTTGGCCGGCATGAACGAGCGCGGCCAGGTGGGCGTGTACTTGATGAACGGGCGCCCGAAGGGCATCTTGGATTCCGTAGCATAGCCAATGGCGTGGGGAATGCCGGAATCGGGCACGCCGGCCACGTAATCGACCTCGGGGCAGGCGCCGCGGGCCGCCTCGTCGCGGGCCATGATGGCGCCGTTGCGGTAGCGCATCACTTCCACGTTCATGCCCTCGTAGTTGGAATTGGGGTAGCCGTAGTACACCCACATGAAGGCGCACATCTTCATCTCGTCGCGGGCCGGAGACAGCACCTCGATGGCATCCGGCGTGAGCCGCACGATTTCGGCGGGACCCAGCTCGTAGACGTCGTGATAGCCCAGCTTGTGGTAGGCGAAGCTCTCGAAGGCCACGCAATGGCCGTTCTCGTCCGCGCCCACAAGCACGGGCAAGCGTCCCATGAAGTCGCGGGCCGCAATGATGTCGCCGTCGGCCGTCATCACCAACAGTGTGAGCGAGCCGTCGATCTTCGACTGCGCGTACTGGATGCCGGACACCAAGTCGTCCTTTTGGTTGATGAGCGCCGCCGCCAGCTCGGTGGCGTTCACCGCGCCCGAGCTGAGCGCCATGAACTGGGTGTTGCGGCCGGAGAAGTACTCCTCGACCAGCTCCTCGGCGTTGTTGATGGCGCCGATGGTGGTAATGGCGAAGGTGCCCAAATGCGAGCGCACAAGCAGCGGTTGCGGGTCGGCGTCGCTGATGCAGCCGACGGCACTCGTGCCGTGGAAGGTGACGATGTCGTTTTCGAACTTCGTGCGGAAGGGCGTGTTCTCGATGGAGTGAATTTGGCGCTGGAAGCCGCTTTCCCGATCGAGCACGATCATGCCGGCGCGGCGTGTGCCCAGATGGGAGTGGTAATCGACCCCAAAGAACACATCATGCACCACATCGCGCTTGGAAACTGCCCCGAAAAAGCCGCCCATGGAAAATCCTCCGTCTCAGAAAGATCAACAACGGAGCACAGTATAAATGGTGCGGATGCGTCATTGTTGCCCGCTTGTTAAAAGGCTCGAAAGATTCTGCGGCGGGCGGCGGGCCTATTCCACCACGTAGCGGTGCAGGCGCGCCTTGGTAAGCGCGGGCACCACCAGCGAGCAGCCGATGCCGTAGTCGTGGCCCGGAGCGTTCAGCGTGATGATGCCATCGGGGGCCTCGTAGGCCGGCGCGGTGAGGTTCACATCGAAGTACCGGCTCGTGGCACCCAAATCGCCGGGAATGACCACGCCGGGCAGCGTTTGGAAGGCAGCGTGGGCGAAGCGCGACACGCCGGTGTCGTACATGCCGCTCATGCACACCTCGCGGCCCTCGCACAGGGCGCGGTGCACGAATTCCAGCGACGCCTGAATGCCGCCGAACTTCCCCACCTTCACCATGGCGCAGCGCAGCTCGGGATGGTCGAACAGGCGCGCGGCCTCCTCGGCGTTCACGAAGGACTCGTCCACGCAGATGGGCATGGCCAGCGTGTGCTGGAACGAGGCCAGCCGCGAGAACGGGTCCTCGAAGGCGCGCATGCCCGAAGCCGACAGATTCAGCGGCTCTTCTATCCAGCCGATGTTCATCTCGTCGTAGGCGCGCAGCTCGGCCATGTTGTGCAGCCCGAAGCTCTGGTTCGCATCCAGCGTGATAAGCAGGTTGGGGAAGGCCCGGCGCACGGCGCGCACCGCCGGCAGCCCGCGGCCCGGCGCCACCTTCAGCTTCACGCGCTGGTAGCCCGCCTCCACGCATTCGCGCACCTCGGCCACGGTTTGGGCCGGCGTGCCCAGGCCCACCACGGCCCCGCTGTACACCCGGCGCTTGTGGCGGCGCGAGGGTCGGTCGAGGGCCCTGCCCACCGGGGCATCGACGCCGGCGGCCTCGGCGATATCGGTCAGACGGTCGAACTCCTCGCCCATGAGCGCCCACAGGGGCTGCTCGGTTATCTTGCCATACAGGTCCCAGCAGGCCATTTCCAGCGCACTGCGGGCCATGGGGAACGCCTCGGCCTCGGGCAGCGCGGCGAAGTCGGCGGCCACCTCGCGCGGGTGCAGGTAGGTGCCGGCAATGAGCCGCGGCGCCAGCACCTCGCGCATGACGCGCACGTCGTCTTCCAGCACCTCGGGCAGGTACCAGTCGGTGTCGAAGGCGGTGCACTCGCCCAGGCCCACGCGGCCCTTGCGGTCCTGCACCTCGACGATCACCGAGTCGCGGTAAGTAAGCGTTTCCTTCGGCGTTTTGAAGGGCTTCGTGAAGGGCAGCCGCACGTGGTGCAGTACCACCCGCTTCACGGCGATGTTCTGGCTGAACAGCTCCTCGCAGGCGGCGCGGTCGATTTTGCCGATGCCCGTGCGGGGCATCTCGCGCACAATGCAGATGTGCTCGGGCACGTACAGCTTCGAGAGGCGGCGCGCCAAGGCATCCTGGATGGCCTTCGTGCCCATGGGCGGCGCGTCAGGCGTGAGTTCCACCACGGCGGCCGGGCGGCGCCCCCACTGGGCGTCGCGCATGCCGAACACATAGGCGTCGGCCACGCCGGGCACGCGCACAAGCGCGTCGACGATTTCGGCCGGGTACACGTTCTCGCCCCCCGACACGAACATGTCGGAGGTACGCTCGCGCACGTAGAGGCAGCCCTCGTGCAGCGCCGCCGTGTCGCCGGTGAGGAAGAAGCCGTCCACGGTGAAGGGGGCCCGGGCGTTCGCGTAGCCGCCGAACACGCCGGGGCCGCGCAGGGCCAGACGGCCGAAGCCGCGCTCGTCGGGCTCCACGATGCGGGCGGAATAGCCGGGCAGCAGCCGCATGCCGCCGGTGAAGTGCGCCGTAATGGGGGAATTGGCCACCTGGCTAGAGGTTTCGGTCATGCCGTAGCTGGCGTACAGCCGCGCCTTGGCCGCCAGCGCCCGCTGCACCGTCTTCGCGTTCAGCGCGCCGCCGCCGATGAGCACGCACTCGTACTGCGCCAGGGCGCTGGCCCGGGCGTTCAGCATGTCCTGCAGCATTTTGTCCACCACGGAAATATGGGTCGCGTGGCACTGCTCGGCGTCGCGCAGCACGCGCAGGGCGTCGAAGCGCTCGTAAATGCGCAGGGGCCAGCGGCTGCACACGCTGCGCACGAGCACCTGGAAGCCGCCCACGTGGAAGAACGGCAGCACCGCCTGCCACAGGCCGCGCCCGCGCACCCGGCCCGACAGCACGCGGTCGGAGGCCTTCGACGCCTCCACCAGGTTCGACCAGGTAAGCTCAGCGGCCTTCGGTTTGCCCGTGGTGCCCGAGGTGAACATGATAAGCGCGCGCTGCGCCGAGTCGAAGGTGTGGGCCGCCCGCTCGGCGAAGTGGATGGCGTCTTCCACCGAGCCGCCGAGGGAGTCGTCCACGCGGCCCAGATGGTCGTCGTTGCGCAGCAGCGAGGTCGTCACGGCGTCGAACAGGCGCGGGCCCGTTTCCTCGTCGATGCGCTGGGCCACGCGCAGCCCCGCCCGCTCCAGCTCCAGCAGGCGCGTGAGCTTCTCGGCGTCGGTAAGCCGGTGGTTGAGCGCCACCAGGCCGAAGCTGCCGTAGGCAGCCGCCAGGGCCGTGAACACGTACAGCGGGCTGTTTGGCAGATCTACCGCCACCAAGTCGCCGGGGTACACCCCCTTCTCGCGCAAACGCCGCGCCAGCTGAGCTGCCAGAAGTCGCGTCTGCCGATAGGTAAACACCTGCTCTTTCCCCTGCTTGTCGACATAGCTGAAGAACACCGCATCGGGGCGCAAAGAAGCCGTGCTTTCAAAAATGTCGATCATGGGCAGCGTTAGGGCGAACGGAACTTACGGGAACTTGGGGTACTGGGTGAAGTCGGGGGCGCGGTGCTCCTTGAAGGCGTCGCGGCCCTCTTTCGCCTCGTCGGTGGTGTAGTACAGCAGCGTGGCATCGCCGGCCAGCTGCTGAATGCCCGCCAGGCCATCGGTGGCCGCGTTGAACGAGGCCTTCATGAAGCGCAGGGCCGTGGGAGAGAACTGCATCATCTCGGCCGCCCAGGCCATGCACTCGTCCTCCAGCTCGTCGAAGGGCACCACCTTGTTCACGAGCCCCATTTCCAGCGCCTCGGCCGCGGTGTACTGACGGCAGAGATACCAAATCTCGCGCGCCTTCTTCTGGCCCACGATGGCGGCCAAGTAGCCCGCGCCGTAGCCGGCATCGAAAGAGCCCACCTTCGGCCCCGTCTGACCGAACTTCGCCGTATCGGCGGCAATGGTAAGGTCGCACAGAATGGAGAGCACATGCCCGCCGCCGATGGCATAGCCGTTCACCATGGCAATGACCGGCTTGGGCACCACGCGAATGAGCCGCTGCAAATCCAGCACGTTCAGGCGCGGAATGCTGTCCTCGCCCACGTAGCCGCCGTTGCCGCGGATCTTCTGGTCGCCGCCGGAGCAGAACGCCTCGTCCTCATGGCGGCCGCCATGGTTCACGCCCGTGAGGATGATGACCCCCACCGACGCGTCGTCGCGCGCCTCGTTGAAGGCGTCGTACATCTCCATGACGGTGCGCGGCGTGAACGCATTGCGCCGCTCGGGCCGGTTGATGGAAATCTTCGCCACGCCGTCGCACAGCTCATAGCGAATTTCCTGGTAAGCCTTCCCCGTCTTCCATTCGTAGGTGCTCACAAATGCCACCTTTCGCCTCGATTTTTCCTAACCTCGCATGATACCGCAGATGACAGGGGCGCCGGGGCAGAAAAGCCGAGCTGGCGGCGACGTTACTCGCCAATGAAGCGCATGGCGTTTTTCCAGGTGAGCAATGCGAACTCTTCCTCGGTGAAGGGCATGGCCGCCAGCATGTTGTACTCGTTGACCGGGTTCCACATGGGAAAGTCGCTGCCGAACATAACGCGCTCCACCCCGTAGGCGCGCACCAGCTCCACCGTGCGGCGGGGGCCGAGGAACTCAAGGGCACTCGAGGTGTCCACGTAGCAGCGCTCGTCTTCCAGGTATTCCAGGGCGTAATCGAAGATGGACCAGCCGCCGAAATGGGCCGCGTCCACCACAAGGTTCGGGAAGGTGCGCAGGATTTTCTTCAGCTTCGCAGGGTGCGAGTAGTCGTAGCGATAGTCACCCGTGTGAATGACGATGGGCAGCCGCCCCTCGATAATCTCGTAGAGGCACATGAGGCGCGGGTCGTCCATGTTCACTTTCTGCGTGTCTGGGTGAATTTTCACGCCTCTCAGGCCCAATTCTATGGCGCGCTCAATTTCGCCTTCCATGTCTTCATAGTCTTGGTGCATGGTGGCAAACCCGATGAAGTTGTCGTGGGCCCGGCACTGCTCGGCGATGAAATCGTTGATGGTTTCCACCTGGGCCGGCGTGGTAGCCACGGAATGTACCAGGTGATGGGTGATGGGCGAGCCAGCGCAGGCCTCAAGCAGTGCCGAGGCCGAGGCGACGGGAGCCGCCATGCGCGCCGTGTAGAAGTCGCCCACAGCAGCCGAGGCCTTGCGGGCAATTTTGTCGGGATAAATGTGGGAATGAGCATCGATGACAGGCATGGGGCGTCCTTCGTAAAGCGTACCGGGGTGCCGCGGGGCCCTGGCGGCCTTTCGCGACGCCCCTATTGTAGAGAAGGTTCCGCGAGGAAAATACGGTCAAACCGCCCATTGGTGAGAGAAGGGGCCTTACACGAAAAAACTTCTTGAGACCCGTGGCGGCGTGCGTTATACTTCTTAGACGCTTCGCTTCGGCGAGGCTTACGCTATGCGGAGAGATGTCCGAGCTGGCCGAAGGAGCACGATTGGAAATCGTGTATGCCCCAAAAGGGTATCTGGGGTTCGAATCCCCATCTCTCCGCCAGATTTTCCCGCGAGCCGTAAGGCTCGCTTGCATATAACGCCCCGTGTGGGCTTCACCCCAAGCGGAGGGGTGGCAGAGTGGTTGAATGCGGCGGTCTCGAAAACCGTTTCACCGGTAACCCCGGTGACGAGGGTTCGAATCCCTCCTCCTCCGCCATTTGAACAAAGCTCCCTGCAAGGGGAGTTTTTTCGTTTCTGGGGCTGCGCTCCCTTACGAGGCGGACGCGATGCGGTAGCGATCTCCGTCGAGGGCGGTTTTCAGGGGGACTTCGAACAGGTCGCTTAGGGCGGCGCCGGTGAGCAGGCTGGCCTTCGGGCCGTCGGCGACTAAGCGGCCGTCCTTCATAAGCAGCACGCGGTTGATCTGAGGGCCAATGTCCTCGGGGTAGTGCGTGACCAGCAGCACCGAGCGGCCGGCGCGGGCGAGCTCGTCCATGGCGCGGCGCACGTGGTACATGCCCGCCGGGTCAAGGCCGGTGCAGGGCTCGTCGAAAATAAGCACGTCGGGGTCGTGCACGAGCGCCCGGGCAATAAGCACGCGGCGCGCCTGGCCGGTCGATAGGGTCATGATGTCGCGTCCTGCCAGCTCGGCGATACCCAGCTCGGCCATGGCGGCCCGAGCCTGGGCGCGCTGCTCGTCGCTGACCGTGCGGCGCTGGGGCACGCCGAGCGAACCGAACAGGCCGCCGGCCACAATGTCTTCCGCGGGCACGTGCACGCGGATTTGATCCTGCATGCTGGAAGACACGACTCCCATGGCTCGCTTGATCTCGGCCAAGGTGGCGCGGTCACTGCCACGGAAGCGCACCGGCGGCTCATCTCGGTGCAGTGGGTGCACCTCGCGGGTGATCAGCTGAATGAAGGTAGACTTCCCCGAGCCGTTGGGCCCAAGCAACGCCACCGATTCGCCCTCGGCCAAATGGAATTCGTCGACAGCGAGAATTTCCTTCCCCGCCCGGCGCACGTGGGCATCGCGCAGCTCCACCAGCGGCACCTCGTGAGACGGGGCCCCGGAGGGGTGTCTCACCGCATCTTCCATAGCCTGTCCCTTCATGCGGAAGCGCCCGCACAACGGCGGGCGCTTCCTTCTCTCTCCACACGCGAGAAACCCTCGCGGCGTTACCTACTCAGCGGGCTGCTCCGCAGGCTGGTCGCCCTCGGCAGCACCTTCGGCGCCGTCGCCCTCGGCAGCAGCGTCAGCCGCTTCGCCTTCCAGTTCGTCGGCCGCATCGGCAGCCTCGCCCTCGGCACCTTCGGCACCCTCCTCGACGCCCTCGGCTACCGGCTCATCGGCGCTTTCGCCCTCGGCAGCCTCGGCCGCAGCGGCCAAGTCTTCCTCGGTGATGGGGTTGCCCTCGGCATCGAGCATGGTCACGTCCTCGCTGGAGGCGGTAGTATCGCCCTCTTCATCAGACGTCTCGTAGTTCGCCATGTCCACGTAGTAGGGCAGTCCCTCGGGCATGTCGTTGATAACAATGTCAGCACCCTCGCGCTGCTCCTCGAGCCAGGTGTAGTAAGCCTGCGACTCGTTGGAAGACTGCAGCGTGGCGCGAATGGCATCCTGGAACTCGGTGGGCAGCTCGTCGAGGCTCGTCAGCTCGGTAGGAGCCGCGAACTCGTCGGTGCACTCGATGATGTGAATGCCGTAGGTGCTGGTCACCAGGCCGCTCACCTCGCCCGGCTCAAGCTCGGCCAGGGCCGTGGTGTACTCGGTGACAAAGTTGGAAAGACGATCCCAGCCTACGTTGCCGCCGTCCTCGGCGCTGCCGGTGTCCTTGGAATAGGACTGCGCGGCCGTGGCGAAATCGAGCTCGCCGGCGTTAATCTTGTCGAGCACTTCCTGGGCCTGGGCCTCGTCGGACGCCTCGAACAGAATATGGGACGACTTCTTGGCCCCGTCGTAGGACGACACGTAGGTCTGCGCGGCCTCGAGCAGCTCCTCGTCGGTGGGCTCGGTGGCATCGGCGGCCACCTGGTTGCGCAGCTGCTCGGAAATGAGCGACAGCTCGATGTTCTCGCGGTACTCGTCCTCGGTGAGTCCCACGGCCTCGAGTGCCGTGGCCCACGCCTCGTCGGAGTCGTAGTGGCCGCGCATGGTTTCCACGTACTGGTTCACTTCGTCGGAGTCGGGCTGAATGCCAAGCGCCTCGCCGCCCTGCTTCACCAGCTCCTGGTCGATGTAGGAGTTCAGAATCTCCTCGCGCACCGTTTCGGGCGTGTAGTCGTTGGTGGCAAGCCACTCGCCCCACGCCTCCTCCTCGGTGAGGGCCATCTGCGCGCGGATGTCCTGAATGGCCTGGGTAACGGTGTCTTCCTGAATTTCCACGCCGTTAACCGTGGCAGCCACGCCTCCGGTGTACTTGGGAGCCTCGCTTCCCGAGGTGCCCTCGGAGCATCCGACGATGCCCAGGGCGCACACGGCAGCCAGTCCCACGGAAGCCAGCGATTTCGCGAGAGAGAGCTTCTTCATACGTACCTTTCCTCACAGATGACGGGCCTGGCTCGTCTCGGTTTGTCGTGCGTTTTTGAGACAGGTCCCGATGATTTCGTAAGGCATTTTCGCACGGTCAACGGCACGGTAACAGCCATCGCACAATTTGCCCACTTTAGAATCACACTCTGTCAATGAGAAAAGAAAGAAACCCCACGTCAACGCTGAGTAATTGACGCAGGGTTTGTGCTAGTTACTTCTTGGCGGCCTTCTTGCGGTCGGTGGCGGAAAGCAGGCGCTTGCGCAGGCGAATGGACTGCGGGGTCACCTCTACCAGCTCGTCGTCCTCGATGTACTCGAGCGCCTCTTCCAAGGTGAACGTGATGGGCGGCGTCAGCTGGATGGCCTTGTCCGCCGAGCTGGAACGCTGGTTGCCCAGGTTCTTCGTCTTCTCGACGTTCACCACCATGTCGCCTTCCTTGGCCGACTCGCCAACGATCATGCCCTCGTAGCACTCGTCGCCCGGGCCCACGAACAAGCGCCCACGCTCCTGCAGCGTATCGAGCGCATAGGCCACCGCCTTGCCGGTGGACATGGCAATCATGCCGCCGTTCTTGCGCCCGGCCATCTCGCCGGAATAGGGGCCGTACTCCTTGAAGTGGTGGAACAGCACCGCCTCGCCGTGGGTGGCGTTCAGGATGCGGGTCTTCAGCCCCATGGTGCCGCGCGACGGGATGCGGAACGTCAGGTGCGTCATGGTCTCGTCGGACGCCATGTCCTCCATGATGCCGCCAGCGGTGCCCATGACCTCGATGGCCTTGCCCGCGTAGTCGTTGGGCACGTCCACCGTGGCTTCCTCGATGGGTTCCAGCTTGCTGCCATCGGCAGCCTTCTTGTACACCACGCGCGGGCGGCCCACCTGGAACTCGAAGCCCTCGCGTCGCATCGTCTCCATGAGCACGCTCAGATGCAGCACGCCGCGACCGGCCACCTCGATGCCGCTCTTGTCCTCAAGCTCGTTGATGCGCATGGAGATGTTGCTCTCCTTCTCGCGCAGCAGGCGCTCCTTCAGCTGGCGACCGCCGACGATTTCGCCCTCGCGGCCCACGAGCGGGCTCGTGGAAGCTTCGAACACGACGGCCATGGTGGGCTCTTCCACCTTGATGGCGGCCATTTCCACAGGGTTTTCCGGGTCGGTGATGATGTCGCCGATGTCGGCGTCCTCGATGCCGATGACGGCCACAATGTCGCCGGCGTCGGCGGCGGTCACCTCGGCCTTGCCCAGGTTCTCGAAGGTGTACACCTTGCGAATCTGCGCGCGGCGCTCGGTGCCGTCGGGCTTCACCACGAGCACCTGCTCCTTCTCGTGCAGCGTGCCCGACGACAGGCGCCCGACGCCGATGCGGCCCTCGTAGGAGCTATGGTCCACGGTGCACACCTGCAGGGCCACCGGGCCGTCGATGTCCACCTCGGGGGCGGGAATTTCAGAGAGAATGGTGTCCAGCAGCGGCACCATGTCCATGTTGCCGTCGTCCGGCGTCATGCGCGCGTAGCCGTTCACAGCCGACGCGTACACCACGGGGAAATCGAGCTGCTCGTCGGAGGCGCCCAGCTCCACCATGAGGTCGAACACCTTGTCCACGGCACCCTCGGGGTCGGCGTTGGGGCGGTCGATCTTGTTCACCACCACCACAATGCGCAGTCCGCGCTCGAGCGCGTGGGACAGCACGAAGCGGGTCTGGGGCTTGGGGCCCTCGTAGGCGTCCACAATGAGCAGGGCGCCGTCGGCCATGTTCAGCACGCGTTCCACCTCGCCGCCGAAGTCGGCGTGGCCCGGGGTGTCGATGACGTTGATCTTCACGCCCTTGTAGGTGATGGAAATGTTCTTGGAAAGAATGGTGATGCCGCGCTCGCGCTCCTGGTCGTTGGAATCGAGCACGCGCTCTTCCACCTGCTGGTTCTCGCGGAACACGTGGGACGACCACAGAAGGCGGTCCACCAGGGTGGTCTTGCCGTGGTCGACGTGGGCAATAATGGCAACGTTGCGAATGTTCTCTTGCTTCATGATCTTCTTTCGTTGTACCTCGGTCGGCTGTCTTCGCGCCTCGCACTACCCTCCGCGGGCGCCGCCGTGCTTCCTCAAGTAAGTTGAGCGCAGCAATTATAGCGTTCGCGCGCGCCGTTCACGGGGAATCCGCAGGGGCGTTCCCCAAGTGGCAACCATTTATTTGTGGAAGAGGGGCCGCGCGCGGGCGGGCGCTACTCGTCGAGCAGGGCCTCGTACTCGCGGCGCTCTTCCGTGAGCTTCGCGAGATGGGCGTTCAACGTGTTCAGGTTCTTCTGCGCGCCGATGGCCTGCAGCACGCCCCAGATAGTGGCCGGCACGGCGATGGCGGCAATGAAGCCGAAGATGCCGAAGGGACGCCGGATGGTGAAGAGAGTGGCCACCGCGCCGATGCCGGCCATGGCCAGGCCGTTGCGGCGCTCGTCGGCCACGGTGTCGCGCTGGGCCACCAGCTGGGTGCGGGCGGCGGCGATGCCGGCCAGACGGGCCTTTATCTCGGCCTCGGTGAGGTATTCCACCTCGACGCCGTCTTCCACTTCCGTCCAGGAACGGGCGGCGCGGCCCGAGGAGGCTCCCGACGAAGTGCGGGATGCGCGGCCCCCCGACGAGCGACCGCCGCGACCGCCGCCCGAGTTCAGCAGCTCGTAGGCCTCTTGCAGGCGCTTGAACTGCTCGGTGGCGCGGTTCTGCAGCTTGTCATTGCCCGCGAACTTGTCAGGGTGCAGAATCTGCACCGTCTCGCGGTAGGCGATTTTAATGTCGTCGGCCGTGGCATCGTCGTCCAGGCCGAGGATATGCAAGGCTTCACTTCTGTTCATGGGGCCATCCTAGCATGAGCGCACGAGCGCAGGGCACCGCCGCCGCAAAAAGCAGAACTGTCGTCACAAGCAGAAGGGGCACGTCTTGCGGGTTGCCGGTCAGGTACGTGGCGGGGAGAGCTCCGGTAGTCATAACTGCGGGAGCCAGGTACGCCATGTCGAAGGCGAAATGCGCGGCGATGGGGACACCCAGGGCCAGGTATCGGCGCGGGCCTGGCTGCCAAAAGCGTGGGCTGCGCATCGCAAGCATGGCCATAAGCAGACCGAACGATGTTCCCTGAACTACCTTGAGCGCCGCCTGGGCCAGCACCAAGCCGCTCACATCGGGCGGCAGCGGAGAGGAGACCACGTGCATGAGCCCGAAGACGAAGGAGCTTCCCATGGCCGCCGCGAACGCCGGCCGCTTCGCCCCACGCTCGCGCGCCACGTGCAGACACAGCACCAGCAGTAACCCGCGGAACACCACTTCTTCCACCACCGCCGCCTCCGCCGAAGCCGCCAGCAGCACCCCGAGCCGCTCCATCAGGATGGCCGCTCCTCCGTCAATCAAAGCAATCACCATCCTTCCCTTCATCGGTCGAGGGGCGAAAACACCAGTAGGCAGCCCCTATAAATCCTGCTATAATGCAAAGCGATGGATGCCCCGTCTGGCCGGGCAGCATCAGTTACTTGATTAAGCCGGGACTACTTGGACGGTGGCCCGGCTTCTTCTTTTGCCAACACTGTCCGTCACTCCTTCCTCACCAGCGCTAGGCCGATGATTCCGATGACCACAAGCATCATGTCGCACAGGGCAATCACGGTTTGGGTATCCATAAGCAGCTCCTTTCGCGAAGCTGCCCGGGGGTGACGGGGCACCTTGCCGTATTGTACTACACTATAATGGGCTTCATCGGTGTCCTTTCTCGTTTTCTGAAGAGGTTCGCGTGAGCTTGCGCCCGTCCATATCGTCGTTTGCGCTGAAAGTGGCCGCTATTGCGGGCATGACGTGTAACCACGTGGCCAACGTCTTCGCCTTCGCGCTGCCGGGGTGGGCGACGGCGCTGCTGTGCACTTTCGGTGGCCTCACCTTCCCCGTCATGGCGTTTCTGCTGTGCGAGGGGTATCGGCACACGTCGAACGTGGGCCGCTATGCGATGCGGCTTGCAGCTTTTGCCGTGGTGGCCCAGGTGCCGTACTCGCTTCTGTGGGGGGCGACGGCCAACGTGCTGGTGACGCTGCTCATGGGCCTGGGGCTTCTGTGGGCCGACGAGCACCTGCGCAACCGCGGGCTGTTCGCGCTGATTGTTGTAGCAGGCGTGGCGGCCAGCTGGTTCTGCGACTGGGGCGTTATCGGCCCGGTAATGGTGCTGCTGTTTTGGAAACTGCGCGAGCGACCGCGCGGCGTTGCGCTCGTTATGCTGGTATCGCTTTTGGCCTTCGGCCTGCCGGCGCTTTCTCTGGTTGCCGACGAATACGCTGCAGCGGAAACTCCCGGGGCCTCCCCCGCCGTCGAGCAGCTCTTCGGCACGACGGCCCCCTCTGCCACGGCGGTTGAGGAACTCGCGGTGGAGTCACCGAACGCCGTAAGCAAGGGCTTGGAAGTCGCAGGGCAAACGACCGCGCATCCCACGTTCACCGTAACGGACGGGGCGCCCCTGGCCGCCGCTTTGGGAACCCTCGGCTACGCGACCGTGGGGTTCGGCCTGGCCGCGCTGCTCATGCTGAAATACAACGGGCGCCGTGGGCGCCCGTTGAAGTGGTTCTTCTACTTATATTACCCCGCGCACCTTCTCGTGCTGTGGGGCCTCGCCCAACTCTTGTGAGCTTACGCCAAGTTCTTTAGTACAGCTGGCGACTCGCGCCAGGCACGGCTGCCGTTGTCTCGGCGGGCGCAGTCACGCCCAGCACCTCGGCCTCGAAGGAGGCCAGCTTGTGCGACATCAGCAGGCGGCGGCGCACGGCGATAACGCCCCACAGCGCCGTACCGATGGCACCGAGCCCTGCCACCCACGGAGCCGGGTCGACCGGCGCGTCGAAGGCGCCCATGGGCACTTCCTCATCGGCGATGGGCACGCCCGAGCAGTCGGCCAAGGGAGTCTTCTCGGCAGCGCGAGCGGCCATAGGCACCGCGTCGTCGAGCACTTCCTCGGTAACGGCCTCGTCGGTCGTTGCTGCTTCCGTCGTATCCGCGGGCGCAGAAACCGTCGTGCGCTCGCCAGACGAGAAGCCATTCGAACGCGGCGAAGACGCCGTATTCGCAGAGCTCAGGTTAGCCTGCGGGCGCGTGGCCTGAGGTGCGGTAAACGAGATTGCGGGAATCTCCGGCGTGGAGGCGTCGGCCTTCGGGACGCTCGGCTGCTCGGGGTTCGCGGGCTGGTTCGGCTCGGCCGGATCCTCGGGCTCTACGACGGGCGGGTTCGGCTCTTCGCCATTGCCGTCGTCGCCCTCGCCCGGGTTCGTCGTCGCGCCGCCGCCCGGCTCGCCCTCATCGGAACCGTCGTCCTTCGGGGCGGTCAGCTCCAGCGTGCCATCCAGATGCCAGGCCGGCGTGCCGTTCTCAACGTAATCGGTGGCACCGTCATCCACTTTGAGAGCCGTCCACTCGGCCTCGGCCACCAGCTCGGCCAGCGCCGCGTTCGGTTCGTGAGAATCAAGGTTCTTCAGTGCCTCCCGAATAGCCGGCAGCACATCGCTTACGTTCACAACCTTCGCGTCCGCCATGAGCGGAAGCTCCAGCTTGACAACACCCACCGTGCACCAGCCGTCGGCGTTGCTCACCGTGAGTCCCAGCGACTCGGCGACTTCTTCCACATCACCCGTCAGCCGCAGGTACACGTACACGTTCTGAGCCTCAAGAGCCGACTCTACCTTTTCGGCGGGTTTCTCGGAGGGCTCGCCTTCGGAAGGCTCGGTCGTACCAGTCTCGCCAGCCGCATCCAGCGTGTCAGTCGTACTGGTCGAATCCGCCAAGGCTTCGCCATCCAATGGCTCCTCAGCCGCAACCGCCAGCTCCGTCGCCGTCGTCGGGTCGACCAAGGCCGCCCCATCGATCTCCTCGGCAAGCGCCACGCCCGCCGACATGCTCGCGCACAGCACCGCAGCAGCAGCGGCAAGCGCGCCCGCACAGACCTTCCCGAAGGGTTCATTCTTAAGAGAAACAAGTTGCGTGATGGGCCCCATGAGCACCGCCCGCTTCCTCTCGTCCATAGCGATAGTTACAGATGCTGCTATTCTACCAAAACCCTGGGTTTATGTCAGCTTGTCAACAAAAAGCCCCAAGGCGAACGCGCGCCTCGGGGCTTCGGTGGTTGGGGGCTCGGGCCGTTGCTACTCCAGGCCCATTTCCTTCTTCAGGCGGGCGAGGTCGTCGTCTACGGCGGCGGTGACGCCGGCTTGCTCGTACTTCTTCTCGAGCTCGGCCGTGGGGTCGGCCGGCTTCTCGGACAGCTCGGCGACGGCGTTGGCGCGGTCGAGCATCTCGTCGGCCTTGGCCTCCATGCGGTCGAACGCGCTGCGGGCGCCCTCGGCGCGATCGCCGGCCGAGGTCATGTCGTTCACCTTGGCCTGGGTCTTCGCCACGGCGGCCTTGGCCTTGATGGTGGCCTTGCGAGCGTTCAGCTCCTCGATGTCTTTCACCAGCTTGTCGTGCATCAGGCGCATCTTGTCGGCGTTGGCTTTCGCGCCCTCGTAGGCGATGGTCAGGCCCTCGGTGCGGCCAGCCAGCTCCTGCTTCTTCGCCAGGAACGTGCGGGCATCGCCCTCGTTGCCGGCGGCGAGCGCCTTCTTCGCCAGATCCTCGTACTTGGCCATTTCGGCCATGTTGTCGTCCACCAGTTTCTTCGTGCGCTTTTCCTCGGCCATGACGCCGGCGGTGGCCTCGCGCACCTCGGCGAGCGACTCGGTCATCTCGCGCAGGTACTGGTCGACCATCTTCTCGGGGTCTTCCGCCTTGTCCAAAAGCTCGTTGATGTTCGCCTTCACGATGGAGGTGAAGCGGTCCAGAATACCCATGAGGTACTCCTCTCTGGCCTGATCGGCCGGGTTCGTGGCCCTTGCGAGCCGGGGCAACTTCGCTGGCGCGAAGGTGGTTCCTACAGGCGCGCCGCTAGCGCTGGATGGGATCGTCGGAAATCGGCTTCGACGAGGTAACCGGCGGCGCGGACGAGGCGTCGGCGTACTTCTTCTCGAGGTCGTCAAGCGCCGAGTCCTCGAAGGTTTCCAGCGGCGTGTTCAAAATCTGCTCCATCCGCTCAGCCTCGCGCTGCTTGGCCTGCTGACGGCGGCGAACCAGAACGAACACCACGACGGCGACGATTATGACAGCCGCGCACCCCGCCACAATCGGCCAAGGCGAAGGCGTTACCGACATGATGCGGTCAGCCGTGTCCGCAAACGCGTTGGAGAAAACTTCCTCCTCGGAAATGTTGTAGTCCTGGTAGTGCTTCCACAAATAGTCGGCCAACACCTCGGCCGCTTCGTCGTCCATCACCGTGCGCGCCGACGAACCCGCCCAATACCCCGCGTTGAAACCGCCTTGGTTGTTGTCGCAGAACACCAGCAGGAAATGGGTATCGTCGCTGAACAGCTGGGTGTAAAGCTGCTGAGCCATGTCGGTCAGCTGCGAGGTGGAGGTGACGCTGCCGTTGGGCAGGATATACACATAGGGCCACACGCCCGTTTCCTCATAGAAGTGGCGCATACCCTTTTGCAGCACTGCGGTGTTGTGAACCCAGTCACCATCTTCATCGGTAAAGTAGCCCGTTTCCTGGGCCTGTCCGGGAGCAAGCGCCGTGCGTTCCACGGTAGAAGCTGCCACGGAGCTCGTCGTGCAGCCTCCACTGCCCAAGGCCATGAAAAGGAACACAACGAGGAAGAAAGCCGCAACGATGATGAAGATGGTGCCGCAGCCGCTGTTCGGCGATTTCCCTTGAGGCGCACCGGGCTGCTGGCCGTTGCCCGAACCGGGCTGCTGGGGCCCTTGCGGCATTTGCGGGGGCACGCCACCGCCGCTGGAACCGCCGCTACGACTCGACCCCATGAGGCCGCCGAGGAAACCGCCCCAGAAGCTGCTGCCCCCGAAGCCTCCTCCGTAGTAGCCACCAGGGTATCCACCGAAACTAGGGCCCGACGAGCGACCGCCCCCGAAGCTGGAACCGCCGGATCGGCCCCCGGAACGAGGCCCGCGGGAGAACCCGCCGCCTCCGCCGAAGCCGCCCGAGAAACCGCCGCCTCCGCCGCCGAAGCTTCCTCCCCCGCCTGATCTACCCATAGTTCCTTCTTTCAGCTCTTATCAATTCGCAGGTTCGCCCAAGGAAGTCAGCGAGGTTCCGACCCATGCGAACGAATCTACTTCACAATCAGGACAGGCACGTTGGTCTTGTGCAGCACCGAATAGCAGACGCTGCCGAGCATGCCGCGCACGGCGCCCAGGCCGCGATGGCCCATGACGATGCAGTCGTAGCCGCCCTCGCTGGCGTACGCCGTAATGGAGTCGTGGGGCGACCCGTTCACCACCGCGATGCCCACGCCGGCGCGATCGCCCACGATAGGCGCAATGTTCTCGGCGATGGCGTCGGTGTCGGCCTTGATGGCCTCGTTCTCCACCTCGGAGATGACGTCCATGTCCATGGTGTCGCCCATGACGCCGGACATGCGCGAGGCAATCTTGAAGGTTTCCGCATTGAAATCGTGCCAGTCGACCACCGACAGCACGGTGATTTCCGCATCGGGCACGCCCGCCGCCAAATCGAGCGCCGCGTTCAGGGCGTTCTGGGCCGGTTCGGACTTGTCGTAGGGAACGAGAATCTTCTTATACATGAGGAAACCTCCTATTCCTAAGCAGCTGCATCATTTTAACACTGCGCACGAGCCCCCTCTCATACTGTAAATCCCACGTAACATCAGGGATGCGCCCAAGGAAGCCGGGGCGAACGGAACACTATCGTGGCTCTTCGTTGTTCAGCAGCCGGTGGCGCGAGGCCATGATGCGCACGATGGTGTACACCCCCAACACGAAGGCGCCCAAATATCCCAGCACGCCCAGGAGGGGAACGCCCAGGAACTGCGGCTGCATGTTAGTGGTGCACAGGATGGAAGAGCCCAAAAACAGCCCCGCCGACAGCAGCGCCAGCGACAGGCGCCCCACCGAGGCGTACACCGTGGCCAGCACCCGCGACGTCACATCGACGCTGCCGTTCACCTTGATCTGCCCGCGATCGATCATTTCCAGCGTGTGGGAAAGCTGCGTCGGCAGCTTCGCCATGGCCTCGGCCGACTCCGTGCCGGCAATGGCCAGGTTCACCAGACGCTGGGCGACGTTCTTCGGGTCGCCCTGCTGGGCGATCACGTGCTTCGACACAATTTCAATCACGCTAATATCGGGCGCGATCTGCGCAATGACCCCTTCGATGGTTACGAATCCGCGGGCGAGCATCGTCACCGACGAGTTCGCCACCATGTTCTGGCTGCGCAGAAGCTCGATCACTTCGGTGAGCACGGCGCCCACGTTGATGTCGCGCAGCTCGGCGGTGCTGTATTCGGAAAGCAGGCGGGAAAGGTCGTCGAGCAACGCCCCGTGGTCAACCGGGCCCACTACGTGAACAAGCCCCGTCAGGGCCTCCATCAGCAGATAGGCACTGTTCGTGGCCACCGCCGTGAACGCCTTGCCCACGAGCATCCGCTCGGAGGCGGTAAGGCTGCCCACCATGCCCAGGTCAATCCACACGACGTCCCCGTCGCGCACGAGAATATTGCCCGGGTGCGGATCGGCGTGGAAGAACCCGTTGTCGAGCACCTGGGTCACGTAGCTTTGGCAGACGCGCCGCGCCAGCGCGGACACGTCCACGTCCTCAGCGCGCAGCTTGGCGGTGTCGGAGATTTCCACCCCCTGCACGAATTCCATGACGAGCACGGAATCGGTGGAGTACTGCGGATAGGGCACCGGGGAGGTGACGCCCTGCTCATCGGCGATTTCCTTATGGAAGCGCACGAGGTTGGAAAGCTCGATGGTGAAGTTCACCTCGTTGGCCGTGGTGCGTTCGATTTCCTCCACGAAGCCCTCGAGGGACAGCAGAATGTCGCGGTGGGCGTTGCTCACGAGCTCGCCGGTGGCAATGAGGTGCTTCATGAGCATGATGTCTTCGGCCATAGACTCGGCCACGCCCGGGCGGCGCACCTTCACAGCCACCACGGTGCCGTCGAGCAGCGTGGCCTTGTGCACCTGGGCGATAGAGGCGGCGCCGAGCGGTACGGGGTCGATAGAGGCGAACACCGTATGCCACGAGGCACCATAGGCTTTGTCGATCTGCTCGACCACCGTGGGGAACGGCATAGGGTCGGCGTCGTCGCGCAGCTTCTCGAAGGCGTCGCAGTAGGCCTTGGGCAAAAGGTCGGACCGGTTCGAGGCCAGCTGGCCGATTTTCACGTAGGTGGGGCCGAGGGCCTGCAGCACCTCCACGGCGCGTTCCGGCGTAAGGCCAGACAGCACGTGGTACTCGTGCATAATGTGCAGGATCTGGTTCATGCGCTTGTGCGATGTCTTGTCCTGCACGCTGATTTTCGCCAGCTTCATGAAGTCTTGGAACGTAGCCATGGGGCGCGTCTCCTCTCGTCTCGCCCCATGGTACCGTGGGCAACGCCAAGGCGCCCCATCATCAATTGACCTGCCATCAACCCGTTTAACGGGCACCGTCCCACCACGCGCGTTCCCCTTGGCGCGCTGGGCGCAAGGCGCTGTGACGATTGCGTAAGGTTGGGGGCTTGTTGACTTTTGGGCACAACGTTTATGGCAAAATATGCGGATGTGCATTTGAACGAAGCTCGGCTAGCGGGCCTTCTGCGGCGCGCCGGCGGCACGGGAAAGCAAGCCCGGCCTCGGCAGCGAACGCAGGCAGCCGCAAGCCAGGCACACGGAAACGCAGCTTAAACACGCAAGAACAAGGAGAAGCACATGGGACTCCTCTCAAAATTCGAAGGCAAGATGGAAGACACCGTGGAGGGCGCCGCTGATCGCATGGGCGCCGTGCCGCTGTCTCCCGTGCAAATTGCCAAGAAGGCCGAGAAGCAGATGCGCCGCGAGAAAATGGTCGGCGCAGGCAAGCAGTACGCCCCCACGCTTTACACCGTGCTCGTAAACGCCGACGACGACCGGCGCCTTTTGGGCTACTACCCCACGCTGGCCGGCGAAACCGAAACCTACCTGTCCGCGAAGGCCGCCGAGCAGGGGCTCGTCATGGATGGCCAGCCGCTCGTGCGCTTCATCGTCGACGACGACCTGCGCCACGGCAAGTTCGACGTCATCGCCGAAATGGTGGCCTCGCCGCTCGTCGAGCAGCTGCGCCAGGAGGAATACGCCCGCTACGGCATCATGAACCCCGCCGGCTCGCGCATGGCGCCCGCGCCTGCTCCCGCGGCCGGCTACGGCTACGCGGCCCCCGCCCCGGCCCCGGCCGCCGCGCCCGGCTACGACATGGCCGACGAGTACGTGGAAGACGACTACTACGCCGACGACGAGCCGCGCCAGGCCTACATTTACGACATCACCAACGACCGCGCCTTCACGCTGCCCGGCCAGGCCGAGACCATCGGGCGCGAGTCGAAGAACGACATCGTCATCCCCGACATCAACGTGTCCCGCGTCCACGCGGAAATCCGCCAAGACGAATCGGGCGCCTGGATCCTCACCGACCTGGGCTCCACCAACGGGACCTTCGTGAACGGCCGCCAGATTAAGTCGACGGCCCTGCACGACGCCGACCGCATCATCGTCGGCACCACCAACCTCGAGTTCCAGCTCATTTAGCGCGCCCGCGCACCCGAGCTCTAGGAGGACACGGTGATCGACCTCGTTCTGCTTATCGCGCGCCTGCTGTTTGTGGCGCTGCTGTATCTGTTTCTGTTCGCCATCATGCGCACGGGCATCGGCATGGTCAAAGGCTCCCGCAAGAAGGAGCGCGGCTGGACCGTGTCGGTGGAACGCGGCCCGAAAGAGCTGCGCGGCGTGTCCATTGCCGTGCACGGGCCGGTTATCGTGGGGCGCTCGCCGGGGGCTGACATTGTCATCGGCGCCGGCTACGTGTCGGGGCGCCACGCCCGCTTCCAGCTGATGGGCCAGAACCTGTTCGTGGAAGATTTGGGCTCGAAGAACGGCACCGCCGTGAACGGGCGCCCGGTCACCGAGCCGGTGGCGCTGCGCAATAAGGATCTCGTCACCATCGGCGACGTGGATATTCGAGTGAGGAACCAGTAATGGCGCGGGCAGGACGCAAGCGCTCGGGCGCCACCTTCGGCAGCCGCACCGATGTGGGCTGCGTGCGCGAGCACAATGAAGACTCGCTGGCCGTGGCGCCGCCGCTGTACGTGGTGTGCGACGGCATGGGCGGCCACGCGGCCGGGGAAGTGGCCTCGGAAATTGCTGTGAACGTTATCACCGAGCGGGCGCCGGACCACCCCGACGCCGCTGCGCTCGGCCAGGCGGTGGAAGAGGCGAACTTAGCCATCATCCGCGCCGCCAACGAGGGCGTGGGGCGCGCCGGCATGGGCTGCACCTGCACCGCCGCGCTGCTCGAGAAGGAGCGCCTGGTGCTGGCCCAGGTGGGCGATTCCCGAGCCTACCTGCTGCACAACGGCGAGATGCAGCAACTCACCCGCGACCATTCCCTGGTGGCCGACCTTATTGAAGCTGGCCAGATCACCGAGGCCGAGGCCCGCGTGCATCCCCAGCGGTCGGTTATCACCCGCGCCCTGGGATCTGACCCGCGCACCCAGCCCGATCTGTTCGAAATCAACGTGGAAACGGGCGATCGCCTGCTGCTGTGCTCCGACGGACTTTCCACCATGCTGGAAGACGACCAAATCGCCAAAATCCTCGCCAGCAACCCGGACCCGCAGCGCTGCGCCGCCCAGCTGGTGAACGAGGCCGTGGCCCGCGGCGGCTACGACAACGTCACCGTCATCGTGGTGGACGTGACCGGCCTGGCCGTGGAACGCCAGCGCAAGATGACCCGCAAGAGCATTGCCACCGCCATCATGCTGGTGCTGCTGCTGGCGGCCATTCTGGCGGCCTGCGCCTACGGGTTCACCTACCTGTCGTCGAATTCCGCCTACCTGGTGGAACAAGACGGGAAGGTGGCCATTTACCAGGGCGTTCCCGGCGATGTGTTCGGGCTTTCCGCCAACGAGCTGGTACGCGTCACCGACGTGGCGACCGACGACCTACAGCCCGGCACGGCGAACCGCCTGCGCGACGAGGGCATTAAGGTAGAAGGCGTGGAAGCGGCCGAGAACCTGGTGGCTGAATACGAGAACGAAATTGCCGAGCGCAAGGCGGCCGAAGCCGAGGCCGCCGCGGCGGCTGCCGAAGCGAACAAGCCGGCCGACGAGGGCTCCGATAAGAACGCCACAACCCAGCCCGACGCCGGCGCGCCAAAGGATACCGGCACCGCGACGAAGGATTCCTCTGCGGAAGGCTCCGCTGACGCAGCGGGCGCCGGACGCTCCACGGCCAACGACACGACGAGGTGACCCGATGACTCGGCGCAACATCGAGCTGCTGCTTCTGGTTATTGCCTCGCCCATTGTCATCGTGCTGTTCGCGATGTTGGTGGTTACCGGCGGCCAAGAGCTATCGTTTACCACCCTGGGCGTGCCCCTGGGCATTTTCGCGGCGTTCATCGCGGCCCATATCGCCGTGCGTTTTCTGGCGCCAGCGGCCGACCCGGCCATTCTGCCCATCACCTTCGCGCTTTCGGGCATTGGCATCGCGTTCGTCACGCGCATTCTGCCCGATAAGGCGGTCAACCAGCTGATCTGGCTGTTCTTGGCCGTGGGCGTCATGATTGTGGTGCTGGCCGTGGTGCGCAACCTCGACAAGCTGGCGAACTACAAGTACACCCTCATGGTGCTGGGCATTCTGCTGCTGCTGGCGCCTATGCTGCCCGTCATCGGCTACGAATCCGGCGGCGGCCAGCTGTGGCTGAAGTTCGGCAGCTTCACTTTCCAGCCGGGCGAAATTGCGAAGATCCTCATTGTGTTCTTCATTGCGGCGTACCTGGCGGCCAACCGCGAAATGCTATCGGTGTTCACGTGGAAGGTGGGGCCTCTGTGGCTGCCGAGCCCGGCCACGCTGCTGCCCCTTATTGTCATGTGGGCGCTGGCCTTCGTAGTGGTCGTGCTGGAGAAGGACCTGGGCCTGGCCCTTGTGCTGTTCTCGGTGTTCGTCATCATGCTGTACGTGGCCACGGGCAAGAAGCTGTACCTGGTGGTGTCCATCGGGCTGGCGGCCATCGCGGCCGTGGCGCTCTACGGCATGATGGGCCACGTGCAGGCCCGCGTAGCCATTTGGCTCGACCCCTTCGCCGACGCCCAGGGGGCGGGCTTCCAGCTGGTGCAGTCCATCTACTCCATTGCCGACGGCGACCTGTTCGGCCAGGGCATCGGGCGCGGCATGGGCGGCAACCCCATCGCCGAAGGCGGCATTCCCGTTGCGGAAAGCGACTTCATCTTCCCGGTTATCGCCGAGGAGACGGGCCTGCTCGGCGCGGCCGGCGTGCTGCTGCTGTACCTGTGCTTCGCCATTCGCGGCGTGGTGACGGCGGCACGGGCGAAATCCGACGTCAGCTCGTTCACCGCCGTAGGCCTGACCTCGATCATCGTGCTGCAGGCGTTCATCATCGTCGGCGGCGTGACGCGGCTCATTCCGCTGACGGGCATCACCCTGCCCTTCATCAGCCAGGGCGGTTCGTCGCTCATTGCCAGCTTCATTATCGTCGGCTGCCTGCTGCGCTGCGGCGACGAGGGCACCGGCGTCGGTTCGGAAATGCGCCAGACCGGGGCCATCGGCGCCCACGGGGCCCACGGCGCAACCGATTCCGTACTCGGGCGCGTGGCGCTGGGCCGTCGCCTGACGGGCACCATGATGATTTACTCCGTGCTGTTCGCGGTGCTGGTGGCGAACCTCACCTACCTTATGATCATCAAGGCACCGGAGTACCAGAACATGCCGGCCAACAACCACACCATGGTGCGCGAGGCCAAGATGGAACGGGGCACCATCTCCACCGTCGACGGCACGGTGCTCGCCCAGTCGGTGCGCCAAGACGACGGCTCCTACGTGCGCGAATACCCCGCCGGCACCCTGGCGGCCCACGTGGTGGGCTACGCCTCCGAGCGCTTCGGTACCGCTGGCATCGAGGCGGCCTACAACGACACCCTGCGCGGCGAGCAGAACTTCGCCAGCTTCACCGACGTGGTGAATTCGCTGGCAGGCATTCAGGTGAAGGGCAACGACGTGGTGCTCACCATCGATTCCCGCATTCAGGAGGCGGCACAGAACGCGCTGGCCGGCCAGGTGGGCGCCGTGGTGGCCATGAACCCGGAAACCGGCGCCGTGTACGCCCTGGCCTCGTCGCCCACCTACGACGCCGCCGACTACGAGGCGCTGCTGACGGCGGCGGCCGAGGGCAATTCCGGCGACTCCTCCGAGCTGTTCAACCGCGCTACCCAGGCCCTGTACGCGCCGGGCTCCACCTTCAAGATGGTCACCCTGGCCGCCGCGCTGCAGGACGGCATCGCCAAGGCCGATTCGGAATACGACTCGCCCGGCGAGATGGACATCGGCAACGCGCCGGTGACCAACGTGAAGAAGCGCGACTACGGGAAAATTACGCTGGAGCAGGCCCTGTGGTACTCGTCGAACACGGTGTTCGGCCAGGTGGGCGTGCAGCTGGGGGCCGATTTGCTGGTGAACATGGCCTGCAGTTTCGGCTTCAACGAGCAGCTTTCCTTCGACCTGCCGCTGGCCATGTCGCTTATGCCCGACCCCGCGGAAATGACCGAGTGGGAAACCGCTTGGGCCGCCTGCGGCGAGCCGGTGGGCGAGCACGAGAGCCCGGCCGGCCCCCAGGCCACGGTCATGCAGATGGCGCTTGTGGGCTGCGCTATCGCCAACGAGGGCGCGCTCATGCAGCCCTACCTGGTGGACGGCATTTACAACGCCAACGGCGAGCGCGGCTTCTCGCCCATTCCCGTGAAGCTGAAGCAGGCCATCGACGCGGCCACGGCCCAAGAGGAAATTGAGATCATGAAGGGCGTGGTCACCGAAGGCACCGGCGGGAAGGCCGCCATCGACGGCGTGGCTGTAGCCGGCAAGACCGGCACCCACGAGCGCGGCGACGGCGACGACGACAGCTGGTTCGTGGGCCTGGCGCCTGCCGACGACCCGAAGGTGGTGGTGGCCGTGGCCATCGAGCGCGGCGAATCGGGCGCGGGTGCCGCTGCCGCCCACGACGTTCTGGAAACAGCCCTCGAAGTGACTGGGGCGCTGTAGTACAATGGCAAGACTCACGAGAGTTCGCAAAGAAACGAAACCGCAAACGCACTCGAACGCGGAACTTTAAGGAGTATCAACGTGACCGGACAGGGAACTATGCAAGGCAAGACCTTCGGCGATCGCTACGAGATTAAAGATCGCATCGGCATCGGCGGCATGGCCGAGGTGTACCGCGCCCAGGACAACACGCTGGGCCGCGTGGTGGCCGTGAAGGTGATGCTGCCGCAATTCGCGGCCGATCCGCAGTTCACCCAGCGTTTCCGCCAGGAGGCGGCGGCTGCGGCGAACCTGCAGAGCCCCTACATCGTGAACGTGTACGACTGGGGTCACGACGACGATACCTACTATATAGTGATGGAATTCGTGCGCGGGTCCGATTTGAAGACCGCCATCCAGCAGCGCGGCGCCATCAACCAGCGCAAGGCCGCGGAAATCGGCTCGCAGGTGTGCCAGGCGCTTACCGTGGCCCACAACCAGGACATCATCCACCGCGACATCAAGCCGCAGAACATCATGGTGCAGCCCGACGGCAACGTGAAGGTGATGGACTTCGGCATCGCCCGGGCGAAGAACTCCGTGAACGACAAGACGTCGGCCGTGCTGGGCACCGCGCACTACATTTCGCCGGAACAGGCCCAGGGCAAGGACCTTACGGCCGCCAGCGACATTTACTCGCTCGGCGTGGTGCTGTACGAGGCCACCACCGGCAAGCTGCCCTTCGACGGGCCCGACGCGGTGTCGGTGGCCATGCAGCAGGTGAAGGACGATCCGGTGCCGCCTTCGGCCATCAACCCGTCCATCGACCCCGACCTTGAGGACATCATCATGGTGGCCCTCGCGAAGGATCCGGCGGCCCGCTTCGCCACGGCCAACGACATGCGCGTGGCCCTTATGGACTACCTGGCCGGGCGCCCCGTGACGCTGCCCGCCGGGGTTATGGGCTCGTCGTTCACCGAGGCGCAGACCCGCATGATGGGCGCCGTGGGCGCGCCGGGGCAGACGCCGGGCATCGCCAGCACCCAGGTGATGCCGACGGTGGCCGGTGCGGGCATGGGCGCCGTGTCGCCGGGCGCCACGGGCACCTTCCAGCCCACCGACTTCCGCGCGGCGAACACGAAGAAGAGCAAGAAACCCGTTATTGTGGCCCTGGTGGCCGTGCTGTGCGTGGCGCTTATTGCCGGCATCGCCTTCGCGGTGGTGGGCGGCATGGGCGCGGGCGCGGCCGACGACGAGCCCATCGATGTGCCCAGCGTAGTGGGCCAGACCCAGGAAGAGGCATCGTTCACCCTGGAGCAAGCTGGTTTCAAGGTAACCGTGGTCACCGAGGAAAGCGATTCCGAGGAAGAAGGCACGGTTCTCAGCCAGGACCCGGCCGGCGGTACCAAGCAGCCCAAGGGCACCAGCATCACGCTGACCGTGGCCGTGGGGCCCGACACTGTGGAGGTGCCGAACTTCAAGAACATGACCCTTGACGAGGCGAAGAGCGAGGCCGCGGGGCTGGGTCTGAAGGTGGTGGAGTCCGAAAGCAAGTACTCGGAAGACGTGGATGCCGGCAAGATTCTCTCGCAGAACTACCAGGCCGGCGAGGCCGTAGCGCCCGGCACCACCATCGAGGTGGTTACCTCGCGCGGCAGCGAGACCACGACGGTGCCCAATGTCATCGGCATGACCGAGGACGAGGCCTACGACGCGCTGCAGGAGGCCGGCTTCGGCGTGAACGTGAAGGCCCGCGAGTACAGCGACAAGCAGAAGGAAGGCCGCGTCATTCGCCAGGACCCGCTGAACGACAAGGTGAAGCCGGGCTCCACGGTGGACATCACCATTTCGAAGGGCCCCGAGCCTGAGCCCGAGCCGGAAGAGCCGGAAGAGCCCACCAATCCGGGCACGACGAACCCCGGCACTACCAACCCGGGCACGACTGACCCGGGCACCGGCGGCGACGGCTCGACCACCGACCCGGGCACGACCGACCCCGGCACCGGCGACGGCGGCGACACCACGACCCAGGCGGCCTAACCCTCAACCACGCAGCGCGAGACAGTGCCGAGTCACCTTCTCACCCTTCTGCAACAATCCCGTGAAGACGGGCGGCTCCCTCCCCTGCGGGCGGGAGCCGCTTCTATAATGGGGGCATGCCCAACCTCTTCGACATATTCGACAAGTTCGTGCACGCCGACTGGTTCAACACCTTCCTCGGCGTTGTTATCATCTGCGCCATCACCTTCGTGATCTGCCGCATCGCGGTCACGTTTATGCGCCGCATCCTGAACAAGACCACGCTACTGCCGACGAGCTCCATCTTCATCAACCTCGTGCGCGCCATTGTGTGGATCATCGGCATCTGCGCTGTGCTGGCCATCTGCTTCAACGTGAACATTAACGGCATGATCGCTGGCCTGGGCGTTGTTGGTATCGCCGTGTCGCTGGGCTTTCAGGACACGCTTTCAAATTTGCTGGGCGGCCTGCAGGTAAGCCTGTCGCGCAGCGTGGAGCCGGGCGACAACATCAAAATGGGCTCGAGCGGCGTCACCGGCGTGGTGCAGGACGTCACCTGGCGCTATACCGAAATCATCGACAGCTCGGGCAACCACATTACCATCCCGAACTCGCTTATGACCTCGACGGCCGTGATGAAGCTGTCGCCGCTGAACAGCATCTCTATCCCCCTGGTGGTGACCACCAACAGCGAGCGGCTCACCACCACCGCGCACCACATTGAAGACGCCGCCGAGAAGGCCGTGTCACGCGTAAGCAAGCTGAAGAAGCACCCGTCGGTGTCGTTCAGCTCCATCGGCGAGCACGGCTTCCAAGGCTCCCTGAGCTTCACCATAGCCGATGCCGACAAGGCCTCAAGCGCCGTAGATGCCGCCATCCGCGCCGTGGCCCCCTACGTGCACAACCACCTGGTGGAAGAAGAAATGAGCAACCTGAGCGAAGGCCAGCTGCCCGCCCTCTCCCCCGACACCACCGGCACCCTCATCCCCGTTCCCGAAAAAGAAAGCGAGCCCGAGAAATCCGCCTAACTTCTTGGAGGTGAACGAGGGCGGCGGCCGGCGGCCGGCGGCCGCCCTCGTCAGCGCTTGCGGAAACAATCTATGCTGAGGCCAAATCCCTGGCAACCAGCAACCTAAGATAGTCAGAGCGCGTGGCGCCAAGCTGCGCCGCTCGTGCATCGATCGCTGCTATGACGGCGGGGGTCTCCTTGAAGGTGATAGGACGCATGGGCTCGTCGAAAAGGGCTGGGCGGCCTATTCGAGGACGTCCGTACTCTTCGCGATTCCAACGTCCCTCCTCGAAAGAGGCAGCCAGCTCTTCGACCTGCTCTTCGGTCATTCCAAGCAGCTCGTTCATCTTCTCGCGGTTCACAATTCTACCTCTTCCCCAGTCCAAGCTCCGCAAGCGTCTTCCGCGTCGGCGGCGTCATCGCATGAAAGATAACCCACGTACCAAGCGTCACCTTTTGCCCCACCATCTCAACAAGCCTACCGTGCATATCGGCTCCAATGGCGATATAACGTACAGGATCCGTCCCAAGGCGCGGCAAGAAAACGATTGCGTTCTCCCAGGCAGCTAGAACATCGCTCTCACTGAGGTCGGGGTGTCGCTCCGTAATTCGCGGATGAACATACAAGCGATCCATGCCGCCTCCTTGCTAGCTAATATCGTATTACTAAAATAATATATGGTCAAGTTGCATTTTCTGGAAATTGATGAGCCGTAAGACAGCCGCAAATCGTATCGGCTATCAAACCCAAAAAGAGCTTACTCGCACAGAACCGTCAAAACGTCGGGGGGATTTCCCGTTTGCGGCCGCCCGCAAACCGTGACGCGGCCGCATTTTTGCTGCCTGCAAACCGTGACGGCGCCGCACCGCCGCCCCTCCCGCAACCGTCACAGAGCCGCAAAGCAGCGAGAAAACGCTGGAGGGCGGCACATCAGTGCCGCCCTCCAGCTCGGTTGTCTAAGCCTTGACCGGCAGAACGCCCGGCGGACTAAGCGCGTTCCTTGCTGAGCATCCGCTCGCGGAAGGCGACATCCTCGGCGGCGCGGGCGGCCTCCTCGACGCGCCCTTCCTTGAGCAAGCGAGCCATGAGCGCGGCCATCTCGCCCGCTCCCTCCTCGCGGCCCTCGGCGCGCTCGCGGCGGCAGCGCATGGCTATGTCCTCCTCCAGCATCATGACCCTGCTCACCCACTTCCGGTCGCTGTTGTACTCGTCGACGAGGGAGTCTATCTCGCGCGAGAGCTCGCCTCCCGCGCTGTCCTCGCGGAGGTATCTTAACAGATCGCAGAGGTCGGGGTCGGCGGCGTCGGCCCATGCGCGGGCGTTGGATGGCGCCGCGCCGCCGCCTCTCCCGCAGGCGTTGCACAACCGCATTCCGGCGCAGAACGTTTGCCGGAGTCCGTGCGGCAGTATTGACCTGGATCAGAGCACCGATACCGCAAGTCGAAGGTGCGCGGAACGAGGAAACAATCGGAGAACAATGCGCAGAGAGCCTGTCGCTCAGACCGCACAAGAAGGGGAGGGGCGCTAGCCCCTCCCCTTGGTCTTCTCCGGGACAAGCGGGAACCCGGCTAGCGTCCGGCTGCCGCCTTCCGCCGCTTCAGCCCCTCGTCAACGATCATCTTGATCACCGCCTGGCGGCTGATGGCCAGCCTGTCGGCCTCTTCGTCGAGATCGGCGATCATCCAATGGGGAAAGTCCACATTCACCCGCCGCGTTTCGTTGCGGCCGTCGACCATGACCCCGTTGTCCAAATCCACGTACTCGGAGATATCCGCGCCCTCGTCAAAGAGACGATCGAACTCCTCAGCCGTTATAGTATCTGTCATAAGCGCTACGCTCCTTTCCCGTTGCGCGACGCACCGATATGATTCTCATACTGGCTCCTCGCCACGTTGTCACCGCCGTCCAGTACTCTCCCTCAATCCGGCCGACAACGATTTCCCTCTCCTCGCCTGTTACCTTTGCCACACTGACAACGAAATGCGGTGCATCCCAAAGAGCCTGGGCCTCCTCGAAGTTTATCCCGTGCTTTTCCTGATTGCTGATACTCTTATTTACATCATATTCAAACTCCATAGATATCCCCTTTTGGTATATACAGTATACCTTTTGAGTAATCCTCACTTGCTAATTTCAGAGCCTATCAAAACCGAACCGTCAAAACGTCGGGGGGATTTCCCGTTTGCAGTCGCCCGCAAACCGTCGCGCAGCCGCATTTCCGCCGCCCGCAAACCGCGACGGCGCCGCATCGCCGCCCCTCCCGCAGCCGTCACAGAGCCGCATTCCCGCACGGAATCGCGCACAAAGCCCGTGCGGCAGTATCGGCTTGGATCGGGATCCCCGATACCGCAAGTCGAAGGTTAATCGAAGGCGCGCTGAACGAAGAAGCAATCGCAGAATGAGGCACAGAGAGTCTGACTCAGACCGCACAAGAAGGGGAGGGGCGTTAGCCCCTCCCCTGGTCTTTCCTATGTCGCGGCCCCCATCGGGCCGCCTGCCGCCCTCGGGCCTATGCGGCCAGCAGGGCCGCCAGATCCTCTCGGCTGGCGAACGGGCGCGGCTCGGCGTCGGGCTCGTGGGCGGGCACTACCTCGCCCTCCCAGACGTCGCCGCCCTTGTCGAACTTGCGCGAGCGCACCACCCAGCGAAACGCCGGGCGCGCCTTCTCGTCCAGCTCGGCCACCTCGTCGGGGAACGTCATCCCCGCGAGCGTCCGCTCGAGCGCCGACAGCTCGTTCTCGCCGCGGTCGGGGGTCACAAGCCCGCTCTCCGGGTTGTACACCACGCCCTCGCCGACGAACGCCAGGCGCATCTTCTCGCGGCGCTTGTCGATTTTATCCCCCCATTTATCCCCCCATTTATCCCCCCACGTGCTTATGCCATAATGGCCACCAGGAGGAGCCTATGAAGACCCTGGAAGAAATAGTCGAAGAACTTGCCGCTAGACCGTGTGAAGAAGAGTGGTTCGAATTCAAGACCAACTGCCACGAGGCAAACGTAATTGGAGAGTACATCTCAGCGCTGTCCAACGCAGCCGCCCTTAAGGCCGCTGATGAAGGGTACCTACTTTGGGGAATCCACGACAAGACCCATGAAGTTGTCGGTACGGACTTCGACTACAGGGCCACAGTAAAAGGTGAGCCACTTGAACATTTTCTCGCTCGGCAATTGACTCCCGACACCGCCTTCTCCTTTGAGGAGGGACTCGTTGACCACAAACGCGTCGTAGTCATGAGAACGCCTCCGGCACGTCAGGTTCCTACCGCCTTCAACGGAAAGCGCTTTCTCCGCATCGGCTCCAGCAAAGTTAATCTCTCGCGGTTCCCCGAGAGGGAGGCGGCGCTCTTCAGAGCTCTCCTTCAAGATCCTCCGACCATGGAAAACACCCCTGCTGTAAGCCAGGAGATGAGTTTTACGAAACTCTTCACGCATTACGCAAACAGAGGCATTGAGCTGCGGCGGGACACTTTTGAAAAGAACCTGGGCCTGCTGACACCCGACGGTGACAGAAATCTGCTTGCACAGCTGCTAAGCGACGACAGTAAAATACCAGTGAGGGTTTCGGTATTTCGGGGAAAAGACAAGACGACCCCTCTTGTATCGGTTAGAGAGTTCGGCAACACCTGCCTCCTCTCGACTCTGGAGAAGATCTTGGAATACGGCGACGTGATAAACCTCATCCAGGCGGACGAGAGAAATCGAACCGTCGCAAGAGAAGAGTCCCCACTCTTCAATTCCGACGTATTCCGCGAAGCTGTTGTCAACGCTTTCGTCCACAATAAATGGGTCGACGGCAACGCCCCAATGGTCACCGTTTATTCCGATCGACTGGAGATAGTCTCCCGGGGTAAGCTCGGTTCAAGCCAAACTACTGAGGGCTTCTTCCGCGGGGAATCGATTCCCGTAAATCGAAGACTGTCCGATATCTTCCTTCAGCTTCACATAAGCGAGCGATCGGGGCGCGGCGTCCCCACTATCGTCGATGCGTACGGGCGCGACACCTACGAGTTTAGGGAAAACTCGATCGCACTAACAATACCCTTCGCCTGGATACAGGAGCCCTATAGCCCAAGTGAAGCAATCTGCGAGGAGCCCCCTAGCCTTACACCTATCCAAGCCGATGTATACAATGCAATCAAAGCCAATCCGCATATTACCCAGCCACAACTGGTTGAGCTCCTCGGCAGCAGCCGGAACACCGTCCAACGCGCAGTATCCTCCTTGCGCGAAGCGGGCCTCATAGAGCGTGTCGGATCAAACAAAACCGGATACTGGGAGGTTCACTAGCTGCTTATCACGAACCAGTTAGAGAGAAGCTCCCGACCCTGGCCTGAGGGGCGCACCTACTTCTTCTTCTGGAAGCCGTGCAAGGCTACCAGCTGGAATCCGTCGTCTCTCACTGCCCAAGAACACGCATATCTAGCTTCATCATGCAGTTTCCGGAGGCATCATTATTCTTTTCATAGTGGATTACCTCGAATCGGATCTCGGTTCTATCCGTGAAGACCTGTCCAACTACGCTGCGTCTGGAGATATCGACCTCTATGCTTGGCATTTCTATCTCCCTAAAAGCACGTGATACATCTACTCCATTCTCAGCATATGGTAATTCGTTAAAACAGAAGAACGCTAGCGCCTCTAGGTAAACCGCAGGAAATGTAATACGTTGATCTTCCTCTTCCTGAATGAAGGCTAGGTACTCTGTTTCGTCCATAGAATAATTCATGCCCTCAGAACCCACGACCAGCCTTACTTCGATACTGCCGTCTTGAAAGGGCTCGCTTACAGATGACGTTATACGCGTTAGCCTCGCAAGAGAATCGAGATTGGCTGCCACCCGCCAGTCAAGCTCAACATCAAGAGCAGCTCCCTTGCCCACGTTTGCTAGGACAACACTCGGGATTGTAAGCGTATCGCTATGCTCCTTGCTAGCGTCTAAATCGGAGGAGTAGTTCGCAGCGTCTATTAACATGCCGCTTTGATTCCACGCTATGGAAACATAGGAGCTGCTCAGTCTTATCTCAGACCGAGTCTCTATCTCGTTCGCATCACGTGTCAACTGCATCGTAGAAAATGATACTATCATTGCCAATATAGAAACAACGACTGCAATTATAGAAACCACTGTCTCGACCCCACGTCGCCATTTGGACGATTGTTTCGCGTGCTTCATTGCTTTCCCCTTTGCAGCAAAGGGGAGGCGGCGCGTAAGCGCCGCCTCCCCTCTTGGTTGGCTATGTCGCGGCCCCATCAGACCGCTTGTCGCCCTCGGGCCTACGCGGCCAGCAGGGCCGCCAGATCCTCTCGGCTGGCGAACGGGCGCGGCTCGGCGTCGGGCTCGTGGGCGGGCACTACCTCGCCCTCCCAGACGTCGCCGCCCTTGTCGAACTTGCGCGAGCGCACCACCCAGCGAAACGCCGGGCGCGCCTTCTCGTCCAGCTCGGCCACCTCGTCGGGGAACGTCATCCCCGCGAGCGTCCGCTCGAGCGCCGACAGCTCGTTCTCGCCGCGGTCGGGGGTCACAAGCCCGCTCTCCGGGTTGTACACCACGCCCTCGCCGACGAACGCCAGGCGCATCTTCTCGCGGCGCTTGGACTCGGCCCAGTAGATGCCGCCGATCACGGCGGCCACCACGGCCCACCAGGCCACGGCGACGATCAGGTCCAGCGGGTCGTCCACGTGGTTGAAGCCCAGGGCGAACCACACCCACAGCAGCACCCCCGCAGCGACGGCTTAGAGAAGCAGCGGATACTCCGAAATACTCCGAAGCAAGAACCTACGCCTCCGCTACCACACATGATGCTTCAGCATCTTTCTCGTCCAAACAGACGAGAGCGTCCTCTGGATTCATTTCAAGTACCTCTATGTCGTGACATAAAATGGCTATTCCGTACGGAGACATTTTTCTCCAAGAAAGCCTCGATTGCATATCGAGGAAGGCGCTGACAGAAAAGCCCATGACGACCGCTATGACTACTAACACTATAGTCAGTGCGAGAGTTTCCGCAACGTTATCGGGGCTTTTTTCCAAGCTGTTCAATAAATACGGGATCAATGCACCAGTTATCAAAGCGATAACTACAGTAGTAATCCGATCTTTGCTCCTTTTTTCTTCCTCGCCTGTCTTTCTATATTTTTCGTTTGTTATTTTTATAAAATTTTTATAATTCTCTTTTGTTATATAACCATTCTTTACCATGTTCGAGAACGTATCTAGTGCTGCGCGGGACTGATAACCCTTCCTAATCTCACCGTAGCTTGAAGATTCTATTCGGTCAACAACCGCAGCAACGGCCAATGCGATGAACACCACAACAAGCAGCACTTCAGGAAGTGCTTTTAGAATTATCAGAAGTTCTAACACCAACGCAACGATGAGTAAGCACAGCACTGCAAGGAAAAATCCACGACTACTCCTTGAGTCTATCCTTTTGGCCATCTTTGTAACACGTCCGTCCATCGTAGGATTTACTGAGGCATAGGAATCGAGCCACTTTACTCTCTCTTCCAGCCAGACTTTAGCGCACTTTTCGTACGTGAGAGGAGACTCTGGGGCATGGCAACCTCGAACATGGATCGTCTCCCCGCTAAGCTCGCTGTCTTCGACGGTTATTCGAGGCACCTTAGCAGTATGACACAGCGAATCTATGTCACTTCTAACAATAATGTCTATACTTACTGGCATGCCTTATAAGCCTTTCTTAAACTATAATTTCTTTAATTATATCATCTCTCATACTGTTAGTTCCAGTCTGTGCTCTCTTGACAATCTCATCCGACCTGAGATTACTGCAGCAACAAAGGAGAGGCGGCGCGTAAGCGCCGCCTCTCCTCTTGGTTGGCTATGTCGCGGCCCCCATCGGGCCGCCTGTCGCCCTCGGGCCTACGCGGCCAGCAGGGCCGCCAGGTCCTCTCGGCTGGCGAACGGGCGCGGCTCGGCGTCGGGCTCGTGGGCGGGCACTACCTCGCCCTCCCAGACGTCGCCGCCCTTGTCGAACTTGCGCGAGCGCACCACCCAGCGAAACGCCGGGCGCGCCTTCTCGTCCAGCTCGGCCACCTCGTCGGGGAACGTCATCCCCGCGAGCGTCCGCTCGAGCGCCGACAGCTCGTTCTCGCCGCGGTCGGGGGTCACAAGCCCGCTCTCCGGGTTGTACACCACGCCCTCGCCGACGAACGCCAGGCGCATCTTCTCGCGGCGCTTGGACTCGGCCCAGTAGATGCCGCCGATCACGGCGGCCACCACGGCCCACCAGGCCACGGCGACGATCAGGTCCAGCGGGTCGTCCACGTGGTTGAAGCCCAGGGCGAACCACACCCACAGCAGCACCCCCGCAGCGACGGCCGCGATGGCAGTTACCAGCCAGTTGCTCTTTCTCATCTTAGTTCTCCTTCCTGAGAAGAGGGGGCGCGGGTTTCCCGCCCGCGCCCTCGCGGTCGCTTACAGGGTCTGGCTCCCGGACAGGGGCACGTAGGCCGGCTCGGCCTCGTCCTCGATGCCCAGAACCTTCTTCTCGTAGTCGTCTACGTCGTCGGCCATGTGCAGGCGGCGGCGGACAACGACCAGCCCGTAGGCGGAGGTCAGCAGGATGCCAATCAGCATCACCCAGTGCACCCAGCAGTGCGGCTCGTCGAAGGCGCCCATCGGGGTGCCGTCGTCCTCGATCTGCTGAGCAGCCGGGGCCTCGTCCTGAGCCGTCGGGGCGGCAGCCTGAGGCGTGGCATCGTCGTCGATGGTCTCACCAGCCGGAGCCGGGGCCGCAGCCGCAGGAGCCGCGGGAGCAGCAGGCGCAGCCGGAGCCGGAACCGCAGGCGTCACCGCAGCCGGGGTAGCCGGCGTAGGCGTCGGGGTCGGCGTAGGTGCAGGCGCAGGCGTCGGAGTCGGCGTCGGGGTCGGCACAGGTAGCGGCGCGGGCGCAGTGATCGAGAAGCTTCCCGGAACCACCGTCACAACATAGTTGGGGTTCGAAGTGTACTCTGCGCGAAGAACATCACGGTAATCGCCAATAGCTTGGTTGGATCCAATGCGAACATAGCGGACAATCCCCAGATCATTCTCATCCACAAGAGAACCATCAGTGATACGGCCCGTGAACGCCGGATCGGCCGTACCGAACACCTTAGTCGCATCATCAACCGTAATAGTCACCGGACGCTGGGTAATCAGAACAGTAGCGGTTTGGATTCCAGTGTCGGTGTAGTTGTCGAGCGACGCATAGGCCTGGACGGTATGGCGACCAACCGTCGTGAAAGAGGGCACTTCGGTCGTCCACTCTCCGCCGTCAACGGAATAGTAAATCGTAGAGCCTTCCATGGCAGCGGCCTCAGCAGTCACCGGGCGGCCGTCATAAACCTTGGTAAGTCCGGCGATGTCTACAAACTGAACAAGATTGCCAGAAGCTGCCACAATTTCGAAGTTGCCTTTCTTGATCTCGGCAACCTCGTAGTTTTTGTTTACGCTTTCACTGTCGTAAACCGCATCCAGAACGCCGTAGTAAACACCTTCATCTTCGTCAGTGTTCTCGCGAACAACATCAACCTTGCCAAATTCGTCAGAGAGAAGCAAACCATCGATCTCAACACCGTTGTATCCCTCGGGGTCGAGAGTGTTGAAGTATTTGCTTGCATCATGAACAGTAATGGTCAGCGGTGCAGGATGGATAGTAACAGTGCCTTCCCCAGACCAAATAACCTGGTTAACCTCGTTAGCAATGCCAATCTTTATAGTAGGCACATCGTCACCCTCAACGGCGTTCTTGTAGAGAGCTTCGCTAGGAACACCGTTCGAAGCATCAATCCATTTGATACCATCGAAGTACACGAGATGCTCGTTCGGAAGCAGCGGGTTGGTATCCGAAGTCTTGATACCAACCGTATGGTATTTGCCATCGTACACGCCCTCGTAAGACTCAACCTCAAAGCCGCTCACATCTCGCTGGTAGTAGAAGGTGTGGGAGTTCTCGCCGGTGCCGATGGTGATCTCGGCGGAGGCGGGGTCGAGCTTGTTGTAGCCCTCGATTTCGATGGCCTGCTCGGTCACGGTCTCGCCGAAGGTCCGGTCGGTGACCACCTTGGCCTGCGAGAGGATCGCGTCGGTGCCCTGCTCAAGGTAGTTCACGGTGTAGGACAGGTCGCCGCGCTTGGTGTACTCGAACACGATCTCGTTGCCCTCGACGGCGATGGTGATCGTCTCGCTGCCGGCGGGGGCCACGTAGCCGTCGATGGCGATCGGGGACTCGGTCACCTGGGCGCCGAAGGTCTGGCCCTGGACGGTCTTGGCGTCGGCGATCTCGGCCTTGGTCTCGGCGTCGACGTACTTGACCGTGTAGGACAGGTCGGTGCGCTTGGCGTAGTAGAAGGTGTGGGAGTTCTCGCCGGTGCCGATGGTGATCTCGGCGGAGGCG
>CAJUSP010000007.1:64859-119179 GCA_910589165.1 uncultured Adlercreutzia sp.
TCTCGGCGTCGACGTACTTGACCGTGTAGGACAGGTCGGTGCGCTTGGCGTAGTAAACAGTGATTACGTCCCTGCTTGCATCACCGCTCAGAATCAACTTTTCAGGAGCAACGCTTTCAATCTTATATCCAGGGATAATCACCGCCGTGTTGGCCAGGTCGGTAATCTCGTCCCCGTACTTATAGGAACCCTGGACGGTTTTCTCAGGCCAGAGAGAACTGCTCGTTGCCGCATCGATATAACGAACTTTGTAGGAAGACACTGTTTCTTTTGAATAATACAGCACCAGCTTAAGCGTGCCGTCAGCCTTTACTGTGCCGCTCTGCACTGTACCTTCATGCTCAACGTCAAGATAGTAACCAGCGTAGCTCTTTTCTTGTGCGACTACGGTAGAGTCCGTCCTTCCAACGAGTTCGTCCGTATCGGTAAGCTCATACGATCCATCGGCTGCTTCCTTGTAGTGCACAACCGTGTACTTGGTTGAGTTCTTGGGGGTCCACTGTGCATACAAAGTAGTATTCGTGTTGATCTGAATGGAGTTGCCGGCTGCATACGAATCGCCCGAGCCGTCTGCAGCAGTGTTCCAGCCCGCAAATTCATAGCCCGGCTTTTCCAGTTCTACCCACGTACTCGGATTTTTCGGATCGCTGTAGTTGCCCGGCGCGGCTACTTCAGCATAACCGCCCGCTCGCACCTCCGAGCTCGAGGGAAGCGCGGTCGTCGGGGATCCGCCATTAGCATCATAGTCGAGATACAGCTTCGCTTTGTCGCGGACAACGCCATCAACGTGCCATTCGCTCCGATAGCTTCCGCTCTGCTCTTTGGCGACATACCAAACCACATATTGAGTATCGGGGTTCCAATACTTTCCGCCTGCATTTCTGTCGTTTACAAGATCATAGAACTTATCCTGGAGGGCAGACTGAACCGCCTCACCAACAGCAGTATATGCTGGATTAATGTACTCCAAGATATTCACGTTGGACATTTTCTGAACTACATAGGTGTAAACATTGTCGTAGTTAAGAGAGGGCTCATTGGGAACTGTGCCGTCACTGCGAATGGCAACGACCAGATCCGCCATCTGCGACCCCTCGACCTTTGCCCATGTCGCGTACAGAGTCTGAGACTTGAGCAATTCGAACTCAGAGCCAGCGGGGTACACGTTGGCAGCTTCACCCTTGGACACAATGCTTGCATTGGAGCTGGGGGGGACCATCCCATAAACTGGTAGCCGTCTCTCGTGAGGCCGGCAGGCTCAGGGAGCATGACTATTTCTCCGACATTTCCTGTAATACCTTCGGGGGCGCTGCCGCTCACTGCACCGTTAGCGTCAAAGGCGAGAGAAACAACTTGCTTCCACACTGCATAGAAGGTCACAGCTTCACTTACAGTGTAAGTGCTGCCAGACATATAAGTCGCAGACTGTGCGCTCTTCTCGGTGGACCATCCAAGAAATTCGTAGCCGTCGCGTTTCATGTTGCCTGCTTCGGGCAATGTCATCTCGGTGCCTACTTCATACTTTGCCGAAGACGGTGCTCCTGAACCACCATTGGCATCAAAGCTAACGGTCTTTTTAGCAACACCGGAAACAGTCACGTAAAAGTATTCGTACGTATATCCGAAAGGATAGGTATAGCTCCAGCCCGTACGATGACGGATCGTGTATTCACCCGGCTCCGCGTCGTCGCTCGCGGTAACCTTCACGCTTGCATTCTTCGCGTTCGACAGCTCGACACCGTTCACGCTATCCGACCAAGAGGTGATAGCCTCCGACGAGGAAATGCGGCCGGCGCTAATCTTCCAGTTTTTATCAGTGTCTCTTGTTGCGTTGTCTATAGTTACGCTTTTCCCAGGTTCAAGCTCATACTCAACTTCATTTGCGTAGAGGTCGAGCGTGTTCACGCTTGAGGACACCACGCCATCGTTCGTCCCAGATGCAGTCACTCTATCTTCGGTCTCATCAGCTTCGGGCTCTTCCTCCACGGTGGGAGTTTCGGTCACCTCCTCTTCGGGCTCCTGGGCGACCGGCTCCTGCTCGGGAGCGGCTTCCTCCTGGGGCTCTTCAGCCTCGGGCTCGGTGACCTCGTCCGTTGCGGGCTCCTCGTCAGCCGCCTCGGGGACATCGACGTCTTCGGGCGTCTCTACGAGAGCCTGCTCGGCGTCATCCTCGGCGTTGGCGAAGTCCGTGAACATGGTCACGTTCAGGAACGAGAACACCAGGAGCACCGACAGCAAGACTGACAGGAACTTGCCCTCGGCGGTGTTCCGCGCATCCATGAAGCGCGCGATGGTCCGCATACTCCACACCTTCCTTCTCTACTACCTACTACGTTTCCTACTACCTTTTTAAATACCGACTGGCGTCGGGCATTTAACTTTGTTGGCGGCAAGGGCGTGGCCCTTGCCCTACGGATCTTGCGGGGGCTTGATCCGCGGCTAGTTACGCTTTGGTTTCTGGGGCGTTGGGGAACCGTTAGTTTCGGAGGGCTTTGTTGCCTTCCCGACACCGCGGATACACCCGCGCGTAACTTTGCGTAGCATTCACCTTAGTGATCTGGGGAAATTTGTCCACTGACATTTATGACAAATCAGTCAACGATTATCGGTTTTCTCAGAGAACCCCCCCTGAACAGGGTTTTTACTCCTCTGCATCGTAGATGCCCCTCGAAAAGTTGAATGCCTTTTGATAGGGTAATGCACGACCTAAAAGCGATCTAAACGCTCTAAACCTGAACCGAACGGTAGCTGCTGAGGGGCGAACGGTACACCCTATTCCGAGGATGCGTGTCCCTCACTTCCGAAAATCCGCACTTCCCACTTCCGAAAATCCGTTAGACGCGGACGCAAAAAGGGCGGCCATGGGGCCGCCCTGGGGTGCTTGTTGGGAGGGTGTTGGTTACTCGGCTTCAGGAGCTTCCGGGGCCTCTTCTTCTGCTTCGGCTTCCTCTACCTCTTCGCCGTCGGCGTACTTCTCGTCGATTTCCTCCTCGGAGTATTCCACGGGCTCCTTGAGGTTCTCCATGAAGTTCGGCGCCTCGCCGATGTAGGCCGGCTCGGCCTCGAACTGGAAGGCGCCGTCGTCGGACACCGTGTACAGGTAGGCCACCGCGTAGCCGGTGTCGGCCCCGGGCTCGCCACCCTCGGAGATGATGGCGTCCTTCACGCCGTCGTCGGTCTCAATGTAGCCGTCGTAGCAGAAGGCGTAGGCGCCGGCGCCGCGGGCACCGCGCACGTTCTTCTCGGCGGCTTCGAAGCATTCCTCGGCCGAGTCGCCGGGGTGGCTTTCCAAAAACAGGGTGTCCTTCACCACGAGCGTCGTGAAGGGGATGAGGTCTTCGCCGCCTTCCAGCTTGCCCTTGGCCTCGTCCAGGGCGAACACGAGGACGCGCTCGAGCTCTTCAGGGATCTCGGGCACCTCGGTGCTGTCGTTTTCGATGTTGCGGTCGGCCACGGCGGGCCTCCTTTCTGCGGTTGCGCCGCGGGCGGCGCGGGCGCCGGCGGGCGGTTTCAAGCTTTCGCCCAGTTTAGTACAACGCGCCCGCCCCCAAAGCCACAAGCCCGTGACAAAGCGCAGCTACGGGGTAGAGGGAACTCTACCGAGCTTCGAGCTTATCTGTTGCTTGCTTGAACAGGTCGGGAGACCAAATCTGCAGCGACGTGGAATCGCGCAGGAAAGGCTCAACGTCCTTTGCTGCCGCCTTGAAATCGATCGAGTCGAAGCGATCGGCGAGCATTGCGCGCAATTTCTCCGCAGACAGCTCGTCTATGGGATCCCAATGCCCTGTTTGCTCTAAGCGCGCCTGCAAATGCGGGAGGTTGACCTTTGCCCCTCTACCCAAATAGAACAGGTAGTCGTACAAGTCCCGTCCCTTGATCCGGTTTTTCCAGCTGCGGCAGAGCACCGCGTGGATCTTCCCGGCGAAAAGCGACGGCTGGTCGTACAGGTTCACCTCGTAGGGAGACGGGAGCAACTGGTATCGCCGTTCGTACGTGGCAAGCTGGGGCGGGTTCACGTCGATTTCGATCTTTATCTTGGTGCGCTCGTCGCGCGGAACGCCCGAGGAGAAGTTCTCGTTCGGATAACAAACAAGCAAGTGTTCCCGGGTGTTCCCCTTCAGGAACGTCGACTGGATGTCCGAATCGACCCTCTTGTCCTTTTTCTCCATTTCTACGTTCATGCCGCAGGACCTCAGCTCTCTTTCTATAGAGCCGAACCATTCCGCAAGATCGAACGTCTCGTCGGGGGTCATCAGGGAAAAGTCCATGTCCTCGGAGAAGCGGTCGAGGCCGTAGAAAATTCGCAGAGCCGTGCCGCCGTAGAACGCTGCACGGTCGAAGAAGCCGGCGCGGGACAGTCCGCACAATACAAGCTCCTGCATTACTTCCTTGATCGCATTCTTCTGGTCGCGGAGCGAGCGCACGTCGTAGGCCTCTAGCATGGAATCAAGCGGTGGCTGCATAGCGCTGCCTCCTCTTCAGGCACTTGGCGAGCTTTCTGATGGTGGTGCTTCGGTAGAGTTCGGCTAGGGCTGCTATGTCCTCGGCATTTATTGCGTCCACTGCTTCTGGATCGAGTCGCAAGTCGGCGAACAGGAGGTCTTCTAGGTCGCGGTAGGTGGACACCGGTGGCCGCAGCCAGAGCATGTCGCAAAGCGCCTTCTCGGGAGTTGCGATGCGGAACGCCCGGCCCTTCTCAACGGCCGTAACGATTCCCGCCGGAAAGGCGACTGACGGAACGTCGTGGAACGTAAATGTACCGAAAGGCGTTTCGTAGCGCTTAACACGCCCCTTCTCGAACGTAGCGGATGTCACCGTTGGCACTGCTTCGGGAATCATTCCGTAGTAGGCAAGCGCATATTCGAAGGAGATGTACGAAGGGCCGCAAATGCTGGCCGCCAGGAATTGCGGCGGAGTAGTCGCGTCCGTTTCGTACAGACCCTTCGTCACGCGGACAAGGACACCGTCGCGCACAAGGCGCCTCATCTTGTTCTTCGGGTCGCCGTAGGAAGACAGTTCTTCCTGAAGCATCTTGGCCGTTTTTACCATATTTTCACCTCTAAGTTGCATTATACACAACTTACTGGCGGAAATAGGGTTATTAGGGACGACTTCCAAGTCGCACGGGTGGGGGGCGGATAGTGCGAGCGGGGGCGCAGGGGTGTTGTTGGTGGCTTTGTTCTGCGTTTGGACGGGGTCGCGAGGGAAAAGTTCGACAAAAATGGGCGGTTTGTTGCGGTGTTAGACTATCCTAACTTCGCAGTGCTTCGCATTATGCCTGGTCAGAGCGTTGGGCTGAAAAGTTAGCCTTTACCTACCCGCAGCAAAACGACTGTTTTTGTCGGACTTTCTCTTCTTGATGGCAAAAAGGAGGGTTTTGCTGCGGTGTTGCATCAAGCTAACTTCATTTTGCGGCAAAAGAGGAGGTCGGAGGCTTCGTTTGAGCAGCGAAACAGGCAAGCGCAGACTAGCGAGGCTTACGCTGGGACAGCCGCGGCAGGCGGGGGTAGAGGGGGGCGCTAGAGGAACTTGGTTTCGTTTAGTTTGGTTAGGATCCAGTTGTTTAGGCGGATTACGGGGCGGCGGAAGATAAGGCCGAGGGCGAGCGACGGGACGAGGAATGCCGACAACAGGCCGAGGCTTACCAGGTAGTGGTTGCCGTAGATGCCGGCCATGGCGCCTTCGAAGGCCTCCATGGAATGGGCGAAGGGCAGCCACGGGTAAATGTCCTGGAACAGCTGGGCCAGCATCTGCACGGGCATAAGGCCGCCGGAGCCGCCCAGCTGCACCACCAGCAGGATGATGGCGATGGCCTTGCCGATGTTGCCGAAGCTGACGGTGAGGGTGTACACGAGGCTGGTGAACACCACGGCCGCCACCACCAGCGCCAGCAGGTACAGCACGAAGTGCTCGCATTCCACGCCGAGGAAGAACACGTTGCCCAGCCCCACGATGAGCGCCTGGGCCACGCCCAGCAGGGCGAACACGCCGTAGCGGCCTAGGTACTGCTCGGCCTGGGTGGGGGCGCGGCCGGCTTTCTTGGTGAGGGCAGCCACGCGCTCGGGCGACAGCGACACGCTCATAAGGGCCACCATGAAGATGGCGCCGATCCACAGGCATAGCGAGGTGTAGAACGGGCTCATGGCGCTGCCGTTGTTGGCCATGGCGTACACCGCGTGGCGCTCCAGGTGGGTGGGCGCGGCCAAAAACTGCGCGATGGCCTGCGGGTTGTCGCCGATGATGCGGCGCACCTCGTTGATGTCGCCGGTGGCCAGGGCGTGGGCGAGGTCGTCTCGGGCCTGGGCGAGCTGCTGCTCGGCGGCGGCCAGGGTGTCGGCGGTTTTGCGCAGGGAGGCTTCGGCGTCGGCCAGGTTCGTGCTGAGCGAGCTGGTGGAATCGCCTAGGCTGGTGGCGGTTTCCTGCAGCGAGGAGGCCAGGGCGGCCGTGTCGTCGCCCACGGTGGCCAGGCTTTCGGACAGCTCGGCCAGCTCGGTGCGCAGAGTGTCGTTGTAGGTAGCCTCCGACGAGGACAGCGCGTCGCGGGCCTGGGCGATGGCGTCAGTGGTTTCGGTGCGGGCCGTGTCGAGGGCCGTGGCATCGGCGCGCACCGTATTCGAGGCGCGGCCGAGGGCGGCTTCCAGGGCCTTCAGCTGGGCAATGACGCGGTCCAGCTCGCTAAGGGCCGGGCTGGCGGGCGTCACGGAGGCCAGCGTGTCGCGCATGTCGCCGTAGGCCGCCGCCAGCGATGCCACGTCGGTTTGGCAGCTTGCCAGCACCTCCTGGGCGGCGACGGGGTCGTCCTTGGCGGCGGCGAAGGCGGCATCGGCGGCGCTTGCAACCTTGTCGTAGGCGGCATTGGCCTCGGCCAGGGCCTTCTCGGCGGCATCGGCCGAGGTACCCAGGGCGTCGCTTGCGCTGGAAAGCGCGCTGCGGGCATCGCCGATGAGTGGGGCGGTGGCATCGGGAGCGCGCCCCGCCTCCTTCAGAATGTCGGCCGTCGCGTTCACCAGCGAGCCGGTTGAGCCCATAAGGTCGGCGTAGGCCCGCGCCTGGTCGGCCGCCGCCGAAAGCTCGCCGGTGGCCTCGGTAAGGCGATCGCCCAGGCTTTCCGCATAGGCGAGAATGCCGTCGCCGGTCATGAAGGTGGTCAGGCTGCTGGTGGTGTCCAGCGCCACGCCGGCCACGGTTTCCGTGAACGTCTCGTCGATGGTTTCCTGCAGGGTGCTGGCGCCGGTGGAGGTCACGCGCTGGGCGATGGCGTTTTCCTTCTCGTTGTCGTAGTACACGATGGACGGCTCAGTGATGTCGCCCGAGAACACCGTCATAAGGTCGGCGGTGAACTCCTTCGGGATGATGAGCGCCGCGTAGTACTCGCCGGAGCGCACGCCCTCGATGGCGGCGTCTTCGCTGACGAACTGCCAGGCGAACTGGTCGTTGGCGCGCAGCTTCGAAATGACCTGCTCACCGGCGTTCAGGCGCGCGGGCATAAGGTCGCTTTGGAAGCCCTCGTCGGCCGAGGCCACCGCCACCTTGATGTTGCCGGTGTTGTCGTAGGGGTCCCAGAAACCCAGCGTGGTGAACCAGGCGTACATGGGAGGCACGAGCACCAGGCCCACCACCACAATGGCGGCAATGACGTTGCGGAAGAGGTTGCGCACATCGCCCGCGAAGATTTCCCAGATCATTCTCATCGCCCATCATCCTCTCGGACGCTGGGTGTGGTGTGAGACAGTGCCCCGGAGGGGTGTCTCACCCCCGCTCTATCGTGCGGCGCTTTGCGCGTTAAGTTGTCCTGGGGATGAGACACCCCTCCGGGGCACTGTCTCACAGGCTGGCCCTTCACCAATCCCTGGCGGGCGGCGGTTTGCTGCAGGGCATCGGGGGTGAGGGTGGCCAGGGCGAGCTCGTTGTTCAGGCGCGTGTTCACGTAGCTGATGAGCACGAGGTAGGTGTCCACCACGATGATGCCCACCACCATGGCCAAAAGCATCATGACGCGCGTGTTCACATCGGCGTGCACCAGCACCATAACGGCGAAGGTGACCACCGGCTGGGCTACCAGCGCCACCCAGCCCACGCGCCGCAGCCGCGGATAGTTGCGGCGGAACCACGCCACCCGCCGCGTTATGGTGGCGCGGAAGCCCTCGGCATCAAGCAGCGCGTGCATGAGAGCACGGGTGCGGTAGCGCACGGGGCTGTCCTCGCCGTTCTTGCGGGCGGCAGCGGTAACCGGCTCGGCCAGCAGCAAGTCGGTGGCGCCCAGCTTCTCGTCGAACATCATGGTGAGGTTGAAGTCGGCGCGCCCCAACCCCAGGCCGATGGCGAACCCCAGCGGCACGAACAGCAGCCCCAACCACAGCATGTCGTGCAGGTAATCGAGCCCGTAGAAGCCGCCGATGGCCTCGCGCATGGCGTCAATAGAGTAAGTGAAGGGCAGCAGCGGATGGATAGCCTGGAAGAACGGCGGCATCATCTCAATGGGGAACATGCCCGACGACCCGGGAATTTGCATGATAAGCAGAATGACGGCGATGGCCTTGCCGATGTGGCGGCTCGCGTAGGCCAGGCCGAACATGAGGTTCACGTCGACGAACACCGTCAGCAGGCCCGCGCCAATGAACGCGGCCGGGCTTTCGCACTGAATGCCCAGCGCCAGGTCGCCTACGCAGCACACGAGCCCCATAAGCAGCCCCACCACCACGTAGAACAGCCAGCGGCCGAAGTAGGCCTGGGTGGCCGTGAACTTCGGCAGGCCTTCCGGGTCCACCCGCAGTTTCACCATGGCCATGAGGATGAAGCCGGCCACCCATAGCGCCAGGTTCGTGAAGAAGGGCGTCACGCCGCTGCCGTAGTTGGCCACGGCGTACACCGGGCGCGTTTCCAGCTGCACGGGCGCGGCCATGAACGCGCCCACGGTGGCCGGGTCGGCCTTCAGGTAGTCGGCCAGGTCGCGCACGGTGGCGGAATTCTGCAGCGCCGTGAGGTCGGTGAGGGTGCGCGCCAGGTTGTCTTCCATGGTGGCCAGCGAGGCCGAGGTGGTGGTAAGGGCATCGCGCGAGGTTTCCAGGGTGCCGGTCATTTCGGCGAGGATGGCGCGGGCCTGGGCAAGCGAGGGGGTAAGCCCCTGCACGGCGCCTTCCAGGGTGCCGCAGGCCTCTACGAGCGAGTCGAGTGCCGAGGTGATGTCGGGCAGGATGGTGCCTTGGAAGGCGGCGGCCGTCTGTTGCACGGTGGCAGCGCCGGCTTCGGCGGCGTCGTTCAGCGTGGTGGCGGCCGTGCCCAGGGCGTCGGCGGTGGAGGTCAGGTCAGCCTGGGCGGTTTTCAGCGAATCGACCGTGGCGGCAAGGCGCGCGGTGGCGTCTTGCGCCTGGGCGAGGGCCTGCGCGACGACCGGGTCGGCTCCGGCAGCGCCGGCTTCGGCCTGCAGGTCGGCCACGAGCGCCTTGTTGTCGGCCAGCAGGGCCTCGGCCTGGGCCAGGGCGCCCGCGGTTCCCGCTTCGGCGGCCGACACGTCGCCTTCCACCGTGCCCAGGGCCCGCTGCGCGGTGGACGCGGCGGCGGCCAGTTTCAGCGCCCCGTCGGTGGCGTTCTTCGAAAGCGCCGTGCCGTAGTCGTTGGTGGTCGAACGGGCGCGGGCCAGCAGCTCCTTCGACTGGGACAGCGCGTCCAACAGGTGCGGCAGGTCATCCTGCAGGCCGGCCAAGGTGGCATCGGCCTCGCTGGCGGCGGTGCGCGTAGAATCTACCGTGGCGGCCAGGCCCTCCAGCGTGGCGCGCGTCTCGCCCACCGTGTCATGGGCGCTGCGGATGCCGGCGGTCAGGCTGCTTTCGGCGTCATCGGCCTTGCCTTCCGCATAGGAACCGGCCTCCTGGGTGACGCCCACCACCTTTTCCGTCACCGTTTTCACGAAGTTCTCGTTGATGGCGCGCTCCACCGCGTTGGCCGCCGCGTCGGTCACCTTCGGCGCGATGGACGAGGGCTTCTCGTTCACGTAGTAATCGATGGTCGGCTGGGTGAAATCGCCGGTGAACACGCTGGCGAAATCGGCGCTGAACTCCTTCGGAATGACGAGCGCGGCCCAGTACTTGCCCTCGTACACGCCGTTCACGGCGCTTTCCGCATCGGTGAATTCCCAGCCCATCTCGTGATTGTCGTGCAGCTGGGCCACCACTTGGGCGCCCACATCTAGGTGCCCGGCCTCGGGCGAATCGGCGCCGGCGTCTTCGTTGGCCACGGCCACGAGCATGTCCTCGGTGTTGTTGTAGGGATCCCAGTTCGCCGCCACCACGTACCAAGCGTAGGCCGAGGGCATGACAATCATGCCCAGCGTGATGACGAGCGCCACCGGGTTGCGCAGCACGCGCCGCACGTCGCGCGCGAAAATGGCGAAGATAACGCCGAGGTATGTTCGGGCCCTTTCCAGCATGAAAGGATTATCCCGCTGCTTAGCGAAGAGCCGCCGCACACGCCCGCTTTGTCACAGCCTTGTGGCTTGCCCCTTCCCTCCCGTTGAAGCGGGACGGGGTTAGTCGCGTTCGCCGGGTTGGCGGACTCGGATTTCTTGTTCTTTTACGCTGACGCGGGAGTGGGGCGGGACGCTGAAGGTGACGAAGGTGGAGCCGGCGATGACCGAGCCTTCGCCGATGACCGTCTCGCCGCCGAGCACGCTGGCGTTGGAGTAGATGGTGACGTCGTTCTCGATGGTGGGGTGGCGCTTCACGCCGGCCAGGCGCTGGCCGCCGCGGGTGGAAAGCGCGCCCAGGGTGACGCCCTGGTAGAGCTTCACGTGCTCGCCGATGACCGTGGTTTCGCCGATGACAACGCCAGTGCCGTGGTCGATGAAGAAGTACTCGCCGATGGTGGCGCCGGCCCCGATGTCGATGCCGGTGGAGGAATGGGCAATTTCCGTCATCACGCGGGGGATGATGGGCACGCCCAGGCGGTACAGCACGTTCGCGATGCGGTACACGTAGATGGCGTACAGGCCCGGGTAGGTGAAGATGACCTCTTCCTTGGAGCCGGCGGCCGGGTCGCCGTCGTAGAGCGCCTGCACGTCGGTGAGCAGCACACGCTGGATGTGGGGCAGCTCGTCGAAGAAGGCGGTGCAGATGTCGGCGGCCTGCTTGCAGATGGCGTCGGAGCCGCAGCCGAGGCAGTGGGGGCTGCCGGCCTCGATGAGGTCGTCGCGGTCGTCGGAGGTGTAGGTGAGCGCCAGAATGAGCTGCTCGCGCAGGACGGCCTCGATGTCGATGAGCGACTGGCCGATGAAGTAGGCCGGGCTCGTTTGCGGCGTGAGCATTTCGGGGCCGAAATAGCCGGGGAACAGCACACGGCGCAGCTCGGTGATGAGGCCCTTGATGGCGGTGCGGCTGGGGAAGCGGCGCCCGGGCTTGGTGAAGAAGATCTCGTCGGCCTCGTAGTTCTTCTCGATGGCGGCGACGATGCGCGTGAGGTTGTCTCCGAACATGGGGGCTCCTGTCTGTTGGTTGGGCTCCGGGTGGCGGAAAGGGCATGGCCCTTTCCCTACGGGGGAGGCGGGGCCTTTCCGGGCTGGCCTTCATGGTTCCCTACGCAGTGTAGCGCAAAAGAAGACCCGCAGCGGGGGCGGCTGCGGGTCTTCTCACTTTGGAGTTGCTTTTCGCGGGTGGCTACTCGGCTTGGCGTTGTTTTTCGCAGGGGCTACTCGGCGTCCTGCTGGGCGGCCTTCGCCTCTTGGCGGCGGCGCATGGCCGCGGTGCCCTGCATGACCAGGCCGCCGAGGCCGATGAGGCCCATCAGGGTCAGGATCGGCGTCATGTCGTCGCCGGTCTGGGCCAGCAGCAGGCGACCGCGCTTGTACAGCGTGCCCCACGGATCCTCATCGGAGCCGTTGGACGAGCCGTTGCCGCTGGTGCCGTTGGTGCCGGCAGAACCGTTGGCGCCGTTCTCGCTGGTGGCACCCGTCGAACCGTCGCTGCCGTTCTCGCTACCGGTACGGGTATCGTCGCCCTCAGGCGCCGGGTCGCCGTCGGGATGCGTCCAGTCTTCCTTCATGGTGCCGTACTTGAAGCCGTCGGGCATTTCCACGATGTAGCCGGGCTGCCAACGGTCGTCCACGCCGTCGCCGTCCTTGTCGACGGGAGTCGTGCGGTCCTTGTGCACGTGGCCCTGGCCGTCGCCGGTGTCGATGCTGGTGTCGGGCTTCCAAATCTTGTCGGCGTTGCCGCCCTGGGAGCTGGGCTTCCAGGTGCCGGTGTTGTCGGTGTCGATGTTCACGTCGGGCTCGCCGTCGCCGTTGTGGTCCACGTTCACGTCGGGGAAGCCGTCGCCGTTGGTGTCGATGTTCACATCGGGAATGCCGTCGCCGTCGTAGTCGATGAACAGGTCGGGGTCGCCGTCCTTGTCGGTATCGATGTTCACGTCGGGCTTGCCGTCGCCATCGGTGTCGATGTCGATATCGGGCTCGCCGTCGCCGTCGGTGTCGATGTTCACGTCGGGCTCGCCGTCGCCGTCCACGTCCACGTTCACGTCGGGCTTGCCGTCGCCATCGATGTCGATGTCGATGTCGGGCTCGCCATCGCCATCGGTATCCACGTTCACATCGGGAACGCCGTCGCCGTCGGTGTCGATATCCACATCGGGCTCGCCGTCGGCGTCCTTATCGATGTTCACCGGCTTCTCCTCGCCCGTCTGCAGAACGACGGACACGGAATGCACGGTGCCAGCCTCAGAGGGCGGGAACTCGATGCTGTCCTGGTCCACCAGGTCGGGGCGCAGCACGCCGTCGACGTACACCTGGTACACCTTGGTCGTCGCGGGATCCTTCACCGACCAGGTTACCTTGGCACCCACCTTCGGGTTGTAGGTGCCGGCGCCCGAGATGCTGCCCTCGCCGCCCTGCAGACCGGTGCGCACCTCGTAGTGGTTCTTCTCGGTGGCGCGGGGCTCGTCGCCCTCCTGGTAGCTTTCCGTCTTGGCGCCGTTCTTCTTCAGCACCACCTCAACGGTCACATCACCGTTCAGGGCGTCGGTGGTCCAGCTGGTGTCCTTCGGGGAAACCTCCTCGCCGTTCACGAGCACCTGCGACACGGAATAGCCCGCGGGCACCGTCCACGAGGTGGAAGCCGGCTGGCCCGCCTCGACTACGGTCATCTTGCTGCCGTCGGTGGAGCCCACGATGGAGTTGCCGTTCTCGTCCTTCATAGAGACGTTCACCTTGCAGTAGCTCTTGACGATCTCGCTCTCCTTGGTGCCGTCGGGGTTCTCGGTGGGGCCCTCGTAGGTCTCATCCTCGCCCACGGTCACGAACAGCACCTGCTGGTCGTCCATGATGTTTTTCAGGCTGGCGTTGCCGTTCTCGTCGACGCTCACCTCGGCAGCGTGGGTGCGCAGGCCCGCGCCCAGCTCCCAGTCGTTCACCGTCATGATTTCCATGTCGGCGTAGTACAGCTCGGCCTCGTTGGGGCCGTACACCTCGGGGATGAGCTGCGTACCCTGGCCGGCGTAGCTGCGGAAGGACATGGGCACTGCCTCGTCGGCCACGGTCTCGCCGGCGGTCACTTCCTGTACCTCGGGGGTCGCGGCGGCCTCGGCAGCGGGCTCCTCGGCGGCGGGAGCGTCAGCGACCTCCGGTTCGGCGGCGGAAGCAGGCTCGGCCTGGGGCTCGACACTTGCCGGGGTGGCCTCGGGGGCATCGGCGGCCGTTTCGGGCTCGGCGGTCGCCGGGTCGGCGGCTTCGGGCTCGTCGGGCTCGGTATTCCACATAAGCTCGCCGTTCACGATAACCTCCACCAGACGGCGGCCGGTCTCGGGCTTGCTCTGGATGTTCACGTAGTTCTGGCCCTTGAACACGGTCATCGACTTGGAAACCTTCGCGGTGCCGGCGGGAATGACGGCCGTGGTGACGTCCACCATCTCGGCCTCAACCTTCACCACCACGTCGGCATCCTCCTCAAGGTTGCGCAGCACCAGCTGGCCGGACTTCTCGTCCACGGTGAAGTCGTCGGTCTGGCGGCCGTTGACGGTCACCTCGGTCACCGTGTAGTTCTTGAAGTCGTTGACGCCGGCCTGCTCGCCGTTCTCGTCGAGCGAGCCGTCCACGTCGACGTTGCCGGAGTTCAGATCCATGGACCAGTCGATGAGGTAGTCCTCGCCGGTCTTCTCCACGTAGCCCGACGGCGTAATGGTGCCCTCGTAGCCCTCGATCTTGGTGGTGACCTTCACGTACTCCTCGGGGTCGTTGAAATCGGGTACCTCTACTGGGGCCTCGGGGTCGGTGGGCTTGGGCGCGAAGTACACGTCAACCACGTGGTTCTTCTTGAAGTCCATGGCGCGCAGGCCCTTGGCGATGGCCGACTCGGTCAGCTCCTTGCCGTCGACGACCACCTTGTACACCACGAAGTTCTCGCCGGCACCCCAGGTGGCGTCGTAGGTGCTGCCCTCGTCGCCGGTGGCCGACGGGCTCGTGGTGCAGGTGTCGTCGCCGCCGTAGCGGTTCACGGTAATGGTGCTGTAGCCCTCGGTGCCGGAGCCGCCGTTCTGGGGCAGGCGCGTGGCCTCAACGGTCACGGTGTGGTTGTCGGTCAGACCGAGGAAGTCGATCTTGTAGGTGCCGTCGGCCTGCAGGTACTGGTTCGGGTCCACCGCCGCGCCGTCGACCACGAGGCTCTTCACCGTGTAGCCGTTGGGCGTCCAGGTGACGGAGTGGTCGCCGCCCTCGTTCACCGTGGTAGACGGCGTGAGGCTGATGGCATCGTGGGTGCAGCCGCTGACCGAGGTGTTCACCTTGAAGCGCGACTTCTCGGGGTTCACCGGCGTCTTGGGGTCATCGGTGCTGCCGCCGATGGGCTCGAAGGTAACCACCACGCGATGGTTCGCGAAAATGGGCTCGGGCCACGTGTAGCTCGCCTGGCCCACCAGGTCGTCGCGGATGACGCCGTCGATGGTAACCTGCTTCACGCGGTAGCCCTCGTTGGGGGCCCAGGAAACCGTGGGGGTGGTGCCCTCCAGCACATCGAGCGCGGAGTTCACCGTGCCGCCCGGGTTGCCGTCGACGCGCACATCGAGGTAGCGGTCGTAGTACAGCTTCAGGGCCAGGGCCGGCGAGCCGGTAACGGTGCCGGAGTACACGTTGTTCGCGCTGGAGGCGTTCAGCCAGTAGCGCTGGCCGTCGTGCATGATCTCTTCCTTGGCGTCGGCGGAGCTGACCGTCACCTGGCTTTCCGTGGTGGCCTCGTAGGTCTTGGTCTGCTCGGTCACCAGGCTGTAGCCCTTGGTGCCGTCGGGGTTCACCTTGCCGTTGGACACGTAATACTGCACGGTGTACTTGGTGTTGGTGTTGGGCGTCCACTTCGCCGCGAAGGTGTGGTTGGTCTTGTTGGCGATGGTCTCGCCGCCGACGAACTCGGTATCGCCGTAGGTAACGGCGCCGGTCTCCTCATCAACCGCCAGCTGCTCGTACCAGCCCGCGAAGGTGTAGCCGGTGCGCGAGGGCTTGCTGAAGGAATTGTAGTTCTTAGCCGTGGCCGTGGCGTAGGCCTGATCGGTAATCTTGCTGCCGCCGACGCTGTTGAACGACACCACGAACTTGCTAGTATCGGCCACCCATACGGCGTAGACCGTCTTGTCGCTGTCGGGCATCGCCGGAGCCTCGGCCTTGGCCGTGTAACCGGGCGCAGCCTTGAAGATCTTCTCGATGTCGTTGTCGTTGCTCTCGGACCAACCGGCGAAGAAGTAGCCGGGCTTAGAGGGAATGCTGCGGCCGCTCGTGGGCAGGTTCAAATCGCCGATGCCCGCGTCGTAGGTAACGCCCTCGATGCTCTTCACGTTGCCGAGCGAGCCGCCGTTGGCATCGAGCTTCAGGGTATGGCTGCTGACCTCCCACTGGGCGACCAAGTAGTACTTGTCGCGCGTGATCAGACCCTCGTCGTTCTTCTCGGCCAGGGCGCGCTGGTCGGTCACCTCGGCCACGTTGGCGGCCGTGTTGATATAGGTCGCATCGGAGGCCTTCTCAACATCGTCGGTATTCAGAAGCTTCCAACCAGTGAAGGTGTAGCCGGTGCGGGTCGGCTCGGCATCGTGGTCTTCAATCTTCGCCAGGATGGACGAGCCGGAAACCACGCGCTGCGTGACGGAGGCATCCATCTTGCCGCCGTTGACAAGGTAGTTGATCTCGGCGTAATCGCGCGAATAGCTCGGGCGGATGATGATCACGTTGTCTTCGGGCTGCACCGGCGTGGTGCCCGGCGTGATGGGGTCATCGTTGTCGCCGGTCACCCAACCGCTGAAGGCCTCGTTCTCGGGATCCTTCGGATCGGGCACGTCGTCGTCTTCGGGCAGCACGATAATCGGCTTCTCGCCAATGACGTAGTAGTCGTCGATGGGGTTGCCGTCGGCGTCTTCCACGCGCACATAGGTGGGCTGGAACACGGCCTTGTTGCCAATGTTGTCGCATTCGTCGCGCACCCACACGACCAGAGGCTCGGTGCTGGTGATGGTCACGTCGAAATCGAAAGCGTGCTGGGCGAAGGGCAGCATCGTCCAGTCGTCCTCGGAGGGGGTGGCATTCAAATCGTTGGTAACCCAGTAGCCAGCCACACCAGAACCACGGCCGTCCTCAATGAAGGTGATGCCGTCCTCATCGATGCCCTGGCCGGTGTCGGTCAGCGAAATGGTGGCGGTGTTGCGGCCGGTGTTCTTGCCCTCGATGAAGGGGATCTCGTCATCGAGGAAGGCGGTGATGTAGGTAGAGAAGTCGCGGGAGAGGTTGCCCTCGCTGTCCTCGACCTCAAGGGTGAAGGTGTAGCGGCCCGGCTTGCTGTTCTTGTCGAACACGAAATCGGGCAGGTCGGCGGGGTCAGTCACGCTGATGCGCTTAAAGCCCTCTACCGTGTTATTGTCGGGATCGGTCACCGTGAGATACCACTTCACCAGGGTGCCGTTGGCGCCCGACGCCGTGCCGATGCGCGACTTGTCGTAAAGGTTCACGCTGATGGTGTCGGGCACGCGGTCCCACTCGGGCAGCGACTCGTTGGTTTTAGCCGCGTTCACCAGGTGCTGCAGGTGCACCGTCATAATCTGGCGCTCGGGCACCACGCCGGTTTCCTTCAGGTAGAAGTTGGCCAGCGGCAGTTCCGATTCCACCTGCTCGGGCTGAAAGCGCACGCCATCGCGGAAGTTGTTGTAAATGTACTCGGCCATCATATCGACGTAGTTGTCGCTCGTGGCGTAATAGCCGTTGCCGGAGCCCAGGCCCTGGTGGGTAAGGTCGCCCAAGTTGTTGCGCGTGGAATCGGTGACAATCTGGCCGTCGTCAGCGTTCGAGATGTAGAAGATCTCGTTCTCGTTCATACGGTTGATGCCGTCGCGGTACGAGGTGTTCACCACCACGTCGTCGCCGCTCACCTTGCTTTCCTCGGGGATGCCGGCATCGTTGCTGTCGCCAGCGAGGTTGATGAAGTACTTCGCCTCGGCGCCCTCGTAGTACTGCACGTTCTTCAGGGCGTCGAAGGCGGAGGCCTCATAGCCCATCTCGAGGTCGGAGTACTTCATGATGGAGAGGGACGCACAGCCGTGCTTCGAGTAGTTCACCAGCGGGCCGAAACCGTTGAACCCGGTGTCATCGAGCGCGAAGTCGCGCACCAAGTCGGTAATGGGGCCCAGGTTTCCGTTGGCATCGTACTTCTGATACTGGATGGTGACGGTATCCTTGTTGAGCTCGACGGACAGACGCACCTTGTCGCCCGTCTTAATACCCATGTTCAGATTCGTCTTCACGGACGTGCCCGTGATGTTGGCAGAGTTGACGGCCGTATTAATCTTCTGGATGGTTCCGACGTGGTTGTTCGCGAAAATAAGGGCATAACCCTGCACATTACCGTTCGCTACGCCCGCATTCAGGAAGAAGCCGTAGCTCGAGAGGGTGTGAGTGTCGATAACCGCCGGATTGATATCGAAGCTGAAGGTACGGCGGGAATTGCTGGAAGCGGGGTAGATCATGTAGTCGCTGAGAGCTTGGGTGCCGTAACCGGCGAACACCATGCTCGCCTTGCCCTCATCGTCAACGAACGAGTAGATGTGGCGATCGAACTGCTTGCACTTGTTACCGGTGGTGTTGGTGTTGTTCTTGAAGTAGCTCTCGATGGTGCCGGTGCCGTTGGTCTTGGTATTGTCGGCGGCGCGGTAGGGCTGCTTCTCCTTCTGGTCGGCATTCAAATTCGCCGTAAGGGAGTTGTACGTAGACTGGTCGCGGTAGTGGTCGTACACGATCCAGCCGCTGGTGTCCGTCGTATCGATGGCCACCTGCGTGGTGGTGATACGGAAGTCGCTCACCTTCATGCCAGCGGCGATGAGCTTTTCCGTGAGTTCCTGCTTGAACTCCAGGAAGGTGCCCGGGTAGTCAGCCGGCACGTTGACGGCGATGTCTACCTTCGGGGTGGGGTTCGCGCCGACGTCCACGCCGGCGGCGTGGGCGGGCTCAGCAGTGGCTATAAGGGAGACCCCCCCCCCAGCCAACAACGAGCATAAAGCAGAGAACCCAAGTGAGTGCCTGGTGCGCAAAGCGCTTTGCCTTCTCCATTTTTGCTGCCTTTCTAGTGGGAATGCCTGATCATTCCGCCTTCTTGACACAATGAAAGTAGGATGGAGTTTGACAGAAAGGTTACGGGAAAGCAACGCCCGTTTGGGCTATTCGCGGGATTTGTTACTTTTTGCTTCGTGGTTTTGACCTGGGAATTTGTGAGTAATTCGATGAGAATTGGGGGCTTCTTGGGCCTCTGTCAATAAATTTGCCCTGGCAGGCTTTTGGATGGGTATTGAATAGGTAAATTGGTCGGGCGGTGCCGTTCACCGCGATTTTTTCTCGGGTTGAGCGGCAAGGGCGTGGCCCTTGCCCTACGGAGGGGGCGGCCGCGGGTTGGGGAAAGAACGCCTTTTGTTGAGCGAATCAGCCTCGGGGTGGGCGGCAAGGGCATGGCCCTTGCCCTACGGAGGGAATGGTGACGTTTTCCCGTATGAGGGGCTACAGGTTGATGAGGGTGGCGGGGCGGCCTTGTTGTTTGGCGGCTTTCTTTAGGGTGCGGGCTACTTCTTCGTGACAGGTGAAGAGTATTACCTGGCGGTGCTCGGCCAGCTGCACGAGGGCGCGGGCGGCCCCCAGGCGACGGGTGGCATCGAAGTTCACCAGAATGTCGTCGGCGAGGATGGGGATGGAGCGGCCGACGTTCTCGGCGCAGGTGAGCAGGGCGATGCGCAGGGCCAGATACAGCTGCTGGCAGGTGCCCAGCGACAGGTGCACCGGCAGGCGCGTTCGCCCGAGGGGGTCGGCCACTTGCAGGGTTCCTTCAGGGGTAAGGGCAACTTGGGTCCAGCGTCCGTCGGTCATAAGCGCAAGCAAGCGGCTTGCATGAGCATATACCTCGGGCTGGCGCTTCGACTCCCACGTGGCAATGGCGGCCTCCAGCATGCGCTTCGCCAGCAGAAGACGAGCGAAGTCGGCCTTAGCCTCTTCCAGGCGCGTGGTAACTTCCTGCACCTCTATCTTTAAGCGGTCGAAGCCGCGCTCAGTTTCCGCCTGGGCCAGCACCTGGGCCAACTCGCCGGCGCGCTGGTTCATGCTTTCCAGGGTTTCCAGAAGCCCCTCGCGCTGGAGGGTGCGGCGCGCCAATTCCTCATCGACCTGGGCCGCGGTATCGTCGGGCGCCAGGCCTGCGCGCTCCAAAGCAGCCGCGCGCTCCTGGGCAATTTCGCGCAGCCGCCCCTGAGCCTCCGAACGGCGGGCCAGGGAAGCCTGCTGGCGCTGGCGGCAGAGTGCCGCGGCGGCGCGGGCCTCGCGGGCCTCGTCGAGAAGCAGCCGCGCCTGGCGCAGCGAGCCGCCGGTGTTGGTCAGCCCCTCTTCGGCAAGCTCGCGGGCCACGGCGGCGGAGAACTGGTCTTCCTCAGCACGGCAGGCCTCGAGCTTCTTCTTGTCTTGCACCATCACCCAATGGGCGTCGTCGAAACGGGCCTTGCGCTGGTCCTCCTCTTTATCGGGGCGGAACAGCAGGGCGAAGCCGCCGGCCACCATAAGCACGGCGAATACGGTAAGGGCCGCGCCGATAGCCATGGTGGAAAGCGAGCCGCGCTCGCGGCCTTCCACGAACAGCGGCACCCCTAGCAAGAACAGCAACGCGGGAATAACCACGCAGAATGCCACCTGAATGCGGCGCTTCGAGCGCTCGCGGCGACGGTCTTCCTCGGCATCGGCAGTTTCCTGCAGGGCCTCGTACACCGCCACCGACGACACGTAGTTCGCCTCGGCCACCTCGGCGGCGTGGGCCAGGCGTGACTGCCGCGTGCCCAGCGTTTCCAAACGGTCGCGCAGAGCCCGCTCGTCGGCGGTGGACAGCCGGGCCAAGCGCGGGCCCACCGCGGCCTCGGCTTCTTCCGCCTCGGCACCGGCGGCTTCAGCGGTACGAGTAAGCCGCTCGGTATCGGCCTGCAGCTTGGCCTTCTCGGCATCGAGGGCCACAAGGGCCGCCCGAGCCGATGAGAGCGCCTCGATGACGCGATTGCTTTCCGCCACCCGCTCGGCCATGGCCGCCCGTTCCGGTTCCAAATCATGCAGCTCGCGGTCTTGGGCGCGGAACTGGTCGGCGGCCTCCGAGGCTGCCTGCTGCTCGGCCCGCAGGTCGGCGCGCTGGGCGAGCAGCTTCGGAATGGACTGCTCGGCCGAAGCAGCCCGCGAGGTGAACACCGCCAGGCGCTCGTTCACGTGGGCCAGGGCATGGGCCGGCGACGATCCGGTACCCGACCCGGCGGTGAGCAGCTTCGCCGTAGTATCGGTGGTGTTGCGCAGGCTGCGCAGCTCGTCGCTGTTCAGCGAGAACATGGTGCGAAACGTGTCGCGGTCGATGTCTTCCACCAGGGCCACATCGCCCTGGAGCCCATCAGCGTTGCGTACACGCGTGAGAGTGAGGCCGTCATCGAACACAAGCGATCCGGCGCGCTCGGCGCCTTCCGGCTTGTAGGTGTTTCGGTTGCCGCGGGCCTCTTCCCAGCCGAACAGCACGCCGCCGACGAACGACGCAACCGTGGTCTTCCCAGCCTCGTTGGCGCCGTAGACAATGTTCAGATGATCGTCGAAGGGGCCGACGACCTTGTCGTGGAAGCGGCCGAAGCGGTCAATGCGTATATAGCGCAGGGCGGGGGCGGCCATCAGTCGTCGCCTCCCTGGATGAGCAGGTCGAGCACCAAATCTACCGCCTGCTGCGACAGCTCGCGGGCGCGCTTGTCGGAAAGCGCCGCCGTAAGGGGAACGTTGCGGGCCAGGTATTCCTCCTGCAGGTAGTCGATCTGGCCTGCCGTGTCTTCGATGAGCGCGTCGGCAGTGCGCAGGAACACCGCCGGGAACAGGCCCTCGGCGCGCAGGGCTTTCTCGTCGATGGGAGCGCGGGTGCCGTCGACGAGGGCGTCGCAGAAGAACTCGGAATAGGAGTCGTTCAGTGACGAGCGCACCTCCTCAAGCACGCCGGGACGGCTGAGCACCTCGTGCAGCGGCGTGGCGCCAGTCAGCGTGATGCGGGAGACCATCATCTCGCAAGAGGCATCGCCGTTCACGGCGAACAGCTCGCGCATGGTTTTCGCCACCAGGGCCGGAATGTTCGCGCAGTCCGACGCGTCTACGGTCACTTTCTCCCACACGATGGAGGCCGTGGGAATAAAGGCGATGCGCGGCGGGCAGCCAGGGGCGAGAGTGACGAGGTTCACCCCGCGGGGGCCAGTTTCCCGCACGTCACGCCCCTGAATGCAGCCAGAGAACACAAGGCGCGGGTTGGTGTCGTCGTTTACCCAGGGGCTGTGGATGTGGCCGAGGGCCCAGTAGTCGAAGCCCGCCGCCAGCAGCTCGACCGGGTCGGAAGGGGCCTTGTGCGGGTCAAGGGTCAGCCCCGTGTGCAGCACACCGATGGCGTAGGGCGCCTCGGCCGCGCGGGGTCCCAGGGCCTCAAGGGCGGCAGCACGGGTGATGCCCTCGGCGATGTTCTCGTTGGGAGACCATACCTTGTTCGGGTAGCCGCGGCCCCCGATGATGGCCATAGGGCGGCCGTCGCGCTCGTACAGGGCGAAATCGGGGCGGTCGGCGGCCAGCATAGTGGCGCTGGCAGGCAGGGCAAAGAAATCCTGCTGCCAGATGCTTAGGGGGTCGTGGTTTCCCGTGCACAGATACGTTGGTATGCCCTCGGCATCGAGCCGGTTCAAGCCGTCGAAGAACCGCAGGTAGTCGCGGTACGATGCGCGCACCGAATCGAAGATATCGCCGGACACTACGACGAAATCGACCTTGCGGGTAATGGCGGCCTCTACCACGCGGTCCCACGCAGCGGGAATGGCATCGGCCAGGCGCCGCGCCCACTCCTCGGACAGCGCCCTCAGCCCGCGAAACGGCGCGCCGATGTGAAGGTCGGCCGCATGAATGAATGTCAGCTCGTCAGACACCGCGGCTATAAACCGCCCACGCGCGACTCGTCGTAGTAGTCCATGAACTTCGTGGACTCGGCGATGAAGGACAGGTCAATATCGGCCGTGGCGCCGTTGCGGTGCTTCGCCACAATGAGCTTGGCCATGCCGAGGTCGGGGCGGCTCTCGCTTTCCGCCTCAATCTCGTTCATAGAGCGGTCGATGAACATGACGATGTCGGCGTCCTGCTCGATGGAGCCGGAATCGCGCAGGTCGGAGAGCATGGGGCGCTTGTCTTTACCGCGCTGCTCGATGGCACGCGACAGCTGCGACAGCGCGATAACCGGCATGCCCATTTCCTTCGCGAGAATTTTCAGACCGCGGGAAATCTCGCCCACCTGGTCGTTGGTGGACTTGTTGGCCGTGCCGGGGCCCGGGGTCATCAGCTGAAGGTAGTCGACTACGATAAGGCCCTTCTGCCCCTCCTTCAGATTGTGAAGCTCGCGACGGGCCTTGGCGCGGGCCTCTAGAATGGAAAGGCCCGGGGTGTCGTCGATGTACATGTCCAACTGGGAAAGCGCGCCCGATGTTTCCGCGAGCGCCCCCCAATCGCCCTCGGCGATGAAGCCGGAGCGCAGCTTGGAAAGCGAGACGCGTGCCTCGGAGCAAAGGATACGCTGCACCAGCTGGTCGGCGCCCATCTCCAACGAGAAGAAGGCCACGGCGGTGCCGGCTTTGGCGGCGTTGGTGGCCAGGTTCAGGGCGAAGGAGGTTTTACCCACGCCGGGGCGGGCCGCCAAAATAACCAGGTCGCCGGGACGCAGGCCATGAAAGAGGTTGTCCACGTCTTTGAAGCCCGTAGGCACTCCGGCCATATGGTCTTTCTGATTCGCCAGCTTGGTAATTTCCTCGTAGGCGTTCGTCACCAGCTCGTCCATCTTGCGGAAGCTGGAGCTCACGCGCTTCTCGGTGACGTTGAACAGGGTTTTCTCGGCCTCTTCAACCACCTCGTTCAAATCGTCCGGCGCGTCGTAGGCCAGGGCGTTAATCTGCGTAGCGGCGTACACGAGCTCGCGCAGGATGGCCTGGCGCTTGACGATGTCGGTATGGCGCTCCCAGCTGGTAAGCGAGAAGGTGTTATCGGCCAGCTCGGCCAAGTAGGCACGGCCGCCAACGGCATCAAGCTGGCCGGTAGCCTTCAAGGTGTCGGCCAGAGAAATAGGGTCGACGGGAATATGGCGGTTCGTGAGGCTGATGATAGCCTCGAAGATGATGCGGTGCGACGGGCGGAAGAAGTTCTCGGGGCGCAGCTTCAGCACGACATCCTCGGTCACCTCGCCGTTCAGCATGCAAGCCGCCAGCACCGATTGCTCGGCCTCGATGTTCTGGGGCAGCTGCGCTCGGGGCGCCAGTCCCGCGGTGTTGTTCGCGTCTTCAGGTACGTTCTGCTGAAAGGGCATGGGAAAACCTCTTACTTGTCGGGTTCGCCTATTGTAGCGCGTTTCGAACCAAGCGCCGTGAGACAGTGCCTCACTTACCTGGCTCACGATACACGAAGGCCCTCGCGAGGCGAGGGCCTTCGATAGTACGCGGTATCGAGAAGGTTTACTCCTCGGTCTCGGTCACCTCGACCTCGACGGTACCGTCGGCAGCCACCTCGCCGTCGACCTCAACGGTCTCGTCGGCAGGCGTCTCGGCAATCTCCAGAGCCTCGTCGAAGGCCTCAATAGTCTCCTCGGACTCGGTCTCGCCGGCCACCACGACGGTGACGGTACCCTTGATGTCGCGGTACAGCGACACGGGAACCTCGTAGGTGCCAACCATCTTGATCGGCTTGCCCAGCTCGACACGGCGACGGTCGATCTCGATGCCCAACTCCTGCTCGATGGCCTCGGCCACGAGAGGGGCGGTCACGGAACCGAACAGCACGCCTTCCTCGCCCACCTGGGCGATAACGCGAACCGTAGCGTTGTTCAGCTTCTCGGCCAGAGCGTTAGCATCGGCAATGCGCACTTCCTCGCGCTTGGCGATGTTCTTCTTGCGCTCCTCGAGCTGCTTCAGGTTGCCCTTGGTCGCCTTCACGGCGTAACCCTGGGTCAGCAGGAAGTTGTTGGCATAGCCACGGGCCACGTCGATGACGTCGCCTTCGCCGCCCTTGCCATGAAGCTCCTTCAGAAGAATAACTTGCATGTTTATCCTCCTTCGCCTAGCGGTTGCGGCGATCGCCACGGCCGCTCACAGCGGGCACGGCATAGGGCATGAGAGCCATAACGCGGGCGCGCTTAACGGCTTCCGCGATGTCGCGCTGGTGCTGAGTGCAGGCACCGGTCACGCGACGGGGCTTGATCTTGCCACGATCGGTAACATACTTGCGCAGCATTTGAGTGTCTTTGTAATCGACATACTCAACGTCGTCCTTGCAGAACTGGCAATACTTACGACGAGGCTGCTTAGCGTAATCGGCCATTTTAACCTCTTATCTTTCGCTTAGAACGGAATGTCGTCATCGTACACGGAAGAGGAAGCGTCAATGACGGGCGCTGCCGGAGCGGGGGCCGGCATGGGAGCCGGAGCGCTGTAGGCCGGAGCCGGCGCCGCCGGGGCATAGCCCTGGTTGCCACCGAAATCGCCGCCGTAGGACTGGGCACCGCCGTTGTTGCGGCTCGACATGAATTCGAGCTCGTCCACAATGACCTCGAGCTTGCTGCGCTTCTGGCCGTCGCGCTCCCACTGGCTCCAGCGGAGCTTGCCCTCGATAGCCACCTTCGTACCCTTGGACAGGTACTGGGACAGGCTGCGGGCGCGGGTACCGAACATCGTGCAGTCCACGAAGTTGGGATAGTCTTCCCATTCCCCGGTCTGAGGGTTCTTGCGGCGGTCGTTCACCGCCACGCCGAAGCTCAGAACGTCCATACCGGACTGGGTGCTACGAAGTTCAGGGTCGCGGGTCAGATTGCCGCTGATGATCACTCGATTGATGCTCATTTCTACCTCTTCTCACAGTGAGCCTCCCTTATGGAAGCTCGGTTTCCAACTAATCGCGGTCGGTGCGGGCCACGACCATGTGACGCATAACGGCATCGTTGATGCGCAGCACGCGATCGAGCTCGGCAATGCTCTGCGGATCAGCATGGAAATCGATGAGAGTGTAGTCGCCATCAGACAGACCGTTGATCTCATAAGCGAGTTTGCGCTTGCCCCAATTGTCGACGTTATCAACAACACCCTCGGCGTCGGTGATGGTCGTCTCGATGCGCTTCATCACGCCGGCACGAGTCTCATCGTCAATCGTAGGAGCTACAATAAACAGCAGTTCATAAGCCTTCATCAGCTCACCTCCTTTGGACTTTATGGCTCCGGGCTGGTGAAGGCAAACACCGGAGCAGGAATAGCCTTGCTAGTTTAGCAGAGCAACCCGCGCCCGGCGCTAGGCTGCGTTTCTCCCTCACGGTAACCACACATTGCCTCGGTCGCCGGAACAGCGTAGCATGCCAAAACCGTCAAAACGTCGGGGGGATTTCCCGTTTCCTGCCGTCCGCAAACCGTCGCCACGCCGCTTTGGGGCCGTAGCGGAGCCGTCGCGCAGGCCCCAACGGAGCCGTCATCGAGCGCCGTGAGCGTAAAACCCGGCACAGCGCCTGCGCTGGGAACGAAAAAGCGGCCGCACATGGCGGCCGCTGGGCAGATGGCGCCCCCGAGAGGACTCGAACCTCCGACGCACGGTTTAGGAAACCGACGCTCTATCCGCTGAGCTACGGGGGCGGATGGGAATGCGGCTGCGGGCCGGTGGCTCGCGCAGCCTCGCATTATATATGCTTGAGCAGCTCCATGACGAAATCGCTGTTGAGGGAAATCTGATCGGCGTCGACGTTTTCCACCACGTCGTCCTCTTGGGCGAAGAACGCCGGCTTGCGGCCGTTCATGCCCGCCAGGTGCATCGACTGCTGGCCATGCTTGAGCGCGTAGGCCGAAGCGCTGTCGCGCCATTCCATGGTGCCGTCGGCCACCTTCAGCCCCACGGCCTGACCGGCCTTGCGCGCGAGGCGCTTCATGCGGCTCGATGCCTTTTTGGCCAGGTAGGTGCCCTCTTTCTCGATAAGGGTAAGCTCGCCGTCGCCGAGGCCCTCGAGCTCGATGAAGATAGAGCCCTTCAGCTCTACCTCGTGGGCCTCCATGAAGGCGCGCATACCGCCGTTGCCGGCCAGCTCGGAACCCAGGGCGACGAACCACACCTCCATATCGATGCGGTCGCTGCGGAACTGCTCGATCTTCTCCACATCGGGCGCGGACTCGAACACGAAGTCGGCGGGCAGGCCCTCGGCGAACACGCTGGTGGTCTCGCGGGGCTGCAACTCGTCCTCTTCCAGCTCGGGCATAGCCTCCTCGGCCATATCGCGGGAGAACATGCCTCCCTCGAAGTGGCGGCCGCGGCGCGGCATGCTGCGCGGGGCGGGGAAGTCGTCGTCGAACCCGTCGCTGTAGGTAGGGTCGAAGGCCGTCGTGGCGTCATCGACGTAATCCTGGCCGTAAGAGGCATCGTCCTCGCGGAAGCTCTCCCAGCCGCCGCGCGCGGCGCCCACTTCGCGGGCGTCGAACTCATCTTCAACATCGAGCCATTCCTGAGGGGTCGATTCCTCGTCGTGGGCCTTGCGGCGACGCTTGCCGAACAGGCGGCCGAAGCGGCTCTTGGGCATTTCCACGTAGCCGGGGCCGGCCATGGCGCCGGTTTCCGTGGTCTGCTCGGCGTACACCGAGTCGTCGGCGTCTTCGATATACAGATCGGCTTCCTCGGACGCACCGATAAGCTCGTCGCCCAGCGGGGCGGCGGCACCAGTGGCACCCATCGAGGTGAACGCGCCAGCCAGGTTGATGCTGCCGGACAGGCCGGGCTCGGCCGGAGCCGTACCGGAAAGCGACGGCAGCGCGCCCAGCAGGGCCGACTCGCTCGACGAGGCAGCCGGAGCGGCTACCGAGGGAATAACCGCGCTCAGGTCGCGCACGCGGCCATCATGAGCGGGTCGCTCTTCCGAAAGGGGCGCCGATTGCTGGCGCTCGTCCATGGAAATACGGGGAAGCTCCTGGGAAATGCCGATATTGGGCAGCGTAATGGCACGACGGCGACGCGCGGGAGCCTGGGTGGAAGCCTCGGCCGGGGCCGCTGTCGGAGTCGGAACCTCGCCAACCGACGGGATGACCAGGCGACGGTCGGCCGCCGGCTCAGCCGGGGCAGCCGGTGTGGGCACGCTGTCGAGCGGAGAAGGAATGCTCACCGCCGGGGCGGCACCCGTGGCGCCGGTAAGCGGGCGCTGGCCCTCGCGCAGCACCACATCGGGGTCGTCGGTGGGCACCACTTCGGGAACCGCGGGAACGGCAACTGCAGGCTCGGCAGCAGCAGAAGCGGCCGGAACCACCGGAACCGGCACTACCGGGGCGGCAATCGTCGCATCCGGATCGGCGGCAACGGGAGCCTCGGGCACCACAACCGCAGCGGGGGCCTCAACAGCCGCCGCATCCGCAACAGCCACTTCCGCCACCGGGACGGGCGCTTCAGATACCTCGGCCTGCTCGGCCGCAGCGGCAGCATCAGCAGCTATAGCGTTTTCCAGTCCGGCAATAACGCCCGTGGGCGTAGCGCCAGCGGCAGCCGAAGCAGCCTGAACCGAGGCGCGCATGCCGCGCATGCGCTCGCTGAGCTCGTCGGCCGCGTTGCGCGTGCTCTCCTCGCGGGCGTTAATTTCCTCTTCGGCGCGCTCAAGGGCCACAGCGTAGCGAGAGCGCTGTACCGGGCGCTCCTTCTTGGGTTTCTTCGCCTGGGCCTGGCCCTGCTTGAACCAATCGGGAATCTCCGGCTCCTTCGGTGCAACCGAAGCAGCCACTACCACCGGCGCAGCCTCGACGGCCACAGCAGGAGCCTCGGGCGCAGCCGACTCTTCCGCAGCGGACTCCTCGACCGTTTCCACAGCCTCCGCTTCCGGCTGCTCGACCGCAGCGGCCACGGGCTTGCCCGTCAGTGCGGCTACCGCGGCCTTCGCGGCGGCCAGGCGCTCGGCGGCCGATTCCATGGAACCACCCAGGTCGGCGTCGGTGTTGCCTATCTCATAGGACAGCTCGGCACCCTCGGGCACCAGGCCAGCGGACACCGCCGCAGCCTCGCCGTGGATAACAGGGGCCTCTTCATCGGGAATGTTGCGCGCCGCCGACACGCGGGCGGCCACGTCCATGAGCACCGCCACACCGGCGGCGTTGCAGTTCGCACCCTCGTTGTAGGAGGCCAACTTCTCAAGGATAAGCGAAACCGCTGGCAGCACGGCGATGACCATCAGCACGCCAAGCAGCGCATTCATAGCCACCAAACCCGTGCCTTCCGGGGAAAGCACCAGGCGGATAATCAAGCAGACGGGCATCAGCACCAGCGCGGCCAGCTCCGCCCAGTAGATAATCGGCAGAGCAGCGATAATGGGATCGCTCAGGCCCTGACGAACCTTGCCGCTGTCGTAGTTCGCCACAATGATGACCTTGCGGCGGCGGCTCGCGCGCGTGGTCGACTTCACCGGCAGGTACTTCGCCACCACGTTTTGGCTCACGCCGCGGTTGAGCATGCGCGAGAGCACCGGCTTGTCGAACACCTCAGCGGCGAACAGCAGAGCGCACAGGGCGCCGATGACGATAGCCGGCACCGCCAGCACCGAGAAGATTGTCGCCAACAGCGTTACCACGGCGGCCACGCCCGCGCACAAGCCGCGGGGCAGCGAGCTGTCGGGGTTGCATTGGAAGTCTTCCATGGTGCAGTTCAAGCCCGGCTCGGCGGACAGCTGCTCGCTGATATAGAGGGCCGCGCGCTGCTCTTCCTCGGTACCCGCCGGACGCGGGCCGATCTCCTGAGACAGGTATGCGACGTGTTCGTTCAGGTCGGCCATGTACGTTGCCTTTCCTCGTAACAGAGGTTCTTTTGACACAATTATTGCTAGTATAGGCTATTCAGCGGAATTCCCCAAATAATCACGAAGAAACGCATCGGCATTTCCCGCTTTCAGGCGCTCGGCGTCATAGGTTTTCACGTCGTCGGCAATGGCGGCGTAGAATCGGTCGGCCACAAGCTGCTCCGGGTCGCCCTCCAGTGCCTGGGCGAGGGCGGCGGCTTCTTCCTCCAGGGCGTTGTAGCGGTCGTTCTGGGCCGCCAGTTCTTCCTTGTTGCGGGCGAGGTAGGCCTCGTCGGCGGCCTCGGCGGCTTGCTGGGCCTCGATGCGCTTGGCCACATAGGCGCTGAACGGCTCAAGGTCGAGGCCGGGGTAATCGCTTGTCGCGCTGGCAAGGCTCTCGCGCGCCTCCACCAGCTTCTCCAGCGCTGCCTGGGTTTTCTCAAGCGAAGCCGTCACGTTCTCCTCAGTCATGTCGCGCATGAGGGCTGTGGCCTCGCGGGCCAGGGCGTCGGCATCGATGATGGCGTTCCACCCAGCACGGGCGTCGAGGAACGACTCAGTGCCCTTGAGCGATTCCTCGATAACCCCGATACCGGCATCGAGCACGTTCAGCCGGGAACGGGCGGCGGTGACAGCCTGGGCGGCGGCTTCCTTGTCGTCGTTGCTGGAAAGGGAAGGCTGAAGCGCCTCTACCTCGGCAATGGCATCTTGCAGCTCGGTGCGCACGGGAGCAATGTCGGCCACCACGGCGCGGTAGCCCTCAACCAGCTCCTCGGCCGAAGGGGCCGCCGCGCCCGTAGCCGTGGGGGAAAGGCGATCTTCGTCGGCCTGAGCAATGACGAGGGAGTCGAAAGGCAGCAGGGTGGTGTCGCATTCCTTGATGACGTCAACCTGCGCATCTAAGATAGAGCGCAAGTCGTTCTGCCGCTGAGTCACCGTAAGCAGCGACTGCCCGACCACCAAGGCCAGGGCCAGCAGCACGCAAATAACCACTACGACGGGCACAATGCCGCGCCAAGCTCCCTCTGCACGAGCGGCCTTTGCCGTGGAACCGGGCGGAAGCACCCGAGCGGGCACCGCGCCGTCGGGCAGAACGATAGACTGGCCCTTCGTCGGCGTCGACCGGGGCTTCTTACCTTTTCCCAACGTGAACAGCGATACCTTGCCTGTGGCCCCTTCGACGCGGTCGCGCTCGGCGGCATCCCGCGCCTCGCGGGCGGCGTCCAGCACGCTGAGGGATATTTCATTGGACGAGCCCTGAGTGCGGCTCTTGATATGCATCGCGTGATGCGGCTTCTTCTTCGCCATAGGGCTTCCGTTACGAGACGGCGGTCAACTCGCCCACAATCTCGTCGATGGTGGCGAATCGGATATTCTGACTGGGCAGCGATCGCAGGAATGTTTTCCCGTACCCTTTCGTGACCAGGCGTTTGTCCGCAAGAATAAGCACCCCGCGGTCATCTGCCTTGCGAATGAGGCGCCCTGCGGCCTGCTTCGTCTCAATGACAGCAGCGGGCAGCACGTAACGGCGCCAAGCCGCGTCGTCTCGGGCGGCGCGCTCGCATGACAGCGGGTCGCTCGGCTTCGCGAAGGGCAGCTTCGGGATGATAACGCCCTTGAGCGTGGCCCCAGGGGCATCGAAGCCCTCCCAGAAGCTTTTCAGGGCGAACAGAGACAAATGCTCGTCGGCCAGGAAATCATCGCGCAGGCCCTTCACCGAGACGCCCCATTTCTGGCAGACCAGGCGCAGCTGGTCGGCCTTTAGAGCCGGCTGCACCTCTTCGAAGCATTTCTCCATCTCGCGGCGGTTGGTGAACAGGGTGAGCATCGAGCCCTTCTGCGCACGATGGGTGGCCACCAGCAGACGCTGGAGCACGGTCAGGTAGGAAGGCTCGTTGGGCTCAGGCATATCGCTAACCACGTAGACGGTCATCTGGCGGTCGAAGTCGTAGCTGGAGTCGAGCTGCAGCTCGTCGCAGGGAGAGAACTCGCTCTCGCCCAAGCCCATGGCCGCGGCGAAGCTCTTGAAGCCGCCGTCCACCGCCAGGGTCGCCGAGGCGTACACCACGGAATGGGTGTTCGCGTATAGCGTCTCGTTCAGCGTCTGGCCCACGTTGAACAGCAGGGCCTCAAGCTTGTTCTGGTTGCGATCATTCTTGCGGTTGAGGGTGGCGGCATACACGTAGCGGTCGGGGCACTGCACGCAGATGACCTCGACATTCTGTATGATTTCCTTCAGCTCCATGGCAATGGAGGCAATCTCGCGCTGGATAACCGCGGCGCCCTCGATATCTTCCAGGTAACCCACGAGCTCCTGGCACGTCGTGACCATCTTCTCGGCCTCAGCGGCCATGGCACGGGCAAGACGGGCGACGTTCTGGAATGTGCTGCCGGCGCGTATCTCGGCGTTCAGCCACAGGTCAACGGTCTCGTAGCCCTTCGAGCGGCGGTTGGTGTCGTAAAACAGCAGGTCGGAAAGCGAAGCGCAGAACGCCTCGGCAGCGGTGCCGAAAGCCTTGCCTGCCGAGCGGGCCTTCGCCGTCAGGCCGTAGAAGAGCGTCGTGCTCGATTCGTTGCCCGGCACCACCACGGTGCGCTCGGCGCGCACGAACACGTTGCGGCGCGACTCGTCGGAGGCCACGCGGCGAACAAGCGACAGAATATCTTCCTCGGACAACTCGCGGGAGAACGCTCGGCGCGCCTCGTTCTCGGCGCTGTGGGCCTCGTCCACCACCCAATAGCGAACCGGGGGGAGCAGGCCGCCATCGGCGGCGAGGTCGCAGAAGAGCAGGCTATGGTTCGTGACCACAATATTGGCGGCCTCGGCCTTGCGGCGCGAGCCGTGTACGAAGCAGGATGTGCCGAAAAACGGGCACTTGCGGCGCAGGCAGTCATGGCTGGTGGTGGTAATGGCGCGGCGCGGCAGCACGCGGTAGTCGATTTTCAGGTTGTCCATGTCGTCGTAGGCCGTCTGCTCGATAAACGAGAGCAGGGCCGCCAGCGCCGGGGCCTGGTGATTCTGGTCGCGACCAACGGTGAGCATGGTGGGACCGTCCACCACGATGCGCTCAATGCGCCGCAGACAGGGATAATGAGAGAAACCCTTCAGAGAAGCGAAGGTGAGGTTCGCGCCCAAGGCCTGGTTCAAAGCCGGAAGCTCGTGGTAGACCAGCTGGTCGAGCAGGGCGTTGGTTTTCGTGGCCACGCCCACGTTTATCTTGTTGTCACGAGCTGTGATAGCCGCCGGTACAAGGTAGGCCATCGATTTCCCCACGCCCGTGCCAGCCTCAACCATCAGGTTGCGCGAGCGGGCGAAGGCGTTGCGCACCGCCTCGGCCATGGCTACCTGCTCGTCGCGCTGCTCATAGTCGGCATACAGACTGCCCACCATTCCCTGGGCTGTGAAGGCCTCGGCGATAGCCTCGGCCGTGGGGAATACCAGGGAACGAGCAGGGTCAGCCGCAATATCATCGGCATCGACAAGAGGGCGGAAGTCCATCTTACCCACGCGCTCGCGCCGCAGGGCGCGCAGCGAGAAAGGCAGGGGCTTCTCCTCGGATGCGGCCCGTTCGGCGAAATATTTGAACACCTCAACCGTCGGCCATTCTTCCGCAGTAGCCATTTGGGAAATCTCTCGGAGGAGCATCGCCGGCATCGCTTCAACGCCGGCCAGCAGAATACGCAGCAGCGCGCAGGTGGCCGCCACATCCTCATCGGCGCGGTGGGTGGAGCGAGGGGCGCCGAATGCCTTCACCAAATCGATGAGTCGATGCGACTTCATGCGCGGCAGGGCAATGCGCGACAAATCGAGGGAATCGACCCACAGGTTCTCGAGCAGCGGATAGCCGGTGGGGTGCTTGGTGGTGAAATTACGGTCGAACTCGGCATTGTGGGCCACCACGATAGCATCGCCTACGAAAGAGGCCAGCTCGGCAAGGGCCTCTGAAGCCGACGGGGCGTCGGCGACATCCTCATCGTGAATGTCCGTCAGGTGCGCCACATCGTCGGGGATGGGCTTGCCGGGGTTCACGAAGGTGACGAACCAATCGACGATCTGGCCCTTCTCAACACGAGCGGCGGCAATTTGCGTGAGCTCGTCGTGGGCCAGGGAAAAGCCCGTTGTTTCGGTGTCCAGCACCACAACGTTGCTGTCGAAAGGCCCGAAGTCCTGCGCGGCAGCGCGAGCCGGCAGGCTTTCATAGCGCTCGACGATTTCCTCGGGCGTTCCATCGGTAATGAAGCTGCGCAGGAGGCCGGCAAGGGGGGTGGTTTCACGTGACATGACTTCAGCCTATCTGTCCGACGACCCTTGATGGTGAAAAAAGGGAACCTCGGCCTAGCGAAAGTTCCCTGTTCCGTGGGGCTCGGTTATGGTGTACTCAACAATGGACGCTATTGTATCAGCCAAGCAGGGAGTTGCGCCATGGAACGGTATTTCGGTACATATCAAACATTTCGAACGGCCTCTAAGAAGGATGCCGCGCTGCTGATGGGGTCCGACTGCCTGGTGGGCGATACCTATCAGGTGCAGGTGGAACTCGAAGGCGGTCAGCACCGGGCGTGGCTCGTAAACCGCTTCGGTGCCCGGGTGGGGTTCTTCGACGAGGCGTTCTCGCGGCGGGTGAGCCTTATGCTGGCCGATGGAATGACGGTTGTCGCCATTCTCTCCTTCGTGGCCTTCTCTGAACAGCCCGAACCGGGCGAGTACTGGGGGCAGGCCGCCGTTATCGCCTACAGCCCCCGTTACGCCGATGAATTCATGAAATTCATCGGCGGGGTTGCGGGCCTTATCGCCAAGGGTATTCGCCCGCAGCTCAACTTCGAGGGCGCTGCCGTCGATAAGGTTATCGAAAGCGGCGGAGAATGGGTGCCTTCCGATCGCGAGCCCCTACCGCAAAAAGAGCGCGGCATGGCGCTGCTGAAAACGCGCCGAAGCTTCACCGATTCGCTTGTCGAGACGGGGCGCAGCGGAAACAAGGGTTGCTACTTCCTCAGCTGGGCGTTCCTGCTCGCCTTAGTGGCTGCCGTCGTTGTAGGGTTGAAATCTTGCGGTGTTTTCTAGCAGTATAAGAACATAAGTACGAAAAAGGGCTGCCTGAGCAGCCCTTTCTTTATTTTTGAGAAGCATCCTCGAAGGCGTAGGCAATGAGCTTCGTGCATAACTCGGGAAAGCTCATACCAGCCGCGCGGGCCGCATCGGGAAGAAGCGAGGTAGCGGTCATTCCCGGAATGGTATTCGTCTCCAGAATCCAGGGAGTGCCCTGCTCATCGAGAATGAAGTCCGACCGAGAGACGCCGCTGCACGCCAGGGCCTGGTGCGCTGCCACCGCCGCATCCTGCACCCGCTTCGTTGTTTCGTCATCCAAACGAGCCGGACAAATATGCTGCGATCCACCCGGCGCGTACTTAGAATCGAAGTCGTAGAACTCGCCGCGCGGAACGATCTCTATCACCGGCAAAGCAAAGGCATCGTCGTTGCCGAGCACGGCAACGGTCAATTCGGTGCCCGACAGGAACTTCTCGACAATAACCTTGTCGTCGATGGCAAAGACCGCCTCAATCGCATCAGCGATAGCACCCTCGCCCTCAACAATATAGATACCCAGAGCACTTCCCTCAGTGGCCGGCTTCACCACGCAGGTACCATCCATAAGACGGGCAATCTCCGCAGCCGAATAGGCCGAGCCCTTCTGCAGGTACTGGAAAGGAGCGGTATTAATGCCCGCTTCGCGGTAGAAGAGCTTTGATTGGGCCTTGTTCATCGCCGTAGCGCTCGACCAAACGCCTGGGCCGGTGTAGGGAAGCCCGATGGTTTCCAAAAACCCTTGAAGGACGCCGTCTTCACCGCCCTTGCCATGGAGGCAAAGGAACGCCACATCGAACGAGCCGTCGATAAGGGCCTTCAAATCGTCGCGGTTCGCAGGATCGAACTCCGTCACCGAGAATCCCGCTTCTCGCAAAGCTTCGCCAGCCCCTTTGCCCGAAGCGAGGGAAATCTCCCGCTCGCCGCTGGTTCCTCCCGCCAGAAGAGCAACGCGACACTGTGAGGGATCGAGAGCAGCAGTCATAGGGCGAACCTTTCCGAACGAAGAATATCTGAGGGCAGTATATCAGAGCCTAGGTGAAGTCTATAATGAACCTATGAACAACGAATTGATAAAGCTCGACCAGGACGAGCTATCCGCCTTGCTAACCTCCTGGGGATACCCGCGCTTTCGGGGCAAGCAGCTCCATGAGTGGATCCATCGTCATCACGCGCAATCCTTCGATGAGATGAGTAACCTGCCGCAAGACTTGCGGGAACGACTCGCTCAGGAATACCCTTTGGAAGAAACTCGCGTGAAAGATCTTCAAGTTTCCCAAGATGGCACGCGCAAGTACATCATGGAGCTCCACGATGGCTATCTTGTGGAAACCGTAGGAATGCCGGTTTATCGCAAAGATGGATCGCTGGAGCGTCTGACGGTTTGCGTATCATCGCAAGTTGGCTGTCCGATGGCCTGCACCTTTTGCGCCACGGGCCGCGAAGGACTCACGCGCAACCTTACAGCAGCAGAAATTGTCGCGCAGGTACGCTTAGTTCAAGACGACTTCCAACAGCGGGTAAGCAACGTAGTCGTTATGGGCCAAGGTGAACCCTTCCTCAACTACAACGAGGTAATCGCAGCGCTGCGGGTTCTCAATGACGAAAGCGATTTCCATATTGGAGCGCGCCATATCACCCTTTCAACCTGCGGAATTCTAGCCGGTATCGACCAACTGGCCGAAGAGCCCGAACAGTTCACCCTTGCAGTATCGCTTCACTCCGCGGTTCAGCATACACGTGACGCCCTTATGCCCAAGGTCTCCCATCAGCCGCTCGATCTCCTCAAGAAGTCTCTGCAGCGCTACTCAAAGAAGACTGGAAGACGTGTTTCATTTGAGTATCTTCTCATCAAGGATGTCAACGACGGCGACGATGATCTTGAAGCCCTTATCTCATTCTGTCGCGGGCTGCTCTGCCATATTAATCTCCTACCTGTGAACGCTGTCGACGGCTCCTCTTTAAAGCCAGCTTCCACAGCAACTGCCCAAAAATGGATAAAGCGCTTGCAGGAAGAAGGAGTTGAGACAAGTTTCAGAAAGTCTCGCGGCTCCGACATCGCCGGAGCCTGCGGCCAGCTGAAAAACAAATTTGCTCAGAGCCATCAATAAACGAGAGGGTGTTTCACGTGAAACACCCTCTTAGGTATCCAAAGTTATGTAAAGTATTTTCCTTGAGTATTCACTTAGGAGTTGTAGACAGAAAAATCCCCTTGTTTCACGTGAAACAAGGGGATTTCGTTTACTTACTCTTCAGAACCTAGAAGCTCACTGAAAAGTCTCTGGAGATCCTCTTCGTCTTTGAATTCAATCTCAATCTTATTCTTCCCTTTCGAAGAGCGAATCTTGACATTGGTGTTCAACGCCTCTCGAAGTGTCTTCGCCACCGATTTGTACACCGGCGGGAGGGGCTCACGAGGGCTAGCCGACGCCGCGCTCTTACGACCCGACATGAGACGGGCAAGATTCTCAGCCTCACGCACGGTCAGATTCCCTTCGACGATTTTATTCGTAAGGGAAAGCCTTCCTTCAGCATCGGGCACCGAAAGAATGGCACGGGCATGGCCCGCGGTAATCTTCTCCTCAAAAAGAAGCTGCTGAGCTTCTTCAGGAAGATCGAGAAGACGAAGAGCATTGGCGACAGTAGAGCGGCCCTTGGAAACCGCCTGAGCCACTTCAGCCTGAGTCATCGACTTCCGCTCCATCAAGCGACGGTAACCGTAGGCTTCCTCGATAGGATTGAGATCGGAACGCTGAATGTTCTCAATAAGCGCCAACTCGAGCGCCTGATCGTCATCCACCTCTTTAATGCGAATAGGCACTTGGGTAAGACCAGCCGCTTTTGACGCCTGCCAACGACGCTCGCCGGCGATGATCTGATAGGTACCGTCAATCATCTTTCGCACGAGAATAGGCTGCAGCAATCCATCCTTGCTGATAGAGGCCGCCAATTCCTCAATTTCTTCCTTCTTGAACTGAGTGCGGGGCTGATCGGGGTTTGGAGCAATAAGATCAATGGAAACCTCGTCGGTCTCCTTTGGCGCAGATACTTCTCGGGTTTCAACCGCCATTGATTGAACTTCCCGGGAAATTGGCTCGGAAAGGGAGACACTATCCCCTTCTACCTCCATCATCTCAACCGGGCGAGTGGAAACCGGAGCTTCAAGGGCAGCCTCCTCGTCTACCTCGATGGAAACACGCTCGCGACGAGTCTCCGGTGTCGCTGGTGCTGAAATAGGTGTCGGATCGTAAGACCCAGGAAGCAGGGAACCAAGACCTCGGCCCAATCCTCCACGACGTTCAGGTTTAGCCACGAGCGATCACTTCCTTCGCAAGCTCAATATAGGACAAAGCGCCTCGTCCCTTAGGATCGTACTGGGTAATAGGCTGGCCGAAGCTCGGCGCCTCGGACAACTTCACGGTACGGGGAATCATTGTCGTAAATGCAAGTCGACCGAAATACTCCCGCACCTCATCAACTACTTGCTTCGAGAGCGTGGTGCGGCTGTCATACATCGTAAGCAGGACACCGTAGATATCCAACGTAGGATTCAAGCGACTTTTGACACGTTTCATTGATTCAAGAAGTTTTGTCACACCTTCCAACGCATAGAACTCGCATTGGATAGGAATAAGCAGTTTATCGGCTGCCACGAGAGCATTCACCGTCAGCAATCCAAGCTGCGGAGGACAGTCGATCAGGATATAGTCATACCTTCCACGCATACTACCGACAGCATCTTTCAAGCGGCTTTCTCGGGCCATCTCAGACACCAGCTCCACTTCGGCACCTGCAAGATTAATGGTTGCGGGGGCAATATCAAGACCTTCCGCGATATCTGGAATAATAACTTCTTGGATAGGTACATCATTTAAGAGAACGTCGTAGATGCACTCTTGGATCATACTCTTCTCAACACCCAAACCACTCGAGCAATTCCCCTGGGGGTCAAGATCAACGAGGAGAACCTGCTTACCCATCTCACCGAGAGCAGCACCTAGATTAATGGCGGTTGTAGACTTGCCGACACCGCCCTTCTGGTTGATGATGGCAATAATCTTCGTGTTGCCGATAACATGAGTTACAGGAGCTTTGTCTTTGTAGCTCTTCAGGGGCGCCGGCGGCTCATAGGGAACCGGCGTCGCCTCTACCTCGCGGGTCTGGACAACAACATCCTCGATCTCTGGGGCGCGCTCAACTACTTCCACCTGCTGCTCAAATTCTTGCTGAGAAGGGAGAGCCTCTTGTTCCGTAGTCCTGTTTTGTTTTGTGTCGCGTTTTAGACCATCAAAGAAACCCACAGGAACCTCCTTCCATGATTGGTGCACAGTATATCATCGTCCCATGTGCTCACGGGCGCTGTTCCCTAGATGGTTGGAAATCCAACCTGTTTCACGTGAAACATTACAGGCGTGGCTTCAAAGGCTGCTTCTGGGCCAAGCCCACCCGTCTCGGTAATTTCAATTTCGGTCGAGATACCTTCTCGAAAACCAGGATGGTACGAGCTGTCTCTCTGTCGCTCAGCACGGTCTCTCTTCGGGAGACAAGCTTCATTCCGACGAGTTCCTCAATCCTCAAAGCGTCATCGAGTTCCTCTTCGCTCACCTTAGCCTTATAGCACACAAGACGACCGCCCATTTTCAAGAGAGGCGCCGCAAGCTCAAGGAGGGATACGAGTTTCGAAAGGGCACGGGCAGTAACTACTGAAAACTCACCGGAACGGAAACGGCCTAAATCCTCTATCCGCTCTGATGAAGTTTCAATCTGCTCATCGAGTCCCATCTCCTCAAGAAGAGAGTGAACCAAAGCCATCTTCTTGCCAACGGAATCCACGAGGACGGTAGGACGGCCCGTTGCCAACGCCAAAGGGACACCGGGAAAGCCGCCGCCAGATCCCAGATCTCCTAGGAGTCCTTCAGGCGCATCCTGAACCTCGGGAAGCCCCACAAGAGAATCCTCGATATGGAGGATACGAGCCGTATCAGCATCGGTGATTCGCGTTACGTTCGTGATCTTGTTGGCTTCCAGCACTTTCTCAAGGTACTGGTTAGCTTTCTCTAAGTACTCTTCCTCCGACACGATTCATCCTCCCCTCTTATCGATTCCAAGAAACTACAACAAAGCGGAAGAGGAGCGCAAGACACTCCTCTTCCGCTTTCAGAAGCACTAAGCTCTAGCGAGGCACGACAACAACGTGACGCGCGGAGCCCTCACCTTCGGAGATCGTATCGACACGGTCATCGTCGCGCAGCGCGATATGGACGATACGGCGCTCGTAGGGAGTCATGGGACGAAGGCTCACCTTACGATGCTGGGAGGCAGCACGGCTCGCCGACGAATGAGCGATGGACTCCAGCTTCTGGCGCTGGCGGTTCTTGTAGCCCTCGACATCGACAATAACCGGGTAACGGAACCCGATCGTACGCACAGTAATCATCGAGACGAGGAACTGAAGGGCATCGAGCGTCTTGCCGTGGCGGCCAATAAGCACCGCCATGTCATCGCCACTGATATCGAGAATCAGCTCGCCCTCGTCGCCTTCGTATTCGTCGATCGTGATATCACCGACATTAAAGTACTGGAGGATATCTTGCAAAGCGGCAATCGCCGTGTCGGCAATGTTATCGAGCATCTCGTCAGTGACGACGAGCTCTTCCTCTTCAACGTCGGCGCCGTCTTCCACGACGGACTCCTCAACAACTTCTTCCTGGATTTCCTCTGCCATAGAGCACTCCTTAACAGGTCTTTACCACGGTTGATTGTAGCCGTGGGACGAACAAGGCTCGTGTTTCACGTGAAACACGAGCCCGAAACAACAACCTTAGCGCTTCTTCTTGGGACGCTTCTTTTTCTCCTTGCGGGTAACATTTACCTCGACAGGTTTCACCACAAGCGCCTCTTCTTCTTCCTTGCGCTTATCCTGAGCACGGCAGCGAGCCAACGTCAGCTGATTCTGACCGATACCGATCAGCGAGGAGGCGCCCCAAAACAGAAGCACGCCCGCCGGCGAGCCCCAGGAAATCCAGAGCATCATCAGCGACATGATGGCGCCCATCATCAGCGTCTGATTCTTCTGCTGGGTGTTCTCACTCTTCAGCTGCTGCAGCACCATAGGAAGGAACGTTGCGCCAGCGAAGATAACCATAAGAATAAGGTAGGGGATAAAGGTGCCGAAGCCCTCACCGAACGCCTGCGATGGCGTCATAACCAAGCTGGGCACCAAGTTGTAGAACGAATAGGTGCCATCGCCAATGCGGTCACCCATCTCGCGGAGTACCTGAAACAGGGCGATGAAGATAGGCATCTGCAGCAGCATCGGCAAGCAGCCAGCCAGCGGATTGAACTTCATCTCCGCGTAAATCTTCTGCATCTCCTGCGACTGACGGGTGGGGTCGTCGGGGAACCGGTCTTTCAGAGCCTGAATCTTCGGCTGCACCTTCTGCATGGCGTAATTCGACTTCGCCTGCTTGTGCATAAGGGGGGCCACAATGATGCGGAAAATGATGGTGACGATGATAATCGCCAAGCCCCAATCGTGGCAGAAGTTATAGAAGAACTGAATAACGTCAAATATCCAGTCTTTAAAAATATCCCACATAGTCTACCCTTCTACGCCGCCAAATCTTAGGGCACCGGATCGTACCCGCAGGGCCCTCCGGGGCGGCATCGCAGTATCCTCTTAGCCGTCAGCACAAAACCTTTGCGGAAGCCGTAGCGTCGAAACGCCGTTAGGCCATATTCGGAACACGTGGGCACGAATCGGCAGGCCGGAGGGAGGATGGGGGAGATTGCCATTCGATAGAACATGATGAGGCCTATCGCTATGAGCGACGGCAGTTTTCTCATCAGAGCGAGCAGCCTTCTCATTGGTGCCTCTTCCCCTGGGAGCCGAGACGCGCCACGGCGTCCCCGCATACCTTGAGCACTTTACTATAAGAAGCCTGGCACAGCGGTGATTTCGCAAGAAATATCACGTCGTAGCCCGTCCACGGCCCGCCAAGGTCGTGGCAGACCGCCCGAAGGCGACGCTTTGCCCGGTTGCGCCATACGGCATTCCCCAACTTTTTCCCTGCAATAAAAGCGACACGACCTTGAGGGCCGTGTCGCCTATCATCGCTCTGGGCAGCATCGTTAGCGCACTCACGCACAATAAGCGTGAGGTACGGCGTGCCGATACGCTTACCGCTAGAAAAGAGCTGGGAGATTTCAGCGCTGGATTTAATGGTATCCAACGGAGAGGCTCCTAGACCGTGAGGCGTTTGCGCCCCTTAGCACGACGGGAAGCGAGCACGGCGCGACCACCCTTGGTAGCCATGCGGGCACGGAAGCCATGGCACTTGGCGCGCTTGCGTTTGTTCGGTTGGTAGGTGCGTTTCATTGTTTCATTCCCTTTCATGGTTCAAAGAGTAGCTTTCCGATTATATACCAGGAAAGTACGCTGTCAACGGGGGTCTTTGAGGAATCGGGGAAGGAAAGGGAAGGGGCGAGAGGGGGTGACTGTTGCTCCGTACCCTATCCTCCTCTTCTCCTAAATATAAAGAAGGGTTGTTGTTGGAATTAGCCTAGTGGATTAGTCAATAATTCCGCGAACTCCCAGATGGCGTACACTGTTTCAGTGGTTGGTAAGCCGTGGGCAGCTTGTATCGTCTTTCCACCTTTTGGGGAGTACCGCTGGAAAGCTGCTCGCGTCGCCGTGCATAACTCCCCTGGTTTTACTCCGGGTCTCACCCGTGTTTCCCCCGGTTTTCCACCAACTATAAATTCTTAATTTCCTCAAGGAGCACTTCCACGTCCTCCTGCACTTGGCGCATGTCCTTGAGCATTTCCTCGACGCTGCTGACGGCGTGGATGGCGGTGGAGTGGTCGCGGTTGAACTTCTTGCTGATTTCACCGTAGGGAATGTCGAGCATTTTGCGGCACAGGTACATGGCCACCTTGCGCGGGTATACCACGGCGCGGTCGCGCTTGGGGCCGACGAGGTCGTTATGGCTTACCTTGTAGTACCCTTCCACCACGTGCTGGATATCTCCGACGGTAAGGTTGCTGGACATGCCACCGGTGAAATGGTTCGCCAGCGTCATGCGGGCCTCCTCGACCGTCATATTGGGGTCGTCGAGGATGACCATCTGGTAAATCACTTTGGTGACGGCGCTCTTCAGCTCGCGGATGTTCGATCCGGAGTTTTCGGCAATGTACATTTGAATGTCGCCGGGCAGCGAGAAGCGATCGAGCCCCTCGCTTTTGCTGAACTCGTTGGCGAAGGACCGCACGATGCCGAGCTTGGTCTCGATGTCGGGCGGATCGATGGCGATGGGGTAGCCGCCGGCGAAACGGGAACGGTAGCGCTCGTCGATGGAGATGCTCTGCGGCGCGCGATCGGCGGCGAGCACGATTTGCTTCCCCTGGCCGGAAAGGCTGTTGAACAGGTGGAAAATGATGTCGAGCGTTTGCTTCTTTCCCTGTAGGTACTGAATATCGTCGATGAGCAGGATGTCTGCCTGCTCGTACTGCTGCTGGAAATTCTTAAAGCTTTCCTTCTCGCGGTCGTGGGCGACGCTCGCCTCCATGAACTTGTTGACGAACTCCGAAGTATCCACGTACACGGCGCGCATATCGGGGCGCGTTTCCTCGATGTAGTTCTTGATGGCGCACATGAGATGGGTTTTGCCCAGGCCGCTCTTGCCGTAAATGAACAGCGGGTTCAAGTGAGCGCGACCGGGGTCTTCGGCCACTTCCACGGCCATCGAATAGGCCAGCCGGTTCGAGTCGCCGATGACGAAGTTGGCGAAGGTGAGGGTGGAAAGCGGGTCGTACTCGTTTCCGTAATGCCCTTGGGGCTCGGCGGCAGGGGCCGGCTGGGGCGTGTAATGGTCTTCGAGCTCGTCACGCTGATAGGCATCGCGCATCGGGCTGCCCGCCGGTGCCGAAGGAGCCTCGCTTCCCCAAGGCGCGGGGAAAGAGGGGCTTGCCGTTGCAGGGGAGGTGGAGGGGCTCAGAGCCGCCGGCGTTGCAGGGGGAACCGGCGCGAGGGCCGGGGTCGTCGCAGGCATCGGCGCCGAAGGGGCTGCCATAGGGGCCGTTGGGGCAGGCACCGCGCCGCTCTGAGCCGCCGCCTTGCGCGCCTCTTGACTGGGGTCTACGGCGATGGCCACGGTGAACGGCACCCCTGTCAGGTCGTAGAGCGCACGCTTCACCGTATCGGTGTAATGCTGCTCGACCCACGTCTTGATGAAGTCGTTGTCAGCGGTCAGCATAAGGAATGAATCGCTCATAGCCTGGGGCTCCAGGCGCGAGAAAAAGGCGTCAACCTGGGAGGCATCCACATCGGAGTAGCCTTTCACCTGGGCGGTTACCTGAGCCCATTGCCTCTGAAGTTTCTCGCTGTCCATATCCGTTCCTTCCGCTGGCGCCTACATGCGCCGTGGGTCTCGCTTAGTTGTTCGGCCATTCTATCAAAGGGGAAGGCCGCGGCGATCCTTTAAAGGGTCTGGGCGACCTGCTGCCCGTAGGGGGTGAGTGAGCGCACGCCGCGGCCCGTGGTTTGCACGAGCCCGAACTCGCACAGCTTCTTGATGTCGACGCTCATGGTGGCGTCGGGCACCCCGGTGCGGGCGATAAGGTCCTTGTTGCTGAGCATTCCCTCGGCTGCCAGGTAGCGCAGAATGTCGCGTTGCCGCTGGTTGAGCACCGGCGCCGGCACCGCCGCGGGCATCATGGGCGCCGCCACGGGTGCCGCGTAGCCGTAGGGGTTGGGTGCGGGTGCTTGAGGATAGGGCTGGTAGGCCGGGTATCCGGCAGGAGCTGGCGGATAGGGGGAATAGGCCGGCATCGGCGCGACAGCCTGCTGGTATCCGGCCATCTGTCCATAGCTTTGCGGCGCAGCCGGGGCCATCGCCTGAGGTGCGGGCGCTGCGGGATACGCCGCCGAGCCCGGCTGCTCCTCCCAGTCTTCCATGGGGTCGTCTTCCGGGCGCACGAGGCTCACGGTTACCACCGTGCCGGTGCCCACGTTGTCCTCGATGGTGATAGTGCCGCCCGAGACCTCCAGGTACTCGCGCACAATGGGGAACCCGGACCCGACGCCGCGAATATAGTTGCGCATCGGCTCGCTGGCCGACGAGAACCCCAGCTGCTGAACCTTGTCCTTCGAGGTAATGCCCGGTCCGTGGTCGGCGAAGCGGATGGTGTTGCCCCGATCGAGAATGGAGACGAGCACCTCTTGGAACTGCGCGTGAATGAAATTCTCCGACACCTCGCGGATGACCATATGGGGAATGGTTCCGCCGATAGCCTGGGCCTGCTGGTAGATCGTCATCGAGAGGGAGTCGATATAGCTGGCCGTGTCGGCAGGGGGCACCTCCATGATACGGGGGGCGCTGCGCAGGTCGTCGTATACGGCGATGCGCCCAACCGTGTTGACGTAGGTGTAATCGGGCGCAATGCCGGCCGGCACAGCTTCAGAGGCAGGTGAATGCTCTATGTTGTTCAATTTCATTCCATTCACTTTGTCGAATTTCACACGGTTCAGAAGAAAAGTGAACCTATTGTAGCGGGTTTCCCCCTGCTATGCAGGGCATTTGTGGAAGGCTGTGGGAATCCTCGGTGAGTAATCCACAATTAGTTCAGTGATTGTTGAAAACTGTTCGAAGAGTTAGCGGGGAAGTTCATCTCAATTCACACTTATCCACCATTAGTTCAGGAAAAGTGGAAAACTATGAAAACGAATAAACGGAACAAAACGTGAAGAAGAGAAGAATTGTGAAAAACTTTCCCTATTCGGCTTGACAAACCTATCCGAGAGGGGCTCTCGGCCAACTTTTCCCGAACCGGAGGGAACGCCCTGTTACCTTCCCGTAAGAAACGAACAAAGGTATGAGGAAAACTCGAATACTTGAAAGGAACTTTAAAAACACCAGTTCAGAACCATAAAACCATCGGTCTAGTCATTCTATCTCATTAAACAGCGCGTCTCGACTCACGCCTTTTCAAGATATTCACCATGGTTGAAAGAGGGTTTTCCACACAGAGAAGCGCCGTAAAAGGCTGGTTTTCCACTTTATCCACCAAACACGAAGCATAATACGGTGGAAAACCTGTCGCACCCTGAAGAAAACAGCCCCTCCCCTCCGCTGAAAGTCCTGGGAATTCTGCCGAGCCGCGCCTGCGCAGTGAATTTCGCCACCCGCGCGACGTATAATAGCCCGCACTGTGATAAAACTCGCCCTGTGTCCTTGCGAAGAGAGGTCTCCGTGAAATTCAGCATCAACCGCACCGAACTCGCCAACGCCCTGTCCATCGTTCTGAAGGGTGTCTCCACCCGGTCGACGCTGCCGGTCCTCTCGGGCATTCTCATTGAGTCCACAGGCGACAAGCTCGTTCTGCAGGCCACGGACCTTGAGCTTTCCATTCAGTATTCAGTAGCGGCGCTGGTCGAGGAAGAGGGCCGCACCGTGGTTCCTGGCAAGCTGTTCTCGGAAATCGTGAAGAGCCTGCCCGATGCCGCCGTGCATGTGGAAGCCACCGAAGATCAGGCTTTCGTCACCTGCGATACCTCCTCGTTCTCGCTGCGCGCGCTGAACGCTGAGGATTTCCCCGGCTTCCCGCGCGTCGATACGCACCAGAAGATTGAGATTCCCTTCCAGCAGTTCTCCACCATGGTTAAGCGCGTGTCCCGCGTGGTGTCGAAGGACGAGTCGCGCGCCATTCTCACCGGCGTGCTCATTACCCTCGAGGGCGGCGTGCTGCGCATGGTAGCCACCGACTCCTACCGTCTGGCTATCACCGATGCGCCCCTGCCCGAGGCCGCGGCCGACGAGTTCCAGGCCGTCATCTCCGGCGCGTTTCTTTCGGAGATCGCCTCGCTGCCGAAAACCGAGTCGCCGGTGTCGCTCGCTTTGGCCGACAACCAAATTGTGGTGACCTGCGAAGACACCGTGTTCATCAACCGTCGCATCGAGGGCAACTTCCCCAACTACAAGCAGCTGCTGCCTGACGCCTACACCACTCGCGCCACCATCGAGGTGGACAAGCTGGTGGCCAGCGTGCGCCGCGCCTCGCTGCTGGGATCCAACACCTCGCCGGTGCGCTTCGACCTGAACACCGCCTCGCAGACCGCGCAGATTTCCGCCGCCTCCCAGGATGTGGGCAGCGCCCAGGAAATTCTCTCCTGCGCCATCGAGGGCGAGGATGTGGAAATCGCCTTCAACTACGCCTACGTGCTCGACGGCCTGGGGTCCATCGCCACCGACGAGGTGTATCTGGAGGTGCAGTCGTCGCTGAAGCCGGGTATTTTCCGCGCGCTCGAGCCCGAGAACTTCCTGTACCTTGTCATGCCGGTGCGCATCTCCTAAGGCTTCATGACCCTGCGCATTGAAAGCCTCTCGCTACGGAACTTCCGCAGCTACCACGCGGCCGACCTAGCCGACTTGGGCGACATCACGGTGCTGGTGGGCGAAAACGCCGTGGGGAAGACGAACCTCATCGAGGCTATTCAGCTGCTGACTTCCCTCACCTCGTTTCGCCACAGCCCTATCGACCAGCTGCTGAGGCGTGGCGAGGAACGGGCGCTGGCCTCGCTGGAGGCCAGCGACGGGGTTCGCCAACTGTCGGTGGAGCTGAGGCTTGAGGGCAAAGCGCGGAAGTACCGTCTGAACGGGAAGGCCAAGCGGCCCATCGATTTGAAGGGGCTCATTCCCTCAGTGGTGTTCACTCCCGACGATTTAGGTTTGGCGAAGGGCTCCAACAGCGGGCGCCGGACGGCGCTCGACACCCTCGGCGCTCAGGTGAATAAAAACTACTACGCAGTGCGACGCGACTATGAGAAAGTACTGCGCCATAAAAACCGCCTGCTGAAAGACGAGGCCGATCCGGCGCTGGTGGCGGCTATGGACGAGATGGTGGTGACAGTGGGCAGCCAGCTGGCGTGCTACCGGGTGGCCCTGCTTGCGCGGCTGGTACCGCACTTAGTGGCCAAGTATGCTGAAATTGCCGGCGCCCGCGAGCAGCTCTCGGTAAGTTACGGGCTCTCTTGGGCCAGCGAGGACGAGGCGGATGAAGGCATCCCTCAATTCACCCGCGACGAGGCTCGCGAAGGGCTGGCCCGCGCGCTTCATGAGCGCGCGGGGGAAGAGCGCCGCCGCGCCCGGGCCTTGGTGGGCCCTCATGCCGATACCATCACATTCCGCCTCGATGGCCAAGACGCCTCGCTTTTCGGCAGCCAGGGGCAGCAGCGCTCGGTGGTGCTTGCCTACAAGTTGGCCGAGGCTGCCGTCATCGAGGAGCTGCTGGATCAGAAGCCGCTTCTTCTGCTCGACGACGTCATGAGCGAGCTGGACGGCCGCCGCCGCGAGGCGCTGGTGGACGCCATGGCCGGTGGCAGCCAAACCTTCATCACTACGGCGAATATCGACTACTTCGACAAAACGATGCTCGCAAAAAGCGATATTGTGCAGCTGCCCCTGTCAGATTCTTCCTATTAGGCGCTATAACGGCCCGTAAGGCTTAGAACGCGCCAAAACCCATAAATTCTCAATGGAACCGTAAAACGGCGCCTCAGAGGGCCTTAAAATAGCCGAATTGAGCCACGACTTCGAGAAATCCTGGTGTTCCCATGCTATAATTGACGCTCATTCAGCGCTCGGTTCGGGCGCGTTTCTTATGTTACGAGAGCGAAGGAGTGTCAGTGGCAAACAAACCAGATCACTACGACGGTTCTGACATTCAAGTTCTGGAAGGACTTGAAGCAGTTCGCAAGCGCCCAGGCATGTATATCGGCTCCACGGGCCCGCGCGGCCTGCATCACCTGGTCTACGAGGTTGTCGACAACTCGGTAGACGAGGCGCTGGCTGGTTACTGCGACACCATCAAGGTGACGATCCACCCCGACAATTCCATCTCCTGCGAGGACAACGGCCGCGGTATTCCCGTGGACAAGCACCCCAAGGAGAAAATCCCCACGGTTGAGGTTGTGCTTACCATCCTGCACGCTGGCGGCAAGTTCGGCGGCGAGGGCTACAAGGTGTCCGGCGGCCTGCACGGCGTGGGCGTGTCGGTGGTGAACGCCCTTTCCACCAAGGTTGAGGTGCAGGTGCGCCGCGACGGCGTGGAATACGAGATTGACTTCGACCATGGCAAAACCAAGACCAAGCTGCATGAAATCGGCAAGGCGAAGAGCACGGGCACCACGGTCACCTTCTGGCCCGATCCGGAAATCTTCACCGAGACCACGGTGTACGACTACGACACCCTGGCCGCTCGCTTCCGCGAGATGGCCTTCCTCAACCGCGGCCTGAAGATCATCCTCATCGATGAGCGCATCACCGATGCCGACGGCAACCCCCGCACCGAGGTATTCCAGGCTATGGGCGGCATCGTCGACTTCGTGAAGTTCTTGAACGAGGGCAAGGAAACTCTGAACAAGCCCATCTACTTCGAGGCCGAGAACGCCGACGGCACGGTGGAAGTAGCCCTGCAGTGGTCCAGCTCCTACTCCACGAACTCCGTGATGGCCTTCGCCAACAACATCAACACCCACGAGGGTGGCACCCATATGGACGGCTTCAAGCAGGCCATCACCCGTACCATCAACGACTACGCTCGCTCCAAGGGCCTGCTGAAGGAGAAGGACTCGAACCTCTCCGGCGAAGACGCCCGCGAGGGCCTGGCCGCCATCATCTCGGTGAAGCTGCACGACCCGCAGTTCGAGGGCCAGACGAAGACGAAGCTCGGCAACACCGAGATTCGCCCCCTCGTGCAGAACGCTGTTACCCAGGGTCTGGCCGAGTATCTGGAGGAGAACCCCACGCCGGCCAAGCGCATTATCGGCAAGGCCACCCAGGCGCTGAAGGCCCGCGAGGCCGCCCGCAAGGCCCGCGAGATGACCCGTCGCAAGAACGTGCTCGATTCCTTCAGCATGCCGGGCAAGCTGGCCGACTGCGCCAGCAAGGACGCCAGCCAGTCCGAAATCTTCATTGTAGAGGGTGACTCCGCAGGTGGCTCGGCGAAGCAGGCCCGCGACCGTAAGTTCCAGGCCATCCTGCCCCTGCGCGGCAAGATCCTGAACGTGGAGCGCGCCGGCTTGCACCGCTCGCTGTCTTCGGACACCATCAGCAGCCTCATCACAGCTATCGGCACCAATATCGGCGAGGAATTCGACGCCGAGAAGGCCCGCTACCATCGCATCATCATCATGACCGATGCCGATGTCGACGGCGCTCATATCCGCTGCCTGCTGCTTACCTTCTTCTACCGCTATATGCCCGAACTTATCAACCTGGGCTACATCTACATTGCCCAGCCGCCCATCTTCGGCCTGAAGAAGAAGAACTCTCGCAGCCCCAAGGTCGAGCGCTACATCTACGACGAGAAGGCGCTGTCCGCCACCCTGGCTGAGTACGACGATCCGGGCAAATTCGACGTCCAGCGTTACAAGGGCCTCGGCGAGATGGACCCCGAGCAGCTGTGGGAAACCACTATGGAGCCCGCTACCCGCACCCTTTTGCAGGTGAACATCGACGACGCCGTGGAAGCCGAGCGCGTGGTAAGCGAGCTCATGGGCGACCAGGTGGAGCCGCGCAAGGAGTTCATCCAGAAGCACGCCCGCGACGTCCGTTTCTTGGATATTTAGGAGATAACCTATGGCAGATAATTTCGAAGACTTCGACGCTGAAGATCGCGACGAGGTAGAGGCGGCCGAAGAGGACGCGCTGTACCTGGCCGAAGATGTCAGCGTCGGCGACGAGGGCGATGACGAGGCCGAGCTGGCTTCGGCATCCTCTACCATCGACGAGGAAACCGATGTGGTCCACGCCATCTCCGAGGAGGAGAAGGCCCGCTCCCTCATCGTGGACATGCCGAACCCCCACGGCTCCATCATCGAGGGCGCCAACGGCGGGGAGGGCACCACGGTGCGTGCGGCGTTCCTCGGCAAGGAGATGCAGACCTCCTTCCTCGAGTACTCCATGTCGGTTATCGTGTCCCGCGCGCTGCCTGATGTGCGCGACGGTCTGAAGCCGGTTCACCGCCGCATTCTGTACGCTATGAACGAGTCGGGCTACACGCCTAGCAAGCCGCACATGAAGTCGGCCCGTACCGTCGGCGACGTTATCGGTAAGTACCATCCCCATGGCGACTCGGCCGTGTACGACACCATGGTGCGCCTGGCCCAGCCCTTCAGCCTGCGCCTGCCCCTCATTGACGGCCACGGCAACTTCGGTTCCATCGACGGCGACTCCGCCGCCGCCATGCGTTATACCGAGGCCCGTCTGGACAAGCCGGCTATGGAGCTCTTGCGCGATCTCGACAAGGAAACCGTCGACTTCCAGCCCAACTACGACGAATCCCTGCAGGAGCCCACGGTTCTCCCCTCGCGCTTCCCGAACCTGCTCGTCAACGGCTCCAACGGCATCGCCGTCGGCATGGCCACGAACATTCCGCCCCACAACCTGGGCGAGACTATCGACGCCACCTGCCTGATGATGGACAACCCCGAGTGCACCACCGAAGACCTGCTGAAGGTGCTGCCCGGCCCCGACTTCCCCACCGGCGGCCTCATTATGGGCAAAAAGGGCATCCTCGACGCCTACGAGACCGGCCATGGCAACCTCACCATCCGCGCCAAATGCGAGATCGAGGAGAAGAAGAACGGCCGCGCCTCCATCGTGGTGAAAGAGATCCCCTACCAGGTGAACCGCAAGCGCCTGCTGGAGAAGCTCGGCGAGCTCGTGCGCGACAAGAAGCTGCCGGAAATCAGCAATATCCACGACGCCGCCGATCGCAAGGGCATCGATATCATCATCGACCTGAAGTCCAACGCCATTCCGCAGGTGGTGCTGAACAAGCTGTATAAGCACACCCAGCTGCAGGTGGGCTTCGGCGCCAATATGCTGGCCCTGGTGAATGGCACCCCCCGCGTGCTGTCGCTGAAGGAGATTCTGCACTACTACATCGAGCACCAGAAAGACGTCGTCACCCGCCGTACGCGCTACGAGCTGGCCAAGGCCGAGGATCGCGAGCATATCCTCGAGGGCTACATCATCGCGCTCGACAACATCGACGAGGTCATCCAGATCATCCGCTCGTCCCAAACCGACAAGGAAGCCGGCGAGCGCCTCACCGAGCGCTTCGGGCTTTCCAAGAAGCAGACCGACGCCATCCTTGAAATGCGCCTCCGCCGCCTGACCGGCCTGGAGCGCACCAAGATCGAGGAAGAGCTGGCCGACCTGCGCGAGAAGATCGCTTACTACAAGCGCATCCTGGCTGATGAGAACCTGCTGAAGGACGTCATCAAGGAAGAGCTGCAGGAGATCAAGAAGAAGTACGGCACCCCGCGCCGCACCCGCATCACCGGCGAGGCGAAGGATATCGAGGTGGAAGACCTCATCGCCGAAGAGAATATGGTCGTTACCATGACCAAGGCCGGCTACATCAAGCGCCTGCCCGTGAGCACCTACCGCCAGCAGAAGCGCGGCGGCAAGGGCATGCAGGGCGTGAACCTGAAGGACGCCGACTTCGTGGAGCACCTGTTCGTGGCCTCCACTCATTCCTACATGCTGTTCTTCTCCACCAAGGGCAAGGTCTACCGCCTGAAGGTGTACGAGATTCCCGAGGCCAGCCGCCATGCCCGCGGCACGGCCATCGTGAACCTGCTGCCGCTCGAGAAGGGCGAGTCCATTTCGGCCGTTATCGCCACGAAGGACTTCCCGGCTGACGAGTTCCTCATGTTCGCCACCTCCCAGGGCAACGTGAAGAAGACCTCTATGGAGCAGTACGACCGCACCCGTCGCGACGGGCTTATCGCCATCAACCTGCGCGACGGCGACGAACTCATCTCGGTGAAGCGCGTGGCCAAGGGCGAGAAGGTCATCATGGTGTCCTCGGCCGGTAAGGCCATTCTGTGGGACGAGTCCGAGGCCCGTGCCATGGGCCGCGGCACCCAGGGCGTGCGCGGCATGAACGTGCCGGCCGACGCTCACGTGCTGGGCATGGAAATCGCCCGCCCCGGTACCGACCTGTTCGTCATTACCGAGAAGGGCTTCGGTAAGCGCACGAAGATCGAGGAATACCCCGAGCATCACCGCGGCGGCCAGGGCGTGTACACCATCACCATGACTCAGAAGAAGGGCCTGCTGGCTGTTATGAAGATCGTCGGCGCTGACGACGAGATCATGATCGTGTCCGAGGAAGGCGTCATCGTGCGCACCCCGGTGAAGGGCATTTCCGAGCTGGGTCGTTCCACCCAGGGCGTGAAGGTGATGAACGTCGCCGACAAGGACAAGGTGTGCGCCGTGGCTATCTCGTCCACCGGCAAGAAGAAGGCCAAGCCGGCCAACGCCGACGAGAACCAGATGGAGCTGCTGGACGAGGGCCTCAGCGAGTCCGATATCGACGACATGGACGACGCCGAAGGCATCGAAGGCCTAACCGAGGAGCAGCTGGAAGAAGTAGCCGAGGAAATCGAAGCCGAGGAGTAACCTCGGGAATCTTCCGCTCCTTCGTAGGGCAAGGGCCATGCCCTTGCCGCCCAACCGGCTCCACCCACCAGAAGGGGGCGAGACCCACCAAGGTCTCGCCCCCTTCTCTATGCTCTGTCCTCTTACCTCTCCTCTACAACCCCTCAATCTCCCCAAAATCCTCCGGAGAAATATGGTCAAGAAACGTCTTGAACTCCGCCAACTCCTCCTCAGTCTGCTGCGCCCCCCGATACAAATAAGGAAACGAGGCCGCCTCCAGCACCTCTTCCTCAATATACAGCGGCGCCCCTTGGCGTAATGCCAGCGCAATGGCATCACTGGGCCTCGCATCCAGGGTAATCAGCCGTCCTCCCTGAGACAGAATCAGATGCGCATAGAACACCTGCTTCTTCGCATGGTAAATCACCGCCGAGTCAACCCGTGCGTCCAGGTTCGTCAGGGCATCCAAGAACAAATCATGGGTCATAGGTCGGGCAAGCTTCACCGACTCCAACGCCATGCCCACCTGCGCTGCCTCGGGCGGCCCAATCCAAATGGGTACAATGCGCGCCTTCCCCTGAGGAGAATCCTCAACCGGTTGCAGCACCAGCACCGAGGGCTGCGCCGCGCCCGCCACTATTAACGTAAGAACCTTCAAGGGGATCATCGCTGGCTCCTTCAAAAGCACGTCACTTGTTTCCCCTTATGGTACACGTTTCCCGGTCGCCGCTTCCAACCGTTCACGGCGGCGAATGAACTTTCAGCAATTCGCGAAATTTTTCCTTGACCCGCCCCCACCGCTGACGTAAGATAGTCAAGCACTTTTTCAAGGGCCCGTAGCTCAGTTGGTTAGAGCGCACGCCTGATAAGCGTGAGGTCGCTGGTTCAAATCCATTCGGGCCCACCATTTTTTTGCGATAAACGCTCCACCGTGAGCCGAGTTAGCCGGTGGAGCGTTTATTATATTTCGGGCCAGATCGGCCACTTGTTCTTTCTCGTCCCGAAGTAAAAAATGGGAAAAGGAAACCATGGGGTGTTAGCTCAGCTGGGAGAGCGCGGGCTTTGCAAGCCTGAGGTCAGGGGTTCGATCCCCCTAGGCTCCACCACCTTGCCAAGGGCGTCTACGAAAGTAGGCGCCTTTTTTCGTCTCTGTATCTAAACCAAGCTCGCGGTCGTGGAATAATTTCCTGCTCAATAAGCCGACTAACTCTGTATTTCCCCCTAAACCCGAAAATTTACCAAACCGTTACCCTGTCAAATACCATTCAACTTCTCGTCAATAGCTGACTTTTTCGCTCGCATATATAAGATAGGTGCCATGGAGATATCCAAGGTTGCCCGAGGGGAAACCGTTTGTGCCTGACGGCTAGACAATAGCCTGATGGCAACGGTAGAATACCTGTCAACAACCAAGGAGGACGGCTTGCCGGCAGTGGGGATGAAACTGCTGGTCAAAGC